>JADKGE010000004.1 GCA_016717115.1 Actinomycetota bacterium
GTGTTCTGTCCAAGCAGGTTGGTCACGCGGGTGACCGGTGGCTTACCGCCGAGTGCGGTGTGTGGCCTGTGATGGTTGTAGATGTGGGAGCCAGCTGGTCAGGCCTTCCGGCGGGCTGATTCGGAGGAGTAGGCCTTGGCGTAGCCCCATTCGTCGCGCAGGTGTCCGCTGGTAGCGCTCGACCCGCCGTTGGTCTGGGTCGGTATGGCGGGGGTGGCGGATGGCGATGCCAAGGTCGGTGTTCAGCCGGACCCAGTCGGTGGAGCGGGTAGGCCGGGCCGTTATCGCTGATGACCTCGGTGACGGTGATCCCGTGCGAGGCGCAGAACGCGATCGCCCGGGTCCAAAGGCCACGGTGGTCTTGGTCTCGTCGTCGTGGACCTCGGAGTAGGCCAGGCGGGAGTGGTCGTCGACTGCGGAGGTGCGAACGCGTGCCCGCCCTTCCGGGTCCTCGATCGGGACCGCTGCTGGCAGGCGGTCGGCCTCGATCTGCGGCCGGTCAGTCTGGAACCCGGCGCGTCCGTTGACCTTCCATCCGCCGCCGGGAGGTTGAGGCCGAACTTCTTCACGTCCACGTGCGGGTCCTCGGGCCGGGTCCGCTCAGCGGATACACCCTCACCGGTGGCCCGGTCCATGTGATCGAGCCGGTTGGGGCCTCGCGGACCAGGATCCGGTGCACGGTCGAGGCGGGGATCCCGACCCGGCCCGCGATCTGGACCAAGGCCCGAACCGCCGCTTGTCCGCGGCAGGTGCTTGACCTCCGCCCTCGATCCGGCCGCCTGGCCGCGTCAGCGATCGGTGCGGCGGCTCGAGACATCGACCATGTCCCGCGACGTCGGCGTCACCCGGCGGCCAACACCGCCCGATACCGACGCGACCATCGGATCACCGTCGTGGTCGGGACCTGGAACCGCTCCGGTCCCACGGATCGTCGGCCCCACTCAACATGGAACCGGGCCAGCTTCCAACCGGCCCAGCTCGGACAACGGGGGCATTAGCGTGAGCTGCCTGAAGCGCCTCCCTTCGTGAATGTGATTGCTTGGTCGCTTCACACTCTCGAGAGTCCTTCCCGTCAACAGCTGACGCGCCTCGTTACCAACGTCGATGGACAGAACAGCTAGGCGCCGGCATCTGCATCGTGATCACGTCGGGCTGGTTCCTGCTGGTCGTCCTTGCCACCAGCCAGCGGCTGGTGGCACCAGAACGACGGCAGCGGGTTCACTCAAGCTCATGATCGACGGTCTGAGGTGCGGCGGTGTTCCCTCGAGTCCGGCCGCAGGGGTCGGGCTCGTGACGCGAGCGCTCGCGCAGGAGGGGGAGACGCACAGCGATCACCTCTCGATCGCTGGCGAGGCACTTCAGCAGTTCGACAAACAGGCGGGGGAGCGGACCGCGGGGGCGCCATTGCCGAGGTCGGCACCGACGAAGAAGGCGTCAAGATCAGGATCCAGGCGTGGCCCGCCAGGCTCCCCGAGTCCATCATGGGCAGACGTAGGGGCGATGGTCTTGCTTAGCTGACACCGGACGTGGACTGGCCGGGCATCCGGCTATCCGCACGGGCAAGCGACCCGACGCCCCGAGCAGTTCGGTGCGACGATCGTTCGGTAAGCGGCCCGTGGTGGGTTCTATATTCGATTCCTCGTCAGTTCATGAGCGAGCGAAGTCGACCTCCTCGATGCGTGCGATGAGTCGCAGGAGTCGTCGATCTACGGCTCAAGACCGTCGGCGGAACGGCGAGCACCTCAGCGACGCCGAGATGAGTTTGCATCCCGACGTCGAGTGGTGCAGCAGCGCGCGCCTGCAGATCATTCTGAGTTGTCACTACCTCGGCACCGACCCGGCCCCATATGGTCGTACGCGATGGAAGAGGCTCCCGCTCTGACCACGGCGCTGCGGGCCTGATCGGCGCGGATGAGGTGCGCCTCGACGATGTCGTCCAGCACGTAGCTCCGGTCGATCATCGCCCCGGGGCGGCACTTGCCGGCACCGCCGCGGGGCGACGGCGCTCTTCCGCCTGCTGTGGGCGGCATGCGTAGCGGGCATCCGGCGAGGTCGCGAGTTCAGCTTCTGGCCCCTCTCGGCCCGTTCCTGCCGCGGCTTAGGCGACGCCTCGGGCAGTTTGCTTGCGGAGATCGTCGAGCCGTGCGGACCACCCTGCGGACCGCCCTGTGACAGTCAACGGACTCGGTGGTTCACTGGGCCACATGGCCGAGAATCCAGCAGGAGATGCGAGCACCACGACGAACGACGCGAAGGTCGGCAAAGAGGCCGCGGCATCAGTCGGGTCGAGCTCGGTTGCGGCCGTGGTGGACCGGGACCTCGTCGAGCAGCAGGAAGTCGTTCGAGAGAGGGTGGCCAAGGCGGCCGCGCAGAAGGTCGTGGCTCACCTCAGCGCAGACGAGCGGACCAAGAAGGGGAAGGTCGCCCGCGCCCAGACTCCGCGCGAGGAACTCGCATCCTGGGAGTCAGCTGCGAATCGCGCCGACCCGGTCGGTCTTCTGATGGGTCAGGAGACCTCGCGTGTGCAGGAACTCATCCCGGTGCGGCACGCCCGGATGGCTACCAGTGCATTCGCGTTCTACCGCGGTGGCGCCCTGCTGATGGCGGCGGATCTCGCCACCATGCCCCCGGTCCGGTCTGAACGTCCAGCTATGCGGCGACGCCCATCTCGCCAACTTCGGGCTGTTCGCCGCCCCCGATCGCTCCGTCGTCTTCGACGTCAACGACTTCGACGAGACCAACCCGGGCCCGTTCGAGTGGGACGTCAAGCGACTGGCCACCTCATTCGTTCTCGCGGCCCGCGACAACGCACTCCCGGACACGCTCGGCAGGGACGCGGCGCTGGCCGCCGCCTCCTCCTACCGGGATTCCATGGCGCAGTTCGCCGCCAAGAGGGAACTTGAGATCTGGTACGACCGGGTCGACGTCGCCGGTCTCCTCACGCTTGTCGACAAGCTCGCCGCGGGCGGCGACGGCCCGGACACCAAGAAGAAGCGGAAGGGCAAGGCGAGCAAGAAGGACAAGACGGCCGGCTCAACACCAGATGCGGCGACGGCGCGGGCCACGGTCGAGACGGCCGCAGCGAAGGCCCGCATGCGGGATGCCTGGTCGGCCATCCAGAAGATCACGGAGGTGGTCGACGGGCGCCGGCAGTTCCGCGACCAGCCACCCCTGCTCGCGCGGTTGGAGATGTCCGACGACCTCATGGCCACGATCAACTCCCTGTTCCGGGAGTACCGGGCGACTTTGCAGGACGATCGCCAGGAGTTGCTCAAGCGCTACGAGGTCATCGACATGGGCCACAAGGTCGTCGGTGTCGGCAGTGTGGGTCTTCTCGCCTTCGTACTCCTGCTGCGTGGCCGGGACGAGGACGACCTCATGGTCCTCCAGGTCAAGCAGGCGCAGGCCTCAGTGCTGGAAGCGTTCACGCACAAGTCGGCGTTCAGCAAGCACGGCCACCGCGTCGTCACCGGACAGCGGCTCATGCAGGCCGCGAGCGACTCCTTCCTCGGCTGGATCGACGGGCCCGCGGGCCGAAGCTTCTACATCCGACAACTACGGGACATGAAGTGGTCTCCGGACCCGTCCTCACTCACCGGCGAGCGGCTTGTCCGATACGGAACCCTCTGCGGCCACACCCTCGCCCGTGCGCACGCCCGATCAGGCGACGCGATCGCCCTGTCGGCCTACCTCTCGGCTCAGGCACGGCCTTCGATGAGGCCATCGCGTCATTCGCCGAGGCGTATGCCGAGCAAGTCGCGGCCGACTACCAGGCGTTCATGGGCGCCATCGCCAGCGGCCGCCTGCAGGCTCACGAAGACGCCGATGGTGCCGAAGGACGCAAAGCCGCCCAGCAGATCGCCAAACCGTCCAGCAAGTCGAAGCGGTCACCCAAGACGTCCAAGACCTGATCGGAGTGGCTGGCGGGAAGGCTTCCGATCCACGTCGAAGGGCAGGCCGTCGCTGAAGCAGTCGGACAGGGCGGCAGGCAGGACTTGGTGGTTACGGTGTGCGCAACGCAGGATCAGCCCATGACGAATCGAAGCCGCCTGGTTGCCGTCACCGCTGCTGCTCTCGTGACACTGCTGTCCGCGTGCAGCGGTAGCACCACGACAGTCGAATCCGCGGCGCGGACCTCCGCGGCACCGACGTCCGAAGCCCCGGCAACCACGGAGGCCATCGCGTGTCACGACACGCTGGTCGAGCAGACGGAGGGGCCGTACTACACGCCGGGCGCCCCCGAGCGGACGGATATCACGGGCGACGCCACCGTCGGCATTTCGTTGACCCTGACGGGTCGGGTTCTCGACGCGAGCTGCGCACCCGTGGCGGGAGCACCCATCGAGTTCTGGCAGGCCGACGGGGCCGGTGTGTACGACAATTCGGGCTATGAGCTGCGCGGCGCGCAGGTCACCGACGCGAACGGTGCCTACACGCTCGACACCGTCATCCCCGGCATCTACCCGAGTCGGACGGAGCACATCCACGTCAAGGTGACCGGACCCGATGGCGTCCTGCACACCACGCAGGTGTACTTCCCAGATGTCCCGCAGAACGACAGCGACGGCATCTACAGCGAGACGATGGTCGTCACAGTCACCGATCGGACGGACGACAGCATGGCGGCGACCTTCGACTTCGTGCTGCCGTAGAAGGAAGCACGCTGGGGCCGTCGGGTTGTCGCTGCCCAAGTGACGAGCGAGATCCGTTCCTTCAGGGCAGCATGTGGCGAACAGGATCACGCCCGGAGGATGTCCAGGATCGTGCCGGCGGCAACCGCCACCGCTGGCACCACGGGGGCGGACAGGGCACGGCCATGCTCGAAGCCGGCCGCCTCGACTCCGACCACCACGACGCGATCCGGCAGTCGGTCCAGGCTGCGCGCCAGTTCGATCATGGCGGCCAGGCCGAGGCCGTGGGTTCCCGCCCACCCACGATCGGCCCCGGTGGTCAGGGCACGTCCTTCGCGCCCCGCCTCGCGCACGGTCAGTGTCCCGGGAGGGGACCCCGAGTGGACGGCATCGACGACGACGACGAGATCGCGGCCCTCGATCAGGTCGAGCAGGGCGGTCGGGTCGTCGTGGACGATGACCTGGACGCCCGTCGGGCCGTGCGCGGCCAACTCGTCGCTCACCAGTCGGGCGACGACCGGGCCGACGGCGTCGTCGCCTCGGTCGACCGCACCGAAGCCGACTACCAGGGTCGAGCCGGGCCGTGGGGGCCAGAAGGGTGGGACGGTCACCTGCGCTCCACGTCGAGGTCCAGGAAGTGCGTGGCGCACGAGATGCAGGGATCGTAGGTGCGGATCGCCACCTCGCACTGATGGGTGAGTTCGCCATGCGAAAGGTGCAGGTTGGCCTGAACGAAGGCGCGCAGGTCCGCCTCGATAGCCGCCTGGTTCTGCGACGTGGGCGGGACGATCTGCGCGGTCAGGATCGTTCCGTCGTCGTCGAAGCGGTAGCGGTGGTAGAGCAGTCCGCGGGGGGCCTCGGTGGCGCCGTGGCCCTCCCCGGCCCGGGCGGCGACCGGCACCGCGGCCACCAGTGCGCCCTGCCAGCCGTCGATGAGCCTGATCGCCTCGTCGAGAGCGTGGATGAGCTCGACGGTGCGGACGATGATCGAGCGGAAGGGGTTGCGGCACGTGGGTCCGAGTCCGCCGGCCTCCGCAGCCTCGCGAGCCAGGGGAGCGAGCGAGGCGTAGTTGAGGCTGTAGCGAGCCAGCGGGCCGACCACGTACGGCTGGCCGTCGAATGTGGAGTGGAGGGCGTTCGAGTGCGCGACGTGCTGCTCGACCACATGACTGCCGAAGTCGCGAACCGGCGCGGTCAGCCCTGCCGTGGTGGACAGCGATCCGGATTCCAGCGGATAGCCGTGCTCGGAGGTGAGTGACAGGTAGAGGTGCGGCTGCTCGAAGTCGGGGAACGCGAAGTCGGAGACGACGGGCACGGCCGCGATCGCCTCCTCGCGGGCGGCGACGAGTTGCGGGCGCAGGACCGCGAGCTCGGCGTGGGTCGGCAACCGGTGGAACCCGCCGACCCGGACGTTGACCGGGTGGACGGACCGTCCGCCCACGGCCGCCATCAGGTCGTTGCCTGCGCGCTTCATTCGCAGGGCCGACTCCACCAGCTCCCGGTGGTCGCGAGCCATCTCGATGGCGCCGTCGTAGCCCAGCAGATCCGGCGCATGCAGCATGAAGATGTGCAAGGCGTGGCTCTCGATCCACTCCCCGCAGTAGAGCAGCCGGCGCAGCAGTCGGATCTCCTCGGGCACCGTCACCCCGCAGGCGTCCTCGATGGCCAGGCAGGCGCTCATCTGGTACGCCACGGGGCAGATCCCGCAGATGCGTGCCGTGATGTCCGGCGGCTCGGTGTACGCACGGCCGCGCAGGAATGCCTCGAAGAAGCGCGGCGGCTCGAAGATGCGCAAGTGGACGTCGCGGACCTCGCCGTCCTGGACGTGGACGTGCATACCGCCCTCGCCCTCGACCCGGGCCAGCAGCTCGACGGACAGCACATGGCTTCCGGAGGTCATCCCGCCCGTCACGAGGTCACCTCCGTGCGCGGCGCTGCGTTGGCTCCTGTCGTCGGCTCATGCGCGGTGCTCTCCAGTCGGAAGGGCTCGGTTCCGGCGTTGAACGTCCGGAAGAGACGCATGACCGCGTCCTCGGGCACCCCCTGCGCGCGGAGGGTCGCGGCCAGCGAGGCCGTGTTGGGGGTGTCGCTCGGCCCGAAGCAGCCGTAGCAGCCCCGGTCGACGCTCGGGCACAGCGCCCCGCACCCCGCCTGGGTGACCGGTCCCAGGCACGGGGTCCCGTGGGCGACGGCGACGCAGGTGGTCCCGCGCTGCTTGCACTCGACGCAGACACTGAAGGTCGGGATCCGCGGCCGCCGGCCCTGCAGCAGGGCGCCGAGGACCTCGAGCAGCTGATGCCGGTCGATGGGGCAGCCGCGCAGCTGGACGTCCACCGTGACGTGGGCCGAGATCGGCGTGGAGCGGTCCAGCGTGGCGACGTACGCCGGGTGGGCATAGACGACGGAGAGGAACTCGGAGACGTCGGCGAAGTTGCGGAGGGCCTGGATGCCGCCGGACGTCGCGCAGGCGCCGATGGTGACGAGCAGGCCGGAGGCGGCGCGGACCTGCTGGATGCGCTCGGCATCCGCCGGGGTCGTGATGGAGCCCTCGACGAGGCTGATGTCGTAGGGACCCGAGACCACGGCCCCGGTGGCCTCGGGGAAGTAGGCGACCTCGACCCGCTCGGCGAGGGCGAGCAGCTCGTCCTCGCAGTTGAGCAGGGTCAGCTGGCAGCCATCGCAGGAGGCGAACTTCCAGACGGCCAGGGTCGGGTTCTCGGACATCACAGCTCCCGGACGTCCAGCAGCGGAGCGAGTCGGTCGTAGCTGAGCACCGGACCGTCGACGCAGAGGAAGAGCTCGCGCAGCTGGCAGTGGCCGCACAGGCCGATGCCGCACCTCATGTTGCGCTCCATCGACAGCCGGATGCGGGTGTCCGGCACGCCGCGCGCTGACAATGCGGTGGCGGCGTACCGCATCATCACCTCGGGGCCGCAGACAAGCGCGAGGCTGTGCAGGGGATCGAAGCCGGCCCGGGCGACCAGCGTGGTGACCAGACCGACGCGTCCGCTCCAACCCGGGGGGCCGTAGTCGACGGTGACCTCGACGACGATTCCGTGCCTCTGGGCCCACGTCGCCATGTCGTCGGCGAAGAGGATGTCCGCGGGCGAGCGCGCCCCGTACAGCAGCACGACCCTGCCGTAGTCGGAGCGCCGCGACACCACCTCCAGGATGGCCGGGCGCAGGGGTGCCAGGCCGATCCCCCCGGCCACCACGACCACGTCACCCCCTGTCCCGTCGGCGACCTCCCAGCCGGAGCCGAACGGCCCGCGAACGCCGACCGCGGTGCCCGGTGCCGCGGTCACCAGCGCGTGCGTGACGGCGCCCACGTCGCGGACGGTGTGCAGGAGCGGATCGGGACGCGTGGGATCGCCGCTGATCGAGATCGGGACCTCGCCGACGCCGAAGGCGTGGAGCATGGTGAACTGCCCGGCGCGGAACGCAAGCGGCGGTCCGTCGAGCGGCTCCAGGGCGAGGGTCACCGTGTCGAGGGTGTCCGGATAGGTGCGCACGACGCCGAACAACCGCGGGACCATGGGATCGACCGGCAGGTCACGAGTCGGCGTCGCAGCCGGTGCGGGCCCGCTCACGGGGCTTCCCCGTACAGGTCGAGCAGGCGAATGCGCGCGTCCTGCAGCCGTTCATACATCACGTGGGCGACCCGCTGCATGAGCGCGTAGCCGAGCGCGGGGTCCTGGTCGCACTTGCCGCGCAGGCAGTCCCCGTCCAGGGCAACCGCGCTGACGGGGGAGACGGCGCGGGCGTCGAACATCCACCGGTACGGCGGGACCAGCCACGACCACCCGGCGACCTCACCCTCGCTGAGGGTGGCCACCACCATGGTCCCGCTGCGGGGATCATGCGCCTCGAGGGCGACCCTGCCTTGCCGGATGACATAGAAGGTGTCCGCCGGTGAGCCGGTTTGGAACAGCATCTCGCCGGCCGCGAAGTGCACGTTCTGGGCGCAGCCCAGCACCACGTCCATCGATGCGGGGTCCAGGCCGGCGAAGAAGGGATGCTCGGGCAGGTACTCGGCGAGTGTGCGCATCGCTCCTCCTAGTGGTCCGTGCTCGGCGGCCGGGGGCCGGTCCGCGAGGTCTCACGGTGTGCCAGCTCCTCGCGCAGGGCGGCCACCTCGGCGGTCAGGTCGATGCCAGCGGGGCACCACGTCAGGCAGCGTCCGCAACCAACGCAGCCGGACATGCCGAACTGGTCGGGCCACGCTGCCAGCTTGTGCGTGAGCCATTGCCGATACCTCGCACCGGTGGAGGTGCGGACGGCGCCGCCGTGCAGTCGCGAGTACTCCAGGGAGAAGCAGGAGTCCCACACCCGATGTCTCTCGTCGATGTCCCCGGACAGGTCGCTGACGTCCTCCACGGACGTGCAGAAGCAGGTGGGGCAGACCATGGTGCAGTTCGTGCAGGCCAGGCAGCGCTCGGCCACGTCGCTCCACCGGGGGCTCTCGGCGCTCGCGTAGAGCAGGTCGTGGAGGTCGTCGGTGCGCAGGCGCCGGCCCATGTGCGCTGTTGCGGTGGCGACGACTTCGTCGGCCGCGGCCTGGTCGGCCGCCGTCGCCGGGGTGGTGACCAGGTGAGCGAGGGCGTCTGCACCCGCGGGCGACTCGGACTCGATGAGGAAGCGGTGCCCCTCGGCGTCGAGCAGTTCGGTCAGGACGAGGTCGGCGCCATCACCCGGCCTCGGCCCGGTGCCCATCGAGGCGCAGAAGCAGGTGCCGGCCGGGGTTGAGCAGGTCACGGCGATCAGGAGCGAGCGGTCACGACGGCGCGCGTAGTGGGCGTCGACTGCCGGCCGCCCCACCAGCACGCTGTCGTGGATGCCGACGGCGGCGAGGTCGCACCCGCGGATCCCGAACAGGGCGACCGGAGCGTCGTCGGGGACGTCGCGGGAGACCTCGAACCCCGACGGCGATCGAGTGCCGCGCCACAGCAGCTCGTTGGCCGGGAAGAGGACCGGCTTGGCCGACTGGACGGTGGTGGCGAAGCCGAAGAGCGCCCCGTCGTCGCGGGGACGTGTCCGGTAGTGCCCGGGCTGCTGCTCGTCGCCGATCCCACCAGGGAGGTCCTGGAGGGTGGTGATCTCCGCCAGCACCACGGCGTCGTCGCGCACCGTAGGGCCGACGACACGGTAGCCACGATCGCGCAGGGCATCGATCAGCGATTGCAGGCCCTCGAGATCCAGCGTCCTTCGACCAGCCATGGGCTCCTCCGGCGGCGGCCCTACAAGCGTAGGTCCGCCGTGGCGGGGATGTCCGTTGAGTCGGTCTGCATCAGACGTCGAGCAGCCGTCGAGCGCCTCGTCACGGCCGGACCCGAGCCATGGGCTCGAGGACGGTCATGGTGAAGCGAACCGGGCGACCGCCCTCGTTCGCGTATCCATGGGGAACGTCCGCCACGAGGCTGGCGGCATCGCCGCTCCGGAGGCGGCGGCTCTCACCGTTGACGGTGAGGGTCAGCTGCCCGCTCAGCACGTGCAGCAGCTCGCGCGTACCCGGTCGGTGGGCCTCGGACGCGAAGTCCTCGCCCGGCTGGAGGGTCCAGTCCCACAGTTCGAGCATGTCCGGCGTGCCGGCCGACGCGACCATCACCGCGGAACCACCCGAATCGCCTTGCCAGAGAGGCGCCCGATCGCCGACCGACGAGGTGACCACCCGCTCTCCCTCGGAAGGGTCAGTCACCAGGTCGGCGAGACTCACGTTCAAGGCGGTCGCCAGCCGCAACAGCGTGGCGATGCTGGCGTTGCTCGTCCCAGCCTCCACGTTGACGATCATGCGACGGCTCACGCCGCTCTGCTCAGCCAGGTGATCCAAGGTCCAGCCTCGCTCGGTTCGCGCCGTACGGACCCGGCGCCCCACGGACTCCGGCACCTGCTCGACCAATGCCTCGATGCTCACGTCACCCTCCTTGTGCACAGCGTAGTGCAGTATTATGCACCGTGATCTCCACGTCGACGGACCGCGTGCCGGCCTGGATGCTCGCCGGAGTTGCCATGCTGTCGGTGCAACTGGGCGCGGCCGTCTCCGTCGCACTGTTCGACGAGATCGGAGTCGCGGGGACGGCCTGGCTACGCATCAGCCTCGGCGCCCTCGGCTTCGTCGCGATCGCCCGCCCCCGGTACTGGACATGGTCGTGGCGCCAGTTGCGGGCGCCCGTCCTGCTCGGCGTCGTGTCCGCCGGCATGACCCTGAGCTTCCTCGCCGCCATCGACCTGCTTCCCCTCGGCACGGCCGTGGCGATCGAGTTCCTCGGTCCCCTCACCGTTGCCGCGCTCCACAGCCGCTCCCGTCGCGCTCTCGCCTGGCCTGCGCTCGCGCTCATGGGAGTCGTCCTCCTCACGGAGCCGTGGCTAGGCACGCCCAGCGTGCCGGGCATCGCCTTCGCCGCCGTGTCCGGCGTCTGCTGGGGCCTGTACATCGTCATCACCCAGCACGTGGGCGATCGATTCGCGGGAGTCGACGGGTTAGCGATCTCGCTCCCCGTCGCGGCCGTCGTGACCGCCGTCGTCGGCCTGCCCCAGGCATGGGGTCACATCACGCCCAGCGTCTTGTTGGTGGGACTGGCCGCCGCGGCCTTGCTCCCGGTGATCCCGTGGACGTTGGAGCTGTACGCCCTTCGCCGGCTCACCAAGGCCGCGTTCGGCACCCTTATGGCGCTCGAACCGGCCATCGCACTCGCGATTGGAGCGCTCGTGCTGCACCAGAAGCCCGCCTCGCTGCAACTGCTGGGCATCGCCTGCGTGGTCCTCGCCGGAGTCGCGGCCGAGCGCACGGGGCTACGTCAGGATGAGCTCCCGGACTTCGAGACTCGTGGCGCCTGACCGATGCCGCCGGATCGGTGTCGGTGGGTCCCCTGCCCGGACCGCGCCCGGCCGCAGGGCGCGTCCTGAGGTCTCGTGGGTCGGTGCTGGCGGCAGGTCGTGTTCGTTCGAGCCGGTCGGCAGTGGACGGAGGGGAACCGGCGGCCGGTACGCTCCCGGCAGGCACTCACCCGGACCCGGACCCCGTCAAGGCGCGCGAACGCCGGGCGGCGTGAGTGCCCATAAGGTCACGAACCTCCGACATCCACGAGCAGCAGGGGACCACGATCATGGCAACCGACTACGACGCCCCGCGCAAGTCCGAGACCGAGCTTGCCGACGAGCAGGCCGAGACCCTGGCCGTCACGCAGGCCGGGAATGCGACCGGGACCCTTACCGACCCCGACGAGGCCAACCTGGGGGACGATCTCGTACTTCCCGGCGCCGACCTGTCCGATCACGCCCTGGAGGTCCACGTCGTGCCCGTCCAGTCCGACGAGTTCACGTGCGCGACCTGCTTCCTGGTCCACCACGCCAGCCAGAAGGCCGGCGAACGAAACGGGAAGCCTGTCTGCGCCGACTGCGCCTGACCGGACGTCCTCTCTACGATCGGCACGACATCGGTACGAGTTCCTTCCATGGAGGGCAGATGCCCGCTGACGATCCAGATCGCGATCCCGGATATGTGGACCTCCTCGGGCGCAGGTTCTACAAGATCCCCGACTACGACCGGCTGGCCCCCTTCTTCATGACGATCGTCGGCGCGAGCGACGTGTGGCTGTTCGTGTCGAGCACCGGCGGGCTGACGGCCGGGCGAGTGGAGTCGGATTCGGCGCTCTTTCCCCTACTACACTGACGACAAGGTCAGCGAAGGCTCAGGACTCACCGGTGGTGTGGTCATGCTACGAATCCATCACCCCGAGTCAGGGCCATTGCTCTGGGAGCCGTTCTCGCCGGCGCTGCTCATGGCCAGTGAAACGCATCGCAACCTGTACAAGGACGCCAGCGGCACGACCCTGGTCTTCGAGGAGGTCCACAGCGGTCTGGGACTGCGACTTCGGGTTGCCTGGCGCACGGGCGGCCGATTCGGCATCGTGCGCAGCTGCGAGCTGGCCAACATCGGTGAGGCACCGCTGGATGTCGAGCTCATAGACGGATTCGTCAACGTGCTTCCCGCAGGCGTCGAAGCGAAGGTTCAGGACCGGCTGAGCAACTTGCTCGACGCCTACAAGCGCTCGGAGGTGGATGACGACACCGGTCTGGGCCTGTTCTGGCTGAGCTCGCGGCTCACCGACCTGGCCGAGCCGAGCGAGAGCCTGAGCGCCAATGTGGTGTGGCAGGTAGGACTCGACAACGTTGACCACCTCCTCACTTCCAGCAAGCTCCAGGCCTTTCGGCGTGGCGAGGAGCTGATGGCCGAGAGCGATGTTCGAGGTCAGCGTGGGGCATACCTCGTCCACACCCGAATCGCGCTCGCTCCGGGTGGGCAGAGGACGTGGAGCATCGTGGGCGACGTCGAGCAGGACGCCGCTGACGTGGTGGCGTTGCGAGCGCTGCTCATGCGGCCCGCGGAACTGGAGCACATTCTCGAGGCCGACCTCGAGGCCAGCCGCGCGGAGCTCGAACTCGTCGTGGCGACGGCAGACGGCCTGCAGACCAGTGGCGACGAACTCGCGACTGCTCACCATCTGGCCAATGTGCTGTTCAACGTGATGCGGGGCGGCGTGCCGGTAGACGGATACCGGGTCGAGGCCCGAGACTTACGCGCCTTCGTGCAGGAGCGCAGCCCGGCGTCCGCCCAGCGGTGCCGGGCACTCCTGACGGAGTTGCCGGAGTCGCTCCCCGTTGACGAACTCGTGGATTGGGCCACGGCCAGCGGAGACGTCGACCTGCTTCGCCTCGCTCGGGAGTACCTGCCGCTGACCTTCAGTCGCCGTCATGGCGATCCGTCCCGGCCGTGGAACAGCTTCCAGATCAGGCTTCGCGATGCGAACGGCGAACCACAACTGAACTTCCAGGGCAACTGGCGTGACATCTTCCAGAACTGGGAGGCGCTGGCCTGGTCCTTCCCTGAGTACCTCGAGTCCATGGTGACCGTGCTCCTCGACGCCACGACTGCCGACGGCTACAACCCCTACCGGATCTCACGATCGGGCATCGACTGGGAAGTGCCCGAGCCCGGCAATCCGTGGGCCAACATCGGCTATTGGAGCGACCACCAGATCATCTACCTGCTCAGGTTGATGGAGACCTCCGCACGCTTCCATCCCGGCCGGCTTCGCGACATGCTCGACGTCGCCGTGTTCACCCATGCCGACGTGCCCTACCGGATCGCCTCCTACGCCGAGACCCTGCGGGACCCGCAGGCCACGGTCACCTTCGACGAGGAGCACGCAGCCCTGATCGATGCCCGCGTGGACGAGTACGGCGCAGATGGACGCCTGGTGCACGGCCCCGATGGCGATCTGGTGCGGGTTGCTCTGACGGAGAAGCTGCTGCTCCTGCTGCTCGCCAAGCTCGTCAACCTCGTCCCCGAGGGCGGGATCTGGATGAACACCCAGCGCCCGGAGTGGAACGACGCCAACAACGCCCTCGTCGGTCGGGGGCTGTCCGTGGTGACCCTTGCGCAGGTGCGACGCTACCTCGAGTTCACCCGCGAACTGCTCACCCAGGAGGCGCACCTGACCGAGGAGGTCGCTGGCCTCCTCGGATCCGTGTCAACGGTCCTCGAGAACCACCGCACACAGCTGGAGGTCGGGTTCACCGACGACTCACGCCGGGCCTTCATGGACGCGATGGGCGCGGTAGGCACCGCGTACCGCGCCAGCGTGTACTCGGGGTTCGCTGGTCGGCGCACGGTCGTGACCGGTGAGCGGATCCAGGCGCTTCTGGCTCTGGCCCAGTCGTACGTCGAGGCCAGCCTGCGGGCCAACGCGCGTGCGGATTCGCTGTACCACTCCTACAACATCCTTGACCTGGCCAAGGGCGCTGCGGGAATCCGTCGCCTCCCGGTGATGCTGGAAGGGCAGGTCGCCGTGCTGTCCAGCGGCCAGCTGGGCGCGGAGGAGTCGCTGGCCTTGCTCTCTGCACTGCGGACGAGTGCTCTGTATCGAGCGGACCAGAACAGCTACCAGCTCTACCCCGACAAGGACCTCCCGGGTTTCCTCCACCGCAACAGGTTCCCCGCGAGTCGGGCCGACCGGTGCCCGCTCATCGGCGCGCTCGTCGAATCTGCGGACCGCAGCATCGTGATTCGTGATGTGCACGGTGACCTGCACTTCGCCGCCGGAATTCGCAACGCGAATGACGTGGAGACTGCCCTCGACCGGCTTCAGTCCGACGCGAACCTCGGCGCCCTGGTCGAGTCGAGCCGCGACGAACTCATGGAGATCTTCGAGGAGGTGTTCAACCACGCCGAGTTCACCGGGCGGTCCGGATCGTTCTTCGCCTACGAGGGACTCGGCAGCATCTACTGGCACATGGTGTCGAAGCTTCTCCTCTCGGTGCAGGAGACGCTGGAGCGCTCCGTTCGAGCCGGTGAGCCTGACTCGATCGTGCAGTCGCTGATCGCGACGTACGAGGATGTTCGGGCCGGGCTCGGCTACACCAAGTCGCCCGAGGCATACGGCGCCTTCCCGGCAGATCCCTACTCGCACACTCCCGCCGGACACGGGGCTCGTCAGCCTGGAATGACCGGGCAGGTGAAGGAGGAGGTGCTCACCCGCCTTGGCGAGCTAGGTCTCCGAGTCGAACACGGAGCCATCGTCTTCGACCCGATCCAACTCCGGGACTCGGAGTGGACCCGCTCGTACTCCTCCTTCACCTACGTCGATCTGCAGGGTCGCACGATTGTCCTCGAGCTTCCCGCAGGGGCGGTGGGCTTCACCTTCTGCCAGGTCCCCGTCGTGTATCGACGGGACCGGAAGCTACACGTGCGAGTGCACATGCAGGATGGCGCTGTCGTGGATAGCCCGGGCGCTCAGATCGCCCCCGACCTGAGCGACCGCATCTTCCGTCGCCTGGGGGACGTCAGGCTCATCGAGGTGGATGTGCCTTCGACTGCGCTCCCTGATCCAGGAGCGACGCCCTAGGGCCTCACGTGCAGGTGCGAGCGAGGCCCCGGCGTCGTCGTACCGTCTAGGCGTGCTGGTCGGGGACTGTGCCTGGTTGGACGGACCAGTCGGCGGGCTCGTCGTCGGTGTCGGTCTCGGCGACGGCCTTGGTCTCGTGCACCTTGCCGGGCTTGTGGTGCTGCGGCGCGTAGATCGTGTAGACCTTCATCGGCTCGTCGCCGATGTTGGTGATGTTGTGCCAGCTGCCGGCCGGAACGATGACGCACCAGCCGTCGGTCACCTCCTGCTCGAAGGTCAGTTGGTCCTTGGCGGGTCCCATCTGGGCACGACCGCGACCGCCGTCCAGCCGGATGAACTGATCGGTGTCGCCGTGCATCTCTAGGCCGATGTCGCCGCCGACGGGGATCGACATGAGGGTGACCTGCAGGTACCTGCCACTCCAGGCCACGGTGCGGTAGTTCGCGTTCTCCAGCGTCTCGGTCTCTAGGTCGAACGACTGGGGACGGGGACCGATGTCTGCGATGCTCATGCTTCGACTTTAGCCCTCCCCGGACCGGGGGAGATTCCCAGTCACCGTGAGCGGACAACGGACTCGAGGCGACACGATGTCAACCGCGATGAGGTCGGACTCACGAGAGACGACTGGCAAGCGCCGCAGCGGTGATACGAACGGCCGGCGCTATCCGCCGCAGCACGGTTGCGTCCCCGTCCTGCAGTCGCACCGACACAGAGAGCGCCGCTACCGGTTGGTTCCTGACGACTACTGGGGAAGCGGCGCATCCGACGCCTGGTGATGCCTCCTCCACGTCATAGCCGACGCCGGACGCGCGGACCTCCTGAAGCTCCCGGATCAGCACGTCAGGATCCACGATGGACCGTGAAGTCAGGCCGCGAAGGGGACGTGATGTCACGTCGACAAGAAGTGTTGGGTGGGCGGCAGCCAACAACGCCTTGCCCACGCCGGTAGACGAGAGCGGCAGACGGCCACCGACGCTCGAGGGGACCGGGACGCCGTGGTGCCCACGGATGCGTTCGATGTAGAGGGCATCCAGCCCGTCGATGACAGCGAGGTGAACCGTCCCGCGAGTTGCCTTGAAGAGGTCCTGCATGAAGGGAAGCGCGGTCTCCCGAAGCGATCGTCGCTCGGGGACGAGTTCCGCCAACTCGAACAGTTGACGGCCCAGCACATACAGGTGCCCATCCCGCTCAAGGAGGCCCAGTCGGTGCAACTCGGTGACGACACGGTGGGTCGTTGTCTTCGGCAGGCCCACCTTCCTGACGATGTCGGTCAGCCGCATCGGCCGCCCATCGGGTTGGAACGACCGCAGAACCACCACTGCTCGGTCGAGGCCATTGCCGACCTCACTCGAGCCGCTCGTCAGAACAGCCATGGCTGGTGGCCCGCATCCACGGGCGTCCGCGGTCTCACCCTCAGCGACCGGACGGTTGGAGCGTCTCGCGCAACCTGGCCTTCTCCACCTTCCCCATGGCGTTGCGGGGCAACGCCGGTAGGACATGGATGCGCTTCGGCACCTTGAAGGCCGCAAGGTGCTCGCGAGCGAGGCGACGGAGCTCCTCAGGATCGAGTGTCGAGCCCGATGTCGCAACGACGGCGGCCGTGACGGCCTCGCCGAAGTCAGGATCAGGAAGCCCGACGACTGCGGATTCGAGAACGCCGGGAAGCGCGTCGAGTACGGACTCCACTTCCTTGGGGTACACGTTCAGGCCGCCGGTGATCACGAGGTCCTTTGAACGGCCGACGATCTCGAGGTAGCCGTCCTCGTCGAACCGCCCAAGGTCGCCGGTCTTGAACCAGCCGTCGGGGGTGAACTCGGTCGACTGCAGTTCGGGGCGTCGCCAGTAGCCCTCGAACACGTTGGGGCCGGTGACCTCGACGGAGCCGGGCGTCCCGTCGACCAGGCGCACCTGGACCCCGGGAAGCGGTGGGCCGACGGTCCCCGGCTTCCGCGCGCCGTTGAGCGGGTTGGACGTGAGCATGCATGTCTCCGTCATCCCGTACCGCTCGAGGATCGTGCTCCCGGTGACGCGGGTGACCTCCTCGTGAGTGGCAACGAGCATGGGAGCCGATCCCGAGGCGAACAGCCGCACACCCTTGGCAACCTCCGACGTGAATGCCGGATGAGCCAGGAGCCGCGTGTAGTGCGTGGGCACGCCCATCATGACGGTGGAGGAGGGAAGTGCGTCGACGACGAGGTCCGGATGGAAGCTGTCGAGCATGACCATGGAGCCGCCGGTCGTGATAGAGCAGTAGGCGGCAACGAAGAGGCCATGGGTGTGGAACAGCGGAAGGGAATGAAGGAGCACGTCGGCGCTGGTGAACCCCCACGCGTCGGCCAGTGTCCGGGCGCTGAATACGAGGTTCGCGTGGCTCATGACAGCGCCCTTGGGCCGCCCCGTCGTTCCGCTCGTGTACAGGATGGCGGCCGGATCCGAACCCTGGCGCGCGACGTCGTCGAACGATGCGGACCTGCTCTGCGCACTTCGCGCCAGCTCGTCCAGCGTGGTGTGCGGCACGTCACGTGAAGGGGGCTCATCGCTGACGATCAACGATGGCTGAGCATCGTCGATGAGGTCGGTCACTTCTCGCTCGGTGTAGGCGGTGTTCATGGGCAGATACACGGCGCCGGCGCGGACGCAGGCGACATGGAGCGCGAGCACTGTCGGTGACTTGCCGGTCTGGACGGCGACGCGGTCGCCGGGCAGAACACCGAGAGCGAGGAGGGCGTGGGCCATCTGTGCGGAGACGCGGTCGAGATCTGCGTACGTCCACGTCTCGCCTTGCGGGATGCGCAGGAAGACCTTGTCGGGGTCCTGTCGCCCTGCATCGAGCAGGAGGGAGGCCAACGGGTTCGGCATGGGAAGTGCCTTCCTTGCTCGTGGATCGCGTCGGCTACTCGGCGGCTGGTGACTTGAACGACGGCATGCGCAGCGCAAGGGAGTCCCAGCCGTCACGCTGGATCTTGTCGGCGAGGGCGGCGCTGATGATGATGATGCCACTGATGATCTGCTGCCACTCGGTTCCGAAGCCAGCCATCTGGAGTCCGTTGGACAGGACCCCGAAGAAGAGCACGCCGATGGCCGTCCCGAGCACTGTTCCACTGCCGCCACGAAGGCTCGTGCCGCCGATGAGGACCGCAGCGGTCGCCTGCAGCATGATCGCGTCTCCGACGGTCGGCCCTGCGGATCCGGTGCGCGATGCCGCGATGATGCCGCCGAAGGCCGCAGCACCACCGGCGATGGCGTACAGCGCGATGATCGTCCAGGAGAAGACGGGCGATCAGTTCCTGCTGCGCCCGTCGTGAGGGGGAGCGGCGTGCACGTCTTCCGTCGGCTTGCCTCATCCGGTTCGAATGAGGCATCGCCACCGCAAGTGCGGTTGAGTGGGTTCAAGCACCTCACGGTCGGAGGAAGTCACCATGTCCAAGCCGTTCGCCGGCAAGATCACGCTTGATGTCCGCGACTCCGTGCCGGACTGGGAGCCCTATCTGGCGCCCAGGGCGGCGAAGGGGTCGCCGAACGTGCTGATGATCGCGTGGGACGACGTCGGCTATGGAGCCATGGACGTGTTCGGCGGACCCATCCAGACCCCGACGATGCAACGGATCGCGAACGGAGGTGTGCGATTCGGCAACTTCCACACGACGGCCCTGTGCTCGCCGACCCGAGCCTCCTTGCTGACCGGCCGCAACGCGACGACGAACGGCATGGCCACGATCGCGGAGTTCGCGTCGGGGTTCCCGGGCATCTCGACCCGCATCCCGTTCGAGAGCGGGTTCATCTCCGAGGTGCTCGCGGCGCAGGGCTACAACACCTACTGCATCGGCAAGTGGCACCTGACTCCCGGCGAGGAGTGCAACGTGGCCGCCTACAAGGGCCGCTGGCCGCTCGGTCGCGGCTTCGAGCGGTACTACGGCTGGCTGGGCGGCGAGACGAACTCCTGGTACCCCGACCTCGTCCACGACAACCACCCGATCGAGCCGCCGGCCCGCCCCGAAGACGGCTACCACCTGGCCGATGACCTCTCGAACCGGGCGATCCAGTTCATCCAGGACGCCAAGACCATCGACCCGGACAAGCCGTTCTTCATGTACTTCGCCCCTCAGGCCGGTCATGCACCGCATCTGGTTCCGCTGGAGTGGGCGGACCGGTACAAGGGCGTGTTCGACCACGGCTACGAAGCGATCCGGTCGGAGATCCTGGCCCGGCAGATCGAGCTCGGCGTCCTGCCGGAGGGCACGGACCTGTCCGGCATCAACCCGCACGGCGAGCCGAACCGCACCGGACCCAACGGCGAGCCGTGGCCGCTGCTGGACACGGTCCGGCCATGGGACTCGCTGTCCGACGACGAGAAGCGGCTGTTCATCCGGATGGCCGAGGTCTTCGCCGGCTACATCACCTACTACGACGACCGGCTCGGGCGCATCATCGACTACCTCGAGGACGCGGGCGAGCTGGACAACACCCTCATCGTGGTGGTCTCGGACAACGGATCCAGTGGCGAGGGCGGGCCGAACGGGACGTTCAACGAGTGGCGATTCTTCAACGGGATCGCCGATACGACGGATCTCGTCCTCGATCACATCGACGAGCTGGGCACCCCTGCGTCCAACAACCACTACAACACCGGCTGGGCCTGGGCCTTCGACACCCCGTTCCCCTACTGGAAGAGGTGGGCCGGGTACGAGGTGGCACCGCCGATATTTGCTTGGTGTCCTGGCCCGCGCGGATCCCCGCGAGCGACCAGGTGCGGCAGCAGTACATCCATGCGGTCGACGTCGTCCCGACGATCTACGAGCTGCTCGGGGTCGAGCCGCCCGACGCCATCAACGGGTACGAGCAGATCCCGATCGAGGGGCAGAGCTGCGCGGCTGCCCCCTGACCGACCCGAGCGTGCCCGGCAAGTCGACGCAGTTCTTCACGATGCTCGGCCAGCGCGCGATCTACCACGAGGGCTGGCTGGACTGCACCGTCCATCCGCCGCTGTCGAGCTGGGGGCACTTCGATCAGGACGAGTGGGAGTTGTTCCACCTCGAGGTGGACCGCGCCCAGTCGACCAATCTCGCGGCCGAGGAACCCCAGCGGCTCGAGGAGATGAAGGCGCTGTGGTTCGAGTGCGCAGACGAGTACAACGGCCTGCCTCTGGACGACCGCTCCGCGCTGGAGCAGGTGCTGGCGGAGCGCCCGAGGGCAGCCGAGCCGCGCGACCAGTTCACGTTCTACCCCGACTGCGCTGACGTCCCCGAGTCCGCGGGGCCGATGATCCCCGGTCGCTCCTACACGATCGCGGCAGGAGTCGCCGTCGACAAGGCGGACGCGCGCGGCGTCCTGTGGGCAGCCGGCGGGATCGCCGGTGGTCACACGCTGTACGTCAAGGACCGGCGCCTGCGGTACACGTTCAACTGGGTGGGGACCTACCTGCAGGAGGTGGTGGCAGATCGCGAGCTCACGCCGGGCGATCACGTGTGCGTGGCCGAGTTCGTCGCCACGGGCAGGAGCGACAACCCGCAGATGCCCGGCGCGCACGGCGTGCTGACCCTGTACGTCGACTCCGAGGCGGTCGGCTCGGCGGAGATCACCACGCAGCCGGGGTACTTCTGCTTGACGGGGGACGGGATCAGTGTCGGACGCGACAGCGGGTCGCCGGTGACGCCGGACTACGAGGCGCCCTTCTCCTTCGCCGGCGGGATGATCGACAAGGTCGTCGTCGACGTCTCGGGTGTTCGGTACGTCGATCATGAGGCGCAGGTTCGCGGCTGGTTCCTTCTTGACTGAGCGGACGCCGATTATGCCGCGCGTATTCCACGTAATGTCAAAGCCGACGAAAGCCATCTGCAACCTGGACTGCGAGTACTGCTTCTTCCTGTCGAAGGAGGCGCTGTATCCGGGCAGTGAGTTCCGGATGCCGCCGGACGTGCACGAGGCGTACGTTCGCCAGTTGCTGGCGGCCCAGCGCGGCGCGGACGAGGTCGTGGTCGCGTTCCAGGGCGGCGAGCCGACGCTCATGGGCATCGACTTCTTCGCGCGGACGCTCGAGCTGGAGGCGAAGCACGCCGTGCCGGGGCAGCGGATCCTCAACACGGTGCAGACGAACGCCACTCTGATCGATGACGAGTGGGCCGCGTTCCTGGGCGAGCACGGCTTCCTCGTCGGGGTGTCGATCGACGGTCCCCGCGAGTTGCATGACCGCTACCGCGTCGACAAGGGCGGAAAACCCACGTACGACCGTGTGATCGCCGGACTCGACGCGCTCAAGCGGCATGGCGTGGAGTGGAACGCGCTTGTCACGCTCAATGCCGCGAACGGGGACCATGGCCGTGAGGTGTACGCCTTCCTCCGCGACGAGCTCGGCGCGACCTTCTTGCAGCTCATCCCGATCGTCGAGCACATGGAGGGAGCGCTCGCCAGCGACCGGTCCATCTCCGGCGCGCAGTACGGACGGTTCCTCATCGACGTGTTCGAGGAATGGGCCCGCCACGACGTCGGCGACGTGTTCGTGACGATGTTCGACACGTCGCTGGCTCATTGGCTCGGGATGGACCAGGCCGGCTCCTGCGTGCACGCCCGCACCTGTGGCGACGCCGTCGCCCTCGAGCACAACGGCGACCTGTACTCCTGTGACCACTACGTCGATCCCGACTACCTTCTCGGGAACATCACCGAGGGCCGGACGCTGCTGCAGCTCGTGGACTCTCCGCAGCAGCGTGCCTTCGGTCAGGCCAAGGCCGACTCGCTGCCCTCCTACTGTCGCTCGTGCGACGTGCGCTTCGCGTGCAACGGCGGATGTCCCAAGGACCGTTTCCTGACGACCCCTGACGGTGAGCCTGGTCTGCACTACCTCTGCGACGGATACCAGATGTTCTTCCGGCACGTCGACGAGCCCATGAGGGTCATGACCGAGCTCCTGCGGCGCGGGGCCGATGCCACGGGCCTGCGGGAGTGGTACGCGGCCGCCGATGCCAGGCGCGCGGGCAACGACCCGTGCAGCTGCGCAAGCGGCCGCGGCTGGGGGCAATGCCATGGCAGGCTGATCCACGGTGCTGGCTTGAGTCATATGGGAAACGGGTGATGTGATGGGCAAGGGTCGGGCAACGAGCGTGAAGCCGGTCGAGCCGGCGCGTCGGCGCAAGGAGTCGGTGCCGCGCACGGCAGCGTGGCACGCGCGGGCGGCCGCCGGGAAGCAGGCGCGGCTCGCCGCGCCGCTGGAGGACCAAGCCGTGTTCGAGCCCACCGAGTTGCGGGCCGATCCCGTCGAGCTCCTGGGACGGCAGGGTCCGGCACGGGTGCAGGAGTTGCTGCCGATCCGATACGGCCGGATGGTCTCGTCGCCGTTCGCGTTCTACCGAGGTGCCGCGCTGGTGATGGCGGCCGATCTGGCGACGACGCCCAGTTCTGGGCTGCGTGTCCAACTGTGCGGCGACGCCCACCTGTCCAACTTCGGCTTCTATGCGTCGCCGGAGCGTCATCTGGTGTTCGACCTGAATGACTTCGATGAGACGCTGCCGGGCCCGTTCGAGTGGGACGTCAAGCGTCTGGCGGCCAGCGTGGAGATCGCGGCACGCAGTCAGTCCTTTCGCACCAGGGAGACGCGCGCGATCGTCGTCGACGCGGTGCGGTCCTACCGCGAGAGCATGCGGACGTTCGCCGAGATGCCGAACCAAGCGGTCTGGTACGCCCGCCTCGATGCCGATGAGTTCATGGCGAAACTCCGAGCCGCGGCCCCACCGGAGCGCACGCGCAGGGCCGAGATGCTGCTTGCGTCGGCTAGGACCAAGGACAGCCTGCAGGCGTTCCGCAAGCTCACCCACGTGGTCGACGGCCAGCCGCGGATCATCTCCGACCCGCCCCTGATCGTTCCGGTGGAGGAGCTGTTCCCGGACCAGCGGGGCGAGACGATCCAGGCGCAGATGGAGGACCTGCTGGCCGCCTACCGCGCGACGCTGGTCTCGGACCGCAAGCACCTGTTCGACCAGTACCGGTTCGTCCACATGGCGCGCAAGGTCGTGGGGGTCGGCAGTGTCGGCACCCGGGCCTGGATCCTGCTGTTCGAGGGCCTGGACGGGGGCGATCCGCTGTTCCTGCAGGCCAAGGAGGCGCAGTCGTCGGTGCTGGAGCAGTACGCCGGAGTGAGCGAGTACGCCAACCACGGTGAGCGCGTCGTGGCCGGGCAGCGCCTGATGCGGGCGTCCAGCGACATCTTCCTGGGCTGGCAGCGCACCAACGGCCTGGACGGCGTCGACCGTGACTACTACCTGCGCCAGCTGCGCGACTGGAAGGCCTCCGCCGAGGTCGAGGGGTCTGTCCCCGAGGGCATGGCCGTGTATGCACGCGTGTGCGGGTGGACCCTCGCCCGGGCGCACGCCCGATCGGGGGACCGCGTCGCCATCGGTGCCTACCTCGGCAAGCATGACCGTTTCGACGAGGCCATCGCCGACTTCGCCAGCGCCTACGCCGACCAGAACGACAAGGACCACGCCGCACTGCGCGCGGCCATCGACGACGGACGGATCGAGGCCACCGAGGGCGTGTAGCCGATCGCCTCAGCGGCGGCGGCCGGGGCCCCGGTCGTCACGTCGATCCTCGCGACGGTCCTGCCGGCGGTCAACGCCGTTGCTGACGACCTTGGCCGTGCCGACGACTGCGACGGTTCTGGCCACAGGGGCGCCAACGACGCCGACGCGCCCTACTCGCCTGGGTCCAAGTGGCATGTCAGTTCCCTTCTTGTGCGGCCTCGAGGGCCAGTTCGGCTTCCATGGATGCGGCGATCGCCTGAAGGGGGATGCGTCCGGTGGCGACGAGTTGCCCTCCGGCGTGGCGGGCGGCCGACGCGAACGGCGCCGCCCACGTGTTCTCCCACACCAGGACTCCGGCGACCGTGCCCGGCTCCATGGCGGCGGCGAGCTTGTCGACGTCGTCGGCGGCCAGGATCTCGGCGATCGAGGCCTCGAGCTGCCGGATCTCGTCCAGGCCCTCGATGTCGTCGATCTCCATCGCGTCGATGGAGCCGTCCTCGCCCTTGACGATGATGAGCAGGTCGAGGATGCGGATGATTCCCGCGTCCGTCAGGCGCACGAGCTCCGCGGCCATCTCGCCGGTGAAGCTCTGCTGTCCCGCGGGGAACTCCACGACCAGGTAGTCGACGGGTCCCATCGTGTCGAGGTCTGCGGCCTCTGCGGTCATGGTGATCCCTTCCTTGGTGGGCTGCGTCTGCGGCGATCATGCCCAGCACGCCCGCGAAGGTGATCCTCCCGATCGGATGAAAGGACCCCGTCGACTGCAGCGTCCCGCGTCATTGGCGGGGCGCTCACCGACGCGGGACGCTGCAGTCGACGGTCAGGTGGACGTTGACGACGTCGCCTGCCTCGATGCCCTCCCGGTCGCGCACCTGCCGCTTGACCGGCAGCACATAGGTTCCGGCCTTCGAGTCGGGGAAGATCGACGTGTCCCATTCGGTGGCACCAACGCGCACGTGGACCTTGAGGGCACCGAAGCCGGACCTGGGGAGCTCGAGTCGCGCAGCGATGTCGTCTGCGACCGACTCAGGGAGCGACACGAAGTGCCAGGCCGCGTCCCCTGGCCACAGCCAGAGCTCGCCCGCGAAGGAGACGTCCATCCGGCCAGTATCGACGTTGCCCTCGGCACGCCGATAGTGATTGGTCTCAGCGTGCGCGGAGGCGGGTGGCCATCCGGGTGATCGACGTCTGGAAGCCCTTGCGGGCGGCGGCAGCGACGGGCTTGGCGAGGAACTGTGGCACGCCGGGGACGCGAATGTCCTCCACCCACTCGAGGCGTGAGGTGGTCTCGCTGGTTGATGTGACCGACAGATGGACCTGTCCGGTGAGCACAGGTCCGACCTTCGTGATGTTCACGGTCATCGCCTCGGGGTCGAGTTCGTCGACGCGCATTCTGTCCGGAAGGGCGAGGGGTCCGATGCCGGAGGTGGCCACGAACACGGTCCCCTGACCACCATCGCCAGAGAGAACCTGGACCCGAGTGAGGGGCACCCAATTGGCGTGGCCCTTCCAGTCGATCAGTTCGCCGAACACGACGTCGGCAGGCAGGGGCAAATCACGGATGACCGTGAAGTAGACGTTCGCCATGGGAGTGGCCCTTCGTTTCGCTGTCCAGTGGGCCAGTGGCCGGCGGTCCTATTCGTCGATGACGACCTGACCGTCTTGAACCGACACACTCAGGACCGTCAAGGGCGCCGGTGACTTCCCCATCGCGATGAGCTTGCGTGACCAGCCCGGGGCCGTGAATCCGGCGAAGCCAGGAGTCCAGTCGAGGTTCTCACCGGAGCACACGTCGAAGCGGGAATTGTGCCAGGGGCAGGTGATGACCCCGTTCTCGTAGCCCCCACGGGGACCGCGACTCAGGCTGAGCCCGGCATGCGGACAGCGGTCGCGCACCACGCAGACCTCGTCCGGGCTCTGCGACCGGCGGATCACCAGGTATTTCTCGTCATCGATCGTCACCTGCGTGGGCTTGTCCACATCGAAGTCCGTGAGCGGTCCGAGCGTCCTTGTCATCCCGCCACCATACGCGCGGCCGGCGCTCGCGCACCTCGAGTCGGTGGCGTGCGTCACGTAGGGACGGGGCCCGCGACGTCGAATCCGATGGAGTTCAACGTGAAGTCGCCATACATGAACGGCCCGTCCGGCCGGTCGTAGACCGCGCCGCCCCGATGCAGCAGGTGCATCCCGTCGATGTCGCAGTGCTCGCTGATCGGGGTGTGCCAGCGCATCGGGACGAACGACCCGCCGCTGCTGTCGGGGCGGTCGTCGGACCAGAAGTCGGTCAGCTCGGCGTCGTCGTTGAACTCCAGCGTGGCCGCGACGCGGTGGGGGCCGTTGGCGAACATGACCCGCGCCGTCCGACGGTCGACTTCGGTCCATGCCAGACGGGGGTCGAGCAGTGCCCCGGGTGCCATCAGGCACAGGTCGTTGAGGACGGTGACCGTCTCGGCGGCACTGATCTCGGGACCGCGGAGGTTCACCATGTTCACGGTGGAGGCCACCCGGACGGTGAAGGTGGCCGCTTCCTCGCGGTAGACATGGAGCGCCCGGACGGGAAGTCCGAACATGCGGGCCTCCATGAGGAAGATGCGGGTCGGCCGGCCGAAGAAGGTGTACTGCACGGACCGCGCCCGCATCGGCGACTGCCCGGGTTTGCGGTACATGTAAGCGTCCAGGACCACGCGCATGTTCTGCGGCCTGGGTCGGCCCACTGCTCCTGAGCGTTCCACGTAGCGACGTACGGGGTCGGGCAGGCCGGCGAGGTCGGCGCTCGTGACGGTCTCGCTCGAGGGCTGCAGCGGCTGCGCGGCGAACTCCGCCGCGACGATCGCGTCGAAGCGCGCCCTGAGCGAACGATCATTCGTGAGAGCGATTGGGTCTCGGCCCATTGCTACGGAGCTGGTCACGATGTCATCTCGACAGAGTGAGTGTGGGCGCGTGTCGCCCAAACGATAACGCCGAGGATGGCGATGTTGACGACGATTCCCGCCGCTGTCTCGGGAAGGCCCAGGAGGCATATGGCGATCGAGGCTGTGGCCAGTGCCGCCGTCAGGGGAAGGGCCCACGGGGCCTGCCGTCCGATGCCGACGCCGGCGACGAGGAAGCCGATCGCGCAGGCGAGCCAGACAAGGCCGACCACGCGTGCTCCGACCTCTCCGAGGTCGGTCAGTCCGCCGAGGGCCGTGACGCGGTAGGGGAACCCGTCGACGGTGGCGAGGTGCCACGGGACGACGAAGCCGATGAGGTGGATCACACCGTGGAGGGCGATGATCGTCGCCCCTGCCAGCCGGATCATGTCTGCGCTTCCTCGCGTGCGGTGGGGATGGTGAGGCCGCCGAGCCACCGCTGAGCCAGGTCGCGCAGGTCGCTCGTCTCCGTTGGGGTCAGTCCGGCGAAGGCGTCCTCGAGCATGGTGGCGCTGCGCTCGACCATCTCGGGCTGGTCGAACAGGCGCACGCGCTCGGTGATCTCGATTCGGGTGGTCCGAGCATCGTCCGGGTCGGTCACCAGATGGACGAAGCCACGTGCCTCCAGACCCAGAGCGATCTGCTTGATGTTCTGCCGCGAGCTCCCGTACTTCTCGGCAGCCTCGCTGAGCGACGGACTCCGGTCCGGGAACGCGTTCATCAGGACCGCGAGGAGGAGCCACTGGCGCGTTGTCAGGCCGAGATCGGCCAGTTCCCGGTCGGTCCGCCTGGTCAGGTGCTGGACGATGATGAAGACCGATCCGAACAGCTCCGCCCGTGCTCTCAGCAACCCGGCGTCATCCATATAGGTAAGGTATTACCTAAAACGACACGTGTCAACAGGACGACGACTCCGTGGCCGACCACTGCTCGAGTGCCTCACCCGACGAGGCATCGGGTCGGGCTCCGCTGTGCCTTCGATGAAGACCGGTTCTCACCGATATCGTCGAGGCGTGCCTCTTGATCGCGGGTACCGAACCACGCCAGCCCATGCCGGGGCGGTTCTGCTGCTCGCCACCGCTGCGCTGGCCGCGTGCGCGACCTCGTCGAGCGCACCGGCACCGGCCCGTACGTCTGCGGTTCCGGTGTCGCCTCCGGCGCTGACGCGCTCCGTTGCCCACCTATCCACGGGCCTCGACCTGGCGTACGTGAGCACGGGTCCTTCAGACGGCCCAACGCTGCTGCTGCTCCATGGGCTGACCAACGATGCCGACGCATGGTCACGGGTCATGAGCGAAGTCTCCGATCGGATGCCCGGCCTTCGGATCGTCGCCATCGACCTGCGGGGGCACGGCCAATCATCCAAGCCCGCCGATCCCGCGGCATTCACCATTCCCTCCATGGCACGAGACGTCGTGGCCTTCATGGATGCGGTCGGCATCGAGCGGGCCAGCATCGCGGGCCACTCCATGGGCAGCCTGATCGCCCAGGACATCGCCCTGACCCACCCGGACCGGGTCGACAAGCTCGTGCTCATCTCCAGCACCGCGAATGCGCAGGGCGCACCGATCCTCGGCAGCTGGCTGCTCGACGACGTGATCCAGGGCCAGTGGCGAACCAGTCTCGCCGCTCAGGGTGTCGCGTGGCCCCAGCCCGCGCTGTCTCGCACGCCACTCGACGCCGACCCGGATGCCGTCGCTTGGATGCGGACCTACTGGAACGTCTATCCGCTGACGCCGGATCGTGACACCACCGACGGCGCGACACGTGCCGCCGGGCTGCCGCTGGCGACGTGGCTCGGGGCCACCGAAGGGATCATGGCGTTCGACCGCCGTCAGCAGTTGACGAGCCTCACGACGCCCGTACTGGTGCTCTGGGGCACGCAGGACGCGTTCTTCCTGAGGGCTGACCAAGACGTACTCATCACCGCCCTGCGTTCGGCGACGCGGACGGGCGGGTCCTTCCGCTGGAAGCAGTACGGACGACTGCCCCTCCCCGCGGATGGGCTCCAGGCGGACGACATCGGCCACAACCTCACGTGGGACGCGCCGGTGCCTGTCGCCGAGGACATCGCGTCCTTCCTGGAGAACGGCGAGCCGAGCGACACGGAGTGGTACGCCGACGCACCTTCGTCCAAGAAGGTCGTCGGGAAGCCAGGCGCCGCAACGATCGTGCGCAACTGACGGTCCACGGGCCTCCACGGTCCTGCGTCGTCACGCCGAAGGTCAGCTCGGTACCGGCCCCTTGCTGCGCAAGCCGTCGATGAGGATGTCGAGTCCCTCTTCCAGCTCGGCCGCGCCGTCGTAGGAGGCAAGGGTCGATGCCAGGCCGCGAAGGTGAGGGAACTCCGCGATCGGGAGCCGGTGCAGGCCGAGGCGTAGGAGGTCATCGGTCTCCTCCGGATTGTCGACGAGTTCCTGCAGCTCGTTGAGGACATGGCCGTACAGCAGGCCTTGGAAGGAGCGGTAGACGTGCAGGGCCTCTTGGTCGGAGAATCCGGCGCGAGTGAGGAGGTCGAGGGTGTCCTCGAGCGGCCGCAACGTGCCGAGCGGCCGCAGGGCCAGGGGCGTGGCGAGGGGGCGGGTGACCAGTAGCGGCACGACGTGGGGGTGGGCGATGGCGATGGCGCGGAAGGACCGGGCGAAGGTGCGCAGCTGGCCGGCCCAGTCGGGATCCGTGGGATCCAGACGGGCCTGCCCCATCACGAGCTCCACGACTCCGTCGAGGAGGGCGTTCTTGTTCTCCGCGTATCGGTACAGGGCCATGGGGTCGCGGCCGAGGGCCTGCCCTAGCCGCCGCATGGTGAGCCGGTCGGCACCGTCGCGGTCGATGATCTCCAGGGCCGCGCTCAGGACGAGCTCGCGGGTCAACGAGGTGGGGGGTGGACTCGTGCTTGTCGTCGCCGGCACGGCGATCGCCCTCCTTCATCATCGTCCTGGTGGCACCTTGACTACTTCGTAGGACTCCACTGTAGTCCTACGTTGTTGACATGGAAAGGCGGAGCCGGTTATGGTGAATCTACGTCGTAGACCTACGGCGTACAAGTCCTTCACCTGAGCGGAGCGCCATGATCATCCTCGGCATCATTCTGGTCGTCATCGGGCTGGTCGCGAAGATCTCCATCCTGACCACCATCGGCGTCATCCTCCTGATCGTGGGCGCTGTGCTCACCCTGCTCGGCGCGGTCGGCAAGCCGGTCGGCGGCCGTCGCTCCTACTACTGATCCCACCGCGCCGCGGCACGTGAACGCCCTCCGTACGGAGGGACTCGCCCTCGATCAAAGGAATCCATCATGGAATCGGCTTCAGCATCGTCGGGTGGATCCTCATGGCGGCCGGCGTGATCGGCCTGATCCTGACGATGGTCGTGCTCACCCCCCGTCGTCGTCGCACCGTCACCGAGACGACCACGACTCCTGTCGTGGGCGTCGAGTACCAGGTCATCTGACACATCCGCATCCTGAACTGACCATCGAAGTGAGGACGAACATGACTACCGCACCTGATCCCGCATCAACCCCCGATCCGCTGCCGATCGCCGATCCCGCCGCAACGCCGGACATCCCGACGACCCCGGAGCCGGTGGCGGTGCCCGACGTCTCGCCGACCGCCGGAGCCGCGGCCACATGGACGACGTCGGACTGGCTGGGCAAGGTCATCGTCGACCGTGACGGCCACAAGATCGGCAAGCTGCACGACGTCTACGTCGACGTCGAGACCGATGTGCCGCAGTTCGGCACCCGTCAAGGAGGGCTTCCTCGACCGCCACCTCACCTTCGTTCCGCTGGCCGGTGTCGCCGTCGGCCCTGACGAGCTTCGAGTCACCGTCCTCAAGGAACTGATCAAGTCCGCTCCCGACCTGGACCTGAGCGGGCAGGAGATGTCGCAGGCCGACGAGTCGGCCCTCTACCACCACTTCGAGATGAACTACACCGCGATCACCAGTGAGAGCGGGCGACGCCTCGCCAGAAGGTGAGACGCGCAGACCACCAACGGAAGGGAACCGACATGGACATCAACAGCGATCAGGCAAAGGGCAGAGTCAAGGAGGCCGCTGGCGACCTCACCGGCAACGACAAGCTCAAGAACGAGGGCAAGGCCGACCAGACCGCCGGTGACGCGAAGAAGCTTGTCCACGACGTGGCCGACAAGGCCGACGCACTCGTCGACAAGGTGAAGGACGCGGTCCACAAGGACGAATACCCACACCCCCTAGGGCGTCCGGGCCACGTGCGCGGGCGCCCTCGTGTTGCGGGTTCACGACGAGCACACAGAGGAGACCTCATGATGGCCACAACGCACGAGCCCGACCCTGATGACGCGGCCGACGACGAGCTGGCCGCGGAGCGCGCCGGCCAGTCGACAACGGTCGAGGAGGCGATGGACGCCGCCACGGACGAGGAAGGCTTCGTCGACGAGTCGGCCTACACGCCCAGTGCCGGCATGCTGGACGACGACCCAGGCTCGTAGAGTGCCGCCGTCGCAGAGCCGATGGGTTGCAGCAGATCGCGACCAGGGTCGGAGGCCCACCCAGATGGGGCACCTGTCGCATCAGACGATCGGACGGGCGTACGAACGACCCGCCGACCACCCGACGGTCCCCGCGCCTGAGCTGAATCACCACCTCGGTCACATCATCGGGTGATGTGCGGTCACCACGTTCCTACCTACCGTCACTGACGTGGCCGGACACTCCGCTCGGCCCTAGGGACGAGGAGTCCGTCATGACCATCACCACCACAGGCCTCACGCGAGCGGCGGGCGTCAGCGCCGCGGTCGCGGGGCTGCTCTTCATCGCCGTCCAGATCAACCACCCCACCATGGACGTGGATTCGGTCGCCACCACCGAGTGGGTCGTGCGCAACTCGGCGAAGGTGGCCATGGCCGCGCTGGCGCTCGTCGGCATCACGGGCATGTATCTGCGTCAGGTCCGCCAGGTCGGCGTGCTGGGTCTCATCGGCTACCTGCTCTTCGGCGCGGGCTACCTGCTGATGTTCAGCTCCGAGGTCATCTCCGCGTATGTCCTCCCGGGGCTGGTGAGCCTGGCTCCCGGCTATGTCAACGACATCGTCGTCGCGGCCGCCGGTGGCACCCCCGTGGGAGACATCGGCGCGATGAGCACCGTGCTCGCCGTGGCTGGCGCGGGCTACATGGTCGGTGGCCTCATCTTCGGCATCGCCGTCTTCCGGGCACGCATCCTGGCCCGGTGGGCAGCGGCGCTCCTCGCCGTGGGCACCATCGCGACCGCCTCGCTGGCCGTCCTGCCTGAGGCCTTCAACCGCCCGATGGCCGTCCCCGTCGGCCTCGCCCTGATCGGATTGGGCATCTCCCTGTGGCGCAACCCGCGCTCCCCGGCTGCCACGCTTGCCGGCGAGGGTGCCGCTCAGACCGTCGGCGTCGAGCACGCGACCGTCTGATGACGACAAGTCGGACGACCGAGCTGCCGGGGCAACCGCCCCGGCAGCGTCAGCGGAGGAGCTGGCCTGTCCCTGCAGCCCTGCTGATTCTCAGCGTGGTTCCGTTGCTGGCCGGTGGGTTCAGGGTGGTGCAGCTGCTGGGTGGACCCGAGCTGATCCCCGCCGACGACCGGTTCGCGGGCTTCCCGCTCCCTCTGGTGGCCCACCTGGTCGGCGCCTGCGTGTACGTGATCGTCGGTGCCTTCCAGTTCGTGCCGCGGCTCCGTCGACAGCATCGTGGCTGGCACCGGAAATGCCGGTCGGGTTCTGGCCGTTGGCGGACTGCTCGTCGCCGGCTCCGCGCTCTGGGTGACCTTGTTCTACGCGGCGAAGCCCGGCACGGGCGCGCTCTTGTACGTATTGCGATTGGTGTTCGCCTCTGCGATGGCGGCCTGCCTGGTCCTCGGCGTCACCACGATCCGGCACGGCGACGTCGCTGGGCACCGCGCCTGGATGATCCGCGCCTACGCCATCGGCCTGGCCGCGGGGACGCAGGCCTTCACGGGAGGCATCGGAGGTGCGCTGTTCGGCACCGACGCACTGCAGATGGACCTCGCCATGGGATCGGCGTGGGTGATCAACCTCGCGGTCGCGGAGTGGGTCATCCGCCGTCAGAACGGCTCTGGGTCACCCCGGCGGTCCGTCCGCGCCGGCCGACGTCCCGAACCTGCGGGAGCATCGTCGTGACGCCGAAAGATCACCGGACCTACCAGATGCGCGTCATCGGGCATCTCGATGATCGCTGGTCGACCTGGTTCGGGGAGTTCACCATCGCCCGATGCAGCGACGGAACATGCACGCTCACCGGCCCGGTGACCGACCAGGCGCAGCTGCACGGCGTCCTCGCCCGGCTTCGCGACATCGGCACCACGCTCGTCTCGTTGAGCACGATCGACAGCGATGACGAGGGGGGTGACGGCACAAGCGCCAACTGGTCGGCATAGGGGCGACGGGGGTGTGATGCTTGTCGGGTGGCCACTTTCGAACTCGATGACGCCGACGGCACCTGGGGAGCCGGCACCCTGAACCGTCCACGGGGCCTCCTCGACGCCATCCCCGAGGGGTTCATCCTCTGCGATACGAGCCTGAGGGTGGTGGACGTCAACGATGAAGCGTTGGAGCTGCTAGGCATCGGACGCGACCAGGTCGTGGGTTTGCCTCTGCCGCTGAACGCATGGGACGCCGTTCGGGAGGACGGCTCACGGCTGGCTCCCGAGGACCACGCGGCCGCGATCGCGTTGTCTACGCAGGAGGACTTCGGAAACGTTGTGATGGGCCTTCGCACGCCGGATCGGGGCTGGCGATGGCTCTCCGCCGATGCCTGCTTGCTCATGGACGGCGACCAGGTCGACGGCGTTGCGGTGTCGTTCACTGACATCACCATCCGGCGAGCCGAGCGCCGTGCCCTGTCGTGCCTCGGCCAGTCGAACAAGGTGCTCGTGACGGCAACGAGCGAGGCTGAGCTCATCGGCGGCGCGTGCGACACCATCGTGCAGGCCGGCCACTACGCCCTTGCCTGGCTTGGGGTCGGAAACGACGACTCGAAGCGCAGCATCACGATCCTGGGATACTCCGGGTACACGGAGAGCCTCATCGAGGAGGACCTGTCCTGGTCGACCGACCACAGCACGGGCCTCGGCCCGGTCGGCGTTGCCTTGCAGACGGGCGAGGTCCAGGTGGACAACGACCTGGAGTTCAGGGCCAGCCACAGTGCCGAGCCGCAACCCGCCCTGCGGTCGACTTTCGCCTCGATGATCGCGATCCCCTTGACCGACCACCTGCGCCCGGCGACCGTGCTGACGATCTACAGCTGGGACCCGCAAGCCTTCGACGGGCCGGCGGTTGCCCTGCTGACGGAGATGGCCGGTGACCTCGGGTACGGAATCACCAAGCACCGCGACGCCGTGCGTCTCGAGGAGGCACTCGACGGAACTCTCGCCGTGATCGCGCGCATGACCGAAACCCGCGATCCCTACACGGCCGGGCATCAGCGTCGCGTCGGGGCCCTGAGCGCGGCGATTGCCGAACGACTCGGACTGGCGCCCGCCGAGGTCGAGGGGGTGAGGCGCGGCGCTCAGGTGCACGACGTGGGCAAGCTAGGAGTCGCTGCCGAGATTCTCTCGCGCCCGGGCAGGCTCGACGATCTCGAGTTCGCCCTCGTAAAGCGCCACTGCGCACTGGGAGCGGACATCTTGCGCCAGGCCGATCTTCCATGGCCCCTCGCCGAGATCGCAGAGCAACACCATGAACGTATGGATGGATCCGGCTACCCGGCGGGCTTGCGGGCAGAGCAGATCATCCTCCCGGCGCGCATCGTGGCCGTCGCCGACGTCGTCGAGGCGATGGCGCACCACCGGCCCTATCGTCCCGCCTTGGGGCTCGATGCGGCCCTCTCGGAGGTGACAGAACGCTCGGGGGTGCTGTTCGACCGTGACGTGGTCGAGGCGTGCCTTGCCGAGTTCGAAGCAGGGTTCGCGTTCGACGACGACGCCTGACGCGCTCAGATGAGTCCGTCGGACTGCCGGAAAGAGGGCATGATCGTTCCCACGTAGACGCGGTTCGGCAGAGGGTAGGGAAGCGGTCCACCACCGCCGCGTCACGTTCGTCTCGCCGTCAGGCGTTGTTACGCGCGCCCCCGTCCGGGTTGGTGCTCGCTGGCATGACGGCCTGATCTCCTGGAGTGGTGGCGTCGGCGTCGTAGGCACCCACACCAAACTGGCGCACGAGCAGGTAGTACTTCCCCGCGTCGGCCCTGCACTGGGCGAGCAGATCGGGGGTCTTGCTGAGCTTCCTCTCGCACTGGGCCTGGATGCCGAACAGGAAGGCATCGTCGGCCTGCAGGCGGCTGGTCGTGCGGTAGTCGACGGGCGCCCCGCCGGGCGCGGTGCCGACGGTGACGCCGGCGTACGCCGCATCATGCTGGTCGCACAGCGGCCGGATGACCACCGTCTTCTCCCCGTACTCCTGGGTGTCTCCGAGCCAGTTGAGAACGCTGGCCACGGTCTCGCCGTACTCGGACGTGCCGCAGCCATTGGACACGGACAGGAGGGAGACCTGGCGCGAGATCCACGCGCAGCTTGACTTCGGTGCCCCCGCACTGGTGTTGCCGGCGGCGTCGACCGCCCAGACGCAGAAGAAGAACGGCCCCTTGCCCCCTGTACTCGCCGGCCACGACGTCTTCCACACCCGGCCATCGGCCGGCTTGAGGCCCTTGCTGGCCTTCTCGCTGTCCGGGTGCGGGACCACCTTTCCGCCGGAGAAGAGCACGGCGTGGAAGACGGCCTTGCCGCTGTTGTCGGAGACGGTGAAGCGCGCGGGGACAGCTTGGCCGGTTCGGATCTTGGCGCCGGAACTGAGCGCGCTCACCGTCGGTGCCTCCGTGTCGGCGACCGGCGCGGGGGGCTTGGGCTTAGCAGGTTTGGCGGGTTTGGCGGGTTTGGGCAGCGACGTGCCCTTCGGGACCACCTTGAAGTACATGAGGACCTCGGGACCGCCGCAGACCATCGAGTCATTGCAGTTGCGTGAGCTCATCCCGGCGGCCACGGCCTCGGATGACGCGGTGACCGGCTCCGAGAAGCTGAACGGCATGCTGTAGGTGCCGGTTGTCGCCGTCACCTTCTTGTAGACCTCCTTCTCCGGGGGCATCGGTCCGCCCTGCCCGTTCAACGACGCCCACATGGTCAGGTAGGTCAGGCCCCCCGGACTGACGAACTCGATGGAGCCGGACAAGGTCACCGTTCCCCCCACCGGCACGACACCCGCGTAGCCGGCCCACTCCGGATGGCCGGGGGAACCGCCGACACGCCACCCGTCGCGTAGGTGATCGTGTGTCCGTACAGCGAGACGGATCCCGACGACGGCGGCGGTGCCGCCGTCTCGGTGGGCACCGCACCGGAGGCGCTGGGCCCAGCGCTCATCAGGAGTGCGCAGACGAGCAGGGTGGTCAACACGGCGACGGACGCCCCGCGACGGCGCGCGGGCTGCTGAACGGGATTCGGGACCATCGAGAACGCCCTCCCTAGGTCACTGCTCAATCGCAGGACAAGACGGGCGACGGTGGCTCAGTCACTGCCTGCAGGCCTCGTCGCATCCAGAGTAGAACCGGGAGGGTCATGAAGGCCCGCCCAGACAGCCTCGCGAGGGACGGGACACTACGCACGCAGCTGAACCTTGCGACCCCTCACGAGCAGCCACACCATGAGCAGCGCCTCGCCGATGAACGTGACGGCTCCGACGCTGAGGGAGTAGTCCTCGACCAGCAGTCCGCCGAGGCTGTCGACGAGGTAGCCGGCACCGGCGACGGCGAGGAGAACGCCGAGCACTCGGGGGACGTATCCGGAGCGGAATGCAAGGTACCCGATGAGGACCAGGTGGAGTCCGAACACGACCAGGCTGACGTTCCAGATGTCGAAGTAGGCCTCGATCCTCTGCAGCGACTCGGAGTCGCGCTGGTCGATGCTGAATCCCGTCGACCCTAGGCTCTCCCGAGGAGACGGCCTTGATGGCCTCGACCTGATCCTGGACGGCCTCGAACGGGCACGCACACCGCGCAAGAGGGCTCCTCGGAAGCCGCCCGGCAGCGAACCGCCGGACCTCGCTAGGCCTGCTTCTGGGCGGGTCCCTCGGGGTCGCTGTCTGACCACTTGGCGCCGTCGGCCTTGAGCTGCTTCTTGAAGGCTTCCAGGCACGCGCCCGACAGGAACTCCTCGACGGAGCAGTTCTGGCCCTGCGGTGCGCTGAGGCCCATGCCGTTGAGCTGCGTGACCTGGGCGCTGGGCGGGTCCTGCGGCAGCGGCAGCGACGGGTTCGTCGTCTGCGGGCAGGGCGCACCCTGCGTGACGTCGTTGGCGCTGAGGGCGTTCTCCCACGTCTTGTTCTGGCCCTTCTCGCGGATGACGAGGAGGTTGGGGGCGATCGCGGTCTGGACGCCGCTCTTGAGGAGGTTCCAGCCGTTCGCCTTCACGACGGCGTCGATCCTGTCGATCTCCTCGGACGTGGCGGTGTTCGGGTACAGGACGACGGTGGCGCTGCCGTCCTTGTTCTTCTTGATCTGGCGATTGCCGATCTGGGAGTTCTTCAGCGTGCCTGGGGCGTCGAGCTGCTTGGCGCCGCCGTAGATGACGACGCTGTAGAACTGAACGTCGTCACTGTTGGAGGTGTTCAGCGTCGACTCGGTGGCACCGGAGTAGTCGGGGAACGAGGGAACCTGCGGGATGTGCACGAGGGAGACGACGTCGTTGGGAAGGTTGGCCATCACGTACCCACCGCACGCGTCGGGCGGGGTCCCGCTCGCCGGGGCCGACTGCACGTCGGCGAAGGGGGCGTGCGCCGCCACGTTGCGGTAGAACTGCACCTCCGTCGGCACGGGTGAGGGTGGGAACTCCGCGCCGATGCTGCCGGACACCGACCCGGACTGGAGGAGGTAGTGCGGGATGTCCGAGAGCTCCTGCTGCGTCGGCACCGGTGCGTCCTCGAAGGTCACGATGGGGCTTTTGGTCTGGGCGTTGTACCAGAGCTTCTTGGGCACGACGCTCTGCGAACTGCAGTCCTCGACGGGCGTGTCCGTGAGTTCACCCGTGGTGGGGTCGGTGAGGTAGGCCTTGAGCACGGGTGACGGCGTGTCGGTAGGCCCCCCATATCCGAACCGGTCGTAGTCGCCGAGCCCGTCGTTGGCGAGCGACCAGTAGCTGCGACTGACGATCACGACGTCGGGAGTGGTCTGCGACGTCGGCAGGACCGCGACGTTCTTGCCCTCGCCCTGCATCGAGGTGACGACACTGTCCGGCGTGCTGCTCGGCATGAAGTAGATCGTGTACGAGCGCTTCGGGGCGAGGATGGGGTTCCCGTCGACGAACGGGTTGGTCGACCCCGTCTCCGGCGTGATCGTGCTGTCGGAGAACTTGAACAAGGGCACGCCCTTAGCCGAGTACAGGTACCACGCCATCCAGTTGGAGTAGGGGAAGTCGCCCTCGACGACGTAGGCCCAGTTCGCCGTCTCGCTGTTCAGGTGCTGTCCCGCCGCCGTGTAGCCGGCGGAGAAGCTGGGCTGGATCGGGTAGAAGTCGGCCTTCGACGCGTCGAACACCTGCGGGCACTCGTTCCCGCTGGCAGCGGCGACTGCCGAGGAACTCGCCGACGCCGTGGTGGACGCTGGATCCGCGGACTCCGACGTGCTGCAGGCGGACAGCGCCAGCAGAAGCGCCGCCGGGCCGATGACCAAGCGGGGCGCATGTCTCATCGGGTCTCCTCGTTGGTGGACAGTTCGTGGGCGCTCCTGGCGTTTCCTGCGATGAGGTCCGCCACAGCGTCGGGCCGGTCCTCCTGGAGGTAGTGCTTGGCCTTGAGCACCCGCAGCCAGGGCAGGTGGCTGGCGCGAAGCATCGGGAAACCGAACCGCCGCAGGGACAGGATCGGATCCAGACCCCCCCAGGCGACGTCCACGGGGTAGGGGGCGAATCGACGGTCCACGACGTCGTCCCACGGGCCGACGTCCTTCTGCCGGAGGGAGCGCATGATGCGCAGGTAGGCAGCGCCCTCGTCCGGATCCAGGAGGAGGCGCCGGTGGACGTCGATCTCCTCGGCCGTCACGGCGTGCCCATCCGCGATTCCGACCCGGAGCATCAACTCGCGGAACAGGCGCGGGGATGTCAGCACGCCGCGGAAACGGCCCGAGAACCGCCCGTAGATCTCGCCGGGGAAGGGCGGGTGGTCCATGCTGAGCAGCGTGTTGAGGACGGTGAGCGACAGGACGCGCTCCGGGGCACTGAGCACCGCCTGGAAGCCGATCGGTCCGCCGGCGTCATGCACGACGAGGTGGAACTGATCGATGCCCAGCGCGTCGATGGCCGCGACCGTGAACTCGCCGAGTCCGCGGATGCTGTAGTCGAAGTCCGAGGGCCGGTCGGCCAGTCCGAGGCCGGGCAGGTCGAAGCTGACGGCCCGAAAGCCGTGGTCGGCCAGACGGGAGATCACCTTCCGGTACAGGAAGCTCGACATGGGTAGCCCGTGCATCAGCACGACCGTCTCCCCGGTCCCCTGCTCGCGCACGAAGCTCCGGATCCCGGAGGCCGTGAAGTGGCGTCCGGCGATTCGGTGAGCGGCGAGGGTCGCATCTACCTTCCGGGTGTCGATCAGAGCCGCCTCCGTCATCCGTGCCCCCGCGGGGACCAGTTCCCCCGATCCCACCGGACGGCTGGCGCCGTGGCGTCATCCCAAGCGGATGAAGCAAGGCTCGGTGGCCGGAGCGAGGGCCTGTGGCCGCTACCCGTGGGCGGGGGGCTCCACCAGTCCGAGGGACTGGGCCTTGAGCACCGCCTCGCTGCGGGAGGAGACGCCGAACTTGCGGTAGATGGACAGGGCGTGCGTCTTCACCGTGTTCTGGGACAGGAACAGTCGCTCGCCGATCTGCGGGAAGCTCAGGTGGCTCGGCAGGAATTGCAGCACCCGAAGCTCGGCCGAGGTGAGAACCACTGCGGACCCTGATTCGACCGCCATGGATCGCAGCGATGCGCGAGTGTCGACGAGCATCGACTCGACCAGCGTGCCCTCGAGATCGGGGGTCATCTTCCGCGCCGCCTCGCTCGTCAGGATGCGCGCGGTCGCACCGTCACCGAGCAGCATGGCGGTCCGCGCCTGGATGAGCCGACCCGTGACTGCGAACCACGGGGCGATCTCGGTGACCAGCCCGCTGAGTCGGCGGGCCTTGGCGAATGCGGTCTCGGCAGCGCGGCGATCGCCGACGACAGCGAGCGCGAACGCCTGCGCGGTGACGGTATGGGCAGTGGTGGCCAGGCGGTCGAGGTCGTGTCGATGGATGAGGTCCATCGAGCGGGTGATCTGGTGCACGCCTGCGTCACGGTTGCCGCCGAGGATGGCAAGGACGCCCAGGAAGGCCAGCGAATCCGCCTCGATGACGGGGACGTCGAGGGCTGCCGCCAGTGACTCGGCCTGCAGGATGCTCGCGCGTCCCTCGTCGAGGCGGCCCAGCAGCGTGAGGGCGACGCCACGCAGCCAGGCGGTGGGCGGACGGAATCCCGAGTCGGGTGGGAGTCCCTCGAGTGCTGCGGTGCTCAGGGCGACGACGTCGGTCAGGGACTGGCCGATGAGGACGAGGAGCGTGGCCAGGGATGCGCAGTACTCGTCCGTCGAGACTCGCCGCCGCCAGTCGCGACCCGCATGCCGTTCGGCGACGAGCGCCCAGCGCTGCATGCGAGCTCCGTCACCCTCCTGGAGGGCCAGCCAGCTGGCCGCGAGCGAGAGCCAGCGGTCCTTCTGCAGTTGCCCGTCGTCGAGGTCGACCAGCCACGAGTGCAGGCGGTCGGGACGGCCCGAGCCGATGCAGGGGATGATGCCGGACCACACCAGTGACCCGGTGAGCCGGAGGTCGCCGGACTTCCTCGCGTGGCGGACGGCGGCGTCGATGTCGCCTTGATCCGCCTGCCATCGGGCGGCCTTGGCGTGCAGGAGTGGCGGTGACTGAGGGTGGTCGGCGCGCAGCTTGGCCTGCAGGCATTCGGAGAACAGGTGGTGGTAGCGGTAGCGCGGAGGCTGTCCGTCGAGCTCGATCACGAGCTGGATCCTTCGAGCGAGGTCGTCGAGAACCGACTCGGCGTCGACCCGCCCGGTGACGGCGTTGCACAGCGGGCCGTTGAGTTCCTCGAGGACCGAGGTCTGCACGAGGAAGTCCCGCTGGTCCGTGGCGAGGGTGTCGAGGACCTGTGACTGGAGATAGTCGCCCACGAATCGGCGGAAGTCGCCGGTCGCGGTGCCGTGGCCGTCGCGGCGGGCAAGGGCCGCGAGGTACAGGCCCACGGCCCAGCCCTCGCTCTCCTCGAGCACCTCCGTCAGTGCGGGGCCGTCGATGGGAACGGCGATGTCGGCGAACAGTCGTGCCGCCTCGTGCTCGTCCAGCGCGAGATCCCTCACCTCCACGAGCCGTCCCTCGGTCCGCATCCGGGCGAGCCATTCCGGGGTGGCGTCTCGTGTGACGAGGGCGACGGTCGAACCGGGAGGAACGCCTTCGCACACGGCGGCGAGCAACTGGTGGCAACCCTCATCGACCAGCAGGTGGGCATCGTCGACGACGAGGACGAAGGGCCGAGTGCGGGAGGCAGCCAACTCGCGGATCGCGGGGAGGAGGACCGCGGAGAACTCCGGCTCGGCTCCGGTCACGACCGCCCGAGTGCGCCGGGCCGGCGCCCCGAATCCCTCGAGGGCGTTCACCAGCAGGAGTCCCAGTGGGGCCGGATCGTCGAGGTGAGGGGCCAGCGCGACGGCGGCGTGGGGTCGCGAATCGGCGTCGGCCCACTGTGCGGCGAGCGTGGACTTGCCGGAGCCCGCCGCGGCACTGATGACGATCACGGGAGCGGTCGAGGCATCGGCAAGGCGTGTCAGGAGCCGGTGCCGCGGCACCCGGGTCTCGTTCACGCCTGCGTCCATGGTCACCTCCCTTGGCGGTCGAGTGTAGGGCGATCGCCCGTGAAGGACAGAGGGCGCACATCGGACAAGTCATCCGATCCGGAGGACGCGGCCGGACCTCGCTGGGACGAACCTGTGCCCATGTCGAATCCCTTGGGCGCGATCGTTCCACCGTGGCTTCGGTCATACGACCGAGCGTGGATCGCCCCGGACGTCATTGCCGGCGCGACGCTGGCGGCCGTGGCGATTCCCGAGTGCATGGGCTACACGTCGATCGCCCAGACGCCCATCGTGACGGGCCTGTACACGGTGATCTTCCCGACGCTCCTGTTCGTCCTGCTCGGCTCCTCGCGGCTGCTCGTCGTCGGCGCGGACTCGGCGACGGCGGCGATCCTCGCGGCCGGCCTCACCACGGCGGCCATCCCAGGAGCGACACCGGGCAGCTCGGAGTGGCTCGCCTACACGAGCTTCATCGCCCTGCTGTGCGGCGGGTTGCTCGTGCTCGCCCGGATCTTCAAGCTCGGCTTCATCGGGGACTTCCTGTCCGCCTCGGTGCTCATCGGGTTCCTGACCGGTGTCGGTGTCCAGGTGTTCACCGGTCAGATCCCCGACCTCCTCGGCATCCCCAAGGGCACGGGCAACTGGTTCCAGCAGCAGTGGGCCTGGATCTCCAACCTCGGCAGCACGTCGTGGCCGACCTTCGCCTTCGGCCTCGGGACGATCATCATCATCCTGGGCTTCAAGCGCTTCGTGCCCAAGGTCCCGGGGGCCATCGTGGCCGTGGTCCTGTCGATCGCGATCTCGGCGGCGATCGACGCACAGGCCGACGGAGTCGCGATCGTCGGCCCGGTCCAGGGCGGCTTCCCACCGATTGGGCTGCCGCAGGGCATCAGCCTCAACAACATCGGGATCTGCCTGAGCGTCGCCTTCTCCTGCTTCGTGCTGATCATCGCCCAGAGCGCGGCGACCTCGCGCAGCTTCGCGATGAAGCACGGACAGAAGGTCGACGTGAACCGCGACATCGTCGGCCTGTCAGGCGCCAACTTCGCCGCCGGTCTGACCGGCACCTTCGTCGTCAACGGAAGCCCCACGAAGACCCAGATCCTCGACGAGGAGAAGGGGCGCACCCAGCTCGCCAACCTCACGATGGCGATCGTCGTGCTGCTCGTCGTGCTCTTCTTCACCAGCCTGCTGACGGACATGCCCAAGGCCGTCCTGGCCGGCATCGTCTTCCTCATCGGTGTCGATCTGATCGACATCACCGGTTTCAAGCGCATCCTCGCCCGACGGAAGAACGAGTTCATCGTCGCACTCATCACGGCGATCACCGTGTGCGCCGTCGGAGTCGAGCAGGGCATCATCCTGGCGATCGTGCTGTCCATCCTCGACCTCATCAGGCGCCAGTACAAGCCGGCCGACTTCGTTGTGGGCATCGACGACAAGGGGAAGAAGGTCTACACGGCAGCCACCGCCGGACACCAGACCGAGCCCGGCCTCATCGTGTTCCGCTACGACGCCGAGTTGTTCTACGCGAACGCGAACCGCTTCGTCGACGACGTCGAGGTGCTGGTCGAGAACGCGCCGGATCCTGTGAAGTGGCTCGTCGCCGACGCCACTGCCCTGACCGACATCGACTACTCGGCAGGCATCAGCCTGGGTGGGCTCATCGACTACCTGCACAGCCACGACATCAGGTTCGTCCTGGCTGGCGCGGACCAGCAGGTACTCGACACGCTGGAGGCCTTCGGACTCCTGGCCAAGATCGAGTCAGCCGATGTCGTTCCCAGCGTCGGCGCGGCGATCGACGCATTCCGGCTGACCCGGACATCATGACCGGCAGGACAACCGTCAGCGGCATGGAGGGCAGCACGTGACCACCGATGAGAGCTTGCGACAGAAGTTCTACTCGACCGGCCTGGACGTGTCGTCCCGGGCCGGCTTCCTGTTGGGCTCGTACTACACCGGCCTGTCGCTCCAGCCGAACCTGCTCTCCCGTGGAACCCGGGATCAGGCGATCGTCAGCGGGGTGGCGGCGTCCGTCGGGTACGCATGGGGCGTCTCGGCGCACTCGTTCCTCCGCTCCACCGCCGATCGGCTGCCGATGGCCTCGAGGTCGCCGGCCGGGCGTGTGGTGTCGGGGGTGATCGTCGACGCGGTGGCCGCCGCCGTCGGCGCAGCCGTGATGAAGGCGTTGCCGCCTCGGGAGCACGAGAGCTCACGCCGTGCGCTGGCCAGGCTCGGTGGCGTCGGCCTGAGCGCCGCGGGACTCGCGGGAGTCGGGGCGGACGCCCTGGAACCGACCCGCGGAAAGCCCGGGTTCCACGCCGCGGGCGTGGCCGCGGCAGTGACGGCGACGGCCGCCGGATACGCGATGACGAATCCCGGGAAGTCGACCCGTGGCGCGCTGGGGCCGGGCGACACGGAGGCGCGTGAGAATGTCGTTCGCGAGGTGTCGACACCCAAGGCGCTCCTGTCCGGCGTCGGCGTGACCGCGCTGCTGTTCGTCGTGGCGAAGGGTGAGTCCGCGCTCTCCAGCGCCGTCGCCAGGGGAGCGGCCAAGACGCTGGGCGGGACGCCTGACGACCGGCGCGCCATCGGCCGTGCGGCGGCCGCTGCCGCGCTTGTCGGGGTCGGCTGGGCCGCGGTGAGCGGGGCGAGCAGGATCCTGACGAAGGCGGGAGTCGGGGTCGAGGCCGCACACGAGAACCCGCCGGACATACCGGAAGTCACCGGCGGCCCCGGCTCAGTGGTCCCCTGGGTGGACCAGACGCGCGAGTCCCGTCGATGGCTCACGATGGTCCTGCGGCCGAGCGAGATCGCCGAGGTGATGGGCGAGCCCGCCATCCAGCCGATCCGGGTCTATGCCCCGCTGAGCGCGGCGACGTCACCGGAGGAGAGGGCGAACCTGCTCCTGGCGGAGATCGACCGGACGGGGGCTCTCGAGCGCCCGGTCTTCGCGCTGTTCTCCCCGACCGGCTCCGGCTACGTCAACTACGTGGCGACGGAGACGTTCGAGTTCCTCACCCGCGGCAACTGCGCATCCGCGTCGATCCAGTACTCGGTGCTCCCGTCCGCGCTGTCGCTGACGAAGGTGGATCTGGCCACGCACCAGACGCGCATCCTCGTCAACGGGATCGTCAGCCGCCTGATGGCCATGCCGGCCGACAGGCGACCGAGGTTCCTGCTGTTCGGCGAGAGCCTCGGCTCGCAGGTGAGCGAGGAGATGTTCCGCGGCACCGGTATCAGCGGGCCGGAGGGCATCGGTCTCGAGGCCGCCCTGTGGATCGGGACTCCCGCATCGACGGTCTACCGGCGAGAGCTCTGGGGTGAGCGCACCGTGTCCGAGCCGCCCGAGGTGGGCCCAGGCTCGTTCTACCTGCCGCGCGACGTGAGCGAGTGGACGTCCCTTCCGGACGAGGAGCGGGCCGAGGTGCGGTACCTGCTCCTGCAGAACGGCGCCGACCCTGTCCCGAAGTTCGACCCGCCACTGGTGTGGAAGCGACCCGACTGGCTCGGGCCCGACGACCTGCGCCCGCCCGGCGCCCCCCGCAGGACCAAGTGGCTGCCGGTCGTGTCATTCGTGACGACGTTCATCGACCTGCAGAACGCACTGGTCCCCACCCCGGGCGTGTTCCAGGAGGGGGGCCACGACTACCGGCTCGAGATCCCCGAGGCGATGCGAGCCGTGTGGAGCCTGTCGGCGGACGACGACCAGATGGTCCGCGTGCAGGAGGCCCTCCGACGCCGGGAGCTGGAGTGGGAGTCGCGTCGGCGCTGGGAGAAGGCGCAGGCAACACCCAGTCCGGAGCGACCGGCGGCGGAGGAGAAGGTCCTCGCGGATGTCTCCACATGGATAGGCCATGACGTCACCCGAGAGGAGCTGCTCCAGATCGTCGGCGGTCCCTGATTCCCTGATCCCACAAGCATTTCGAAAGGTGCTCGATGTTCAACGACAACGGCTCGTTCCTGCTCGCCCTGTTCGAGTTCTTCCTCTTCTTCGCCTGGTTCATGTGCCTGTTCTGGGTGCTCGGCGACATCTTCCGCAGCAAGGACCTCGGCGGCGGCGGCAAGACCATCTGGATCATCTTCGTCATCGTGATCCCGTGGCTCGGCGTCCTCGTGTACGTGATCGCCCGCGGCAAGGGAATGCAGGAGCGCCAGCTGGAGCAGGCGAAGGAGATGCAGGCCGCGCAGGCTGAGTACATCAAGTCCGTCGCCGGATCCAGCGGGTCGTCGGCCGACCAGATCGCCTCGGCCAAGGGGCTTCTCGACAGCGGCGCGATCACCCAGGCGGAGTTCGACACGATCAAGGCCAAGGCGCTGGCGTAGTGGCGGACGCCCCGAGCCAGCAGATGGACCCGGCTGCGCTCATGCGCACCCGGGCCTATCGCCGACTCCTGATCCTGGCCGCCGTCATCGGCGTGATCGTGTCGCTGGCATCGTGGCTGTTCCTCGAGGGCACGCATGCCCTGCAGCAGTGGACGTACGAGACGCTGCCCACCTGGCTGGGCTTCGCGCAGGCGCCGTGGTGGTGGCCGCTGCCCGTGCTCGCGGTCGCGGGCGTCGCCATCGCCTTCGCCGTGGTGCGTCTTCCCGGCCACGGCGGGCATGACCCGTCGCAGGGCCTGGCGACGGGGCCGCCCATCACCGCGGCGATGGTTCCCGGCGTCGTGCTGGCGGCCGTGGCCACGCTGGGATTCGGCATGGTGCTCGGGCCTGAGGCGCCACTCATCGGGATCGCGACGGGAGTGGCGTTGTGGGTCGCGGGACGATCGCGCAAGCCCGTTCCCGACCAGGCGTTGGTGGTCATCGCCGCGGCCGGCAGCTTCGCCGCGCTGGCGACGATCTTCGGCTCACCGATCGTCGGTGCGGTCATCATCATCGAGGCCGCAGCCCTGGGCGGCGCCACGCTGCCGCTTGTCCTGCTGCCGGGTCTGATCGCGGCCGGCATCGGGTCATTGGTCTTCGTGGGGGTGGGCTCCCTGACGGGCTTGAGCTCCAGTGCCTACGCCCTGCCGCCGCTTGCGCTACCGGAGTACCCGACCCCGCAGCTGACGGACTTCCTGTGGACCATCGTCCTGTCGCTCGTGACCGCCGGAGTGGTGTTCGTCGTCATGGCGTTGGGTCGTCGGACGAGGGACGTGGTCGCACGACGGCCCTACGTGTTCCACCCGGCCGCGGCGGTCCTGGTCGGTCTCGTCGCGGTGGCCTTCGCCGCCCTGACCGGACAGTCGGCCAACGCCGTCCTGTTCTCCGGTCAGGAGGAGATGTCGGCAACGGTCCAGACGGCCTCGACACTGACGCTGGCCACCCTTGCTCTGCTGTTGATCGCCAAGGCGCTGGCCTGGGGGATCTCGATGGGCGCGGCCCGTGGTGGCCCGACCTTCCCCGCGATGTTCCTCGGGGTGGTCGGTGGGCTGCTCGCCGCGCATCTGCCCGGGTTCGCCGAGACGCCAGCCATCGGCGTGCTCGTGGGCGCCGCATGCGTTGCGGTGCTGAGGCTTCCGCTCTCCTCGATCATCCTGGCGCTGCTCATCACCCAGGCAGGTGCAGGAGTTGCGCCGTTGATCATCGTCGGAGTCGCCGTCGCCTACCTGGCCACCTTGCTGCTGGCCGACCGGCGAGCGAAACCCGTGGTGACACCAGCAGTCGCGTGACGCCATCGCGGCGCTCCCCGAGGGGATGAGGATTCGCTAGGGGACCGGTCCGTGTCCCACGACGTGCGGGTGCTCCGGCAGCGGCTCGCTCAGCGTCTCCTCGTCCGGGATCTCGGCGGCGACGTCGTCGGCATGGATCGTGTGCAGCATGGCCCAGGTCGCCCAGGTCCCGAACAGCGCGAGGATCACCGTCACCCCGATGCTGGCCGCGACGACGGGCAGGATCGTGATGCGAAGCATGACGAAGCCTATGGTCGCCGTCGCCGGGATCGTCAGGACCCAGGCCACGACCATCTCGCCCACGACCCGCCAGTTGGCGCCCTTGCCCGATCCGACTCCCGCACCCACGATCGAGGATGCGGCGGCGTGCGTGGTGGAGATGGGCATCCCCAGGGCGGTGGCGCCGAAGATCGCCGTAGTGGCGCCGATGTTCGCTGCGGTGCCCGAACTGGCGTGCAGGAGCGTGATCTTCAGGCCCAGTGTCTCGATGATCCGCCACCCACCCCAGAGCGTGCCCAGGGCAATGGCGCCGTAGGCGCCGAGCGCCACCCACTCGGGCACGACGATCGTCGAGCCGTCATCCCCAACGGTGGTGTATCCCGCGCCGAGCAGCAGGGCGGCGACGACCCCCATCGTCTTCTGCGCGTCGTTGGCGCCGTGGCCGAAGGAGACTCCGGCGGCCGAGACCAGCTGCAGCCCCTTGAACACCGGATGATCGTCGTGGAGGGAGAACAGCTTCTGGATCCCGAACACCAGGTACATGGCACCGAATGCGATGGAGAAGGCCACCGCCGGAGACAGGACGATCCCGATAGCGGCCTTCTCGACGCTGCTCCAGTCGATCGCGTCGAGACCTCCCGCCGCCAGTCCAGCTCCGACGAGTCCGCCGATGATCGCGTGGCTTGAGGACGACGGCATGCCGAAGCGCCACGTGAAGAAGTTCCACGCGATCGCCGCGAACAGGGCGGCGAATGTCAGAGCGACTCCCCCGAAGTCGGCCTTGACGGTCTTCGCGATCGTGTTGGCGACCGCAGTGCCGATGACGAAGTAGGCGAGCAGGTTGAACGTCGCGGCGAAGGGGGGAGCCCACTTGGCGGGCAGTGCACGTGTCGCCACCACGGTCGCGACGGAGTTGGCGGCGTCGTGGAAGCCGTTCGTGAAGTCGAAGACCAAAGCCAGCGCGACAATGGCGATCACGGCGACCAGCTGAAGGTCCATGACCTCCACGCCTCCCTCGCGCCGCGGTGTCCCTGCTCCCTACGAAACCGCAGTGAAACCGTGGAAGGAGATGCAAGCGGGTGAACACGAGGTGAACGACAGCCGTCCAGACGGTGGCAGGGGACCGTGCGGCGGAGGCGGAAGTGATCAGTCGGGCAGCCGGGCCGCCCACGCATCGATGGCGTCGACGATCTCACGAGGGCGCGTCATCGTCGGGACGTGGCCGGCTCCGGGGATGACGACCAGCTCGGCTCCCGGGATCGCAGCGGCGGTTGAAACGCCGACGTTGACGGGGACGATCGCGTCGCACTCGCCGTGGATGACCAGTGTCGGCACCGTGACCGCGCCCAGGTCGGGGACGAGGGCTGGCGAGTCGTGGGTGTCGAGCATGCGGGCGGCCGCCTCCGGGTCAGCGCGCATGAGGATCTGTCGGCCCCAGCGCCGGATGTGATCGCTGTCCGGCTCCGGGACGCACGCATCGACGAAGGCCTTGACGTACTCGGGGTAGTGCTCGCGAACGGCAGACAGGTCGCGTCGCTCACCGGATGTTGCCGTCACCGCGTCGACGAGCACCATGCCCGTGAACCGCTGCGGCTGCTGCAGCACGGCGGCCAGGACGGTGAGGCCGCCCATGGACTCGCCGGCGATCACGCAGGCGTCCACATCGAAGTGGTCGAGGACGGCGAAGAGATCGTCGACGAGGCCCTGTGGATGCACGGCCTGCGGAGGTGCCGTACTCGCTCCTGAGCCGCGGTGGTCGTAGGCGATGCAGGTCCAGGTCGACTCCATGAGCTCGAACGGCTCCTGCCACAGCTCCCAGCTGCCCACCCAGCCGCCGTGCGCGACGAACGTGCGCGGACCCTGTCCGAATCGGACAGTGTTGAGCAGATGGGCGCCTGCGGCGACGAACATGCGTCGCACCCTACGACCGAAGGCGAACGCGGGTGCGATTCGCGGCTACAACAAGTCGAGTTCGTGGGCTCGACGGAGCGCGGCGCGTCGGCTGTTGACTCCCAGCTTCGCGTAGATGCTCTTGGTGTGTGTCCGCACGGTGTTCAGTGACACGAAGAGCTCGCGAGCGATGGCCGGCCCGTTCAAGTCGGTGCCGAGCAGCCGAAGGACGTCGAGCTCGCGTTCGCTCAGCGACTCGAGCTGGCCCTTGCCTGGTGGCGTCGTGTCGTCTGACGCGTGCATGGCGGCGAGAAGCCGGCGCACGTAGTCGCGGGAGGTGCCCTGCTTCTCGACCGCGCGCAGCAGGGCGGCCATGGGCGGGCCCTCGTCAGCGAAGATCCGGACGTAGCCCTCTGGCTCCGCGAGCTTCAGGGCACGGGTCAGGGTCGGCACCGCTACCTCGATGCCTGCCCGTGCCTGGTCGGCGATTGCCTGCAGGATCAGGATCTCGACGACGCTTCGTGTCCTGTGGCCGTTCTCCGCGGCGGTGAGAAGGCGTCCCAGGAATCGCGTGGCGTCGTCGAGGGTGCTTGCGTCGCGCTCCGCCGCGTAGGTCGCCAAGAGCAGTCTGGCGAGCGTGATGTGCTCGAACTCGCGCACGTAGGCGAGCTCGTCCTCCACGATGAGCCGATGCTCCCGGGACCACTCGAGGGCGTCCCGCAGGGATCCTTGTGCGAGGAATACCCGCGCGCGCAAGGCGGGGATGGGCCGCACGTTGGGGGAGAAGTCGCCCGTGAACACCCGCTCGGCCTCGTTCAGCAGGTCGACCGCGCCGTCGAGATCCCCCTCGGTCTGACGTAGCCGGGCCATCGCCACGCGCCAGCGGTAGCGGTTCTGCGGCAACCCGAGGTGGTCGCCTAACACCTGGCTCCGGAGCAGGTCCTGTGTGGCGGACTGGAGTTCGCCGCGCTCGAGGTGGACCTCGCTCATTCCGACGTGCATGTCGGCCGAACCTCGCGGATCTGGCCCGCTGGCGGCGGTGGGTAGGCGTAGCGCCTGCTCGTACGTGCGCATCGCCTCACTGAGGCGACCCTGTGCCAGCAGGATGTCCGCAAGCGCGATGGCGAGGCCGAGCGCATCGGAGATGTGGCCGGCGCGCTGCAGTCCCGCCATGCTCTCGACGTACGCCCGTTCGGCCTCGATCAGGTCCCCGCGGGTCCAGGCCGCGATCCCCAATAGCGCGGCCGCGGCGGCGCGGTTGAGGTCGTCGTCGTCCGGGGCGAGGTCGAGCGCCCGCTGTGCGTGCCGCACGGCGTTGGGGAGGTCGCCGCCCACCAGCGCGAACCCGGCTCGGTGCACCGCGATGGAACCGGGCAGACGGCGCAACTCCGGGTCCTCGCTGGGCCCTGCCACGTCCGACCCGGCAGGCAGCACGGTCGGCCCACCGGTGGGTGGGTTCATCTGCCGCTCTGCGTCGTCCAAGAGGCGTTCAACGCCATCGAGCTCACCAGTGGCCAGCAGGACGCCGGCGAAGGAATCGCTGAGCAGTGGTCTCGCGCGCACCACATCGGCCGGCAGGGCGGTGAACCAGCCGCGCAGCTCGACCTCCTGCCGGAGGGGCCGCAGGACGGGGATCGCCCGCTCGATGAGGTCAGCAGCACGCGCGAACTCCTGGGCCGCCAGCGCGTACCGAATGGCCTCCGAAGGCTCGCCGCTCGCCTCGGACCACTCGCTCGCCCGTCGCATCAGCTCCGGGACCAGGGCGGGCTGCTCATCCAGCAGGTGCGCCTGCAGGACATCCGCGAAGAGCTGGTGGTAGCGGTACCACCGGCGCTGGTCATCGAGCGGAATCAGAAAGAGGTTGCCCCGCTCGAGCTCTGCCAGTCGGGCTCTGCCGTCGCCCTGTCCCGTGACCGCGTCGCAGAGCGGTCCGCTCAGGCGCTCGAGCATGGACGTCTGCAGCAGGAAGTCCTTGACGCTGTCAGGCTGGCGACTCAGGACCTCCTCGGCGAGGTAGTCGACGATGTAACGGTCGTCTCCCGCGAATCCGGCGATGAAGCCCGCCACGTCGTCTCGCCCCTGCATCGAGAGCGCCGCCAGTTGCAGCGCGGCGATCCACCCCTCTGTGCGTCCTTCCAGCGAGTCGACCTCTCCTCGGGTCAGCGGCAACCCCATGACTCCCGTCAGGTAGGTCGACGCCTCGTCGGGCGTGAAGCGCAGGTCGGCCGCGCGGATCTCGACGAGCTGGCCGCGTGCGCGAAGCCGCGCCAGCGGCAGTGCCGGGTCGGCGCGACTTGCGATGACTAGGTGGATCTGCGGGGGCAGGTGGTCGAGCAGGTAGGCCATCCCCTCATGCACGCCGGGTGCGTTGATGACGTGGTAGTCGTCGAGCACGAGGACGACATCGTTCGGGGCACTATCGAGCTCGTTGAGCAACGCGGCGATGACCGACTCGGCCGACGACGGGGGCGTCTGCAGGAGGGCAAGGGCACCGCCCCGAGCCCCCCGGTCGCTGCCTGCAGCGAAGCGACGACGTACGACCAGAAGACGGCCGGGTCGTTGTCCCTCGCATCGAGGGCCACCCATGCCACGGAGAGCCCGTCGGCCTCGGTGCTGGCCAGCCAAGCACTCAGCAGGGTCGTCTTGCCGAACCCCGCTGGAGCGGACAGGAGGGTCAGTGTCGAATCCGTCCCGGGCCTAAGAAGGTTGCTCAGTCGTGGTCGGATTACGAGCTCGCGACGCGGCCGGGGCATGTGGAGCTTGGCCTCGAGCAGTGGGCCCGCCATGACGCCATCCCCTCGGGAGCGAGCGGCTCGCTCGAGACCACCCGGTCAGATGGTTGTCTCACCGTACGCGAAGGGGTCGTCGCCGTCCGTCGTTGCGTGATGGGATGGGGTGACGTCGCCGATGTCGACTCCCGCGAGACCGGATGACTCCGACGAAGCGGAGTCATCGGCTGCCAGCATCCATGCGATCTAGCGCGACACGGTCAAGCAGGTCAGCAGAGCCGTGAAGCCGACGGTGACCGCAACCAAGGCAGCAGGCGCCCAGATCGTCGAGCGAACGGATCGGATCTTCGTCCCTCCGAGCGCATTTTGCCGAGGAAGTCCGCTGCGGCGGAGGCCGGATTCGGAGTCGTCGCACTCGCATGGGCCAGGGTGGTCTCCATGAAGGCGTCCTCGGGCCCGCTCACCGTGGCGTCATGCGCGCAGGGTATTCGCGACGTAGCCCTCTCGTGCTCTGCGGACGCGCGCTGCTCGTAGGCGCTGAAGCCGTCGCTCGTCCTCGCCCAGCCCGCCCCAGACGCCGATCCGCTGGTCGGTCGCGTGCGCGAAGCGGCGGCACTGCTCGATCACCCCGCAGGTGGCGCAGATGGCCTTCGCGCGCTGCAGTTCGAAGGTCGGATGCGCCGTCTTGCCGGAGGGAAAGAAGATCTCCGGATCCTCGCCGCGACACGCTGCGTCCTCGCCCCAGGTGCTCACCCGAAACTCCTCCACGATTCGTCCTCGTTCCCTCTCGTTCCGCCTTTGGCCGAGACTACGAAGGGCATGTTGCGGCGAGCCGCACCTCCGTGTTTCAAGGTCGTGACGTGATCGAGAATCGAAGTCGAGAAGGGGATCACCCACTACGTTGGCCAGATGACTAAGCGCACGGCTCGAGTGCTGACGGCATCCGTGGTCCTCGCCCTGACCATCGTGGGGGCCGCTCACTCGACAGCCTCCGCCGGCGACGGCCCCTCGGGTGCGACTGGCTCACCCGCCTCGGCGCCGAAGGCCGGCGAGGTCTCGGTGGATCGCGCGCAGGCCGCCGCCGTCATGCGCATCGTTCGAGCCGCCATGAAGGAGGACCACCTCAAGGCGGTGATCGTCCGCGTCACGGTGGACGGCAAGAATCTGGTGACTCGCGCCGCCGGGGAGTCGATGACCGGTGTGCCGGCGACCACCGCCATGCACTTCCGCAATGGCGCGGTGGCGATCGGCTACATGGCGAACCTGCTGCTGCAACTCGTCGACGAGGGCACTGTCAGCCTTGACGACAAGGTGTCGAAGTGGCTGCCCCGTCTGCCGCATGCCGACAAGGTCACCGTGGAGCAGCTGGCCCGCATGACCTCCGGGTACCACGACTACGTCCATTCGCCGGCCTTCATCGAGGGCGTCTACGCGAATCCGTTCCGGCAGTGGACGACCCTCGAGAAGCTGGCGCTCGGCGTGAACGAACCGCTGTGGTACGAGCCGGGCACCAACTGGAACTACGCGCACACGAACTACGTCATCCTCGGACTCATCATGGAGCGGGCCACCGGACGGCCGCTGGGCCAGCTGCTGCGCACGCGGGTGCTGGAGCCGCTCGGGCTCAACAACACGGTGGGATGGTCTACCCCGCACATCCCCGAGCCGGTGCTGCACGCGTTCTCGTCCGAGCGCCGCGAATTCCTGGGCATTCCCGAGGGCACCTCGTTCTACGAGGAGTCCTCGTTCTGGAATCCGTCCTGGACGATCGCCGATGGGTCCATCCAGACCACGAACATCTACGACCTCAACACGAGCGCCATCGCGCTCGGCACGGGTGCGCTCCTCTCCCCGGAGTCGGGTCGGGCCATGATCTCGACGGACCTGCGTGGCTTCGGCGGACCGGAGGGCAGCTGCGAGAACCAGTGCCATCAGCAGTGGGTGAAGTACTCCTACGGAATCGGTGCGGTGACGACGGGCAACTGGGTGATGCAGAACCCCCTCTTCGGCGGGTACTCGGCCGTGGAGGCGTACCTGCCGTCGAAGAAGATCGCGATCGCCGTGGCCGTGACGTACGCGGAGGACGGCTTCGCACCCGACGGGAGCCCGACGAACCAGGCGGACACCCTCTTCCGGGCTATCGGGGCGCAGCTCGCACCCGACGACGCTCCTCCCCAGTAGCGCGGATCACCCAGGCAGCGTCAGCACGGCGATGGTGATCGCGCCGCCTGCGGTCGGTCGACTGGCGTGCGTCTTCAGACCCGCCTCGGCGACGAGCGCGGGCAGTCCGCCGCTGCGAAGGTAGGCGAGTGAGTTGGCCGCGTGCTGCGGCCCGGCAGCCAGCTCGGCTACCACGGTGATCCCGCGCCCCAGCCATCCCCGGGGGAACCGCAGTCCCGACGTGCCGAAGTCCACGACGAGCACGCGTCCACCGGGAACGAGCACGCGGGCCGCCTCCCTCAGGATGCCGACGGCGTCGGCGCGCGCGACGGAATGCAGCACTAGTGACACCAGGACGAGATCCACCGAGGCGTCATCCACGGGCAGGTGCGATCCGTCGATCACCCGCAGGTCGGCATCGTCGCCCAATCGCGCGCGCGCCTGCTCGATCATGGCCGATGACGGGTCGGCGCCGATCACCCGGCAGCCGACCTCCGCGTACTCCGCCATCGCCGTCCCGGTGCCGCACCCGACGTCGAGAACCGTCCACTCGGGCTGAGGAGGGCAGACCCGTCGAGCCGCCGCGCGAAGCGGGGCGTTGAGCGGCTCGACGACGACGTCGTAGAACCGCGCCTGGACCGCGTAGGCGTCGGGCACGGGGGCGGTCAGGTGTTCGAGGCCGCGTAGATGCTGCGAATGGCGGCATCGAGTGCGGCGTCGAACTCCGCCTGGCTCTGCCGGGCGGACAGGCCCGCGGTGAGTGCGCGGGAGAAGCTGGCAACCACACCGTGGTTGCGCGCGAGCCGGGTGTTCGCCACCTCGAGGGTGTAGCCGCCGGACAGGGCGACCACGCGAAGGACGTTGGGGTGCGCCACCACTTCGGCGTAGAAGTCGTCCTGCTCGGGCAGCGTCAGCTTGAGCATGACGGCCTGATCGGCATCGAGGCTCCCGAGCTCGGCCAGGAGTGCCGCCTTCAGCAGGACCTCCGCGCCGGCCTTCTCCGGACTGTGGATGTCGATCTCCGGCTCGATGATCGGCACCAGCCCGGCGCCCAGGATCTGGCGGCCCACCTCGAACTGCTGACGTACAACGGCCCCCACGCCGGCCTCGTTGGCCAGCTTGATGACCGAGCGCATCTTCGTGCCGAACACCCCGTGGCCGATCGCCCGGGCCAGGACCGCGTCGAGATCGGGCATCGGCTTCATGACCTGAGCGCCGTCGGCCTCATCGGCCAGGCCCTTGTCGACCTTCAGGAAGGGAACGATCCCCTTGTCCTGCCACAGGTACTCCGCAACGCCCTTGCCCATGACCTCGCGGTCCATCGTCATCTCGAACAGGATCGCGCCGAGGATCCACTCGCCGGTGAACACGGGACTCGTGATGATCCTCGTGCGCATCTCATGGATGAGGTCGAACATCTCGGCCTCGTTGGAGTAGGACGACTCGTCCACGCCATACAGCTTCAGTGCCTTCGGGGTGCTGCCGCCGCTCTGGTCGAGGGCAGCGATGAATCCATTGGCGCTCTTGATCTTCTGGTACTGCTCCATGTTCACGGGTATACGTCCTCACTTCTCAGGCGGCTTCCTCCGTCATACGCCGATGCCCCCATCGTGTCAAGGCAGCCGTGACCGCCGGCCTCCTATACCCCTAGGGGTATGGTGGGAATCGCCTTGCGAACACGCAGCGCTGCGTTCGAGAGAAGGACCACATGAGTACCGAGTTCGCCTGCATCCCGATCACTCCGGACGGACAAGTCGGTGGCGGCTGGGGAAAGGCCTCCACCGTGGCCGTGGCTGAAGTCGTGGACGGTGCCATCGTCGACTGGCGAACCCACGAGGTCGGATGGGACCTTCTCCACGACGCTGGAGAAGGCAGCCACCACGCCCGCATCGTCCGGTTCCTTGGTGATAACACCATCACGGTCGTCGTCGCGGAGCACATGGGCGAGCCGATGCAGAACATGCTGGCCAAGCTGGGCCTGCGGGTCGTGCTTGGTGCTGCCGGAGATGCGCGGGTCGCCATCGTCGGGGCGATGTCATGAGTGGTCTGGGATACACCCTGGTCGCGCGCCTCGAAACCAGTCCGGAGCTGTACGCGTCCGGGCAGATCATCGAGGCGGTGAGCGGTGCGGGCTGCGTGATCATGGGCATGGATGTCGTGGGGGCCGAGCACACCTCCGTCACCCTGGACGTGACCTGCCTGACGACCAACGACGACGAGGGTGCCGGAATGAGGAGCGCCCTCGAGGCGTTGGACGGCTGCACGGTGAGCAACATCAGCGACACCACCTTCCTCATCCACCTCGGCGGCAAGCTCGAGGTCAGGTCGAAGGTCCCGCTCAAGACGCGCGATGACTTGGCCCGCGCCTACACCCCCGGGGTGGCACGGATCTGCCTCGCCATCCATGAAGATCCCGCACTGGCCCGCCATCTGACCATCAAGCGCAACACGGTGGCCGTCGTGACCGATGGCTCGGCAATCCTCGGCCTCGGCGATCTAGGCCCGGAGGCGGCCATGCCGGTGATGGAGGGCAAGGCCGCGCTCTTCAAGCGCTTCGCCGACATCGACGCCTGGCCCATCGCGCTCGACACCCAGGACGTCGACGAGATCGTCCGTGCCGTCGAACTCATCGCTCCGGGTTTCGGCGGGATCAACCTTGAGGACATCGCCGCACCGCGCTGCTTCGAGGTCGAACGCAGGCTCAGGGAGAAGCTGACGATTCCGGTGTTCCACGACGACCAGCACGGTACCGCCGTGGTCGTGCTGGCGGCGCTCCTGAACTCGGCGCGCCTTGTCGGGAAGAAGTTCGAGGACCTGCGCGTCGTGATGACGGGCGCGGGTGCGGCCGGCGCGGCCGTCGCGCATCTCCTGCTCGTGTCCGGTATCAGCGACATCATCCTGTTCGACTCCAAGGGACCGCTGTACGTCGGGCGCGGCCGGCTGGATCCCGAGCGTGAAGCGCTCGCTGCACGCACGAATCCCCGGATGCACTCCGGAACTCTGTCCGAGGCGATGGCCCAAGCGGATGTGTTCATCGGACTCTCACGGCCGGACATGATCACTGCGGACGACGTCGCCGCGATGGCCGACCACGCCATCGTCTTCGCGCTCGCCAACCCCGACCCAGAGATCGACCCCGTTCTCGCGGCCCAGCATGCGACGGTCGTCGCCACGGGTCGCAGCGACTACCCGAACCAGATCAACAACGTCCTTGCCTTCCCGGGGATCTTCCGCGGGTTGCTCGACACGGGTTCCTACGTGATCACTGATGACATGCTCATCGCTGCGGCCCACGCGATTGCTGGGGCAGTCAGCGAGGGGGCGTTGTCCGGCGCCTACGTCGTTCCGAGCGTGTTCGATGCCTCGGTCGCGCCCGCGGTTGCGAGTGCCTTGGCGCACGCGTCGCTCCAGGGCAGGACGGCGGGAGCAGGAGCCAGCGCGCGCTGAGGCCGGGCGTCTCGCCCTAGGGTGGGGACGCAAGCCCACTATCGATGGAGGTCGACGTGCCCGCCGTAACTGTCCCGTGCTGACCCACGAACGCGACTTCGCCCGCACCCTCGCCCGGCAGGCCGGCGCGATCATGCTCGAGCACTTCCGTACCGGAGTGGCGCACCGGTCGAAGGGCGATGGCAGCCCGGTGACGGCGGCCGACGAGGCCATCAATCAGCTGATGCTCGAGTCCGTGAACCGCACCTACCCGGGCGACGGGGTCATCGGGGAGGAGGGCAGCAGCCCCGCCACCTCGTCCGGTCGCATCTGGGTATGCGACCCGATCGACGGGACGATCCCCTTCACCTTCGGGATCCCCACGAACATGTTCTCGCTGGCGCTGGTCGACGACGGGCTGCCCGTCCTCGGGGTGCTGTATGACCCGTACCTTGATCGGCTCTACGAGGCGGCGCAGGGGGAGGGCGCGTCCGTCAACGGCCAACCGATCTCCGTGAGCGACGCGCCGCTGAGCGGCGCATTCATCGCACTGCACGGAGCCCAGTTCGGCCTCCTCGACAACGCCGCCGTCATGTCGGATGCCATCACCCAGGGGATGCGCGTTCTGGCCCTTGGCAGCATCGTCTACGAGAGCGCCCTCGTCGCCACCGGGCAGATCACCGCCTGCGTGTTCGGTGGGCAGTCCGTGTGGGACCTCGCCGCCGTCAAGGTGATCGTTGAGGAGGCCGGCGGTGTCGTCACCGACCTTCACGGCGAACCACAGCGCTACGACGGCTCGGTGACCGGGGGGCTGATCAGCAATCGCATGGCGCACACGGCCCTCGCCGACTTCATGCGCACGCACGTCGCCGGGCTCGGAGCCGGGTAGGTCCGTCGTCGCACAGCGACTCGCGAACGCCCCGGCATTGCTGCCTGAACGGATGAAACGGTTACGCGCCCGGAGCCCACGTGCGCTGACGCGCCTTCCGCGGGCCGCCGTCGACCGCATCGCGCCTTGCCGCGTTGCGGCACGCCGATTAGGGTCTCTGAGACTCGCGCCGACAGGCCGGTCGGTTGGCATGAGATGAGGGGGCACCCACAGTGACCGATCCGCCCGAGCATCCGACGATGTCGTCGGTTGTGGACGCAGGGCTTGGGCCGGCGCGACGCAGCCGCCTCGAGGTGGTCTTGGTCCCGTCGAACGTCTGGCGCGTAGGACTGGTCGCCCTGGCCGTTGTCGCCCTCGGCCTCCTGGTGCGCTTCATCCTCGTCGACGGCGGAAGCGTCATCTTCACCGTATTGATGGCGTGGTTCGCGGCGATCGCCATGGGCCCCGTGGTCGACCGGCTCTCACGGCGTATGAAGCGCGGCGTGGCGACGATCCTGGTGATGCTGGTCTTCGTACTGCTCACGGTCGTGTTCGTGGTGGCGTTCGGCGCCCTCCTCGTCGACCAGCTGACCCAGCTGGTCACTCGCATCCCCGATCTCATCGACTCGGCGCTGGCATGGGTCAACTCGACGTTCTCGATGGCGCTGACGCAGGAGGGCGTCCTGTCATCCCTCGGCGGCTCGGACAGCGTCGACTTCGGAGAGCTCGCCTCCGAGCTCGGCCCCAACGTTCTCGGATTCATCACGTCGGTGCTCGGCAGCGTCTTCGGGCTCTTCACGTTCGCGCTGTTCGCCTTCTACTTCTCGGCGGACATGCCGCGACTCGAGCGCTGGGTCACGCAGCTGTTCCCCGCCAGGTCGCAGGGCGTGGTGGCGAACGTGTGGAACCTGACGGCGCAGAAGACGGGCGGCTACGTGGGCGCCCGTGTCGTCCTCGCCCTGCTGAGCAGCGTGTGCTCTGGCATCGTGTTCGCGCTCATCGGCCTGCCCTACTGGCTGCCGCTGGCCATGTGGACCGGAGTGGTTGCGCAGTTCGTGCCGACCATCGGCACATATATCGCGATCACCCTGCCGGTCCTGGTGGGACTGCTGAGCCCCAACCCGTGGTTGGGCGTCATCGCCCTTGCGTGGGGGCTGCTCTACCAGCAGGTCGAGAACCTGACGATCGAGCCGAAGATCAGCGCACGCGCCGTCGATGTCAATCCGGCGGTGGGCTTCGGTGCCGTGCTGCTGGGCACCGCTCTGTTCGGTATCGCAGGCGCCTTCCTGGCCGTCCCGGTCGTCGCGATGCTACTGGCGCTGCTCAGCATCTACGGCAAGCGGTACGAACTGGCCGCCGAGGCCGAGGAACAGGCAGAGGAACAGAGCGAGGAAGTGGACGTGCCATGACTGTCGACGTCGAAGTGCCCGCAGCCGACGGGGCCGTCTCCGGCCCGCCTGCGCGGCCTTCACGGCCTCGAGTCTTCGAACCCAGGTTCTCGGGCACCGGCCTGGTGGTGGCGGGGTTCTTCTTCGCCCTGTCGGTGCTGCCGTCGCTGCTTCCACGGGCGGGGTACGTCCAGGGCATCGCGTCCGGGGTGACGGCGATGATCGGCTACGGCATCGGTGCCGGCGGGCAGTGGGTGTGGGACTACCTGGGCATCCCGAAGCTGAAGGGGCGGGCCCGCACGATCGTGCTCGGCGTCCTCATCGCGCTGATCGCCTGGGCGGCGGTGTTCTCCGCCTGGCGGCAGGTGGGCTGGCAGAACGAGATCCGAACGATGTTCGGGATGCCGTCGGTGTCGTGGACCGTGTGGCCGGTCATCCTCGGGGTCGCCGTGCTCACCGCTGTGCTGCTGCTCGTCATCTCCCGCTCGCTGAGGCTGCTCTTCCGGACGGTGTTCGGCTGGTTGGGGCGCAAGCTCCCGCGCCGGCTGGCGATGGTCCTGGGAGTGGCCGGACTGCTGATCCTGTTCTGGCTGCTCATCACTGGCGTGCTGGTCAACGGCTTCTTCACCGTGTCGAACATGATCTTCTCCAGCCGCGACGGGGCCACGACGGCCGGCGTCGTTCAGTCGCAGTCGGCGAACCGGTCGGGCAGCCCCGAGTCGCTGGTGAAGTGGGAGGAGCTGGGCCGTCAAGGCCGCTCCTTCGTGGCGACCGGGCCGACGGTAGAGCAGATCAACGAGTTCAGTGGCGGCGGTGCGATGGAGCCGATCCGCGCCTACGTGGGGCTGAAGTCCGCGGACACCCTCCAAGGCCGCGCCGACCTTCTCCTGGAGGAGCTCAAGCGGGCGGGCGCGTTCGAGCGCAAGGCCCTCGTCGTCACGACGACGACCGGCACCGGGTTCCTCGACCCGAACGGTGTCGACCCTGTCGACTACATCTTCAACGGCGACGACGCGATCGCGGGCGTTCAGTACTCCTACCTGCCGAGCTGGATCTCCCTGCTCGCGGACCAGCAGGCGGTCAAGGAGACCTCGCGGGTCGTGTTCGACACGATCCACCGGTACTGGTCCACGCTGCCGGAAGACGCCCGGCCCGAGCTGTACCTGTACGGGTTGTCGCTGGGCTCGTACGGCGTCGAGAGCGTCCTCAACTCCATCAACGTCATCAACGAGCCCATCGACGGGGCGTTCATGTCCGGCCCGCCGTTCGTCAACGACCTCCACACCGAGATCGTCACCGGCCGGCAGTCCGGCTCGCCGGAATGGCTGCCGATCTACGGCGACGGTCGCACCGTGCGGTTCGCCTCCGAGGAGGGCTTCGCCGACACTCCCGGACCCTGGGGTCCGACTCGGGTGGCGTACCTGCAGCACGGATCCGACCCGGTCGTGAACTTCTCCCCCTCGCTCGCGTGGGAGCCGCCCAACTGGCTCGAGGATGGCCAGCGCCCACCGGACGTCTCCCCGCGCATGGGGTGGTTCCCGCTCGTCACGATGTGGCAGGTCGCGCTCGACCTTCCGGGCGCCGGCAACGTGCCGTGGGGCTTCGGCCACATGTACTCCAAGCGCGCCAACGCCGAGGCGTGGGTCGCCGTCACGAACCCCGACGGCTGGCCACCAGAGAGGACAACCGCTCTCACGACGTTGCTTGATTCCCAGCCACAAGCGGGGGAGTGACGTGGCAGGCTGTCGCGCATGACGGAACCCGGCCCGCCGGCGGACGCTGGGGATCTGCGGATACTGCGGGCCTTCGAGCCTGTCGTCCGCCTTACGCAGGGCGAGTTCTTCGTGCCGGTGGGCGTCGAGGAATACGTGCGGAATGCCGGCCTGTGGGTGCAGCGGCCGGACGGCACCGTCGAGCGCGTGGCCGAGTCCGGCAGTCTCGATCTCGACGAGCTGGCCCGTCTGGGCGCGAAGCATGGTCGCGTGGGGCAATCGCTCAGTGGGATCTCCGTGCCGCATTCGCGTCGGGCGCGCATCAAGAGCTGGTTCCGGACGCAGCGACCCAGGTTCCGAGCCAGCCACCGGCTGGCCCAGGTCGGCTTGTCGGGCCGGGCGATCGACACGCTGAGCCGGATGTCCCTTCTCTTCCGTGGGGCGGTTCCCGGTGGCAGCGCCATCGCCTCCCTCGCCCTCCAGAAGGAGCACCTCGAGCCGGGGACCCCCAAGTACCACGCGCACATCGTGCGCGACGGCGGGTGGATCGTCTGCCAGTACTGGTTCTTCTACTCTTTCAACAACTGGCGTTCGGGGTTCTCCGGCGTCAACGAGCACGAGTCCGACTGGGAGCAGGTCACTGTCTACCTCGACGGCACGGGCGTGCTCGACGAGGATGGGCTCCCCCTTCCTCGCTGGGTCGTGTTCTCCGCGCACGACGAGACGGGCGACGACCTCCGGCGGCGCTGGGACGACCCCGATCTGACCGTCGTCGACGGACGCCACCCCGTCGTCTTCGCGGGTGCGGGCTCCCATTCCGGTGCGTATCTCGCCGGCGACTACCTCATCACCCTCGCACCGGAGACCTTGTCGAGGTTCGTCACCGTCATCCGCAACGTCGCGAAGGTCTTCACCCCATGGACGCGAGCCGCGCAGGGCTCGGGCATCGGCATTCCCTACATCGACTACGCCCGTGGCGACGGCCTGTCCATCGGCCCCGGTCAGGACGTCGAGTGGACCCCCGTCGTCATCGACGACGACACGCCCTGGGTGCGCGACTTCCGCGGGCTGTGGGGGCACGACACCCGCGACAAGCTCGGCGGGGAGCGCGGCCCGGCCGGTCCGCGATACGAGCGGAACGCAACCGTGCGCGCGTCGTGGGGCGACCCCGTGGGCTGGGCCGGCCTCGGGAAGGTCGCACCGAACCCAGAGGCGGAACTGGCCCTCGTCGGCGGCCGCATCGACGACATCGACCGGGAGCTGGAGCAACTCGAGGCCGAAAACGCGCACGGCCGCATGGTGATTGCGGAGAAGGCCGCCGGCCTTGCACCGGGTGCGCCCGAGGTCCGGGCGCTTGAGGCCGAGGAGAAGCGACTCGTCGAGGCGCGGTTGACCGCGGTGCGGTTGCGTGACGAGCGGGAGCGGATGGTGCGCGCGCAGACCGAGGGGGTAGATGCCGTTGGCCCGCACGCCCATCTCAGCCATCGACGCACGCCACTCTCCGCAGACCAGCCAGGACGATCACGGTTCCTCAGCGCCTGGGCAGTGGTGAGCACCCCGATCATCCTGCTGCTTGCCGCCTCCCTCTTCCTCGGCGGAACCCTGTCGCGGCCGCTCCTGGCTCTCGGCATCCTGGTTCTCGTGCTGGGCGTCGAGGCCTTCGCGCGCGGCTACTTCCTCGCCTTCCTCGTGCGCCTGCTGCTCCTGTTCGCGATAGCCAATCTCGTGGTCGCCTTCTTCAACAACTGGCAGTTCGTCTCGGCCTGCGTCCTCGCCGCCCTTGCCGTGATCGTCTTCGTCGTCAACATCCGAGACGCGCGGCGATGACCCTGGGTCAGCCGGCCCTCGTCGCGGTTGCCGTATTCGTCGCCTACCTGATCGTCGTCGGCGCGATGTGGCGGGTCACCGGCACGCGCTACGACGCCCTGGTCGACTCCCGCGAGCACGTCCTTCGCGGCATCGTCCTGCCGATCGGACTGGGCGCGGTGCTGCTCGCGGTTGCGACGACGTGGCTGGGGTGGTGGCACTCCGCCCTGTTCGAGGACTCGAGGTCCGGGCCCGCGTGGGCGCTCGTCGTGCCGATCCTCTTCGCCGTGGTCGCGCTCGTGAACATCGCCTCCGTCGACTACACAGCACCACAGGCGAAGTACCTCCCGCTGCTCCTCGTCGGCACCCTGCTGGTCGGCTTCTCCGAGGAGATGGCCACGCGGGGCCTGCTCGTCGTCGGCCTTCGGGAGGGTGGATCGGGCGAGATGGCCGTCTGGCTGATCACGTCCGTGCTCTTCGCGCTCCTCCACGGGATGAACGCCTTCTTCGGCCAGTCCCGGCAGGCGACTGCCGTGCAGATCGTTATGGCGTTCCTCGCGGGCACGGCCCTGTACATCACGCTCATGGTCACGGGAACGCTGCTGGTCGGCATCGTCCTGCACGCGCTCTGGGACTTCGGCTCGCTCGGCATCCTCGCCACCCAGAGCAAGCAGAAGCCGTTCGCGGGGGCGCTCTCCCTCATCACGTTGCTCACGGCGCTGGTTGCCGTCTGGTTCGTCGTGGCGGCGTCGTGAAGGGGAGCGTGGGCTTCGACCCGACGTGGAATCAGCCAGGCTGATCGAGGTCGAGTTCCAGCCATCGGGCGAGATCGCGGATCTCGCGGTCGACTGCCGCGCTCATCGCCGCGCTGAACGGCACGTCCCGGTGGATGGCATCGACCCTGAGCAGGCCGGCCGGCCGGTCAGCGGTGGCGTCGAGCTTCCCCACCAGTCGGTCCCCGTACAGGATGGGAAGGGCGTAGTAGCCCCAGCGTCTGCGGCTGGCTGGCTTGTACATCTCCAGTGCGTAGTCGAACTCGAACACGTCGACCATCCGCTTGCGGTCGTGCAGAAGCCGATCGAACGGGGACAGCAGGACGGCGCGACCCGTGAAGGGCTGGCCCAGCAATGCCGGGTCCACTCGCCACTGCCCGCGAACCCCCTCGACCACGGCCGCCTCGCCGGCTTCGCCGACGTCCAAGGGCTCCACGGGGCACTCCGGTCCGTGCGCCCTCGCGATCCCCAGCGCGCTCAGTCGACGCTCGTCGCGCAGCCGGCGTGCCTCCTGTGACGGAATTGCCGGATCATCGGGGTAGACGCGGGACGCGAGGTCCCACAGTCGGTCGCGCCCCTGCCGGCCCGCAACCGCCACCTCACCGCGTTGAACGAGGAAGTCGAGCAGCATGGCCACGTTCTTGTGGTTGTTCCAACCGCTCGAGGCCCACGGCCGCACGCATGTGTCGGGCAGCTCGCTCAGGGGGAGTGGCCCATCGGCGCGGAGCAGCTCGAGGATGTCTCGACGACAGGCGTCGTTGGCCCGGACCCAGTCCCGCCGGTACTCCTGCCAGTCGCGGAGCACTCCTGCGCCGGGCCACTCGGCCATCTCGGCCCGGTAGAGCGCGAGGTCCTCGGCCGGCCGGGCGGTTCCGCGGAACTCGATCAGCCGCTGCTCGTCAAGGGCGTCCCGTAGGTCCTGCCGCTTGTAGGACGACCCAAGCCGACTCCACAGAACCAGGTCGGCGCTGGGCGCGACGGCGCTGGTCGGATCGATCTGCAGGAGGGAGAGCCTCCGCACCGTCTCGAGGACCGACGTGGGCCGGGGCTTGGCCAGCAGTTGCGCCCGCACGGCGATGCGCCGCGCGTCGGTGCGGCTCAACTGGTGGACCTCGGCCATCCGGCGAGCGTAGATGTTGCCCCCGACGCGGCGCGCGATCACCTCGATGTCGGCCGCAGTCTCAAGGGCCCGCGCTTCGCTCCCAGAGCGATTTGCGCATCCTTGACCGTCATGTCAAGATCGTTGGAAACAAGGGGAGTATCCCTTCGCTAGTGGTCGTCAGTACGGTGCTCCGGCACCCGGTCACTAGGTCGGCCTGAGGCCGGCGGCGAGAGACCTTGTGCCGTGCAGTCACGACACAAGGATTCCTATGGACATCTCGCTCTGGGTCTGGGTGGCCCTGATCACCGCCATTCTCGCGATGCTTCTGGTCGATCTCCTGATGCACCGCGATGCCCACGAGATCGGTTTGCGCGAGGCCGCCACCTGGTCCGTGATCTGGGTGAGCATCGGCCTGGCGGTGGGCGGCGTGATCTGGTGGGGCTACGGGTCGGAGTTCGGCCTGCAGTACTACGCCGGCTACGTGATCGAGAAGTCGCTGGCCGTGGACAACGTATTCGTCTGGGCGGTCATCTTCGGCTACTTCGCCGTGCCCAAGCAGTACCAGCACCGGGTGCTCTTCTACGGCGTCGTGGGCGCACTGGTGTTCCGGGCCATCTTCATCGCGGCCGGCTCCGCCCTCATCGCCAGCGCCGCATGGGTGCTGTACGTGTTCGGCGCCTTCCTCATCCTCACCGGAGTGCGGATGATGCTGCAGCGCAACGAGCACGTCGACATGTCGAAGTCCCGGACACTGAGGCTGTTCCGGCGCCTGGTCCCCACGACCGAGGACTACCACGGACACCGGTTCTGGATCCGACGCGGTGGGGCGCTCGTGGCGACGCCGCTGCTGGCCGTCCTCGTCGTCGTCGAGGTCACCGACATCATCTTCGCGGTCGACTCGATCCCGGCCATCTTCGCCGTGACGCAGGAGCCCTTCCTGGTGTTCGCCAGCAACGCCTTCGCGATCCTGGGCCTTCGTGCCATGTACTTCCTGCTCGCCGACCTCATGCATCGCTTCATCTACCTGAAGCTGGGACTGTCCTTCGTGCTGGTGTGGGTCGGCGTCAAGATGATCGTCGGCCACGCGTTCGTAACGATCCCGACGATCCTCAGCCTGGGAGTCGTGGTCGCGATCATCGCCGCGTCCGTGATTGCGAGCCTGATCGCCACCCGCAACCTCGCTGCCGTCGAGCCGGCACGCGAGGACCAGGAGGAGGCGATCCATGAGTAGGCAGGCGCTGGGCACGCAGTGGCGCCGGTTGCCGCACCCTCTTCGCTGGGTCGGCGTCGCGGTGGCCGGCGGGGCCTGCGTGCTGGCGGGGCTGGTGCTTCTGGTCCTGCCCGGTCCGGGCATCCCGCTGCTGATCGTGGGACTGGTGATCCTGGCGACCGAGTTTGCGTGGGCCGAGTCGATCCTGCGACGCGTCAAGAAGCACGGAACAGCAGTCACATCAACGGTTTCCGACCGACTCGGATGGAAGAGAAGGAGCGCCCCATGACCACGAGCATGACCAAGGCCACGACCTCGACGATGGAGCGTGGCGAGCGAGCCGGCCGACCGCTGCTGACCCGCAGTGGAGCGCAGCTCCTTGCCGAGCGGGCCGCCGACATCAGGTACCGGCGCCTCGCCGAGCTGGCGCCACTGCTCGTCGAGCATGAGCGCGACGAGCGGCACGTGGCCGAGTTCGAGCAGGTGCTCGCGGAGGCCGACCAGTGGGACGCCTTCCTGGCGTCCGCGGACATCCTCGTCATCGACGCCGCCGCATTCGATGGCCGCATCGGCCTCGGCACGCGCGTGGAGGTAAGACTCATCGACGGCTCCACCGCCTGGGTCCACCCGGTGCACCCCTTTGAGGCCTTCCTCGACGACGAGCGCATCTCGGTCACGTCCCCGTTGGGAGCCGCCCTCCAGGGCGCGCAGGTCGGGGACGATGTTGTCGTCCACGCACCCATCGGCACGTGGACGTGCACGGTTCTGGCCGTGGAGGTCGGCGACGGTCCCGTGACCGGGGCGCCGCGACGTGCCAAGGCGGTGGGTCGATGAGTGCTCGGGGACGCACTGCGCGACCTTCGGCCCGGCGATCGCGGCTCGCGCTCTTGGTGGCCGCACCCCTGAGCGTCCTCATGCTGGCTGGCTGCGCCTCGGTGCAGGGCGCCGTCGACGGAGCGCAGCAGGCCGTCGACGGAGCGCAGGCCCTGGTCGAGGCACCACAGGAGATCGCCAACGCCTGCCAAGCGGCCGTCAACGCGTTTGCTCCCGGGACGTCGCTCACCCAAGCGCAGGACGCGATCCGGGACGCCACCGCGCAGCTGGACGAGGCCCTCGGCGAGGCCGCGACGATCCCCGGCGTCTCCGCCGTGCGGGATGCCTTCGCCGGCGCGGTCGACTCGCTGAGCTCCCAGACGAGTGGGGCGGCAAACCAGGCCTCGCGCGACGCGGTCACCGCGGCGTGCTCCGTGTTCACGGGGAACTAGGAGCCGCCCGCCGGACCAAGCAGGAAAACGGCCCCCGGGCCGCGTAGCGTCGTGTCAGGTGACGACGTCGGCGCAAGGGAGGTCGAGGGATGAGGAGCAAGGGGCTTCGCCCGACCGTGGTGGCCATTCTGGTGGTCTCCTCGGTGCTGGCCGGCGGCGCCGCGGTGGCGACGACTCCCGTGAGGCTCACGCAGGCCGAGTTGCGCAAGGCACTCCTGAGCCTGCCGGCGGTCGCGGCGGCCAGCGGAACGGGACACGCCGCGCAATCGCTCGGGGTGGTGTGCTCGTGGTCGAACGAGATCAGCGCGAACGTCTGCATCCACGACACGCTCCATTCCGACGAGGCACGCTCGGCGGGCGCCCCCTGGGCAACTCACCTCAACGTGTTCTCGTTCGAGACTCGTGCACTTGCCCTGCAGTACGTCGCATCCATGGCAGAGCGGTTCCAGGGCACTCAGACGGTGTCGGCGAGCCGCACGAGGGTGGTGGGTTTCGATCCCCGGTCCCAGATCAGCGATGGAACGCGGATGGAAGCTGCCCCGGAGGTGTCCGTGGTTCGGGCGGTCGGCACCAACGCGTTGTGGGCGTCGTGCGCGGATCCGAGCAGGGCTGCCGGCCAGACCGAGTTGATGGCGTGCGCTACGTCCGTGGCCCGCGCGCAGGCGAGACGACTGGCCTAGTCCACGTCCCTCGGCCCGACACGGTGCGGGCCAGTGACGGCGCGCCCCTCGAACTCCTGCTCACCGCGCGGTCGCGCTCATGCGGGCGGGCCGGGACCCGGGCGCACTCGCGGCGATGACGACCGTGCCACGGGCCGTCGGGCGCACGACCAGCCGCACGGTGCCCTTGGCGTCGGTGCGACCCGACACCGCCACCCCGGCGCCACGGACGGTGACCAGCGCATTAGCGACCGGCGTGCGGAATCCGTCGGTGACTCGCAAGCCCAGTCGGGCGCTGCGGCCCACGCGCAGTGACGTGGACCCTCCCGACATGCGCAGGGCGACCCCGCGACCGGCGCGGATGGCCTTGCCGGCGAACGTCACCTGAGGATCGGCCGCGGCGCTCAGCGCCACCGTGCCGGTCGCCCCGGACGTGGACGCGAAGGCGAACGCGCGGGCGTCGTCACCGGTGCGGACCACGATCACTGCGGGTCCGGATCCGGTTCCGCTGAGTGCGAGACTCTGGGAACCGCCGGGAACGACGTACGTCGCGGCGGCTCCGCGTGAGGCGGGGATGGCGAAGCCGCCGTCGCCCTCGGTCAGGGTGACCTGCACGGGCGAGTGCACCTCGACGGCGATCGTCGGCGGGCTGGCCCCCGGCACGCAGCGGGCATACGCCGCTCGGGCGGTGCGGTCGACGATCGACGGTGGGATCGGCCCGCCTAGCCATCCCGCGGTGCCGAGCCCGGACCCGTTGAGCAGGAAGCCGTCGGTGGCCGGTCCGTTGGCCGACTCCCAGGCGGCCAGGCTCGGCAGGTCGTTCAGCACGACCTGCCACTGCAGCAGATCCCCTGTCGGGGTGAAGGGCACCTGCCGGAAGGTGAGTAGGGACGTCGCGTAGCCGGCTGGCAACGGGGCGCCTGTGGCGAGATGGTCCCGCAGTGGTGCCGGGTTGCCGGCCGGGTAGAACACGATCGCGGCCGCCTTGTTGTCCCTGGTCCGCACGGGGACGAAGTCGCCGGCCGGCAACATCCGGGCCGGTCCGACCTGATCGCCGGCTCGGTAGGCGAGCCACCACTCGGTGAGGGTGGCCTGCAGCGAACCGGCGCTGAGCGCGAACATCGGTGGGGCGGGCAGTCCGAGCTTCGCCGCGTTCTGCATCGGAGTGGTGATCTCGGAGGTGCTCGGACCGGTGACGGTGCCCTGTTGCGCGAGGCGCTCCACGTCCAGTGCCGTCACGCCGGACGCGATCCGTGCGTGCAGGAGCGACGTGCTGGGCTCGGTGCCGAACATGATGGTGAACCCCACCTCGCCGCTGCCGTCGGTGATGCGCTCGACGCGATCGGTCGAGGTGAAGATGGGCCGCCAGGTGGTCGCGTCGCACAGCGAGATACGCGGCGCCGGGACCTGGCCCGGGGCCGAGCCGTCGAAGTAGGGCCGATCGATCTGGATCGCCTCGTCGGCGATGGGCCCGCCGTGGGCGTCGGTCGCCTTGAGGGTGCCGCTGCGCCAGGCCAGGCCGGTGGCCGGGACCGTCGTCCAGTCGAGCCCGCTCACGAGTCGGCTGCCGTCAATGCGGAAGGACAGGCCCGGGGTGGCGGCGCGGAAGTCGGCCGTCACTCCGCGGCCCTTGATGGTCACGACGCGCTTGGCGGGGTCCCAGCTGCCCTTCGGGGTGACCGTGTAGGTGCCGTTGGTCAGGAGAAGGGCGTACGACCCGTCGGGACCGGTGCTCGTGGTCGTCGTCCGCCCCGCGCCGACGACGGAGATGCGGACGCTCCGCACTCCGGCTCCGGTGTCGTCGCGGAGGATCCCCGAGAGCACGGCCTTCTCCGGCGGCACGATCGCGACGTAGACCCGGCCGTACGTCATGTTCGTCGAGCCTGCGGGCATGGAGGGCCGTGAGAAGAGCACCTCGAAGACCGCCCATCCGGTTCCGGGGAATCCCCAGTCGCCGGGTGTCGGAGCCACGTACGTGCACGAGTACCCCTGGCCGGGCTTCGGATCGATCGTGCTGTCGCACTTGCCGATCACTGTCGATCCACCGAGCGTGAGCTTGCTCGTGCCGGTCCACATGAATCCGTCCTGGAAGGACCACTTGACATCGGGGGCCGCGGGGATCCGGATCGTGTACCGCTCCCCCCAGTGGACCGATGTGGGCGTCCCGATGAGGCGCGCCCCGGGGACGATGGTCCGGTCGGGCTCGAGCGGGGGCTGGTCGGGCTTGACCGGTGGCATCGCCTGCGCGACCGCGGAGGCCGGCGCCGCCGCAACGGGTGCAGCTCCGGTGGGGGGTGCGGCTCCGACGAGAAGAACCAGGATGATCGGGATCGCCCACGACTTCTGCATGGCACTCACCTACGCGAGATCGCACGAGACAGAACGCACTTCGATGGTACGCGGGGCCAGGGGACGATGGCATCTGCTGGGCACCGACGGATGCAGTCGGCAGGTGCGGCCATCCACGTTCAAGGTTTCGTTTCGGCGTGAAGCGGGCACACCACGATCGTGACCTCGACTCCTGAGTTCCGCACGGTCCCACGGCCGGATGGCGGCTTCCGCCACTCGCTGACAGTCGCTGGCGTGGCGACGCGCCCACCCCGCTACGTCACCGATGCCGTCGTCTCCCCTGAGCGGATGTCGGAGGGACGGGCCACCCAGCCCATGATGACGGTCAGGGAGGACGGCGCTGGGGGGTTCGCCGTCACGGCGACGGTGATCTCGGGCCATGCGACCCTCGCAGGGTCGACGCGGGCCATCCTCGAGGGGACGCTCGCCGAAGCCATCGCCCTCTCCGCGCTAGGCATCGCACTCTGACGGCAGGCTGATCGGGTCGGTGAGTGGGCCCGTCACACCACGGCGTGCCCGCGCACGGCCTCGACGACGGCGTCCGAGGTCACCCCGAACTCCCGGTACAACGTGGCGATGTCAGCGCTGGCGCCAAAGCGCTCGATCCCGACGTGTGCACCGTCGGTTCCGATCAGCCGCCACCACGGTTGCGAGATCGCGGCTTCGACACTGACGCGATGAGTGACACGAGGCGGGAGTACCGAGTCACGGTACTCACGGTCCTGCTCCTCGAACCACTCAAGGCAGGGCATCGAGACGACCCTCACGTTCACCTCACCCTGGAGGGCATCGCGAGCTGCCAGTGCGATGGCGACCTCGGAGCCGGTGGCGATGATGATGGCATCCGGATCCCCCTCCGATCCAGCCAGGATGTAGCCGCCGCGTGCGACGCCGTGGGCCGATGTGCCGGGAAGCACGGGCAGATCCTGACGGCTGAGAATCAAGCCGACGGGGTGGGGACTGCCGCTCGTGTGCCGGCGGATGGCCGCGGTCCACGCGTACGCCGTCTCGTTCGCGTCGGCGGGCCGCACGATGTCGAGGCCCGGAATGGCACGCAGCGCGGCGAGGTGCTCGACGGGCTGGTGCGTCGGGCCGTCCTCGCCCACGCCGATCGAGTCATGGGTCCAGACGTAGGTCACGGGCAGCCCCATCAGCGCGGCCAGACGCACGGACGGTCGCATGTAGTCGCTGAACACCAGGAAGGTGCCGCCGAAGGGAAGCGTCAGTCCGGAGAGGGCGATCCCGTTCATGATCGCGCCCATGGCGTGCTCCCGGACGCCGAAGTGCAGGACGCGCCCGTTCGCGTCGCCGACGAAGGCGGTGCTCGACCGGTCCGGCGGGAGGAACGAGCCGGCCCCGGCGATGGTGGTGTTGTTCGACCCGGCGAGGTCGGCCGAGCCTCCCCACAACTCGGGCAGGCGTCGGCTGAGGGCGTTGATCACGGCCCCGCTGGCAGCACGAGTGGCGACGGAGGTGCCCACCTCGAAGACGGGCACGTCCGCGTCCCAGTCCGCCGGCAGGTCTCCTGCGACAAGGCGATCAAGCAAGGCGGAGCCGGCGGGGTTCCTGGCCGCCCAGGCGGTGAACCGCTCGTCCCATCGAGCCCGCTCCTCGGCGCCTCTCGCGGAGACCGCGCGGGAGTGGGACAGGACGTCGTCGTCGACGTGGAAGTGCTGACTCGGATCCAGTCCGAGGGCTTCCTTGGTCGCGGCGACTTCCTCGGCGCCCAGGGCTGATCCGTGGACCTTCCCGGACCCTTGCAGGTGGGGGGACGGCCACCCGATGATCGTGCGCAGGGCGATGAAGGACGGCCGGTCGGTGTCCGCGCGCGCGGCGGCGAGGGCCGCGTCGAGCGCGGCGACATCTTCGACGTAGTCGCCCGACGGGTGTAGCCAGTCGACACGCTGGACATGCCAGCCGTACGCCTCGTACCGGGCGCACACGTCCTCGGTGAAGGCGATCGAGGTGTCGTCCTCGATGGAGATGTGGTTGTCGTCCCACAACACCACGAGGTTCCCCAGGCGCTGAGTCCCGGCGAGCGAAGACGCCTCGGCCGTGACGCCTTCCTGCATGTCGCCGTCCCCCGCGACCACCCACACGTGGTGATCGAAGACGCTCGCTCCCGGGGCCGCCGTCGGGTCGAGCATTGCGTGCGTTCGACGCGCGGCCATCGCCATCCCGACGGCATTCGCGACGCCCTGTCCGAGCGGCCCGGTGGTGGTCTCGACCCCCGGCGTGTGCCCCCACTCCGGATGCCCAGGCGTCTGCGAGGCCCAGGTACGCAACGACTTCAGGTCGTCAAGCGTCATGGGGTGGCCGGACAGGAACAACTGCGTGTACAAGGTGATGGAACTGTGCCCCGCGGACAGGACGAATCGATCCCGCCCCAGCCAGCCTGGATCGGACGGGTCGTGCCGCAGGTGCCTTTGGAAGATGAGGTAGGCCGCCGGCGCAAGGCTCATGGCCGTACCTGGATGGCCGTTGCCCACCCTCTGCACGGCATCCATCGCCAGACCCCGGGCGGTGTCGACAGCGCGGGTGTCGAGGTCAGTCCAGGCGAAGGGCTCGTTCATGAGTGCCTTGTCCTTCCTTCGTTCGTGTCGGTGGCGCAGTGAAGCGGCCAGCGTCCGCGGGATGGGCGCCGACAGTGCGGTGGGTGGGGCTGACCGCTGGGTGGTGTTAGTGGATGGTCCAGCCGCCGTCGATGACGAGGTCGGCTCCGTTGATCATGTCGGCGCCGTTGGATGCGAGGAACAGCGCTGCGGCAGCGATCTCGTCGGGCTGCGCGAAGCGACCGACGGGAATCAGCGTCTTGGCGGCCTCTCCCTTGGGCCCGTCCCAGGCCTTCTTGCCGAGTTCGGTGAGCACGATCGTGGGGGAGATGGTGTTGACCGTCACGCCGCGGCCGGCCCACTCGAGGGCGAGAACCCTGGTCATCCCGATCACGGCGAACTTCGATGCGCAGTAGGCGACGTGCTGGTCGATCGCGACGGATCCGGCCTGCGAGGCGAGGTTGATGATCTTGCCGTCTCCGGCGGAGAGCATGTGTCGGCCGACGGCCTGGCACATGTAGAAGGTGCCGCTCAGATTCACCGCGATGGTGGAGTCCCAAGCCGCCTGCGCGATGTCCTCGGCCGGGGCGAGGGCCACGATGCCGGCGCTGTTCACGAGGATGTCGATGCGTCCGAATGCCTCCATGACTGCCGCCACGGTCGCGGCGACGGATGCCGGGTCGGAGACGTCGCAGGCGAAGCCCTTGTGCCCGCTGCCGAGCTCGGTGGCCTTTGCCGCGGTCGCGTCGGACTTCAGGTCGACGACGGCGATCGTCGCGCCCTTGGCCGAGTAGGTCTCGGCGATGGCTGCACCGATGCCCGACGCAGCCCCGGTGACGAGAGCGACCTTCCCTTCCAGGGAGAAGGTCAGATCAATGATGGGAGCAGGCTTAGCCATGAGGTCCTCCAAGTCGACGACAAGAGCGGGTGGGTTAGGTGCAGGCAGGTCCTGGGTCATCGGCGGACTCGAGTTCGATGATCGCGTCGACCTTTGCCGCAGATGGTGAGGAGGAGTCGAAGGAGTAGGCCAGCCACTCCCGGGCCAGGCGACGGGCGAGTTCCAGGCCGACGACTCGCTCGCCCATGCACAGGACCTGGGCGTTGTTGCTGAGCACGGACCTCTCCACGGAGTACGAGTCGTGCGCGGTCACGGCCCGGATACCGGGCACCTTGTTGGCGGAGATGGCCATGCCGAGGCCGGTGCCGCAGATCAGGATCCCCCGATCGGCCTCGCCCGCGGCGATCTTGCGGGCAGCCTCCACGGCCACGTACGGGTAGGCCGTGTCGTCCTGCTCACCGACTCCGACATCGATGACCTCGCGGACGCGTGGGTCGGCCATGAGGTCGGCCTTGATGCGATCTCGATACCGGCGGCCTGCGCTGTCGCTGCCGATGACGACTGTCCAGGTCTCACTCATGGTCGGTCTCTTGTCTCTTCGGTGACGTGAGCATGACTAGGCCCGCGCTATCGACGGGGCAGCGGCCGTGACGCACATCGCCAGAGATACGGCGCCCGCGTCGGGCGTGCCGACGCTTCGGTCCGCAAGGGGCCGGGCTCGGCCCACCTTGGGGCGCATGCTGGCCGTGTCCAGAGCCGCCGCCTCCGCCACGGCCGCGGCCGTCATCCATGCATCGGCCAGGCTGGCTCCGGCACCGACCTGTGCGGCCAATGCGTCGTTGAAGGGCGACAGCGCATCGAGCATCGTCTTGTCACCGACGTGAGCCTTGCCCAAGGTCATGATCGCTGCCATGGCGTCACGCATCGCCGCGCATACATCGTCGGGAGTGATCTCGTCGGTCTGATCGCCGAGTCGTGCACCGATCGCGCGGAGGGCCGTTCCCCAGAGCGCACCCGATGTCCCTCCGGCCTTCGTCTCCCACGCGTGACCGGCCGCGTCGAGCACGGTGTTCGCACCCGAGCCGCCGGCCAGCGCGGTGTTCGCGGCCTCGACCGCGGCGCCGATGCCCTTGACCATGCCGCGTCCGTGGTCGCCGTCGCCAGCGACGGCGTCGATGCGCCCGAGCTCGTCCTCGGCGGCGGTCAGTGCGGCCTGCATGGCGTCGAGCGCGTCGGTGATGCGAACGGCGCAGGCTGCCGATGCGGCCGATGCGATGACGACCTCGTGAGGGGCCTCGACGTCGTCGGTAGCCGACACGGTGCGCCGACGGCTGGACTGCGAGTCGCCCGTGAGCGAGCCCTTCTTGTACGCCGGGCTGTCGGCCGGGGCGCGCCAGAAGGCCTCGAGCTCGTCGTCCAGAGCGACGAGGGTCAAGGAGCACCCGGCCATGTCCAGGCTCGTGACGAGCTCGCCCACCTCGGGGTCAACGACAACGAGCCCCCGCTCCGAGAGCAGGCGGGCCACCGTCCCCCACACGACGAACAGCTCCTCGTACTTGGTGCCGCCAAGTCCATTGAGGATTGCGCCCACGTGTGCGCCCTCGGTGACGTCGAGTTCCGCCACGGCGCCCTCGACCAGGAGTGCGGCAAGCTCCGCCGCGGTGGGCAGGTCGTCCTCGGACACGCCGGGTTCACCGTGGATGCCCAGACCGACGCCCATCTTCCCTGCGGGGACGGTGAACAAGGGGTGGTCAGCACCCGGAAGCGTGCAGCCGCTGAAGGCCACGCCCAGGGTGCGCGTGCGATCGTTGGCCGCTTGACCGACGCGCACGACCTCGTCGAGAACGTAGCCAGCCTCGGCCGCTGCGCTCATCGCCTTGAACACCACGAAGTCCCCGGCGATGCCACGTCGCTTGGCGATCTCGTCGGCGGGTGCGCTCGCGACGTCGTCGGTCACGAAGACGACGCGAGCCGGGATCCCCTCCTCGTTGAGGCGGTCGACCGCCATGGTGAAGTGCATGACGTCGCCGGCGTAGTTGCCGCTGGTCACGATGACCCCGCCGCCCGCGTTCGCGGCCTTCGCAACGTGGTAGGCGTCATCGGCCGAAGGCGAGGTGAAGATGTTTCCGACAACGGCTCCGTCCGCGAAACCGGGGCCGACGATGCCGGCGAAGGCGGGGTAGTGGCCAGAACCACCGCCGACCACGACGGCGACCTTGCCCGGTCGCGGCTCGGTCGCGCGCACCACGCCGCCGCTGACCCCGACGACGTAGCTGGCATTTGCGTCCAGGAACCCGACCAGCATGTCCTCCATGAAGGTGGCGGGGTCATCGAACAGTCGGGTCATTCGGGGTACCTCCATCGTTCAACGAGTAGGTGATGGGCCCGAAGGGCACCAACTCAGGCTCATCAGTGAAGCACTTTAGTCTCAGAAAGTGCGAGATGACAACATAACGAATGTGAAACAACTCAACTTCCGTGTTGCTTTTCTCATTTGGGGGGGTCTAGCGTCACATCTGTCGACGTCGCATGTGATGTCGGCACAGCGACGATCCGTGGGATGGAGGGCAACGCCTGATGCACCCGGTCCTGGAAGTGCGCAACCTGGAGAAGGCCTTCGGCGGGGTGCCGGTCCTTCGCGACGTGAGCCTGAGCGTTCATGCGGGCGAGGTCGTGGCCCTCGCTGGGGAGAACGGCGCCGGGAAGTCCACTGTCATGAAGATCGTGACCGGTCAGGTGCAGCGCGATGCCGGCGAGGTCCTCGTCAACGGCGAATCGGTCCCGCACATCGACACTCAGGTGGCCCGCGCGCTTGGCGTCGCGATCGTCCCCCAGGAACTCGCCCCCTATCCGGACCTGACGGTGTACGAGAACCTTTTCGTCGGTCGCGAGATGCACACGCGTTTCGGCTTCCTCGACCGTCGAGGAATGCTCAACCAGGCGCGCCAGATGCTCGACGTGTTCGAGGTGGACATCGACCCGAGCACGCTCATGAACCGGTTGTCCGTCTCCGTCACCCAGCTCGTGGAGATCGCCAAGGCCACGACGTGGGGGGCAAAGGCGATCCTTCTCGACGAGCCGTCCTCGGCCATTCCGGATCGCGAGGTCGACCGCCTCTACGCCGTCGTGCGGAAGCTCCGGGCTCAGGGCGTGGCGATGATCTACACGACCCACCGTCTGGCCGAGATCCAGCAGCTCGCCGATCGCGTTGTCGTCCTGCGCGACGGTCGGCTCGTGATGGACGAGGCGCTGGCGCAGGCGCCGGAGCACGCCATCGTGCGAGCCATGATCGGGCGCGACCTGGATTCCCTGTTCCCCGACAAGGTCGAGCCTCGGCACGAGATCGGCCTGACGGTTCGCGATCTGCAGGTCGAGCGGGGCGGTCCCACCGTGAGCCTCGAGGTTCGGCGGGGAGAGATCCTCGGGCTGGGCGGCCTGGTCGGCGCGGGGCGCACCGAGATCGCCGAGGGCATCTTCGGCATCCGCGAGTCGCACGCAGGCGACATCCTCGTCGGCGACAACCCGGTACGTCGCAACTCGCCGAGTGCAGCGATTCGTGCGGGTGTCGCGCTCGTGCCTGAGGATCGCAAGGGAGCCGGTCTCGTCCTCCTGCAGTCCGTTCTCGACAACACCAGCCTTCCCCACATCTCGGAGTTCAGCACCCTCGGGTGGATCCATGGCCGAGAGCGCCGCGCAGCGGTGAAGCAGGCCAGCGAGTCCGTGTCCTTGCGCAGTCGAGGCATGGACCAGATCGTCGGCACCCTCTCTGGAGGAAACCAGCAGAAGGTCGTCATTGCCCGGTGGCTGACCGAGGAGGCCAATGTCCTGTTGCTCGATGAGCCGACCCGAGGGGTGGACGTCGGTGCTCGCGGCGAGATCTACGCGATCATCCACAACCTCGCCGCCACCGGCCTCGCCGTCCTGCTCATCAGCTCGGACATGCAGGAACTGATCGGCCTGAGCAACCGCGTCATGGTTGTTCGCGACTCCGCCGTCGTTGGAGAGCTCTCCACCGAGGACCTTCAGCACGAGGACGTCCAGGAACGGATCTTCCGCTTCGCCAGCGGGCTCGAGCAGAACGACGCCGATGGCACCGCAGCATGAGACACGCACGACGGATGCACCCGACCCCGAGAAACACCAGGAGCGGAAATTGAGCTACCCGACTGAGACTCCGAGCGTCGAAGGCGTTCCCGCCCCTGAAGACAGCAAGGGCTGGAATCGCGAGCGCGTCATCAACCTGCTGATCAGGAACGCGATGGTCATCGTGCTCCTGATCGTGATGGTGTTCTTCGCCCTGAGGAACGATCGATTCCTATCGGTGGCGAACGCGCGCACGATCCTGATCGCCGCGGCGCCGTTCGCACTCGTGGCGCTTGGCCAGACCATCGTCATCCTCACGGGCGGGATCGACCTCTCCGTCGGATCGGTCATCGCCGTCAGTGCGATGTCGGGTGCCTGGATGGCAGTGAACTACCCGGACATGGTGTGGCTGGGCATCATCGTCGCCATCCTGGTCGGAACCTTCGTCGGACTCATCAACGGGCTGGTGATCAGCCGACTGAACGTGGCGCCCTTTGTGGCCACGCTGGGCACGCTTACGGCGGCGTCCGGTTTCGCCTACGTCATCGGCGGCGGTGCACCGATCAATGGTCTCCCCGAGTCGTTCGGAACGATCGCGAACACCCGAGTCCTCGGGCTCCAGCTGCCGGTCTTCTTCATGATCGCGGGATTCGTGATCCTCGGGATCGTCATGCGCTACACGGCATGGGGCCTGAGGGTCTACTCCGTCGGTGGTAACCGAACGGCGGCCGAGGTGGCCGGCGTGAATGCCAAGAACATGCTCACGAGCGTGTACGTCCTCAGCGGGATGCTGGCGGGCATCTCGGGCATCGTGCTGGCGTCGCGCGTCATCAGCGGCCCGCCCAACCTGGGCAAGGGCTACGAACTCTTCGCGATCGCTGCCGTGGTCATCGGCGGAGCCAGTCTCATGGGCGGCCGCGGCACCGTGTGGGGGACGCTGGTCGGCCTCCTGCTGATCCAGACACTGAATAACGGCTTGGACATCCTCGTGGTGCCTGCGTACTGGCAGGCAGTCATCAGCGGTGTCCTCATTGTTGCGGCTGTGGCGGTCGACATGTGGGCGAGCCGCCGTAGTTCGAGCTGACGAGCCTCTTCTCGAGCGGCTTGGGACCGCTCGGTGAGGGACTCGTCAGTGCACGCAGTTTCGCCCCACTCAAGAAAAAGAGGAGTACCAGTGATTCGAGTAGGAAAGCGCACGGGCGCCGTTGCTGCGTCCGCTGCTGTATTGCTCGGCCTTGCCGCCTGCAGTTCCAGCGGCACAGATAGTGCTGCCGGCTCTTCTGCACCGGCCGCATCGGCAGCCGCATCCGCAGCCGCATCCGCATCCGCGATGGTGTCCGAAGCCGCATCCGCTGCAGCTTCGGCGGCATCGAACTGCCCCGAGAACATCAAGGTCGGGGTGACCGTCTACGACATGTCCTCGTTCATCACGCAGGGACAGGAAGGCATGCAGGCCTTCGCTGACGCGAACAACATCGAACTGGTCTGGAACTCGGCGGGCGGCGACGTCTCGACGCAGGCCAACCAGGTGGAGCAGCTCGTGAACGCGGGTGTCAACGCGATCATCATCGTCCCTGTCCAGGCTGACTCGCTGGAGCCGCAGCTCCAGATGGCGAAGGACGCCAACATCCCCGTGCTGGCCGTGAACACCACGCTGGCCAAGGAGGACCTCATCACGTCTGCCGTCCTTCCGGATGATGTGGCCGCAGGTGCTCAGGAGATGCAGCAGATGGCCGACAAGCTGGGTGGCAAGGGCAACATCGTCATCCTGCAGGGCCCCCTGGGCTCGTCGCCCGAGCTCGATCGCACGGCCGGCATCGAGTCCGTCCTTGCGAACTACCCGGACATCAAGGTGCTTGCCAAGGACACGGCGAACTGGAAGCGCGACGAGGCCGTGAACAAGGTCAAGAACTGGATCTCCAGCTTCGGTGAGGAGTTGACCGGCATCGTGTCCGAGAACGACGACATGGCGCTCGGGGCCATCCAGGCCATGAAGGAGGCAGGCATCGCCCTGCCGGTCGTGGGCATCGACGGTATTCAGGACGGCCTCGCGGCTGTCAAGGCCGGAGACATGATCGGCTCGTCGCTGCAGCACGGCCGCGTCGAACTGGCCGCCGGCCTGGGCGTGGCGAAGAACATCATCTGTGGTGAGGCAGTCGAGAAGAACTACGTCTACACCATGCCAGCCATCACCCCGGAGAACGTCTCCCAGTACGAGAAGAACGTCGTGACGGAGAAGGACGCCTTCCTGGCCACCCTGCCGCAGCTCATCGCGCAGAACCTTGCGTCGGGCGACATCGCGAACGAGAAGCTGAACTAGCTGCTCCTCGCACGTTCGGGCGGGGGTCGGCTCATCGGGCCGGCCCCCGCCTGATTCACCACCGTGGTCCGCTGGTGCGCTCTCCGGGACCGTGGTTGCATACGGGCACGTCAGAATCTCTCTGGCTCGGAAAGGGTTCCGGATGGCACAGGGTCAGGACGAACCGGCACCGGTGCAGTACGACGATGCTGTTGCCGAGGACGAGGCATCCGATCGCCGCCTTGGCCTACGCCAGGCGGAGCGGTTGGATGCCATCACGGAGCTGGTTCTGGGTGCAGGTTCGATGCGGATCGAGGACCTGACCCAGACGTTCGGCGTCAGCACCATGACGATCCACAGAGACCTGGACACCCTCGATGCGCAGGGCATCCTGCGGAAGTCACGAGGTGTGGTCACCGCCGTCGCGACCAGCCTGTTCGAGGCCAGCACGGAATACCGGGCACGGCAGGCTCGCGCCGAGAAGGAGGCGGTGTCGCGCGCGGCGTTCTCGCTCGTCGAGCCCGGCCAAGCGGTCATGCTCGACGACTCCACGACCGGCCTCCACCTTGCCGAGCTGATGATCCAACGCCAGCCCCTGACCGTGATCACGAACTTCCAGCGGGTCATCAACATCCTCGTGGGGCACCCGGGTATCGCCCTCATCTCCAGCGGTGGCCTGTACTACCAGTGGTGCGAGGCGTTCATGGGAACGGTTGCCACGACGGGCATCGGCACGCTTCGAGCGGACATCGCGTTCATCTCGTCACCAGCCGTGACCGACGGCATGTGCTTCCACCAGCACCACGACGCCGTCCTGATCAAGCGAGCCATGTTCGAGGCAGCGCGGAAGCGGGTCCTCTACATCGACCACTCCAAGTTCGAGAAGCGCGCCCTGCATGCCCACCACAAGGTCTCAGACTTCGACGTCGTCATCGTGGATTCGAACATCTCACCCGACGACCTGGGGCGGCTTCAGGACACAGGCGTCGAGGTGATGCTCGCCCCCGTATCGGCCTCGCGGCGCGATCGCTGAAGGTCCCGCCTCGAGTTGCACCGCCGGACGTGGGTGATAATCCCTCGGTGAGGTTGACGCGCAGGAACACGAGCCCAGTCGATGCCGCGTCGTGGCTGCTGGCGATCATCGTCCTGGCGGTGGCGATCCCGGCCAACGACAAGATCGGCAAGAACGGCGTCTTCTTCGCTGCACACGGCGTCTCGCCACTGGCGTGGGTGGTGCTGCTGATCGTGGGCCTTGCCGTGGTGTGGGCCGTTCTGGCAGGCCTCCTGACGCTCATCCAGCGCAAGGCGAGCGCGCGGGCCTTCGATCTGACCGCGTCGATCCTCACGGCACTCGTCGCCCTGTTCTTCGTCGGCAATGCCCTCGCCCTCGCGGTGTTCAGCGGAGCACCCTGGGCCGCGATCGTGGTGGGCGCCGTGGTGGCGCTGGCGATCGTCCTGGCCGCGCGGCAGTTGCGGATGGGCAGCGTCCTTCTGGTGTTCGCGGGGATCGCGGCCGCGATCCCGATCGTGGGCTCGGTGCTGACCGGGAGCCAGGGAGAGGCGACCACGGCGTTCGCCTTCTCCGCGGAGTCGAGCAAGCCCAACGTCGTGTGGGTGATCTCGGATGAGCTGCAGTACCCGTTGGTGTTCGACCAGGAGGGCCGGGCGCGCGACGAGTTCCCCAATCTGCAGGCCCTCCAGCAGACCTCGACGACGTACACCCACGCCTACACCGCGGCCAACTACACGGACACCGCCGTCCCGGCGATGCTGACAGGCATCGCCGACGTGTCGGCACAGAGCCCTCAGCGCATGCAGCAGGTGCGCTCCAACATCGGGATCATCCCCGGCTTCTCGTCCGACTACCAGATCGTGACGGAGTCGCCGATCTACCGCTACGAGTGCGACGCGACCGAGTGCGCGAGCGTTGGCGCCGCGTCGGAGTCCAACCCCGTCGTCCGGTACTGGAACTTCGCGAAGGACTCCGCGGCCATCGCCGGTCGCACGGTGCTGGCCTCGCCGTTCAGCGACATCTTCCCCAGCCTCGATGGCAAGTGGCGCGACTACTGGGCATCGGGCGACGAGTTCGGGTCCGAATCGCAGGGGCGTCCGTCGACAAGGTCCTGAGCGGTATCAACGCCGCAACGGAATCAGCGCCCGGCACGCCGTTCTTCGCGTTCTGGCACACCATCCGCACGCACGCGCCGTGGAACATCGACCGCGAGGGCAAGACGATCTTCCCCTTCCGCGTGCCCATCGTCGATGGCGCACACATGTTCGGCAGCCAGGCCAACCAGACGTACTCGACCGAGGACTTGAAGTCGGTCGAGCGGCGCCTGTACGCGAACACGGCTGTGGAGTTCGACCGGGAGCTGGGGGCACTGGTCGCGTCGTTGAAGGCTGCCGGCACCTTCGACGACACGATGATCATCGTCACGGCCGATCACGGCGCCGCGCTGACCGACCGCTCCGATCGGCGCGTAGGTGACGATCTGGTGCAGCGCTGGAGCGAGGTTGCGCATGTACCGCTCGTCGTCAAGTCCGCCGGCCAGGCGTCCCCGGAGATCGTGGCCGCACCGCGCTCGACGGGGCAGATCGCGCGGACGGTGACGGCGGCGACCGGCGCACAGGTGCCGGACGAACTTCCACTTGCCCCGGACCTGAGCGATGACCTGCCCAAGGGCCCCGTCTTCGGCACCATCGCCGACGGTCGGGCCACGCCCTACGTCTACCAGGGCGTTGCAGAGGTGGATCCGTGGACGCCGGAGAACCTCACACCCCCGGACCCGGCCCATCCGTTCGCGATCGGGATCGACCTCGGCCTGCTCGGCAAGCCGGTCCCGTCCGGGTACACCGAGTTGGTGAACCCCAGCGTTCAGCTGCTCAATGGCGACTCCGATCAGCAGGCGCTCGTCGTCACGGGGGCGTCCTGCCCGGACACGACGGCGCCGGCGTTGGTCACCAGCGGTGACGTTGTCACGGGCTCGCTGCTGTGGCAGAAGGACGCGACGCGGGGATGGGCGATCGCGCCGAAGGCCGAAGACTACGGATTCTGGTGCCCCGCGCCCTAGGGTCTCGTGGCTAGTGCCGTGTGGGAGAGGATGGACCGTGTCGGACGCCGGAGATCCTCAGCATGGAATCGGGTGATGTGATGGCATCTCGAGTGATCCCCTGCCCGTCGTGCGGGAAGAAGAACCGCGTCCCGGCGGCAGCGGCCGGGCTGCCCGCGTGCGCATCCTGCGGGGCGGCACTGCCATGGATCGCCGACGCGAGTGATGCTGATCTAGCGGCCGCCCTGGACACGCGACAGCTGGTTCTTCTCGACCTGTGGGCCCCCTGGTGTGGGCCCTGCCGGATGGTGGCGCCGGTCCTGGAGCGGCTGGCCGCCAGATACGCGGGCCAGGTGAAGGTCGTGAAGGTGAACGTGGACGAGAACCCGTCGACGGCGACTCGGTTCAACGCGAGCAGCATCCCGCTCCTGCTGTTTCTGCGCGCCGGCGAGTCCGTGGACCGTGCGGTGGGAGCGCAGCCCGAGCACGTGCTGGCCGCCCAGATCGACAGGCTGCTTGCGGCGTCGTGACCACGTGCTGACCAGCGGTCCGTTTCACTTCCCGACGATCCTCGGCCGTGGATCGCGGGAGCAGGCGGGCGTTCTTCTTCCGTGAGCACTACCGTGCGGGACATGCCTGCACACGAACCGGCCCAGGGAGGTGCAACCGCCGTCGCGACCGGGCCACCGGGCTCGTCGGCGGTAGCCGCCGGGTCGCGAGCCGCCGTGGCAGCGGCAGTCGAGGTGCTCCGGTCGGGTGGGAACGCGGTGGACGCGGCGCTGGCCGCCGGGTTCGCTGCGGCGGTCTCCGAGCCCGCGCTGACGAGCCTCGGAGGGGGCGGTTTCCTCCTGCACGCCGCCGCCGGCGCCGCGCCGCAGGTCCTCGACTTCTTCTGCGATGTGCCGGGGCATGCGGCGAGGCGAGTGGAACCTCACGTCGAGACCGTCGTCGTCGATTTCGCGAGGGCTGGTCCGGCCGCGGCGGCCAGTCAGCAGGTGTTCCACGGTGGATGGGGCACCGTCGCCGTGCCGGGCTGCTTCACCGGCTACCTCGAGGCCCATCGGCTGTGGGGCCGCGTGCCACTGGCCGCGGTGGTCGCCCCCGCGACGCGAATGGCTCGCGAGGGCGTGACGCTCGAGCCGATCCAGCGGCGGTTCCTGCACCTCGTCGGCGACCTACTAGCCCTCACTCCGGACAGTCGGCACCTGTTCGCTCCCGCCCATGCGACCGGCCGCTATGCGAACCCTGCTTACGCCGAGCTGCTGGCCGCTCTGGCGACGGGGCAGATCGCCGGGCCTCATGACGAGGCCTTCGCCGAGCACCTGCTGACCGGCGCGCGGGACGGCGGCGGCCTGCTCACCGAGTCGGACCTTGCGTCCTACACCGCGATCCTGCGCGAGCCGCTCGCGGTTTCTCACGGGGGTGCGGATGTCTGGACGAATCCGCCGCCCTCCTTCGGCGGGGGGGTCGTGGCCGGGGCTCTTGCTCTGCTGCCTGTGGCGCACCGTCAAGGCAGCCCGCGTGGCTGGGCCACCGTCGTCGAGGCGCTCGCCGATGCGACCGAGCAGCGACGCGCCCCCGGGCAGGTGTCGACCGGCACCACTCACGTCTCGGTGATCGACGCCGACGGTTCCACTGCCGCCATGACGACATCGAACGGATCGGGCTCCGGCACGCTCGTGCCCGGGTGGGGGGTGACCCTGAACAACATGCTGGGGGAGGAGGACCTCAATCCCGGCACCCTGGCGCCCGGTGCACGCATGGGCTCGGCCATGTCGCCGACCCTCGTCCAGTTGCCGGACGGGTCACGCGCCGTCCTTGGCACCGGCGGCAGCGAGCGAATCAGGTCCGCGCTGCTGTGTGTCCTCGTCAGGCTCATCGACGAGCACGCCGACCTGGCGGATGCCATCGGCGCTCCGCGCCTGCACGTCAGTCCCCCGGGACCGATCCACCTGGAGCCCGGGATCGCGACCGATCAGATCCCAGCACTGATCGCCCTCGCCGACGAACGGGGGTGGCCCGGCATCGAGGCCTGGCCGGCGGCGAACCTGTTCTTCGGGGGGGTTCACGCCGTCCGGCAGCTCGAGGACGGATCACTCGAGGCCGTGGGTGACCGGCGGCGGTCCGGATCCGTCGCGGTCGTTCTCCCGGACGGCGAGGCCCGCACGGGCGGCTAGAAGATGGCGCCCCGGCGATGACCGGCCGCGACGTCTCAGCGCACAGCGGTCATGAGGGCACCCCGTCGCGCTTCGCCCTGAACATCTCGGCATCGGCCCGAGCGAGTGCGGCGTCGAGATCCTCGTGGGGGTACCAACGGGAGAAGCCGACCGACCAACGGCACGGAGCCGACGCCGCGACCCTCAGCGCCAGCCGTTGCGCGGCCACCTCGTCGGCGCCCGGCAGGACGACGGTGAACTCGTCGCCTCCGTACCGGGCGAGGAGGTCGTCGGCCCTCATCTCGCTCGCCCACGCCTGCGCGACCCACACCAGCAGGTCGTCTCCGGCGGCGTGGCCGTGCTCGTCGTTGAATGCCTTGAAGTTGTCCAAGTCGAGCACGCCGACCGTGACGGGAACGCGGGAACGCCGGGCACTCGCCGCGAGGGGGGCGCACAGCGTGTCGAGCCCGCGGCGGTTGAGGGTCCCGGTCAATGGGTCGTGCAGGGCCGCCTGGCGGAGCCGTTCGGTGAGGATGGAGATGGTCAGCGAGACGCCGACAAGCATGGAGTTGATCACGACCGGTTCGACAGGGCTCGACAGCAGGGGGTTGACGACGATGGCCGTCGTGTACGTGACGACGATCAGCGCGAGCTGCCCGAGGAACCGAGCGCGCGGACGGTAGTAGGCGGCCAGGACCGACACCAGCACCAGACCCATTCCGATCAGCGTCTGACCCTCCGGGGCAACCACCACGAGGGCGCCGTAGCTGGCGATGAGGGTGAAGCCCGAGAGCGTGATGTCCATGCCCCAGTCACCGGGGATCCTCGGGAGCGCGAAGTAGTTGATGCCAGCGAGGATGACGAGGGCGACGGCCACGACGAGGTCGAGTCGGCTCAGTTGCTGGTTGGTGGGCGGGATGAACGCGAAGGCCGACGCGAAGAATGCGCACGTCAGCATGACGATGGACATCGCCCGGTAGGGCGCGGGCGCACGCCACCGCCTCAGCACGGCACAGCCCCTGTCATGAACCAGCCCCCCGGCCCGAGGCTCATCCTGAGCCTGCGACCAGTATGCGCGCTCCACGGCCGGGACAGCCGCCCGATCCGGGCTCTGCTCGGTCAGCGGAGAATGTCTGTTCGGTCAAGGGAGATGCGGCGAGGGCGCCCCCCACGATGGGAGGGCGCCCTCACTGAGGTGCTCGCGGGATCAGCCGCCGAAGGCCGCCAGATGATGCTGAGATCCCGTACGCAGGTTGGTGTAGACCTGCGTCACGTCGGGTGCGGTCAGACCGGTGAGCGCTGCCGTCAGGTCGGCGATGTCGAGCTTCTCGATCGTCACGCCGACGCCGAGGGCGTTGGCAGCGGTGGTCGCACTGCCGACGAGGTCGTTGTACAGCGTCTGGAACTCCTTGGTGCTGAAAACACCGTCGGCCAGACCAGCCGTCGGGTCAGTGAGGCCGTACCGCGTCAGGAGTGTGCGCAGGGCCGCCTGGTGCATCGTCTCGGAACGGGCGATGCGGGCGAACTGGTAGTCGACCGGGAACTTCGCGGCCAGGGCCACGTAGACGTCGTGGGCCAGCTTCTCCTCCTCGGCCATGTACGCGAGCGTGGACTTCTGGGCCGTGGTCAGCGTGCCGGAGGGGGCCAGCGCCTGTCCGGCCATCCCGCCGCCCATCCCCTGGCCCATGCCGTTGCCGCGGCCATTGCCCTGGCCGCCGCCGTTCATGCCCATGTTGGTGGGGGCAGTGCCCGTGATGGCGCAGGTGCCCGTGCCGTTGTTGTTGTTGTTCGAGAGCGGGCCGCCGGCGGCGAATGCCGGGGTGGCGGCCACCGCCAGTGCGGTGAGGCCGGCGGCGATGATGCCGGCAACGGCGAGGCTGCGACGCATGATGATCTCCTTGGGGCTGGCCCAGGATCTCCCCAGGCTCGTCGGGTGCTCTGTCAAGGACCACTGTGCTGGTCGGCTGTGCGTCCTCGGTGCGGTCGATGTGGAGATCCTGTGGAGATTCGCACGCTTGTGCCCGTGCGCCGGCCCTCGATGGGGCAACTCGGGCAGGATGACGACCATGGCCACGGTCCTGGTTGTCGAGGATGAGCGCGACATCCGCGATCTGCTGCGCCGCTATCTGGAGCGCGCGGGTCATTCGGTGCTGACAACGGGCAGTGGCGCTGACGCGTTGAACCTCCTTGTCGACAGCGTGCCCGACCTCGTGCTGCTCGACTTGGGTCTGCCCGACATCGACGGCTTCGAGGTGCTCCGGAGGGCCACCGAAATCGCGGTACCGGTCATCGCACTGACGGCCCGCAGCTCGGTCGAGGACCGCATCCGCGGCCTTGAGCGGGGCGCCGACGACTACGTGACCAAACCCTTCAGTCCGCAGGAGGTGGTGCTCAGGGTCGGTGCCGTCCTGGGTCGGCACTCATCCACGATGACGTCCGCGGTGATGTCATTCGGGGGCGGTCGGCTGCTCGTCGACGAGAGCCGTCACGAGGCCGCAATCGACGGTCGCCCGCTCGACCTGACGCCGTCCGAGTGGGGTGTGCTGACCACGCTGGCGGGCAGCCCGGGACGCGTGTACTCGCGGTCGGAATTGGTGAACCGGGTGCGCGGCTACGAGTTCGCAGGCTACGAACGCACGATCGATTCGCACGTGAAGAACCTTCGGCACAAGCTGGGCAACGATGGCGCGACCATCGTGGTGACCGTGCTCGGCGTCGGCTATCGCTTGGGCCTCGATCATGACCGGTGAGCCGGGCTCGGGACTTGGCCCCCTTGGGCGCCGCCTGCTCGCCGCATTCGTCGTCGTCGCGCTGTCGTCGGTGATCGTCCTGACCGTGGCCTCGCTGATCGGCACGGCCAGGGGCCTGACGGCAGGAGAGGATGTCGCCCGCCAGGCCGCCGCGGTCGCGACGGCGAATGCTGCGGCCGAGGCCTATGACCGTGCTGGCGGGTGGGCGGACGCGGACCTCACTCGCGCCTCTGACGTCGCTGCTGCGGCCGGCGCAAGCCTTGTGGTCCGCGACGCGAACGATGCCAACGTCAATTCCGGCGCGGAGATGATGCAGGGCAACGGGATGCAGGGCAACGGCATGCAGGGTGCCGGCCAACAGGGCGCGGGCCGCGGGGGCGTCGTCGCCCCAGTGATCGTCGACGGCGTCACCGTGGGCAGCGTGCGCCTCGGGTTCGGGTCCCCGGCCACCGCGACAGCGCAGACCATCGCCTGGACGTGGATCCTGGCCGCTGCCGTCGTCGCGCTGATCGTGGCCTTCGTCGTGGCCTGGTTCGTGTCCCGTCGCATCTCTCGTCCTCTGGTCCGTTTGGCGACCGTGGCTCGGTCGTTCGCCGCAGGCGACCGGGCGGCCCGCGCGGCGCCGGCGGACATCGCGGCGCCCGGCGAGCTCGGGGAGCTGGCTCGGGCGTTCGATGCCACGGCCGATGACGTCGCCCGATCGGAGCAGACGCGACGTCGGATGGCCTCGGACATCGCGCACGAGCTGCGCACGCCGTTGGCCGCCCTGCAGGCCGGCCTGGAGGAGCTTCGTGACGGGCTCGTCGAACCGAGCCCCGCCCGGCTCGCGGCCCTTCATGAGCAGTCCCTGCGGCTCGGGCGTGTCGTCGGAGACCTGGCCGAGCTCTCCGCCGCGGAGACGGCCGGCCTTTCGCTGGAGCGGCAGCGACTGGATCTCGGGGCCCTGGTGGAGGACGCTGTGACGGCCGCCAGAGCGTCCCTCGATTCGGCCGGGCTTCGCGTGTCCGTCGACGTCCCGAGCGGGGTCATGGTCGACGGCGACCCCGACCGGCTGCACCAGGCGGTGGGCAACCTGCTCGTCAACGCCGCCCGCTACTGCCGGGCGGGCGACGCCGTGCGCGTCCGCGTCGCCACTGACGTGGCCTCAGCCGTGGTGACTGTCGCCGACACGGGCCCGGGCATCAGGCCCACGGACGTGCCACGGGTGTTCGACCGGCTGTGGCGGGGTGCGGCCGACACCGACGTTGCCGGCTCGGGCATCGGACTGGCCGTCGTGCGCGAGCTCGTGGCGGCCCACGGCGGTACGGTCACGGCGCAGTCAGACGGATCGACGGGAACGACGTTCACGATCCGACTGCCCTTGGCCCTCGCTCGTCGGTAGCCGGGTCGGCCACGTGCGTGAGCCATCTCAGGTACTCACGATCACCGAGGAGCTCCAGCCGTCGCCACAGGGCGCTGCCCGGCACGGCCTGACTCGGGTGGCAGACCACGGCATCGAGCTGCCGCGATCGATCGACGGATAGCTCGACGTCGATGTCGGCAGGAGGGCGGCCCACGAAGCCGGCGTCGAACTCATCGTTCAACCTGCCCGCCACGTCGAGGGGCAATGTCCAGGCGAGCACGTCGAGCCCCAGCCGTCGTGCCGCGAGTACGGCGGCGGAGGTGGCGCGGACGTGGTCGGGATGGCCCGTGATGCCGGTGACGTCGAACACCAGGATTCCGTCGCTGCCGAGTTCAGTGGCCGTGTCGCTCACCTGCTCGGAGAGGTGCAGGAGGTCGACGTCACCGAGACGGCCGTCCGGGTGGTCGAGCAGGTGAATCGTGTCGATGCCCAGCACCTCGCCAGCATCGGCGAGCTCGCGGCGCCGGATCGTCCCCAGATCACCTTGGACCCCGTGCAGTGTCGACGCCTCTCCGTGCGTCAGGCAGAGCACGTCGACCCGGGTCCCCGCGCCCACGAAGCTCGCGATGACCGCCCCGAGCCCGAAGGACTCGTCGTCGGGATGGGCGACGACCGCCAGCGCCGACGCCCATCCGGGAAGGCCCGAATCATCGTTGGGCATGGGCACCTCCGGGTGGCCTGGTGAGTGGTGGGCGACTTGCCAAGCATATACCCCCGGGGGTATAGTTCAAGAGTCGAAAGCCCACCCACTTGGAGGTTCCACATGTGCAGTCCCGCTGTCTGCGGCCAGTGCCGCAAGGTCACCTACTCCGGCTGCGGCATGCACGTCGGCCAGGTCATGGCGAGCGTGCCGCCGGAGAACCGCTGCACCTGCCGCTGAGCGCGCAGTTCCTTCCTCCTGTCAATCACAGACACTGTCAATCACGGACACTTGGAGTACAACCATGGCCACTGTCGAGCTGACGGCCGACACCTTCGAAAGCATCGTCATCGGCGACGGCATCAGCCTCGTCGACTTCTGGGCAGCCTGGTGTGGCCCCTGCCGCATGTTCGCCCCCGTCTTCGAGAAGGCCTCCGAGGCGCACCCCGACGTCACCTTCGGGAAGGTGGACACCGAGGCCGAGCAGGTGCTGGCCGCCTCGGCGCACATCACGTCGATCCCCACCCTCATGGCGTTCCGCGATGGGATCCTGGTGTACCGCGAGGCCGGTGCCCTGCCCGCACCCGCGTTGGAGGAGCTCATCGCCTCCGTACGGGCCCTCGACATGGACGAGATCCGGACCCGGGTCGCCGCCCAGTCGGTCTCCGCATGAGCGGGATCGCTTCCGTACAGGAGGTCGCCGCCGCCGCACAGCGTGGCGAGACCGTGATCGACGTCCGCACATCACCCGAGTACGCCGGTGGGCACATTACCCGATCCGCTTTCATGCCGCTCGCCACCGTGCCGCTCCGCCTGTCCGAACTGGACCGGCACGCACCGGTGTACGTGGTCTGCGAGTCCGGCGCCAGGGCCTTCCAGGCCTGTCAGTTCCTCGACCAGCACGGCTATCAGGCCATCAACGTCCACGGCGGCATGACCGCCTGGCGGGCCCAGGGCCTTCCGGTCGAAGCGGGCATGCTCGACCGAGTAGGGAGCTGACGCAGTGGGGATCTTCTCGCACGGCCACACTCCGACGGTGACGGCCGCCGCCGCGATTGACCTCCTTCGTAACGAGGGCGTTCTCATCGACGTGCGGGAGATGGACGAGTGGCTGGCGGGGCATGCGCCCACGGCCAGGCACATCCCGCTGTCGCAGCTGGGCGCGCTGGCGGGCGAGCTCGACAAGACAGCGCCCATGGTGGTCATCTGCCGTTCGGGACGGCGATCCGATCACGCGGTCAACGAGCTCTGCAAGGCGGGATACAACGCACTCAACCTCGCTGGCGGCATGCAGGCGTGGCAGCAGGCGGGCGGCGACGTCGTCCGCGACGACGGTACTCACGGAATGGTGATCTAGACATGGACAACCTCGAGGTCGTCTCCCTCGACACTCCGAACCTCGGCGACCGCAGCTACGTCGTCGGTCGAGGCTCGTCGGCCATCGTGATCGACCCCCAACGGGACATCGATCGGGTGACCGACGTTCTCGACCAGCGTGGCTGGACGCTCAGCCACGTGATCGAGACTCACTTCCACAACGACTACGTCAGCGGCGGCCTCGAACTGGCGCGCCAGGCCAAGGCCGAGTACGTCGTTCCGGACGGCATGGACATCGCCTTCCAGGCGCGTCAGGCCGGTGACAAGGACGAGCTGCCCTCCGACGTCGGCCTGATCCGGGTGCTGCACACGCCCGGTCACACCCCCAACCACCTCTCGTACTCCGTCAACGTCGGCGGCGAGGACGTCGCCCTGTTCACCGGCGGGTCTCTGCTGTTCGGCAGCGTGGGCCGCCCCGACCTCCTCGGCCCCGAGCTCACCGAGCCGCTGGCGCGAGCGCAGTGGGCATCCATGCGTCGCATCGCCGAGGAAGTCACTCGTACCGCGCAGGTCTACCCGACCCATGGGTTCGGGTCCTTCTGCAGTGCGACCGCGACCGTCGGCAACGAGTCCACCATCGCCCAGCAGATGGCCAGCAACCCGGCCTTCTCCGTCGACGAGGAGACGTACGTCGCCGAGCTCATCGCCGGTCTCGACGCCTTCCCCGCCTACTACGCCCACATGGGCCCGGCCAACCAGGCCGGTGCCGGACCCATCGACCTGTCCCTGCCTCAGGTCGCCACGGCGCAGGACATTGCACGCCGCATCGCCGCGGGGGAGTGGGTCGTCGACCTGCGCCATCGTCGGGTGTTCGCGGCCGACCACGTCAAGGGTTCGCTCTCGTTCGACGTGCACGGCAACGCCGTCACGTACCTCGGCTGGATGATCGATTGGGGAACCCCGATCACCCTGCTCGGCGCCGATGCAGACGAGGTGCAGACCATGCAGCGCGAACTCGTGCGGATCGGCATCGACCGTCCCGTCGCGTACTCGGTCGGAGCCCCCTCGCATTGGGCCAGTGATGCTGCACCAACGTCGTCCTATCGCCGGGCCACTCACGCGGACATGGCTCAGGCCCTGGCCGAGGACCCGGACCTGCCCATGCTGGATCTGCGGCGCAACAGCGAGTTCGACGACGGCTTCGTCGCCGGCGCGAAGCACGTCCCGCTGCACGAGCTGCGCGGGCGCCTCGACGAGGTTGCCGAATGGGCCTCCGACAACGCCGCCCACGGACCGGTCTGGATCTACTGCGGCAGCGGCTTCCGCGCCTCGGCAGGCGCGTCCGTGCTGGAAGCGGCCGGGGTGGATGTGGTCCATGTCGATGACGACTTCCCCAACGCCGAGAAGGCGGGCCTGCGTATCGAGCACCCCGTGCATGGCCACCGACTGGGTGCGGTCTACGCAGACTGATCCACCACACTGATGATCGTGCCCATCACCGTCCACCGCACAGAAGGGCCTCGCCCTGATCACCGTTGAGGCGCTGCTGGTGGGCATGGCCATCGGTGCGGTCCTCGGACTGATCGGTGCGGGCGGGGCCGTCGTCGCCGTCCCGGCCTTCATCTACCTCTTCGGCTTCGCACCGCTCGAGGCCACGACCGCCTCCCTGGCGGTCGTGGCGGTCTCCGCGGCGACGGGCGCGATCCCGCGGATCCGGCTGAATCAAGTGCGGATGCGTCAGGCCCTGCTGTTCTGGGGGTTGGGCATCGTGGGCACCTTCGCCGGGTCCCGACTGGCCACCGTCATCCCCGAAGTCGTGGTGATCGCCGGATTCGCCGTCGTCATGCTGGGCGCCGCCTTCGCGATGTGGCGCAAGTCATCGGCCGTCGAGCCGACCGAGGCCGCGCACACGGCCAGGTGGCTCCTGCCGGTTGTCGCCGTAGCGATCGGCCTGCTCACGGGCATCTTCGGCGTCGGCGGCGGCTTCCTCATCGTCCCGGCCCTGGTGCTGGTCTTCGGGTTTCCCTTCGCCATCGCCACCGGCACGTCACTCGTCGTGGTGGCGCTGAACAGCGTCACGGCCCTGGCGTTCAAGTACGACACCTGGGGACAGATCCCGTGGCACATCCCCCTGCTGGTCATCCTCGGCGGGCTCATCGGATCGGTCGTGGCGTCCACCCTCAACCACGGCATCTCCCAGCGACTCCTCGAGCGCGCCTTCGCGGTCCTGCTGGTGGTCCTGGCGGCCTGGATGGCCGTGTCGACCTTCGTCCTGAGCGCCTAGCGCTCTCCTGCGCCGCCGGCCTCGGGGCGAATGGCGACGACGAGAGCGTCGAGCGCCTGTCGTAGGCCCGCCTCGCTCTGCACCGGGCGCTCGACCGTCTCGGCACGGTCGATGGTCAGCCCGGTGCCCGCGAGGTCCGCCAGGAGATCGGCCGGGGAGTACAGCACCTCCGGGGCTTGGGGCCCGCCGACTCCGCGGGAGAGGTTCTCCGTGTCATGGGCGACGATGAGGAGGCGACCGCCCGGGGCGACCGCCTCGGCGGCCGCTCGCATCACGGGCCGCCGCTGGTCGGCGGGCACCTGCAGGTAGACGACGAGGACGAGGTCATACGCGCGGGCCGGCGGCGCGTACGCGAGCAGATCGGCCTGCTCCGTGCGCAAGCGGTGGGCATCGGCTCCCAGCCGCTCGGCCGCCCACTGCTGGGCACGGTCGAGGGCCACCTGGGAGAAGTCGACGACCGTTGCCTGCCATCCGCGCTCGGCGAGCCACAGGGCGTTTCGTCCCTCGCCGCCGGCGAGATCGACCGCGGTGCCGGGCGTCAGGTCTGCTGTCAGCTGCTCGACCCACATGTTCGGCGTGGCCGACCACACGAGGTCGCTGGCGGCGTACCGCTCATCCCAGTGGCTGCTGTCCATGGTTGGCCTTCCGATCGGTGCGCGTAACTGAACCGGGTGTCGCCGCAATACCCCTAGGGGTATGCTAGCGGCCATGCGAGAAGGATGGGCGGTCGTGGCTCGGTGGCCGCGACGCCGCTGGCTGATCGCCGCCCTGAGCGGCCTCGCCGTAGCCGCCCTCGTCGCCCTCCCCACCGCCGTGATCCCGAACCCGGTGTTCGGTCGCAGCGTGGACGTCACCTGGTGGTCCTACCCCGTGGTGATCGTCACCGGCATCCTCGGCGGCCTGCTCTTCGCGACCTATGTGCGTGATCCCGGCGACACCGGTCCCGAGCCCGAGGCGGAGCTCGACCAAGCCTCGAAGCTGGGGATGGCCGGCACTCTGGTGACGTTCTTCGCCGTCGGCTGCCCCGTGTGCAACAAGCTCGTGCTGCTCGCGCTGGGTGCCACCGGGGCGGTCACGTGGTTCGCGCCCGTGCAGCCCTTCCTGGCGCTGGCGTCCATCGTCTTGATGATGCTCGCGCTGCGGATCCGGCTGCGCAACGATCGGGTGTGCCGTGTGCCCGCATAACGCGCTTCGGCGGATCGGAAGGCCTATCGTGGGGACGTTCACCGATACCGGCAGGGGTATGCAATGACACGCACCGTCATCCTCGGGGCCGGCATCGCCGGACACACCGCAGCGCTGCATCTTCGGCGCATGGTCGGCAAGGAGCACGACGTCGTCGTCGTTGCTCCGAACTCCCAGTGGAACTGGATCCCGTCGAACATCTGGGTCGGCGTGGGACAGATGACCGTCAAGCAGGTCACATTCCCGTTGGCGCCCATCTACGCCCGCAAGGGCATCGAGTTCCACCAGGCGCTCGCCACCGAGCTGCATCCGGAGGGCAGCGCAGACCTCCCCACGCCCCACGTCACCGTGCGCTACACCGATCCCGCGCGCGCCGACGAGGTGGCCCAGCTCGAGTACGACTTCCTCATCAACGCCACCGGCCCGAAGCTCAACTTCGGGGCGACGCCGGGTCTCGGCCCGGATGGTCATACATGGTCGGTCTGCACTGCCGGCCATGCCACGGAGACTGCCAAGGCCTTCGAGAGCGTGCTGGCCAACCTCAAGCGCGGCCAGCACCAGACCCTCCTGATCGGCATGGGTCACGGCACCTGCACCTGTCAGGGCGCCGCGTTCGAATACACCTTCAACGTTGAGCACGAGCTCGTGAAGGAGGGCGTGCGCGACAAGGCGGAGGTCATCTACATCACCAACGAGAGCCAGCTCGGCGACTTCGGCATGGACGGCATGAACTTCGGCCATAAGGGCGACGTCGTCCCCAGCCAGATGTTCACCGAGTCGTTGTTCCAGGAGCGCGGTGTCAAGGCGATCATGTCCGCGCACGTGGAGAAGGTGGAGCCGGGGGTCGCCTTCTACGAGCAGGTCGACGGCACCAAGGGCGAGCAGCCCTTCGACTTCGCCATGCTGCTCCCTCCCTTCCGCGGTGCGGACCTCAAGGCCTTCGACAAGGAGGGCGGCGACATCACGGGCGAGGTCTTCGCGCCGAGCGGCTTCATGAAGGTCGACGCCGACTACTCGCCGAAGCCGTACGAGGAGTGGAAGGCCAGCGACTGGCCCAGGACGTACCAGTCGGCGAAGTACGACAACGTCTGGGCGGCCGGCATCGCCTTCGCTCCACCCCACCAGATGTCCCGCCCTCGCACGAGCCCCAACGGCACGGTCATCGCGCCGGCGCCGCCGCGCACGGGCATGCCGTCCGGAGTGATCGGCCGGGCGGTGGCGCAGACCATCGCCGGCCGGATCAAGCATGGATCCGAGGGCAAGGTGCACACGGCGTCGATGGCCGACATGGGTGCCGCCTGCATCGCGTCGGCCGGCAAGGGCTGGCGGACCGGTCAGGCCGCCGCCATGACGGTGTTCCCCATCATCCCCGACAAGGAGAAGTACGGCGAGATGGGGCGCGACGTCAAGGAGACCTACGGCGAGATCGGCCTCAGCGCCCACTGGATGAAGGTCATGCTCCACTACCTGTTCATCTACAAGGCCAAGGCACGCCCGCTTTGGTTCCTCATCCCGGAGTAGGGACACCAGTCATGAGCGACCTCACCACGTTCCCGAATGCGCCCCTGCCCACGGACGCGCAGGTGCGGGCCCGGAGCAATCTGTTCATCCAGGCCGCACGCTTCGCCGTGCTCAACATCAAGATGATCGTCATGGTGACGAAGGGCCACCACTAGTCCTAGCCGCGGCCCGTGGCTCAGGCCTTGCGTTCAGGACGAGGCCGGCGCGCCATCGTCGATCCAGGACCGGAGCGTTGGCACGTCGAGTGAGCTCGCCCCGGACTCCTTGAGCTCCGACAGCGTGGTCTCGAGCGGGGTGTCGGCCGGTATGGCGAAGCGTGCGTACAGCGCTGCCTGCGAGACGGGGTAGGCGTCGACGACCTGCTGAAGGGACATCCAGCCCTTGATCTCGGCGGTGTCCGCTCCGGCAGCGGGCACCACCCGCTCACCAGAACCGGCCGTCATCTGACCGGTCGTGCCGAACCAGCCGAGCGCCTGCGTGCCGACGACGAGAACGGCGATCAGCGCGAGGAGGATGCCGGCGAAGGCGAGCACCGGGATGCGGCGACTGGATCGCACCGCGTCGGTCGGGGTCGGGTGGGCGCTCTTGGGGATCCGCAGCATGGGCTGGTCGGGTGCCTCGAGATGCGATTCGGTGCCGGTCATTGCATTGCGCCTTCCTGGGCGTCGATGTCGGACGTGTCGATGTCGGACGTGCGGATGGGGATGCGGGTCGGGAACGTCACCGTGAGGGCGAGGGCGTCCTGGCTGGGGCAGGCGGCGACGCATTCGAGACACCCGATGCAGGCGGTGTCGGTGACTCGGGTCGCCTGGTTCACCTCGATGCCCATCGGGCAGGCGTTGTTGCAGATCTGGCAGCCCAGGCAGGCCGTCGCATCGCGCTGGACTGCTACGGGGCTCGCCATGCCGATAAGGCCCTGGACGGCGCCGAGGGGGCACGCGTAGCGGCAGAACGGTCGGTCGATGAACAGGCTGAGCCCCAGCACGACGAGGAGCACCACGAAGGCTGTGCTGATCTCGAACTCGGCCACGGACAGCAGGGCGTTCCACGGATCGACCTCGCGGAAGACCATCACGCCCGTGAGGGCGGCTCCCCCGACGGCCCACACCAGCACGACGTATCGGCCGTAGCGCAGGACGTGGTCGACGCGGGGCCACCAGGGCATCTGCGAAGCGATGGCGTGCCCGGTCCGGCGCAGCCAGGGCGCGCGGCTCGTGACGGCGTGAGCGGACGCTCGGATGGCCTCCTGGATGGACCCCAGTGGGCAGAGCCAACCGCAGAAGAAGCCGCGAGCGACGAGGGCGAGGACGACGACGGCGCCGGCGAGCACCAGGTTCGCGGTGTGGACGTGTGCGACGGTCGTTCCCGTGGTGACCCACGTCCAGGCTGTCTCGAATCCGCCGAACGGGCAGAAGGCCTCGGCCGAGGCAACGCCCGGACCTGCGGTCGCCTTCGACCACACGACCCAGGCGATCCACCCGACGATGAGCGTCTGAACGCCGTGCCTGCTCCACCTGACACGCCTGGCGTAGGAGGCGGAGCGGCGTGGGACGAAGGTGGCGGCCATGCGGATCTCCCAGTGCTGGTGGGCGATGTCGTCGCCCTCAGCACAGGTCTACCGACCGCCAGAGTGCCTCACAACCGGTGAAGCCGATCTCCACACCGTCCACACAACAACAGCACCGGCTCGCCACGTCAGGCGACGAGCACCGCTGCTTCCACAGCCGAGCGGGCATCGCCGGAGTGGCCGGTGCTCACCGTGATGCCGAGCGTGGGCAGCGTCGACTGCATGATGTCGCAGACGTTGTCCGCGACCACGGCCGTGACGTGCTGGTCCTGCAGGAACCGGATCACGCGGGGGTGGTGCACGCCCAGAACGTCGACCCCGTAGGTCGTGTCCCATTCCACGACGTGCTCGTCCCAGTCGGTCACCTGGCCGTCATGCACGTGGCAGATCGCGACGACATTGGCCTGGCCGAGTCGGTTGTGGATCGTGCCGTCCGAGTTAAGCGGCACGCAAACGGTCATGTCGTTCATGGTGACTCCAATCATTGAATGGCGGGTGCCGGACGGTGCTAGGCGTCTTGCAGGACCTTCTTGCCGGCAAGGGAGTAGAAGAACAGCGCTACCGGGCGGTAGATCGCGTGGGCGAACTTCGTGAACGGGAGCAGGAGCATCAGCTCGAGGGCAATCGCGACGTGGAACAGGAACATCCAGTAGCCCCACGAGGGCGGGTTCGGCATGTACAGGGCGGCCTCGATGACGAAGCCGCTCACGCCGGTGATCATCAGGAGGATGAGAAGGAGCCAGTCCGACCCTGTCGAGATGCTGGCTGCCCGGTTGTACTTGGTGGCCCGGTTGATCATGAACCACATGACCCCGTAGATGAGCATCAGGCCGGCGATGGTGCCGATCAGGCGCGACGGGTACCAGATGGGGATGGCCGTGCCGGTCTCTTTGACACCGATGAGGGCGAGCCCCCAGTCCAGCCCGGTTGCGACCATGAGGCCGAGGAACCCCCAGATGGCCATGGCATGGATCAGCCAGCGCCTGCGGTACAGGGGTTCGACCGGCTCGTCGTCCTTGCAGTCGCGGCGGTAGCGAGTCTGACCGAGCGACTCGACGCCCAGTGCCGACCACAGGGCCGCGCCCGTACGGGTCAGTGCGGTCCTGCCGCTGACCAGGGAGGTGAACGTCACGCCGTCTCGCCTGGCCACGCCCCGCACCATGGTGACGACACCCGCAACTCCGGCCACAGCCATCAGCACCATCACCGCGATCCCGGTCCAGTGGATCATGTTGTCGGGGATGAAGGTGAAGAACTCCATCTCCTCGGTGTTCTGGGGGCCTCGCCCGGAGTACAGGAACACCGCGAAGAAGGCGGCGATCACGACGGCGAGGACGCTGCCGATCGCGGGCCGCGTGTACAGGATTCGGGCCAGGCCGGTCCTGTCGTAGCTGGCGACCGCGTAGCGCCGGGCTGCTGCCATGAACTCGCCCGGATCGGCGTCCTGGGGACAGCTGTCGGAGCACAGACCGCAGTGGTAGCAGGTCCACAGCTCCTTGCTCGACAGCAGTTCGTCCTTCAGGCCCACCTGGGCGAGCCGGATGATCCGCCGGGGGAAGGTCGCATCGTTGTCGGCCAGGGGGCAGATCGCTGTGCAGGTGCCGCAGCTGAAGCAGGCGGACACGTCGAGGTCGCCGAAGCGCCTCATGTCGCCGAGCATCTCGGGATCGATCACCTTGCTCATGACTCGACCTCCCGGTCAATCGCCCGGTACGGGAAGTAGCCGTCGTCGTCGGCTTCCTCGAGCTCGACGAGGTGGCCGTAGCGGCGCATCCCCATCACCCAGTACACAGTCTCCTCGGTCGGGCACTCGATGCGCGCGGCGATCTCGGGGATCGTCAGCGGGCCGTCGGACAGGGCCAGCAGGATCGGACGGTGCATGAGCGGTTCCTCGCGGATGACCTCTCGTGGCTCGCGGAGCGGGGTCGTGCTCATGAGACTGCTACCTCCACAAGGCTGTCGATCATGGCGCGCATCTGCACGTCCGTGTATCCGAGAAGGTCGATGGCGTCCTCGGAGCACAAGGGAACGCAGCCACCGCAGCCCTTGCACACGCTGGGGATGATGAGGGCGACGGTGCGCCCATCGCACATCGTTTGGTCGATGGCGTCGTACGGGCAGCCCTTGAGGCATTCGCCACACCCGGTGCAGGCGGCGTCGTTCACCACCGCCACGAGCGGGTCGAGCTCGGCCACGCCCTTCTTGAGGATGGCAGCGCTCTGCGCGACCGCCGCCAGACCGGAGCCGACGCTCTCGGACGCCGTCTTGGGAGCCTGGCAGGCACCTGCGATCATGACGCCATCGACAACAGTCTCGACGGGACGCAGTTTGGGGTGGATCTCGTTGTAGAAGCCGTCGTCACCGACCGGCAGCTTGAGCAGGCCGGTCAGGCCCTCGTTCGCCCGCGGCACCATGCCCGTGACCAGGACGACGAGGTCCGCGGGGATGGCCAGCTCCTCGCTCTGGGTCAGCGCGTCGATCGTCGTGACCGTGAGCTGGCCCTTCTCCGTGAGCTCGACCGTCGGGGGCGTGTCGTCCGGGTACCGCATGTAGACCGAACCCTGCTCGCGCGACTGCGTGTAGAGAAGCTCGTACTTGCCGTAGGTGCGAATGTCGCGGTTGAGGTGGTACTGGTGGATCGACGGGTCGATCTTCCCCACCTCCAGCGAGGCGTGGCACGAGGCGGCGCAGCAGTACTTGGAGCAGTACTCGTTGCCGCCGGCCGGCTGCCGGCTGCCCACGCAGTAGATGTAGGCGATGGTGCGCACCGGCTTGCCCCCGTGGGTCAGCGTGCCGTCGGAGGCGTCGACCATCGCCTTGAACTCGGGCAGCGTGACGACGCCCTCGATGCCGTAGCCGAACTCGCCGGCCTCGGGCTCGTAGGTGTCGAACCCTGTGGCGATGACGATCGAGCCGACCGTGGCGCGGATCGTCTCGGATGGCTCACCGTTGATGCGGACCTCGGCGACGTAGTTGCCGAAGCTACCGGACTTGCCCACGAGCTCGGCGTTGGTGAACACCGTGATGGCCGGTCGCTTCGCGACCTCCTCGGTGAGGTGAGCGATCTGCTGACGGCCGTCCTGATCGTTGGGGAACATGGCACCGAACGTGGCCACCCAGCCGCCGAGCGTGGGTTCCCTCTCGACGAGGTACACGTGCAGCCCGACGTCGGCGAGGCCGATGGCCGCGCGAAGCCCGGCGATGCCGGCGCCGACGACCATGGTGGCCGACGTCGTCTCGACGACGAGAGGCACGAGGTCGCTGGAGTTGCGGCTCTTGGCGATGCCGGCCCGGACCAGGCCGATGGCCTTCGCGGTGGCACCCTCCGGGTCGTCGCCGTGCGCCCACGAGTCCTGCTCGCGGATGTTGACCTGGGTGTAGGCGTAGGGGTTGATGTCAGCCCGCTTGGAGACCCCGCGGAAGGTGATCTGGTGCAGCTTCGGCGAGCAGGAGGCGACGACGAGGCCGTCGAGGCCCTGCCCCCGGATGTCGTTGATCATGTCGTGCTGGGTGCCGTCGGAGCAGGCGAACATGGTGGTCTCGGCGACCACGACGCCCGGCTCGTCCTTCAGCGCCTCGCGGACCGCCGCGACGTCGACGTAGTCGGAGATGTTGCCGCCGCAGTGGCAGATGTAGACGCCGATGCGCCGCTCCTCGGTCATACCGGCACCACCTCCGCGAGCTCGGACTGGGTGAGATGGGCGGCCACCTGCGCGACTGCGGCCCCCGCGTGGAGGATCGAGTCGACGATGTCCTTTGCACCGGCCGCTGTGCCGGCGACGAAGACGCCGGGGATGTCGGTCTGCCCGGGCTCGATCTCGGCGTTGGGCTCGGCGACGTAGTAGTACTCGTCGAGGCCGAGAGGCTCACCGCCGAAGAGCCTCTCCACTTCTCGGTTCGGCTGGATGCCGACCGCCAGGACCACGAGGTCGTACTCCGCCTCGACGATCCCCCCACCGTTCTCGATGTCCTCGTACCGCAGGATGAGGTCGCCGTTGTCCTTCTCGGTCACCTTGGCGACACGGCCCTTGATGTAGGTGGCGCCCATGTCCTTGGCCTGCTCGTAGAACTCGTCATACCGCTTGCCCGCGGCGCGCATGTCCATGTAGTGCATGGTGACGTCGGCCAGCGGAAGCGAGCCCATGATCAGCTGGTTCTGCTTGATCGAGTACATGCAGCAGAACTTCGAGCACAGCGGGTTGCCGGTCGTCTCGTCGCGCGAACCGGTGCAGGACACGTAGGCGATCCGGTCGGGGACCTTGCCGTCGCCAGGGCGCAGGATGGTGTTGAACGGACGTGTAGGAGCGAGCAGTCGATCCATCTGCATTCCGGTGATCACGTTCGGGTAGCGGCCGAAGCCGTACTCGGGCTTGAGATCGGCGGCGAAGAGCTTGTGGCCGGTCGAGATGACCACGGCGCCGACCTCGAACTCGTGGAGCGCGTCCTTCGCGTCGAGCTTGATCGAGTCGGCGGGGCAGGCTTTCACGCACTCCTGGCACTCCGAGCAGACACCGCAATCGAGGCAGCCGCCGGCTCCGAAGAGGGCCTCCTCCTCGGTCATGGGCGGCTCGATCTCCGCGAAATCGGTGGGGGCGCTCGAGTGGACGCTGTGGGCTCGGACGGGTCCTCGGTGCGTGTGCCTGGTCTGCCGGGCCAGGACCTCGTCCCTGTCGACGACGCCCAGCGGGTCGTCGAACAGCGGGAAGCCGTCGAGCGGGCGGTCGTTCAGCCAGTTGTCGATCATGTACGCCGCCCGCCGACCGTGGCCGATGGCACGCGTGATGTCGGTGGCGCCGGACTCGACGTCACCGGCCGCGAACAGGTAGGGGTGGTCGCTCTGCAAGGTGATCGGATCGACCTTGATCCGGTGGCCCCGGGCCACGCCCGTCACGGCTTCGAAGGGCCGGTCGTCAGGCTCCATGCCGATGGCAGAAACGATGGCGCCGCACGGAATGACGAAGTCGCTGCCGAGGATGGGCTCCGGACGGCGTCGGCCGGAGGCGTCGGCCTCGCCGAGCTGCATGCGCTGGCACCGCAGGCCCGACACCGCGCCGGACTCGTCGCTGACGACGTTCACGGGGGCGACGAGGTAGTCGAAGTGCACGCCCTCCATCTCGGCCTCGTCGATCTCCGCGGTGTGCGCGGGCATCTCCTCGCGACCGCGTCGGTAAGCGACACGGACCTCGCTGGCCCCCAGGCGTCGCGCCGTGCGGGCCGCGTCCATGGCGACGTTGCCGCCGCCGACGACGACGACGGCCCTGCCGGTCAGGTCCGGCAGCTCGTCAAGGCTCACCTTGCGAAGGAAGTCCAGGCCCGTGAAGACGCCCGCCGCATCCTCACCGGGCACACCGAGCGCCATGGAGCGCGGGGTGCCGGTGGCCACGAGCACCGCGTCATAGCCCTGGTTCTTGAGTGCCTCGAGGTCGCGCACCGGGTGGCTGGTGACGATCTCCACGCCGAGGGCGGTCACGTTGGCGATGTCCTGCTCCACCACGTCGTGGGGCAGGCGGTAGGCCGGGATGGCATGGCGCAGGAAGCCGCCGGCGCGGGCCGCGGCCTCGAACATCCTCACCTGGTAGCCCAGCCGGGCCAGCTGCCAGGCGGCAGTGAGACCGGCGGGACCCGAGCCGACGATCGCGACGCTCTTGCCATTGGGCTCGGCGACCGTGATGCCCGGGCCGTCCTGCTCGGAGTAGTGCTTGTCGGCGACGTAGCGCTTGAGGCGCCGGATCGGGATCGTGCCCTCCAGCTTCGCGCGGGAGCAGTCCGTCTCGCACGGCGCGTAGCAGGCCCGCCCGAGGGTGCCGACCAGCGGCGTGGCGTCGAGGACCAGCTGGAAGGCCTCCTCGAACATGCCGCTGCGGATGAGTGACACATAGCCGTGCGCCTTGATCCCGGCCGGGCAGCTGTCGATGCACGGCGACGTGCCGGCGCGCTCGATGACGGCCTTCTTCGGGACCGCCTGCGGGAAGGCGATGTAGGCGGCGTGGCGAGGCACGAGTTCGGCGTTGAACTGGTCGGGAACGGCCACCGTGCAGGCGCGCTCGCAGTCCTGGCAGCCGGTACACGTGTTCCAGTCGATGTAGCGGGCCTTCTCCTTGACCGTGGCGTTGAAGGTGCCGTCAGCCGCGCGGCGGATCCCCTCCACCTCGCTGTAGGTCATCGTCGTGATGTTCGGATGGTTGATGGTCGACGACATCTTCGGGCCGGAGATGCAGCTTGCGCAGTCGAGGGTGGGGAAGACCTTGCTGAGCAGGATCATGCGTCCGCCCACGCTGGCTTCCTTCTCGACGAGCAGGACCTTGTAGCCCATGTCGCCGAGCTTGATCGACGACTCCATGCCGGCGATCCCGCTGCCCACGACCATCACGTCGTACTTCATCTGCTGCTCCTGGTTCGATTGCCCTGCCCTGGGCCCGCAAGGGCCGACGATCTGCTACACGAAGAGGTTGACGTTGGCCTCGTCTGCGTCCCCTAGGTAGCTGGCGACACCGCCGAACTCGAGGCCGTCGATGAGCTCTTCCTCCTTGAGGCCCATGACGTCCATCGACATGGTGCACACCACGAACCGGATTCCCTGCTCGCGAGCGGAGTCGATGAGCTCGTTCAGCGACATGACGTTCTGCTGCTTCATGACCTTCTTGAACATCTTCGGACCGGCGCCTGCGAAGTTCATGTTCGACAGCTTCAGCTTGTCCGCGCCGCGCGGCATCATCATGGCGAACGCCTTCTGCAGCCCGCTCTTGCCCGACGTGGCCTGCTTCTTCGGCTTGCGCAGGGCGTTGAGCCCCCAGAAGGTGAAGAACATGGTGACGTCGTCGCCCATGGCGGCTGCGCCGTTGGCGATGATGAACGCGGCGAAGACCCTGTCGAAGTCCCCGCTGAACACGATGATGGTCTTCTTGCTGGTGTCCACGATGTCGTGCCTCCTGTGAAAGCCTGGTCAGGCTGCGATGGTCCCGACGGGACCGAGCTCGGCGAGCACGTGCGAGAACTCGTTCATGTACTTCACGAAGGATTCGGCGCAGACCGAGCACACTGCGGCCATCTTCAGTCGTTGAGGCTCGATTCCCTTGGCGCGCAGCAGATCCTGAGCCTGTGAGGCGATGCGCGCCGTACGCTCCGAGCAGTCGGGAAGGTAGGCGCACTCGTCGCCATCGGAGGCGATGAACACACCGTCGATCCCGGCCTGCAGCGCGTGCACGATCCAGCTGGGCTTCAGGCCGCTGCTGCACGGCACCGCGATGGTCGAGACCGGCGCTGGGTAGTGCATGTGGCGGCTGCCGGCCAGGTCGATGCCGGGATCCGAGATGTTGTGGGTGGAGAACACGAGGATGCGCGGCTTGAACGCGCCTCCTTGTGGTGCTTCGAGAGACATGGTTCCTACTTCATCTTCTTCAGGAACAGGCGCAGGTAGCCGGCGTCATCGAAGGAGCCGAGGTAGTCGTGACCCATCTTCTTCGACCAGGCGGGGATGTCCTTGAGGGTGCCTGAGTCCGTCGCCATGACCTCCATCACGCCGCCTACCGGGCAACCACCGATGGCCTTCTTCGCCGCGAGGATGGGTCCGGGGCACGATGTCCCGCGCGCGTCGACGACGAGGTCGACCTTCAGTTCCTTGAGTTCCTCAATCGCCGCGGTCATGGTCGCTCCTTCAGGTGAGGCGACGCGTGGTCATGCGCCGCTGGTGGATGGTGATCTTCGAGTTGAGGTGATGGCGCGCTCGTCTTTCGGGCGACGTCCTCATACGTGCAAAAATACCCCCGACGGTATGGGCGATGTGCAGTCGAAAGTCCCACATGACGCACTTTCGGTGACTACTGCGTCACACTGAGACGAGCAAGAAACCCTGTACTTGCAAGGGTATTTGACTACTCCACATCCTGCGGGGCAGGTTCGGCACGGCATGCGGAGGTCGCGCCGGGCAGCCGGTGGCGCTGACGGTAGATCGCGGGTCCTGCGGCCCGGAGAGCCTGTCGAATCCCGGGTGCGAGCATGAGGTAGCCGGCGTATCGATAGGGCGCTCGTGACATCCGCAGCAGCTCGGCCACAGCCAGCGGGCCGACCACGTGCGAGCCATCGAGCCGGACGAGAACGGGGCCCTCGAGGACCTCGGCTTGGGTGACGCCCAGCTCGTCGAGCCCGATCGACTGGTAGCTCGCCATGTCGACAGGAGGCGCGAAGCGCTGGCGCATGCGGTCGGTTCCCTGTTGGCAGACCCCGCAGTCGCCGTCGAACAGGAACAGCGGTGAAGTCAGGTTCGTCATGGTGCGCCGATCAGCCGGAGGGTGTGGAGGAGTGCTTGCGGCGCCGTTCGATGGCGCAGGCAGGACAGCCGCTGCGCTGTGTCCGCGAGTAGATCGTCGCGTTCCACCGATGCCCGCACGTGGCGCACAGCCACGGCCGGCGCGCGCTCGACTTGGCGCGGTACTCGCGTGGATCCCACCCGTCGGCCTCGGCGGCGACGGTGGGGTAGAGGTCCGCCAGCGTCGCACCGGGTTCGGGGCTCTTGCGTGCCCGGGCCCCGGCGCCATGGGCGCAGACGGGGCAGCCTGACCCCTTGACGCGGTTGGCGACCGTCGCCTCCCACTCGTGTCCCACCGGTCCCCGCCAGCGCACCTTCGCCTTGCTGCCGTGGGTGTAGTCGTCGGGGTCGAAGGGCGCCATCATCTCGGCCGCGAGTCCCGGGTGCGTCTCGGTGAGGGGATGGCGTTCCTGGGCGCTGCAAGTGGGGCAGGGACGGTGGCCGTTGGCGCGTGCCCTCACCTCGGCCGTCCACCGCGTCCTGCATTCGGCGCATGTCCAGGGCATCGGCACGCGCGAGCCCGAGCTGACGAGGGACGGATCCCAGCCTGTGGCCTCGGCTGCTACTTCGGGATGGAGGTCGGCCAGGGAGCGACCGTCGACGGGAACCTGGATGCGCGAGCACCACGGGCAGCCCTGCCCGGCGACCCTCTCGGCCACGGTCGCGCACCAGATGTGCCCGATCGGGCCGCGCCACCAGACCGGCTCGTCGCTGTCCGCAGCGAAAGCCGAGGGGTCGAACGGTGCGAGCATCTGGGCCGCGAGGTCGGGGTGCGTGACGGAAATCGGGGTGGCCGCGCGGTGAATCGTCATCACGTCCGCTCTCCCTCGCCGTCATACCCCTAGGGGTATTGTAACGCGAACGGGTACTGATGGTCGGTCACGGATCGACAGACAGCCGCTAGGGCTACGCGGGAGCGGCGGCGCTGATGAGCGCGCGGACCTCGGCCACCTTGGGCACGCGACCAGAGGACACGACGGTCTCGTCGATGACGAGCGCGGGGGTGCTCATCACTCCGTACCCCATGATCTCGGCGTAGTCCTCGACCTTCTCGATCCGCGCGTCGATGCCGAGTTCGGCGACGGCCTCCTTGGTGACCCGCTCGAGGTTCTTGCAGTTCGTGCAGCCGGGGCCGAGGACCTTGATGATCATGACCGTTCTCCTTGAGTTGGGTGTGATGCTCAGGCGAGCAGGTAGTTGAACAGGTAGCCGATCGCGACGATGCCCGTGCCGACGACGGCGATGAACAGGGCGAGGAGCTGCGGCTTGAGGACGCGGCGCAGCAGGATCATCTCGGGTAGCGACAGCGCGACGACAGCCATCATGAAGGCGAGGAGGGTGCCCATGGGCAGGCCCTTCTCGTAGAGGGCCTGCACCATCGGCATGATGCCGGCGGCGTTGGAGTACAGCGGGATCCCGATCGCGACGGCGATGAGGACGCCGAAGGTGCTGCCGGGGCCGGCGTAGGTGGTGAAGAAGTCGGTGGGGACCCAGCCGTGGATGACGGCTCCCAGGCCGATGCCGACCAAGAGGTAGGGCCAGATCTTGCGCAGGATGGTGGCGACTTCCTCGACGCCCATCTGGATGCGCTGGTCCATGGTGAGTCCGGCGGCGGGGTCGATGGCCTGGCCGCCCAGCCTGGTCTCGAAGACGAAGGGCTCCACCCAGCGCTCGGCATGCACTCGGCCGAGGATCCAGCCGGCGACGATCGCGACGACAAGTCCTGCTGCGATGTAGACGATCGTGACCTTCAGACCGAAGAGGCTGAACAGCATGCCGATGGCGATCTCGTTCACCATCGGGCTGGCGATGAGGAAGCTCATCGTGACCCCGAGCGGTACACCAGCAGCGACGAACCCGATGAACGCGGGAACGGCGCTGCACGAGCAGAAGGGGGTGATCACTCCCAGCGCGGCCGCCATGACGTTGCCGACGCCCTCGCGCTTGCCGCCGAGCAGTGCGCGGGTGCGCTCGACGCTCATGAACGACCGCAGGACGGTGACAACGAAGATGATGCCGATGAGCAGCAGGGTGATCTTGGCGGTGTCGTAGAGGAAGAAGTGGATCGTCTCGGTGACGCGGTCCGTGGAGTGCAGGCCCAGCGCTCCGTACAGGAGCCAGTCCCAGACATGCTCGTTCAGCCAGTACAGCCCGATCCAGGCGATCGCTGCTCCCGTGAGGGTGACCACCTGGCCGCGGCGGGTGCTGGGAACCCGATCGAGGACCTGACCCATGGCCATCCCTCCCCGCGACGATCGTTCGATGAACGTCTAAGAGGAGTGTGGTCCACCTCTTTGACTTATGTCAATTTGGTGCCATCATGGGCGGGTGCCCAAGGCCCTGCCCGTGCTGCTCGACATCTCGCCGATCGACTTCACCCCGCTCGGCGCGACGTCGTCGCTCTCCGAAGCCGATGCCGTCGCCCTCGCCGTGCGACTCAAGGCCCTGGCCGACCCGACTCGGCTTCGACTGCTCGTCTACATCCTCGACCAGCCGGACCAGGACGCATGCACCTGCGAACTGGCTCCGTTCGTCGGCCTGTCGGAGCCCACCGTGAGCCATCACTTCAAGACGCTCGAAGGCGCCGGGCTCGTAGCCAAGGAGCGTCGCGGGATGAGCGTGCACTATCGCGTCGTGCCTGAGGCGATCGACGCGATCGCCCGCGCCTTGCACCTCAGCGGCTGCTGACGATGCCCGTTGTCTGTGTGGCGGGCGCGACGGGCTGGACGGGCCGTCCGATTGCCGAGGCCGTCCTCGTCGCCGACGATCTGACGCTCGGCGGCGCCGTTGCGCGCGCCGCGGCGGGGCAGGACCTGGGCGTCGCCTGGGGAGGCGCTGCCAACGGCGTCACCGTGTCGGGTGATCTCGCCGAGGCGCTCGCCGGAGTGGACGTGCTCGTCGACTACACGTCGCCGGACTCTGCTCTGGCGCACGCCATGCTCGCTATCGCCGCGGGCGTACATGTCGTCATCGGCACGTCCGGGCTGTCGGCCGCTCAGTTCGCTGACATCGACTCGGCTGCTCGGCAGGCAGGAGTCGGCGTCGTTGCCGCGGGCAACTTCTCCCTGACCGCGGCCATGGCTCAGGCTGCCGCGCTGCTCGTGGCGCCCTTCCTGCCCCAGCGCGAGATCATCGACTACGCCTCCGCCGCCAAGCCGGATGCCCCGAGCGGCACCGCGCGCGAACTCGCCGAGCGGCTCGGCGGCGTGTCGTCGCACCAACTTGCCGTGCCTGTTTCGGACACGGTGGGTTACCCGGAGGCGCGCGGCGCCGACATCGCCGGCACCCAGGTGCACTCGCTGCGGCTGCCGAGCTTCGTCGTCTCGACGGAGATCGTCTTCGCGCAGCCCGACGAGCGCCTGATCATCCGGCACGACGCGGGCGGGACCCCGACGCCCTACGTCGCCGGGACCCTGATCGCCGTGCGCACCGTGCCAGGCATCGTCGGACTCGTCCGAGGGCTCGACACCCTGCTCCTCGGGCGGAACTAGCCCGCTTGGCTCAGGTCGCCACGGTCATGAAGCGCTCGTTGAGTTCGCGGGAGTGGTAGAAGATCGCCTTGCCGATCTGGTCCGGCGTCCAGGTGACCACGGGGCGGTCGCGGAAGCAGCGGTAGCCGCCGGAGAACGTCTCGTTGCGGTTGCCGGACGGGTCGAAGAAGTAGATCGTGGTGCCGCGGGTGATGCCGTGGCGCGTGGGCCCGATGTCGATCGGCACGTCGTCCATGGCGAAGATGTCGGCCGCCTTGAGGATGTCGTCCCAGCTGCGCATCTCGAACGCGAAGTGGTGGATCTTGTTCTCCGGCGCCTCGAGCAGCGCGATGTCGTGGTTCGACTCGCCCAGGGTGAGCCAGGTGGCGATGGTGTGGGCGTCGTCGTCGAGGCTCGTGCGCACCCGCTCGGTGGGGTACATGCCGATGACGTCGATGAAGAACTTCTCGATGCCGGCCGGGTCGTTGACCCAGAGCAGGGCGTGGTCGAGGCGCGGGGCGCCGATGCCGACCATGTGCCGCGGGAACGCGTCGGGGTTGTGGGTGCCGACCTCGAGGCCGTAGGCCGTCATGTGGCTGTAGAACTCGATCTTGTGGTCGCTCGGCAGGGTGACGCGGATGCCGTCGCCGACCTCGGGGTTCTCGCCCGCCACCATGCGCTCGACCGGGTAGCCGAAGGCGGTCGCCTTGATCTCGATGTCGGCGACGTCCTCGGGGGTCTCGCACTTGAAGCCGGCCTTGACCATGCCGACGCCACCCTCCTCGAGGACGACTGAGTGGTGATCCCACTCGTCCCAGCCCTTGAAGTAGGCCTTTCCGTCCTGCTCCAGGGTCTGGTAGAGACCCATGGTGCTTCCGTAGTGCTCCTTGGCCTCGGCCAGATCGGTCACCTTGACGTGCATGTAGCCCATTCGCATGACAGCCATGACTTCACATCCCTTGTTGAGCGCAAGCGTGGTCGCCATGCGGTGAGGTGAACCTAACCTCTTCTCCGGGCCGTGCGGCGAAGCGTTCCGCTCAGCAGAACGTGGGTTCAGCTGCTCGTGGCGAAGGGCGGCTGATCGGGCTGGCAGACCGTGCCCCTGGGTGGTGCCCTGAGGTCGACGAGGTACCTCACCCGCGCGTGGTCGATGCACGCGCTCGGATCCTGGAAGCTGAGGTGCCCGTAGCCGTTGAGAGTCAGCAGCACAGCGTTGCCCAGGAGCCGTGCGCTGCGCACAGCGTTGGCGTAGGGGGTGTTGGGGTCGAATCGCGTGCCGATCACGAGGATCGGATTCGCAGTGGACGCGTTCCAGGGTCCCCGATAGCTGTCCTGGCCGCGCACGGGCCAGGCGGCGCATGGCGCCCACAGCCACCAGCCGTTCACCCGACCCTGGAGCCAGCTGATCCGGTCGAAGCGGCCAATCACCCGGGGCCATGCGCGTAGATCCTTGCGCGCACCGGCGTCGGCGCACTGGATCGCGGCCGATGTCGTGGCCCCCTGCCACCCTGCTGGAGTGCGAAACGCTCGGGCCGCCATCTCCAATGCAGACCCGTCGCCGTCGATGGCTGCCTGCAGGTCGGTCGCGTTCTGCGGCCAACGATCGGGATTCCGCAGCGGCTCGAACTGCGACAGGAGCAGGTCGCCCGCGTCGAGGGAGCCTGGCGGGGTTGCCGAGGGCGCCGGGACCGGGGCTCGCTGAGCCCGTGCGACGAGTCCATCGACAAGGCTCGCCGGGTCCTGGGCGCGGCCCGCGAGCGAGCAGTGCTCGGGTCCAGCATCCTGGCACAGGGTGAGGAACCGGTCGAAGACCTCGTCGGCGCCGGAGACGGAGTTCGCGACTCTGGTCTCTGCGCTGGTTGAGTACGCGACCGGGTCGACCAAGCCGTCGAGCAGCATCGCTCTGACACGCGTGGGGAAGAGATTGGCGTAGGTCTGTCCGAGATACGTGCCGTAGGACAGTCCCACGTAGGTGAGTCGGCGATCGCCCACCAACTGTCGTAGGTAGTCGAGGTCACGGGCCGTGTCAGCGGTCGTGATGTGCGGGAGCAGCCAGCCGCTCACGTCGCCGCAGCGGCGCGCCAGGTCGGCCGTCTTCCTTCGGAAGGCGATCTCTTGCGCCGTGCTCGTCGGGATGGACACTCCCCGCCAGAACCGCGAGGCGTCCTCGTCGTTGCGGAAGCAACGCACCTGCGTGCTGGCGTTCGTTCCGCGGGGGTCCCAGCTGACGACGTCGAACCGCCCCCCGCCCCAGGCGTCGAGGTCGTCGCCGGCCCCCTCGACAAGACCCACCCCCGTGTCGCCCGGTCCGCCCGGGTTGATGAACAGGGAGCCACGTCGTTGTTCGGGCCGGCTGGCGAGGTGGCGGATGACCTTCAGGCTGATGGTGCGCCCCAGGGGACGATCCCAGTCGAGTGGGACCTGGACTCTGGCGCATTCAAGCCTTGCCCCGCAGGCCTTCCAGGCGATCGACCTGCTGACGGCGCTTGAGGTTGCGGACGGCCGCGGGACGTCGCCGGCGAAGGCCGTGTCGGGCAGGGCGATGGCCGCGACGGCCGCCGCGAGCACCGCGAGGGCGACGAGGCGTCCGGTTCTCTGCGGCACGGAGGCGCTCCCAGGGCGTGACGAGATCGTGGGTCGCGACACTACTCGCGTCGTCAGGACGCGAACAGCGCCAACCGCTAGCCTCTGAGGTCGGGAGGATGGGTCATGGGTCTGTTCGGTCGGGGCGATGACAACGACGGTGGCTCGGTGCGCCGGTTCCAGATGCGCGAGAAGATGATGTCGATCGGTGACGACTACTGGATCGAGGACGAGTCCGGCCATCGTGCCTACAAGGTCGACGGCAAGGCACTCCACTTCAGGGACACCTTCATCCTCGAGGACGCCTCTGGACAGCAGGTGGCCAAGATCCAGGAGAAGAAGCTCACCCTGCGGGACAAGATGGTGATCGAGCGTCCCAGTGGCAACGCCACCGTGCAGAAGAAGCTCATCGGGATCAGGGATCACTTCAAGATCGAGGTCGACGGCAAGCCCGACCTCGAGGCCCATGGGAAGGTGCTCGATCACGAGTACAAGATCGAACGTGACGGGAACACGATCGCGAAGGTCTCGAAGAAGTGGTTCCGCGTGCGTGAGAGCTACGGCATCGAGATCGAGCCGGGCGAGGACGTCAGCCTGCTGCTGGCCATCTCCGTATGCCTTGACGCGATGTCACTCGGCTGACCTGACGTGCTCAGAAGGGCGGGGGGTCGTGGTCGTACTGACGGCCATCGGGTGACGTCCAGGTGCAGCCGCCGTCGGGTCTGCTGTCGGTGAGATCCCAGCCGCCGTGGGTCTTGAGCTGGTGGTGCCTCACGCACAACGCGCCGAGGTTGGCGGGTGAGGTGGCCCCGCCGTCGTTCCACGCCTCGGCGTGGTCGAGTTGGGACCGGGCCGCTGCGCGGCGGCAGCCCGGGAACCGGCAGACCCTGTCCCGGGCGACGATGAAGTCCCTGAGTCGCTGAGGCACCGCGTAGGTGCGGCGGCCGTAGTCGAGCAGGTGTCCGGTGACCGGGTCGGTGACCAGGCGACGCATCGTGACCGCGACATCGGGGTCGGCGAACAGGTCGCGGATCACCTCCGCCGGGATCGGGCCGGCGCCGCGCAGCTCCGCGCTGTCGTCGTTGCCCTCCGCGAGGCGGAGGGCGGTCGGCAGGTCGATGACGAAGTCGACGTGTGCCCTCAGCGAGGGATGCGGGCCGTCTTGGGTTGAGGCGAGGACCGCCGCTACAAGAGCCTGTGCGCGGCGCTCGCCGATCGTCAGCGGCGCATCCCCGCTCCGGTCGACGGTGGGTTGGCCGGGAACGGCCTGCTCGGCGTGGGCATGGGCGTTGACCTCGGCCAGCAGGGCGTGGGCGTGCTCTGTGGACAGCCGGGCGATGAGCAGGGACAGGCCGTCGACGTCCTCGCTCACCCACACGTCCCGGGTGCACGTAGCGTTCCGACGCCTGCGTCGCTCCCCGTCCGCGTCGATCGCCAGCACGGCTCGCTTGCCGGCCGCGCGGGTCATCGCGACGGTCGCGCGCCGTGCGGTCGGCAGGACCCTGCGCTGCAGCTCGGCACACGCCGCCCGGAAGGTAGCGATCTCCTCGACGGTGTGCTGGTGCCTGCCAGGCAGCCGCTCCGCCGCCTCGACCAGCACCGCGACATGACGGTCGGTGATCTCACCCGCAGCGAGGGCGCTCGCCGTGTCGGCCAGGGGGGCGGCGAGAAGCCGGGACGTGTCAATCAGCCGCTGACTCGTGGCCGGCGGCAGCCGCAGCGCCGCCGCGAGCTCCTCACGCCGGGCATCGGCGATCCGGATCGTGCGCTCCTCCTCGGAGTCGGGCACCAGCAGGGTGAACTCCTCGATCAGCGGCTCCGCCGACGCCGCCGCCACGACTGCCCTCGCCTGCAGCGATGCCCACCAGGAGGCCACCCGCTGGTGCAGCTGCAGGAACGTCACCGCATCCACATCCGAGAGGCGCCTCGTGTCCACCCCTGCCAGCGCCGACATCACGAACCCATCCGGCGTCAACGTGAGCAGATGATCCAGCAGCTCGCGCACGGGATACGCCTCGATCAGGCCCACATCCCACGGCTCGCTTTCTACCAGCTCGTCGTCCCACATCGCCATGTCACGGAACGCGTCGCAGGCGCCAACGCCGTCCACAGCGAAGTCGACCTCACAGTCGAGATCAGGGGCGATGGACGATTCGAACATGCCCCCACCATACGAGGAGGGTCTGACAGTCGGGCTGAGAATGTCATTGAAGCGAAAGGGCTTTCCGAGTATCTCGCGACGGGTAGCCTGCGGTCATGACCCATCCTTTCCGCGCGGCCGTCGAGGCGGGCGACCTGGAGGCCATGTCGGTCCTGCTCGCACCCGACGTCGTCTTCATGAGCCCCGTGGCATTCCAACCCTTCCGTGGTCGCGAGGCGGTCACCGAGGTGCTTCGCAACGTCTTCGAGGTCTTCGGCGACTTCACGTACGTCGACGAACTGGACGGACGCGGCAGCCACGCACTCGTCTTCACGGCGACCGTGGGCGGGCGCGAGGTGCAGGGGCTCGACCACCTGAGATTCGACGAGGCCGGACTCGTGAGCGAGTTCACGGTCATGGTCCGGCCCCTGTCGGGCCTCATCGCGTTGGCCGAGGCCATGTCCCCTCGGGTGGCGCACATCGCCAAGGAGTAGTGGGACCACGGCCTCGCTACGATCAGGGTGTTCGTAGGAGTCCCCGACGATTCTGGAGTTGTGCCCCATGACCCTTGACGCGCGCCCGACCACGGCGATCTCCGACGCCTTGCTCGCACACGACCCGGCAACCTGGCGCAGCGTTCCGTCATCGTCGACACCCCTCGACTCCGCGCGCGTCCAGAGCATGCTGGCGGCGGAGTGGGAGCGGTTCTCGGCCACGACGGGCGGATCGGCCGTGCACCACCAGCGCGCGCTCGGATCCCTTCCGCTCGGCGTCCCGTCGTCGTTCCAGCACTGGGACCCGTACCCGATCGCGATCACCTCGGCCAAGGGCGCCTGGCTGACGGACGTCGATGGCCGCAGGCTGCTCGATCTGTCGATGGGATTCGGCGCGATGCTCGTCGGTCACCTGAATCCGGCGATCGTCGAGGCCGTCACCAAGGCGCTCGAGACCGGCACGCTCTTCGTGACGCCGTCACCGTCGGCGACCGAGGCGGCCGAGCGCTTCCAGCGGCGGTTCGGCCTCGACAAGGTGCGCTTCACCAACTCGGGCACCGAGTCGACGATGTACGCCGTGCGCACGGCGAGGGCTTTCACGCATCGGCGCGGCATCGTCAAGATCGAGGGCGGCTACCACGGTGGCTACGACGCCCTGACCGTCTCCGTCAAGCCCGACATCGTCGATGCCGGCCCCGAGGGCTTCCCGAGCGCCGTGGTGCCGTTCGACGTCGAGGCCGGCACGGTGCACGTCGTGCCCTACAACGACCTCGACCGGCTCGAGAGCATCCTCGACGCGCATTCGGACGAGATCGCGGCCGTCGTGATGGAGCCGGTGCTCGAGAACATCTCGATCGTCGTGCCGGATGAGGGCTATCTGGCGGGTGTGCGCGGGCTGTGCGACCGGCACGGCGTGCTCCTCGTGTTCGACGAGGTGAAGACCGGACTCACGGCGGGCCCGCATGGCGCGTCGGCGAGGTTGGGCGTGACGCCTGATCTGGTGACGTTGGCCAAGAGCATCGGCGGCGGACTGCCGTTGGCGGCCTTCGGCGGCCGCGAGGACGTGATGCAGGCCGTGACCGACGGACGCATGCCGCACTTCGGCACCTACAACGGCAACCCTCTCGTGATGGCCGCCGCGGTCGCGGTCGACGAGATCTGCACGGAGGAGGCGCTCGCTGCAGCCGAGTCCGTTAATGAGGGCGCGCTGCGCGCCATCGACGACCTCATCCGCCAGTACGAGATGCCCGCGCACACCGTCGGTTTCGGCGTCAAGGGCGCGGTGACGTGGTCGACGACGCCGGTTCGCAACTACCGCGACTACAAGCGCACCGACTTCGGTGCCGCCGAGCTGAGCTGGCTGTGGGGAGTCAACCGCGGCATCCTCACCCCGCCCGGGCTCGACGAGCAGTGGCTGGTGTCACTCGCCCACACACCAGCGGACATGGCGACGCTGGTCGAGGACTTCGGAGAACTGGCGCAGGCCCTGCGCGCCTGACCTCAGACGTGCTGGTCCACGAGGATCGGGTTACCGTCCGGATCGACGACGACGAAGCTGGCCGGACCCGAGGAGTCCTCGTCGGCCTCCTGGGCGAACGCCACTCCCTGTTCCTTCAGCGCTCGTTGGAGGTCACGGATGTCGGTGAATGCCCCTAGCGGCTGTGCGTTGGCGTCCCAGCCCGGGTTGAACGTGAGGATGTTCTTGTCGAACATGCCCTGGAACAGGCCGATGACGTGATCACCGTTCTTCAGGATCAGCCAGTTCTGCGTCTCGTCGCCCCCGAACGCGGTGAAGCCGAGCTTCTCGTAGAACTGCCGGGAAGCCGCGATGTCCGTGACGGCGAGACTGACCGAGAACGCACCAAGGTCCATGACCTGCTCCATTCGCCCCGAGGGAATGTCGCCGAGCGTAGACCGAGTACGGGCTTCCGGACTAGACGTACGAGTGCTTGCGCAGCCAGCGCATCGCGAGCGAGCCCCACAGCGGCGGCAGGTAGAACGTCACGAGGCGGAACGCGATGGCAGTGGAGATCGCGATCGAACTGGGAATCCCGATCGCCGTGAGCCCGGCCGTGAGCCCGGCCTCGGCCACACCGACGCCCCCCGGCACGGGCATCAGGCCGGCGAACAGGCTCACCGCTGTGTTGATCAGGATCAGCTGCGAGAGGGCCGCCTCCTGACCGAACGCGGTGAGGCACAGCCCCAGCACAATCGCCTGCACCACCTGCGCGCCGAGATTGCCGGCCAGCATCTCCAGGACCTTCGACGGGCGGCGCAGGACGTCGAGGGCGCCCTTCGCGTTCTGCGCCTGCTCGAGGAACGACGCCCAAGCCGATCGCATTCGCCCCGAGAACTGCCGGCGGAGCCTGGGAACCACCAGCACGACGATCAGAGAGACGATGGCGATGGCCAGCATGAGCGCGACCATGGAGGGACTTGACGAATCGCTGCTGTCGCTGGTGCTGGACCCGGACGATCCGACGGGCTGGGTGAAGGCGGGCAGCCCCGACAGAAGGATCACCGCGAGCAGGATGATCTGCACGACGAAGCCGCTGAAGCTGTCGATCATGCCGATCGACACCGCAGCGCCGGACGCCACCCCGAAGCTCTGGAAGAAGCGCACGTCCATGGCTATGCGCGCCGCGGTTGCCGGTAGCGCGACGGCGATGAACTGCAGCGCGAACTGCAGCATGAGCACCGGGTAGTAGCGCAGTGAGGCGGTCGTGGCACCGATGGTCGAGAACGCGAACGAGGCCTGGGCGAGGGGTGAGACCAGCAGCGCCACGAAGAGCCACATCCAGTCGGCCGACTGCAGGTCCGCCCACACCTCGGCGAAGTCGACCCCCGAGAACACGCTGATCAGACCGTAGGTGAGGACGACGATGAGCGTGGTCATCACGAGTGACCGGCCCGAGACCCGCCGAAGCTGCTCGAGCTTGGGCGCGTCGACGTTCGCTGCGGCCGTCGCCGTGTCGCGTAGTGCCTTGAGGTCCCACTCGCCGGCGCTGATCCTCGCCCGGGTGTCGTGGTCGAGCACGGCGGGCTGGAGGAACGGCAGCAGTTCGACGAGGCCCTCGCTGCCGAGCATGCGATGGGCGGAGGCGACGGCGCGATTCCCGTCCGTAGCCAGGGCCGTGGCAGTCAGCAGGCGGGCTCGATCGAACATGAGCAGCCGCCGGTCCGCGGCCCTCTCCGCATCGCTGAAGTCGGTCAGGGCGAGGCGACCCTCGGCATCAAGCACGATCCGCGAGCCGTCGAGACGGCCGTGCGCGATGCCCGCCTCATGGAGCGCTGCCACCTGCGCCCACGCTTGGTCGAGGAGATCGTCGGTGACGTCCTGCGGTGACATGTCCGTCATCGACGGTCCGCCGGGGGCGTGCGTGACGAGGACGGCGTCCCCCTCGGCCGAACGCCCGACCGCGACGATCGGGAGCACGCGGACGCCGGCCCGCTCCGCGAGCAGCGACATCATGGCGTCGTGCTCCACCCGGGCCAGCCTCGTCGTGGTGAGGCGCACCCGCTCGCCACGACGCGTTGCTGCGGTCCAGAGCGATGCCATCGCCTGCGCGTCCCATTCATCGCGTCCCAGAACGGTGACGAGCAGATCCGGCTGGCCGGGCACCGACGCCGCGAAGAGGGACTGGCCCGCGGTGGGGATGGCCAGATCGGTCACTTGCGCCTCCGCCAGACCCAGGTCGTCGAGGGCGTCGGCGACGCGCGTGACGGAGGGCCGCCCGGCCGGAGAGCCGACGAGGAGGTGCATGACGGCGGCGCCGGCGACGCCGATGAGGAGGGCGGCGAGCGCCCCGACGGGGTAGGCGACGCTGATGGCCACGGCGCAGATCGGGACAACAACGACAAGGAGTCGTCCGAACATCCGCAAGGGGTGGGACAGGTGGGGGGACGACGCGACGATCACTGCGGTGATCACGGCGACCCGGACGGCTGTGAAGACCGGCGGCGGGTCCGTGCTCCAGAGCGCCGACCATGTGGTGCCCCAGGCAGTGCCCTCGATGACTCCGACGAGGGCGGCGAAGCCGAACGCGATCACGGCCGCCAGCAGCAAATAGGCGGCAAGTCGCTGCCGGTGGGGAGTGACCAGAGGAACAACGACGAGGAGCAGCGCCCAGATGCCCGCCACGGCGTAGCCGACGGGGAAGATCCACGTGACCCAGGCAGGCAGTCCCTGCACGGCCGACGTCAGGCTCTCGTCCACGGGCGATGGCCCTGGTGCCGCAGGCGCGAGTAGCAACAGCGCCAGCAGGCACGCGACCAGCAGCACGACGTCGGTCGGTCGCCTGCGCAGTTCCGTGCCAGCCTGCGAGGAGTACCAGTGCAAGCCGCGCAGGTGGAAGCGGGACGTCCGCCCCTTGGCCCTACCTGCCATCACATCTCCCATCTCGGTCGCCCGAACCTACCGGTCCGTGCTTCCGGCGGCGATGTGCCACAGGCGGCTGAGGGCTTCGCGCAGTCCGGTCGGCTGTGCCGCCGATGGAGACGCACCGGGGTGTTGGGGTGCGATGCGCACACGGAGGACACCGGGGCGGATGCGGAAGGTGAGGGGGGAGGGCAGGACCAGCGCCTCTCCGTCGACACCGACGGGGACGTCGCCCTCGGACTCGACGACGAACTCCGAGGTCGCCCACTGCTCGAGGGCACGACGCCGGCCGCCGGGTGATGCCGGGACGCCCATGACGGCGATGCCCAGCCGGCCGGCATCCATGCGCGGTCGCGTTCCCGAGCCCAAGGCCCGCCCGAGCCGATAGACGTTGTTGGACACGAGGATCACTGCCGCCGAGCTCTGGGGCCGGCCGTCGGGACCGGTCCAGTTCAGGACGTGGCCCGACTCAGCCCCGTCCTCGGCGAGGACGGTCGGGACCGTATCGATGATGGTGCGGATCTTGGCGCTTCGGTAGCCCTCCTTCTGCACCGCCTCGGCGTACAGCCCCAGCGAGACGTTGTTGACGAAGGTGCGCCCGCCGACCTCCCCGAGGTCGACCCGCTTCTCCCCGCCGTTTACGAACGCGTCGAGCGCGCCGACCACGTCGTCGCGGTCGACGCCGAGGTCGAGGGCGAAGTGGTTACGCGTACCGGCGGGAACGCAGGCGAACGGCAGGTCATGCTCGGCAGCGATGGTGGCGACGAGCGCCTGGGTCCCATCGCCGCCCGCGGCCATGAGGCCGTCGGCACCCTGCGCCACCGCGAGCTGCACGAGCGCCACGAGGTCGTCACCGGGCTTCAGCTCGATCGGCTCGATGCCGCGCCCGCGAGCCTCGGCGGCCAGGTTGTTCGTCACTGCCTTGCCACCACCGGACTTGGGGTTCCAGATGACCACGGGGCGCGACGGCGCCGTCGCGGGCGGGAGGTGCACATGCACGGAGAACGCCCGCTTACCCGCGACGATGGCGATAACGAGCAGCGCGACGGCGATGGGACCGGTCAGTTGGAGTCCGTCGCTCAGGTGGGCCACGAGCGCCCCCACCAGCAGAAGCCCGGCGACGAGCCAGCAGGACACGCGAGCCCGACCCTGGAGCATCACTCCCCACCAGCCGACGACGGCCGCGATGACCAGGAGGGCGAGGGCGATCAGTCCGCGCGGGAACACGGTGATGGCCGTGTAGACGAGCAGGGTGATCCCCGCAATCAGTGTGAGCAGGGAGAGGACTGCTGCACCGCGACGCGCCATGCTCACAGGCTACGAGTCCGCGCCCTCTCGTCGCCTCATCCGGGCAGGGTGACGTGTCGCGAGTCGCATCCGTCTAGGGTTCGATCTGTCGGTCTTCCGAAGGGGGCACTAGGTGCCATCAGGCGTGCTGTCAGAGCTCACGGCCATCGACTCAGCCGTCTACACGGCCGTGGCCGCCACCGACACCCCCCAGTTGGACGTCTTCTTCCGTCGACTCTCCCGGACGGCCGACAAGTCCGTGCTGTGGCTCGGTGTGGCCGCGGCCCTCGCAGCGGCGGGCGGTAGCACGGGTCGACGGGCTGCTGTCAACGGAGTGGCGTCGATCGCCCTTGCTTCGGCGACCGCAAACCTCGTCGGCAAGCAGGTGACCAATCGGCGACGTCCGGATCGTACGGGGGCCGGAGTGCCCGACGAGCGTCACGTCCCGATGCCGGAGTCGACGTCGTTCCCGTCCGGGCACTCCGCCTCGGCGTTCGCGTTCGCCGAGGGAGTGGGCGCCGCGGCGCCGGCACTCGGCGCTCCGGTGCGCCTGGCCGCCCTTGCGGTGTCCTACTCGAGGGTCCACACGGGCGTCCACTACCCGGGCGACGTCGTCGCGGGCATGCTCATCGGCGTGACGGCGGGTGAGGTGGCCGTCCGGGTGCTGAACGTCGCACGTCGACGATGGCCCATCCCGTGAGGGCGCGCGAGCTGCTCCTGCCGTCGCTCGCCGGCTACCGGCGTGCCTGGCTGTCGAAGGACGTCGTTGCGGGCCTTGTGCTGTCGGCCCTCCTCGTCCCGCAGGGGATGGCGTACGCGGAACTGGCCGGCCTGCCGCCCGTCACCGGCCTGTACACCTCGATCCTCTGCCTGGTCGGCTATGCGCTCGTCGGCCCGTCCCGGATCCTCGTGCTCGGTCCAGACTCGGCCCTGGGCCCCATGATCGCCGCGACGATCCTCCCCCTGGTCGGCGCCGACGGCGACCCCGCCAAGGCCGTCCTTCTGGCCTCGCTGCTTGCCCTCATGACGGGTGCCATGATGATCGCGGCGGGGGCCGGGCACCTCGGTTTCGTGGCCGACCTGCTGTCCAAGCCGACGATCCTCGGGTACATGAACGGCCTGGCCCTGACGATCCTCGTCGGTCAGCTGCCCAAGCTGTTCGGCTTCTCGACCGACGCCGACGGATTCCTCCAGGACGTGGGGGCCTTCGTCAGCGGAGTCACGAATGGCGAGGTCGTGCCGGCCGCCGCGGCGATCGGGCTGCTCTCGCTGGCGCTCATCGTGGTGCTGGACCGATTCCTGCCGAAGGTGCCGGCGGTGCTCGTGGCCGTCCTGGTGGCCATGGCCATCAGCGTCGCCGCGTCCCTCGGCGAGCGCGGCGTCGCGCTCGTCGGCCCGCTGGTGCAGGGCCTTCCGCAGCTGACGATCCCCGTCGTCGGGCTCGACGACCTCGGACTGCTGGTCATCGGCGCGCTGGGGATCTCCCTCGTGGCGCTCACCGACACCATCTCGACGGCCACGTCGTTCGCCGAGCGACAGGGCGCCCGGGTCGACGGGAACCGCGAGATGATCGGCATCGGAACGGCCAACATCGCCGCGGGCCTGTTCCAGGGATTCCCGGTGAGCACGAGCGGGTCCCGCACGGCGGTGGCCGAGAAGGCCGGTGCCCGTACGCAGATCACCGGCCTCGTCGGCGCGGGCATGATCGCGCTGATGCTGGTCGCGTTCCCTTCCCTCCTTGCGGAACTGCCACAGCCGACGCTCGCCGCCGTGGTCATAGCGGCATCGATCTCACTCGCCGACCTCCCGGCCACGCGCCGGCTGCTGTCGCAACGGAGGGCCGACTTCATCCTGTGCATGGCAGCCTTCCTCGGCGTCGTTCTGCTGGGCGTCCTGCCGGGCATCGTCGTCGCCATCTCCCTGTCCGTGGTGAACGTCTTCCGACGAATCTGGTGGCCCTATCGCGCCCTGCTGGGCCGGGTCGAGGGCATGCCCGGCCTGCACGACGTCACGAGCTACCCGACCGCCGAGATCCTCCCGGGCTGCCCTGTCCTGCGCTTCGATGCGCCCTTGATCTTCGCGAACTCGCGGGCGTTCCGGGAGGAGGTGCTCGAGATCGCCGCGGGTGACCCCCGGCCCACGTGGATCGTCGTCGCCGCGGAGCCCATGACGGACGTCGACACGACGGCGTGCGACATGCTGGAGGAACTGGTGCGCAAGCTGGATGAGCAGGGCACGAGACTGGTGTTCGCCGAGTTGAAGGATCCGGCTCGCCGCAAGATCGAACGATACGGACTCGAGCACGTCCTCGAGGACGACCGGTTCTTCCCCACGATCAGGTCGGCCGTCGAGGCCTACCGGGCCGCCACCGGTGCCAACTGGCAGGGGTAGGCGCACTAGCCTCCAGACCAAACGAAAGGCCGCTATGCCTGAGACCGCGACGATGACGGAGCGCTGGGTCATCGCCAACGGCACCCCGGTGTTCGTCCGGCTGTCGGAGGCGCCGTGCTCCGGACCGGTGATCGTCCACCTGCACGGCTTCGCCATCTCCGGTCGATACATGCTCCCCACCGCTGCGCTGCTGGCCGACGAGTTCCGCACCTTCGTACCGGACCTGCCCGGCTTCGGACGAAGCCCCCGCAACGAAGCAGGGACGACCATCCCCGCGCTCGCCGACTCGGTGGCCGGTGTCCTCGACGCGGTGGGGGCGGAGCGGGCCACAGTGGTCGACAACTCCCTCGGCTGCGCGATCCTTGCCTCCTTCGCGGAACGCCATCCCGATCGCATCGACCGTGCCGTGCTCGTGTCCCCTGCCGGGGGTGTGCACAGCCAGCCGCTCGCTCGCGCCGTCGCTCAACTGGCGATCGACGCCACGAGGGAACCGCCGTCGATGGCCACTGTGGCAGTCCCCGACTACATGACTTTCGGCCTGGTGGGATCGCTGCGACTGTTCGTCGCCATGACCCGCTTCCCGGCGCTCGAGTCGCTCCTGCACCTGACTGTCCCGATGCTGGTGGTGCTGGGTGCGCGCGACCCGCTGCTACCGCCGGCGCGACGGGTGCGGCAGGTGGTGGGCCAACTGGGGCCGCGGGCGACCGTGGCCGTCCTCAGGGACGCCGCGCACGCGATCAACTACAGCCACCCAGTCGAGCTGGCTTCGCTCATCCGCTCGTTCCTGCGCGACGAGCCAGTGCTCGAACGATTCGAGGCGCAGAGACACGAATCGGCGCTCAGCCCGGTGGCGCTGCTGCGTTGCATTCAGCAGCATCCTTCATGAGCGAGGCGTCTCGGGCCGTCCTGCGAAACACGTTCGGGTTCGACGGCTTCCGCGGCCAGCAGGAGCAGATCATCGACCGCACGATGGACGGCCTGGACAGTGTCGTCCTCATGCCGACGGGTGGCGGGAAGTCCCTGTGCTACCAGATCCCTTCCATCGCGATGCCCGGCGTCGGCATCGTCGTGTCGCCGCTCATCGCCTTGATGCAGGACCAGGTCGACGCCCTGCGCGTCCTCGGGGTGCGCGCCGCGTTCTGGAACTCGAGCCTGTCGCTGCCCGAGTCCGAAGCGGTTCGCCGAGAACTGCTGCGCGGCGGGCTCGACCTCCTGTACGTCGCACCGGAGCGGCTGATGCTGCCCGAGTTCCTCACGATCCTCGAGCAGGTCGATCGCGGACCAGGTATCGCCCTGTTCGCGATCGACGAGGCCCACTGCGTGTCCCAGTGGGGGCACGACTTCCGGCCGGAGTACCTGCGCCTGTCGGCACTGAGGGAGCGCTTTCCGGAGACGCCCCGCATAGCCCTGACCGCGACCGCCGACGCCGTCACGCGGCTCGAGATCCATCAGCGACTCGCCCTCGATGACGCCACCGAGTTCGTCTCCAGCTTCGACCGCCCCAACATTCGCTACGCCGTGGTCGACAAGCACGATGCCAGGGCGCAGCTCTTGCGGTTCCTCAACGATGGTGAGCTCGGGCATCGGGGCGACACGGGCATCGTCTACTGCCAGTCCCGCAAGAAGACGGAGCAGACCGCGGAGTGGCTTCGCCAGGACGGTTTCGATGCCGAGGCCTACCACGCCGGGCTGGACCAGGACACCCGGCGACGCGTCCAGCAGCGCTTCCGACGCGAGGACGGCGTCATCGTGGTCGCCACCATCGCGTTCGGGATGGGTATTGACAAGCCCGACGTGAGGTTCGTCGCTCACCTTGACCTGCCCAAGAGCCTCGAGGGCTACTACCAGGAGACGGGGCGGGCAGGGCGCGACGGCGAGCCCGCGGATGCATGGATGGCCTACGGCCTGGCCGACCTGCTGCAGCAGAACGCCTTCATCGCCACCTCGAGCGCGTCCGAGGAGCACAAGCGGGTCGACCGGATCAAGCTCGACGCGATGCTCGGGTACGCAGAGGCCGCGGGATGCCGCCGGCGGGTCCTGCTGCAGTACTTCGGCGAGGAGTCGGCGGACTGCGGCAACTGCGACACGTGCCTGACGCCCCCGGAGCAGTGGGATGCCACCGTTCCCACGCAGAAGGTGCTGTCTGCCATCGTGCGCACCCAGCAGAGATTCGGAGCCGGGCACCTCGTCGACATCCTGCGCGGTCAGCGCACGCCCAAGGTCGAGAGCTACGGGCACGACGCCCTGGTGACGTTCGGGGTGGGGTCGGACCTCGGCTCGGACGAGTGGAAGAGCATCATCCGGCAGCTGGTCGCGAAGGGGATCCTCTACCCGGACCCGCAGGCCATGGGCGCCTTCCAGCTGACGCCGCAGGCGCACGCGGTCCTGGGCGGCAAGCAGAGCGTCGAGCTGCGGCGGGCCGCGCCGCGGGCCTCGCGCTCGTCGGCGAAAGCGACGCGCCGTGCTGGTCGATCAGCTGCGGCCGAGCCGGTGTCCGACGAGGAGCAGCGGCTTTTCGAGGATTTGCGCGCCGTGCGGCGCCAGTTCGCGGATGCGGAGGGCGTCCCGGCCTTCGTCATCGTGGGGGACCGCGTGCTGCGCGAGATCGCGGCCGATCGCCCCAGCGACGTGGATCAACTCCTGGCGGTGAACGGGATCGGGCCGGTCAAGGCCGAGAAGTACGGTGCGCGGTTCCTCGCCGCCGTCGCGGCCGCGTCCGACCGCTGAGCCGTCCATCTGGACTTCGCAATTCCTCTGAGCACCGTGGGTGCACGTCGGTAGCCTGATCGCCCTACGGCGAACAGGCGCGCATCGGGGCGACGGCTCGGGTCGCCCGGAGACGAGGGCGGTGGCGATGATCTACCTTGCCGCCGTCATCGTCCTTGCCACCCTGGTGGCGATGGCCTCGGGCAAGATCCCCGCCGTGCTGGCGCTGGCCACCGGCCTTGCCGTGGCGGGCCTGACGGGGGTCGCGACGCCGAGTGAGCTGTTCTCGGGGCTGAGCAACGGTGGCGTCATCACCGTGGCCGCGATGCTCGTGATCGCGAAGGGCATCGTCCAGACGGGCGTCGTCACGAGAGTCACCTGGGCGCTGCTGTCGTCGGTCACCACCGCGCGGCAGGCGCTGCGACGCCTCATGGTTCCCGTGGGCGTCGGTTCGTCGCTGATGAACACGACGCCGATCGTCGCGATGCTCGTCCCTGCATCGAAGGAGCTGGAGCAGACACGCGGGATCCCCGCGCGCGAACTGCTCCTGCCGATCGCGCACGTGACGACCCTGGCCGGCTCGGTGACGCTCATCGGCACGAGCTCCAATCTGCTCATCGCCGGCATCGCAGGCACCAGCGGCGTCGACGTGTCCATGTTGTCGTTCGCGCCGGTGGCCCTGCCCGTCGCGCTCGTCGGCTGGGCCGTCATCTACGTGACGGCCCCCTTGATGCTGCGCGGCAAGGCGGCCACGACGGCGCCTCCCAAGGACTGGCGCGTGGAGATCCCCGTCTCGTCCAGAGCACTGGCGCAGGGACGCCTTCCCGCCGACATCGGAGTGGCCAGTACGCAGGAATACGAACTCGAGACGATCGAACGGTGGGGCGAGGACGTGGAGCCGACCACCGCCATCGAGGCAGGCGACATCCTCGTCTTCGCGGCGACGCACTCGGGCGTCACCGCCCTGTGGGGAAGCCCGCATTTCGGCCTGTCGCCACGGCGGCTCTTCGAGGTGTCGGTGAGCACGGGGGAGCATGGCACGCTGCGCGATCTCGAGCAGGACGAGGACGTGCGCGTCATCGCGGCGCAGACGACCACGGCGTTCCGCGACTCCCCGGTGGTGCCCGGTCAGACGTGCTTCGTGGCGGGCAGGAGTGCTCGCGTGCTGGAGGATCATGCGGCCGTCGCCCTCTGGCAGGACGCCGCAAGCCGCGCCCCGCAGCCGAGGAAGACCTGGATCGCCGTGTCCATCCTCGTCGCTGTCATCATCGCGGCGTCGTTCGGACTTGCTCCCGTGGAGCTCGTCTCGATGAGCGGTGCTGTGCTCATGGTCCTGACTCGGGTCATCACCCCGAAGTCCGCCGTCCGTGCCCTCGACTGGAACGTTCTGTTCATCCTTGCCGGGTCGGTGGGCCTCGGTGCGATCGTCGTCAGCAGTGGACTTGCCGACGTGATCGCCGAGGGGATCCGCTACCTCTCCGCGGGGAACATCCTCCTCGTGGTCATCGTCTTCGTTGCGACCACCGCGATCATGACGAACCTCGTCACGAATGCAGCGACCGCGGCCATCCTGACGCCGGTCGGGCTCGGCATCGCCGCCGAACTCAGCCTCGACCCGGTGCTGATCCTCGCCCTGATCGGCACGTGCATCTCGTTCACGTTCCTCAACCCGTTCAGCCACCAGTCGAACCTCATGGTCATGGGCCCCGGCGGATACAGCTTCGCGACGTTCACCAGATTCGGGATCCCCCTCTACCTGGCGTCGATCGTGGTCGCGTGCACGGTGGGGTACGTCCTGCTCGGCACCTAGTCCGGCGCGGCCTTGGGCTTGGCGTACTACCCGAGGAGCCGCGGCCGATCGCGTCATGAGCAATCGGATGGTTGCTAGTGTCCGAGCCATGCGTCGGATCGGCGTCGTGGTCGCGGGGGTGCTCGGGGTACTGATGCTCGTGGCCAGTCTCGTCGGTCTAATTCGAGCCCAGGCCAAGAGAACGGTGCGCGCCGAGGTGGTCGACGGGATCCCCGTGACCGTATACTCGACGAACCAGGCGGCGCCTACGGTCGTCATCGCGCACGGCTTCGCCGGGTCGGCGCAGATCATGGACCCGCTGGCACGCGGGCTGATGCGCAGCGGCTTCACTGTCGTGACCTTCGACTTCGACGGTCACGGGCGCAATGCCGCGGCCCTCGGCATCGATCCGGCGCGGGAGGGCTCGTCGGGCGATGCCCTTCAGGCCAGCCTCGCGACGGTGATCTCCTGGGCGGCGACGCAGCCGGAGGTCGATCCGGCACGGGTCGGGCTGCTCGGGCACTCGATGGGTGCCGGTGCGGTGGTGCGGTACGCGGTGGACAGCGCCCCCGATGGGCTGCGCGCCACCGTCGCGATCTCGTTGCCGAGCGCCGACGACATCCCGGACGGGCAACCGTCGTCTCCGGCGAACCTGCTGCTGCTGTTCGGGGCGCTGGAGGACGACCGCTTCTCCGGCGCCGCGTCCGCCGGCCTGCGGGCGGCCTACCCGGATGGCATCGTCGGCCGACCGTATGGAGACCCCTCGGCGGGCACCGCCCGGATGGCAAGCAGCGTTCCGGGTGCCGAGCACATCGGCATCCTGTTCTCCGGCACGACCCTCGACGAGTCGATCGACTGGCTCGGCGATGCACTCGAGGCCGACACCACACCCGGCCAGATGGCCCCCGTCCTGCTGTGGGCCGTGCTGGCGCTCGTCGGTGGGGGTCTGCTCCTCGTGCCGGTGTCCGCCGCCGCCCTCGGATCCGGCTCGACGCGTCCGCCGTGGACCCTCCCCGGTCGGTGGGCCATCGTCCTCGTGCTCGTCGCCTCAGTCGGGGCGTCGCTCGTGGCCAGGGTCGCCGCGCCGCTGAGCGGCCTTCTACCGCTGGCCGTCGGTGGCTACCTGGCCACGTGGTTCCTGGTCGCGGGCCTCACCGCCGCGGTCGGCTGGATCTGGCGGTGGCGGGCGAGGGCCGGCTGGCCGGTCGTCACCGGCCGGGCCGTGCTCGGCGCTGTCCTGACGGCCGCGGTGGCGGTGGTGGTGCTGGTCGTGCCCGGACGAATGTCGTGGGCGCCGTTCTCCCTCGTCGGTTCGCGGGTCTGGCTCGCGGGCTTGATGCTCGTCGTCTTCACCGTGTACTTCGCTGCCGACGAACTCGTGGTCCGACGGGCGTCTCTGCCCCGAAGGATCGGCCTCGTCCTTGCCAGCCGGGTGATAGCGGTGGCCGTCATCCTCGGCTCCATCCCGCTGCTGGGCGCACCGGGATTCCTCGTCCTCCTCCTGCCGTTGATGGCGCTGATGCTCCTTGTGCTGGCCGGCTACGCGGCCGTCGTCTCCCGCTTCCGCGACGGCTTCCTCGCCGCTGTACTCGTGCAGGCCGTCCCCCTGGCCCTGCTCGTCGCGACGACTTTCCCCCTGACCGCATCGGCGTCCTGAGCGGGTACCCCTTCGGTCACCAGAACGCGCCCTACCCGCGGGTCGCGGAGGCCCGGTCAAGGGAGCGCACGTGGTTGGATCGCCTCGTGGCGGGCAACGCGTGGGACGCGAGGGAGTACGACGAGCAGTTCGGCTTCGTCGGCCGCTACGGCGACGCCCTGCTCGACCTCCTCGACCCCAGGCCGGGTGAGCGGATCCTTGACCTGGGCTGCGGAACTGGGCGGCACGCCGCCGCGATGACGGCGCTCGGCGCGCGCGTGGTGGGCGTCGACGCCGACGAGCGCATGCTGGCGAAGGCCCGCGCCGACCATCCCGAGGTCGAGTTCGTGGCCGCGAATGCCACGGACCCCGGGCTTGGCTCCTTGGGGGTCAACGAGCCGTTCGCGGCGTGCTTCAGCAATGCTGCGCTGCACTGGATGACCCCACAGGACACGGTGCTGCGGAACGTGCGCTCAGTCCTCGCGGACTCGGGCCGCTTCGTGGCGGAGATGGGTGGCGCGGGCAACATCGCGGCACTGGACGCGTCTCTACGAGGCGGCCTGGGCGACGTCGGGCTGGAGGCTCTCGACGTCGTCGCGAACCACTTCCCTACTGTTGGCGAGCAGGCGGCCCTGCTCGAGGCCGCGGGCTTTCGGGTGGAGATGGCCACGTGGTTCCGGCGGCCCACACCGCTCGCGGCCGGGACCACTGCCGCGGACTGGACCAGGCACTTTCGGGCTGGGACCTGGGCCGTGGTGCCGGTTGAGCGGCGCGACGAGCTCGCGGAGGCGATCAACCGCCGTGCCGTCGAGCGCGGGCTGCGCACCGCCGATGGCTGGAGCGCTGACTACTGCCGGCTGCGCTTCGTCGCGATCGCCGCGGGGTGAGGCGCCCTCACCGGCGCGCTGGCCTAGGTTGGCTCGCATGAATGCGAACCCGCACGCCACCGGCGATGGCCGCGACCCCGTGCACGGCGACTCCGAGCCGGCCTGGCTCGATCTCGACGAGTACCCCTTCGCTCCGCATTGGTTCTCGACGCCGTCGGGCACCATGCACTACGTCGACGAGGGCCGCGGGCGCCCGGTCGTGTTCGTGCACGGCAACCCGACATGGTCGTTCCAGTTCCGTCACGTGATCAAGGACCTGGCCACGTCGCGCCGTTGCATAGCGCCGGACCACCTCGGCTTCGGGCTTTCTGACAAGCCCCCGGCGTTCTCGTATCTGCCCGTGGACCAGGCCGCCAACTTCGCCGGCCTCCTCGACTCCCTGGATGTCCGCGACGTCACCCTGGTCGTCGGTGACTGGGGAGGGCCCATCGGCCTGTCCTGGGCACTGGATAATCCCGAGCGCGTGTCGGAGCTGGTCATCACCAACACCTGGCTGTGGTCGGTGCGGTCCGATTGGTACTACAGGGCGTTCAGCGGGTTCATGGGAGGACCCGTGGGGCGCCAGCTCATCCGACATCGGAACTTCTTCGCTTCGAGTGTCATGCGGCAGGCGTACGGGGACAAGCGCCGCCTGACGCCGTTCATCCACCGGCACTACCTCGATCCGCTGGCGACAGCCGAAGACCGCAAGGGCAGTTGGGTGTTCCCCCGGGAGATCATCAACTCGAGCGACTGGCTCCAGTCGCTGTGGGACAGGCGTTCGAGGCTGGCGTCAAAGACCATGCTGATCGCCTGGGGCATGAAGGACATCGCCTTCCGCGAGAAGGAACTGCGCCGCTGGCAGGAGGCCTTTCCGGCGGCGCGCACGGTGGTCTATCCGGATACGGGGCACTTCGTGTCCGAGGAGCAGCCCGTCGCGCTGGCGCGCGAGATCAGGGCGCTCGACCTTCAGCGACCTTAGGGAAGGCGAGCGCAGGGTGTTGCGGATCATCGGCCCGCACGACGAGGTCGGCGAGGTCCTGCGGATTCCGTTCGGTCTCGTAGCGGTCCAGGGCCGGCAGTGTCCACGCGTGCGACCGCGGCGTTCTCCTGATGAGGGCCGCACGCGTGAGGCGAACGTGAACGGCGACGTCGAACGGCAGTCCGCGACCGAGCAGTGCGCTGCCGGACACCACGACGACACCATCGGAGGGAAGCTCGACTGCGGCGGCGCGAACCGATCGGTCGGTGACGGGGTCCCGCAGTTCCGGTAGGGCGCGCCCGGTGACGGGGAACGGGTCGAGCACCTCACGCCGGAGCGCGTCGTCGTCGAGCCAGCCGTCGAGCCAGACGTCGGGATCCTCGTGCCCCCGCTCGAGGCGCAGGCTGGCTGGTCGCCAGAAGCGATCGGCGCGGACGTGCAGCGCTCGGCGGGGAGCGAGGGCTGCGACAACCCTCGACGCCAGGTCGTCGGGCGCGGCGGCAGGTGCCCCGTCCACGATCACGCGGATCCGTCCGGATCGCGCGGTGATCAGTGACACGACGGCCGCGACCACCCCAGCGGGCGTCGTCGGGAGAACGGCGCTCACCGGCCCGTTCGGTACCGACCGCTCAGGCATCGATCTGTTCGTCTGCTCTCTGGCTGTTCGGCTCGGCGGCTCCGTGCGGGAGCTCGCGCGTGAACGGGATGGATATCAGGGCGAGGAGCGCCGCGCCGAGCAGGCCGGCCTTCAGCGCGCCGAGCTGCGCCGCCTCGTAGTCCTCGACGAGAGCCGCGGTGGTGGCCTCGTCGAGTCCGGCATCCTGCGCCGCGGTGGCGATCTGCTCAGACGACACGAAGTCGATGCCGGACTCCAGCGCCACGGTGAGCTGGCCGGAGATCTCCTGCGTGATCTCGGGGCTCTGCTGGATGTTCGACACGAACGCCGTGGTGAGTCCGGACAGGACGACGGCGCCGATGAGTGCAACGCCGAGAGACGAGCCGAGCTGCTGGCCGGTGAACTGAAGTCCGCCCGCTTCCCCGCGGCCGGACGCGTCCACCGACGACTGCACCACCTTGCCGAGCTGGGAGGCAAGCAGACCCATTCCCACGCCTAGGCCGGCCATGGACAGGGCGAACATCGTGTCGGCCAGATCCGGCTGGATCGTGGCGAGCAGCAGCAGCACCGAGGCGAGCGTGACCCACAGGCCGGTGCGCACGACTGCTCGCACCGAGAAGTTGCTCGCGAGGCGGGCGCCGACGGCCGATGCGATGAACATGGTGATGGAGACGGGGAGCATCTTGATGCCGGTCTCGAGCGCGTCCATGCCGAGGACCAGTTGGAGGTAGAGAGGAACGGTGAAGAACACCCCCATGAGGATGATGTTCTGGCTGAACAGGCCGATGAGCCCAGCGCGCAGCGGCGCGATCTTCAGCAGGTTCAGGTGTACGAGCGGGTCGCTGCCGATCGCCTCGCGATGCCGCTGCCAGGCGACGAACGCCCACAGCAGAACGCCACCCAGGGCGATGACGAAGATCGTCAGGGAGAAGCCGAACGGCTCGATGGGCGAGTCCTTCGGCTGGATCCAGCCCCAGGTGCTGGACTGCAGCACGCCGAGGACCATCAGGCCAAGGCCGGACGCGGAGAGCAGCGTGCCGACCAGGTCCAGTTTGGGTGCGGTCCCGGGTCGCAGCGCATCGCCGATGAGACGGGTCATCGCGAGAATGATCAGCACCAGCACGACCTCGCCGACGAACACCACGCGCCAGGAGAGCTCCGTGGTGGCCCAGCCGCCCAGGATCGGGCCGATCGCGATGCCCGCACCGGCGACGCCGCCGATCACGGCATAGGCGACGTTGCGCTCCTTGCCCTGGTAGTTGCCGGCAATGAGCGCCACGAGTGCCGGCATGACGAGAGCCGCCCCGAGGCCTTCGAGGATCGACCATCCGAAGGTGAGAACGGCCACGGTGGGCGCGACGGCGGTGAGTGCCGAGCCGCACCCGTAGATCACCAGGCCGATGGTGAAGGCCCGGCGCCGGCCGATGATGTCGCCGATCTTCCCGCCGGTGAGCATGAACATGGCCATGGTCAGGCAGTAGAGGGTGATGACGGACTGGATCGTTGTGACCGTGGTGTCGAAGTCCGCCACGAGCGTGCTGATCGAGACGTTCATCACCGATTGGTCGAGCACCATCACGAACTGCGCCATTGCCAGTGCGACCAGTGGCCACCACTTCTTCATCGGATTCCTGTCCATGGTTCGTCGGCGTATCTCGTGAGGGAATCAAAGCACTCCGGCCTCCCCACCCGGTACGACCCGCGCCGATCCGGGCGTTGTCGTCGGACGTGGAGAGGGGGTAGATGATGGGGGATGACCATCTCCGGCCCGACCGACGGCGTTTCCGAGCTCGTCGTCGTGGCCAACCGCCTGCCCGTGGAGTACTCCGACGACTCTGCGCAGGCGAGGTGGCGGCGTTCGCCGGGAGGCCTCGTCAGCGCTCTGGAGCCTGCCCTGCGGGGCCGACGCGCCACCTGGATCGGGTGGAGCGGCCAGCTCCCTGCCGAGGGGGAGGAGACGCTGGACCTGCCCGACGAGCTCGATGGTCTGGGGATCGTCGGCGTCGACCTGACCGCTGAGCAGGTGGAGCTCTTCTACGAGGGCTTCTCCAACGGCGCGCTGTGGCCCCTGTACCACGATGCCGTCGCCACGCCGGCCTATCACCGCCTGGAGTACGAGGCGTACCACGAGGTGAACCGCGTCTTCGCCGACGCTGTCGCGGCGCAGGCTCCCGAGGGCGGCACGGTCTGGGTCCACGACTACCAGTTGCAACTCGTCCCGGCCATGCTGCGCGACGCTCGGCCCGACCTCCGCATCGGCTTCTTCCTGCACATCCCCTTCCCGCCGGTCGAGCTGTTCGCCCAACTGCCCTGGCGCCGTCAACTCCTCGAGGGACTGCTGGGCGCCGACCTCGTCGGCTTCCAGACCCACGACGGAGCGCAGAACTTCCTCGGCGCAACCCGCCGACTCCTGGGGCTCGAGCCGGGTGGCGACCGCGTCGATGTCCCGGACGGGTCGGGGCATCGCACCGTCCGGGTGCAGGACTTCCCGATCGGCATCGACGCCGAGGGCTTCGATGCCCTTGCCCGTACGCCGGAGGTACAGGCGCGCGCCCTCGAGATGCGACGCGAGATGGGCGGATTCCGGCTCCTGTTCCTGGGGGTCGATCGGCTCGACTACACGAAGGGCATCGATGTCCGGCTGCGTGCCTTCTCGGAGGCGCTCGAGGAGGGTCTGCTGGACGCGTCGGACGTGACGATGCTCCAGGTGGCCGTGCCCAGTCGCGGAAACGTCGAGGAGTATCAGCGGATCCGCGACGACATCGAACTCCTCGTGGGCCGTGTGAACGGCGATCTCGGGCGGCTGGGCGATCCCGCGATCCACTACCTGCATCAGCCGATCCCCCGTGAGGAACTCGTCGCCATGTACGTGGCCGCAGACGTCCTCCTGGTCACGCCGCTGCGAGACGGGATGAACCTCGTCGCCAAGGAGTACATCGCGTGCCGCACCGTGAGCACGGGCGCGGTGATCCTCAGCGAGTTCACCGGGGCTGCCAAGCAGCTCGAGGCGGCATTCATCGTGAATCCGTACGACATCGACGCCGTCAAGCGCGCCCTCGCCTCTGCTGCCGGCTCGTCGCCCGAGGAACTGACGCGTCGCATGGAGAAGCTGCGCGCGAACGTGTTCGAGGACGACGTCGACAGGTGGGTGCGCACGTTCCTCGCGACGCTGGAGGGAACCGTGCCGTGATGGTCGAGGACCCTCCCCGTCGGCTGGCCCTTCCCGCTGCCCTGCGGGAACTGGCGCGCACGCCGCGCCTGCTGGTCTGCTGCGACTTCGACGGCACGATCTCGGCCCTCGTCGACGACCCGTCGGCGGCCCGCCCCGTCGATGGCGCCGTGCTGGCGCTGGACTCGCTGGCGACGCGCCCCTACACGTGGTCGGCCATCGTGTCCGGCCGGGCACTCATCGACCTCACGCGGCTGGCGGACGTGTCCGAACGTGTGCACCTGGTCGGCAGCCACGGGGCCGAGTTCGAGGTCGGCACGATCGTCGCGTTCGGGCCCGTGCAGAGCACGCTCCTGCAGGTGGTGGTCGAGCAGTGCCACACCCTCGTCGACGGCCTGCCGGGCGTCTTCGTCGAGTCGAAGCCGGCGAGCGTGGCGGTGCATGTGCGTCGGGCGACTCAGGAGGTGGCTGCCCGCGTCCTCCACGTCATCCGCACCGGTCCCGGAGAGCTCGACGGCGTCCATGTCATCAAGGGCAAGGACGTGGTGGAGCTCGCGGTGATGTCGAGCGGGAAGGGGGACGCGGTCGACGTCCTTCGCACCCGATGGGCGGCGACGGGCACGTTGTTCGTCGGTGACGACGACACCGACGAGGCCGCCTTCGCGGTCCTGGGCAAGGGCGACGTCAGCGTCAAGGTCGGCATGGGGCCGACGGGAGCGACGTGGCGACTGGCCGACCCGGCCGCCGTGGTCAGGCTGCTGCGGAGGCTGGACTCGCTGAGGTCCGCCGACGCGTGAGTGGCCCGGCTACCTGCGCTTGCTTCGCCGTCGCGCCCGCTTGCGCACGCGAGGCGGCTCAGGCTCCTCGAAGGGCTTGCCCGTCTTGGGCATCCGGGGGGTGTCGATGTCCGGGAACTCTTTCGCATAGGCACGGATGGCCTCCGGCAGCGTGGCGAAGATGAGGTCCTCTCCGATGAGGTCCATGATCCCGGCGGCCTGTAGCTGGCTGCGCAGGTCCTGCTTCAGGCGCGCGAGGCCGAAGCGGCCCCCTGCCTCGTCGACCTCGGTGATCACCTCGCGCAGTGCCTCGGCCGCCGTGTAGTCGATGTGCATGTTCGCCTCGACGTTGAGGATGACCCAGTTCGGCTCCGTGGGGTTCGTGTCGATGGCCTCCTGCACCTGCTCCTTGAAGTCCTCGCAGTTGCCGAAGAACAGCGGCGCGTCATAGCGGTAGATGAGGAGGCCGGGGACGGTCACGGCGTCGGGGTAGTCGTCGATGTCGTGGAGTCCGGCCAGGCCGGGCACGTATCCCTGGGTGGCCTCGTGGGGCCGTGCGAGCCGGACGAGCATCTCGACCACCGAGATGCCGACGGCGACGCCGATGCCGGGCAGGATGCCCATGGTCGCGGTGGCCAGGGCCGTCACCCCCGCCACCAGGTACTCGCTGCGGCGGAACGACCACATGTGGCGGTAGTCGCGCAGGGCCACGAGCTTGGTCGCCGCCCAGATGACGACCGCGGCCAGGGCTGCCTGCGGCAGGCTCTCGAACAGCGGCCCGGCCACGAGCAGGGTCAAGGCCACTCCGGCGGCGGCGATCAGGCCGTGCATCTGGGTGACCGCACCGGCCGCCTTGCCGATCGACGTGCGACTCGTGGACGCGCTGCACGGGTAGCCGCCCAGGAAGGACGAGGCGGCATGCACTCCGCTCATCGCACGGAGCTCGGCGTTGGGCTCCAGCTCGGCACCGCGCGGGTTGAAGGCCCGGGCCGTGATCATGACGTCGCTGAACACGACGATGGCGATGCCGAGCGCGCCTAGGGCCAGACTGGACACGGTGGCCCAGGAGAGATCGGGAAGCGTCGGGGTTGGCAGACCCTGGGGGATCGGCCCGAGCGTGGCCACCCCGTACTGCTCGAGGGAGGCCGCATAGCTGACGATCGTGGCGAGGGCGATCGCGCCGAGGGCGACCGGCAGCTTGGAGCTGATCTTGGGGACGGCGAACAGGAAGATCAGCGTGCCGATCGTGATCGCGAGGGTCGGGCCGTGCGTGTCGGTCGCGTGCGCGATGAAGTCCTGGAACTGCGCGATGACGGTGTCGCCCGAACTGGACGTGCGCGTGGCCTTGCCCAGCTGGCTGGACACCATGAGGATGGCACTTCCGGTGAGGTAGCCGATGAGGATCGGCTTCGACAGCACGGCGGAGATGACGCCCAGCCGCAGCGCCGACGCCAGGCCCAGCCACGCTGCCACCAGGAGGGTGAGGGTGGCCGTCAGGCCCAACGCCCGGCCCGGATCGTCGGCGACCATCGGCATGATGATCAGCCCCGTCATGAGGGCGACGGTCGCCTCGGGCCCGACCGAGATGATGCGGCTCGATCCGAGCAGGGCGTAGACGACTAGGGCCGCCAGGGCCGTGACGAGGCCCGCTACCGGTGGGAGTCCGATGAGTCCGGCGTAGGCGAGGACCTGGGGCACCAGGTAGGCAAGGACCGTGACTCCGGCGAAGATGTCGCCGCGCAGCCACGGACGGCGATAGTGCAGCAGCGTGTTGAGCCCGGGGGTGAAGCGCGCCAAGGGGCTCGCATCGTCCTCGTCATGGCGGTCGGCGGCGCGGCTCCACTCGGAAGCCTCGACCATGCCCCGCCCCTCTCGAGCCCCCGCGGCCGCCCGCCCCATGCGCCCCGTGGCCCACTCTCATCGTCGCTGTGCCGACGAATTCACGCAGCGTACATCCACTGTTCATCTTCCGAGCGGCTTCGCGGAATCGTCGCGCGCCGGCCAGGATCCGGGCGAACGAGGTCAGCGAGGATCGAACACGCTGGGTGGCAGGTGCTCGCCCGAGAGGATCCGGGCCACCCGCTGCCCGCCATGGATCGACGGGAGGAAGCCCACCCCGTTGCAGCCGAGGTTGTAGAGCAACGCAGGGTGGCTCGGGTGCGCACCGATCACGCGGATGCCGCCGTCGGTGTACCCCATGAGCCCGTGCCACTGGAAGTCATACGGCAGGCCGGGCGGGCGCGACGGCTGGGCCAAGGGTCGTGCCTGCTCGTCGAGGTTCGTGAGGATCGCGCCGGGGACGGGTCCGTCCGGGTCGTACTCCGTGATGTCGATCGGGGACTCGGGGCCGCCCATGCACGTCAGGGTGATGGTGCCGTCGTGGCGGTCGTAGGTGCGCCGCGTGACGTAGACGTAGGGGGTGTCGCCGCCGATGGTGATGTTGCGGATGTAGCTGAAGGCGGCGGGCAGGACCTGCTGTGCCTCGGCGAAGGCAGCCATGAACCCCACCCTGGCGACGATCCGCTGGTCCGCTGCCAGGGTGATGGGCTCGCCCGTCCCGTCCTCGATGGTGTGGTCGACGAACCCGTTGGTGCACAGCACGACGTTCGAGGCGGACACTTCATGCTCATCCGAATGGAGGCTGGCGCCATCGTCTCCCACGACAATACGGTCGACTCGCGTGTTGTCGTGGTAGACGAATCGATCGGGATAGCGCTGCTCGAGGAACGCCAGCACCTGTTGTACGAGCGTGGCACTGTTGGCTGCCCCCTTGCGGTCGGATAGCACAGCGCGATAGCGGTCGTCGTCGGTGTTCAACAGTTCGCGGATGCGTCGCTGCGGGACGACCGAGTACAGATGGGCGAACTCCGACGGGATCTGGCGGAGGAACTCCGCCTTCTCCGACACGACGCAGGTCTCCTCGCGCAGCCCACCCTGCCGTCGGAGGAGGTTGTTGCGAAGGTGCACCACTAGGTGGTTGAGGCTGAACATGCCCATGTGGCCGGTGAACCGCTCCACCTGCACGTTCGCCCGCGTCTCGGACACCATGACGTTGAGCAGGTCGTGCGCCTCGTCGAACGCGCGTTGGGCGTCGATGGCCATGTCGGCGCCGAACTCGTCGGCAATCTCGTGGAGCGGACGCTCGAAGTACGTGGTGAGCTGGCCCGCGTTGCGCCCCGTGGCCCCGCGGCCGACACGGTCACGCTCGAGCAGCAGCACTCGCTGCGACGTCGTGCGGAGGGTGAAGAATGCCGTCGCGATGCCGGCGATGCCCGCACCGACGATGGCGACGTCCGTTTCGGCATCGGCGGTCAGTCGTCGCGGCGGGCCGTCGGGTGCCATCTGGGCTATCCAGGGGGAGCGCAGGGGCTGGTCGGCGTACGGGTCGCGTTCGGGCTCCTGGCCGCTCGTCGTCGTCCTATCCTCCATGCGTCCCAAACGTAGACGACGCAGCGGATCCGCGATGCCGGAAACGTGACGCGGACCTACGCTTGCTGAGTGCCGCCTGAGAATCCGTCGAGCGATGCCGAACCGCTGGCCCCGGGCTGTGCGACCAGGCCATCCGACCGCACGTCTCACGTCGACATCGTGCTCACCTTCGTTCGGGTGGCGTCCGGCCACGTCAGCGAGATGACCGAGAACCTCATCCGCGGAGAGGCGCTGCCGCTTGGAATCGTCGACGTCAAGGTCGCCGCCATCGACACCGACTGGTCCGGCCTGAAGCCGGTCTGGCGCAAGGAACTGCGCGTCGGCCGGTAGCGGTCACGGGTGCCGCGAGCCGTCAGAGTCGGTGGTGACCGTGCGTGGAGTCCCACGCGGCGCCGAGGGCAACGCCCAGGCCGGCCCCCATCGCGATGCAGAGGCCCAGCCAGGCGCCGCCCATCGACAGGCCGAGCAGGACTCCGACGGCCGAGCCCATCGCGATGCCGAGGCCGACACCGGTCTGGTTGGCGCCGTTGCGCCTCATGTGGTGGTGCCGGTCAGTCCGGGCATCAAGCCCTCATTTCCCAGGGGCGCTCATTGGTGCGTGGTCACCGAAAGGGACCGTCAGTTGGCGCCTGACCTCCACGGTACTCCGATCGACGGTTGGTCCGATCGCTTGAGGAGGCGACTCGATCGCCGCGCTTGGCCCGGGGTGAGCGATCGGCCTACACTCGAACAGCGCCGTCCGGCTGGCGGGGCATGGTCCTTGCCGACGGCGAGGGCCTGCACGGCAGCGGTGCATCCAGAGGAGCAGTCCATGACGAGCACAGATGATGTCTCAGGCAACGGCCACGCCACCTTCCTGACGGAGGACGACGAGATGAGCCTGGCTGAGGCGAAGACGCTTCAGACCGAAGAGTCCGTTCCTGACACCCTTGAGGTGCGCAGCGATGCGGTTGCGGTCATGCGGGATTCGATGGCGCCGATGCGCCAGCCGTTGATGATCGCGGCCGCCGTGGTGGGCGTGGCTGTGGCCGTGATCCTCGTGGGTGGCATTCTCGGACGGGCCCTGCGCCGCGGCGGCACACCCTCTGCCTAGAGGTCGAAGACCTCGAACAGCACTGCGGAGTCGACGCCGAGGGCCGCGCCTCCGCCGGCGGCCATCATGGGCAGGAACTCCTCGGGAGGGGGGAAGCTCCCGGACAGCCCGGCAAGGTACGCGGCGTGGGCGCGCAGGGATGCGATGGATGCGTCGACGAAGCCGGACACGTCGACGCCATGCGTCGCGTGCGGCGACCCGGCGAACAGCACCCGACTCACCCCGCTCCACGGCTCCAGGCCCTCGTCGGAGAGGTCGGCGAAGATCCACCTGTTGCCCGCGTCCTTCGCCGCGTCGAGGGTGGCAAGGCCGACCGCGCGATGGTCGGCCTGATTCGTGCCGCCGCCGACGAATCGCTCGCGGTGCGTCATGGACACGATGGTGTCAGGGCGGTGGCGACGGATCGCACGCGCGATGTCCCGTCTCAGCGGCAGCCCGTACTCGACGATGCCGTCGGTGTGGCCGAGGAAGTCGACCACGTCGACGCCCACGAGGGCGGCGCCGTCGCGCTCCTCCTTCTCGCGCAGGGGGCCCGCCTCGCGGGGATCGAGCCCGTCGATGCCGGCCTCTCCGCTCGTGACCAGGACGTACCGCACGTCGATCCCGCTGGTCGTCCACCTGGCCACGGCCGCAGCCGCGCCGTACTCCATGTCGTCGGGATGAGCGACCACGCACAGGATCCGCTCGATGCCGGCCTCGTCGAGGTGGGGAATACGAACGTGCTCGGGCGGTGTCATCGCGCCACCCTAGGCGGATACCACCGGCTCCGCCACGTGTGCCTAGGCATCGGTTCAGGTGCCGGTGTCTCCGAGGGGAGCGCACGTCGTTCCGCCCGCTGCGCATATCCGTCCCCCGCCGATGACGAGCACGATCTGCAGGTCGATCGCCCCGTAGCCCTGGTCGTTGAGCGTGACTCGCAGGTCCTCCGGATCGGCCTCCGGCGGTTCGCCGAGTGCGGTGATCATCAGGGTCCCGTTGACGGCGCTGACGTCGGCGACGTCCCAACCGACCTCACGGGCCCAGGTCTGCGCGATGGGCAGGGTCCGTGCCTCGAGCTGGCGGTCCGCGGCAACCGTCATCGTGCCGAAGGCCAGCGGGACGGCCACGATCACGACCGCCCCGGCGACGGCCACGATGGTCCCCGGACTGATGCGCCCGATCACCTGGCCGGCCGACTTCGCCGCGTCCCGGATGCGGTAGAAGAGCAGGACGATCGTCCCCGTGGCGATGATGGCAGCCACGTTCGTCCCGAAGAGCAGCCCGGCCTGGGCCGCGTCGGCGTAGCGCTGGACCTGCAGGAGCATGCCGACCACGGCCAGGGGCGGCACGAGCGAGATGGCGATGGCCACTCCCGGCAGCGTGTCCGAGATGTCGGAGCGCACGAGGGCGAACGCCCCGACGGTCCCGGTTGCCAGCGCGGCCAGGAGGTCGATCAGCCGTGGGCTGATCCTTCCGGATACCTGCGTGTTGCTCGCATAGGCGTCGAGCGGCGCAACTCCGAGACTGATGACGTAGGCGATGGCGATCACCGCCAGAGCGCCGCAGATGACGAGGGCGAAGCTGCGCAGCAGGTGGCGCCGATCGGCCAGGACCACGGCGAGGGCGACTCCGAGGATGGGAGTCATCAGGGGAGCGACGATCATCGCGCCGATGACCGTGGCGGTCGAATCGGCAACGAGGCCCGACGTGGCGATGATGGCCGCCAGGACGAGGAGGACCCAGAAGCGGCTGGAGGGCCGGCCGCGCAGCGGCCCGTCGATGAACAACGCGGACGTCATGCGCTCGACGTCTCTCTCGGTGAGTGCGTTCATGGGTGCTGCTCCTCGCTCTCATGTGGGGATAGCGCTCGCAGAGTGTCGCAAACGCGGATGCCGGAGTTCCGCGCGACACCAAGCAGACGGTGTCCTACCCTCATCCCACTGACAACGGGGCTTTCGACATCCAATGAAGATGGGGCGGCACACATGAGCGACACGAAGACCTGCGCGAACCCGAACTGCACGTGCGTCGACTGCACGTGCGAGGACTGCCAGTGCAACGACGTCGCCAAGACCTGCACCAACCCGAAGTGCACATGCGAGAACTGCACCTGCGTTGACTGCAAGTGCGGCGAGGAAGCGGTCGTCTGACTCTGCCGTCAGGACACGGCAGCCGCGATCGCCTTCACGAAGGATTCGCCGTGTGCCCCGATGTCAAGGGTCCTCGACGGGCGGGTGGTCAGCCGCCGAAGAGCCGGGCCAGGAAGCCGCCCTTGTTCGCAGCCGCCTTCTCTGCGGCTGTGCAACTGCAGCGCTGATTCTTCGGAACGCCGCGCAGAACCTCGTTCTTGTGCTGGCCGCAGCCGGCCCAGGTCGCCTTCTGGCAGGCCCGGCAGGTCGTCTGGTGGCACATGTGGCGTCCAATCGCGTCGGAGGTCCGTGGTGGCTGGTTCGGGAAGCATACCCCTAGGGGTATGTGTCGTGTCAATCGACCCACCCGCGTGGTCTTGGCCACACCTCGACGCTTCCCCGGACCCTCGCGGGGTTCCGGTCGATAGCCTTGGACTGTGGATGGACCGCCATCGGGTGCGGTGAACGCACTGGACGGATCCGCAAGACCGTAGACACCAGACATCGCAAGGGCGACCTCGGCCGCCAAGTGCACCGCCGGAGCGCGGGTGCAGTGGGAGCGTCGCCATCGTGAACGTCAAGAAACCCGTCCGCCTGTCCGCTGCGCTGAGCACGGTGGCCATCATCCTGGCCGGGTGCGGCTCGGCACCCAACGAGGCGGATGCACCGGCGCGCGGCGGCGAGGCCAGCCTCGCCCTGCCCGACCTGGGGTCGGTGACGGTGATGGGCGGGGTGTCCGGACGGCTTTTGCTGATGGTGGGGCTCGGAATCTGCGCCCTTGGCCTCGGATTCGGGGCGCTGGTGTACTTCCAGCTGCGCAGGCTGGCGGTGCACCCGTCGATGCGCGAGGTGTCCGAACTGATCTACGCCACCTGCAAGACCTACCTCGTGCAGCAGGGCAGGTTCCTGCTGCTGCTGTGGACCTTCATCGGCGTGGTGATCGTCGTGTACTTCGGCGTCCTCGTCGGATTCACCTGGGGCCGGGTCGCGGTCGTCCTGGCCTTCAGTCTCATCGGCATGGCCGGCTCCTACGGAGTCGCGTGGTTCGGTATCCGGGTCAACACGCTGGCCAACTCGCGGGTGGCGTTCGCCTCGCTGCGCGGCAAGCCATTGCCGATGCACCGCATCCCGATGAAGTCCGGCATGTCCATCGGCATGGTCCTCATCAGCGTCGAGCTCATGATGATGCTCGTCATCCTGCTGTTCGTCCCGCGCGACCTCGCCGGCTCGTGCCTGATCGGCTTCGCGATCGGCGAGTCGCTCGGCGCTTCGGCCCTGCGTATCGCCGGCGGCATATTCACCAAGATCGCCGACATCGGGTCGGACCTGATGAAGATCGTCTTCAAGATCAAGGAGGACGATGCCCGCAACCCGGGCGTGATCGCCGACTGCGTGGGCGACAATGCCGGCGACTCCGTCGGCCCGAGTGCCGACGGCTTCGAGACGTACGGCGTCACCGGGGTAGCGCTCATCACCTTCATCCTCCTCGGGGTCCAGGACCCGGCTATCCAGGCGAGCCTGCTCGTGTGGCTCTTCGTCGTCCGAGCGGTGATGGTCGTCGCCTCCGCGGTCTCGTACCTGGCGAACGACGCGTGGGCGCGCAAGCGCTTCGCCCACGTCGACCGGATGAACTTCGAGACCCCTCTGAGCTCGCTGGTGTGGATCACGTCCGCGGTGTGCATCGCGGCCACCTTCGCGACGACCTACCTCGTCCTGGGGCAGGGCGCCACCGCCGACCTGTGGTGGAAGTTCGCCTTGATCATCTCGTTGGGGACGCTGGCCGGTGCGCTCATCCCCGAGTTGGTCAAGGTCTTCACGTCGACGAACAGCAAGCACGTGCGCGAGGTCGTGAAGAGCTCGCGCCAGGGCGGCGCATCCCTGAACATCCTGTCCGGCCTCGTGGCGGGCAACTTCTCCGCCTACTGGCTCGGGATCACCATCGTCGGGCTCATGGCTGCCGCGGCGATGATCAGCACGCTGGGCCTCTCGGCCGTGATGCTCGCGCCGGCGGTGTTCGCCTTCGGTCTGGTCGCTTTCGGTTTCCTGAGCATGGGACCGGTCACCATCGCGGTCGACTCGTACGGACCTGTCACCGACAACGCCCAGAGCGTGTACGAGCTGTCGATGATCGAGGACGTCCCGGGCATCGACGCGGAGATCGAGCGTGACTACGGCTTCAGCGTCCAGTGGGACAAGGCGAAGCTCATGCTCGAGGAGAACGACGGCGCCGGCAACACGTTCAAGGCGACCGCCAAGCCCGTGCTCATCGGGACGGCGGTCGTCGGGGCCACCACGATGATCTTCTCGATCATCATGAGCCTGACCGAGGGGCTGACCGTCCAGCTCGAGAACCTCTCGGTGCTGTACCCGCCGTTCCTCCTCGGGCTCATCACGGGAGGCGCGATCATCTACTGGTTCACCGGAGCGTCCATCCAGGCTGTCACGACCGGCGCCTACCGCGCGGTCGAGTTCATCAAGACGACGATCAGGCTCGACGGCGCGACCAAGGCCAGCGAGGCCGACTCCCGTCGCGTGGTGGAGATCTGCACGCAGTATGCGCAGCAGGGCATGATCAACATGTTCCTCGGGGTCTTCTTCGCCACGCTGGCGTTCGCGTTCGTGGAGCCGTTCTTCTTCATCGGCTACCTGATCTCGATCGCGGTCTTCGGCCTCTACCAGGCGATCTTCATGGCTAACGCCGGTGGCGCCTGGGACAACGCGAAGAAAATCGTCGAGGTCGACCTGCACGCCAAGGGCACCGCGCTGCACGACGCCACGATCGTCGGCGACACCGTGGGCGACCCCTACAAGGACACGTCGTCGGTCGCGCTCAACCCGGTGATCAAGTTCACCACCCTGTTCGGCCTGCTCGCGGTGGAGCTGGCCGTCAGTCTCGAGGGGGAGGGCCGCCACGTGCTCGTGCTGGTCCTCGCGGCGGTGTTCTTCCTCGTCTCGGTCTACTTCGTCCACCGCTCGTTCTACGGGATGCGCATCCAGCGACCGATAGACGAGGACGACGACGAGCCGGCGGACTCCGGATCCTCGGGACCCGGCGGGCCGGTCCGGGCATCGTCTCCACTCGTCGAGCTGGGAGCAGGTGATCTGCGATGAGGATCGCGATCAAGTACGGGGCCGTTCTCGTCGACGAGGACGGGCATGTCACGGGCCGCGATGCCGGAGCGACTCTCGTTCGCCGGCTGCTCCGGGTCTTCCCGGGTGCTCAGGTGATCGGCCCCGGTCCTCGACAGTGCGACGGTTTCGACCTCATCCCGCTGGAGTTCGTCGACGGCAACGACACGGTCGTCATCAACATGGATGTCATCGACTCGGTGGGCGTGTGGAGGATCCTGCACGCGCACTGCGACGAGCCCCGCATCATGAACTTCGTCTGGTGGAACACGTCGCAGTACTCCCACAAGGTGCAGCGTGCGGCTCTGGCCCTGTCGTGCGGGCTGTTCCCGACGTTCGCGAACTCCGAGCACACTGCCGCCGAGGTGCGCGAGATCGTCTCGTCGTGGACCACCCAGCCGATAGCGGAGAAGGCGAAGATCGCCTGGGTCAATCTCGGTATCCGCCTCGAGCACGTGCAGCCGCGCCACGAGCCGTCCGTCCCTGTCGTCCTGTATCCCGCGATCTACCTGTCGGACCGCAAGCGGCCGTTGCTCTTCCTCAAGGTCGTCGAACGGGTGGCAGCCAGAACGCCGATCCAGGTGGAGGCGCGACTTCACGAGGCGCACCTCATCCGCGAGATGGCGATGAACCTGTCCCGGCGCAACTGGGCGTGGGTCGGCCCGCTGACGGCAAGCCGGGAGGACTACTGGCATGCGCTCTCGCGCACCACGGCCTTCCTTGCCACCTCCACGGAGGAGTCCTACGGCCTCGAGTACATCGAGGCACTCGTGGCCGGCGCGGTCGGGATCTTCCCCGATCTGCCCTGGGCGCACGACATCCTGCCGTCGGGCTACCCGTTCTTCTACACGACGGCAGCGGAGGCGGAGGCGCTGCTCTACCGCGCCGTCACGGACACCGAGGCCTGCCGGCACGAGATCGACCGGGCTGCCGGTGGTGACTTCGTGGCCTGGCTCGAGGCCCGGCACGACGACGACCAGTTCGAGAAGTCGATCGCCGAGCGGGTCGAGGAGTGGTTCGGCGGGTCGTGAACCGGGAACCCCGCGAGGTGCGCCTGACCGACGCAGCGGTGGCCTGATGGGTGCCGACCACGGTCACGGTCCCTCGATCAGCGCGGGCGGAGCCCACCGAAGGCAGCTCCTCATCGTCCTGGGCATCACGACGGTCGTCCTGGTCGCCGAAGTCGTCGGCGGCGTGATCACGGGCAGCCTCGCTCTGCTTGCCGATGCCGGACACATGTTCACCGACGTTGCGGGCATCACCTTGGCCGTCCTCGCGGTCTCGTTCGCCAGCCGACCTGCCACAGACGAGAGGACCTACGGCTACTACCGGCTCGAGATCCTTGCCGCCGTCATCAACGCCGTCCTGCTCTTCGGTGTCGCGGTGTTCATCCTGTTCGAGGCGTGGCAACGGTGGGCCGCTCCACCCGATGTGGACGGCCCCCTCATGCTCGCCTTCGCTGCCGTCGGTCTGGTGGCGAACGTGGCAGGGCTGGTCCTGCTGCGTTCCGGGTCGACGACCAGCCTGAACGTCAGGGGCGCCTACCTCGAGGTTCTCGGTGACACCCTGGGGTCGGTCGCGGTGATCGTGGCGGCGCTCGTCATCGCCGTGACCGGGTGGGAGCGCGCCGACGTCGTCGCATCGGTGATGGTGGCGTTGATGATCCTCCCGCGCACGTGGTCACTTCTGCGCGAGGCGACAGATGTCCTTCTCGAGGCGGCGCCGAGGGGCACCGATCTGGCCCAGATTCGACAGCACCTCCTCGACACCCCCGGCGTCATCGACGCCCACGACCTGCATGTGTGGACGCTCACATCGGGTATTCCCGTTCTGTCGGTCCACGTCGTCGTGGACAACGACGTGCTGGCGGACGGACGCGGCGGACAGGTCCTCGACGCCTTGGGGGAGTGCCTCGCCGAGCACTTCGACGTCGAGCACTGCACGTTCCAGCTCGAACCCGTCGGCCATGTCGACCACGAGCGCACCACCCATCACTGACCGCGCGAACGCCTGCGCCACTGCGGCCGGGGAGCGGGACGGACGAATCAGCCGACCACGCGTCCGGCGCCGCTGTATCGCTCGCCGTACCAAGGGCCGAGATAGTCGATGACCTCGACGCCGTCGCTGGGGTTCGAGGCGCTGACCATCTTGCCGCCACCGATGTACATCGACACGTGATGGGCACCGCCCCCGAAGTAGAAGACCAGGTCTCCTGGCTGGAGTTCGGAGTCGGGGATGCGGCGGACCTGCGAGAACTGCGTGTAGCTCAGTGCGGTGAGGCCCACGCCCGCCTGGCCCCAGGCGGCCGCCGTGAGCTTGGAGCAGTCCCACGAGGACGGCGGACTGGCGCTGAAGGAGTAGGGCTTGCCGACCTGGGACAGGGCGTACTGCACCGCGATCGCGGCGCGCGACCCGCCGGAGTAGCCGCCGCCGGCGGCACTGGCGCTGTAGCTCGAACCCGGGCTGGAGGCGAGGGCCTGGGCTGCCAGTTGCGCGGCCGCTTCGGAATCACGCTGCTGCTGGGCCCGCAGCTCGGCCAGGCGCTGGCGCTCGGCCTCCTGCAGTGACGCCAGGACGGCCTGGGCGTCGGCCAGGCTGCCGTCCGCCGACTGCTTCGCGGCATCCATGTCGTCACGCAGGCTCTGGGCGATGGCTTCCTGGTCGGCGACCTCGGCCTCGCTCTGGGCCAGGCGCACCTGCGCCGTCTTGGTGCGTCGCAGGCCCGCAGCCTGCGTCTGGGCGACCATGTCGAGCGCAGCGGACTGGCCGAGGAAGTCCGTGGGGTTCTCCGCCATCAGGACCTGCAGCGTGGCGTCCATGCCGCCCGACATGTAGACGTTGCGAGCGAGGTCGTTGACGGATGCGGTCGCGGCGGCGAGGTCGTCCCGCTCGCGCTGGACCCTGTTCTGGATCCGCGAGAGCTGGGCCTGCGTGTCGTCCAGCTTGCCCTGCGCCTCGTAGAACTGCTCGGTCGCGGCGGCGGCCTTCATCTCGAGGTCGCGAACCTGGGCCTGGACCTGCCGGATGTCCCGGCTGGGCGCTGCCGAGCCGGGCACGACCGATACCCCGAGGAGGAGTGCGGTCGAGCATGCGACGGACACGAGCACCATGCGCGTGCGCTGCCTCAAGCTGACCTCCGCTCGTTTCCGGGACCGTTGTGTCATTCGAGGGTACGGGACGTTGCGGGCAGGCCCAAACCGGCGCGCGCGCCCTCTGCGGTCGGACCGACCCGGTTCACGACCCTGAACGATGGTCAGACGAGCTCGGTTTCCACGTGGAAGGCCGCCACGACCCGCTCCAGCTCGGCGTGCGTGAGGCCCTCGGCCAGGCCACCGGACATGAGGTTCATGTACTCGTAGCGGGCGCCGGTCTCCGCGTACTCGATCCGGTCGACGGCATTCGTGATGGATGCGTCGGACCTGGCCATCACCCCGTGCTTGCCCCACAGCACGATCTGACGGGTGCGCAGTGCCTCCACGTTGGCGGCCATCAGCATCGGGGAACCGGGCACCATGAAGTCCAGCACGGCGATCCCCTGAGGGAGCGCGACGATCGACTCGGGTTCCCAGCGCAGCACGCGACGGTTGAACTCCGCCTCGTCGCGCATGGCGGGGATGTGGCTGAGAAACGTCAGGTGCGGAGGCTGCGCATGCACGATGGCCTGGAAGGCGATGCCACGCTCAGCAACCTGCTGCTGGTGAACGGCGATGTGGGAGTTGAACTCGCTCGTGAGGTGTGCGAACAGCCGGCGTGGCGACGTATGCAGCGTGGCCGTCAGCCCGTCGGAGGCCACGACCACCGCGCCGACATTGGCCTCGGGATCGCGGCGGATGTCTCGAAGGCGGCGCCCACTGCCCGTGACGAGCATCGTCTTTCCGGCAAGGTCCGGCACGGGAGCCGGCAGGTCGAGCTGCTCGTTCAGCGGGAACCTGCGGCGCACTTCGACGGGCCACCCGAGAAGCGCAGAGATGTTTCCGGCACTTGCCTCGCTGGCGTCCATCCCCGCTACGCGTGAGCCCGCGGTCCCCATCGACTCGAGGATTTCGTCTAGATCGGGGAATGGTGCGTCGGATTCCACGGGCAGCCCCTTTGCTGATGCGAGACTCCCAGCATGTCACTTGACTTGGGTCCATTGCGCCGCGTGGGTTACGTCGCTGCGCCCGTGCTCGCGCCCGTCTGTCTCGTTGCGGCCTGGGGGCGCGACCTGCCCACGTGGGTGCTCGCCCTGCTGGCCGTGGTGCTGGCGGCCTCTGTGCTCGCGGCTGTGCATCACGCTGAGATCATCGCCCTGCGGGTGGGCGAGCCCTTCGGGTCGCTCGTCCTCGCGGTGGCTGTCACGGTCATCGAGGTCGCCCTCATCGTGACCTTGATGTCGACGAGCGACAAGCCGACGGCCTCACTCGCGCGCGACACCGTCTTCGCGGCACTGATGATCACCTGCAACGGCATCATCGGGGCGGCGCTGCTCGTGAGCACCCTTCGTGGGGGGACGGCCCGCTTCAATGCGGCAGGTGCCGGATCGGGACTCGCCGCCATAGGTGCGCTGGCCACCCTCAGCCTTGTCCTCCCAACGTTCACCACCAGTTCCCAGGGTCCGACCTTCACCACGTCGCAACTGGCGTTCGCGGCCATAGCAGCGCTCACGGTGTACCTGCTCTTCGTGTTCGTGCAGACGGTGCGCCACCGCGACTACTTCCTGCCGCCTGCCAGCAAGGGGGAGGCGCTGCCCGAGGACGCGCACGCGGCGACGCCCTCCGCGCGCGCGACCCTCGTCAGCCTGCTGCTGCTCGGGCTGTGCCTGGTGAGCGTCGTCGGCCTCGCCAAGGTCGACACCCCGCTCATCGAGAGCCTCGTCACCAGCGCCGGACTGCCGCTCACGGCCGTGGCGGTGGCCATCGCACTGCTCGTTCTGCTGCCCGAGTCCATCTCCGCGATCCGCTCCGCCCGGCACGGTCGGTTCCAGACGAGCGTCAACCTTGCCTACGGGTCGGCCATGGCGAGCATCGGCCTGACCATCCCCACCATCGCGGTGGTCTCGTGGCTGTTCGGCTACGACCTGGTTCTCGGACTGAGCGCAACGGAGATCACGCTGCTCGCGATCACGATGGTGACGGGCATCCTCACCGTGACACCCGGGCGCGCCACGCTCCTCCAGGGCGGCATCCACCTGAGCCTGTTCGCCGCGTTCCTGGTCCTCGTGGTCAGTCCCTGACCCTCGTCCCACCGGCATCCCTGCACGGATCGATAGAGTCCAGAGCGTGCCCAAACAGCCCTCAGGGGACTTCCCCTTCCCTGCTGACGCCGACCGCATGCACCGGTTCGATCCGGAGATGACCGGGCTCATCCTCGAGTACGTGGCAGAGCGGCTCGCCATGCACGAGACGTCCGTCGACGGGCTCGGCGACCGCAGGCACCTCGAGCAGGCCGTGGCCGGCCTGATCGGCGACGAACCCCGCGAGGCGAGCGCCGTGCTCGACATCTACGTGAACCATCTGGCCAACACGATCCTGTCGGCCGACAGCCCGCGCTACCACGCCTTCATCCCCGCGGCGCCCACGAAGGCCTCCCTCCTGTTCGACATGGTCGTGTCGGCCGCCTCGTTGCAGGGCTGCTCGTGGCTCGAGGCCGCTGGGGCCGTGATCGCCGAGAACCAGGCGCTGCGTGTGATGTCCGACCTCGCAGGACTGCCGGCGTCGGCGGGCGGCGTGTTCGTGTCCGGCGGATCGGCCGGCAACCTGTCCGCGCTCGTCGTCGCCCGCGACACGGCGCGACGAGCACGCATCCAGTCGGGACTGCCGGAAGTGCGCATGCGGGTGGTCGTGAGCGATCAGGCGCACTCATCGATCAAGAACGCTCTGAACATCACCGGCATGGACGCGCTCATCGTCCCCACTCTCGACGGCCGACTCGAGGGAGGGGTGCTGCGCGAAACCCTGTCGGACGACGCCGATCTCAGCGACGTCGTCGCTGTCGTCGCCACCGCGGGGACGACCAATGCCGGAATCATCGACGACCTCGCTGCCGCAGCTGCGGTGGCGGCGGAACACGGCTGGTGGTTCCACGTCGACGGCGCCTACGGCGGGGCGGGGATGCTGTCGCGCCACCTTCGGGATCGCTATGCGGGGGTGGAGCGGGCCGATTCGCTCGTGATGGACCCGCACAAGTGGTGGTTCGCCCCCTTCGACTCGGCGGCACTCATCTACCGTGATCCGAGGCTGGCCAAGGCCGTTCACACGCAGGACGCCTCCTACCTGGACGTGATCCACGAGGACGACGAGGACTTCAACCCCAGCGACCTGGCGTACCACCTGACCCGACGGGCCAGGGGGATGGCGCTGTGGTTCTCGATGGCCGTCAACGGGCTGGACGCCTACCGCGATGCCGTCGATCACTCCCTGGCCCTGGCCCGGTACGCAGCAGCCCGCATCGACGAGGACCCCGACCTCCACCTCATCCGCGAACCCGACCTGTCCGTGGTGCTGTTTCGCCGCGTGGGCTGGCTGCATGCCGACTACGAGGCGTGGGGCCAGCGCCTGCTGCACGAGCAGACGGCCTTCGTCACCCACAGTGCCTGGCGGGGCGAGACCGTGGGCCGCCTGGTGTTCCTGCACCCGGCGACGACCACCGAGATGGTCGATGAGGTCCTGGCCACCCTGGGCTGAGGGATATCCCAGCCATCTCCCCTCTGCCGTCGCGGGGTCCGCAGGGAAGGGGGAGACTAGGAATCGGGCCCGGGCGCACCGGGACCTGACGATGGGAGCACCCGATGGATCCGAATCTGGAAGAGGCCAAGGGCCGAGTGAAGGAAGCCGTTGGCGACCTCACCGACAACGACGACCTGAAGGCGGAAGGCGCTGCCGATCAGACGGCTGCCAAGGCCAAGGGCGTGGTCGACGACGTGGCCCACAAGGTCGAGGACGTCATCGACTCCGTCAAGGACAAGCTGTCCTGATCACCACCTCGTAGGTCCGGGCCGGTCGCCCAACCGACGTCCGGCCTCACAACAACGAAAGAAGGATGTTCATGTCCGACGAACCAACAACGGATCCCGTGGCCGACGAGCTCACGGTGGACGTTGCCGCAGTCAGCGACGGTGCCTACACCCTCCTCGTCGCCGACTTCAACGACACCGATGCCGCATGGGAGGCCTACGAGCTCCTGAAGTCCCTCGAAGACGGTAGGCACATCGAGCTCGAGAGCGTCGTGGTCGTCAAGCGTGGCGACGACGGCCAGCTGGAGATCCAGAAGGCCACCGACCACAGCACCCGCCGGGGCCTCGGCTGGGGCCTTGTGGGCGGCGTCGTTCTCGGAGTGATCTTCCCGCCGTCGATCATCGGCAGCGCGGTCGTGCTGGGTGCCGCCGGTGCGGCGACCGGCAAGCTGCGCGAGCTGCATCACCGCACCGAGCTCGCCGACGAGCTCCAGGACGCCATCGACCCCGGGCACTCGGGGATCATCGCCTTGGTGTCCGACCCGGCCGTGATCGAGGTCAGGAAGGCGCTCGACAAGGCGAACAAGGTCGTGGAGTCGGCTGTCGACGACGTCGTCGCCAAGGACATGAAGGCGGCGGCGAAGGAGGCCGAGGCGGAGGAGAAGGCCGCCGAGGGCGACGAGGCGGCCAAAGCCTGACCGGTGGCTCGGAACTCGTGGCAGTGGCCGCCCCAAGGGGCGGCCACTGCCGTGTCGGTCGAGGCGCAGGCGGGTTGGGAGAGGTTGGGACGTTCGACCCTAGGACAGGGGTTGGCGGGCCTCCATGATGCTCAGGTGTTTCTGCGCGAGGCGGTGCCGCTGCAGGTGCCGGCCCCCACGGCCTGGCGCCGCATGCTCGTGCACCTGCGCCTGGACGGCCTCCAGAACGTGTCCGACGAGGCCTTCGGCAGCGGCCGGCAGTTGCTCATCCGGGCCAGCGGCATCGGCCTGTCGAAGAAGGTGCAGGTGCAGATCCTGCCCCCCTACGTGGAGGACGGCACCATGGTCGTCCCCGTGCGCTGGATGGCCACCGGCCCCACGGGTGCCCTGTTCCCGCAGCTGGACGGCAACGTCGAGATCGCGCGCACCTCGCCTGAGGAGTCCCTCATCTCCCTGGTCGGCAGCTACCGGCCGCCGCTCGGCGACCTCGGCGCCGGCCTCGACCGCGCGGTCCTGCACCGGGTGGCGCAGTCCACGTTCCGGGGCTTCCTGGGCGACCTGCGCGACGCGTTGAGCGCGGCCACCCCTGCCGACGACGTCGACCTCGACCTGGAGAACGTGCTGCGCAAGTGACTGCCGACGCACGGCGCCGGCGCACGACACAATGACCCCATGAACGAGCAGGCGATCCGCACCGGGATCGCCCTCGCCCTGCTGCTTGCCGCCGCCCTCGCGGTCATGACCTATGGCGGGCTGGCGTACCGCCGGGAGCTGCTCGTCGCCGCACTCCGCGCTCTCGTCCAGCTCGTCGCGGTGGCACTGATCATCGCGTGGATCTTCACCCACCCGCAGGCGGCGTTCCTCTATCTCGGGGTGATGCTCGTCGTGGCGGCCTACACCTCGAACCGTCGCATCGGCGGCGACTCCCGCGACCGCCTGGGCATCCTCCTGGCCATCTTCCTCGGTGCCTCCGCGACCGTGCTCATCGTGGCAGTGACCGGTGCGCTGGAGTTCAGTGCGCAGTCGCTCCTGCCCTTCTCTGCGCAGATGATCGGTGGCGCGATGACCACGGCCTCGCTCGCCGGCGTGCGGCTCCGCGACGACGTCAAGGACCAGTTCACCGTCTTCGAGGGCTACGTGGCGCTGGGCGCCACGTACCGGCAGGCCGGCCGTGAGTTCTCCCAGCGCGCCGCGGAGAAGTCGTTGTTCCCCACCCTCGATCAGACCAAGAGCGCCGGGCTCGTCACGCTGCCAGGGGCGTTCGTCGGCATGCTGCTGGGCGGTGCGTCTCCACTGCTGGCAGCCCAGATCCAGCTTCTGGTGCTCATCGGCCTGCTGCTCGTGCAATGCATCACCGCACTGATCACGACCCGGGTGATCAGCCCGCTCGCTCCCGCCGGTCACGGGGGAGCGCGCGCATGAGCCACGGTGACCCGAAGGTGCATCCCGAGGTCTTCCGGCTCGAGGACGTCTCGGTGTCCTACGGCGAGCAGCTGGCCGTGCAGGACGTCACGATGACGATCGAAGCGCGCCAGGTGACTGCGCTCATCGGCCCGAGCGGGTGCGGCAAGACCACGCTTCTGCGCTGCCTCAACCGGCTGAACGACCTCATCCCCGAGGCACGCGTCGGCGGGCTCGTGTCCTATCGGGGCACCGATCTCTACGGGCCTGGCGTCGACCCGATCGAGATCCGGCAGCGGATCGGGATGGTGTTCCAGAAGCCGAACCCGTTCCCGAAGTCGATCCGCGACAACGTCGCCTACGGCCCGAGGCTCCGTCACGAGAAGGCCGACCTCGACGAGCTTGTCGAACGCTGCCTCACGCGGGTCGGGCTGTGGGACGAGGTGCGGAACGATCTCGGCAGGAGCGCCCTACAGCTGTCGGGCGGCCAGCAGCAAAGGCTCGTCATCGCCCGCTGCCTGGCGGTGGACCCGGACGTGATCCTCATGGACGAGCCGGCCGCGTCGCTCGACCCGATCGCCACCGAGCGGATCGAGGACCTCATGGTCGAGCTCGCCGCCGACTACACGATCGTGCTGGTCACCCACAACCTGCAGCAGGCCACGCGCGTCGCCGACCACACCGCGTTCTTCGCCGCGGAGTTCGACGAGCAGGGCGCCCGCCGTGGCCGGCTGGTCGAGCACGCCCCCACCGCGGTGCTGTTCGAGGATCCGCAGGACCAGCGGACCCGCGACTACATTGCCGGCCGCTTCGCCTGAGTTTCCCGGCGGCCGACGCGGTTCCCGCCACCTCGGGGCGTGTGACGTGCTTCACCACGGGCAAGGGGGGTGATCGGCAGCAGGTTCCCGCGGGAATATGTTGTACCCGACAACAAAAGTCGAGGAGACATCGCCATGGGACACCTCATGCATCGCATCCTGCCGTTCATGGATTCCGACACGTGGTCGCGCAGGACGTGGCACGGTCACCGGCTGCCGATGGTGTCCGCGCAGAGCGAGCGCGACGACATCATGGGCTACTTCGTCGACTAGCGTTTCCCCTGACGCGGAGCGACGCCTCCGGTAGGAGGTGGAGCATGACGATCCGCGATGTCGAGGGTCTGGTCGCGGTAGTCACCGGCGGCTCGTCCGGCATCGGCCTGGCCACGGCGCGGTTGCTGCAGTCGCGCGGGGCGAGGGTCGCGGTCCTCGACCGGCAGCCACCCGTCGATTCCACGGCCCTCCTGTACGTCGCGGCCGACGTGACCGATGATGACTCCGTGCGCGCGGCGATCGCGACGGTGGTGGACCGACTCGGCGGGCTGGACATCCTCGTGAACAACGCGGGCATCGGCGCCGCGGGCACGGTCGAGGACAACGACATCGAGGAGTGGCAGCGGGTCTTCGACGTGAACCTGCTCGGGCTCGTGCGGGTGACCAGGGCGGCGCTACCGCACCTGCGTCGATCCTCCTCCGCCGCGATCGTCAATACCTGCTCCGTCGTGGCGACTGCCGGCTTGCCCTCGCGGGCGCTCTACAGCGCCACCAAGGGCGCCGTCCTCTCACTCACGCTCGCGATGGCCGCCGACCACGTGCGCGAGGGCATTCGCGTCAATGCGGTCAACCCCGGCACCGCGGACACGCCGTGGGTGGAACGGCTCCTGTCCGCCGCTGCTGACCCGCTGGCCGAGCGGGCCGCGCTCGAGGCGCGGCAGCCTCTGGGGCGCCTTGTCTCGGCCGACGAGGTGGCCAGCGCCATCGTCTTCCTCGCGAGTCCGCAGTCCGGCGCGACCACGGGCACGAGCCTGGCGGTCGACGGCGGAATGGCCGGGCTGCGCCTGCGTCCGTCGCCGTCGTAGTGCGCTGAGCCGGGTGGCGAGGAGCGCTCGCGTGAAGAACCCGTTGTGATTCGGCTCCTGGCATCAAGGTCGCGTCAAGGGGGGCTGCTTGCGGTCGTGGTCGGAGCGATTCTTGTTTCGTGAACACCACCAGACCGCACGGCGACCCCGTCATCGACTTCATCCTCGGAAGGGATGGCGCTCGACTGTCGTTCGCCGCCGCGGTCGGCATCACCTTCGTCTCGTGCCTCGTCCTGGCCGCCGCGGCGGCATCGGGCCTCCTCGGCGGCGCACGTGCCTTCGGCGGATTCGTCGTCATCGTCGTGATCGTTTCGTGGTGGTCGTCGCCGGTCTCGGCCCTGGCCCTTGCCGTGGTGGCCCTTCTCTTCGCCAACGGATTCGCGGTCGACACCGGCGGCACGCTCGCCTGGCACGGTGAAGCAGACCTGTTGAGGCTGTTGTGCCTCCTCGCGCTGGCCGTGACGGCGTCCATTCTGGGACGTCTGCACCTGGATCGGGCGCGACGCCAGGGACCGCCCGCTGCCGCCGACAACCGGTCCCACGACTGGTGGCAGGTGGCGGACCGTTAAGGGCACGTCAGCAGGGGACCGGGTCGCGTCAAGGGCCCGTCAGGACGGCCTTGGCGTCCCAGCTGAAGGGATCTACTGGAACTGGGCCGGGAGTAGTCCGGCATCTCAAGGAGGAAGTGAACATGGCTGAGTTCGTCGCCGTCGGCGTCATCGTGGTGCTGGCCGCCGTTGTCCTGGTCGTCGCGAACGGTTTGGAGAAGTTGTGAGCGTCCTCGGTGCGGCTGCCCTCGTCGTGGCAGCAGCGGTCCTCGTCTACCTCGTGGTGTCGCTCGTGCGCGCCGAGAAGTTCTGAGGCCCGATCATGAACGCGACATTCGGGGCAGTCCTTCAAGTCCTCGTCCTCGTCCTCGCCCTCGGGCTGGTGTACCGGCCCTTCGGTGACTACATGGCCCGCTCCCTCGAGTCGCCTCGGCACACCCGGGTCGAGCGCGGCATCTACCGGATCATCGGGGTCGACTCGTCTGCCGACCAGCGCTGGTCGGTGTACCTGCGCTCGGTGCTGGCGTTCTCCGTCGTCTCGGTCCTTGCGCTGTATGCGCTCCTTCGGCTGCAGGCCTACCTGCCGTACTCGCTGGGCAGGGAGGGGATGCCGTCGCTCCAGTCTCTCAACACCGCTGTCAGCTTCGTCACCAACACGAACTGGCAGTCGTACTCGGGCGAGGCGGCCCTGGGCTACACGGCCCAGATGGCCGGCCTCGCAGTGCAGAACTTCCTGTCAGCCGCGGTCGGGATTGCGGTGGCCGTCGCGCTCATCCGGGGGCTGGCGCGTACTCATACCGATCGGCTTGGCAACTTCTGGGTCGACCTGACCCGGATCACGATCCGGATTCTGCTGCCGGTCGCGGTGGTCTTCGGCATCGTGCTGATCCTCAACGGGGTCGTGCAGAACTTCGCCGGCGACACCACCATCACGACCCTCACAGGCGGGACGCAGACCATTCCCGGCGGTCCGGTGGCGAGCCAGGAGGTGATCAAGGAGCTCGGGACGAACGGTGGCGGGTTCTACAACGCGAACTCGTCGCACCCGTTCGAGAACCCGAACGGGCTGACGAACCTCATTGAGATTTTCCTCATCCTGGTGATCCCGTTCAGCCTCACCCGTACGTTCGGCCGCATCGTCGGCGACCTGCGGCAGGGCTACGCGATCCTCGCCGTCATGGCCTCCATCTGGGCCACGGTGACCGGACTGCTGATCTGGGTCGAGCTCAACCACGCCGGCCCCGCACTCCAGCTGGCGGGTGGGGCCATGGAGGGCAAGGAGGTCCGCTTCGGCGTGCCGATGTCAGCCGTCTTCGCGTCGGCGACCACCAGCACGTCGACCGGCGCCGTGAACTCGATGCACGACTCCTTCACGGCGTACGGCGGCGGGCTGGCCCTGTTCAACATGACGCTCGGCGAGGTCACGCCCGGCGGCACCGGCTCCGGGCTGTACGGCATGCTCGTCGCCGCCATCGTCGCGGTGTTCATCGCCGGCCTGATGGTCGGCCGTACGCCGGAGTACCTCGGCAAGAAGATCGGTGCGCGGGAGATGAAGCTCGTCGCCCTCTACATCCTGACGACGCCTACCCTCCTCCTCCTGGGGCTCGGTGCCGCCATGGCTACCGAGACCGGTCGGGCGGCGATCCTGAATCCCGGGCCGCACGGCCTTTCGGAGGTCTTCTACGGCTTCGCGTCCGCGTCCAACAACAACGGCTCGGCCTTCGCCGGCCTCGGTGCCAACACGGACTTCTACAACATCGCGCTCGCGGTGGCGATGTTCCTGGGTCGCCTGCTGCCCATCTGCTTCGTGCTCGCCCTCGCCGGGTCCCTCGCCCAGCAGGGCAAGGCACCGGCCTCTGCCGGGACCCTGCCCACCTATCGACCCCAGTTCGTCCTGCTCACCGTCGGCGTCATCCTCATCGTGGCCGGGCTCACCTTCGTGCCTGCCCTGGCCCTCGGCCCCCTTGCGGAGGGACTGTCATGACCACGCTCGCCCCCGTCCCCGAAGTCGTCCCTCATGGGCGCGTCAGCTCCGGCGTGTTCGAGCCCCGAGCGCTGCTGACGTCACTTCCCGAGGCCCTGCTCAAGCTCGACCCGCGGCAGATGTGGCACAACCCGGTGATGTTCGTCGTGCTGGTGGGTGCCCTGCTGACGACCGTCGCAGCGATCGTCGAGCCGAGCGCGTTCGCGTGGTGGATCACCGTGTGGCTGTGGCTCACCGTGGTGTTCGCGAACCTCGCCGAAGCGGTGGCGGAGGGTCGTGGACGTGCTCAGGCCGCATCGCTGCGGGCCACCCGGCGGGACACCATGGCCCGGCGGCTCGACTCCGACGGCGGCGAGACCACGGTCGCGGCCACCGAGCTGAGGCTCGGCGACCGCGTGGTCTGCGAGGCCGGCGACATCATCCCCGGCGACGGCGACGTCGTTGACGGCGTGGCGAGCGTTGACGAGTCGGCGATCACGGGTGAGTCGGCGCCCGTCATCCGCGAGAGCGGTGGCGACCGCAGCGCCGTGACGGGTGGCACCAAGGTGCTCTCGGACCGGATCGTCATCCAGATCACGGCAGCACCCGGGCACACCTTCATCGACCGCATGATCGCACTGGTCGAGGGGGCCAGTCGGCAGAAGACGCCCAACGAGATCGCACTCAACATCCTGTTGTCGTCGTTGACGATCATCTTCCTGCTGGTCGTCATGACCCTGCAGCCGCTTGCCGACTACTCGGGTGCCACGCAGAGCGTGATCGTCCTGGTGGCCCTGCTCGTGTGCCTCATCCCGACCACGATCGGCGCACTGCTGTCGGCGATCGGTATCGCAGGAATGGACCGGCTGGTCCAGCGCAATGTGCTGGCTATGTCGGGTCGAGCCGTCGAGGCGGCGGGTGACGTCTCGACGCTGCTGCTGGACAAGACGGGGACGATCACCCTCGGCAACCGCCAAGCGGTCGAGCTGATCCCGGCGCCCGGCGTGACGATCGAGCAGTTGGCGGACGCGGCTCAGCTGAGCAGCCTCGCGGACGAGACCCCCGAGGGCCGGTCGATCGTCGTCCTCTGCAAGGACCAGTACGGCCTGCGCGCCCGTGACGAAGGAGCGCTGCTGCACGCTGAGTGGGTCCCCTTCACCGCCCAGACGCGGATGAGCGGCGTCGATGTCGAGGGGCGCAAGGTGCGCAAGGGCGCCGCCGGAGCGGTGTTCGCGTACGTCGCCTCCGAGGGTGGCCGCACCCCGCCGGAGGTATCTGCGACCGTCGATGCCATCTCGTCGGCGGGCGGCACGCCGCTGGTGGTCTCCGAGGGGCCCGCGGTGCTCGGAGTCGTCCACCTCAAGGACGTCGTCAAGACCGGCATCCGCGAGCGGTTCGACGAGCTTCGTCGCATGGGCATCCGCACGGTGATGATCACGGGTGACAACCCGATGACCGCACGCGCGATCGCCGAGGAGGCGGGGGTCGACGACTTCCTCGCGGAGGCGACGCCGGAGGACAAGATGGCTCTCATCAAGCGTGAGCAGGAGGGCGGTCGCCTCGTCGCGATGACCGGTGACGGGACGAACGACGCACCCGCGCTGGCCCAGGCAGACGTCGGCGTCGCGATGAACACCGGCACCTCGGCCGCCAAGGAGGCCGGCAACATGGTCGATCTCGACTCCAACCCGACGAAGCTCATCGATATCGTCGAGATCGGCAAGCAGCTGCTCATCACCCGCGGCGCCCTGACCACGTTCTCCGTCGCGAACGACATCGCCAAGTACTTCGCGATCATCCCGGCGATGTTCGTCGTCGCCTACCCGGGGCTCGACGCCCTCAACGTCATGCACCTGTCGAGCCCCAACTCGGCCATCCTGTCCGCGGTCGTCTTCAACGCGCTTGTCATCATCGTGCTCATCCCGCTGGCCCTGCGGGGCGTGCGGTACCGCCCGGCGAGCGCCTCGAAGCTGCTCAGCCGCAATCTGTGGATCTACGGACTCGGAGGAATCATCGTGCCGTTCGTCGGCATCAAGCTGCTCGACCTGCTCGTCTCCCGCATCCCCGGAATGGGGTGATCACCGTGAACCTCACCGTCCGTCAAGCCTGGGTCAGCGTGCGCTTCCTGCTCGTCATGACCGTCGTGCTCGGCGTCGCCTACCCGGTCGCGCTGTTCGCCGTCGGTCGCATCGTGCCGGGGACCAGCGACGGCTCCTACGTATCGACGACCTCCGGGGCCGTCGTCGGATCCGCCCTGATCGGCCAGTCCTTCGACGGTGCGGAGTGGTTCTGGCCGCGGCCGTCGGCCGCCGGCGACGGCTACGACGCCCTGAGCAGCGGAGGAACGAACCTCGCGGCCGACAACCCCGACCTCGTTCAGGCGGTCGCCGAGCGCAAGGCCGCTCTGGCGGCGGCCAACGGCGTCGGCCCGGACGCTGTCCCCGCGGACGCAGTGACCGCGAGCGGCAGTGGCCTGGATCCCGACATCAGCCCGGACTACGCACGCCAACAGGTCGCCCGAGTCGCGTCGGCTCGCGGCATCGACCCGATGCTCGTCAGCGGGCTCGTCGACGAGGCGACCCAAGGCCGACTGCTCGGCTTCGTCGGCGAGCCTCGGGTCAACGTGCTGCGCCTGAACCTGTCACTGGAGAGCGTCGGGTGAGCCAGGCCATCTCGATGTCGGATCCTTCGGCCCAGAGCGACCAGATCGCTCGGTCCGGCCACAATGGAGGAGTGACCCGCGGCAAGCTGCGCATCTACCTCGGTGCCGCGCCCGGCGTCGGCAAGACCTACGCCATGCTCGGCGAGGCGCACCGGCGTCTCGAACGCGGCACCGACATCGTCGTCGGCTTCGTGGAGACCCACGATCGTCGCCACACCGCGGACATGATCACCGGACTTGAAGTCGTCCCGCGACGAGCCATGGACCACCGCGGTGCGCGCTTCGAGGAGATGGACCTCGACGCCCTTCTGGCCAGGCATCCGCAGGTAGCACTCGTCGACGAACTGGCCCACACGAACGTCCCAGGCTCGCGAAACACCAAGCGGTGGGAGGACATCGACGAACTCCTCGACGCCGGCATCGACGTTATTTCGACCGTCAACATCCAGCACCTCGAGTCCCTCAACGACGTCGTCGAGTCGATCACGGGCATCAAGCAGCGCGAGACGGTTCCCGACGCCGTCGTCCGAGCCGCCGACCAGCTCGAGCTCGTCGACATGAGTCCCGAGGCGCTACGTCGCCGTCTGGCCCACGGCAACGTCTACAAGCCCGAGAAGGTCGACGCTGCGCTGGGCAACTACTTCCGAGCCGGCAACCTGACCGCCCTGCGAGAGCTCGCCCTGCTCTGGCTCGCCGACCGCGTGGAAGAGGGCCTCGAGCGCTACCGGGCCGACCATGGCATCCAGGACACCTGGGCGGCCCGCACCCGGATCGTCGTCGCGCTGACAGGGGGTCCCGAGGGCGACGCGCTGCTGCGGCGCGGCTCGCTCATCTCGGGGCGCAGCGCCGGCCGGGCGCTGGTGGCCGTTCACGTCGTCCGCGGCGACGGCACCTTGGGGGCCCGGCCCGATGATGTGGCGCGGCTGCGACAGCTGACCGAGGACCTCGGTGGCACCTTCCACACCGTCGTGGGCGAGGACGTCGCCACGGCCGTCCTCGACTTCGCGCGGTCCGTCAATGGCACCCAGGTGGTGGTTGGTGCCTCCCGCCGCGGCCGCCTCAGCACGGCACTTCGTCCCAGCACCGCCGACGACATCGTTCGCGATTCCGGCGAGATCGACGTGCACGTCGTGTCGCATGACACGGCCGGCAAACGGCACCCGTCCGTCCGCCGCCCGCGTCGTACCGGCACCCGCCGCGGCTGGGCATGGGTCCTCGCCTCGGTGATTCCGATCGGCCTCACGCTGGCACTCCTGCCGTTTCGCGATGCCCTGAGCCTGTCCACCGTCCTGCTCGCCTTCCTGCTCGGTGTCGTGGCGTCGTCCCTGGTCGGCGGACTCCTTCCCGCCATCGTCACCGCAGTCCTCGCCGGACTCCTGGTGAACTTCTCCTTCGTTCCACCGCTCGGCACCTTCACCATCGCCGAACCCGAGAACGCCTTCGCCATCGTCACGTTCGTGATCGTGGCCTCCGTCGTGGCCACGATCGTCGACCGCAGCACCGCTCTCGCGAAGGAGGCCGCGCGCCGCCGCGCCGAGGCGAACGTCCTTGCCGCCCTCACGGTCGGTGTCCTCGGCCGAGGCAACGGCGTTCGTGCGCTCCTGGACCAGGCGTGCGAGACGTTCGGCATGCGCAGCGCGGCGCTGTTCGAGGTGACGGTGGACGGGCGGGGCTTGTCCGTCGTCGAGGTGTCGGGGGAGTTTCCACCGAAGTCCATCGATGACGCGGACGTCTCGGTGGACGCCGGTCCGGGGCTCGTCATGGCCCTGTCCGGATCCCCCTGCTCCGCCTCCGACCGCCGCATGCTGGACGCCTTCGCCGCGCAGGCCGCGCCGTCCTCGAACGCAACCGCCTCGCCGCGCGGGCGGCCGACGCCTCCCGCCTGCGTGAGTCCGACGCGGTCCGCACC
>JADKGE010000005.1 GCA_016717115.1 Actinomycetota bacterium
TGTTGGCAACGACGCCGCCGACGGTGGCCGCGGACTCGCTGGCCGGGTCCGGGTCCGAACATGCCGCCGAGCGGAGCCAATCGGGCGTTGACCGCGCCGATGGTCGCGCCCGGCTGGACCCGCACGCGGCGGCCGTCGTCAGCACCTCGATCCGTCGGAAGTGGCGGCGGGTGTCGACGAGGATGCTGGCATCATCGCCTGCCCGCTCAAGGCTCCGTTCCCCCAGGCGGAAGGGGTAGGGATGCCCTGCTCGCCGCTGACCCGCAGCAGGCGCTGACATCACCGCGTTCTCGAGGGTCACCACCGCCTGCGGTGTCAACGAATAGTGCGAGGCGTCGTGCGCGTAGGCAGGCCGGTCGCACAACTCGGCTCCGCACGCCAGGCAGCACCCGGCTGACCGCATCGACGAGGCGCTGGTCGGTCGTCAGCGCGGGACCGGCGGCGGAACTCACTCCCCAACTGGAGCGGCTCCGAGATCGGTAACCGCGCGAGGCGTCGTCCACTTCCCACCCGCGAGCCGTCTCCGCGAACTCGGTCGCCGTCATCGGCTTGGAGAACATCAGGTGGTCATAGGTGATGGCATTGGCGGCTAACTCCTCTGGGCTGGGTAACGAAACACCGGTGGTCAGTGAGCGTGACCGCATCGAAGCCCTTCTCGTAGGTGATCGCATCGTCGACTCGACGCAGCAATTGGTGAGGAAGCCGCCGAGGACGACCGTCTTGATGCCCTTTGCTGCGCAGGATGGAGGTGAGATTGGTGCTCGCCGAACGCGTCGAGCCCGCGCTTGCCCTCGAGGACGATGTCGCCGTCCTCCAACGCCAGTCATCGATGATCTGAAACAGGCCCTTGACCCGAACGAGTTGGAGTCGACGACTCCCTTGAGGATGCCGTACGGGGTGGACGTGATCTCGTTGTAGCCCTCCGGCGAACTGGATGGGCGCATGGACGATCGTCGCCCCTACCGCGCGTGCCGCCGCCACGGCGCCTTGTGAGTGTTGTCGAGCATGCTCGTCTGGTCCATGACCTCTTTCACGGCACCGTGCAGCGTGCCGCCTCCGCTGGTGAAGTCGTTCTGGAACTCGACGAGTACGACGGCAGTGCTGTTCGGACCCATCTGCGCATCCCCTGGGTGCTCGCTGGCGGACCATCAGTGTGCCGCACGGTCGCCAGACGGGCGGTGGATCGGGTGATCTCGCACCCCGGCGCGGGCTGTTTCGCATTGACTCGGCGTTCCGCTGCCAAGCACATTCGTACCCGAGTCCGGGAGACGAGACGATGGCGTTCACGGGTCGATACCGACGCGAGACCGGCACCACGATGCCGCGCGTCGTCACGATCAACGTTGCGCGCGCCGCATCCGACGCCCTGAAAACCGAGCAAGACTGTGCTTCTCCGTCCGCATGCACGAGAGGAACCCACGCCATCTGGCGGCGCGACATCGCCGGGGCCCCGCTCAGCGGCGTTCGAAGCCGATCTGCGACCGTGCGCTTCAGACGACTGGTCACCAGGAGCCTTCAGCTCGGACGAAGGAGGAGCCACGCGGAACGACCGTCTGGGACGACGGCTGTACGACGCACGTTCCTCGGCGCCTCCGGCAATGAGCGCTACCTCGCAGAGCACGAGCCGACGGCGCGATACGATCCGACGCGGACGAGACGGCCTGAACCTGCCGTGGGAGGCGATGGCGGACACCGAGGCCGCTCGTCGCTCAAATGGCCAGTCGGCCGGATCGTTACGACGCGCACGCGGCCACGGCGAACGCGAAGCCCCCGCGACGGAGGACACGACAATCGCCGTCTGGCGGTGGTCGACCGTCCAGGGATCTCAGCGACGTCGACTCGGGGCTCGCGGCACTGCGGCGGTTCGGCGAGATGGGATACCTGCGACTCGACGTCCTCGGGGGCGACGCCGCGACGCACGCGTCCTCGCCGGGCACGTCGCCGCGACTGCCTACGACGTCCTTCACTTCTCCGGGCATGGGGGCTTCCTGCCCGGGCGACCGGGTCTGAGCGGGCTCCAGCTGGCAGACGGCCCGCTGCTCACCCGCAGCATTGTCGATCTGCCGTGGCAGAAGCCGCCGTACTTGGCCATCACGAGCGCCTGCTAGAGCGCGAGGTCCGCTCCCGACAGACGCCTGGCCACCCCTCGTGGCGACGGCAACGGCGTCACAACGGCCTTCCTTTCGGCGAGAGCCAGCGGCTGCCTCGGGTTCGGCTGGCCGGTGACCGTCCGCGCCGCTGCCCTCTTCGTCGAGACGTTCTACGGGGCCCTGGTGGATCAGCAGAATGTCGGTAGGGCGGTACTCGAGGCCACACGGGCCACGATGCAGGAGCTGTGGGGCCGGGCCGATCTCGCCGGCCTCGGCGCGGTCTTCTACGGGGACGTCGGCACCGCCGAGCGTCGCGAGTTGCAGCAAGCGGAATGAGGAGGACTCATGGCACGACGCAAGTTCGGTGATCTGATCATCCTGCTGCCCGGCATCACCGGCGGCGTGCTCCAGAAGAACGGCAAGGACGTGTGGGCCATCACTCCGCAGTCCGCGATCTCGGCGCTGTTCACCCTGGGCGGGAGCATCAGGACCTTGAGATCCGGGGCGAGGACGATCCGTCGAAGGACGACCTCGGCGACGGTGTCACCGCGCCGCGCCTCGTCCAGGACCTGCATCTCATCCCCGGGCTGTGGGCCATCGACGGCTACACGCAGATCAAGACCCGCCTGTTCGCCGAGCTCACCTCGAGGAGGGCAAGAACTGGTTCGACTACCCGTATGACTGGCGGCGCGACAACCGGGTCCACGGCCGTCAGCTTGCCGATCGCGCACCCAAGTGGCTCGCGGCCTGGAAGAAGGCGAGCGGGAACCAGGACGCCAAGCTCGTCCTCCTCGCCCACTCGATGGGCGGTCTCGTCGCGCGCGACTTCCTCGAGCGGCATGACGGCTGGAAGATCACGCGGCACCTCATCACGTTCGGCACGCCGTATCGCGGGTCGCTGAATGCGGTCACGACCCTCGTCAACGGGATGGACAAGGGTTTCGGCCCCATCTCGGTCGACCTCAGTGGGCTCCTGCGCTCCTTCCCGTCGATGCACCAGCTGCTGCCCATCTATCCGTCGGTCGAGATGGGCGGCACCCTCGTCCGGCCGGGTGAGGCGTCGCTCCCCGGGATCGACAAGGCCAAGGCCGCCGACGCCCTGCGCTTCCATCGCGATATCGAGGCGGCGGTCACGGCTCATCAGGCACAGTCCGCCTATCGCGACGGCGGCTACCAGATCACGCCGATCGTCGGCATCTTCCAGCCGACGGACCAGTCGGCGCGGCTGGTCGGCAACAAGGTCACGATGTTCACGAGCCTGGGCGGCGAGGACATGGGCGGCGACGGCACCGTGCCCCGCGTCTCGGCCACCCCGATCGAGCTGTCCGACACCCCGCGCGAGACCTATGTGTCGACGAAGCACGGCTCGCTCCAGAACGCCGAGGCGGCGCTGTCCCATGTCGTCGGCACCGTCACGCGCAAGCGCCTGAGCCAGTACAAGGACGCACCCTTCAACAGTTTCTGGCTGGACGCCCCCACCGTGCTCAGCGCCCGGCAGGAGCTGGACATCGTGGCCTCGACGGTGGGTCCGGCGCGTCGGCGCGCGCCACGCTGGTCGACGTGGCCACGGGTCGAGTCGTGCGTAGGCGCACGATGCGTCGTCGGGCCGACGGCTCCTTCCGCTCCACCGTGCCGCCCTCGCCGAGGGCGTCTACCGACTTCGAGGTGGTAGCCGCCGACGATTCGGCGGCCATGACGCCCGTCTCTGACCTGATCACCGTCCTCGACTCGCGCAAGCGCCGTCGCTGACGAGCCACTCCCCTTTGAGCGTCAGGAGCACCATGGCGAACGGCTACTCCCTTCACGTCGGACTGAATCGGGTCAATCCGGCGTCGTACGGCGGCTGGCCAGGCACGCTGAGCGCCTGCGAGAACGACGCCCGCGCTATGCAGTCCGTCGCGCAGTCGCTCGGCTACTCCACGTCGTTGCTCCTCACCGAGGCGGCGACGTCCCGAAAGGTGGTCGCGGCGATCACCAAGGCGGCCGCCTCGATGGTCGCGGGCGACATCTTCTGGCTGACCTACTCGGGGCACGGTTCGCAGGTGCCAGACCGCAACGGCGACGAGGCGAGTCGCGAGAGCGGCGAGGTCGGCGAGTCGGCCGACCAGTACGACGAGACGTGGGTGCTGTACGACCGGATGCTCGTCGATGACGAGCTCTGGGCGCTGTGGTCCCTGTTCCCGGCGAAGTCGCGGATCGTCATGCTCTCGGACTCGTGCCACAGCGGCACGGTCTCCAAGGGGGCACCGCCACCCTGGGCGATTCCGCGACCCTTGGCGACAGCCAAGGTGCGCAGCAAGCGCATGCCTCTCGACGTGGAGGAGCGAACCTACAAGTCCCACCGGCGCACGTACGACGCCATCCAGAGCCGGGTGCTCCCGCGCACCAAGGCCGACGTGACGGCGACCATCGCCCTCGTCTCGGGCTGCCAGGACAACCAGGAGAGCCTCGATGGCCGGGTGAACAGCCTCTTCACCGCGCAGCTGCTCAAGGTATGGCACGACGGCGCCTTCAGCGGTTCGCTCAAGTCGCTCCGGGAGTTGACGAGCGCGCAGATGCCCCCGTCGCAGACCCCCAACTACTACACCGTTGGCCCCGCCAACCGGAGGTTCCTCTCCGCGCCGGCGTTCCGCATCTGACACGCACCACGAAGGGAACAGTCATGACCGATCGTCGGGCGCTGTGCGTCGGCATCAACCAGTTCGCCAACCTGCCCATGGCGAGCTGGCTTTACGGCTGCGTCAACGACGCCAAGGACATGGCGTCGCTGCTGCGGAAGAGCTACGGGTTCGGGTCGCGAGATGTCGTCACGCTGACGGACGACAAGGCGACGAAGGCGGCGATCATGGCCCGGCTCAACGCGATCGTCGACCTCGCGGTCGCCGGCAAGGTCAAGCACATCGTCTTCACCTACTCGAGCCACGGCACGCAGGTGCCCGACGCCAATGGCGACGAGCTCGATCGCGCAGACGAGGCGCTCGTGGCCTACGACCTCGCCCCCGACGGGGACGCGTGGGATCTCGACACGGTGATCGTCGACGACGAGCTGCATGCGCTCTTCGCGCGGGTACCGGCGGATGTGCTGGTGGAGGCCTTCCTCGACACGTGCCACAGCGGGACGGGGCTGAAGGCGATGGACATCCTCCAGGGCCGGCGGCCAAGTTCCTGCCGCCACCGACGCCGATCGGCGTAGACGGCGTAGCGGAGCGCGAAGTGGTGCAGCTCGGCGACAAGTTCTTCCGGCGCAAGAGGGGGATCGCCGTCCAGGAGCCGGTGCTGTTCGCCGCCTGCAAGGCCGCGCAGACGTCGTCCGACGCGAGCTTCAACGGTCGATCGAGCGGAGCCTTCACGTACAACCTCCTGAAGGCGCTCAAGGCGAAGCCGGATGCGACGCGCGCAGAGCTGCTGACCGCCGTTCGGGCCGGGCTCAAGGCCGACCGCTTCTCCCAGATCCCGCAGCTCGAGGCTCCGTCCGCGACCAAGAAGCGACCCCTGGGGCACTAGGTCGCTACCTGTCGTCGGCCAGTCGCCGCGCCGATGCGTGCATCTCGCTGAACACGCCGGCGCGGCGCGTGGCCACATCGGCCGCGTCGACCCCGAGCATCGACGGCCCGGCCGCCTCGTCGAGCCGTGCCTGCTGGCGTTCCGCGTCGAGCACTGGCTTGATGGCCGCGAAGGCCAGCCGCCCACCCTCGTTGAAACGGATGAGCCCGCCGCCGCGCAGGACGATGTTGCCCTTCACCCGCAGCCCCAGCCGCCGGCGGGCGTCGTAGGCGCTCATCGGCACCTGTTGGACGAAGCTCGCACCGATCTCGGAGACGATGAAGCCATCAGGACCCACCCGCATGCTCGGCCGAACACGCTCGACGACCAGGGGATGTCAGGATCGATCGCGCCGCGCGCAGCATGGCGGGGTTCTCCCACAGGAACCGGTAGACCTCTTCGGGGTCGGACGCCAGGGAGGACAGCCGCACCGGGTAGTGCAGATCGCGCAGCCCGGACAGGCCGTCGAGATCGTCGTCCGGAGCCGTGATCCCCAGCGGTCCGAAGGCGGCGCGCAGCGTTCCGCGGTAGTCATGATCGTCGTCGGGCACGACGACCGCGTCGGCCGCGAGGATGCCGCGAAGGATGTCGTCGAAGGTGACGTCGATCGGGGGGGTGTAGCTGATCCCGCGAATGAGCATGGCGAGCACCTGACGCCCGACCCTCGCCCCGGAGTCGGCGATCTGGTACTCGCTCGCCCGACCGCCCGGGCGAGCCATGCGCGTCTGCCACAAGGTGAGCACGGTGTCCATCAGGCCCTTGACGAGGACGGCGCCGCGGCGATGGGGCTCCCTGCCCGACCGCCAGTCGGGCGGCACGCGGTCGGTCACCGAACGGCGAAGTGCCTGACGTGTGAGCAGGCCGTCGGCGACTCCGAACAGGCCGGTCTGCACCAGGGCGTCGTCGGAGATTCCTCCTCCGCCGTGGCCTGGGCCGCGTTCAGTTGCTCGGCGACCCGCTCGGTCGAGGAGAACACCGACAGCATCGCGACCACGTCCGCGACGGCCTCGTGGATGGCGTGCTCGTCGAGAGTGCCGTCGGGGTCGGCGAGGTGGGGCCGGTAGCCGTCGATGATCGCATGCGTCACCTCGTGGGTGATCAGATCGCGATAGAGGGCCAGGGGGACGTGCCGACGAGCGCGAGGGTCCTTGCGATGCCCGAACCGGATCTCGCACCGCTGCCCGTCGTAGCCGGTCTCGTCGAACGGGATCGGCTCGTACAGCTTGAGCGCCAGGCGGTGGCCTCGCGCCTTCCAGCCCAGGCGTCGGCCCATCGTCGATTCGAAGAGGTCGAGGGTCGATGCCGCGATGGCGTACGCGTGCTGCGCCAGGAAGCGACGGTCCCCCAGCAGGTCCTCAAGGCCGCTCGGGCAACCGACATCGTCGTAGGAGACGGACTCGAACTCGGTGTCGAGCACGAGCGGGCGAGCACGAGGTCGCCCCGGACCCCCGACGTCGGTGCTGAAGCGGCTGCCGACCGGCCCGGGCAGAAGCCGCTCCCACGGCACCGACAACGACGTCGTCAGCGGCTCGCCCTCCAGCTGCGTGAAGGGACCCTCTGCCAGAGCGGTCATCATGCGACGGCTCGTCGCGAAATCCGCCATGGGGAATCCGACGGCGGGCATACGCGAACTCCCTTCGCCCCCAGCGAGATGCATCGTCAGTGTGAGGCGACGGCGAATTGCTGTCAACGATCACAGCACGCCGCCTACACTGCCCGCATGCCCGCGCCTCCCATCGTCGTCGTCGGCGCCGGGCCGGCGGGCCTCGCCGTGGCCGCGTGCCTGCGAAGGGCAGGGCTGGAGTCGGTGATCCTCGAGCAGGCAGACACTGTTGGATCGACGTGGCGGCGCCACTACGACCGCCTGCACCTGCACACGGACAAGGGGCACTCCGCATTGCCGTTCGTGCCGCTGCCCAAGGGCAGTCCCCGGTACGTGTCGCGGGACGAGCTCGTGAACTACCTCGACGCGTATGCGCGCGGGTTCGCCCTGGACATCCGCTTGGAGCAGCGGGTCACCTCCATCGAGCGCGGTGAGGCGGGTTGGCGCGTCCGGACGCCAGTCGACGCGTTCGAGACAACCCACGTCGTCGTCGCCACCGGCAACGCCCGGATCCCTGTGGTGCCGACCTGGCCCGGGTGGACGACTTCCGCGGCCGCGTCGAGCACTGCAGCGACTATCGCAACGGACGCGAGTATGCCGGTCAGCGGGTGCTCGTCGTGGGATTCGGCAACTCCGGAGGTGAGATCGCGATCGACCTGCATGAGCATGGGGCGCATCCTGCCCTCTCCGTCCGCAGCGCGGTCAACGTCATCCCGAAGGAGGTGCTGGGCCTGCCGATCCTGACGATCGGCATCGCGCAGCGACGCCTGCCGTCGGCCGTGGCCGACGCGATGAACGCGCCGGTGCTGCGCATGACCGTGGGCGACATCACGAAGGTAGGCCTTCGCAAGCTCCCGTACGGTCCCGCCACCCAGATAGAGAAGGACAAGCACATCCCCTTGATCGACATCGGCACCATGAAGCTGATCAGGTCGGGGGACGTCACGGTTCACGGGGGCGTCGAGCGGTTCACGACGGACGGTGTCGTGTTCGACGACGGCGCCACGGCCCAGTTCGACGCCGTGATCCTGGCGACGGGGTACCGGCCACGGGTGGACGAGTTCGTGCCCGATCCCGCGACCTACGACGCGGCCGGCACCCCACTCACGACAGGGGTCGAGTCCGCCGCCCCCGGCCTGTACTACTGCGGCTTCCACGTCTCGCCCACCGGGATGCTGAGGGAGATCGGCATCGAGGCCAGGAGCATCGCCGACGCCATCGCAGCGCAGCGGGGCCGCCGGGTCTAGGGCTCGTCAGTACTGGCCGAGTGGGTCCAGCGCCCGGTTCGCGTCGCCCACGGCGACCCGAAGGTCCTTCAGCGAGTGTGGTGAGTGCGGCGAGTAGAGCGGGCCGCCGCCATCGGTGAGAAGCACGTTGACCTGGGCCACGCCGCGGACCGGCGCGGGGCGCGCTCCAGGAGACGCGACGCGAGCGCCCGGAGGTCGCCGGCCACGGCGCGCACGGCGGGCCAGTCCATCGGCACGCGGGAGCCGCGATGCGTGGCCGAACCGGTCGCTTCGTCGGCGACTTCACGAAGCGAGTCGGCTAGCACGAACCTCATATGCGCGTCGACGAGCTGCTGGGCGCGGATGGCCAGAAGGACGGACGACTCGGGCGACGCACCCCGGGCCAAGGCCCGGTCCAGCCGTCCCGACGTGCACTTCGCCAGGAGCCGCTGCCCGAGGGTGGCGCGGTGGGCGATGAGGGACCCCTCGGCGTCGAAGACGAGAACCAGCATGCGCCACCTCCTTCCCTCCGAGCGAACCGGAACGCACTCGACACCTCCATTGAAACCCCGATCGCCTTCGAAAGGAAGATCGGACCGCGTGCGGGGGGACGGGCGCGCCGCCGCTCGATCAGCGGGCATCGACGGTGAGATCCCGCCCGACTCGGATGCAGTCATGCAGGACCTCGTCCGCCGCCACCTCTCCCCCAGGCCACGACCGTGCGCACGACCGACCCGAGCACACGCGCACCCGCGCCGATGACGCTCCTGCCACCGCTCGCCACGAGGTTCGCCCTCAGGTAGTCGCGAGGCGTGCCGCAGTCGACGAACTCCCCAGTCGTCATGACGAACTCGATCTCGCCTCGTTCCCAGTGGGGCCGCCAGACGAGGTCGTACAGCCCGGAGGGCCGCTCGGCCAAGCCGGCGACGATGTCGGCGGGCAGAAGGCAGGCTCCGACGTACTGGATGTCCCCGAAGTCGGCGGCGGACGCCCCCCGACGGCCCAGCAACCGGGGTCGCTGGCCGTCCCATCCCTCGACAAGCTCCGTAAGCGACCCGGTGAGGTAGGCGTCGCTGTTGCGCACGAGCACGGCCCTGCCGTCGATCCAGGGCTTGAGCCTGCCCAAGGCGCCTGCAGATCCCAGCAGCCGGTCGGTCTCGTCCGACACGTGTACCTCCGGCCGGTCCCGTGACAGGTGGTCGACGACCGCCGCGGACAGGTGGTGCACGTTGACGGCGACGTCCGCCGCGAAGGGCCGCACCGATGCGAGCGCGAGGTCGACCAAGGCGACGTTGCCGACCGGGCACAGCGCCTTCGGCAGCACCGAGGTCAGCGGTCGAAGGCGCGTGCCCCGTCCGGCGGCGAGAACCACGGCGCACAACTCGTCATCCTCGCGCCTCTTCCCGCCCACGTTGGGAGCGTAGCCGCGCTCCGCGCCCATGGTGCGCGAGCCACGGTTGGGCTAGCGTCGAGCCCTCTGCTGGCACAGGAGGTAGCGATGGCTCTCATCCTCACGGGCACCGTGGTCACCTTCGACGATGATCGCCGCGTCGAGCCCCGCGCCAGCGTCTACATTCGCGATGGCCGGATCGAGGCGGTGCAGCCATCTAGGCGCCGGCGGCTCGCCGGTTACGCAGATGCCCGCCTCGTCTCGACGGGAGGCATCATCACGCCCGGCCTGATGGACCTGCACAACCATCTCGCCTACAACACCCTCCCGCTCTGGCAGGCGCCGAGAACCACCCCGTACACGACGCGCTACCAATGGCCCACCGCCAAGACCTACGGTCGGGACATCTCGAGTCCCGCGCAGGCGCTGGGCATCGCGGCGGCGGCCGCCGCACTCCGGTATGCCGAGGTGAAGGCCGTCGTCGGGGGCGTCACCTCCATTCAGGGGTCTCCCCCCACCACCCGCGCCTTCCCTGGGTGGATGCTCCGCAACGTGGAGAAGGACCCCGTCGGCGGGCCTGACACCGTTCGCCAGTCGGTGCTCAAGGGCGAGGCCGGACAGTTGAACCGCTACGCCACGGAGATGGCCGGCGGCGTCTCGCTGTTCTATCACCTGGCCGAGGGCACCTCGGCGGCCCTGCGCAAGGAGTACGGCGAGCTCGCCGCGCACCACTGCGTAGGACCGGGGCTCATCGGCATCCACTCCACCGCCCTCACCGCCGCCGACTACGCGGACTGGTCGCCGCCCGGCGCCATCGTCTGGTCACCGTTCTCGAACGTGTGGCTCTACGGCGGGACGACCGACATCGTGGCCGCGCGGGAGCACGGCCACCTGGTCTGCCTGGGCTCCGACTGGGCGCCGTCGGGGACGCGCAGCCTGCTGTGGGAGTTGAAAGTCGCCGACCTGTGGAACCGTGAGCAGCTGGGCGGTGAGCTGACGCCACTGGAGCTGTGCGAACTCGGAACCCGCAATCCCGGCCTCACGATGGAACGGGCGTGGCAGGTGCCTGTCGGGCGCATCCAGGCAGGCGCGCTCGCCGACCTCACCGTCCACTCGGCGCGCGACGCCGATCCGTACCGCTCGCTCATCGCGGCCCGCGAGCCGCACATCACGCTGGTCGTCGTCGGCGGACGCCCCGTGTACGGGATGACCTCCCTGCTCACTGCTGCGGGGGCCGACGGCATCGAGCCGATCCAGGTCGCGGGTCGACGCAGGGGGATCGTGATGACGCTGCCGGATGACCTCCTCCCGTCCAATCCCGCGCAGCGCCGCGAGGCGACGATGTCGTGGGCGGAGGGGATGGCCGTGCTCGACGACGTCCATCGCGATCCGGGTGCAGCCGTGATCCGCGCCCGCTCAGGGGGACGGGACCTCGACCGTCTCGAGTTCATCCCCGACATGCCATCCGGACCGCCCGGCACGGCCGATGCCCTGGATCGAGCACTCACGGCCGCGGAGCTCACGACGCTCGTCGTCCCACCGCCCGAGCCCCTCGCCACCGATCGGGCCTGGCTCGATCGGGTGGCGGCGCTCGCCCCCGCACACGCTCAGCTGCTCGCGCGGCTGAGCGACTACTACGATGGCTGACATGGACGCCGACGACGTGCTCGAGCACTGCCTCGCCATGCGGGGTGCCTGGCAAGACGAGCCGTGGGAGGGCACCATCGTCGTCAAGGTGGGCAGCCGGATCTTCGCCTTCCTCGGCGAGCCCGGCAGCGACAGCGTCGGACTGAAGTGCGCCGACTCGCGGGACGAGGCCAATGAATGGCTCACCCGGTACCCCCAAGATGCGTCGGTGATGGCCTATCTCGGTCGTTCGGGCTGGAACACGCTGCGAGTCGGCGCGGGAATCCCCGACGACGAGGTACTTGACGCGGTCGACGGCTCCTACGCCGCGGTGGTCAGCAGGTTGCCGCGTCGCGAGCGGCCCCTCTAGGGGGTCGGGGTGGTGGCGCAGGGGCGCATGATGGCCTGAATGCCGGCGATGTCGCCGGGGCCGAGCGTGGTCTGCTTGTCGACGATGGGGTACATGATGTCGCCCTTGCTGCTGCTGTGGCCGAGTCCGAGAGCGTGTCCCAGTTCGTGCATGAACACCGCGACGCGCTGCTCCTTGGTGCTTCCGGCGACGTAGTCGGTACGGAAGGCCCCTTCCGCCTGGATGATCTCCTTGTTCGCAGCATTGACGGTCGTCGGCATGGCGAACCCGACGACGGTGTCAGTGAGGTAGGTGGACTCGTCGTTGGTCAGCACCGTGATGTACATGTGACGAGGGCGATCGACGCCATCGACAGGGCTGATGACGTAGGTGGTGTCGTTGTAGTTCACGGGTGTCACACCGCCGAACGTGAAGTGAAGTCCGGTTTGAGCCGCCCAGTTCTTCACGGATGCGGCGAACGCGTCCTTGGCGGACTTCTGCTGCGCCTTCGGCAGGGCTCGCGGGTCGACGGTCAGCACGATCGGATCGGCGCAGTTGGCCCATGCGCTGTTCTGCAATGAGCCGCTCGCGAAGAAGGGCACCCAACCACCAGATCCGCCTTGCGAGTCCGCGGGGGCGGCGAAGGCCTGCGGCGCGACGGCGGCGATGAGCCCACCCGCGAGTGCGGTGGCCACGACGACCTTGCGCGTGCGCGAACGATTCATGGTGCCTCCCGGTCAGACCACTCCAACATCGTCATCATAAGGACAGCAGCGGGTCGACGGGACCCTTGGGGGGCATCGCGTCAGAAGTCCTCCCGGTGGTACCTTCCCCTCAGGTCTACTGCTACTTCAGGGAGAGTCATGCGCACGGTGTCCAGACGTCTTGGCGCTCTTGTCATCGTTCCAATCGTGGCGGCTGCACTCGCGATCGGCGTCGGTCCCTCGGCGAGTGCAGAGCAACTGCCGCCGAACAACACCGACTGGCTGCTCACGTCCGAGCAGGCCGCCACGGCAACCGGGGTGGCCGTGCCCTTGACCGTCGGAGTCGTCAAGTTGACGCCGACAATGTGGTCGCAGTCGTTCCTCGCCCCGGGTAGCACCGAGCCGCGCGCCGGCGTCACCCTGCTCCACTACACGAATCCGAAGCCGCTCACGCAGGCGGTCCTCGGGAAGCTGTCGGCCGGTCCGGTCTTCGGCGCGGACGTCAGCAAGGGCTACCAATGCACTCTGACTCGGGAGAATGCCATCCCCGGCAGACTTCGCGCGACCCGCGTGTGCTGGAACGATGGCCTCGTCATCGCCGCGTCGACCATCAAGATCGGCACCTGGGTGCTGGGCGGCTGGACGGCTCTCCGGCCGGCCGCAGGCGAGATCGTGACGCCGGCTATGAGGGACCAGGCCGGGATGGAGTCCCGCGCCCTGCGTGCGGCTCAAAGCGCCAAACTCATCCAGAACGTCAAGTAGCGACTTCCTAAGACCTCGCACCTGCCCGGGTCTGGCGGCCTGTCGAGTTGGGTGCACCCTCTCAAGGGAGAGCAGTGGGAACACCGAGCCGTGGGCCGATCGTCCGTCTAGGAACCTTCATAGGGGCCGCCTGCTTGGCGACGGCGACCTCACTCTTTGTCCCAAACACCGCAAGTGCGGGCCTGCCCACTCCCCCACCTGAAGTGGCCGTAACGTCCCCAGCCCCCCTTCCGTTGCCGATCTTCCCGATCCCCGCGACGGCGCCCCTCGCCCCCGTAACCGAGTTGCCCGCGCCGACCGATGCGGCATCCACCACCTCCGATGCGGCATCCACCACGTCCAACGAAGCTCGAGGCAACGAGAAGGTCACGCTGTGCCACGCAACGAGTTCGGTAGCCAATCCCTACACCCTGATCACTGTCGCTGAGTCGGCCATCAACGGTCACGACGGGCACACCGGGCCCGTCTTCGATCCCGCGACAAGCCAATCAGGTGACAACTGGGGCGACCTCATCCCTGCCGTGGGGGACTTCCCGGGCTTGAACAACACGCTTTCCGGGGCCGACATCCTGGCCAACGGCTGCGCTGTCCCCGAGCCTGTCGACCCGGTTGATCCGAACCGCCCGGCGGTGCCGATCACGCCGACTGTGCCCACGGTGCCGAACAAGCCCGCCAAGCCGATCACCCCCACAGTGCCCACCGTGCCGAACAAGCCCGCCAAGCCTGTGCCCACGGTGCCGAACAAGCCCGCCAAGCCGATCACCCCCACAGTGCCCACCGTGCCGAACAAGCCCGCCAAGCCGATCACCCCCACGGTGCCGGTGCTGCCCCATGTGCCGCAGATCCCGGTCGTTCCCGGGCTTCCGGGCAGCAATCGATTCTTCGTCACCCTGTGCCATGCCACGGGATCCGTTGCCCGCCCGTACTTGCGAACGGCCGCCTGGGCCGCCAGCCTGGCCGAGCTGCAGCACGACATCGAGACCGGACATGACACGCACGGCGGATCCCCCTTCGACCCGAACACCAACGTGTCCGGCGATTCCTGGGGCGACATCATCCCCGCCTTCGCCGAGTACGACGGGCTCAACAACACCGGCGCCGGGGCCGCCATCCTCGCCGACGGATGCAACGTCCCGCCCTCGATCGGTGCCTATCCGCTCGCTTGGAACATCTGCCACTGGAATGCCACGGACCAGCCCCCGACGTACGTGCGCACCACCCTGACGGCACCGACGCCCGACCAACTGCTGGTGCTCCTGCAGCAGCATGCCGTGGAGACAGGGGCCGGCGGCGAGCGTGACGTCATCCCAACCACGCGCGCGGGCAGTGCCGGCCTCGTATGTCCAGCGGCGGGTTCGGGGTCCGGTACCGGCACCACACCTCCAGCCATCGCGCCGGTCACGGCTACGGTCACCGTTAAGGCGCAGATGTGCCACGCGGAGGCGGGTGTTTACGCCAAGCGGAGCGAGGTGGCCGTCGAGTCAGCAAGCGGCCCGGACATGGCTTCGGCTCAGGCGGCAGCGACGGCCAAGGCCAACACCCGGCTGGTCGCCCAGCTCACCTATCACGCCAACCACGACGTGGCCGACATCATCGAGCCCTTCGGCACCTTCGACGGCTACCACTGGGGCAACGAGGGCCAGCTGATCTTCAGCCGTGACTGCATAGTGGACGTGCCGCCTCGGAACTCCGATCTGCTGCGGCCGCGGCCCGGCATCGCCGGTGGTACGACGTCACCGGGCTACAGCGGGGAGATTCCCGAAACGGGCAAGTAGCCGGCTGCCGGCTGCCGCCTGCCGCCTGCAACAGGCACGTTCGCACGCGGCCCGCATGACTCGACGCTAACCGGTCGTCGTCGACGCCACCCGCTATCCACCGCCCCCTCGCCCACGACGGAGAGCGTCGTCCGGGGCTATCGTGGCGGGGTCGACCTGATCAGAGGAGGCCCTCATGCCGACCACGACTCTGCCCCTGTACACAATCGGTGCGCTGGCCCTCACGAGAGCGGCACTCGGTATCGGCGTCGGGCTCCTGATCGCCGATCGACTTGAGCCCCGCAATCGTCGAGCCGCCGGCAGGGCCCTGCTCGCCGCGGGGCTCGCGTCGACGGTTCCCCTTGTCGCTGCGATTGTGAGGGGCGTCAGGGCGCCGGAGACATCGGTCGGCTAGCTGTTCTGTCCAAGCAGGTTGGTCACGCGGGTGACCGGTGGCTTGCCGCCGAGTGCGGTGTGTGGCCTGTGATGGTTGTAGATGTGGAGCCAGCTGGTCAAGGCCTTCCGGCGGGCTGATTCGGAGGAGTAGGCCTTGGCGTAGCCCCATTCGTCGCGCAGTGTCCGCTGGTAGCGCTCGACCTTGCCGTTGGTCTGGGGTCGGTATGGCCGGGTGCGGCGGATGGCGATGCCGAGGTCGGTGTTCAGCCGGACCCAGTCGGTGGAGCGGTAGGCCGGGCCGTTATCGCTGATGACCTCGGTGACGGTGATCCCGTGCGAGGCGTAGAACGCGATCGCCCGGGTCCAGAAGGCCACGGTGGTCGCCTTGGTCTCGTCGTCGTGGACCTCGGAGTAGGCCAGGCGGGAGTGGTCGTCGACTGCGGAGTGGACGAACGCGTAGCCCGCCCCTTCCGGTTCCTCGTCGGGACCGCTGCTGGCGGCGGTCGGCCTCGATCTGCTTGCGTCCGGTCTGGAACCCAGCGCGTCCGTTGACCTTCCATCCGCCGCCGGGAGGGATCAGGCCGAACTTCTTCACGTCCACGTGCAGCAGGTCCCCGGGCCGGTCCCGCTCGTAGCGGATGACCTCACCGGTGGCCCGGTCCATGTGATCGAGCCGGTTGAGGCCCTCGCGGACCAGGATCCGGTGCACGGTCGAGGCGGGGATCCCGACCCGGCCCGCGATCTGGACCGGCCCGAACCGCCGCTTCGTTCGCAGGTGCTTGACCCTCCTCTCGATCCGGCGCCTGGTCCGCGTCGGCGATCGGTGCGGCCGGCTCGAGACATCGACCATGTCCCGCGACGTCGGCGTCATCCCGGCGGCCAACACCGCCCGATACCGACGCGACCATCGGATCACCGTCGTGGTCGAGACCTGGAACCGCTCCGCAGTCCCACGGATCGTCGACCCCGACTCAACATGGAACCGGGCCAGCTTCAACCGGCCCAGCTCGGACAACGGGGCATTAGCGTGGGCCATGAAGGCCTCCTTCGTGAATGTGATTGCTTGGTCGCTTCACACCTCACAAGGAGGCCTTCCCCACGTCAACAGCTGACGCGCCTCGTTACCAACGTCGATGGACAGAACAGCTAGCCCACCTGGACGTCGAGATCCGCCGCGACGGCAACGGCAGCCTGGAACATGAATGTCAGCACGCGGTCGAGGTGTCTGGGCGCGAACGGGTCGCCGTCGACGTTTCCCGAAATCCACAGCCGCTCGTCAAGCACCGAGAACGTCACCAAGGCTGAGCCCGCGTTGCGATCGTTGAGGTACTCGAGCAGCGGCCGACTGGCGGCGAACTCACCAGGCAGCCTCAGCTCCAGGCTCACGATGAGTTCGCTGAGCACGCCGACGAAGAGGGTGCCGAGGTCAGTCTCGACCGCCAGCGCGTCGCCGGGGACGTGAGCCAACCGGATGCCGAAACTCGCCTCCATCGTCTGCGCCACCACGGCCAGCAGGGTGTCGTCGTCGTCCACCGCCACCACGGGCGTCTCGCCGGGCGAAGCCGCGTGATCCGTCATGGAGAGCCTCCGTCAGCAATGATGGCGTCCGCAGGCCTCGCGCGCCAGCGGGGGAAGGACACCACGCCGTAGGCTCGCCCTACCGACGACGAAGGGCCGCACGTGGGATCGACGCTGGGGCAGATCCTGCCCCTCGCCCTGGGTGTCGGAATCAATCCCCTGCCCATCATCGCCATGATCCTCATCCTGCTGACGCCGAGGGCGAAGGCAAGCGGATTGACGTTCCTGGCCGGGTGGCTGCTGGGCCTCACGGCCGTTGGCGGTGTCGCCATCGCCATCGCCAACCGCACCGACCTCTACGCCTCCGAGGGCTCGACCCTGGCCCGGTGGCTGCGCATCATCGTCGGCATCGCGGTGCTCGCACTTGCGGCCAAGCAGTGGCTGGGCCGGCCGCGAGCCGGCGAAGACACGAAGAAGCCCCGCTGGATGGCGGCGATCGAGACGTTCACGCCCGCGAGGTCGTTCCGCCTCGGGCTGATCCTCTCGGGCGCCAACCCCAAGAACGTCGCGCTGACGCTCGCGGCCGCGGGCATCATCGTCGCGGAGGGGCTCACGGTCACCGAGGAGGTGACGCTGCTGGCGGCGTTCATCCTCGTGGCGACTGCGGGCGTCGCCACTCCACTTGTCGTGTTCCTCGTTTCAGGCAGCGCCGCGACCAGGGTCCTGGAGGCCTGGGGCGCCTGGCTCCAGCGAAACAACGCCGTCATCATGTCGATCGTGCTGCTCGTGATCGGTTTGCTGCTCCTGGTCAAGGGATTCACCGGCTGACCGCTATCGCGGACGGACGATGTACCGCTTCACCTTCTTGTAGGCGGCGTACCCCGGAACAGCGGGCGCCGTCAGCGTGACCTTGACCAGGACCGCTTGGGGGTAGGTGACGCGCACCGTCACCTTGCCGTTCTTGTGGTACGTCGCCTTGCAGTACGACACGTCGCCCATGGGAATCCACGCACCGGAGAGGGACAGCCCCACGCGATCCACGTACCGGAACAGCGGCCGGCACTCGACCCTGGCCGTCACCGGCTGACCGGCATTGGTCACCGTGTTGCCCGGCAGGACAACGATCGGCTGGCCGGGAACGCGATCTCCGGGCGGCGGGGGAACAAGCGGCTTCGACGGAACCTGCGGCTTCCTTCCCGGGGTAGTCGGAGTCGGCGTCGGAGTCGGAGTCACGGACGGACCGGGCGTCGGCGTGACCGACGGACCCGGCGTCGGCGTCGGCGTCGGCGTCGGCGTCGGATCCGGTCCCGGACCCGGCGGTGTCGGGGCGACCGTCACGGTCGCGCTCGACGTGTTGTTGCTCAGGTTGGTGTCCAGGCTCGCAGATTCCACCTGGGCGACGTTCACGTACTGGGCGTTCTCGGGCGCGGCCGCGATGAACGCGGTGACGAAGAGCGGGGGTGCCGATGCCAGCGCTGCCAACCCCGTCGCTGGGGTACCCACAGGCAGGAGCGTGCACGTCACGACGCGATCCACCGGGCTGCACGCCCAGCCGCCTCCCGAGGAGACGTAGGCAAGCCCAGGCGGCAGGCTGTCGGTCACGGTGATCGGGCCCCCCGCATCGGACGGCCCGTTGTTCGTCACCGCCATCTGGAACGTCCAGTTGCTGCCAGGCGTGGTGCCGCCCGACGGGGTCTTGACGATCGCCATGTCGGCCGACGGCTCACCCACGATGACCGTCGACTGAGCCGGCGCCACGTTGTCGTACGACCGCCCGTCGGTGGCGTAGCTCTCGTAGTGGGGCGCATCGACCGTGTTCGTGAAAGTGCCATCGACAGTCGATGAGGGCAGCTTCGCCTGGTAGGTGAGCGTCAGTGTCTGGCCGGGCGCGATGGGTCCGAGCCCCTGCCACGTGATTGTTCCCCCGCCCGCAACCGGGTCATTGCCAGCAACCACGCCGGTGTCGGAGACCGATCCGGCGATGACGACGACGCCGTTGGTGCCCGCCACGGATGCGTCGGGCCCGGGGATGCTGTCGACCACCGAGACGTTGAAGGCAGTGCTCATCAGGTCGCCGCTCGCGTTGGTGACCTTGATCGTGTAGGTGTACGGGCTGCCGGGCACGGGTGCCGACGTCGACACCTCCTTGGCGATGCTGAGGCTCGGTTCGGCGACCACGATGTCCGCCGTGGCCGGCTCGCCCGGGCGACCGGGGAAGTCACCGACGGCCGTCCCAGGTCCGGCTCCAGTCGGCGGGAGAGTCCCAATGACGGCGGTGTTCGTGAAGATCTTCCCCCGGACATTGCCCGCGTCGAGGTTCACCCGCGCGGAGTAGCTGATAGTGATGGTGCGCGGCGTGCCGAGGGACGTGATATCGCCGATGAACCAGCCGACGGTCTGACCAGCCGGGGCAAGCTGGTCGCCGAGGGCCAGTGGCGGCGATCCCACGGGTGGGAACGCGAGAACGCAGGGTGTCACGACAGTGGCGACCCGGCACACCACCCCTGTCGTCGCCCCGTAAGTCAGGCCTGCCGGCAGTGTGTCGATGACCGCGGCTCCGGTGTAGGTGGTTCCGGACGGCACGGCCACCGTGATCGACCAGATGGGGGACTGCCCGATGGTCGCCACGTCCGGGTCGACCGTCTTGGTCAGCGTGAGGTCGTCCGAGCGGATGGCGGACGTCGACGTGTCGGTGTAAATGCCCTCCACGGTGGGGTCGAGGGCGCCGTTGTCGAGCGAGCTGCCGGTGACCGTCGCCGTATTTGTGAAGGTCGTGGACCCCGCCGAACCAGCGGTGATGCTGGCCGTGTAGGCGAGGTTCACCGTCTCATTCGCGGCAACGGCCCCGACGTTCCAGCCCAGCTGGGTGGTGCCCGCTCCGCAGCCGCCGGTCACCGGTGCGATGGTGGTCACACCCGCGGGAGGGGCGTCATAGGAGCCGAAGTCGATGCTCGCGGGCAGGCAGTCGGTCACGAGAGTGTCGTAGGACGTAGGCCGCGCTGGGTCGGCGACAGTAGACCCCGTCGACGGATTCGTGACGGAGAGCGTGTAGGTGACAGGGACACCCGTGCCCACGGCTGGGCCACTCGCCGGATTCCCATTCGACTTGCTGATCTTGGGATTGGGGATCACCACTCGAGCGCTGTACTCGGCGCTCTTCGAGATCAGCACGCCCTTCGCCTTGGCCGTGTTGGTGAGCTGCTGACCGTGCGTGTAGGAGCCGCCGAACACGAGCGCAGTGACCGTCAGGCGGAAGAGGTTGGGCGTCCTGGTCTCGTTGGCGTACCCCGCCGGGTAGGTGAGCGTGACCACCTGCCCGGACTGCGAGAGGGTGAAGCCATCTGGCAACGGACCGAGGTTGAGCGGCAGGCCGGTGGCCGAGAACGTGGCGTCGCTGCTGACGTACCGCATGCCGGCCGGCAGAGTGTCGGTGAGCACGGCATTCGCCGCGGTGGTGAGCGGCGGCACGGTGGCATCCACCGTGTAGGTGATGGTCTCCCCCACCGTGAACTGGTCCGGGGAGTTGTTGTTCGGAAGGTCGAGCTCCGTCTGGCCCGTCTTCGTGAGGGTCAGGGATGCGGTGTAGACGTTGCTGACGTCGGTGATGTTCACCGGATTGTTCGTGACCCAGACCGTGTTGGCAAGAGCCTCATACGAGATCACCTTGACGGTGTTGATGAAGTTCTGGTTGACGGATACGTTCGCTGGGACGACCACGTCGTAGGTGAGCGGCGCCCGGGCCGCGCCCGGCGGGATCTCCGTCGGGCCGGTCGACCACGTCAGCGTCGTGCCGCTGCAGGTCCCACCATCGGAGATCGACCCGGCGACGACCGCGCCGCAGGCCATTCCGACCGGCAGTGTGTCCTCCACGACGACGTTGCGCACCGGAACGTTGCTGCCCGGGGCCGCACCGACGTTGGTGACGTCGACTCGGAACGTCACGATGTCGTTGGCCTTCACCTTCTTGTTGTCCTGGTTCGGCGGATTGCCGCCCGGAGCGGGGGGCACGTTGTTGATCCGGTAGACGCCCTTGCTGATGGCCACCTGGCTGCCGGCGAGGGCGAAGTCGGCCTGGTCGCGCTCCGTCTGGGCATCGCCGCTCGAGTCCACACTGCCGAACTTCATGAGGTTGCCGGTCAGGTCCTCGTTGGCGGCAACCGTGGCCGACCTCACGACGGCTGCGAACCGCACCTGGAAAACCTGCCCCGGGTCCACCACAAGGCGGCCGCCGGTCGCCGGGGCGCCGAGCGTCCAGCGCAGCACGCCGCCGGGCGCACCGGCCCCAGAGTCATCGAAGCCGAGCTCGCCCGCCGGGATCGTGTTGATGGTGCCCGTTGTCGATGCGGTGGTGGTCACGTACTGGAGCTCGTCCGGAAGGAAGTCGGTGACCACCGGTGAGAGGGTGTTGTTGGCCGCGTTGAAGCGCACGGTCAGCTGGAAGCACATGATGTCGCCCACCTGGTAGGGAGTGGGCGGTTTGGTGTCGGCGTAGGTCTGCGTCGCGCAGTTGATCGACGTTCGGTCCTGGCCGATGCCCTTGTCGATGGCGGACGATCCGCTGGAGATCGTTGAACTGCTGGTGTCCCCCACGTTGACGGTCGGGCCGGGGAGCGGATCGTCGGCCGGCGGGACGCTCGGCGTCACGCTGCTCGCGGGGTCGCCGGGAACGGTCTCGGGTGACGTCGTCCCCGTGAGGCTCACCTGGTTGGTGTAGGTGTCGCCGGCGGCCGTCGGTGCGCCGCTGGTGTAGGCGTCCAGCATCGTCGCCTGGTAGGTGATGGTCTGGGTGGCATTCCGGGACATGGCGCTGCCCGGGATCGTGAAGGTCAGCGTGGCGGGCCCGATGCCGGACGCCGGCACTGCCGTGACGGTGGCGCCGGTGGTCGAGCCGGCAACCAGGCTGAGCCCGTCCGGGAGGAGGTCGGTGACCACGATGCTCCCGGACGTGCGGTACTCCGACGTGCGAAGCGTCAAGGTGAAGGTCGCGGTGCCACCGATCGTGAAGGACGACGGCGAGACCGACTTCTGCATCGACAGGTCCTCAACGCTCACCGTCTCGGATGCCTGTGCGGCGACGGCCTGGCCGACGTAGGTGCCCGCCGCGGTGGCGTAGTTGGTCGCGCTCGCCTCGTTGGGCGCGGCGGTCTCCGCGGTGCTCGGGCCGTTGTTGTTGTCGAGGTTGGCACCTTGGAGGCCGAGCAGGATGGGCGGTGTCGCCCCCAGCCACGTGGCCGTGTTCGCGAAGAGCGGCACGGCGGCGCGATAGGAGATGGTCCGCACGGCAGAGGGCACGAGGTTGAACGGGCGCCAGGTCACCTTGGTATACAGGCCGGGTCCACCGGCACCGGCCGGAGTGAACGTGCCGGTCTCGACAGACAGGGGCGCGGGGCAGTTCGCGGCGAGAACGGGGACGGCGGTCAGTCGCGGCGCCGGCACCCCGCTGACCGTGTACTCGCGAAGGTCGCCGGTGGTGTGGTCGACGCCGCCGCAGGCCAGGAACTCGACCGACGGGGGCAGGAAGTCGGACACGCTGATGCCCGTGGTGTCGGCCACGTCGTTGTTGGTGATCGTCAGCGTGTAGACGGTCGAGTGGTCGTGCACCCCGCGCAACAACTCGTTCTCCGGGCTGGCCTCGGACTTCTCGATCTCGATGGCCGACACCTGCGTTGTCACGCTAGACGAGTCGAACCCCGTGCCACCCGTCGTGGGGTTGCCGTTCGCATCGAACTTCGGCACGACGAAGGGGTCGTTGCTGGCGTAGACGTTGCCCGCGTTGGGGAAGGAGCTACCGACGGGGTAGCGGGTGGCATCAGGGGTGACGAAGTAGGAGATCTCCTTCACGCCGTTGGGGTTGAGATCGAACAGGTTGCTCCAGATCAAGGTCTGGCCGGTCGCAGGCGTCCCAACGATCGTCGGCTCACCGGACTGGATCGGGGTCACGGAGCCGGTCACGTAGGCGACGCCGGCAGGCAGCACGTCGCGGAAGGTGACGTTGTAGGCGGGCGTTGCCGCGGACTGCCCCGAGACGCTGAGGGTGAACTTGGCGTCCCCGCCGACGAGGACGGTGCCGGGACCGCTCTTCGTGAGTTGGATGTTCGGAACCCCGTCCGCCGACGCCGGGGTCACGAAAGCGCCCACGAGCACCGAGGCAAGCACCGCCATCACCAAGGCAGGGATGAGGTGGGCCTTCTTGGCGAGCAATGTGGAGCGGGCCATCAACGTCGCCAATCGGGCCGGAGGGGGCAATCTGACCCTCACATCCTGCCCCATCCTGCGAGGGAGTCAATCACCGCGGAGGCTCCTGCTGCCTCGTGTTCCCCAGCGACCGCCTCCTACTTCTTGGCGGGGACGATCGGCGCCGCGGCGCCGGCCGAAGCCGCCAGTCGCTTGTCGGCTCGCTTCTCCTTGATCGACTTCCCGGACTTCTTGGTCATCGACTTCTGCGGGGACTTGTTGCCCATGGCTGTTCCCTTGCTTGGAAGCCTGGAGGACTCCGGTCCCTCGACCATACGCGCACGGCACCCGGCGCGTCAGTGGTCGCGGGGTTGCGCGTACCGGTACCGCTCTCACGCCGGAGCGGCATGTCGCCGGGCGGGGCATACTGATGACATCACGTTGATGACAAGGAGACGACATGGCTGACAGCGAACGAGCCGACTGGCAAGGCGTCGGAGCATCGTTCCGCACCCTGGGGAACCTGCTCAAGCAGCACGCCGTGGAGACCGGCGAGGCGGTCCGCGCGTCCGGCGGCCAGGCAGAGAAGAACGTGGTCGATGACGTCACAGCGGGTTTCAAGACGGTCCTCGCGAAGTTCGACGAGGCCACCACCGATCCGGAGACCTCCGCAGCCGCGAAGGACGCCACGGCCAAGTTCCTCGACGCCATCAAGGCGGAACTCACCGGCGGCGGCACCACCCCTGAGGCACCGCCGGCGGAGCCCAAGGCCGACGAGCCGCCGAAGCCGATCGAGCCCTAGGCCCCCACCTCAGGACAGTCGGGCGGCAACGGCGTCGGTCGCGCGGTTGACGTCGGCGGAATCGGTGTACGACAAGACGTGGACGGAGCCGCCGTCCACCCCCGCGGCGTTCGACTGGAGCAGCGACCGGTAGTCGCACACGATGTCGGCGTCCGCGCAGATGCTGTGGACCCGGGACTTCAGGCGCTTCGGGAGTAGCGTCCCGCGCACACCCGACTGGCTGCGGAGGGCGTAGCTGATGCCTCGGCTGCGCCCCGCCGTCCCATAGTTGGTGGTGCGGTCCTTGCGCGAGCGGTCGCCGTCGGCAATCAGCACGGCTCCGTCGAGTCGGGCGAGGATCGCCGTCGACGACGGGTCCGAGGACGCGAGGTCCTGCAGAACACGATGCATGACCATCGCCCCCTGGGAGTAGCCCGCGAGCACCAACCGTTGCTGCGGGCACACGGCTGCCTGAGACCTCAGGGTGCCCGTGACGGTCGCAACGCCCTGCTCGAGGCCCCCGAAGTACGTGGCAGGGTCGAGCACGAGCAACTGCGCCTCCGCCGCCGGGTACTCGACGGCAGAAACCGAGACACTGCGCCCGGGCAGGTCCTGGACGAGCCGCTGCGCGACGCCGTTCACCTGCGGACCCAGGCCGGTGCCGCCGTCCGCACTCGACCCGGCCTGAGGCTGCCCCGATCCGCGGGCGCCGAGGAACAGCACATCGGCGCAGTCGGCCCTGGTCTGCCCGGCGGGCGTGGTCGCGTCGACGACGAGCCCCGGCACGAGCATGGCCTGCGCCCACGGGGCGAAGGCGATCCCGAGAACCGCCATGCCGGCGATTGCGGCGACGGCGGCCCCCCGCACTCCCGGTGCGAGTGCAGACGTGTCGCGTCGTTGTGCCACAGGTCAGTTCGCGATCGACCAGGCGATGCTCACGGAGACGCTCACCTCAGTCGTGCCGGGCTCGATCGGCGTCGGCGCCTTCTCCGCCGGGGCGGCGGCCGCGTCCGCGTAGGCGATCGGCGGCGGCACGTTGGTGCTGGACGACTCTGACACGCTCGCCACGGTCCCCAGCGTGAAGCCGAGGAGGTCGGCGTACTGCTTTGCCTGTGCCGACGCGATCTCGACTGCCTGAGCCCGTGCCTTGCTGGCCGCAATGGTCGGATCGGTGACGAAGGGCGACAACGAGTCGACGCGCGCGGCATTGCCACCCGCCGCCACGACGGAGTCGAGGGTGGCCCCTGCGGTGGTCAGGTCGCGGAAGGTGACCGAAATGGACTGCGACGCGCGGTAGCCCGTCGGGATCTGCCCGCCGTCGGCGGTGTAGTTGTACGTGGGCCCGACGTTGATCGCCTGGGTCGCGATGTCCTTCTCGTCGACCCCTGCTGCCTTCAGTGCGTCAAGCACCTTCGTGGTCGCGATGGCCGCCGTCTCCTGGGCCTTCTGGGCCGACGTGGGATCGGTCGTCTCCACGGTCAAGGATGCACGTGCCGCGTCGGGGACGGCCTCCGCTGACCCGGTCGCCGAGACGCTGACTGTGCGGGGCACCGCCGCGTCGGCGGAGACCACCGTCGTCGGTGAGCAGGCACTCAGGAGGAGAACCCCCGCAGCCACCGACACGAACAGGCCACTCATCGCTCGTCGCTTCATGACCCCATAGTGCCTCACCCATGTCCCCGAACCCGAATGACGGAGCGGTTTCGGCGTCCCTTGCGCCCGCCCGCGCTGTTACCGTCGAACCGTGCAAGGCCGACCGGGCACGCGCTGCATCACCGCCATCACGGTGGCGACCGTCGTCGCTGCGGTCCTTGCCTCGGCGCCTTCGTCCGCGGTGGAACCACCCGTCTCCGTGCTGTCGCAGCCGGTTCAGTACGCGACGGTCGGCGGAGCGACGCTCGGGTACCGCTCGGCCGGCTCAGGGCCGCCCCTGGTCCTCATCCCCGGCTCGTCCAACACCATGGCCGAGTGGGATCCACGCATGCTCGACGAGCTCGCGACGAGCCACCGGGTGATCGTCTTCGACAATCGGGGCGCAGGAACGTCGACCGGCTCCGTGGAGCGGCTGACCATCGCCTCGATGGCCCGAGACACCGCGCAGTTCATCGCGGGCGTCACGAGCGGCCGGGCCGACGTGCTGGGCTGGTCGATGGGCGGCTTCATCGCTCAGGAGCTCGCCATCAGGTACCCCGAACGCGTCCGGCGTCTCGTGCTGGCCAGCACCGACTGCGGCGGACCCGGCACCGCACCACCCACCGAACGAGCGCTGAGGATCCTCACCGATCCCGATGCCACGCAGGCAGACCGCCTGAGCATCCTCTTCCCGAAGAACCGGATCGGCGCGGGCGTCGCGTGGTCGACCGCCATCGGGGATGCCTTCGCGGCGAACGGCTATCAGCCCCCGAACTCCTTCACCGTGAGTCCGGCAACCGCTCAGGAGCAGTCGCTGGCGGCCGGTCCGCGATGGCTGGGTGAGGGTCGCGGCACCTGCGATCGGCTGGCGCGCATCACGCAGCGAACGCTGATCGGGGCGGGCCGGCGCGACGTTGTCTCTCCCTCGGTCAACCACAAGACCCTGTCCACCGGCATCCCCCGCTCTTCGGTCTCCCTGTACGAGGACGCGGGGCACGCCTTCCTGTTCCAGCCCGGACTCGGATTCACGAAGGTCATCGCCTCGTTCCTCGCAGCCCGCTGAGCGACCGCGAGGAACGACGCCACCCCCGCCTCCCCAGCCGTTGCCTCGACTCCTGCGGAGTTCTAGCGTCATGGCCATGAGGGCGATGATCATCAAGGAGTTCCGAGAGCTCAGCCGCGACCGGCGAACGATGGCGATGATCGTCGTCCTGCCGATCCTGCTGCTGGTCATCTTCGGCTACGCGGCGAACTTCAACGTGGGGACGCTTCGGACGGTCGTCGTCGGCCCGCAGGCCAGCGTCGCCCAGGCCATGCTGCCGCCACTGTTCGAGGTCACGTCGGTGCAGACCGACGCGTCTACGCAGGACGCCAAGACCTTGTTGCAGCGCGGCGAGGCACAGATCGTCATCGACACCAACACGACGCCGCCCACCGCCTGGGTGGACGGCGCAGACCTGTTCTCCGCCCAGACGGCCAACGCAGCCCTGGCGCGAGCCGGCGGCCAGGTGCAGACGCAGATCCTGTTCAATCCCGAGCTGAAGACCTCGTGGTACATGGTGCCTTCGCTCATCGGCCTCATTCTGACGTTCATCGGAACGATCGTCACCAGCATCGGGCTCGTGCGCGAGCGCGAGACCGGCACGCTGGAACAACTGGCCGTGATGCCGTTCCGCCCCGTCGACGTCATCGTCGGGAAGATCGCCCCCTACTTCCTCCTGGCCAGCATCGACCTCGTGATCATCACGCTGGTGGGAATGCTGCTGTTCGGCGTGCCGTTCGCCGGCAGCATCCTCCTGTTCGCCCTCGGCGCTGCGCTCTTCCTGTTCGCCGTGCTCGGTGTCGGCGTCCTCATCTCGACCGTGTCCCAGACCACCGGGCAGGCGATCCAGCTGGCGATCCTCACCCTGCTTCCTCAGGTGCTGCTCTCGGGGATGATCTTCCCCCTCCTTGCCATGCCGTGGGCCGTTCGCTGGATCAGCTACCTGATGCCCTTGACCTACTTCACCATGATCAGCCGCGGCACCTTCCTGCGCGGGACTCCCATCGACGCGCCGTCCATGTGGCTGCCGCTGCTCGTCTTGTCGGTCATGGCGCTGGCCATCTTCGGCCTCGCGATCATCAGGTTCCGGCGCGACCTTTCCCCGTCCGGCAGCACGAGGCGCCCGACCCCGGCCGGTCAGGAGGGCTGAGGTGGCGACCGCGGTCGATGGTTGGGGAGTCGACAACGTCACCGTCTGCTGGGGCGATCGGGTGGCGCTGGACTCGGTGTCGTTGTCCGCCGGCCCCGGCGAGGTCGTCGCCGTCGTGGGTGGCGACGGTGCCGGGAAGTCCACCCTGCTGCGCGCGCTCATCGGCCGCGTGCTCCCGACAGCCGGCACGATCACTGCGCCCGCGGCGATCCACCTCGGCTATCAGCCGGCAGTCTCAGGAGCGTGGGGCCAGCTCTCGGTGGACGAGAACCTTGACCTCGTGGCGGGCGTGTACCGACTGGATCCCGCTCGCGAGCGCCTCCAGCGGACCCGTCTCCTCGACGCGGCGGGACTCATGGATGTCCGAGGTCGTCGGGCTGCGCAGCTGTCCGGTGGCATGCGCCAGAAGCTGGGCTTCTGCATGGCCATGCTCCACCAGCCCGTCCTGCTCGTCCTGGACGAGCCCTCGACCGGCGTCGATCCCGTCAGCCGCGTCGAGCTGTGGGGACTCATCACCGACGCGGCCGCGCAGGGGGCGGCCGTCGTCCTCAGCACGACCTACCTGGACGAGGCCGAGCGCGTCCACGAGGTGCTCGTGCTGGACGCGGGCGTTCCGCTGCTCGAAGGCACTCCGGCGCAGGTCATCGCCTCGTCGCCGGGCACCGTCACCACCGTGGGCGCCCCAACAGATCCTGGTCGGGCGTGGCGCCGCGGTCGGGCGTGGCGCCAGTGGCATCCGGGGCCACCGGCGCCCGGCGACACGGTGGTGTCACCGGACATGGAGGACGCCGTCGTGGCTGCCGCTCTGAGCCGCCGCGCGCCCGGGTCGGAACGCACTGCAGGTGCTCCGATTGGTGCCGACAACTCGGACGCTGCCGGCTCCGAGCTCGGGCGCGTCGACGCAGTCACGAAGCGCTTCGGTCACGATCCCGTGGTCGAGGGGGTGTCCATGAGCGTGCGCGGCGGCGAGATCGTCGGCGTCATCGGCGCGAACGGTGCCGGGAAGACGACCTTGATCCGCATGCAACTCGGTCTGCTCCTGCCCACGGAGGGCCGTGTCACGCTCTTCGGTGAGGCACCGTCCCGAGTGTCTCGCCGCCGGCTCGGCTACGTCCCGCAGGGCCTCGGGCTCTACCGTGACCTCACCGTCGGCGAGAACCTGGCGTTCGTTGCCGGCGCGTACGGGGTTCGGCCCTCGCTCGACGCGGGCCTCGTTCCCCTGGCGGGAGCCCTCGTGGCATCGATCGGGCTCGGACGCCAGCGGCAGCTCGCCTTCACCTGCGCGCTGTCGCACTCTCCTGAACTGCTCGTCCTTGACGAGCCGACGTCCGGAGTCGACCCCATCTCGCGGGCACGTCTGTGGGACACCATCCACGCACAGGCCGAGTCAGGCGTGGGAGTCCTCGTGAGCACCCACTACATGCAGGAGGCGGAGCAGTGCGATCGGCTCCTGCTCATGGATCTGGGCCGCGTGGTGGCCCAGGGCACCGTGGCTGACATCGTCGGCGACACGACCGCGGTTCAGGTCGACACCGAGCACTGGAGTGCCGCGTTCACCGCTCTCACGGATCGCGACCTGCCCGTGGCCCTCTCCGGCATCCGCGTGCGGGTGGCCGGCACCGCGCCAGACGTCGTCCGCGGAGTCCTTGCCGCCGCCGGGGTGGACGCACGTCTCGAGATCGTTCCCGCGACGCTCGAGGAGAAGATGACCCTCATCACGCGCAACCGCACCGTGACGCCGCAGCCCTGACCGGCAGCCCGCGCCGACGAGCAGGGGTCAGGGGACCAGCCCGAACACCACCTGCATCGCACCGTCGGCATCTCGGAGCGTCAGGGTGTTGCCGTCGATCTGGTACGTGGTCACGTTGTCGAGGGCGGCGAAGAAGTCCTGTTCGGTCTGGGTGACATCGGCGTCTTCACAGGCCATCGCCGTCGCGGCCACCGGTCCCAGCTCGATCACGTCGGGTGGCGTCGTCGTGTACGACGTCGTGTAGGTGTTGCACCCACCCGAGCCGCTCATCGTGCCGTCGGCCGCGAACGTGGCCGTTGCCTTGTCCGTCGAGGCGGACGTCACGACGGCGTCCTTACCGTTGTTGATGCCCGTCGCCTGCCAGGAGGTGTCCGACAGGCTGCTCAGGCCGGGCGAGTACGTGAGCAGGGTGGCGCCGTCGGCGGTGGTCAGCACCAGGTCGTTGCCCGACCGGAACGCCGCGACCTTCCCCATGTTCGAGATGACCGCGTTCTCCTGGACGGTGACCGCCTCGTCGCAGGCCATCTTCGTCATCGGGCCGAGTTCGATCGTGAGGCTCGAGCCGGACTGCAGGTAGGTGCCGATGATGCGGTTGCACCCGGTGGATCCGTTGAGCACGCCGTCGGCACCGAAGTTGAGGGATGCTGCGTCGGCCGCGGTCACGGCCGGACTCATGGTGCCGTTCTCGCCGGCGAATGCGGCGAGCACCCAGGAGGTGCCGTCCAGTTGGTCAGCCGGGGAAGCCGGCGCGCTCGAGGTCACTGAGTCTCCCGTCGATTCGGCCGACCCTCCGCATGCTGCGAGGACCACCACGCCGAGGGCGAGGAGGGCGCTGAGGGCACGTCGGCGGACGGATCGGTTGCTGATCATGCCCACACGGTATGTCAGGGGTTGCGCACCCATGGCAGGGTGGTCGCCATGGAGACCGACCGTCTGCTCCTGCGACCCTTCGCGGCAGGCGACCTGCCCGCGTATCGGCTGCTGATGGGCCAGGACGAGGTCGGTGAGCAGTTGCCGCGCGGCCGCGGCTTCACGGCCGAGGAGACGGATCGACTCGCGCAGTTCTGGTCGGACCACTGGACGCAGCACGGGTACGGACCCTTCGCCGTCGTCGAGCGGTCGTCGGGCACCCTGCTGGGCCACTGCGGACTCAAGGCCGTCGAAGAGACCGGCGAGGTCGAGCTGCTCTACGCCCTCGGCCGAGAGCACTGGGGCGAAGGATTCGCGACCGAGGCAGCGCGGGCCTGCGTCGCCTGGGCCGACATGGTGCTCGACCTGCCGTGGCTGGTCGGCTTCGTCAAGCCCGACAACGTCCGCTCGATCGCCGTCCTGACCAGGGCCGGCTTCGCGCCGGCCGATCAGGTGCACCTGTGGGGCCTCGATCTCATCCGCTACCGACGGCCCCGAGAGGATCAAGCGATGCCGGAGCCTTCGTCACCATGAGCGGCGGCTACGGTGCCGGGATCGTCACCCCGCTCGGCAGCCGGGGCATCGGAACGGTGATCGACCCGGGTGCCGTCCCGGTGGTCAGGTCTGCCAACTGAGCTCCGCACTCGGGCGTGTCCCGAACGGCCATGACCTTGTCTATATAGCGCCAGATCGTCGGGCCGGCGGCGCCGCCCGCGTTGTTGGTGACGAAGTTCGACGTCGGATACACGAAGGCCTCTCCAGCGGCGACGGTAGAGAGCGAAGCCTCCCAACCCGACGGTGAGCCGGGCTCCGATGACGCCAGCCTGACGGCGACGAGGATCGGCTCACGAGTGGTGTTGATGACTCCCGACGTCCATTGGACGACGAACATCGCCGGATCGTTGACACCGCGGTCGCGGAGGGTCACCGTGCTGGCGACCTGGAGAGCGCTCGAGGGCACGATGCACCCGCCATGATCTCCGGCCCCAGCGGCCTGCGCCGGCCCGGCGAGCGGAGCCGTGTCCGGGGCACCGCCGACCTCCGGAGCCGACCCGACGGGACCATCCAGGAACACCATCGCTGCGGCGATGGCCGCCGCCCCCAGTACGGCGAGGACCAGGAGCAGCATCCAGATCCAGAGCCGCCGCATCGAGAACTGCCTGTCCTCGGGGTCGAGCTTGTCGTCGTACTCGGCGAACTCCACGAGCGTCGCTCCAACGACCAGGCCCACCTCCTCCGGCGATGGGTCGTCGTGCTCCGGTGATGGATCGACGTGCGGGGCGCTGGCGTCGTGTTGGGTCATCACGCACCTCCCGGACTCGCCTCAATTGTCCCATCGGCACGCTCGCGATGGAGCGCGGCGACGCCCCCGGCGGGCTAGAAGTCCCGCTTGGATCGCGAGCGCCGACGTCGTTCGGAATCGGCCCGGCCACTGGCGTTCATGCTCCAGTCCTCCATGAGGCTCTTGCTCGCGACGAGGGCATCGCGGTCGCGCGCAGCGCGGGCCAGCTTGTCGAGCTGCGCCTGCTCCTCAGCGAGCCGCTCGCGGAGTTCGGTCGCATTCGGGCCGGATTCGTCGATGCCAGACATGGCCTCGCCCAGGAGAGCCGACTGCTCGCGCATCAGCCGCTCGGCCTTCTCCTGGTCGCCGCTCATCAGTGCCTCGGTGGCCGCACGCTTGGCCACGGTCGCCTCAGCGAGCAGCATGGCCGTCGCGACGGTGGGATCGGGCACGCGTCCCGCAGCCTCGTCCCCCGGCACGACATTGACCGACATCGGCCAGGTGATGGTCTGGGACGTGAGCGCAGGCAGGACCACGTAGTCGATGGTGAAGTCTGCGAGGTGCCGGACGCCGAGGGCGGCTATGCCTGGTACGTCGAAGTGCACCAGGAGCTCGCGACGCTCCCCTGCGTACATGTCGCCCAGGGGGATCACGATGACCTCAGCGCCGACAGCATCGGTCTCGACCCATCTCGGCACGCTGTGCAGCGTGCCGATGCCCGGCAGCAGTGCCGGGTCGGTAGGCCGGACCCGGACGAACGCATTGACGATCGCCTTGTTGAGGAGGTCACCGGACTCCTCGCTGACCACGGCGATGGCGTCATCCGGCGTGTGCGCGAACCGGTGGCTTCCGCTGCCCTGTTCGGCGACCTCGGCAAGGAGCCGTTCGTCGTAGTCCGATCCGATGCCGACCGTGGTGCTCGTGACTCCGTTGGCGTGCGCCAGGGCAGCAAGCCCACCCACCTGGGCTGGGTCGACGATGCCGGCGTTGGCATGCCCGTCCGAGAGGAGGAGCACCGTTGCTCCCGTCACTCCGGCGCACCGACGCGCCTCCGAGATGCCGAGCAGGTAGCCGCCGGTGAGGTCGGTGCAGCCACCGGGCTCGATCGCGTCGATGAGAGAGTGCACGGTCGGCAGGTGGTGGGCGCCGACCGGCTTCGCGGGTACGGCAATACTCGCGGAGTCGTCGAACACCACAACGCCGAAGGTGTCCTGAGGCCGCATCCGACCCAGCAGCGCGTGAAGGCTCGCCCGTACGGACTCCAGTGGCGGGCCCGCCATGGACCCCGAGCGATCGACGACCACGATGACCGTCTGACCGGGCCGGCCGGCGTCCTCCGCGGGCACGGGTGCCTCGAGTGTGAGCAGGCACGTCACTTCGTCGTCGCGCTGCAGTGCAAGGACATCCACGTCGAGCTGGGCATTCACCTTCATGGCTTCCCCCATCGGTTCACAGCGGGACTATCGGCTGGTGCTGGTGATGTTTCCGCTTCGACCATTCACTCACAGCCCTCTGACACTCGCGGCGAGCTCGGGGTTCGGGGAAGCGTTCGGCAGCACGGCGCGCACGGCAGCGAGCGCTGCCTCGGGATCCACGCCGAGGTGCCGCACGGCGTACCTGGCGGCGACACCGGGGGTGCGCGACTGCGCCGCCACGCAGTGCAGCAGCACCCGGCTGCCCTCGGCGCGGAACTGCGCGATCGCATCGGCGGCGTCGTCGACCACGGCCTGGAGATGCGGGTTGGCGCCGACCCGGTCGATGAGGCGAACCTCGACGTGGCGGCCTCGGCCCAGGCCGAAATGGTCCAGGTCGGTCCGCCCCACCATGCACAACGACACCACGGCGTCGATCGGGTCTCCGGGAATCGGCACGAACCCGACCGCCGCGTCGATGCCGCCCATGACGACCCCGTCGTCGAAGGGGTGCGTGGCGAGCGCGTCGGTGAAGGGCCAGCCGCCGTAGTCCCGGTGGTCGCTCAGAGGCCAGACCCCATCCCTTCCGCCGCCGATCCGCGCGGTCAGCTCCACCAGGTCCCGATCGACCATGCCCGGCCAGCCGAAGACGCGTCGGCGCCAGGCCAGTGGCACCGCCGACTGCCCCCACAAGGCGCCGAGCAGGGCCCCGGCCACGCAGGCGACGGTGTCGGTGTCCCCGCCACCGCGCACTGCGGCCTCCAGCGCACGTCGCAGGTGGTGGGCGGGCAGGGCCGACGGAACCGGGGTCGACGTGATCGCCGCCCATGCCGCCCGCACAGTGGTCACGCAGTAGCCGTTGCCGGGCCGGGAATGGCAGTAGTCCGCGGGACGAGAGCCGCAAGACTCATGCAGCACGTCCCGCCAGTACGCGGCCGCCTCCGCCGACAGGTAGGCGCCGAGGTCTGCATCGATCGATGCCGCGAGCCCCGTGACGTCGGTCGGATCGGACGTCAGGAGCGCGGCGCGGATCGCGAGGCACCACACTGCGCAGGACTCGCTGCTGCGATCGTCCGCGTGGGTCAGCGCCCCGATCTCGAGTGCCGCCTTCACCATTCGCGCGGGCTCGGTCCACATCGCCATGGCCACCGGTGCGGTGCGCATGAGTGCGCCGTTGCCGCCGCTGGTGTGCGGCTCCCGGCGCTCCTTGGCCTGCGCTACCTCCCGGAAGCGCCGGGCCTGACCGGGGCCCTCCACCGTGGCCGCTCTCGCGAACACGGCCGAACTGTGAATGCCGATGTCCTTCAACCGCGCCGGCGAGTAGTACCAGTCGAGGAGGTGGGCCGCGACCTGATCCTGACCCTCCTCGCTGGTGAGGTCCCAACCGTCGGCGGCGGACATCGCCACCGCGATCATCTGTGCGGTGTCGTCGGTCCACTCGCCGGGCAGGAACGGTCCCTGACCCCTCATCAGGACTGGTTCGCTCTCGGCCAGTGGCTCGCCGAACTCGTAGCCGGCACCGAGGGCGTCACCGCAGGACGCTGCGACCAGGACCCCCGTCAGCCGATCCGTCAACGCGACCCTCATCGCAACCCCCTCGCCTAGTTTACTCACTATCGCGTAAACTATAGCACGAGATTTTACGCGTCGACGAGTTAATATGGGCGGGTGCCTATCGCGTCCGTCACCGCCGACCTATCGGCGTTCCCTCGCCCCAACGTCGCCGTCGACGTCGCCGTCGTCACGTCACCCCCCTTCGGCCCCCTCGCCGTGCTCGTCCACCGCCGCTCCGGCGATCGCGCGGGCCAGTGGGCACTGCCGGGCAGGTTCCTCAGAGAGCGGGAACTCCTCGCGCACGCGGTGGCGACCGCCCTGGCCGAGAAGTGCGGCCTCTCGCACGAGATCCTCGACGATCGGGTGCCCCGCCAACTGCACGTCTTCGACGACCCGCAGCGTGACGACCGCGGATGGGTGCTCTCCGTGGCGCACCTGCTCGCGCTTCCCCACACCGAGATCACGCGCGTGCTCGGCGGCCGAAGCGGCCTGGCCCTCGCCCGCGTCGTCGAGGACCGGCTCGTCCTGCCCAACCGCCAGCGACGTCTGCCCTACGGCCAGGACGAGATCGTCGCCCGGGCGATCCTCGACCTGCGGCGCTCCTACGCGGAGTTGCCCGACCCCGAAGGGCTGATCGGCAGCGAGGAGTTCACCCTGTCCCAGCTGCGTGGCATGCACCTGGCCGTTCTCGACCGGCCCTGGCAGAGCGACACGTTCCGGCGACACATGCTGCCGCTGCTCGAGGAGACAGGTGACGTGACGACCGGCGGACCGGGTCGGCCGGCCGCGCTCTACCGACGCGCGCGCCCGGCCACCCGGCCGCGGAGCTCCTGAGTCAGTCGCCCGAGCTGAAGGCCGCGTCGAAGGCCGCCGTCGGCGCCGCGAACGCATTCGCCTTGACGAAGGCCAGCGCCTCCGGGGCGCCGAGGAGGCGATCCATGCCGGCGTCCTCCCACTCGACCGAGATCGGGCCCTCGTAGCCGATGGTGTTCAGCATGCGGAAGCAGGCCTCCCACGGCACGTCGCCGCGCCCCGTCGACACGAAGTCCCAGCCGCGCCGGGGATCCGCCCACGGCAGGTGCGAACCGAGGCGACCGTTGCGGCCGTTGCCCACCTGGCGCTTCGCGTCCTTGCAGTCGACGTGGTAGATCAGGTCGCGGAAGTCCCACAGGAAGCCGACCGGATCGAGGTCCTGCCAGACGAAGTGGCTGGGGTCCCAGTTGAGGCCGAACGCCGGCCGGTGACCGATCGCGTCCAGCGTGCGCACGGTGGTCCAGTAGTCGTAGGCGATCTCCGACGGGTGCACCTCATGGGCGAACTTCACACCGACCTCGTCGAACACGTCGAGGATCGGATTCCAGCGATCCGCGAAATCGCGGTAGCCCACGTCGACCATCTCCTGGGTGACCGGCGGGAACATCGCCACGTACTTCCAGACCGAGGAGCCGGTGAAGCCGATCACGACGTCCACGCCCATGCGACGGGCCGTGCGCGCCGTCATCTTCATCTCCTCGGCAGCGCGCTGGCGGACTCCCTCGGGCTCACCGTCACCCCACACCCGCGAGCCCACGATGTCCTTGTGCCGTTGATCGATCGGGTCGTCGCAGACCGCCTGGCCCTTGAGGTGGTTCGAGATCGCCCAGCACTTGAGGTTGTACTTCTCCAGGATGTCGAGACGATCCTGGATGTAGGCGTCATCCTCGGCACCGCGCCAGGGATCGAGGTGATCACCCCAGCAGGCGATCTCGAGTCCGTCGTATCCCCAACCAGAGGCCAGCCGAGCGACCTCCTCGAAGGGAAGGTCGGCCCACTGCCCCGTGAAGAGTGTGAATGGTCGCGACATCGTGTGTGCCCTTCTGTGTCGTCAGTAGCGACGCTCGCCGATCAGCGAACGCCGTACAGGTACTCAAGCGCGAGCTGGTCGAGCCGCTCGAAGTGCATGCCCCTCTTGGCGAGGCCGTCAAGGTCGTACGTGGCGGAGCGAAGGTCGGCGAGCGTCTCGCCCGGCGACATCGTCGGCTCCCACAGGTCGAGGATCCGGGACTCGGCCATCGCCTGCTGCACCTCGGGGTCGCCCCGGAATGCCCGCACCTTCTCTCGCAGGATCAGGTAGTTGCGCATGTTCGCGCGGGCCGTCTCCCACACGTCGTCGGCATCCTCGGTGCGCGGCGGCTTGTAGTCGAAGTGGACGTAGCCGTCGTACCTCGGTGCCCGGCCGGCCGAGCCCTCCAGGACGTCGACGGCCCAGAAGGCGCCGCGCGCGTTTCCCGCGCCGAAACGCAGGTCCTGGTCGAACCGAGGACCGTTCTGTCCGTTCAGGTCGATGTGGAAGAGCTTGCCGTGCCACATGGCCTGCGCTATGCCGTGCGCGTAGTTCAGGCCCGACATCTCCTCGTGCCCCACCTCGGGGTTCAGCCCGACCCGGTCGGGGTCGTCGAGGTCGTTGATGAAGGCGAGTGCGTGACCGACGGTGGGGAGCAGGATGTCGCCACGGGGCTCGTTGGGCTTGGGCTCTAGGGCGAAGCGAATGTCGTATCCCTGATCGCGCACGTAGGCGCACAGCGTGTCGATGCCCTCCTTCATGCGGTCGAGGGCGGCGTGCACGTCCTTGGCGGCGCCCGACTCGGCACCCTCGCGCCCTCCCCACATCACGTAGGTGTGCGCTCCCATCCGCGCCCCGAGGTCGATGTTCCTCGCTGCCTTCGCAAGTGCGTAGCGACGCACCTCGCGGTCGTTCGACGTGAAGCCGCCATCCTTGAACACCGGACTGCTGAAGAGGTTGGTGGTCGCCATCTCGACGGCCACGTTGTTCTCCGCCAGCGCCGCCGTGAATCGGTCGAGGACCTTCTCGCGAGTGGCGTCATTCGGCACGAGGTCGTCGTCGTGGAACGTGATCGCGGCGGCGCCGAGGGATGAGAGCCGCTCCACGGCCTCGACGGGGTCGAGTTCGTCGCGCACGGCCCCGCCGAACACATCGACGCCCCGCCATCCGATCGTCCACAGGCCGAAACTGAGCTTGTCCGAAGGTACCGGCGTGTACGTGTCGCTCATGCGGGGATCTCCATCCACGTGCTCTGGTTGTCGGCGCTCGTCTCGACGGCGTCGAGGATGCGCTGCACGCGCAGGCCGTCGGCGAACGACGGACGCGGGTTGCGGTTGTTGGCGATGTCCTCGACGAGATCGACCACCTGGTGAGTGAAGCCGTGCTCGTACCCGATCAGGTGCCCCGGCGGCCACCAGCCGGCGACGTATGGATGCACTGACTCTGTCACGAGGATCCGTCGGAACCCGGCGGTCTCGGGCTCGTCGTTGTTGTCGTAGAAGTGCAGGAGGTTCATGTCCTCGAAGTCGAAGGCGAGACTGCCCTCGGACCCGTTGATCTCGATGCGGATCGCGTTCTTGCGGCCGGTCGCGAAGCGGGTGGCCTCGAAAGTGGCCAGCCCTCCCCCGCTGAGCTTGGAGATGAAGACGGCGGCATCGTCGACCGTCACCTCACCCATCTCCGTGCCCGAAGTTCCCGTCAGCCCGCTGGTGCTCTCCGGGAGGGGGCGCTCCTTGATGAACGTGGCCGTCAGAGCGCTCAGTCCGGTGATGTTCTCCCCGGTGATGAATTGGACGAGGTCGATGATGTGGGCGCCAATGTCACCGAGGGCGCCTGACCCGGCGACCTCCCTGCGCAGGCGCCAGAAGAGGGGTGCTTCGGGGTCGACGATCCAGTCCTGGAGGTACTGGGCGCGGACGTTGCGCACTGTGCCGATCCGCCCCTGAGCAACCAGTCGCTGAGCCAGGCTGATAGCTGGGACGCGACGGTAGGTGAAGCCCACCATCGAGCGAACACCAGACTCAGCAGCCTTCTCGGCCGCCCCCGTCATGGCCTCTGCCTCGGCGACGCTGTTGGCGAGAGGCTTTTCGCAGAGCACATGCTTGCCTGCCTCGAGGGCAGCGATGGCGATCTCCGCATGAGTGTCGCCGGGTGTGCAGATGTCGATGAGGTCGACGTCCGAACGCCTGAGCAGGGCATGCCAGTCGGTCTCGACCGACTCCCATCCGAAGCGTCCGGCCACGGCCGACGCAGCCTCTGCGTTACGTCCGCAGATGGCCGCCATCTTCGGCGTCAGAGGGAGATCGAAGAAGCTGGGGGCGTTGCGCCACGCTTGCGAGTGCGCAGCACCCATGAAGGCGTATCCGACCATCCCGATTCTCAAGGAGCGGTCAACTGTGGTGGTCATGGTCATCCCTAGGACGGAGGGGGTCCTTGTGGGGGTGCGCATCAGGCGCACCCCCACAAGGGTGGGGATCTAGGACTCGAATGCCGTCGGCAGGTACTGGTCGACGTTGTCCTTCGTCACGACCGGCGCGTAGAGCATCACCTTGCGTGGCGCCTCGACCTCGACGAGGTCTCCAAGTGCCTTGCCCTGCACGATCATGCGGGCGAGGTCGATGCCGTCGGCGGCCTGCGTCGACGGGTAGATGACCGTGGCCTTGAGGACCGTGTCGTCGGCCTGGATGGCGCGCATGACGTTGGCGCTACCGGCCCCGCCGACCATGACGAACTCGTCGCGACCCGCAGCCTCGATGGCTGCCATGACGCCAACGCCCTGGTCGTCATCGTGGTTCCACAGGCCGTCGATCTTCGGAGCGGCCTGGAGCAGGTTGGCTGCTGCCTTCTCGCCCGACTCGACGGTGAACTCTGCAGCCACGCGGTTCGAGACCTTGAGACCGCAACCGGCGAGCGCATCGGCGAAGCCCTTGCTGCGATCCTGCGTCAGCGGAAGAGAGTCGATGCCCGCGATCTCGGCGATGATGGCATCGGGGTTGTCGCCGAACTTCTCGCACATGTATGTGCCGGCGGAGACGCCCATGCCGTAGTTGTCGCCAAGAACCGTCGAACGAGCCGCGAACGGGCTGCTGAACTCACGGTCCACGTTGATGACCGTGATCCCGGCCTCCATCGCCTTCGTCGCCACGTCAGTGAGTGCGGCCCCGTCGAACGGGAGCATCACGATCGCATCGACCTTGTCATTGATGAAGGTCTCGATCTGGCTGATCTGGAGGTTGACGTCGTTCGTGCCCTCGGCGACGACGAGTTCAACGTCGGAGAACTTGGCTGCCTCGTCCTGCGCCGCCTTGGTGATGGCGCCCATCCAGCCGTGGTCGGCCGCCGGGGCGGAGAACCCGATCTTGACCATCTCGCCGGGAGCGTCATTGGCGCTTCCTGCCGCGTCGGCCGCGGCGGATCCGGCTGCGGAGGCCGCAGCAGTCGCGGCGGCGGCCGCGCTGGTCTCGGTGGACGCCGTGTTGCCTGTGCATCCGGCGATGAGTGCGCTCGCGGCGACCACGACGCCTACCGTGGTGACGAGCCTTGTGCTCCGTGCTCTCATGGTTTCCTCTTTCTGTGAGTTCCCGCCACTCCAGGAGGACGACAGGATTGGTGCTCGTTCCGATGTGCCTGCAGAGGTCAGGTGACTGCTCTGCTGCGGTCTGCGATGCGCTGCTGCAGTAGCACGGCGACGACGATGATCACCCCCTTGGCGATCGCCTGCGCGGAGATCGAGAGGTTGTTCAGGGTGAAGATGTTGTTGAGCATCGTGAAGATCAGCACGCCGATCACGGTTCCCACGATCGTGCCGCGGCCGCCCGTCAGCAGGGTGCCGCCGATGACCACTGCGGCAATGGCGTCGAGTTCGTAGAGCATGCCGTGAGTGGAGCTGCCGGTCGTCGTACGCGCCATGATCATGACCGCGGCGACTCCGCAGGTGCTGCCGAGCAGCGCATACAGCCACAGCGTGTGCCGCTTGACCCGGATGCCGGCCAGGCGCGCAGCTTCTGCGTTGCCCCCCACAGCGAACGTGCGACGGCCGAAGGTCGTTCGATTGAGCAGGATCCAGCCGATGATGGCGACGACGGCGAAGATGAGCACCAGGACGGGTACCCCAAAGACGTCGGCGCCGAAGGCGTCCAGGAACCCCTGCACCGTGATGATCTGGGTCTTGCGGTCGGCGATGATCTCAGCGAGGCCCCGCGCGGCGGCCAGCATGGCCAGGGTGGCGATGAAGGGCGCGATCTTCCCGTAGGCGATGAGGAGCCCGTTGACCAGGCCGACGCAAGTGGCCACGATGATCGCGCACGCGACCATGACCAACCAGTGGATGTCCTTGCCCATCGTCTGCGTGGCGAGGGTGGTGGCCCACACCGAGGCCAGGGCGACGTTCGCGCCCACCGAAAGGTCGATGCCACCGCCGATGATGACGAACGTCATGCCGATGCTCACCACGCCGATGACGGAACCCAGGCGCAGGATCGTGAGGGTGTTGTCGACACTGGCGAAGCGCTCACCACCGGTGACGACGCCGACAATGATCAGGATGATCAGGGCCAGCACGAGACCGAGGTTGCGTCCCACGGACCCACGGAAGACCCTCCTGAGGCCAGAAACCTCGGGAGCCGAGTCGTCGGGGCCGACGGGCGGTGGGCCGGACGTAGCGACGGTCGCTGTCGAATCGCTCATCGTGAGCTTCCCTCCATGACGAGCCCGAGCACATCGGATTCGTCGATCTCTTGTGCCGGACCGTCGTGGACGATGCGGCCATCACGCACGACCAGGACCCGATCGGACAGACCGAGCACCTCAGGTACCTCACTGCTGACCAGCAGCACGGCGACTCCGGACGTGGCCAACTCGCGAATCAGGGCATACAGCTCGCTTCTCGCACCGACGTCGACCCCTCGAGTCGGTTCGTCAAGCAGGAGAACGCGGCAGCCCTTGAGCAGCCACCGGGCGAGCACCACCTTCTGCTGGTTTCCGCCGGACAGGGTGCGTGCGTCACGCTGCGGGTCAGCGGGACGCACGTCGAGGGTCTCGATCTCGCGCGTGGCCGCCTGTGCCTCCTTGTGCCGACGCAGGAACGGGCCGACCGCGAATCGGCGCAGCGACGGGAGGGTCACGTTGTTGACGACGGTCTGGTCGAGCAGCAATGCCTGGCTCTTGCGTTCCTCGGGGCACAGCCCCACACCCGCAGAGACGGCCGACGGCACCGATCCGGCATGAAGCGCCTTGCCCTCGATGGTGACGGAGCCCGTCTCGAACCGGCGCGCGCCATAGACCGTCTCGAGGATCTCCGAGCGGCCCGACCCCACGAGACCTGCCAGGCCCACGACCTCGCCGGGATGAACGCTGAAGGTGATGTCCTCGAACTCGCGGGCTCGCGAGATGCCCGTCACTTCGAGCAGCGGTTCTCCGGTGAACGCATGCCCGCTACGCGGCGGGAAGACGTACTCGATCGTGCGACCGGTCATGAGCCGGATGACATCGGCAGTGGGGGTGGTCTTGGCGGGCAGGCCGGTGGCCACGGTACGTCCGTCCTTGAGGACGGTGACGCGATCGCCGATCGCACGAATCTCCTCGAGCCGGTGGGAGATGTAGATGACCGCGACGCCGTTCGCGGTCAGGTCGCGGATGACGTGGAAGAGCCGCGCCACTTCGCCCTGGTCGAGGACGGCCGACGGCTCATCCATGATCATGAGCTTGACGTCACGGGAGAGCGCGCGGGCCATGCTGACGATCTGCTTGCCGGCGGCCGGGAGGTTTCCGACCACGGCCGTCGTAGCGATCTCGGGATGGCCGAGGCGCAGGAGCAGGGCCGCCGCCGTGTCCCGCTCGTCGCGTCGGCGGTCGAAGCCCAGGGTGGCGGGCTCGTGGCCCAGGCTGATGTTCTGCGCCACCGTGAGGTCGTTGACGAGGTCGAGCTCCTGGTAGATCGTCGCGATGCCCAGCCGCATCGCAGCCGTGGGCGTGTGCAGCCTCACCAGTTCGCCGTCCCACGAGATCGTGCCCTCGTCCGGCTGATGCGCACCGGACAGCACCTTGATGAGGGTCGACTTCCCCGCTCCGTTCTGGCCGAGCAGGCAATGCACCTCGCCGGCCACGACGTCGAGGTCGACACCATCTAGGGCCTTCACACCGGGGAAGAGCTTGACGATGCCGCTCATCTCGAGCAAGGGGGGCGCCGAAGGGGTCCCTGTCGCGCCCTCTTCAGTGGGGTGAGTGCCCATCCGTGTCGGCCTCCCCTCTACTTCTTCCGTGTGACATCATTCTTATGCTTGATTCATGCGTAAGACAACTTGATCCGTCGGTGTTTTTGTTCTTTCCGATAACAAATTGGTAACGCAGTGCTGCGAGCGGGGGGCGAGGGGGCGGGCAGATGGGCAACGGACGTGCGATGTGCCGCGCCCGCCGGGACCTAGGATGCGTCGCGAGTAGCGCCACGAGGCGCCCGAGATGAGGGACCTGTCGGCGATGCTGCACTCGACCACGGCCGACCACCTGGTGCCGATCCTCGACCTCATCCGCTTCGGTCGCGCCAACACGCGCCCGGAACTCGCCCGGGTCACGGGCCTCGGACGCACAGTGGTGACCCAGCGTGTCACCGACCTCGTGGACATCGGGCTCGTCACGGACGGATCCCTGGGCGACTCCACCGGCGGGCGGCCATCGCGCACCCTCGCCTTCAACTCTCAGCTCGGCACGCTGCTCGTGGCCGAGCTGGGTGCCACGGCCATCAACGCGGCCGTCACCAACCTCGCGGGCGACATCATCGAGCGGCGCCACGAGGACATCGACATCGCGGCCGGGCCGGAGGTCGTTCTCGGCGTGGTCGAGCGGATCTTCGAGGGACTGGTCGACGCGCATCCACGACCAGGCGTCTGGGGCATCGGTGTCGGCCTTCCCGGCCCCGTCGAGTTCAGCCTCGGCTCACCCACATCGCCCCCGATCATGCCCGGCTGGGATCGCTATCCCGTTCGCGTTCGCCTCTCGACGCGCTTCCACGCACCGACGTGGATCGACAACGACGTGAACATGCTCGCCATCGGCGAACTGCGGCGTGGAATCGCCGCCGACGTCGACGACGCCATCTTCATCAAGGTTGGCACCGGCATCGGGGCGGGCCTCATCTCCGGAGGCAATCTGCACCGAGGCGCGCAGGGCGCGGCCGGCGACATCGGTCACGTGCGGGTCACCGACTCGACGAGCCAGGTCTGCCGCTGCGGCAAGGTCGGCTGCCTCGAGGCCCTGGCCGGGGGGCAGGCGATCGCCCGTCAGGGCGAGGAGGCGGCGCGCACCGGTGCGAGTCCCTTCCTCGCGGCGCTGGTGTCCACGGGCCAGTCGATCACATCGCGCGACGTTGCCAGCGCGGCCGTGCATGGTGACCTCGTCGCCAACGAGATCCTCAGCCGAGCGGGCCACCTGATCGGCCAGACGATCGCGGCCATGGTGAACTTCTTCAATCCCTCGCTCGTGATCATCGGTGGTGGCGTCGCCAACGCCGGAGACATGTTCCTCGCGTCGATCCGCCAGAGTGTTTACGAGCGGTCACTCCCCCTCGCCACCCGCGATCTGCGCATCTCGCGCTCGGAACTCGGTGACCTCGCCGGCATCTACGGTGCCGCGTCGTTGGTCAGCGATCAGATCCTGTCGCGACAACTGCTTCCGCACTGGATCGAACACGGGTGCACCGTCGGGATGCCCGAACTCCCGCTGCTGGCCAACACGAAGTCCTGAGCGACCTCCAGCCCGTCAGCCGGCCTCGATCAAGGGACTCGACTCGATGATCGCCCGGTGACGGCAAGCGTCGACTGGCCCCGCACGGCACGCCCGCTGGCGAGGACCACCATGGCGGACACTGCGGGCCGACCGACGGCCGCATGAGGTTCCGTCGCCGAGCTCGGGATGTCAGATAGCCGCGCCATACTGTTGGTGGCGGCAGCGGAGAGTGCCCGCGCCGGGCTCGAGATCACACCGACAACACGCCGCCGGAAGAGTGGCTCATGACACAGAACACCAGGATCCCCAGCACTTTCCTCACGCATCGCTTCACCCAAGCGGTCGCTTACGCGTCCGCGCTCCACGCGACTCAGGTGCGCAAGGACTCCGACATCCCCTACATCTCCCACCTCCTTGCCGTCGCCGGATCGGTGATCGAGGCCGGCGGCGACGAAGACATGGCGATCGCCGCGCTCCTCCACGACGCTGCCGAGGACCAGGGCGGGGAGGCTCGCGTTCACGACATCGGCACGCGGTTCGGGGCCAGGGTTGCCGCCATCGTGCGTGGTTGCAGCGACACACTGGTCGCAGATCGCGCCCACAAGGAGGAGTACGGGCTGCGCAAGTCGAAGTACGTGGCGCACCTGAAGGTGGCCGACCTCAACACCGTCGTTGTGGCCACGGCTGACAAGCTCCACAATGCCCGGGCGATCCTCACCGACCTGCAGATCGGCGGCGAGGACACTCTCGAGAAGTTCACGGGCTCCAAGCAGCAGATCCTCGACTACTACACGACCTGCCTGTCGACGGCCAAGGCGAGGGGCGTGCCCGAGATCCTCACCGTGCCCCTCGATCACGCCGTTTCGGAGATCGCGAGCCTGCTGTCCGGTGGAGGACGACGTGGGTCGTGAGCGCCACCGAGGTGATGCGGTGCTCGGCACGATCATTGGCGACATCGTGGGATCCGTGCACGAGTCCCGCCACCGGAAGGTCGCCGACCTGGGGTTCCCCCTCTTCGCCTCCGACGCCCGGCCCACCGATGACACGGTTCTCACGCTCGCCGTGGCGGAGGCTCTGCGCCGCGGCATCGACTTCACCGTGCCCATCCGGCGCTGGGCGCGCGCCTACCCTCACGCGGGCTTCGGCGGCATGTTCATCGCGTGGATGAGGTCCGACGATGCGCAGTCATACGGCAGTCTCGGCAACGGCTCCGCCATGCGGGTGTCGCCCGTGGGTTGCGCCTTCGATGACCTCGACACGGTGCTCGATGTCGCCGCTCGGAGTGCGTCCGTGACGCACGATCATCCGGAAGGGATCCGGGGCGCGCAGGCCGTGGCCGCGGCGATCCTCGCGGCCCGTACGGGCGACGGCACCGCCGGGATCCGCGAGGAGGTCGAGGGGTTCGGATACGACCTGTCGCGTTCGGTCGAGCAGTGGCGCAACGCCCTCACGTTCGACGTCACCTGTCGAGGCACCGTGCCGCCCGCGGTCCAGTCGGTGCTTGAGTCCGACAGCGTCGAGTCAGCGGTGCGCAACGCCGTCTACATCGGTGGCGATGCCGACACCCTCGCGGCCATCGCCGGCGGCATCGCCGCGGCGGCCTTCGGCGTGCCGCAAGCGCTCATCGACGAGGCCACCCACCGACTCGACACGGCGATGCTCGCCGAGGTGGTTGCGTTCACGTCATGGTTGGATCAGCCGTGATCCCTGCCGACTCCGTGCCCGTCGCCGGACCCGTGGTGTTCTTCACCGGAGCCGGCATCTCCGTCGGCGCCGGACTGCCCACCTACCGGGGCACGGGCGGCCTGTACCAGGATGCCAGCGTCGAGCCGCCCAACGCCGAGGACGTCACTCCCGAGCGCCTCCCGTCCCTGTGGGCGCGCTTCCAGCCCCGCTTGAGAACACGCGACGAGCTCGTGCCGTCGGCTGCCCACCTGGCCATCGCCGACCTCGAGCGCCACTCGCCGAAGCCAGTGACGATCATCACGCAGAACGTCGATGGTCTGCACTCCGACGCCGGCAGCACCCGCGTGATCGAACTGCACGGCACGCTTCGCACGATGCGCTGCCTAATCCATCAGCACTCCCTCCCCATCACAGATGCGCACTGGCACGACCACGTGCCGCACTGCCCCGTCTGCGGCGGCATCTGCCGGCCGAATGTCGTGCTGTTCGGCGAATCGCTGCCCGGCAGCGCCTTCGGCGACGCGCAGGTGGCCATCCGGGAGGCCGAGACCATCGTCGCCGTGGGCACGTCCGCCGTGGTCTACCCGGCCGCCTTTCTCATCGACGCGCAGCACACCGCCTCCGCCACGTGCATCTGGATCAACCCCGAGGACGCGCCCCCCAACGGCCACTGGACGTGGCTCCAGGGCAGCGCCGACACGCAGGTCGCTCGCCTTCGGTCGCTGTAGCCTTCAGCCCTGGCCGGTTGAGGGGGTTCGCATGACGGTGGTCTCACGGTGCGCTGCCGCGATGATCGTCGCTGTCGTGGCCACCCTCCTGACGGGGTGCGCCGTAGACGAACTCGCTCCCCGATCCGATCCCACCCGCACCTCGTCCTCATCGGCCCGCACGTCTGCCCCGGACACCGCGTTGTCGGTCGTCGGCCTCGGCGACTCGATCCCCGGCGGCCTCGGCTGCGCCGCACCCTGCCGTCCCTACGTCGAGGTGTACGGCGACCTCGCTGCCGCTGCGCTGGGGCGCTCTGTCGTCGCAACGAACCTCGCATCGAACAGCGGCCTCGAGTCGGGACAACTGCTCAAGAGAGTGAAATCGGAGCCCGCCTACCGCGACGCCGTGGCGAAGGCTGACGTCGTCACGCTCACCGTCGGCTTCAACGACTGGCAGGGACGCTGCACCTCGGCCACTGCCAAGAAGTGCCTCAAGCGCGGTCGCGAGAAGGTGAGGCAGAACCTCGACGGCATCCTGCAGCAGATCGCGTCGCTGCGGGCCGGACGACCGACGGCCGTGCGGGTGACGGGCTACTACAACATGAACATCGGGAACCCGAATACGCCGGAGGAGTGGGATTTCGCCGACACGCCCGCCAAGCGGGCAGCGTTCGAGAAGACCTTCGCTGCCGCACTTGCGGAGTTCAACACGATGACCTGCGAGGTCGCCCAGGCCAACGGTGCAGTCTGCGTCGACCTCGTCCCCGCCATCAACGGCTCGCGAGGCGATCAGGACGCCGGCGACCTCCTCGGACCCGATCACCTCCATCCATCCGAGGCGGGTCACGCCCGTATCGCCAACGCAATCGGTGCCGTGGGGTACGCACCCCTCGGTTGACCCGACGCGTTGATGCCACAGACAGGCACAGTGATCGTCACGGCGCGGCCTGTCCCCCGCCTTGGGGACGAAACGCGAACTATGCCGCCACGACGCACCTAGCTACCGTCGTCCTCAACACAGACCCACCGACCCTCCTCATGTCGGGTTGTTGCCAGAGAGGACCTCGCCGTGCAGACCTCAGCCATCATCGACATCGGCATCGGACTCGTGTTCGTCTTCGCCGTGACCGCGGCGCTCAGCACAGTGATAACCGAGCTGATCTCGCGATTCCTAGGACTGCGAGGCCAGTTCCTGCTTCGAGGCCTGCGCGAGCTCGTCGACGGCGACAGTGATCGGGCGACCGACCTGAAGGATGCGAAGGATCTGTACGACCGCTTCATCAAGCTCCACGACGGGTCCAAGGCCGATCGCAAGGACGAGGCGGAGACGTTGACGGCGACCGGCGTCCTGCTCGGCGGGCCCCTCCTTCGCAATACCGGGATGGTCGGGCAGATCGAGGAACGATCGTTGTCCATCGGGCAGGCGAAGCCGCGGCTGGGGAATGCCTACCGCCCGTCGACGGTCACGACGACGGACCAGGCGCGTGACTGGCTGCACCGAACCCGGCGTTCGCTGCCTGCCTACGTCTCGTCGCAGTCCTTCGCCCAGGCCGTCATCGACCTTCTCGTGCCGGACGCCACGGGCAAGACGACCATGGCCGTCATCCGGGCGGGCGTGGACCAGCTACCGAACAGCCTGGGCACGCTGAAGAGGTCGCTCCAGACCCTCGTCAAGAGCGCGGGCGACGACGTGGACGAGTTCCGGCTCTCCGTGGAACGTTGGTACGACGACCATATGGAACGTGTCTCTGGCTGGTACAAGAGACACGTCGCGAAGATCACCATCGTGATCGGCGCCCTGCTCGTCGTCTTCCTCAACCTCAACGCCATCGACATCTCCCGCACGCTCTACTCCGATGCCGACGTTCGCGCCGCCGTAAGTGCCATGGCCATCGAATCCACCGACTGTCCCACAGACACGACGGACGACGACGCCAACGAGAAGTGTCTGGCCGACCTGCAGGCGAGGCTCGCGAAGGCCGCGACGGCGGGGCTGCCGATCGGATGGGCCACCGTGGCGGAGTGCCGGGATGCGGGCTCGGACTGCAACTGGCTCGAGGCGCACGGCATCCTCGATGAGGACCAAGGCCTCACGTGGCGACCGGTTCTGCTGCTGCTCGGCTTCCTGATCACGATCACCGCCCTCGTGCCCGGAGCCCGCTTCTGGTTCGACCTGCTGGGCAAGTTGGGCAGCCTCTCCAGCAGCGGTCCCAAGCCCACCTCGACGACCCCGTAGCGGCGCGCGCCCACACTCCCCCGCACGCATCACGACGCCTTCGACCCGGATGTCAGGCCCCGGGCGACGGCGGCGCCTAGCTCAGGAATCCCAGAATCGCGGACTGCTGGTTGAAGGCGACATGCCGTCCACTGGTGAAGGGGTACGCAGCCGTCACCGTGATGGCCGAGCATCCCGCGAACTTCTCCGTTTGGAGGAAGGAACTGCTGGCCCCGTAGGCGGCGTAGCCGAGCCCACCGGAGTCAGCCGGGTCCATGGGCTTGAACGGGTTGGTCAGCTTGACGGACAGCAGCTGGCGCCCGGTCTCGCAGGCAACGTCGAACTTCACCGAATAGGCGGAGTAGCCCGAGCCGCCGCTCACCCCGTTCGTTACCAGTGCGCTGACATTCAGGTAGACGCTGCGCGGCTTCGCGGTGGCCAGTCCGGCTACATCGAAGGTCCACGTCGCGGTCTGGCCGGCACCACGTACCCAGTTCCAGCCGGAGATGTCCGCGCCGTTGGACGTGTACGAGCTTGCGCCGAGTGCACCCGCCGACGCCCAAGCGGGCCCGGGAACCAGTACCAGTGCGAGCATCGTGGCAATCGCCACCAGGATGCCTTGAATGGATGTGCGTTTCATGACCTCCACCTCTCTCAGGCGATCGTTCACCCGAGGGACGATGGACATGCACTCCGATCCGGGAGCGCCACCGCCCCTCGACTCCCACGATCCGCCCCTTTTCACGGCAATGCCGGGCGTGAGCTGCCCGTGACCGTGCACTGCACGGTCACGGGAACTCATCGGCAGGGCCGCTTCGGACTACTGCCCGAATACCCGAGCGCCGTAGGTGAGGCAGACGCCCGCAGCGGTGGCGAGAAGGAACACTCCGGTGAGGACCACAGCGACGACCCGCGTGGTTCGCGAGTGCCGGCCCGGCATCGACGGAGGCAGGTACGTGATCGGGAGAGCCGATGACCCCCGTAGATCGAGCCAGTGCGGGTCGATCTCGGCAGTGGTGTCCGCAGCAGGGACCTGCGAGTAGGCGTCAGCGGGCATGGATTCAGTCTGCGCCCACAGAGGCCGACCGACAAGTGGAGCACCCGCGTCGATCAGCAGAGCTTCGGCAGCCCGCGGAACGACTGATCGAAGGCATCATGCGCGAGCGTCACCTTTGCCGGAAGCGGCTCGGTCAACGAGGCCCATCCCTGGATGTCCGCCCCCGTCAGGGCCTGATAGGCGCTGATGAAGGTGGAGGCGAATACGCCAGACCAGTGCTCCTTGTAGAGGCTGCGAATCTTCGCGACACGCGCCTTGACGTACGAGTGGTGCTTTCGCGGGACCGAGCTACGCAACTGGCCGCTGAGCCGGAGAAGCTCACTGAGGTCGGCCTGCATTTCGCGGGCCTGGAAGTCCCTCACCCTCTTCAGGTCGTCCTGGGCCACCTCCTTCTGCATCTCCAGTACCTCGAGGTCGCTCGGGTCGCTGGAACCCAGCATCTGGCTCATCGCCTCGGCGACCGCGTCACCCGACTCCTTCTGAGCGCCTGCCCATGTCTCCATGGCGCCCCATAGGTCCGCGATTCGCTGGACGGATACCTCGCAGAGGGGGTTGCGTTGGGGCCGGTCGGAACCCGCCATCGAACCTGCCGCTGGCGGAGCCGAGACAAGGCCCACTGCCACAGCCAGGGCAGTGGCGAAAACGATGGCGACCCTGCTTCTGGCTTTCATCGACGACCCCCTCGTCCGGGTCCTGCACCCACACTCAGGACCGGTTCAACGGTACGGCCGATCGGCGCCCGATGTGGCCCCGACAGGGGGCAGGTCGATCCGGGGGACGTCCGTTGAGCCACGCCATCGCGTCGTGGACCGGTCAGTCGTCGAGGATCCCGCTCCCCGGCGGCAGGGGCACGACCAACTCACCGCAGTCTCGGCACTGAACCATGTCCACGTCACCCTGCGACGAGTCATGCCCGGCGTGCCCGCAGTACTCGCATACGTAGTCGACTCCCATGTTCCGAGTATCGACCCGCCGTCCTACACCTGCCCCCGATGAGCGGCAAGAACGCCCGGCGTCCTGACCCCTTCGTCGCGTAGCCTGCGACTGTGGCGGTCGGCGAACGACGAGGAGAGCAGCGATGAGCATCGACATGTTCCTGAAGGTCGATGGACTGGACGGTGAGAGCGCTGACCAGAAGCACGCGAAGTGGATCGGCGTGCTGAGCTTCGCCCACCAGGTCTCGCAGGCCGCGGCTAAGGAGACCGGCACCGGCGGTCGCACCCGAAGGGGTGCCGCCGACTTCCAGAACCTGGAAGTGGTCAAGTACCTCGACGCCGCAACTCCCGACTTGAACATGTGGTGTGCCGCCGGCGAGCACATCAAGAAGGTCAAGCTCGAACTGTGCGAGTCCAACGGGGAGCGCCGCCCGTACATGAGGTACGTCCTGGAGAACGCATCAATCATGTCGGTGGCGCCATCGGGCACTTCGGGCGACGGCTCCCGACCCCTCGAGACCGTCACGTTCTCCTACGCGAGGATCACCTGGGAGTACACGCCCTTCGACGGCATCGGCCGGGCAGGCAACCCGATCGTCCGCTCGTGGGATCTGACCACCGGCAAGCCCGCCTAGTCCTCCCCGAGTCATGCCCGTGCCCGACCCGTTCCCCGCGGTCCACGTCGACGAGCAGCCGTCCGAGCGGCGTGCGGTCGAGCGACTGCCCACGTCGATCGCGGCCTTCGTAGGGCGGGCCCTGCGCGGACCGCTGGACGATCCGGTGGCACTCAGCTCCTTCGCCGACTTCGAGCGGGTGTTCGGCGGGTTGTGGTCCGGCAGCCACCTCGGGTACTCCGTGCGCGGCTTCTTCGCGCAGGGCGGGCGGTCAGCCCTCGTCGTGCGCGTGCACGCCAGGCTCCCTCACGACACCGGCCGGCTCGCGGTTGGCACCCGAGCCAGCAGGCTGCGGCTGGCCGCTCGATCGCCGGGCACATGGGGGTCTCGACTCACCGCGATCGTCGACGACGACGTCGATGACCCGACTGACGCCGCTGCCTTCACCCTGTCGGTGATCGACACCGGGGCCGGCGTGCGGGAGGTGTTTCGCAGCGTCTCCTACGCCGCGGACTCGGCGAGACGCGTCGACACAGTCGTGAATGGGGAGTCAACCCTCGTGCGCGTGCTCACCCCGCTGCCCACCGCACCTCAAACGGCCTTCCCCGCTGAGAGCGTGACCTGGGCCGGCACCAACGACGGAGCCGACATCGGCGCCGTCAACCTCACCGCCCGTCGCGGCATGGCCGCGCGGCGCAAGGGTCTGTACGCGCTTGACCGGGCGGACGTCGTCAATCTCGTGGTCGTGCCGCCCTATCGCGGCGCCGGCCCGATCGGCGCGCGCGACGTCGACGCCCACGTCATCGCTGCCACCCTCGACTACGCGACGTCACGGCGGGCCTTCGTCATCCTCGACCCGCCGAGCACATGGACGTCGGCCTCGCAGGCCCGTGCCGAACTGACGGCAGCATTCCCGCCAGACCCCAACGGGGCCCTCTACTTCCCACGCATCGTCGAGGACGATCCCCTGCACCCGGGCCAGGGTGCCACGCTCGCGCCGTCGGGCGCCGTCGCCGGCATCTTCGCGCGCACGGACGCGAATCACGGGGTGTGGAAGGCCCCCGCGGGCCTCGACGCCACGCTCACCGGCGTCAGCGAGTTGGCCGTCTCGCTGAGCGCCGACCACGCCGGCATGCTGAACGCCGAGGGCCTGAACAGCCTGCGGGAGGTTCGGCCCGATCAGCCCGTCGTGTGGGGTGCCCGCACGCTCGCCGGCGCCGACCGGCTCGGCTCCGAGTGGAGGTACGTCCCCGTCCGGCGCCTGGCCCTTCTCATCGAGTCCAGCCTCGAGCGATCACTTGCCTGGGCAGCATTCGAGCCGAACGACGAGACCACGCGAGCCACGCTGCGCGGAGTCATCGACGACTTCCTGCACTCGCTATGGAGCGACGGGGCGTTCCAGGGGACGACATCCGCCGAGGCCTTCTTCGTCCGCTGCGACGCGAGTACCACCACGCCGACCGACGTCGCCGGCGGCATCATCACGGCGATCGTCGGATTCGCCCCGTTGAAGCCCGCGGAGTTCGTCGTCCTCACCCTGCGGCTTCACGCCGGCCCCGCCTGACCGGGTCCTACCGACCCGACCTCAGTCCCTGACCGGAGCGATTGCCGGTACGCCGATTCACTCGACCGGCCCGCAGCCGCAGCCCACCGGCACCGACTGAAGACACCCCGCTGAACTAGGGTGTAGCCCAGTCGCTTGGCCTTCGGGGGAAACGTCACATGAGTCTCGTCGCGTACGTCCGAAGGACGTCGGCCGTTGCAATTGCCGCCCTGGCCCTCACGGCCGCGCTCCTCGTCGGTGAGGCATCACCGGCCGTCTCAGCGCCAGAAAGAACGCTCTCCTTCGTCACGTGGAACGTCTGCAAGCTCGACTGCTCTTCCCCCGCACCTTCGTGGTCGGTTCGGCGAGACCGCGTCGCGCGAGTGATCAACGAGCCGGGCGCCGACGTCGTCTCGGTGAACGAGGCGACCGACTGGGGCTTCGGCTCTCGCACGCAGTGGGAGGACATCCAGAGCCTGGCCGCACCCGGTGGCTACGCCACTCCCCTCATTGAAGATGATCGGTGCATCCAGCGGGGTTGCACCCACACCGCCCGCCTGCTGATCAGGTCGTCCACCGTGCAGCAGCTCGACTTCGATGGCCAGCCGAGCGCCGGCTACTGGCGGGTGGGCGATATCGCGCCGGGAGCGGCCTGGGACGCGGACCGTCAGGTCGCCTGGGCATTCCTGAAGGGGGCCAACGACACCGGACCGTTCTTCGTCATCGGCGTGCACCTGTCAACAGACAAGGGGCCCGCGGGCGAGGCGCATCGGGTGGCCTTCGGCAAGGCGGCCGCCGGATGGGCCGAGCAGATGACGGCTTCTCGAGGCCTGGCGGGCGCGCCCGTCGTCCTCATCGGCGACTTCAACTCCAACGACCTGCGCCAGCCCAAGGGCGTGCAGCAGGTTCTCCGCAGCCACGGCTGGAAGGACGCCGCGAACGCCCCGGTCCGCCGCAACGCCGACATCAACACCGTCAACTACTCCAGCACCGACCTGTCCGGATGGCCCAGGCGCCCGTTCCGCGTCAGCGGACGGCAGGCGAGCCGGCTCGACTACATCATGTATCGCGGGCCGGCGAAGGCGATCACGTACGAGGTGGTCGCGTACCTCAACCCGAACGGGACGTACAGACCGGAGTACCAGGGCAGCGACCACCAGATGGTGAAGGCTCGCCTGCGGTTCGCTGGCTACTCGATGCCCGACGTCGGCACGCTGCCCGCGGTCACGGCTCCCGTGCCGGCCAACGATTCAGCGGCGGGCGCCGGCCCGGGAACACCGATGACGAACGCTCCCGACGTTCAGCCCACGCCCGTACCCCTGCCCCCGGTTGCGAACCCCGCGGGGCCGCCCTTCTCGGAGCGCAGCATCTACGTGTTCGTCCCGACACGCTTGACGCAGACCTCGCTCAAGGGCCATTGGCGCGTGATCACCGCACGAAGCGACGGCACCCTGGTCGAGGCCCTTCTGGATGGCTCCTGGGTCTCGATCCCCTATCGGTACGACACGAAGGACGACGACCTGCTCCCCGACCCGAGGATGTTCGCGGCACGTGGCGGAGCGCTCGATCCGCTCGGTGGGGTCGTGAACATCTAGCCCGATAGATGCCGTGGTCCGACCCTATCCGGGGATATATCCGAAATGTGGCCGCACCTGAGTTGCCCCTGCCCATGGCGCCGCGGAACATCGGGAGTGGGAAACATCGCCAGACGGTGGGTGATCTGCATCATGTCCTCGGGACCGCCCCTTCGACACGCGCGCCTGCATCCTGCCCGAAGGCGAGTCGTCCGATCAGAGGCCGGGGCCACAGCAGTGGAGTACGGCCTCGTCGTGGGGCTCATCGCCGTCTCCCTCCTGACGGGCGCGGCCCTCGTGGGTTCTCGGGTCTCGGGGGTCCTGTCGTCTGCCGCCTGCTCTCTCGGGGCCGCGATCGGTGAGGCCTGTGATTCCACCTCAACCTCTCCTGCCTCGCCCATGGTGCTCGCCGCGAGCGACTGGTGCCCACCCTCCACCAACGGGACCATCGTCTGCCGGGCCGTCGACAAGCTCAACACTGTCGCGTGGTCCAGCCCTGACGTCACGGTGGCGACCACCGCCGCACTCACCGGCACGAACTGGAACCAGCAGACGGGCACGGGTTCCAACGGGTACGGCCTGTGGTTGAGGGCCACGAGTACGCCGGGCTTCGGCGTGACATCCGGCTACACGTTCCAGGTCGATCCCGGCGCAGGTAGCCGCTTCGTGATCAAGGTATGGAACACCACGTCGACGAACAACGTCCTCAACCGCACCGAGACCACCCTCGGCATGGTCGGCTTCCCGCCAGGGTTCGACCCCACCGCCAGCAATCGCATAGCAGTGAGTCTCCTCGGCAACAGCCTCACGGCGTCCGTCAACGGGACCGCGGTCTTCACGAACTTCGACGTGGCGGCCGCATCCACGTCGAGAGGCAAGACACCTCCAGCCGGCACGCAGTACGGCGTACGAACGTGGGGCCAGGCTGGCCTGAGCATGGCCACCACGACGGTTGTCTAGGGTCGATCGCCATCGCCTTCCCGCGAGACTTCAGGAGGGCGGGCTGCTTGACTTGCGGGATGGATCATCGCCGACGCATCGTGATGCCCTCCGTCGCAACGCTGTTGCTTGCGTTGGCCGTTTCCTTGGCAACGGCGATGCCCGCCAACGCTGAACCGCCGTCGGCCGTCGAGGACGCGGTCCTGCTGCAAATCAACGATCTCGTCGGCGACTACGGACGGGTGGTGACCAGCTACTCCAACAGCCCCGGCCCCGGCGGTGCGCTCCCGTCCACCTGCAGCCCCCTGACCCAGGGAGCCCCAGATGTCATGGGCAAGGAATCGTCGCGGGTCGTTCTCAACGACATCGAGTTCGCCGGCAGCCTCCGGTTCACGAGCACGATCTTCACGTACCCGACGTCGGACGAGGCGCGTGCGTCCTTCGACCAGATCGCGACTCGCACCGTCGCCTACTGCAACGGCGAGGCCACGTTGTCGGTCGGGGACGACGGTCTGTACGCGCCAGCCGCGCTCGCGAACACGGCCCGTCGCATGACGGCGCTGCCCTCACCGGTCGGATCCGTGCCCCGCTTCGCGAATGCCTCGAGCACGATCCTGCTCACCCCGAAGGACGTCCCTGTCGGATACACGAACGACTTCAGCTTCGCGGTGACCTTGGGTGTGGCCAACGCGGTCATCCAGGTGCAGGCGTACAAGGCGTCGCCCCTCTCGGCGGTGGAACGCGCCGACGTCGTGCGCGCAGGCAGGGCGGTCGCCATGCGCTACGCCACCGCACCCTGGAAGTAGGCCGCGGATTGGTCACGACCGCGCGAGCAGCAGCTTCGAGATGACCTCGTTCATGATCTCGTTCGTGCCCCCACCGATGCCGAGGATCCGGCTGTCGCGGTAGTGACGCTCGACCTCGCTCTCACGCATGTAGCCCATGCCGCCGTGGAGTTGCACCGCGGCATCGACCACGTGATCGCACGCCGCCACAGCCGTGTTCTTGGCCATCGCCACCCTCATGATGACGTCGCCCCCGGCCTGCCATTCATCGATGACCGCGCGCGCGTAGGTGCGTGCGACGTCGATCTCGCGTGCCATCTCCGCGATGCGATGCCGTACGACCTGCCGACTCGCCAGTGGGCGCCCGAACGTCTCCCGGCTCTGAACCCACGGGATCGTCAGATCGAGGCAGCGCTGCGCCGTGGCGCAGGCCTGAACCGCAATGCTGAGCCGCTCGACCGCGAACTGGCTCATGATCGCGAGGAAGCCGCTGTTCTCCGGCCCGATCAGGCTGGACGACGGCACGCGAACGTCATCGAAGCGCACTTCGGCGGTATCCGAGCACAACCAGCCCATCTTCTTCAGCGGTGCCGACACGGTGACACCCGCGACGGCACTGTCGATGACGATCAGGGAGATGCCTCCGTAGCCGGGCCCGCCGGTGCGTACCGCGGTGGTGATGAAGTCGGCACGGGTGCCGGACGTGATGTAGAGCTTCGAACCCGTGACGACGTAGTCGTCGCCATCGCGGACCGCCCGCGTGCGCAGCCCGGCGACGTCGGAGCCACCCTCAGGCTCCGTCACTGCGAGAGCGACGATGCGCTCCCCCGCGAGCACGGGGCGGGCCACTCGATTGATGAGGGCGCGGTCGCCAGCCTCAACCAGGTGCGGCAGGCCGATGCCGTGCGTGAACAGCGCAGCGATGAGACCGGACGACCCGCCGGACAAGATGATCTCCTCCGCCACGATGAAGGCGTCGATGGGATCGCCTCCGCACCCACCCACGTCCTCGGGGAACCCGATGCCGAGCAGGCCCGCTCTCGCGGTGGCAGCGTGCACGGAGAGCGGAAGCCGGCCTTGTTCCTCCCAGTCGGCAAGGTGCGGCACCAACGCCTCCTCGCTGAATCGGCGGACCGTGGCCCGCAGGAGACGACGCTCCTCCGTATCCCAGGAATCCATCACGTGACCTCGTCATTCATCTGGAAAGCCTGCTTTCCTCTTGTAGTCTCACCGTACAACTCCGCGACGGCGAAGGAGGGTGGATGTCGGAACGCGTCTATGCGGGACTCCGGCCCGAGGAGCGGGTGAGCCGGCGACGCGAACTGCTCCTCGACGCCGGGCTCGAGCTGTTCGCTGAGCGCGGGTGGTCGGGCAGCACGGTGCAGGACATCTGCCGGGCAGCCGGTCTCAGCCCGCGCTACTTCTACGAGGTGTTCGAGAGCCGTGAGGCGCTCTTCTTGTCCGTCACCCGGCGGATCGCGGATGAGGTCGAGGCGACGGTGCTGGCTTCGCTGACCAGATCCGACGACCCACGCGTCCGTGCGACCGCCGTCCTCAACAGCATCGACCGCTACTTCGCCTCCGATCCGCGCACGATTCGGGTGGCGCTCATGGAATCGCTCGCGACGGAGCAGTTCCGCGCAGAGCGACGCGCCTTGCTGGCCACCTTCTCGTCGCTCGGCGCGAGACTCATGCGCTCGCTTCGCGATCCCGCCCCGGACAGCGCGGCGGCACGCCGCCGCCTCCAACTCAGCGCTGCCGTGCTCACTGGCGGCCTCGTGGAGGAGTTGATCGCCTGGGAGGGCGGATCGCGCGGGCCACGGCCGCGCGGCTCCCGGTTGACGGATCTCTACACGTCAAGGCCGCCGCCGACATCGCCGATGAACTCGGCGACGCGGCGCGCCCGTTCACCGTCGACGTCTCGAAGGCGGACCAGGTGCGGGCGATGGTCGCGTTCGCGGAACAGTCGTTCGGCGGACTCGACGTGATGGTGAACAACGCCGGCGTGCACCACCTGTTCAAGGCGGCACTTGACCTCCCCGACTCCGAGTTCGACCGGATGCTCAACGTGAACGTGAAGTCGGCCCTGTATGCGGCCAAGGCGGCCGCGCCCGCCTTGCGCTTCCGCCACGGATCGATCTGCACCGTCGACTCCATCGGGGCCGTGGTGATCCGTCCAGGCGCGGCGCTCTACGCGGCCAGCAAGAATGCCTCCATCTCCCTCACGAAGAGCCTCGCACTTGAACTGGCCCCCGAGATCCGGGTCAACTGCGTGCTTCCGAGCGACGCCGAGGTCGGCCGCCGAATGAAGGCCAATGTCGACATCCTGCCCATGAAGCGCCTCTGCACGGGACACGATGTGGCAGGTGCGGTCGCCTTCCTGTCTTCCGACGACGCATCCTTCATCACGGGAGTGGCACTGCCGGTCGACGGCGGTCGAAGCGCAGGAGGTGCGTGACGGTGAAGCTCACCATGGACGACGCCCGGACGATCGCCGAAGGCATCGCGGCGGAGGCTCGTGTTCGCGACGTTCAGGTGAGTTGCAGTGTGGTGGACGCGCGGGGCATCGAGATCATCACGATGCGCATGGACGGTGCCCCATGGTTCACACCTGACGTGGCACGGACCAAGGCGCGCACCGCGGCCGTGATGCGCCAGTCGACCGCCGACCTGGCCAGATTGAAGGAGGCGTACCCGGACCTCATCAGCTTGATCGATGATCAGTTGCCGTTCACCGCCACCACGCTTCCCGGCGGGGTCGTCGTCGAGCGCGACAACCGCGTCGTCGGTGGCGTGGGGGTCAGCGGCGCGCACCCCGACGAGGACATCGCCTGCGCACGGGCCGCCATCGACGCGTGGATCGCCGCCTCCTGACGCCGAGACCTGCAGCAGACGCCGCGCCCACGCCGGGTTGTGGCGTCTGCTGCAGGTCTCGGTGGTGCTAGGACGTCGTGAGGGCGGTCAGTGCCGGATCCGTGAAGGGGTTGCCCAGCGTCGTGCCGTTGACGATCACCGTCGGCGTACCGCCCACCCCGCGGGCGAATCCGGTCTGCGTCGTTGCCGCGACGAACGGGACGTGCTCCTCGCTCGCGATGCAGTCGAGCGCCGCGGCCGAGGCTCCGGAGTCCTTGGCGAGGGTCGCGAGCTGATCGGCCGGGAACTGGCCGGGCGGCTCGGAGGGGTCGGCCGCGGCGAACACCGCACTGGAGAACGCCACGAACGCCTCAGGTCCGTCGGCATTGACGATGCAGGCCGCAGCGCTCGCCGCCCGGGCGGAGGCACCGGCAGGTGTCAGCGTCGCGTTCTGCTCGCCCAGGAAGGCGAGGTTGTACTGCTTGATGAGCAGGTCGCCGTCGGGGCTGAGGGCGCGGTCGAACAAGGGAGCTCCGACGGTCTGCTCCCAGCGCTGGCAGTAAGGGCACTGGTAGTCGACGTAGACCTCGACGACGTTCGAGGCGTCCGGGTTGCCGATGAGGACGGCACCGGTCGAGTCGACGCCAGCAGGGAGGGCCGAGACGCCCTCGACGTCGGCTGACGCGGGAAGCTGCGCTACTGGGGCGGTCTCCGGATCCGCGGTCGCAGCGGCAGAGGCGGCCGGCGCCGCGGCGGCAACGGCCGCCTTGCTCTCGAGGTCCGTCACCTGGGCGCTCAGCGTGTCCATCTGGGTCTGAGTGCTCACGAGCGAGAACACGAGCCCGGCCGCCACCACCAGGAGCAGCGCCAGACACGCCACGAGGAGCACGCGCATGGTGCGCACCTGGCGCACGAGGTGATCGGTGCCCGGTGTGGATGATCGCGCCGGCTGGCTGGGAGCGAGGTCGGGGTAGCCCACGACAACGGTGGCGGGCGGCGGTGGGACGGCCCGCTCGGACGACTCTTCGGGCTGGCCTGGCGCTTCAGTCATGAACCCACGGTATAGGGCGTGCGCCCGACGTTGCTCGGGCGCTCGCTCGGTCAGCCGGAGCGAACGCCGCCCTCGTAGAGTGAGGCAGTGCCCCGCCTTCGTCTGCTCGTGCTGCTGGCGGCACTGACGGCGTTCGGTCCGATGTCCCTGGACGTCTACCTTCCGGCCTTTCCCGATATCGCGGCTCGCTTCGGCACCGACACCGGTTCCGTCCTGTTGACGATGTCCGCATGCCTCATCGGACTGGGCGCGGGACAGGTGCTGTGGGGTCCGGTGTCGGACCGCTACGGACGCAAGCGACCACTCGTGGTGGGCCTGATCATCTTCATTATCGCGTCCTTGTTGATCGCCGTGGCGCCGAGCCTCCCGGCCGTCGTCCTCCTGCGTCTGATCCAGGCGCTCGGTGGCTCCGCCGGAATCGTCGTCGCTCGGGCCGTCGTCCGGGACCTGTACTCGGGGGTCGAACTCGCCCGCGCGATGTCGGCCATCGTCACGGTCTTCGCGCTGGCCCCGGTCGTGGCGCCCCTCATCGGGTCGGGGATCCTCGCCGTCGCCTCGTGGGAGTGGATGTTCGTCTTCCTGGCACTCTTCGGAACGGCCTGCCTCGTCGGGGTGGTCCGGATGCGCGAGACGCTGCCCGCGGGTCGTCGCACCGACCACGGATTCGCGGGTGCCATGTCGCAGTACGCCACGATCATCGCCACGAGGCGATTCCGGTATGCGGCAGCAGTGGCCGCGCTGGGCTCTGCGGCGCTGTTCACCTACATCTCGTCGTCACCCGCCGTGTTCATCGACTCCTACGGGGTGAGCACTGGGGGCTTCGCGCTGCTGTTCGCGGGCCTCTCGTTGTGCTTCGCGCTCGGCGCGCAGGTCAACATGCGGTTGCTCAAGCGCTACCGCGTTGTCACTCTGCTGCGCGCCTCGGTGAGCGTCCAAGTGGTCGCCTCGACGCTCGTGCTCATCGCGGCGGTCGTCAGCGTCGCCCTTCCGTGGCTGCTGATACCGATGGTGCTCGCCCTGATGACCGTGGCCGGAGTCAACAGCAACGGGATCGCGCTGGCGCTCGATCCCTTCCCGAAGGGTGGCGCATCGGCGGCTGCCCTCGTCGGCGGACTCCAGATGACGATCGGGGCCGTGGCGGCCGCGACATTCTCCGCCCTGACGCTGCCGCCTCCCCTCGAGATGGGCCTGGGCATGACGACGGCAGGGCTGATCTCGATCTCGCTGATCGGCCTCAGCCTCCGCCGGACGGGATCGCCCCGGCCGCTCTAGGGTCCGGGCTCAGCCGGTCGCCTCAGTATCGCCGGGCACCACGTGCGTGTCTGGCCCTGGGAAGACCACCGACTCGTGACCCGTATCTCCCCAGCGCACGAGGTAGGGCGCGGCACCGTCAGCGCCGTGGACTTCCAGAACCACACCCTCTCGGACGTGATCAGAGACATGAGCACCCTGCACGACCAGTCGGTCACCCACCTTGGCCTTCATCGCGACCTCCCTGCTCGGGTTCAATCATGGAGTCGATTTCAGGCTACTCCCGACGCCCCCTGATCAGCCTGTCGAGCGAACGAGATCCAGGGCCCACGCAACGCCGAGGGACTCATCGATCGGGACGGTCCAGCCGCCCCCACCGGCCACGCGGTCGCTCATCGACTCGACCATCAGCTGATAGGCGTCGACCGGGGCGAAGGCCTCTTCGTGCTCGCCAACGATCAGCGTGCTCGGCTCGCGCCACGTCGTGAATGCCGCTCCCGTGGCCATCCGAGCGACCGCCTCAGTGCCGGTGACGACGAGGAACTGGTGCTCGGGCATGACGAAGGATGCGACGGCTGTCGCTCGAGTTCCCCCGCCGAGCACCGCCGACACCTTGGTCGTCAGGTCCACGCCGGTCGGGCCCAATACGCGCTCGACGCGCTCGACGCGCTCGACTCGGGCGTTCGCGGCACGGCCGGCCAGCGCCACCCAGGCGTGCACCTGGTAGCCGCCGACATCGAGCAGCGCACCGCCGCCCTGCTCGGGGTCGGACCGGTAGTTGCCCTCGATCTCTCCTGGGAAGGTGAATCCACTGTCGATCGACGCAAGCTCGCCTAGGTGGCCACCCCGCGCCAGATCCGCGAGGCGGCGGAACCGCGGATGCCAGCGGCACCACACGGCCTCCACGAGGATCCGATCGGCGTCGCTTGCGGCGTCGAGCATGCGCCGGGCCTGTTCCGCATCCAGCGCGAGCGGCTTCTCGCACAGGACGTGCTTCCCAGCGGCCAGCGCCCGCGTGACCCACTCCTCGTGCTGATGGTTCGCCAGGCATACGTAGACCACGTCAACAAGGGGGTCGTCGATGAGGTCGGCGTAGGACGCATGGACGGTCTGCGGCTCCAGCATCGCCGACCGCGCTTCGTCACGGCTGGCCACTGCCTGCACCCGGGCGTTCCCGGCCGCATGGACTGCTGGCGCCATCGCCCGCTGAGCGATCCAGCCGGCCCCGATGAAGCCCCAGCCGATGGTCATGACCGCAGCAGTCGCGGCACCACCGCGAGCCCATTGGCGAGCGCCGATTCCTCCGCGGCCTGCATGAGGGCCACCACGTCACGCGACTGCTCGGCCGTGACGGACATCCGCGTCCCCGAGATGAGATGGTCCGCGACCGAGCGGTGGAAGGAGTACGGCTCGACGACGGCGAGCGAGACGACCTCTGTGGAACCGTCCTCGCGGTGGAGGGTGAGGATCGCTGGCAGGTCCGCAACAGCCGGCTCTGCCCGTGGATCCCAGTCGCCGACGATCGCTCCCTTGGTGCCCAGAACGTAGAACTTGGGTTTGCGGGCCGCGGCGAGGTCGGAGTTGACGAAGACCGCCTGCCGACCGTCGGTGAACGTGACGGTGACCTGCGCGTGGTCGGCGTTCGTGGCGTGCAGCCACCGACGCTTGTGGTTCTGGCCGCTGACGTGCGACACCTCACCGGGCATCACGGCCAGCACCTGGTCGAGGAAGTGGCTGCCCCAGTCGAAGATCGCACCACCCGACACGGCCGCGTCGGAGTGCCAGTAGTCGCAGGGCCTGCTGAACCCGCCGACGAAGGAGTCGTACTCGAACACCTCTCCGATCGCGCCGTCCGCGATGAGGGCGGCCATCGTCACGAAGTCGGAGTCGTAGCGGCGGTTCTGGTAGACGACCAGCAGGAGGCCCGACGCCTCGGCCAGCGCCATGAGCTCGTCGCACTCGTCCGCGGTCAGCGCCATGGGCTTCTCGAGGATGACGTGGATGCCCCGCTGAAGGGCGGCCTTCGCCCACGCATGATGGCTGTTGGGCGGGGTCGAGACCACGACCAGGTCGATCAGGCCTGAGTCGAGCATGAGGGTCGCGTCGGCGAACGACGTGGCGTCCGGGGCCAGCTCGAGGGCGGCGGCCACTCGATCCGGGTTGGTGTCGCACACAGCGCTGAGGGTCAGGCCGGTCGTGGCCTGGATCGCCAGGTTGTGCTCGTGGCCGATGGCGCCGTAGGCCAGCAGTCCCACCCGGATCTCCGAGCGATTCACGTGTGCGTCTCCCTGCGTCGTCGACATGGCGGGCACCCTAGTGTGCCGCCTTCTCGTCCACTCGCGCGACGAGGTGCTCCAGCGTCTGCCGAAGCGCCCAGTAGTCGTCGGGCGTCTCCACCAGGCAACCCCCCACGGCGAGCGGCACGTCGCGGGCCCGGTCACGCAGCCTGTCGCCCGCCGGCGTCAGGGCCACCCGCACCGAACGCTCGTCGGTCAGGTCGCGAGTCCGCGTGATGAGCCCACCGGCCTCGAGCCGCTTGAGGAGGGGCGAGAGGGTGCCGGAGTCGAGGTGGAGCCGCTCACCGATCCGTCCGACGCTCATCGGCTCCTCCTCCCAGAGCACGAGCATCACCAGGTACTGCGGGTACGTCAGGCCAAGGTCGCTGAGGAGCGGCCGGTAGAGGTCGGTGATCCCTCGATGCAGGCGATAGACGAGGAAGCACAGCTGGTTGTCCAGGTGCAGTCCCGCATCAGGGGCGCCCGGGTTGGTCAACCGACGGTCTCTTCCAACAGCGCCGTGACGTCCGGCGCGATGGCGGCGGGCTCGGTGCGAGGGCCGTACCGCGTGACGGTCTGGCCGTCCGGGGCCACGAGGAACTTGGTGAAGTTCCACTTCACCGACGAGCCCAGCACCCCGCTGGTGCGCTTCTTGACGAACTCGAAGACGGGGTCGGTGTTCTTGCCGTTGACGTCGATCTTCGTGGACAGAGGGAAGGTGACGCCGTGATTGATGCGGCAGAACTCCTCGATGTCCTCGTCGGAGCCGGGCTCCTGATGGGCGAACTGGTCGCAGGGGAAGCCGAGGACGACGAGGCCGAGCGGCGAGAACTCCTCGTACAGGCTCTGCAGCCCGTCGTACTGGGGCGTGAACCCGCACTTGCTGGCGGTGTTGACGATCAGCACGGGCCGGCCGGTGAAGTCCGACATCGACACCGTCTCGCCACTGTTGGACACGAACTCGAGGTCGTACAGGCTTTTTTCATTTGACATAACTTAATTGTGCCCAATTAATCTCTGCTCGTCCAATCGGGCACCTCACGCCTCGTGCAGACTCCACTCCATGCCGGTGGGCGTGTCCCGGACGTCGACCCCGGCGGCGGCCAGTCCGTCACGAATGGCATCGCTCGCCGCGTAATCACGGGATTCGCGTGCCTGCTGCCGCGCCGCCAGTGCGACATCGACCACGGGGCCAAGAACCGCTCGGGCATCACGCAGCCCCAGCACGGCCGCCCTGGCCAATTCGACGAGCATCGCCCGCAGCGTCTGACGAGCGACGTCGAGGTCGTCACCCTGCAGGGTGTCGGCGCTCCATGCGTGGATCGCGTCCTCGAGGTCGAGGCAGGCGGCAAGGGCGCCGTCCGCGTCGGCCACGGCGAGACACGTGTCGAACGACACCTTCAGCGCCGCCGCCGCGCCTCGCAACGACGGCGCGCCTTCAAGCGTCTCGGCAGGGTCGTCGACGTCCAGCACCTCGCGCACTGAAGCGACGTGCCCCTCGCGTGTGCCGCTGAGGAGGGCAGCCATGTCCTGCAGGCGGATCGACTCGCCCGTGGGCACGATCTCGCTGCGCTCGCGGTAGCGCAGGGTGAGGCCACCGACGCCGTGCACCGTGGCGGTTCCCGCGGCGACGTCGATCACGACGGCCGTGTGCTCGTCGACGCCGAGCACGCCGACGCCGTCCGGCAGGGCCGCCTCGAGCAGTTCGAGCCGCTGCTCGCCCAGGTAGCAGAAGCGGGTGTCGTGGCGACCGCCCTCACGGTTGTCGTAGTGGGGAACGACCGCCGCGGTGAACCCGGCAACCGAGCCGAGCAGGTCGAGGCCCTCGAGCCAGATGGGGTCGTCGCCCACCTTGTAGATCTCGTAGACGGGAATGGCATGGCTGCCGACCGTCACAGCCGCGGCACTGCCCAGCACCACGGTGCCACCCCGCTCGATCACCTCGACAAGGGCACGAGGCACGGGGGTGCCTTGCCACTGCCGCAGGGCGTAGCTCGGGCTGCCCGGGCCGGCGAACGCCCATGACGCGCGCCGCAGCAGCGCGAGCGTTCGCTCCCGCTCGGCCACGGGCTCGTCCCGGCGGCGCCAACGGGCCGCCTCCACGGACACGCCGACGGACTCGGAGAAGTACTCCTGGATCTTGTCGGTGAGGTCGTCCGCGTTCGCCTGGAACCCGAACGGAGTGTCGAGCATCGCGCGGGGACCGTCGCCCGCCTCCTGGATCAAGGTCCGATGCAGCTTGACCATCGTGGGCGACGTCTCACCCGATCCCACGATGACAATTCGCCCGCCCACGGTGAGAGCCTGTCAGTCCGCGGTTGTCCCCGCACGTTGGGGTCGCTCAGCGCCGGTGGGCGACCTCAGGACTCGGCGACACCCCACTGCCGAACCCTGCGGATCCCCCGGCGGGCCGCCCTGGCCACGATGATCGCGACGACCACGGCAACCGTGAGCAGCACGAGGGCGATGGCGGCGGCCACCCAGGGGTTGACGACGGCCACGAGAACTACGCCGCACACCGCGACATCCTCGGCGACCGACACCACCACGTTGCTTGCCGGCTCGGGCGAGGTGTTCACCGCGAGCCTCGTGGTCGCCTTGGCGAGGTGGGTGATGAGTGCGACGGTGCCACCCGCGGCGGCAACCGCGGCCGTGGGCAGATCGACGTCTGGCGTGACGATGAGCACGGCGACGACGGCTCCCGCGATCGGACGAATCGCCGTGTTGACGACGTCCCACGCCGAGTCGACCAGCATCACCTTGTCGGCGATGGCATCGATGACGACGAGCACGCCGAAGATCACGAGCACGTCCATGCGCTCGAATCCGGGCGGCACCTCGGCACCCGTGAATCGACCCAGCAGCCCGGCGAGGAAGACCAGCAGGTAGGGGTTGATGCCGCTGGCCCACGAGGCGGTGAACGCCAGGGGGATCACGGACTCCATGGGCTCTAGTGTGCCGCGGGCTTCATCGATGGTCCCTCGTCAGCCGCGATCGCGGCGAACAGTGAGCGCTCCTCGGCCATCCGCGGGTACTTCCACCACACGAGGACCACGCCGATCAGGACCGACAGGATGGCGACTCCGATCGCCGCCGTCTTCCCGTCGGTGAAGGCCTGCTGGGCGGCCGCGATGAGCTGCGTCGCATCGGCGCCCGGCAGCGTGGCCGCGACCGACTCGGCGCCCTCGTAGGAGCCCGCGATCTCCGTCGCGGCCCGAGAGCCGAGCGCCTGGGCCTGATCGGCCGGCAGACTGGCGAACGCCTTGGCGAAGTAGTCGCTGTAGGCGATGGCGAGGAGCGTGCCCAGCAGCGCCTGGAAGACCGCGCCGCCGAGATCCTTGGTGAGGTCGGCTGACCCCGAGCTCATGCCCGCCTTGCTGATGGGCAGCGACATGCTGAGCGAGCGCATGGCTGCCGTCGACGCGAAGCCGATGCCCACGCCGATCAGCAGGTAGGCGACGACGACCCAGATCAGGCTCGCTCCGGGCTGCCACGTGATGAGCATCTCGACGAAGGCCACCACGATCACAGCCAGTCCGAGCATGAATGGCAGGCGGGTGCCCTTGGCCTCGATCAGTTCTCCACCGAGCACCGCCGCCGGCATCATGCCGACGGCCAGTCCGATGGTGAGCAGCACCGCCTCGAGCGGAGTCTGGCCGAGCACGTTCTGGGTGAACTGCTGACCGATGAACATGCCGCCGACCAGCGCACCGAACGCCACGAGACCGACGACGAACGCGACCCAGAAGGTCGGCACGGACGCCGCCGTGAGGTCGAACAGCGGATTGATCGCCCGGCGCTCCCGCAGGACGAACAGCAGACCGGAGACCAGCGTCACCCCGAAGAGGATCACGATCGCCGGCGTGAGGCCCTGCGGCAGCAGCACGATGCCGAGCACGAACGACGAGATCATCACCACGCTCAGGCCGCCGCCGGGATGATCGACAGGATTATCGCTCTCCCCCGCATGGCTCGGCAGCACGATGAAGCCGAGGACGAAGACGACGATCGCCACGGGCACGGTGATGAGGAAGACCGAACCCCACCAGAACGAACCCAGCATCCAGCCGCCCAGGATCGGCCCGAGCACCGACGTCCCGGTGCCGATTCCCGTCCACAGGGCGATGGCTCGGGTCTTGGACTGCCCCCGCCACAGCGACGAGATCAGGGAGAGCGTCGTCGGGTAGAGCATGCCGCAGGACACGCCGACCGCGATCTGCGCGGCGATGAGCATGCGCGGGTCGGTGGACATGGCGGACAGGATCGAGAACGGCACGCACAGGGCGGCCCCGATCAGGAGGAGCTTCTTGCGGCCATGCCTGTCCCCGATCGCGCCGAGATAGAGGACCGTCGCGGCGATGCCCAGCTGATACGCGTCCGTGATGGCCGTCAGCTGAGTATCCGTGGCGTCCAGCGCCCTGCCGATCGAGGGCAATGCCACGTTGGAGATCGACGTGTTGATGTTCGCGACGATGGCGCCAGCGATCAGCGTCGCAAGGATGATGCCCGCCTTCGCCGGCGCACCGCTCAACACCTTCTTAGGCGTCGGCGGCGTACTCGCGGCAGTCACCTGCAGATGCTCCCACGAGGACCTGCCGGATCGCCTTGTGAACGCGAAGCGCCCGAGCACGCCTCGTCCATGACGCGCAGCGTTCCGCTCGTGGGCGATGCCGGTGGTGACTGCCTAGGTCCCCGGATCGAGATCGTGGGACGACCGGGCACATGGGCCCGTTGTCCACAAACTACTTGCTATTGCTGGGCTATTTGGGCTCGCATGTCAGACCCCCTTCGTAGTGTGAGCTCATGGAATCGAGGGCCGGGGTCGCGGACGTGGCGCCGGATCGGGTGGTGGACGACCCGGTCCTGGTGGACTTCGTCGATGGCCTGACCCCCGCTGAGCTGCTGGGGATGCTGGCGGGGATGCGGCCCAGCGCGCTGGTGCTGGACGCGCTGATGACGATCGACCGGGCCGCGCTGTCGGACGTGGACGCGGTGGCGTTCCTGCAGGTCCATCAGCGGGTCGCAGCCTGGTGGGCCGCGGTGCGGTTCGAGGCGATCATCCCGGCGGCCGCGGCGGAGCCGCTGGTGGAGGAGTTCACCCTTCTGGTGCCGGGTTCGGAGGAGGAGCGCAGGATCCGGATCGCGGACGTGCGCCGCGAGGAGCTCGGGGCGGCGCTGCGGCTGCCCGCCGCTACGGCGCAGGACCGCATCGACACCGCCCGCCTGCTGGCCGGTCCCCTCGCCGCGACCGCCGCGGCCCTCGCGGCGGGGGAGGTCACGGACCGGCACGTCGCGGTGATCGTCGAGGCCGCGGGCCGGCTGCCGGGCCGGGCGATGCGCGACGACACCGAACGAGCCGCGTTCACCACGGCCTGCGCGGATCTGGAGCGCCGGGTGCTGCCGACCGCTGCCCGGGCCACGGTGCCGATGACGAGGGGCGCAGCCCGGCGGGCGGTGCTGGCGATCGACGCGGCCGGGGAACGCCGACGCCGCCGCGAAGCCAGGTGCACCCGCGACGTGTATGTCGTCGATGAGATCGACGGCATCTCGACGCTCATCGCCCGCATGTCCACCGAGGCCGCCCACGCCGTGCTCGCAGAGGTGGTGGCCTTGGCCCACGACGACCGGTTCACCCCTCCCACCGAGGGCCACGCGCCCGCGACGATGGGGGAGCGCCGCGTGGAAGCGCTGGCCGCGCTGGTCCTGGGCGCCCGCGATACCAGCGGCGCCGGCATCGGATCCGGTGAGGTCCCGGTCCCGCAGGTCCGTGCGCACCTCGACCTGGTCATCGACCTGCCCACCCTGGCCGATCTGGTCGCCGGCGTCACCGGTGGCCAGGTGGAGCTGCGGGGGTCCGGGCCGGTCAGCGCGGACATGGTCCGCGACCTGCTCACCGACCCCGAGGTGGCGGTCACGATGCGGCGGCTGGTCACCGACCCCGTCACCGGACACCTGCTCGACTACGGCCGCCGGGTCTACCAGGTACCCCAGCGGCTGCGGGAGTACGTCATCGCCCGCGACCGGGTCTGCCGGTTCCCCGGCTGCCGACGCGCCGCCGCTCGATCCCAGATCGACCACGCCGAACCGTGGAACGACGGCGGCGACACCAGCGCCGCCAACCTCGGCGCCCTCTGCGTGCGGCACCACCAGCTCAAGACCCACGCCGGCTGGAGGATCACCGACTCCCGACCCGAGGGCACGTGCACCTGGACCTCACCCCACGGCCGGCAGTACGAACACCAACCGCCGCCGTACTGAGCCGAACAGAGCTGGGGGCGCGACCTGCAATCCGGGCAGGGAGCGGCTGATCAGGCGCGCGCCTCCGCGGCACGCAGCCGGCCGGCCAGCACCTTGAGCATCGTCATGGCCGCCGTGGGGTTCTCCTTGAGCACCGGCGCGAACGCCCACGCCGTGAGCGCGAAGGCCTTCATGCCGTCCGGCCCAGCCGTGACCGTGGCCGAGCGGGGCTTCCCGTCGATCAACGACGTCTCGCCGAAGTACTGGCCCGCCTCGAGGGTCACTCGGTGGACCCCGTGCACCAGCACGTCGGCCGACCCTTCGAGGATCACGTAGAAGCAGACCCCCTCGGGGGAGAACGGCGCCCATCCGCTGACGCTGGAGCCCTCCTCCGTCACGGATTCACCCGGCTGGAACTGAGAGATCTTGCCCTCGGCCGCGATGTGCTTGATCGCCTTGTGCGGAAGCTCGGCGAACAGGTCGACTTCGGTCAGTCGCTGAAGGAGTACGTCATCGGTCATGCGTGGAGGCTAGTGGACAGATGCCCACCGGCACCGGAAGTTGCGCTGGTCCGTTCAGATCGCGGCAAGCATGGCCTTCACGAGCGCGGTGGCCTGTGCCTCGGTGATCATCCCCGTGACATCGACGAAGTAGTCGCCTTCGACCGCCAGCAACTGCAGCACCCCCACGTCGTAGGTGATGAGAGTCGCCTTGTCGCCGACCCCCGACACGTCCGTCAGGGTGGCGTCAAGTCCGGACTTCTCGACCGCGGCCAGAGTCGCGTCGTAGTCCACTGCCACCTCGACGCCCAGGATCGTGCCATCGGGCAGCGTGCAGACCTTCCGCATCTCCGGGGACGGACCTTGCACTGTCCCCTCACCCGGAGCGGCACCCAGGATGCTGGCCAACTCGTCCTGGGACAGCAGGCCGCACGGGTCAGGCACGCCGCCGGTGGTCTCGTTCTCGGCCGTGTCGTCGGCCACCGCGCTCGCACTGGGCGCGGCCGCGCTCGGCGCTTCGGCAGCCTCACCGGCCGCCACGCTCGCCGCCGCGCTGACAACCGGCGTTGCCTCACCCGATTGAGACCCGCCACCGCACGCGGTGAGCAACCCGATCATCGCAACAGCCGAAGCCGCGACCGTCGCATAGTGGACCACCACATGGCTCCGCATGGCTTCCTCCCCAGGAGGCCTCTGCACTGAGAGGCAACGTCACCCATGGTAGGGGCCGAAGAGGGCCATTCCTCGATCGTGGACGAGCGCACACGATCACCTCGCGACGATCACCTCGCGACCAGCGCCCCGTCGATAACGGCCCGGAAGTCGACGGTCGCGTCGATGCTCGTCAACAGGGCGAGCATGCCTGTCACCGCCCGATGCTCGAGGAGGAGGCCGGGTGGGAAGGCGAGCTTCCCCACGTCCTGCATCGACGCCGCGGGGTCGGTCCACCCGTCGGCCCGCCCCGTCATCCACTCCTTCGAGAACCGGAACTCGTCCTGCGTGTAGGGCGTGATGTCGAGGGCGAGGATGCGCGAGAGCTCGTCGGCGCTCGTAGAGTCAACGATCATCCCGACCTCGAGCCACAGCCGCCGGACGGCCTCGAGATCACCGTCCGCGGCCAGGACGAAGGTGCGCGCGAACAGGTCGGTGAAGGCGCCGGCTGGATGACCGACCGATCCGAAGTCGAGGACTCCCAGCGACCCGTCGTCCAGCAGGCGGTAGTTGCCGGGGTGCGGGTCCGCATGCACGGCGCCGACGAGGTGCGCAGACCAGAGCGTGAACCGCGCCAGTCCACGTCCCGTCGCGTCCCGCTGCTCGGCGGTGCCCGCGGCAAGGTCGGAGAAGGGCACACCGGGCAGCCACTCCGTCACCAGCAGCGTCGGCGAGGCGTGCAGCACGCGCGGGATCGTGATCATGCCCGGATGTGCCTCGTCCCAAGCGAGCCGGAACCGCTCCTGCCATGCCGCCTCACGGGTGTAGTCGAGCTCCTCCCACAGGCGGTCCGCGTGCTCGTCGAGCAGCGACTTGACATCGAGGGTGGGGAACAGACGGTGGATCAGCGGGACGAACGTGCGCAGCTGCAGCATGTCGGCGCGAACGATGCGATGGGCGTCGGGGTACTGGATCTTCACCGCGATGCGGGTTCCGTCCGGCCACGTGCCGCTGTGCACCTGGCCGAGGCTGGCCGCAGCGATCGCCTCACGGTTCACGACAGTGCCGGGGGGCAGTCCGACGACGAGTGGGGCCACCTTCTCCCACGGTCGCGGCTGCGCGTTCTCATACAGCTGGGTGAGAGACCCGAGCATCGCAGCCTGCTCGGGCGGCAGAGTGGAGGAGAACAGCGCAAGGATCTGTCCGAACTTCAGCGCCGGGCCGCGGGCCTTGGCCAGCGCGAACGTCAGGGATTCGACGGAGGCCTGCATGGCATTGGCGTAGGCCGTGTCCTTGTCTGCGCCGAACGCCGTCGCCGTGGCCGCCGAGGCGAATCGGGCACCGGTCTTGACGGGCACCGCCGCGAGCGATGCCGCACGAGAGAAGAGCCCCATCGGTCCTCTCCTCTCCTCAGCGGCTCATGCCGACGGGTCTAGCGGTGCCGATGGACCGTCACCGTGACCATACGTCACTCCGACCCCCTCGGCAGAATCCGACAGTGTCTCGCCGCCGCGCGACTGCTTCGCTGCATACATCGCCCTGTCGGCCCGAGCGACGATGACGTCCACGTCCTCGCCCGAGTATCCGAGAGTGGTGCCAACACTGATCGTCACGTGCGCTGGACCCGAGGGAAGGTCGATGGGCATCGCCACAGCGCGTCGAATCTTGTCCACGATCGCCAGTGCTTCGGACTCGCCGTGCACCCCATCCAGGACGACAACCATCTCATCGCCGCCCACCCGGCCGACGAGGTCGGCACGTCGGACCGTCGCACTGATCCTTTCGGCGACCGCGCGCAGCAGTGCGTCTCCGGCCGCGTGCCCCGCGGAGTCATTGATGAACTTGAATCCATCGATGTCGCAGAAGAGAACGGCGAGCTGATCGCCGCCCTTGCGCTGCCTCCGGTTCGCCTTCTCGAGCCGGTCGAACAGCTCCTTTCGGTTGAGCAGCCCGGTCAGCTCGTCATTCCGCGCTCGTCGCTCGAGCTCCTCCTCCGCAGCGACCTCGCTGTCGACAAGGCGCAGTGAGACGACCGCCCGCTCCTGTTGGCCTGCGGTGTCCGTGTACGGACGGGCGTTCGCCTCCACCCAGTGGTACTTGCCGGGGCGGGTCAGCACTCGGATCCGCACCACCTGTGCCTCACCTCGCCGCACTGCCACTCCGGCCTGAGCGAACCACTCACGGTCATCGGGGTGGACGTAGCCGTCGATGCGGTGGCCGACCCAGTCCTCAACGGACCAGCCGAGAGTCTCGCTGATGGACGGCGATACCCACATCACCTCGCGCGTCGTGATTCCCATCACGACGTCGGACGAGCTCTCGGCCATGAGCTGGAAGCGGTCCTTGGTGGCCTTCATCGCCTCGGCCGCGGCGAAGCGGTCGTCCACATCGCGCCACGTCAGGCTCACCGCCTCGCCCACGCGAACGGCACGAAGGTCGACTCGGCGAGTCTGCGTGGAACCGGCCAGGAGGAAGCTGAAGTCGTCGCGTCGCACCGGTTCACCGGTCGCCAGCATCCCGGCGTACATGTCGACCATCTCCTGTCCGCTGTCGACGGACACGAACGCGCGGAGCCGTGACATGAGCAAATGCTCGCGATCGATCCCCAGCTCGGCGCAGGCCGCATCGTTGACCTCAGCGTGGATGAAGTCGACGATCATGCCGGCCTCGTCACGCACCGGCACCAGTACCACGTGCGGATCAAGGAGCGAGTCGAGGGCCGCCTGCATGCGAGCACGATGGGTCTCGGCGTCCTCACGTGCATGGACAAGATCGTCGACCAGGCGAAGGCAGACGACCAGGCTCGGGTGAGCGTCGCCGACATCAACCTGCCGGCCGCTTGCCGATACCCAGATGTAGCGATCGCCGATGACCCGCATCCTGACGAGGATCGGCGGCATCCGGTCCTCGCTGACGGCCGCCGCCGCCAGTGTGAGCGCGGCGGCGTCACGGTCATCGGGGTGGATCAGTTCCCACGGCTGCCTGCCCACCAGCGAGTCGGCCTCCCACCCGGTGAGCTGGAACGCCGACGGAGACACCCAGTCGACCAGGCCGTTGCCACGGATCAACAGGACGACATCGGAGGCGTTCTCCGCGAGCAGCCGATAGCGCGATTCGCTGGTGGCGAGGGCCGCTACCGCGGCCCGTTCGGCTGAGATATCGCGCAACCCGACGACGAGGGCGCCCACGTCGCCATCGGTAACGACCGCATGACCGCGCGCCGACATCCACAGGAACGCACCGTCGCGCTTGCGGAATCGCAGTTGGATGGGTTGCAGCGGTACCTGTTTGACGACGCAGTCGGCGAGGGCGAGCAGCGCGCCCTCGCGATCCTCCTCGTGGACGAGTTCCCACGGGCGGGTCCCGACCAGCTCCGCCGGGCTCCAGCCCGAGACGGACGTGACCGACGGCGACACCCACCTCAGGAGGCCGTCACCATGAACCAGGAAGACGACGTCGGACGCGTTCTCGGCGAGCAGCCTGAAGTGGTCGTCGCCCGCGCCCAGATGAACCGCGCCGGACGCCGGACCAGACGACGTGCCGTGGAGCCGCTGGTGCATCCGCCTGGGGACGGGTGAGGTTGTGGACATGCCGCACCTCACCCGGGCCGGTCAGTCCGTGACGTTCCACGCTACTCCCCCGTGCCCCCAGTTCAGGGGCCAGAGCGGGCTCTCACTCGGTGGAGATCGCCTCGAGGACGTTAAGGCGGCCGGCGCGGAAGGCGGGCCAGAGGGCGGCGAGGATCCCCACCACGCCGGCGAGCACGAGGAAGGCGACCAGCCCGAGCCACGGCACGTCCAGCACCTCGATGCCTTGATCGACGAGGGTGCGCTGCAGCGCCACGGCGAACCAGAGCCCCAGGAGCAGGCCGACGACCGCGCCATAGACCGCGATGACGAGGGCCTCGAGGACGACCATCGAGCGGATCTGACGCCGCAGTGCGCCGACTGCGCGGAGCATCCCGATCTCGCGCGTCCGCTCGACGACGGACAGCACGAGGGTGTTGACGATGCCCAGGATGGCGATGAGGATCGCAAGGCTGAGCAGCATGACCATGACCAGGAGGATCTGGTTGACCCCGGATGTGATCTGCTCCTTGAACTCGGCTTGGCTCTGCACCTGCACGGTCGGAAAGGCGGCCAACGCTGCGGTGACGTCGGCCTGCACCGTGGTGAGATCGGCACCATCGACGGCCTTGGCGTAGATGAACGAGTCGCCCATCTCGACGCCGGCCGGCACGAGCGCAGCGCTGCTGACCACGAAACCGCTGAACGCCCCCGCCGGCTCGTAGATGCCGGTGACCGTGAAGTCCGCCGAGCCCGTCTGCAGCAGCACCGTCGCCATGTCGCCCATCGCCAGTCCTGCGTCCGCGGCCGACTGCGCGTCGACGGCCATGCCCCCTGACTCGAGCCCGTCCAGCGCCCCGGACGTGAACGTGAGGGACGCCATGTCGGTCCACGTCTCGGGATCCACGCCCACCAGCGCCGCGTCCGTGCCGTTCACCTGCGCGGGCAGGAGCTTCACGGGCGAGACCGACGCCACCCCGGGCACGGTGGCCACGTCGAGGGCGACCTGCTCGGGGAAGGGCCGCTGGGTCTGGTTGGAGATGAGGAACTCGGCGCCGATGGTGCGATCGATCACCTGGTTGATCGACGACTTGGCCGATGTCGCAAAGATGGTGAGCGCCGTGACGAGGGCGAGACCGATCATGAGCGCAGATGCCGTCGCGGCGGTGCGACGCGGTTGCCGCTCGGCGTTCTGCAGGGCGAGCGACCCGATGGTCCCGAACATCCGGGGGAAGGCGAAGCCCAGCACCCGAACGAGCGGCCCGGCGATCGCCGGGCTGACCACGATCGCACCGACGAGTGCAGCCACGACGCCGATCCCGACGAGCTGTGAGCCTGAAGCGCCGCCGGCGGACGCCCCCGCAGCCATGGCGGCGAGGCCGCCGAGCAGCAAGACGCCGCCGGCGATGGCGCGAAGGCGCAGCGAGCGCGCGGGCAGGGCGATGTCGTCGCGCAAGGCCGCCATCGGCGGAATGCGCGAGGCCCGGAGCGCGGGCGCAAGGGCGGCGACGACCGTGACCAGGACGCCGATGAGCAGGCCGACGATCACCGTGCGCGGCAGGAGGACGAGCCCCTCGGTGGGGATGTCGGCACCGATCGCGCGGAACAGCCCCTCCAGCCCGAACGCGACGGCGACGCCGACGCCCAGCCCGAGCACCGCCCCGACCAGCCCCACGCCGAACGACTCGGCGATGAGCGAGCGGAGCACCTGCCCGCGTGTCGCACCAAGCGCCCTGAGCAGGGCGAGCTCCCGGCTGCGCTGGGCGACAAGCATGGAGAACGTGTTGAGGATGATGAAGGTGCCGACGAACAGGGCTATCCCGGCGAACACGAGCAGGAAGATGTTGATGAACGCCAAGCCCGCCGTGATGTCGGCCGCGGCCTGGTCCGCCGCCTCCTTGCCGGTGCGAACAGTCGCGCTGGCACCGACAACCGCGCCGACGTCTGCAGCGAGCGCCTCCTGGGTGACACCGTCGGCCGCGACCAGGTCGATCTCCGTGTAGCCGCTCTTCCCGCCCAGCAGGAGCTGCTGTGCCGTCGCGGTGTCGAAGGCGGCGATCGTCGCGCCCGCCAGATTGCCGGACGTGCCGTATCTGAAGATGCCGACGAGTGTGGCCGTCAGTGCGCCTTGCGGAGCGACGAGCGAGACCTCGTCCCCCACGGCGTATCCGGCCTTGTCCGCCGAGACCGAGTCGAGTGCGACTTCGCCCCCAGCCGTCGGGCCACGACCCTCCGTGAGGCGGTAGGGCGTGAGGTCCTCGTCATCGTTCCAGTTGCTGCCGAACTGCGGCGCGCCCGTGGTGCCGAGGACTGCTCCGGCGGAGTCGATGATGGCGACGCCGTCGGCGAAGACCTGACCGCCCGCCTTCGCGACGCCCTCGACGACGGCGACTTCGTCGAGCAGCGCCGCCGGTAACGTGGCCACGGTTCCGGCGAAGCCGCTCGACTGCACGTCCTCGGAAGGCGCGATGACGACATCACTCGTCGTGTCGGCGAACAGGCCCGTGAACGTCTGGTTGAGGGTGTCGGTGAAGATCAGGGTGCCCACGACGAAGCCGACGCCGAGCACGATCGCGACTCCGGAGAGGACGAGACGCAGCTTGTGGTGCAGCAGACTCCGCCAGGCGCTGCGCAGCATCGGACTACGACCTCCGACCCTTGCCGTCGAAGCCCTTCATCCTGTCCAGTACGCGGTCGGCCGTGGGCTCGTCCATGGTGTCGACGATGCGGCCGTCGGCCAGGAAGAGGACGTGATCGGCATAGGAGGCAGCGGTCGGGTCGTGAGTGACCATGACGATGGTCTGACCGAAGTCGTCGACGCTGCGGCGCAGGAAGGACAGCACCTCGGCCCCGGCCCTCGAGTCGAGGTTGCCGGTCGGCTCGTCCGCGAAGATGATCTGCGGACGGCTGGCCAGGGCCCGCGCCGCAGCCACCCGCTGCTGCTGGCCTCCGGAGAGCTGGCTCGGGCGGCTCGAGAGCCGGTCGCGCAGGCCGATCGTGTCGATGACCCCGTCGACCCAGGCCTGGTCGACCTTGCGACCGGCGATGTCCATCGGCAGGGTGATGTTCTCGAGTGCCGACAGGGTGGGCACGAGGTTGAAGGCCTGGAAGACGAAGCCGACGGCGTCGCGTCGAAGGCGCGTCAGCTCGTTGTCCCTCAGCTTGGTGAGGTCCACATCGCCGATGTAGACCGTGCCAGATGTCGCGGAGTCGAGTCCGGCGCAGACATGCATCAGCGTTGACTTCCCTGATCCGGACGGGCCCATGATCGCGGTGTACCGACCTCGATCGAAGTCGACGGAGACGGAATCGAGCGCCGTGACGGCCGTCTCCCCCGTGCCGTAGACCTTCGTCAGGTCGACCGCTCGTGCGGCGGGACCGGGCGGCGAGGATTCGAGGCCCTCGGCAGCGGTGCTCATGTCGGCCTCCCGTCGGCTTTGCACGAGCCGGCGAACGCGCCTCGTGCCGTCATCCTAGGTCGGTGGGAGCGGGCTCGCCCCGGTCGGAGATGAGTCCCGGACGACGCGCGTATGGTCGACGCATGCGGATCGGTGTCATTGCGTCCATCGCTCACCGACTCCCGCCACGCGGCTATGGGCCCTGGGAGCAGATCGCCTCGACGCTCACCGAGGGCTTCGTCGCACGGGGCCACGACGTGACGCTCTTCGCCACGGCCGACTCGCTGACGACGGCGAACCTGCACGGGACGGCGCCGACGGGCTACGAGGAGGACAGGGAGCAGGACGCCAAGGTGGCCGAGGCCCTGCACATCGCCGCGGCGTTCGAGAGGGCGCCGGAGTTCGACGTGCTGGCCAACCACTTCGACTTCCTGCCCCTGACCTACAGCCGCCTCGTCCGCACCCCCGTGGTCACCACGATCCACGGGTTCTCGTCGGAGCGGATCGTCCCCGTGTTCCGCGCCTACGACGACATCGGTCACTTCGTGTCCATCAGCGATGCCGACCGGCACCCGGATCTCCACTACGCCGCCACGATCCACCACGGCATCGACACCACGCAGTTCACGTTCTCCCCCACCGTCGGCGCCTACCTGCTGTTCCTCGGCCGGATCCATCCCGACAAGGGCACGGACCTCGCCATCGAGATCGCCCGGCTCGCCGGCATGCCGCTGATCATCGCGGGAATCGTCCAGGACGAGGCCTACTACCGCGACGTGGTCTCACCCCTCATCGACGGGGTGCGGGTGACGTACGTCGGACCTGTCGGGCCGGCAGAACGGGACGTGCTCCTCGGCGGTGCCGCAGCGCTACTCCACCCGATCCGGTTCGCCGAGCCGTTCGGCCTGTCCGTGGTCGAGTCGTTGGCCACCGGCACGCCGGTGATCGCGTATCCGCTCGGGTCCATGCCCGAGTTGCTGGAGGACGGTGCCACGGGCTTCCTCGTCGACGATGTCGACGCCGCCGTCCAGTCCGTCGCCAAGATCAGCGAGATCGATCGCGCCCACTGCCGTGCCGTGGCGGAAACCCGGTTCAGTGCCGATCGGATGATCGACGACTACCTCGGGCTGTTCGCGCGGATCCTCGACGAGTCGCCTGCGCGTCCGTCTGCCTAGGGCTCCTCGGAGAGCATCGCGAGATCGTCGGGCACGTCCACCGAGCACTCCCTCAGTGCTGCAATCGGCACGCTGGCCAGCGCCGCCTCGTTCGTGGCCTGAAGAACGACGGGTGCGGCCGCGCCGGCCTCGTAGGACTGCAGCCACCGGTCGGCACAGACGCCCCACCGATCGCCGGGCTGGAGCCCTGGGAAGCCGTACTGCGGCATGGGGGTCGACAGGTCGTTGCCGACCGCCTTCTGGTGCTCGAGGAACTCCGAGGTGACGACCGCGCAGACGGTGTGGGAGCCGACGTCCTCCGGGCCGGTGTTGCAGTAGCCGTCGCGGTAGAACCCGGTCAGGGGCTCAAGGCCGCAGGCCTGCAGATCTCCGCCGAGGACGTTCTTCTGCTCCATCCTGCGAGCCTACCCTCGTCCGGTGCAATAGTTCCCGAGTGGGCTGACAACCGTTGCGGTTGCTGTGGATTCAGCTCGAGGGACTGTCATACCGTCGTTCTAGTGTGGGGGCATGGAATCGAGGGCCGAGGTCGCGGACGTGGCGCCGGATCGGGTGGTGGATGACCCGGTTCTGGTCGACTTCGTCGATGGCCTGACCCCCGCTGAGCTGCTGGGGATGCTGGCGGGGATGCGCCCCAGCGCGCTGGTGCTGGATGCGCTGATGACGATCGACCGGGTCGCGCTGTCGGATGTGGACGCGGTGGCGTTCCTGCAGGTCCATCAGCGGGTCGCCGCCTGGTGGGCCGCGGTGGGCCTGGAGGCGATCATCCCGGCCGCCGCGGCGGAGCCCCTGATCGAGGAGTTCACGCTCCTGGTGCCGGGCTCGGAGGAGGAGCGCAGGATCCGGATCGCCGACGTGCGCCGCGAGGAGCTCGGGGCGGCACTGCGGCTGCCCGCCGCGACGGCCCAGGACCGCATCGACACCGCCCGCCTGCTGGCCGGTCCCCTCGCCGCGACCGCGGCGGCCCTGGCGGCGGGGGCGGTCACCGACCGGCACGTCGCGGTGATCGTGGAGGCGGCCGGGCGGCTGCCGGGCCGGGGGATGCGCGACGACACCGAACGAGCCGCGTTCACCACGGCCTGCGCGGATCTGGAGCGCCGGGTGCTGCCGACCGCTGCCCGGGCCACGGTGCCGATGACGAGGGGCGCAGCCCGGCGGGCGGTGCTGGCGATCGACGCGGCCGGGGAACGCCGACGCCGCCGCGAAGCCAGGTGCACCCGCGACGTGTATGTCGTCGATGAGCTCGACGGCATCTCGACGCTCATCGCCCGCATGTCCACCGAGGCCGCCCACGCCGTGCTCGCAGAGGTGGTGGCCTTGGCCCACGACGACCGGTTCACCCCTCCCACCGAGGGCCACGCGCCCGCGACGACGGGCGAGCGCCGCGTGGAGGCGCTGGCCGCGCTGGTCCTGGGCGCCCGCGGGGAGGGTGGTGCCACCGGCGACGGTGGCGGTCGCGATGGATCGGGCGCGGTCCCGGCTCCGCGGGTCCGGGCGCACCTCGACCTGGTCATCGACCTGCCCACCCTGCTCGACCTGGCCGAGGGCGTCACCGGTGGTGTCGTGGAGTTGCGGGGGTCCGGGCCGGTCAGCGCCGACGTGGTCCGGGACCTGCTCGCCGACCCCGAGGTGGCGGTCACGATGCGGCGGCTGGTCACCGACCCCGTCACCGGACACCTGCTCGACTACGGCCGCCGGGTCTACCAGGTGCCGCAGCGGCTGCGGGAGTACGTCATCGCCAGGGACCGGGTCTGCCGGTTCCCCGGCTGCCGCCGCGCCGCCGCCCGCTCCCAGATCGACCACGCCCACGCCTGGAACGACGGCGGCGACACCAGCCCCGCCAACCTCGGCGCCCTCTGCCTCCGCCACCACCAGCTCAAGACCCACACCGGCTGGAGGATCACCGACTCCCGACCCGACGGATCCTGCACCTGGACCTCACCTCACGGCCGGCAGTACGACCATCCCGCCGAAGCGATACTTCGCGACGTGGTGGATCCGAACCCCCCGCCGGTTGGCGACTAGCATCGCCGACAGCCGCTCGCGTCGAGGCTCGGCACATTCGGGGGTGACATGAGACTGCTGCACACCTCGGACTGGCATCTGGGTCGATGGCTCATGACCGCATCGCTGGTGGAGCACCAGCGGGCCTTTCTTGGTTGGCTGGCTGACCTCGCCGACGAACGTTCAGTGGATGCCATCCTCGTCAGCGGCGACGTCTACGACCGAGCCATCCCGTCGGTCGACGCGGTTCGCCTGCTCGAGGCGGCACTGGTCGACCTCGTGGGCGTCTGCCCGGTCATCCTCATCTCCGGCAACCACGACTCCCCCACCCGTCTCGGCTTCGGCGGCCCGCTACTGGAGTCCTTGGCCATCCACCTGCGCTCCTCGGTCGACGACATCGGTCGCGCGATCGAGATCGTCGGCAGCGACGGTGTCACTGTCGCCGTCTACGGCATCCCCTACCTCGAACCCGAGGTCACGCGAGGCCAGCTCGGTGCGGAGAAGTCGCACGAGGCGGTGCTCACGGCCGCGATGGAACGGGTTCGAGACGATCTCAGCACCCGTCGCGAGCACGCGACGACCACCGGCGCGCCGATTCCGCGGGCCGTCGTCCTGTCCCACTGCTTCATCCGTGGCGGCTCGGTGAGCGACTCCGAACGCGACGTGAGCGTGGGCGGCATCGCCGACGCGCCCGCGACCGTCTTCCACGGCGTCGACTACGTGGCCCTGGGCCACCTGCACGGACCCCAGGAGATCGCGAACCCTGGCGGCCCCCTCGTCCGCTACAGCGGATCTCCCATCGCCTACTCCTTCTCCGAGGAGTCGCACACGAAGTCGGTCGCGATCGTCGACATCGACGCGCAGGGCCACGTCATCGTCGACGAGGTCGCGGCACCGGTTCCTCGGCCCCTCACGACGATCACCGGAGACCTCGGTGACCTCCTGACGGATGCGCGGCTGGACGAGGTCGAGGACCATTGGATCCGCGCAGTGGTCACCGATCCCCGCCGACCCGAGAACGCCATGGACCGTCTGCGGTCTCGATTCGCGAACGCCATCGAGCTGTCCTGGGTCGCGCATGTCGACGGTCAACCCGTCGTCGCGATAGACCGGCGCGTCGACCCCGTCACCGCGACGCCGGTCGAGGTCGTCGTCGGGTTCATCGAGCACGTGACGGGGCAGCCCGCCAGCGAGGAGGAGCGACGTCTCGCCGACGAGGCCGTCGAACGGGTGCGCATCATGGAGACGTCGTCATGAGACTGCACAGACTGGTGATCACGGGAGTGGGCCCGTTCCGCGACCGCCAGGAGATCGACTTCGACGAGCTCGCCGACTCCGGACTGTTCCTCATCGACGGCGCCACCGGGTCCGGCAAGACCACGATCATCGACTCCATCGTGTACGCCCTCTTCGGCGTGGTCTCCGGCGCGGACTCCGATCCCGGCCGCATGCGCAGCAACCTGTGCGGCGACGACGACCCCACCGGGGTCGCGTGCGACTTCTCCGTTGACGGTCGTCGCCACCTCATCACCCGGGTCCCCGCCCATGTCCGCGACCCCGAGGAACCCGGCAAGGCGGCGAAGTCCAAGGGTGCACGGCAGACCCTGACCGAGTACGGACCCGATGGCGCGGAGCTGCGCATCCTCACGGCCAACCGAGAGATCGCCGAGCACGTGCATCAGCTCCTGGCGATGAGCGAGCAGCAGTTCCGCCAGCTCGTGGTGCTGCCGCAGGGCCAGTTCGCCGACCTGCTGCGCCAGACGCCCAATGAGCGGCTCAACTCTCTGGCCCCCCTGTTGGGCGACGAGTTCTTCGCCAAGGTCCAGGACGACCTTCGACGGAACGGCGACGCGGCACATCAGAAGCGCGAGGCGGCACAGGCTTCCGTGCAGAAGGCCGCGCAGCAACTGGTCGGGCGGCTGCGGGTCTACATCGACGGGGCCGACACCCCGCCGGACACCGACTTCACCGACGCGGCCGCGACCGACGAGGCCCGTCGAACGGCGGTCGAGGCCATCATGGCCGATCTGGGCGCGCAGGCAGCGAATGCAGCGCACGCCCGCGATGAACAGGCCGTGACCACTCAGGCGACGCGCGACGCCGCCACGGCGGCGAGGGACGTCGCTGATGCACTCCGCCAGGTCGGTGACGCACAGCAGGCGGTCGCCGACGCCGAGGCCCTCCTCGATCCTGTCGATGCTGGCATCGCCGAGACCGACGTGCCCGCCCGCATCGGCGCGCAGACCAGACTCGAGGGCTCGCTCGTCGACCATGCCGCGTGGGAGTCGCAGTCCCCCGAGCGGGCCGCGGCGCGGGCACTGCTCGCCGCGCGCGAGGCCGAGTGCCGCCATCAGGCAGCCGAGCTGCGCAGCGAGAAGGACGCGATCCCGGCCGCCCAGGGCACGCTCGAGCACAGCCGCGACGCCCACCAGCGGCTCGCCGGCACCGCCGAGACGGCCGGCCGGGAACTGGAGCGGCTCTCCGCCCTCGTCGCCACGGCCGGTGAACGCCGTCTCCTCGTCCCGGAGCTCGAGGCGTTGGCCAAGGCGCTGGCGGCCGCTGAGGCGGATGCGGCCCAGGCGGCCAACGCGGCCTTGGACGCCGGATCGACGTGGGAGGACCTTGTCGAGCGCCAGCGCGGTGAGCGGGTCGCCGAGCTGGCGAGCACCCTCGAGCCAGGTGCCGAGTGTCCGGTGTGCGGCTCAACCGAGCACCCCCGGCCCGCGCACCCGCCCAGCGGCGCAACGCTGACCACCGACGCCGACGTGGAGTTGGCGAAGCGGACAGCGAGCCTCGCACGCGAAACCGCTAGTGCGGCAACCCTCGCCACGGCGCAGGCGCGCGATTCGTGGCAGGAGTGCGAGTCACGGGTCTCCGTCCTCACGGGCGCACTCGGCGACCGTTCCGACACCGAGGTCGAGGAGGCACACACCCGCGCTCTCGCGGCTCAGACTGCGGCCGACGAGGCCATCGCGGCCCTGCCGGCCATCCAGGCAGCACTCGACGACCTCGCAGACCGGGAAGGCGCCCTTGACGCCGACATCGCAGGTCTGGACACGGAGGCGGCGACGGTCGCGGGCACCGTGACCGCGCTCGAGACCGCTGAGCACCAGCGTGCCGCGCAGATCGGGCTCGCGATCGGCGATGCCGCATCCGCCACCGAACTGCTCGCCTCGACTCGCGCCCGCATCGCCTCGCTGAGCGCCCTTCAGGAAGCGCAGGCGGCCCTGAGCACTGCGGCCGCAGCGGTGCCGGCCGACCAACGCCACCTGCCCCTCGCTGACGCGGACGCCCTCGCTGCGAGCACGGCACTCCACCATCAAGAGGCAGCAGCCGTCCTAGCCGAGGTCACGGAGCTGGCCACGTCGCTGGCCACCGCCATCGCCGACGCGACCCCCCTCGCGGGGCGCTTCTCCGAAGCCCTCGCCCATCGACGCCGCGTCGACGAGGACACCCATGCGGCTGTGACGCTCGCCGCTCTCGTGTCCGCCGCGAATCCGAAACGCCTCCAGCTGCGTAGCTACGCGCTGCAGCGACGCTTCGAGGCAGTGCTGGTCGCGGCATCGATCCACCTCGAGCGGATGAGTTCGGGCAAGTTCGCCTTCGAACTCAGCGACCAGACCGCCCGAGCCGGTCAGTCCGGCCTCGGCATCGCGGTGCTGGACACCTGGACCGGCCACCTGCAGGACCCGAAATCGCTCTCAGGGGGTGAGACCTTCTACGCCTCCCTCTCGCTTGCCCTGGGCCTTGCCGACGTCGTGCGAGGCGAAGCGGGTGGCTCCGCCCTCGAGACGCTCTTCGTCGACGAGGGGTTCGGATCACTTGACCAGGACACGCTCTACCAGGTGCTCGACCAGCTCGAGCAGCTGCGCAGCGGGCGACGGGCCGTGGGCGTCGTCAGCCACGTCACCGAGATGAAGGAGTCGATCCCCGACCGCATCGAGGTGCGCCGGCAACCGGACCGCTCCAGCACGATTGTGCGGCCGTCGACCGACGCCTCCACCTGACGAATCGCCTCAGACCGGCTCCCACAGATGCACCGGGACGTTGGTGTTCATCCGCGCCACGTACTCCTGCGTCATGCGGCGCAGCGCCTCCCACCGATCCATGCCGGACGCCTCGAACGCCTGCGTGGCGGCCACCTGCCATGTCGCGCCATTGCTGGCAGACGTGCAGCGGGCCTCGATGATCCCGAGGAGCCGCTCGCGGATCTCGTCGTCGACCCCCCAGGAGCGAAGGCCCTCGTGCGCCAGCGGGAGCAGGCGTCGCAGGACGAGCTCGGTCACGTTGACCTCGCCGCTGCCCGGCCAGTAGACGGTGGCGTCGATCCCGTGGATGCTCGCCGCAATGAAGTTTTCCTCAGCGGCCCCGAAGGACATCTGCGACCACACCGGCCTGTCCTGCTCCGAAAGGGCTCGCAACGCGCCGAAGTAGAAGGCCCCGTTGGCGAGCACGTCGACGACGGTCGGTCCTGCCGGCAGCACCCGGTTCTCGATGCGCAGGTGCGGGCGATCGTCGACGACGTCGTAGACCGGACGATTCCATCTCCAGACGGTGCCGTTGTGCAGTCGGAGCTCGTGCAGGGCCGGCGTGTGGCCGCTCTCGAGCACCGCGACGGGATCCTCGTCGTTGAGCACGGGCAGCAACGCAGGGAAGTACTTGGTGTTCTCCTCGAAGAGGTCGAAGACGCTGGTGATCCAGCGCTCGCCGAACCACACGCGCGGCCGCACGCCCTGCGCCTTGAGCTCGGCCGGGCGAGTGTCCGTGGCCTGCGTGAACACGGCGACCCGCGTCTCGCGCCAGAGTTCGTGGCCCATGAAGTACGGGGAGTTCGCCCCGAGGCCCACCTGCACCGCAGCCAGGGTCTGCGCGGCGTTCCAGCCCTGCGCGAACTCCTCAGGGCTCACCTGCAGATGGAACTGCACGCTCGTGCAGGCCGATTCCGGTGCGATCGAGTCGGCGTACATCTCGAGCATCTCGGGGCCGCCCCGGATGTCGATATGCAGGTCCTCCCCGCGGGCGAGAAGCATCTGCTCATCCAGGAGCGCGTAGCGCGGATTGCTGCTGATCGACTCGTGGGTGAGGTGCTCGGGGGCGAGCGTGGGCAGGATGCCGATCATCACCATCCCCGCGCCCACCTCGTGGGCGCGGATGTCGGCCGCGTTCAACTGCGTCCGAACGTCAGTCTCGTAGCGCCAGGCGCCATCGCCCGTCAGGCTCTGCGGGGGGACGTTGATCTCGAGGTTGAACCGTCCGAGCTCCTCGACGAAGGCGGGATCGTCGATCCGGGCCAGGACCGACTCGTTCAGCATCGCCGGGCGCCCATCGGCATCGACGAGGTTGAGCTCGACCTCCATGCCGGTCAGCGGCTTGTCGAAGTCGAAGAGCGATGCAGCAAGCATCCTCGCGAAGACGTCGAGGCACCGGTGCACCTTGTCCCGGTACCGCTGCCGGTCCTCGCGGGTGAAGGTACGACTGGTCAGACCCGTTCCCATGCGACCAGAGTGCCCGAAACAAGGCGCCACGTCTGTCGAGTTGCGACTGTGCCGCCGATTCGCGACCACGCGAGCTACTCGTACCGGTAGACCCCCGCCCTCGAGCCCGACCTCCCGTCCGCGTTCGTGACGGTGACAGAGACCAAGCCCGCGGTCGCGGACGCCGGCGTCGTCACCGTCAGCGTGTTGGCATCCACTAGGACGACATCCGTCGCCGCGACGCCACCGAACGTCACAGTGGCCCCCGCGGCAAAGAAGTATCCGGTGACGACCACCGACGTGCCACCGGCGAGCGGCCCGTGATTCGGCGCGGCCGACGTCACGCCCGGGTCCCGGTACGTGTAGCCCGCCGTGCGGACCCCCACCCGCCCGCCGGGATTGATCACCGTGACGTCGACCAGGGGGGCGGGGACCACGGAGGGGTAGGCAGGGGTGGTCACGGAGAGTCGAACGGAACTGACGAAGATGACGCTGGGCGCGGTCACGCCACCGAAGGCCACGTTCGCTCCGGACTCGAAGTTCGTCCCGGTGACGGTGACGGTCTGGCCCCCCATCTTCGTGCCGGAGCTGGGTGACAGCGCTGTCACGGTCGGCACCGGGCCCGTCGGGGCGGACGAACCGCTGAGCGCATTGACCGCGTTGGTGAAGATCGACTTCATGGAGTCCCCCAGCAGGGACACGGCGATGACGACCACCACCCCGATGACGGCGATGATCAGCCCGTACTCGATCGAGGTGGCACCGGCCTGACGCGGCGCCCTCATGCTTTCGAGCCTACGCGGGCTGGCACGAGGAGGGGGGTCCTCGAGCGCCCGATTGGGTTCGCCGGCGGTGGCGTGCTACCTTCGAAGAGCACGCAGGCCACGTTCGGCCGCGTGCTTGGTCTGGGCCCGGCCCGGTGAGCAGCCTTCGATGGCAGCTCCCGAGCGAGGCCGACCACCGAGACACATTGGTGCAGCGGTTGCTTGAATGCAGCGGTGCACCGCAAGGAAGGCACGAGAATGAAGCACATCACCCTTGTCGATGACGAACGCCGGGCCCCGATGGGCCTGACCGCCCGCGAGCAGTGCGCACAGTGCTGTGGACCCATCAGCCGCACCGACGCCTCCGGGCTCTGCTGGAGCTGCATGCCCTGCTCATGACCGCGCAACGTGTCCTATCCTCACCGGGAGGGGGCACGGCGGCCGAAGGCAGCGCTGTGCTGGGCAGCAGCGAACGGAGTCACGCCATGAGCGACGTCCCTGAGGCGGATCGGCCCACGGACGGCCGGGCGGAGTCGGCGATCCACATCGATCGGCGATACAAGATCTTCGCGGCCATTTTCGCAGTCGTTGTCCTGACTTTCGCGGCGATCTCGATCGCCGTCGTCATCGTCACGTCCTCCTGACCTGCCCCCAGAACTCGTCAGGAAACCCGGGGGCGCCGAGGCGTAGATTCGAGACACGAGCACTCTCCCCCGGGAGGGATCATGAAGCGTCTCATCGCCGCCGCGGCAGTCTCCGCAGCACTCCTCGCATCCATGGGAACCGGCACATCAGCATCAGGCGCCGTGCGCGCCGGTACGGCGCTGTCCGGGTCCACCGAGCTGGACGGGCACACCCTGACCTGGGCCTTGTCTGGGGCGGTGGCCGCACCAGCCGACCTCGCGGAGTCATACGACGGTGCCGTCGCACCGGGAGCATCGCTCGCGTTCAGCGGATCCGCGGCCTTCACGATGGCGGAGGGCTTCGTCACCAACCTCGGCCAGTCCGCCTCGCTGTCCGGCGCGGCCGACGGCGTGTCCTTCTCCCAGCGGGTCGGCGGAGGCACCTACACGATGCCGTACTCGCTCACCGCCAAGGTCCCCAAGGCCGCTGCCGACTCGACCGCCGAACCGGGCTCGGTCATCGGCTCCGTGTCGGCGTCCGTATCGTCACGGAACTGCAACGACTACGGAGTGTGCGGCGGTCCGACGGTGACGATCAACCTGGCCGTGATCGCCGGTGCTGGTGCCGGTACCGGGACGGGCCCAACCACGCCCAAGCCCAACGACACGGAGCCGCCGACGGTGAACGTCCCGGCCTACTCCAAGATCGTGACCCTCGGCAACCAGAAGGCGCGCTTCCCGGAGACGACGACGTATCCGATCAAGATCCCGTTCACCGTTGCGGACGACAGCGGCAAGGTCAAACTCCATGCCCGGCTCTATTCCAACGGCAATCCGGTGAGCGGGGCCGACTCGCCGCGCTTCGCCGCAACGGGCAAGTACGTCTACAAGATCAGCAGCCCTCCCGATGGCAAGGGCCCCTACTACTGGTGCATCTGGGCCGAGGACAAGGCTGGCAACACGAGCGTCAACGCGCCGAAGTCGGCCTGCACCTGGCTGTCGCTGCAGGTCCCCGTGAGCAAGTGGTCGAACGGCTGCGGCAGCGACGGGGTCGCCGAGGGCTGGCTCGGCCAGATCGCCCTGTGGGCGCAGAACTTCATCGGTGACGCCCGTTCGTACCACGGGCACCAGGTTCAGGTGCGCAACGCCTGCAACGTGCACGACGCGGCCTACGCGGGCGTGACCCTGTACGACGCGATCGCCGGCCGTTTCATCGACTTCCGCACATGGAACCGGGCACAGATCGACCAGTTGTTCTTCGAGGACATCCAACGCCGTTGCGCGAAGGACCTCACCAGCGCCGAGGGGCGACAGTGGCTGCCCACCTGCCAGGCGGGGTTCACCCTCGCGCAGGCGGAGGAGTACTTCATGCAGACCAGCACTCAGCTGGGCGCCGACGGCGAGCCGTTGGGGGCAACGCTCGCGTGGGTCCTCCTGCAGGACAAGGTGGGAGCCCAGCTGTACCTCGACCTCGTGCGCAAGCACGGGGCGGTCGGGTTCGACACCGATGCGACGGCGAAGGACACCCAGCCCTCGCCAACCGGACCGACGAACCCACCCGGAGGGGAACGTAACAACGCTTGAGCCGAGGCTTCGTTCAGCAGTCCAGCTGGGGTGGTGACGAAGCAGCAGTGCCGCATGACCATCGCGAGCTCTCCGATGATCGCGTTGGATGACCGCCCTGCCCGGGCTAGCGAACACCGCGCAGCACGAGGATGGAGCGTCCGACGACGTCGACCGCTGCGCCCTCGAGCAGGGGTGGGCCCGGTGCCGGCGGGCTCGCGGTCTCGCCCACGGCAGGGTCACCCGAGTCGATCAGTCGGGTCCATGACGTGCCTGGCTCCGTGGCGGGGATCGTCATGCTCAGCGGCTCCCACCAGGCGTTCACGCACAGGAGCAGGTCGTCGTCGACGAGGCGGCTGCCATCGGCGGCCAGGTCGGGGGCGTCCCGCCCATCGAGGTAGACGCTGACAGCACGAGCGTTCGGATCGGCCCAGTCACCGCCGTCCATCGGCGCACCCGACGGGGTGAACCACGCAATCTCGCCGGACTCCGCCCCGCTGAGGTAACGCCTTCGCCGCAGCACGGGGTGCTGCCTACGCAGGCGGATCAGGCGCGTGGTGAAGGCGAGCAGCCCTTCGTCGACGGCCCCCCAGTCGAACCAGGCGATCTCGTTGTCCTGGCAGTACGCGTTGTTGTTGCCGTTCTGGGTGCGGCCCATCTCGTCACCGCCCAGCAGCATCGGCATCCCGAACGACGTGAGCAGCGTCGTCAGCAGGGTGCGCTGAGCCTGGGCCCGCTGCGCCGTCACGGAGGGATCGTCGGTCGGCCCCTCGATCCCCCGGTTCCACGACCGGTTGTCGCCGGTGCCGTCGGCGTTGTGCTCGCCGTTGGCCTCGTTGTGCTTGTTGTTGTACGACACCAGGTCGCGCAGCGTGAACCCGTCGTGGGCCGTGATGAAGTTCACCGACGCCGTCGGCCGCCGGAGCCATCCCCCGTACACGTCGGACGACCCCGTGACGCGCGTCGCGTACTTCGGGAGCAGGCCGGACGTGCCGCGCCAGAAGTCGCGGATGGTGTCGCGGTACTCCCCGTTCCACTCGCTCCACAGCGCGGGGAATCGTCCGATGTCGTAGGAGTCCCCCTGGCCGACGTCCCACGGCTCGGCGATCAGCTTCACCGCCGACAGGACCGGGTCCTGGGCGATGATGTCGAAGAACGCCGACGACCGCTCGAAGGCGCCGTCCTGCCGGCCCAGGGTCGCGGCGAGGTCGAAGCGGAAGCCGTCGACGTGCATCTCCTGCACCCAGTACCGCAGCGAGTCCATGATCATGCGCAGCACCACGACCGAACCCGAGTCGAGCGAGTTGCCGCAGCCGGTGGTGTCGATGTAGCCGGCCGGATTCGACGGATCAAGGCGGTAGTAGTTGGCGTTGTCCAGGCCGCGGAAGGACAGGGTCGGGCCGTCGGCGCCAGCCTCAGCCGTGTGGTTGAACACGACGTCGAGGATGACCTCGAGGCCCGCTGCATGCAGGGACTTCACCATCGCCTTGAACTCGGCCACCTGCCCGCCCGGCCGCCCCGCCCTGACGGCGGCCGAGTAGGCGGCGTGAGGAGCGAAGTAGCCCAGGGTGTTGTAGCCCCAGTAGTTCACCAGGCCTCGCGCGTGAACGCCGGGCTCCGTCACCGAGTGGTGAACCGGGAGCAGCTCGATGGCGGTGACACCAAGGTTCGTGAGGTGCTCGATGGCCGCGGGGTGCGCGAGGCCGGCGTAGGTGCCCCGCAGTTCGGCGGGCACTCCTGGGTGGCGCTGGGTGAAGCCCTTAACGTGCACTTCGTAGACGATGGAGTCGGCGTTGCGGATGGCCGGTCGGACATCACCGGTCCAGTCGAAGGCCTCGTCGACCACGATCGCCAGTGGAACGCTACCCGAGGAGTCGATGCCACTCGCCCGCGAGTAGTCGCCTTGCGCGTACCCGTAGATCGCCGGGCCGTAGTCGATGTCGCCGACCAGTGCCCGCGCATAGGGATCGACGAGCAGCTTGTCCGGATCGAAGCGCATCCCTCGGGCCGGCTCGTGCGGCCCCTGCATCCGGAAGCCGTAGCGCTGACCGGGGGCCACGCCTGGCACGAAGCCGTGCCACACGCCGAAGTCACGCTCCGGGAGCAGCAGGCGGTCCTCGGTGCCGTCCTCGTCGAACAGGCACAGGGTCGCTGAGTCAGCGGACCCGGACACCACGGCGACGTTGGCACCGTCCGGCGTCACCTCGACACCGATCGGCAGGGGGCGGCCGGGCAGGGCCTGCATCGCGCTCTCCCTACGTTCGAGTCCGGCTGGCCCGCGACGATACTCGCCCGAGGTCAGCCGATGCCCGGTTCACCAGGCGGTGCCGCGCAGCACCGCGGCCTCGGCAACCTGGTGGACGGCCTCGCGGAGCTCGGCCAGCAGCAGCTCTCGAGGCTCGTCCGGATCGAAGGACAGGGCCGTGCGCGGCTCCCCGAGGGCCCACTGCATCCGGCCCGTGGGCACGGGGACGCCGACGGCATGGCCCACGTCCACGGACCAGTCCTCGTGCTCCACACGGATCGCCACGAGCGGTCGGCTCGGCGCTCGAGGGTTCACCAACCCGGTGAAGGTCGTGACGGGACTACCCAGATCGGGACCCTCGTGCCCCACGCTCCACGGCCCCCCGATGGCAGCGCGAAGGTCAGGCTCAGGCACGTCCAGCAGCCCGGCGAGCGCCGGCACGCCGTCCTCGGAGTTCTCGGCGTTCTCGTCCACGACGGCACTCTGCCATCGCGATGGGGCGGTGAGCGAGATGTTCGCCGAGATCACCCCCGACCGCTGTCCGACACGGCAGGGCGGCAGGGTTCCCGACACCGCCTGCTCTATCGTCGTGCCGTCAGGAGCGGAGGCCCGCATGCGCGAGCACAAGCACGGGGCACCTCGTGCCCCGCGCCCTCGCAGCAGGTCCCACCCGGTCACTCTCGCGATCGGCCTGCTGCTCGTCGCGGGGGTCGTTGCCGCCCTCGTGCTCACCGTGCGATTCCTGTACTCCGACTACGCGTGGCACGCGGCGGCGCAGGACTCGGCGTCCGCGGTCGCGGAAGCCATCGCGAAGCTGACCGCGATTGACGAGGTCGTCCCCACCCCCGTCGATGCGGTGGCGGGACCGCCCGGCACCGGACAGGTCGACCTGCGGGGGCTGCCGTACGCGAACGACATCCCGCCCGAGGTGTCTCGCATCCGGCTGACCACCGGCGGCGGCCTCTCCGTCGTGATGCGCTCGGGAGCCCTGTGCTCGGGCGTCGCGTTCAGCATGACCATCCCGGGGAAGCGCCCCTCCGGTTCGTTCACCTGTGGTGAGGCCGACCCGCCCGCCGCCCCGCTCGGTCTCGAGGCGACGCCGCGTGACTCGTTCGTCATCCTGGAGTGGCAGCACACCCCGGGGCCAGTCGAGGACTACCTCGTGTCGTACTCCTCGGACGAGGGCGCGAGCTGGACGGTGGTCGATGACGGAGTCTCGTCCGCTTCGCAGGCCGCCGTGCGCTCCTTGACCAACGGCCGTCCCTACCTGTTCCGGGTCGCCTCCATGAACCTGGCCGGGGAGTCCGTCCCCGCCACGGTCGCCGCCTCGCCGTTCACCAGTCCGGCTCCGCCGACGAGTGTGCGAGCGACCGGCGGCTTCACGACGATCGTCACGTGGACCCCCGCGATTCAGGACGGGGGTCGGCCGGTCACGGGCTACATCGTCGACGGGGTCCCCGAGGGCCGGTGCCTGGCAACACCGCCAGCGACCAGCTGCGAGATGAAGGACCTGCCCGCAGCACCCGAGTACACCTTCACGGTTCGGGCCGTCAATGACGCGGGCCCGGGCGCGCCGAGCATCACGACGAGCGAGCCCGTGGCCGTCTACTCCGTGCCCGGCAAACCGGTCGGGCTCACCGGCAGTCCGGGGGACGGGGTCGTCCTGCTCACCTGGGCCGAACCGCTGCTCGACGGGAACACGCCGATCATCGACTACCGGGTCGAGTTCAAGCTCCCGGCCGAGGACACGTGGACGTCGTTCGTTCATCCGCCGTCGCCCGACACGGCCATCGCGGTCAACGGCCTGGTCAACGGGACGGAATACGACTTCCGGGTGATGGCCGTCAACGCGGCCGGCGTCTCCGCCCCCACCCCGTCCGAGGTGTCCGTCACTCCGGCAACCGTTCCCGACGAGGCAGAAGCGCTGATTGAGGCGGACTCCGACGAGTCGGTGCTCCTCGCCTGGTCCGAACCGGCGTTCGACGGCGGCGCGCTGGTTACCGACTACGTCGTCCAGTACGCCGCGGAGAGCGGCCCGTGGACGACCTTCGACGACGGTGAGGGGACGGACACTCAACTGGCCGTGACCGGCCTCGACAACGGCACGCGCTACGGATTCCGCGTCGCCGCAGTCAACGCCATGGGTACAGGTGGGTGGTCGAATGTGGCCAAGGGCAACCCCTTCACCCTCGCCGGACCGGTCAGCAAGCCCACAGCGGTCGGGTCGCTCACGTCGCTCGAGCTGTCGTGGGAGCCACCGAAGGACGACGGCGGCAGGGCGATCACCCGCTACCGGATCGACTACAAGCCGTCCGCGGGCCCGGACTGGCTGCCCGCTGGGCGCGTCCCGGTCAGTCAGCTCACCTTCACCCTGCCCGACCTCGAGGCGCGAGAGGCCTACGACATCCGGATCTCTGCGGTCACCGAGGCGGGCGCCGGGCCGGCGAGCCCCCGCAACGTGGACGCCCCGACCCTCCCCGGAGTGATCGCCGACGAGACTCCGCCCGCCCCCGCCGGCCTGAAGGCGGTTGCCGGCGACCGGTCCGTCACTCTCACCTGGCGAGAGTCCCCCGCCGGCCCCGAATCACCGATCGTGGCCTACACCGTGACGGGCGTCCCGTCCGGCACCTGCACCACCACGAAGCTGACCTGCGTCGTCAACGGTCTCGCCAACGGCGTTGAGTACTCGTTCACCGTCTCCGCCGCCAACGAGTCGATGCCCGGTCCCGAGTCCGAGCCGGTCACCGCGAAGCCGCTGGCCTACAACGCCATCACGGGCGGCGTCGTCAGCACGTACACCCGCGGTGGCCGCACATTCCGGGTCCACACCTTCGCCGCGAACTCCCCGCTCGTCGTCACCTCCGGCTCCCGGCCGTTCGATGTTCTGGTCGTCGGCGGCGGCGGCGGCTCGGTCCCATCCCCGGACGGGCTGGTGGGTGTGGGCGGCGGCGGAGCGGTTCGTGCGGTGGCCCGCAACTCGCTGACACCGGGGCAGTATGCGGTGGTTGTCGGAGCCGGAGGGGCGCCCGGAGCGGCGGGCACGCCCACCTCCATCATCAGCTTCCGAGCAGCCGCCGGAGGAAATGCGGGCTCGTTGACTCCTGTCGCGATGAGCGCGGCGAGGACGTCGATCATCACCGGGACGGCAGTGTCGTACGGCGGCCCGGGCACCGCCACCAGCGGACCGGGCGTCGACGGGCGAGGAACGGGCGCCGGCGGGCCTGAAGCCAATCGGGGCGGGAACGGCATCGTCGTCGTCCGCTACGAGCTGGCACCCTGACCATCATCGGCAGTCCGACGAATGGCGCGACGCCCTTGACTCGGAGTCGTTCGGGTTCGGTCGATCGCCCGCGGTTCGTGACGGCCCATGGCTACGATCCCACCACGCCGTGAAGGTGCCTGGCCCTGGGGGCCGAGCCGGAGGGAGGCCGATGCCGGACATCCTCGGGGTCACGTCGCCACCGATGGGCAGGGGCCGATGCTGACGGGCGATGCGCTCCCCGATGACATCCGTACTCTTCTGGAGGAACGGTTCTGGCGACCGATCGAGCGGTCCGCGACCATCGAGGCGCTGCGTGAGAGCGGTGCGGGCATCGATGATGCGGCACACGACCCCTTTCTCTTCGCCGACCACGGCGTCGTGCACGTGAGGGACATCGCGCGCGGCGTCATCAGCCTCGCCGAGTCCGCCAACGGGCTGCTGCTGCCCCTGCGCCCGCCCGAGCGGCAGCGGTTCCTCGTTGCCTACGGCGTGACGGTCACCTACCTCCACGACATCGGGATGGTCGACCCGACGCCGGAGGGCCGGCGCGTCCACCCGGCGTTCGCCGCTCACACGGCTTTCGGCCCCGAGCTCGACGACGTTGTCGAGCATCTGCTGGGAGGGCCGTCGCCGATGGTCGCGCGACTTCGTCATGTGCAGGCCGTCTCGCCGTTCGAGGTGCCGCTGCCGGTGATCGTCCGCGAGGTGCTGAGCCTGTCCATGGCCCACAGCAAGACCGCCGTGCCCGCTGCGATCCTCGATGATCCGGTCGCGCTGCGACAGTCGATCCAGTCGGTGGTGCTCACCGAACTCGATGCCCTCCGCGCTGGCGCGTCGCCGTCACTCGACTCCCCCTGGCCGCCGTCCGTGCGCCGCTTCTACGGCGACCTGCGCACCGAGCCGTTCGCGTGGCTGACGTCGGACGCGCCCGCCCACGTCGAGTTGGTCGACGACGTGGTCGATGCCCTCCGGGTGCTGCGTGCCGCGGACGCGCTGAGGCAGCGCGGCACGACGCTGCGGACCGCCGGCGGCTACGAGGTCTTCATGGAGGCAGCCACGGGGGAGGCGGTCTACTCCCTGCGGTCCGCCGACCGCAGCGAGCTGTTCTTCCTACGAGTGGAGGGCACGAGGAGCGCGGGCGAGGCGAACATCCGCACGGCCTGGATCACACCGAGCGGGCAGTTGCGCGTGTCCTTCCATCGCGGCGCCTACGGCTCGGCTGCCGCCCGCGCCCGTGCCGTCGCCCACACGGCGGAGGTGGTCGATGACATTCAGGCCGACGTCCTGCCGTCGTTCGGCACGTCGCGGACACGACTGGCGTTGCCACCAGCGGCTCGGGATCCCCGGGAGATGACCATCGAGCTGGAGCGGCCGCGGGACGCGCCCGGCTTCGCAACGGAGGTGGCCTTCGATCTGCTGCAGCGACAGCCGGCGCTGGTCGGCCGGGTAGCCGTCGTGGCGAACCTGGAGGACGCCGATCCGGGCGAGCGGGACAGATACCACCGTGCGGCCGCCATCCCACCGGGCACGGCCGAGGCACGGAGCATCCTGCTCGCGCTGCAGGATCACGGCATGAGCGTCGATGATGTCGATCCCGCCGCGGCGTTCTCCGATGTGCGACGCATCACGGTGGCGGCCGGCGAGGTGCTCGTCGCAGCCGGCTCCCCGCCCGCCTTCGTCTACGTACCCACCGAGCCGGGACTCCGCGTGGTCCCGGGCGGTGGGTACCCCGAGCAGCCGGCAGGCGCCTGGCTGCCCCTGGGGGTGACGGGCGTCGTCCGGGACGCGGCCCGAAACAGCGACGTCGTGGCCGACCACGACGTGGAGGTGGTCATGGTCCCGGGTGAGTTGTTCCTGCGGGAATGGTTCCGGCCGACGTCCGCCGACCGGCTCCACGGGCTGCTGCACCACTAGAGTCGGATCGGACTTGCTGAGGAGTGCGTCATGGTCTCTATGTCTTTCGTCAACCGCCTGTACACCGTGGGCAGCCTGCGCAACGCTGGCAACGGACCGTCCTACCGGGTCAAGAACCGGCTGTTCGACGCCACGCTCACGGGAATCGCCAGCGTCATCATCGACGGCGTGCCGTGCGATCGGGACACCACGGAGATCGCCGTGGGCGACGTTATTCGCATCCTCTCCTCTATCACTGCCGACGATCCGCTGGAGTTCTCGCTCCGGACGGAGCTTGAGGTCAGGGTGATGGGGCCGGCACTGACAGAGGGCGCGCACACGATCGCTTCGGAATTCGTCTGCGAGCCGTTCGGAGAACTGGCGTTCGAGGCGGTCGACTACATCGTCCAGCCGCCACCGAACCGGCCGCACATCCCGCGACAGGAGGACGACTGGAGCGTGGACGCGGTTCGTCAACGGCAGGAGTTCGTCCGCGACGTCACGGGGGTGACCTTCGAGCACGTGGCCGCGATGTCGTACGACCCGTCGATCACGCGGGGCAACATCGAGCACCTGACCGGCACGGTGCAGCTGCCTCTCGGGATCGCCGGCCCCCTGCGGATCAACGGCGAGCATGCCCAAGGCGAGTTCCTCATCCCCCTGGCGACGAGCGAGGGCACGCTCGTCGCGTCGTACAACCGCGGGATGAAGGTGCTCAATGCGGCCGGCGGCGTCACGTGCACGGTCCAGGACGACTCGATGCAGCGCGCCCCTGTGTTCATCTTCGACAGTGCACGAGAGGCGCGCGCCTTCCGTGACTGGCTGAAGCAGAACATGCCCAAGCTCACGGAGATCGCCGAGGCAACCACCAGCGTGGGCAAGCTGATCAGGATCGAGACCTACTTGGCGCATCGCTTCGCGTTCTGTCGATTCGACTTCACGACGGGCGACGCCGCGGGGCAGAACATGGTCAGCAAGGCAACCTTCGCGGCGACAGCCTGGATCGTCGCGGAGCGACCGGAGATCAGGCACTTCTACCTCGAGTCGAACCTGGCAACCGACAAGAAGGCATCCCTCGTCAACGTCATGCAGACCCGCGGCAAGCGCGTCACGGCCGAGGCGACGATCCCCCGCCAGGTGCTCGGCCCGATCATGCGGGTGACACCCGAGGGCCTCGTCCGGCACAGCATGGTGGCGAACGTGGGCGCCTTCCTCTCGGGGGCCGTCAACAACGGCCTCCAGTCGGCCAACGGGATCACGGCCATGTTCATCGCCTGCGGGCAGGACGCGGCCAACGTCGCGGAGTCGTCCGCAGCCGTGATCCATACCGAGATTGCCGACGACGGCCTGTACATCGGTATCACCCTTCCGTCACTCATCGTGGCCACGTATGGGGGCGGCACGTCGCTGCCCACCCAGTCCGAGTGCCTGGCCATGCTGGGCTGCACCGGGGTCGGAAAGGTCAACAAGCTCGCGGAGATCGTCGCGGCGACCGTGCTTGCCGGCGAGATATCGCTCGCCTCGGCGATCTCGGCCCTCGACTGGGTGAGCGCGCACGAGCAGTACGGCCGCAACCGCTAGGGCCGGTCTCGGCACCCCGCCGGCCTACAGGCGCTGCGGGAACGCAGGCAGGTAAGGCGCGATCTGGGAGTGGGTGACGGTCTGCCCGGCCGACGCCCCGATTACGGTGCCCTGACCGCGCAGGATGTCCATCGTCTGTTCCAGGTCCACCGCGCCGTCGAACCGACCGGCATTGTCGTCGATTCGGCTGTCGTCGAGCGCCATCGTCGTCGACTCCACCTCGCCCGTGACGTTGACGACGACCCGTGCCGACATGATCCGCCAGACGTCGCCGTAGTCCGCCAGGAAGGTGCCGCTACCGGTCGGCTTGATCGTGTAGATCGTCGCGCCGGCAGGGCCGGCCACCTTATGCACTCGGCCCGGTTGGCCGGCCATGTTGATGAAGTCGAGGGTGTTGAGCGCGAAGGCCTTCGTCGCGCCGAAGCGGTCGACATTCAGGCCGAACTGGTCGGGGGCGACGTCGTTCGAGTAGAGGTCGAAGAAGGGCCACGGAGCCTGCGAGACGCAGCGAGCTCCCGAGAGACCGGCCGCTTCCATCGCGTCGGTGACGTCCGTCGAGGACTGCGGGCACAGCCACCATCCATCGGTGGGGTTCCAGCCCTGCACGGGGCGGCCGTCGACCATCGAGAATGCCGGTTGGCCGTTCTGCGCGTCCACCTGGCCAGCATCGACATCGACGGTACTCGTGAAGGTGCCGGGGTCCTCAAGCCACTCGACGGTGTCCGCCACCTGAAGCCGCTGGTCCGCCCGCGCCATCGTGCGGTTGGCCGCACGGGTCAGGTCGGCCCACCCGGCTGCTGCGCCGGCAACCCGAAGGCCGAGCGCCTGGTTCATCCCGATACGAGGACGGGCAGGTGGCTTCACGACCTGACGACCGAAGGTCGCGGTGCTCGCAAACCGATGGGCCCCGGAACGCGGACAGGTCTCCGTCCACCGAGCGGACGTGATCCGATCATCGGAGCCGATTGACACTCGGATGCCCGCGTAGGTGCAGCTATCACCGACCTGAGCATCGCCGCGAGCGGAGACCGCGGTGAGGAGGGTGCCGCCGCCATTCGCCGGAGTGACCTTGACGCCCGTCCAGAACTCCGCCGATCGGTTCGCATACGGCGGCACCAGCAGCCGCATGGCAGCGTCAGCCGGATCCATGGCCGCCGCATCACCTGGCCCCATCCGGCCGCTGTCCATGTTCGTGACGGTGATTGCCTGGCTGAGTCCACGGCCTTTCGCGAACGCTGATGACCGGTCGCCTAGCATCGACAGCGTCGCCCACCGACCCCCCGCGGCCGGGGCGGCCACCCCCGCGGCGCCCAGCAAGGCGCCACCGGGCATCTGGCGCACGCTCTGGTAGTACGTGCCCCCTGGATTCGTCGCGAAATGAACGCGCACCCGGCCGCCCGCCGGGACAGTGGCCGCAACCCGCGGGACGAAGGCCTTGCCGAGATCTTCCGACCTGCCGAACGTCACGTTCTGGACAACTCCGACTCCCGTCCCGGCAGCCTGTTCGGTGGCGGCTAGCGCCGCCTGCAGCTCGATGTGCGGATCGGCGGCCGCCGGTGGTGCCAGCCAGAGTGCCGCGAGGGCGACAGCCGTGATGCACGGCAGCAGTGACCAGCGGAATCGGTTGGGGCGATGAACGTGCATGGTGCCCTCCCTGTCCGGGGCACCTCCCAATGTACGTCCGAACGACGACGCACTCCTGCCGAGCGCGCGCCTGCGGAGATCGGCCCCATCGCCGCGCAAGAATGCCTGCATGTCCCACCCCGTTCAGGAGGCGGCCGAGGCAGGCGCGGCGCATCAGCCCAGTGGCCTGAAGAACCCCGGCTACGAGATCTTCATCGCCCTGCTGTCCATCCTGTCGATCCTGAACCTGGTGCTGATGTACGTCATCCAGGACCCGGATCTCGACTACGTCCTGATGATCATGAACGCGCCGCTGACCCTCATCTTCTTCATCGACTTCCTCTACCGGTTCAAGACCGCGCCCGACCGGCGCTACTACTTCTGGCGCAACTGGGGCTGGGCTGACCTCCTGGCATCGCTGCCCTTCGAGCAGACCAAGATCCTGCGCGTGTTCCGGCTCGTCAAGGTGTACCGGCTGCTGAAGGAATACGGGGCCCGGGCCATCGGACGCGCGATCCTCAAGGACCGCGCCGGCAGCGCACTTCTCATGCTGCTGTTCATCGGCATCCTGGTCCTTGAGTTCGGCAGTCTGGCGATGCTGCGGCTAGAGAGTGACGTCGAGGGCGCGAACATCACGAGCGCCTCCGACGCCATCTGGTACATCGTGGTGACGATGGCCACCGTGGGCTACGGAGACGAGTACCCCATCACGAACGCCGGACGCGTCGTCGGCACGGGGATCATCGTCGTCGGTGTCGGCATCTTCGGCACCCTCACCGGCTATCTCGCCAACCTCTTCCTGAGCCCGCCGAAGTCCCCGGAGAACGAAGCCGGCGCGGTGCCCGACGTCCAGCATCGGCTGGACGCTCTCAAGGATCTCGTGACACAGCAGCAGAAGGCGATCGCCGAGCTCGAGACGATTCTCGAGGGCAAGGCACCCTGAGCCGTGTGCTGCTCTAGGCGAGGGCGGCTGCAGCGGCTGCCTGATCTGCCTGGATGTCCCAGCACTCCACGGCCTTGCCATCGCTGACGTGCCAGACGAAGACCGAGTTGCCGGAGAAGGGGCGCGGCTTGTCCTGGCCACTGCTCACGATCACGACGACATGCTCGTCATCCGCCAAGATGGCGTGGATCTCCTGGTGGAACGTGCCCTCGGTCAGCTCGAGAAGCCGGCCGAACATTCCGAAGACCTGCTCCTTCCCGTGGTAGTCCCCGCTCAGCACGCCGGTGCCAGGCAGATGCCACGTGATGTCGTCGGAGAACAGCCCGTTGATGGTCTCCATGTCGCCGCTGGCGAACGCGTCGAATCCTCGCTGAATCAGCTCACCGTTGGGGTGCATTCATCGCTCCATTCCGTGGCCCGCAATGACAGCGGAGAATCGGAACGATGTCCCGTTTCGTGCCACCGGACAGGTATAGCCGACGACTCTAGGACTGCGGCTGCCCGCTGGCTAGACCCGCATGCACGGCCGCGGGCCTTTCCGGCCGACGACCGCTCACAACACCTGCTCGGTCTCCTAGGCTGCGGGAATGGCCGTGCCCGATTCACCGACAAGCGTTCGCGTGGACGCGTGGACGTGGGCGGTTCGGATCTACCCGACGCGTTCCGCCGCCAGCGCCGCCTGCAAGGCGAGCCATGTGAAGGTGAACGGCGCCGGTGCCAAGCCGGCCCACAAGGTGCGGATCGGTGACACCGTGCGCGCTCGCACCGCCGGCGGTGAGCGGATAGTCGTGGTCACGGGACTCATCGAGAAGAGGACGAGCGCGACCCTGGCGGTGCAGAACTACGAGGACCATTCGCCGCCCCCGCTGCCGAGGGAGGATCGACCCGCGCCGGTGGTGCGCGAGCGTGGGGCCGGGCGCCCAACCAAGCGCGACCGTCGCCGCGTCGAACGCCTGCGCGGACGCGGTTGACCATGCTCGTCGGCCGGCGCGGTCGCCGTCTTGCCAAGGAGGGCCTCGCGCCGCTCATCGCGGCGGCACTGGCACTCTGGGCAGCTTTCGCTGTCCTCACGTGGCTCGTGCTGCAGGCCCCGCAGGGCGTGCTGGCCTTCGACCTACGGCTCGGAGCGGCCGTCCACGCCGTCGCCGACGCGAATCCGTGGCTGGTGGATGCCGCGCTGCTTCTGGAGGTGGTGGGCGGGGTGGCGGTCAGCACGGCCGTCGTCGCGTTCGTGGCGCTTGCACTGCTGGCAACGGGGGGCCGCCATCGCCCGCTGAGCCGCCGAACGCTCGCAGCGGGGTTCCTCGTCCTCAGTGCGGCGGGCGGAGCCCTCCTCGACTCCCTGGCCAAGCACGTCGTCGACCGACCTCGACCACCCTGGAACGGCCTGTGGTCCTTGGAGGCGTCATCCTCCTATCCGTCCGGGCACGCGCAGGCCGGCATCACGGTGTGGGTGGCTCTGGGGCTGGTTGCGCTGGTACTCCTGCGGGGGCGAGCCCGCTGGCTCGTGGGGCCGCTCCTCGTCGCGCTGGGTCCCCTGATCGGGTTGAGCCGGACCGTCCTCGGAGTGCATTGGCCCACCGACGTGCTCGGCGGGTGGACACTCGGTGGCGCCTGGCTGGCGACGTGCGCGGTACTCGTCATCGCTGCCGCTGCCTCCAGCAGGCCGACCAGCACCTGACTTCCTGCGGTGGGCGCACATCCGTCGGATCCCCCGATTAGCGTCGGACCCATGGCAATCGGCCGCACGCTGGTCTTCGTGCACGGCAAGGGTGGCCCCGAGCTACCCGCGACGTGGCTCGTTCCGCTCAATGCCGGGCTCACGTCGCTGGGCTACCCGAGGCTGGCGGCACCCAGCGACCGCATCGTCACCGTCATGTACCTCACCGAGCTGCTGGCCGGGGACGAGGGCGACGAGCCGCCCGTGTCCTGGGAGCGGCCGACGGCTGAGGACCGCCAGCAGGGCTGGGCCGACTACCTCGTGCGTCGCGACGCGATGGCCGTCGCCATCGAGCAGGCTCGCAACGAGCCGGGCTGGCTCGATGCCGAGGTGATGAGCGACACCTTCGTTGCCGACGCCGTCGCCACCGCGATGACCGCGGTCGGGCGCTACGCGCATTCCCGAAGGCACCGGCACGCCGCCTGGCGCGCCGTGATCGCACAGCTGCCCACCCACGGCAGCGTCGTCATCGTCGCCCACAGCCTCGGCTCCATCGTGCTGCTCGATCTGCTGCATCGGCTTCCGCCGGACCTGCACGTCGACCTGCTGGTGACCATCGGGTCGCCGATGGGGGTGCGCCTGCTGCGCTCCCACAACGGCGGACTCGACCGAGTGGAGGAGTTCCCCGTCGATCGAGTCGGCGCGTGGGTCAATGTCTTCGACCCCGGCGATGTCGTCACCGTCGGTCGGGGGGCGAGCGAGTACTTTCCGGCCGCGCTGGACGAACCCGTGCACACGGGGGCGTCCCACAGCCTCGCGGCCTACCTGACGCACCCCGTGACGGCCTGCGCCGTAGGCCTGGCCCTCTTCGGTCCACCGGTCAGGGGCACCGCCCCGAACGCGCCGGCCCGCCTGCTCGATCCCCGCTGGGACGCGCTGCTCCTGAACTTCGCCTTCACCCAGGCGCTGTGGTCGACCTGCCACACCGACAAGTGGGGCTTTCGCCGTACCCTCGACACGGCGCGGCGAACGCTGGCCCAGCGCACCGTCGACAACGCCGGACGGCAGTACGAGTCGCTGGTGCGACGCGCACGCTCCCGGACAGGGCAGGAGGCCACCGACCTTCTGCTCCAGGCCTCTGCGTCGGCCGTCGGCCCGGGTCGTTCACCGAGCACGGACGACCTGCTCGTGCACGCGACCGGGCTGATGCAGGGGCGGTACGGGATCGACGACCTCATCATCGCCTCGGTCGACCTGCTCCTGTCCCCTCCGCTGCCCCCCTTCGACATCGACATCGACCGCGCCCACTCCCGCGCGGCACTGGCCGCGCTCCTCGACGCCGTCAGCATCCCGGGCGGGGCACACTCGGGTGCCGCCTTCGCCGACCACATCGCTGCCGCGGTCAAGGAGGCCCGCGATGCGCTCTCGGAGACCGGGTTCCCCTGGGGCAGGGTGCTCATCGGCGCCGGTATCGGCATGCTCGCCCTGACCGGGGTCGGACTAGTGATCGCCGCACCGGCCGGACTCGCGGGCGCAGCGGCCATCGCGAGCACGCTCGCCACCTTCGGACCCGGTGGGATGGTCGGTGGCATCGCCACCCTGACCGCTCTCACCGGGGTGGCCACCGCGGTCACCGTTGCCGGCACCGCCCTGGAGCTCGTGCCCGGCGATCCCGGCTATGAGGCAGTTCGCGAGGCCATGGCCTCGCAGCTCGCCGACCTGCCCTCGCCCCAGTTGCGCACCTCCGTCGCCGGCATGATCGCCGTTCTGTCCGCGCAGCGTCGGCTCGATCGCCCGGTGCATGCCAGCGCGGTCGAGGAGCTGCTTCTCAAGACGCAGGCCATCGTCATCCACGAGACGTCGCTGCACGAGGCGATCGCCCCCGGCCGGAGTCTCACCAGGGACTGGCATGCCAAGGCCCGGATCCTGCGGCGGGCCTTGACGTGGCTGGCCGACCAGGGCGACGAAGTCGGGTTGCCCGAGCTCGAGCGGCGCCACGTGCGAGCCTCCATCGAGAGCGCCGCCACCGACTGACGGTCAGTGCTTCGGGCTGCCGAAGATCGTCAGCAGCTCGAGCGCCCTCGTGAAGGTCTGGTTCGCCGTCCCCCAGTCCGTCTGCGCGGTGGTGCTCGCCGCGCGGTACGCCGCCACGTTGCCCTCGACCAGCGCGCCGTACACCTTCGTCATGTCCCCGCCCACGGTCAGGATCAGCTGCGTGTCCTGCGCGAGGATCAGCCGTCCGAACTCGTACTTGACGGCGTCCCGGTCGTCCTGCGTCTTCACCATCTTCATGCAGGCGTCCCGGAACTTCTCGATGCGCGGCACGTCGAGCGGCATCTCGACATCGGTCGTGGCGAACATCTCCATTCCCCACTCGGCAGCCCGCTTCTCCAGCTGATCGACGAGCTGCTTGGCCTCCGGGCTCGGAATCGCCAGAGCGGCGGTCAGCGTGGTTGCGAGCTGATCACCGTAGGAGACCTGCTCAGCGAACCAGTTCTGGTTGCCCGCCCACAACCGGCCGAGTTCGCCCATGATCGCCTTGTACTTCGCCCTGTACTTGGGCAGGACCCCCGAGGAAACTGCTGCGGGCGCCGACACCTGGATCTGCGGGACGCTGCTGCCCGCAGCTGCCGGAGGCGCAACGACGCACGTCAAGGCCATCGCCGCGACGGCCAGACCGACCGTGCTTGTTACGTGCCATCTGCCGTTCATGCGAACTCCTTCGTCCGGGCTCGCCCCGACGCGGATCGCTGACTCGCATCACGGCGACACCGAGTGCACCGTCAGATCAACGGTACTCGCGAGGGGCTCTTCAACACGGGTCACAGGTCGGGCCGTGCGATCGGGCTGCCCTTGCCCATGACGGGGGTGCGCTGAGAGGCTCACGACATGCCGTCGAACCCGTTGGGCCCTGCCTTCGATCCATTCATGGCCACCGCCCAGGACGTTGCGCAAGCGCGCGCCGATGTCGACCTGGAAATGGCTCGTGAAGTCTTCGAAGAGGCCGCGACGTTGCTCCACAACGGCCTCGCCCTCGACGGCCTGGACGAGCACGACACCAACGCCGTTGTGGGTGGCCTGTGCCTCGACCTGGTCGCCGAGGACCCTGGCGAGGCAATTCGCGCGCGGTCCCGGGCAGCCGTGGATGAACCGGGCGATCTGCACGATCCAGAGGGCGTGTCTGCCGCCTACCTCAACTGTGCCTCCGTCCTGCAACTCTGAGCCGCGATGACGACGTCCCGTGGCGACGGCACCGCACCAGCGCCGTCCTACTGGGACGTGCCGATCCCGGCCATGAACGGCGTGACACCCAGAGGGAAGGGCTTGCCGGACGGGGCCGATGCCTCCAGCACGACCCGTGCCGTCGTGACGGGGCCGCCGCTGGAGGTGGCGAACGCAATGCGGGTGAGGGTGACGATCGGCGGGTCGTAGGCGGTGGCGGCGCCGACGGCGAACCAGGCGTGGCCGCGCGGTGCGAGCACGATCCGCTTCGGCTGGGACTGGGGTGCGTTCATGACGCCGCCCTTGCGAACGGTGATCGACTGTCTGCCCTGTGTGGTGGACGCACGGGTGATCGCGGGATAGCCGTCCAGCGTGCAGGGTCTGCCCGAGGTATTGGTGACCGTGATGTACACGGCTGGCTGGGACATGCCCGCACCCGCGCCGGTGGCCTTGGCCGACAGTCCCGAGGCGGAGCACACCGGCAGGGCGAGCGTGGCGGCCTCGGCAGTGGAACCGCCACCGGCCAGCAGACCCGCTGCGAGGAGACTGCAGGCCGCGGCTGATCGCCACAACCTGGACGTGATCGACATGGTGCCTCCTCGGTCGTGCCCGCCTGCCGTGTCGGCAAGAACTCAGCGGCTGTCGCGCTTGCCCTGCCAGCGGGCATTCGTACCCTGGGTACCCGCCCGATTCTTCTCGCTCACGGGGGAACGCAGGCTGCGGTCCCCAGTTCGCTTGGCTGCGACGGTGCGCCCTTGCTCGGTGCCTTCGACGAGGCGGCAGCCTTCGCGCCGCCCGCCTTGGCCTGCGCGGCCGCAGCCAGCCGCTCGTCGCGGAGTTCACGCGCCGACTGCCGTGCGAGAGTCGCGAGTCGGCCGCTGACCCGGCCGAGCGCCTCCTCGAACGCCTCCACCTTCAGGCGGGCGTGCGCGTTCTCACCATGCGCCTTGCCGCGGCCACCCTTCGCGGAGACCTTCGTGCTGGCCCCTCGGCGATAGACGCCCTGCACCTTGTTGCGAGCGCGAAGCACACGGGTGTGCAGTGCGGATGTCTCGTCCTCGTCAAGGAGCGCGAGCTTCGGCGCCTCCGTCTCAGCGATGAGAAGCCGCTCGTTCACTGTCAGGGCGGCGAGCAGGGTCTTGTTCATTCCTTGGTCCTCCCGAGTTCATGCCGACGCTTCGGCGCAACGGTAGTGGCGGTGAGCGATCCTCGCGCGCCGTGCTCGGCGACATCCAGTGCGCGGGAGGTGTCACCGGCGAGGTCGGCCTCGAGGAACGCCTCGGTCTCGGGGATCGCCAGGTGGACATCGCTGACGTCGTTCAGTTCCACGCGCAGGGTGTCGGCGCTGAGGTCGATCACGTGACCGCCGTGTCGGCGATCGGCGCTGATGAAGTGGACGTGGTAGCCGGAGATGGCGATCGACTTGGTGTACTCCGGGCTCCAGAAGCCCACCAAGGTTCCCGTGATGTCCTCGAACAGGAAGACCGACTGGTGCGAGGTGGCCGTGACGAGATCGACCCCGGGCTCCGACTTGCAGGCCGCGCGTACCTCCATGGACCGGAACGTGCCGGTCGCCAGGAACGACACGATGCCGTTGTCGGAGGTGCGCACGGAGTCGAGGTGCGTGGTGATGTCGGTGTACGACGAGACGTCGGTGAGCACCGCGGTGCGGACCGCGGCGAAGCTGACGACGCTGGCGAACGGGGTCAGCTCGCTGTCTGCGGCCTCCTCCACGGTTCCATCCGACCGCGCCTGGTAGCAATGCCCGTCGACGAGGATCATCTCGCCGTCGAGGTCCTCGAAGGTGCCCAGGCCCACGTCGCCGTGGCGTCGGAGGTCGGCCACCGAGACGCAGCCCTGGTACAGGCCCTGGACGATCGCACCGGATGTGGACACCTGGAAGATCGAGTGGTGCTCGATGTCGAGCGCCTCGGCCAGCGCTGCCTGGACGATGTGGCTGACGCTCTGGCCGCTGGTGCGCGACCGCTCGCTGAGCGCATCCCAGATGCTGCTCGACACGCGCGTGCTGAGGGTGTGGGGCATACCGGGAGGCTAATGGGTACGCATTGGGCTGGACCACGATCGGGCGAAGGCACCAAGGCGCTGAAATGCGCCCTGCACGCTAGGGCCACAGGACCGTGCAACGGTTGTTGCCGCTGGGGATCGGGGTCTGGTCGTCGATGTACTCGTACCCGGGGCAGCTCCAGATGCTGTCGCTGACCCCGATGTAGATCTGCTCGCCCACGCTGTCGTCCATCCCGGTTGTGCAGCTCAGCCCCAGATTCGGGTCGAATATGCACAGGGGGTAGGGGATCGTGCGCCGGCCGAGCTCGACGAGGCGTTCGAGCGGGACGGCGCGAGCGGCCGCGTAGCGGGCCCTGCTTGCCGCGGTCGCCGGCCGGATCGTGATGCGACCGAAGGACAGGGCGCAGGTGTCATCGGCGAACGGCACCTGGCACGGCACATGCGCGACCGTGCCGCCGGCCATCCCGAATCGGACGATCTCGTGAGATCGGACGAGCAGGCACTCCAGCCACACCTCGTCGCCTGCGACGCGCCGACAGGCGACGGTCCGGTCCGCATTCGTGAAGACCGTGCGCATGATCGGCTCGCCGGTGCCGGTATCGAACGGCGGTCGTGGTGCCGTGGCGACGCTGATGTCTCCCGCCGGAGCCAGCGGACTCGCCGTAGCGGTCGACGGGCCCGTGGCCGAGATCGCCGCGACCGAGAGCACCGTTGCCAGCAGCCACCGCCGAACCCTCATCGACCCCACCCCCCTGCACGCCGTTTCCAGCCGGACGACCCTGTACAGCCGCCTGAGCGATGCCCGTCAGTTCGTCCGAGCGTGACTGACGGCGAGGGTCTGCGGCTCATGCGCACGGAACACCCGCCCCCCGAGCCTGCTGCTCGCATCCGTGACCCATGTCGAGTCCGGCAGTGGTCCAGGTCGAGCGCCTCGTGAACGAGGGTGTCGAACGCGAGGCCCGCCGTGTAGTCCTGGGTGACAGCGCTGCGGAGATGGGCAGGGACCAGTTGTCGTCCTCGTGATTCACGAGATCACCTCGAGTCACCAGCGACCGGCGCACGCGCGCACGATTCGGGCTCCATCGGACCACCAGCACACCCGGGAGTCAACGCGAGAGACGCGCATCGACTTGGTCCCGTCCCTACGCTGGTTCGAGGCGACGAATCCTCGCCTCCGGAGGGGACCGGTGATGGTGATGGACGAGCGCACACTGTCCCGATCGCATCTCGTGATGCTGGGCGTGGTCCTCTTCTTCTACGCCGTGATGACGGTGCTCGTCGCGATCAGCTGGGCTCGGCACGATGCTGGCCTCCAGATGCAGGTGGCCGGCCTCGGCCTGTCCGTGATGTATGTCGTCTGCGTGTGGCACTGCACAGTGGTCAAGGGTGGTCGGCAGGCGGTCGTGTTCTTCGCCTTCGCCGCGGTGATCACGTTCTCCGCGGAGTACGTCGGCAACAACTTCGGCTGGATCTTCGGCGAGTACCACTACACCGGCAGCCTCGGTCCTCGCATCGGTGGCGTGCCCGTCCTGATCGTCGTGGTGTGGGGCGTCGTCCTCTACTCGTCCCTCAGGCTCGTCACCTGGATCAGCGGGGCATCGGCACGTGAGCGTCCCCGCAACTGGCCCCGCAGGGTCGGCTGGAGCGCGATGCTCGCCGCCGCCACCGGCTTCGTGGCAGCGTCCTGGGACCTCATGGCGGACCCCATGGCCGTGTCCGGCGTGTGGAAGAGCCTGCTCGGCCTCGAACCATGGTGGTGGTGGCAGGGCGGCACGTACCTCCCGGAACTGCGGGTCTGGCAGGGGGCAGGCGGCATCCCGGTGTCCAACTTCGTCGGCTGGTTCGGCGTCGTCTTCGTCATCGTGTTCGTGTTCACGCTGCTCCTCGAACGGCCGGACCGCGCGACGAACCGCGCCCTCGACGCCGTCCCCTGGCTGATCTACGCCTACCTCTACTACACGATGGTCGCCGCGATCCTCGAGATGAACACGTATGACCCCGGGATCCACCAGGCCGTGCTCATCGGCAGCTTCACCATGGGCCCGGTCATCCTTCTCGGACTCATCCGGCTCGTCGGCGCGGATGAGGTCGACGGTGGTGGCGACGTGGTTCCGTAGCGGTGGTTCAAGGAGGATGCCCGCGGTGCCTGTACGTGGCATTCGATCCCCCCACTACGGCAACACGTGGGGGGAAGGGCGGCGCAAGTTCGCACTCGCCTGGGGAGGAATGGCGCGGGTGGCACGCACTGAGCACTTCACCGAACCAAGGATTGGCGTCATTTGGCCGTAGCGACCCCGCCGACGGGTCGAACAGGTCCAAGCGCCGGTAAATTTGGTGAGGACCGTCTGCAGCGTCACGACGTCGCCGGATGAGGAGGTGGCAACGGTGTCGCCAGAGTCGGAGTCTCTCTCCCGAATATTGAACGGCGCGACTGATTCCGTGCGCCTTCAAGCGGCGATGCAGGCGGGCATGGCGCCGTCAGCCGAGTACATCAATCCGCTGGTCGAACGGTGCGGGGTTGAGCCCGACTTCTTCGTCCGAGACATGCTCACTTGGGCTCTCATCCAGCATGACCACGACCAAGTCATCGCGCGTGTCCTTCCGGAGCTGGACTCGCCGGTCGCGCAGGCTCGTGCGCAGGCTCTCCACACACTGTCGAAGGTCGGAGACACCAGAACCTGGCCCGCCATCACAACGGCACTCCTAGCCGACGGCGACGATGAAGTCGCTCGAACCGCTTGGCGCACCGCGGCCGGGCTGGTTCCCGACCAGTCCAAGGAGTGGCTTGCTGAGAGGCTGGCTGCGCAGTTCGGGAGGGGCGGCAGGGACGTGCGCCTCAGCCTGAGCCAAGCCCTGTGCTCCTTGGGGCAGGATTCGCTGCCCGTCATCGAGCAGGCGATGCGGTCCGACCACGACCAAGTCCGGCTTCACGCGCTGACGACGAAGCGGATTCTTGACGACCCGGACCTTGCGTTCGACACGGCGCTCGAGCAGGCGAAGCGAGTTCACACGCTCCGCGGCGCACCTCTGATGGAAACCTGAGCACGGCGCCCCAATCTGCTCCGGTCGGGCCTGGCATCGAGTGGGTGCGGTGCCCTCGTCAAGCACAGGGGGCTGACGCTTGTGCCGCCTTATCCCCGACCTGTTGCCGTAGCCCCCCCGGCCAGACCCTTAACGGCAACAGCTGGTGGATAGCGGCGGACAAGTCCGCTGGGGGCGATTTCGGCGTCCCGTGGTGATGGCTCCGACCTCGCGTGGCCACCCTTCGACGCGAGCGCCATTTCCCACCGGCCCAATCGGTCAGTCGACCGCGAGCGACTTCTCCATGAACCTCAGGTGCGTCACAAGGTCGGCCGGATAGTCGTGGTACGGCGGGCACTCGCGGAAGCCGAGCGACTCATACATCCTCAGCGCCTCCTCGTTCTGGAAGCCCGTGTCCAGCCGCATCGCCTGGTAGCCATCGGCAAGTGCCGCGTCGAGCAGTGCCTGGCACAGCCTCCGCCCGGTGCCCGCCCCCTGGAATCGATCCGGAACGAACAGCCGCTTCATCTCACACGACCCATCACCCAGGTCCCGACAAGCGATCCCTCCCACGACCAGGTCCCCGCGCCTCGCGAGCAGCACCAGGCCCTTCGGCGGCCCGAATGTGTCGCGCAACGAACTCAACTCCGCGTCCAACGCCTGGTGACCACCCACCGCATCTATGAATCCGGGGAGGTCTGAATACCGAGCCTGGAGCCACCCCCAGTACTCACGAATCAGATCCCCAAACGCCGCATAGTCATCGTCTGTCGTGGCAACCACGATCTCCTCAGGCATTGCCGCATAGTGCCACTCCCCGGTCACGACCGCCGGAGGATGCGAACGCGAATGCCAAGCTGCCCCAGCGCAGACGACGAGGTTCGTGGCCGCGCGTGACATCGCTCGTCGGCGTAGCCTGAAAGCGATCGTCCGCGCGACGAGGATGCGATGAGGCGATCGCTATCCCAGGGGTGATGATCATGGTGAATCGGTGGAGTCGAGCGGTTGTGATAGTCGCGAGTAGTGTTCTGGCGCTCGCCATCCCGGCTGGGTCACCCGCATATGCGGATATGTCCGCTGACGCGGGCTCGCAACCGGCAGTCGCGTCTGTGCCCGCAGCCGCTAGTTCTGCTGTGCCATCAGCGCCGACACGTGTCGCCCTGTGGATCACCGGGGACCTGAAGCTCAGCACCACCTGGAGGCAGCCAGCCACCGGCCGACCGATCGATCGCTATCGGGTCGGGATGTCTGTGGTCTACCCCGGCTCCTCCTCCTGGAGCGAGTGGCGAACCAAAACCTTTGCCCCCTCGGTTCGTCGGGTCACCATGACAGTCCAAACCGCGTGCCTGAAGGTCATGGTGGCCGTCCAGGCCCGCAACGCCAGTGGCTGGGGGCCGCTATCCGAGCCCGTCATCAAGTCGATGCCCTGCGCCACGCCGCCACCTGAGCCCGAACCGACAGCATCTGCTCCGGCGCCAGAGCCCGTGGCGCCGCCGGTGGATCCTTGCGCCAAGTACCCGGCAGGATCCATGGACTACATTCTCTGCAACCACCAGCCCTAGCCGCCAGCTCGGCCGGCCGCGACCTGCGTCGGGGCCACAACGAATGTCGTCTCTGCACCTGAACCGAGTGCTGAACCGGTGGTCGTCAGGTAGCGGCCTGTGACGGCGAGCGTCGTGGATATGGCGCTGTCACGTGCCGCCGGGGAGTTAGGGTCACAGGCGTGAGCTCTGCCAACCCTCTCCACGGCCTCGACGCGCGCTCAGGATTCGTGGCCATCCGGTCGCGCGCCGACGAGTTCCCTCCGCAGTGCCGTGAGGAGCTCGCGGGCATGATGGCGCTGGTGCTGGCGGCGCACAGGGCCGACGCCGACGGACGGCTACCAGAGCAGGTGCGCGCCCACCTCGAGACCCTGCAGAGCGTCTTCACCCCGTACGACCCGCTGTTTCGCGGCCTGATCGACAGGGCCCGCCCGTGGCTGTCGACTCCCTCGCCCGTGGTGCGCACGCTCGCGGTAACGGGACAGCATGACGCGTATGTCGAGCTGATCGCCGACGCGCTCGGGTTCGCCGCATCCTTGCCTCCCGTCGAGGACGGGCCCACGCACACGGCGCAGCTGCTGGTTCTCGCGCAGTCCGCACAGCGCTCGTTCGACAACGAAGGCGACGACCACGACGAGGGGTCCGTCGGCGGGGCGGCCTCGCCCCGGCGGGCCGCGCCCCCGCTGAGGTCCGTGCCCAAGCCCGTGCCCGTGCGGCCCGCCAGCCCCGTCGAGTCTCTCGACGCGCTGTTCGCGGAGCTGGACGGCCTCATCGGGCTGTCCGCCGTGAAGGCGGAGGTGAAGCGCCAGGCCGCGTCGCTTCGCGTGGAGCGCCTGCGGGCGGCTGCGGATCTTCGCAATCCCGACGTCACCCGCCATCTGGTGTTCACCGGCAACCCCGGCACGGGCAAGACGACCGTGGCACGCCTCGTCGCACGCATCTACGCGGCGGTGGGCCTGCTGGCCTCTGGACAGCTGGTGGAGGTCGACCGTTCGGGACTGGTGGCCGGCTACGTCGGCCAGAGCGAGCAGCGCACGACGGAGGTGATCGCCTCCGCCGTCGGCGGGGTGCTGTTCATCGACGAGGCGTACGCCTTGGAGGGCGACACGTTCGCCGAGAACGTGGTGGACACGCTGGTGAAGGCCGCCGAGGACCATCGCGACGACATGGTGATCATCCTTGCCGGATACACCGAGCCGATGGCCCGGTTCCTGGACGTGAATCCCGGGCTGGCCTCGAGGTTCGCGACGGTCATCGAGTTCGAGGACTACACCGACGACGAGCTGGTGGCGATCTTCTCCTCCATGGCCTCCGCGGCGGACTACGCCTATGCCCCCGCGGTCCTCGAAGCAATTCGCGTCGTGCTGACCGGCGCTGTCCGCGACGAGTCGTTCGGCAATGCACGGTTCGTGCGCAACGTGTTCGAGGACGCGGTCGCGCAGCATGCCTGGCGGCTCCGCGACGTCGCGGCTCCATCCGTGGAGCAACTGCGCACGCTCGTGCCGGAGGACATTGTCAGCGGGTGATTCGGTGACCGCGCCCTCTGGCCGGTGCGCCATCACGCATCCCGCTCGTCGCCCACAAGCCAGGCGACGTCGCCGAGCCTCGGGTCCACGTCGATCAGCCAGGCCTGCTGCGTCCTCAGGAGCCGACTGAACGCATCAGCAGAGGCCGCCTGCGAGGGCGGAAACCACTGCTGCCACTGCGGAAGCGACACCGATCCCGGAACGTCGCCGCATCGCTCTCGCACCTCGGCGACAAGGCGCTCGCTCTCGGCCGTGCACCACTCGTCGAGCTGGCGCCACCCTTGGCCGACTGCGACGAGGCTGGTCGATCGTGGCATCGCGTCCAGGCCCGTCAGGTGTCGAGAGCTCGATGCCCACGCCGTTCATGATCGAGTGCTGGCCCAGGGGCAGGATCCGCTGGCCACCGAGGGCGCCCGCCGCCCATGCGTCCACGTCTCGACAAGGTGAGCACCCGAACCACGACCATGGCGCCGAGTTGCGCAGAGGAGCCCGCCGGCAAACGTGGCACAGCCACCCGCTCCAGCCGGCCATGCCCAGATCCGGCAGGAGCACCTCGGCGCGGCGAAGAAGCTCCAGCTCCTTGCGCCGCTCCGTCGGGGCGGCCAGACGCGGCCGCCACCGCACCCCCTGCGCCCGAGCCTCGTCGGGCGTGAGGTACCCGTCGGCTTCCATGGTCGTTCCTTCCGCTCTTCCCCGAACAGGGGCGGATCTTCCACCGGAGCCACCGTGCGCGTCGCGCGGTTGGCGCCTGGCAAGCCGGAGGGCTTGTCGCCAGGACTCTTGATCCATGGCCAACGATAGGCGATGGCCCTGACATCGCCGGGATGGTGCCGTCAGGCAGCACGGCGCCTCATCGACGCTGATTCCCCCGTCTTGCCGGTGTACCGTCGAATCATGTTCGGGTGGGCGCGTCTTGCCCTGCCACTGTCGGCCGCGACGGTGCTGGTCGCGGCGGTCTCCGTGCCAGCCTTCAGCGCAGCACCCAGCGGCTTCGACATCAACGGGTACATCGTCGGTTCGTGGCGCAACGTCGACAACGGGCATGTCTATGCGATCTCGCGAGGCGGCTCGGCCTACGAGTTCCGCGCCGGGTCCGCGTGGAAGACGGCCGAGGGTTGTGAGGTCACCTCGGGTGACCTGCTCTTCACGTTGACCCCCAAGCAGACCGAGGGAGGCTACCTCAACGGCGGTGACTACGTCGGGCCGTGGCGGCTGCTGAAGAAGGACGCCAGCGGAGCCTGCACGTGGCTGGCGATCGCACCCGGCCAGTCGGGCTACTACGAAGGAACCAGCGGCTTCGTTCCGACGACCGGTGCCAAGACGGCAGAGAACCCCGATGGCCAGACGATGAACTGGTTCTGCGCCTATACGGGTCCGTACACGCAGTGCGGGACCCTGTCCCGGATCGGACCGGGCTTCGTCCAGCCGAGCGCCAAACCCACGCCCACGACCACGGCGACCCCGACCACGCCGACCCCGACGGCGAAGGAGCCCTGGCCGGCTCTGCCCGATGCTCTCGTCGCGCTGGACTCGGTGTCGAACGGCTGCGGCGGTGGCGATGCGAGCACCGAGCCGAAGGAGTTCGACACGTCCACCTACTACGAGGGTGGGGAGACCTTCGTGGTCAACTTCCGGGACGCGTGCAAGATCCATGATGCTGGGTACTCAGGAGCCAAGGTGGCCGATCCCTTCCACGGAGGAGCCGTGGTCGACTACTTCACCTGGACCCGGCCGGCGGTGGATGCCAACTTCCTCGAGGACATACTGCGGATCTGCGACCTGCAGGTCCCCTCATGGGCGACACGGGCGCTCAGGGAATGCAAGGGCACTGGTGCGACGACGTCCATCGGCGCCCTGTCTCGCTACAACTTCGTCGACGACGCCGGGTGGGCGTTCTACAAGGACCGCCCCCACCTGCGGGGGCTGTGGCGCGCGCGCTCCCACAGCGACCCGTCATGGGCGATGGTGCAGGACGGCCGGACCGTGAAGGCCCTGTGGCGCGGCGGACGTGGCCACAGCACACTCCGAGGCGAGTTCCGGGGCACCATCGTCAGCCGCGACAACGACTCCGCGATCCAAGGCTTCGTGCGCATCACCGAGAAGGGCAAGCCGACCATCAGCAACCAGCCGATGACCATGACGTGGAACCCGAAGAAGCCGAAGCAGATCAAGGTCCCGGCGCCGGCCGGTCCGCTCACGCTCAGCAAGGAGTAGCCGGGGCCTCACCACAGGCGCCTTGGTGAAGGCGGTCCCCGCAGTTCCTGGACCTCGTCAGATCGCGTCGAGGATGCGCTGCCGCTGCGCGGCGTACTCGTCGTCGCTGAGCAGACCGCTCTCGTGCAGGGACTTCAGCTTCACGAGTCGGACCTCGGGCGGCTGCGCTGCGGGCGCCCCGAGGCCCGCGAACGCGGCGAGCACCGCCTGGCCCTCGGCCGAGTCGCCCGCGACGACCTGCGCTTGAGATCCGGACACGATGCCGAGTTGAGCGAGCGTGCTGGCCACGGAATCCGGGATCTCCCCCAAGGCCGACCGGCCCGGCGTCGGCGTGCCGGCCGGCTGGTTCCGGGCGTCCTCGAACGCCTTCCTCTTGGCCGCCTCAAACGCCTTGACGCTGAGTCGATCGTCGTCCTTGTCGAACTTCACCTTCCTGTCCTTGGACGTGACGAGCACCGACACCACGTCACGGACGCTCGGTGGCCAGAAGTCGGTGGCGACGGTCGGCTCGTGAATCGTGGCTCGGAACGTCTCCCCCGAGGTCAATCGCACGTCGGCGACGTACGTGTACGTGGCCACAGACCCGTCGCCGGAGAACTTCGCATCGCGAGCCACGATCGTGGCCTCGGCCCTGTCCCAGTCGCGTCCAAACATCTGGCACCCCTCATCACTCGATGACTCGAGGCGCCGACCACACGAGGCGACGGTTACCGCGGATCGGAACCGTACCGCACGAGAGGCGATCCGACCCGCATGTTGGCGTAGGCCCGAGGGCCGCCCTCGGGGGCGCTCCGACGGTCAGTACTCGCCCTTGATGACGAAGTAGGAACCGCGAATCGTCCCGGCCAGCTTGGACTTCTGCGTAGCGAACTTGAACCGCGAGGCAAGTTCCGCGGGGACCTCCATGGTCTCGGAGAGCTTGAAGCCGACCGCCCGCTTCGTGGGGCCGTCGACGGAGTACATGACGTTGATCGACAGGCCGCTTTCGTAGAACACATAGGCGATGCGCAGGTTCTCGACCTGGAAGGCCGTGGCCTCGAGCGGCTTCGAATCGATGACGATGTCGCGCTCGTCCAGGAGGATGCGCGTGACCCAGTCGACCGTATCCGTCGCCTCGCTAGCCGGCTCAACGGTGAAGACATGGTCGTACTTGTTCTTGAAGTAGCGGGCCTCATTTGCCCGCAGGCCCGCGAGCTGTGCCGCCACAGGCGACGACTCCAGGCCCACGGTCGAGACGTTCACGAAGTCCACTGCGTAGGGCATTCCAGCCTCCATGAGGTCATGTCAGTGCCGTCGTCCAAGGACGGCGTAGGAATCGTCCCCGACGGGGCATCGCTTGTCCACATCTCGCGTCGAACGGATTCCGCGCCGCCACAACCTGACGTTCGTGGCTGACCCGGCACGGATCACAGGGAGGAGAGCTCACCGACCACGTGATCTCCCAGGCCGCGGACGTACGGGACCGCGTCGCCTGTGAAGGGCATGACGTGGACCTCCTCGACGCCGACGCCCGCGAACGGGCGCATCTGCTCGACGAAGTCGCGTCCCCCGGCAGGGTCGGGGTCCAGCGGGCCGGTCCACAGGATGGTCTTGCGGATGGCGTCGAAGGCCGAGCCGGCATCGCGGCAGTGCTCCTCGAGAATCCCGAGCTTCGTCTGGATGACGTCGGCACCGACCTGCGGCCCGGTGAAGAAGTTGCAGGCGTCGGCGTACTGCGCCACCAGCCGCAGCGTCTTCTTCTCCCCCATCCCGCCGATCATGATGGGCGGGTGCGGTCGGGTGATCGTTTGCGGCACGTTGATCGTCTCGGCCAGCGTGTAGTGCTTCCCGGCGTACGGCCCGTCATCGTCGCCCCACATCTGGTGGACGATCTGCAGCGTCTCCTCGAGCATCTCGAAGCGCTCGGCGAGCGGCGGGAACGGCACGCCCAGGCCGAGGTGCTCGCGGTCGTACCAGGCTGCGCCGACGCCGAGCATGGCACGGCCACCGGACAGGACGTCGAGGGTCGTGACGATCTTGGCGAGCAGCCCCGGATGACGGTACGTGACCCCTGTTACCAGCAGCTGCAGCTCGACCGTGGACGTGTGCGCGGCGAGGAAGCCGAGCGTCGTGTAGCCCTCCAGCATGGGCTTCTCCGGCCCACCCGCCATCTCCATCTGGAAGTAGTGGTCCATGGTGGACAGGTTGTCGATTCCGGCTTCCTCGACGGCTCGACCGACGTTTGCGAGGGTTGGGCCGATGTCGCCCGGGCCTCCGGGAACCTCGAAGTTGACGATGTGGACGCCGAGCCTCATGAGTGCCTCCGGGAGGTTTGCGGCCATCGGCTGCGCGGCGCGCACGATGTCCCGCGGACCCATTGTCCATGGGAGGAGCACCTCGGTCGAGATGCGCGATGGGTATGCCCTGTGACATCCGCGCCTGCGTGACTACGCTGACGGGCCATGCACAGGATCTTCACCACCAGTTTCGCGTCCGTCTATCCCCTCTACATTGCGAAGGTGGAGAGGAAGGGTCGCACGGTCGAGGAGCTGGATCAGGTGATCCGGTGGCTCACCGGCTTCGACGAAGCAGCCTTGCGCCGCCACCTCGCCGACGGAACGACGTTCGAGGAGTTCTTCGCTGAGGCGCAGCTCAACCCGAACGTCTCGTCGATCACCGGCGTGGTGTGCGGGGTGCGGGTCGAGGACGTCGACGACCCCCTGATGCAGAAGATCCGCTACCTCGACAAGCTGGTCGACGAGCTGGCCAAGGGAAGGCCGATGGACAAGATCCTGCGGGGGTGATCGTGGCGCACTGCTAGCCAGCGCACCACGAGTCCTTCCACATGTCCGGGAGATCAGTGGGCGCATCGCCGTAGGTCACGGCGGCCACGCACGGCTTGCCGCCGGTGTTGACCCACCTGGCCACATCCGCGCCTCCCCGCCGCAGCACGATCGAGGTCCAGCCGTCGGGCAGGGGGATGTCCGAAGCCCGCCACGCATCCTGGGCGGCCTCAGGCAGGTGGGTCGCCGGCACCTCCTGCGTGACCTCGGTGGCCCCCGATCCCGTCGACCCATACACCGTGACGGTCACCGGGATCGCCTGCTCGCGACGGGACTGCGACCAGACGAGGTCGGTCACTTGCAGGTCGGCCGCGCTCCCATGCACGTTCAGGAAGCCGTTGCGGGGCACGGTCTCTCGACTGTCGCCCACGTGTCCGATGCCGGCGAAGTAGGAGGCCTCAGCCGTCGCCACCTCGGAGTGGGTGATCGTCCGAGCAGACGTCCATGCCGACTTGCCCAAGGTCGTGATGGTTCGGACGACCGCGACCATCCTCTCCATTGGCACCGACGTCTCGGATGCGTCCACCGCGGCGAACGAGGGGTCCACGGCCACCCATGGAGCGCTCGAGCCCGCACCGGAGGGGTGAGTGACGAACACGTGCTTCGATGCCTGCAGCGCCCCGAAGCCGATCTCATACCCGAGCACCCGGCCCTCCTTGACGTCGGTGACGGGGCTGAACTGGACGACGGGCGCGTTGCCGGTGACCTGCTCCGGGCGCGGTGCCTGCCGGTCCCCGAACGTCAGACGGGACGCATGACCGTCAGTCCCGTCGGCCAGGACCGGCGTGACGGTCACGGTGTAGGGCACGCCGGCTGCGACGGCGTCGCCGAGGCGCACCGTCGTGGCCGTTCCGGGAACCGTGTCCTCAACCACCGTGGCGCCGCCACTGCGGGTGACCTTGATTCGGTAGCTACGGGGATCCGATCCCACGGGTGCGGTCCACGCGAGCTGAGGGTTGACCCAGGGGCCGGTGCCCGCGGGGGACGCCATCACTGGCTCCGTGGGGCCGGCATCGGGGAAGTCGATCGTGAGTTCGGACTTCGCGGACTCACCGGAATGATGCAGTCGGAAGCCGCCGCTGACGCCGCCGTCTCCGTTCGCTCCGACGCTGGTGACGGTGATGGAGTAGCTCAAGCCAGGCGCAAGGTCGGGGATGACCACCGATGACGTGCTCCCGCCCGTGATCTCGAACTGGCGATCCACGCCCGTGCCCGTGACGGTCACTCGGTAGCCGGTCGTGCAGCCGACAGGGGACCACTCGACCTCGACGGCACTGGTGCTCGCATCTGGCCGCGAGGCCACGAGACGCCAGGGCTTCCTCGGCGTGATGCCCAGGCAGCCCTTCGGCTTGCGGCTGCCAGGGGTGGGCGCGACAGTCGGATCGACGGTGGACGGCGACGTGGCCGGGTTGGGTGCCGGCGCGACGGGACCGGTCGTCGGCGCGGCGGGAGGAGTGGTCGGGACGACGGGGTCTGTCGGTGCCGCAGCGGCGTCCGGCGCTGTGGGCTCGGCCCATGCGGGCCCGGGCACCCCGATGATCGGGGCCGCCAGCAGCGCCAGCGAGGCGCCGCCCACACCCAGGGCTCGCTGCCAGCTGCCTCTCATGACGACTCCCGTTCGATCGCGTTTCCGATTCCCGACGCGCATCACTTGACCACCAGCACCTTGACGTAGCCGCGTTTGCCGGACGACGAGGTCGTCAGGCTGAGCGTGAGGACCCCGGCGCGCGTCATGACCACCGCCGGGACCTGCACCCTCCCCTTGGCGTCCACTCGAGCCGCGCCCAGGGACACCGACGTGCCTCGGATGCTTGCTCGGACGGTGACGATCTGTCCGGCCTCCTGGCCCCCGACGGACAGGGAGAACGGTGCACCCGCCTTGACTCGCACGGTCGGGGCTGTGCCCGGGAATGCCGCGGACGGCCGCTTCAGCACGGTCGGACTGACGCGCAGGGCGTCGGCGCGCGAGAGCAGCCGAAGGCCGGGAGCGAGAGTCCGGGCCGCCTCCGGGTTGCCGAGCGCTGTGGCGTCAGGCGCCGCACTGACCGGCACGGCGCTGGCCGCCGCAGGCGTCGTGGCACCTGTCACTGCGTCAGCCTCGTAGGTGTAGGCACCCGGTGCCGTGGCTGCGCCACGGGGGCCTCCGACGGTCACGACGATCGCGACGGGGGCGGTCTGCTTGCCCGGGGGCACGATGGCGCTGATCTGCGCGTCGTCGATCGCCTCGAACTTGGCCGACTTGCCGCCGATGGTGACCTTCGTCGTCCCCGCGAAATTGTGACCGGTGATCGTGATCGTGGTGCCGCCGGCGCGCGGGCCAGACGTCGGCTGCACGGCCGTGATGTCCGGCTTCGCCACCGTCGCCGTCGCCCCGATCGTGAAGACGACCGCCTGGCTCGCCTCGGCATGCTTCGCAGTTGCGGCCGCCACCGCCGTCACCTCGCACTGGCCTGCGCTGGAGTATCTGATGACGCCCTTGACCGCGTCGACAGTGCAGCCCGTCGTCCCCTCGGAGGTCACCCCGTAGTTGATGGCGCCGTCGCCGCTCGTCGTCGCCTTCGGGCTCGGGATGATGGTGCCGCCGGTGGCCGACGTGGCCTGGACGCTGGTGTTCGTCGGAGCCCAGGTGACGCTCTGCTGCGCCAGCGTCGTTGGTGTCGTCGTTGTCGACTCGCCGGGCACGTCCTGCGGGCTGCCATTGGTCGCGCGTCGACAGGTCCGGCCTCCGGATTCCGCGAACGGGGCGCTGTTCGCCGCCGGCAGGTAGGAGAAGGTGTAGCGGTCGGCCTTCAGGTGGAAGCCACCGGCGCCGAACAGACCCGGCGACGGCTTTCCCACCTGGTAGGCGGCGAGATAGGGCGCCAACACCTGGGCGGTCGCCGCGCTCGCCGCGTAGTTGTCCACGCCGCCCGTCCCGATGACGAACTCGACCATGCCGTTGGGGTCGAGCGTGGGCGGTGCGACCTTCGCCGGATCGGCCGGATCAACCGTCGCCTTCCCCAGGGCCTTGGTGCGCACGTAGTTGTGGTCGTGCCCAGTGAGCACCATGTCGACACCGAGACCGTGGAGTTGGTTCCATACCGGCACCAACGGCCCGTAGCCGCCCTTGTGGGCCTCCCCCAGCGACCACAGCGGGTGGTGCCACATCGCGACCGTGCACGGCTTCTGGTTTGCCGCCATGTCCGTCGCGATCCATTGCGCCAGCGCACTGCCGTCTCCGCAGGGGTGGAGCGCGTCACACAGGTTGTCGTTGATGGCAAGCACGTGCCAGTCGCCCGTGTCGAAGCTGTACGTGCCGTTCGTCTCAGGATGCGAGGCGGGGCCGAAGTACGTGAAGTACCCAGAGCCCGGTTTGGTGGGGAGGGTGAGGTCCTTCCACTCATGGTTTCCCGGAATGGGGCGCGTGATGCTCTTCAGCGGGCCGAACGCGGTGTCGTAGGACTCCATGTACTTGGCGAAGGTCCCGTTGAAGTACTGGTTGTCGCCCAGGGCCCAGAACTCGTCGGGCCGGGCCGCGATGACCGCTGCGCCGACCGCCTTGTGCCGGCAGCCGTCCTTCGTCCCGTCGCCGTTGTTGAAGGCGGGCGCGTAGTTGGGATCCCCGACCGGCGAAGGATCGCAGGCGATGTCCCCCACTGCGACGATGTAGACGGACGTCGCCACCTGAGCGGCCGCGGGGCTCAGTCCCAGCGCGGCAATCGAGACTCCGACGGCGACCGAGGCAGTGACAATCGTGCGGACGCTCTTCACGGGGCTCCTGGAGTCATGTGGGTGCGGCACCCAACACGGCTGGCGGGCAGACCGAGACTGACGGTCAGGTCTTTCGGTTCACTTGAGCCAACCTTGCGGTTCGCTCACGACATCGGCGAGTGGCCGGGGACTGGCGTGGGAGGCAGTCCCCGCAGTCCTGGCCTCGCCGCACGTAACCGACATCAGCGTCCGCCCTGGGGAAGGATGTGATCGACGGCCCGGTCATCAGGGTCCGGGAGCACCGACACATGCAGCGCTCGGATCGATGGAAGGCTGTCGCATGACTGGCACACGATTCCGCACCGCTTGCATATCGATGGTCGCCACCGTGGCTCTCCTGACGTCAGGGGCCGCCCTCACCCAAACGCACGCGGCCGCGGCCGATCCCGCCCCTGCGCCCTGGCCGACCCTGAATCTTCCCGACCCGACGCCGCCGGACTACGCGAACGCGTCCAACTGGCTCAAGGTGCCGAAGCACCCGAAGGCTCCCATCCACCCCGTCGACGTCTTCTACTTGTACCCCACGTCGTACTCCATGGAGACGCCCTCGAGTCCGGTCATCGGGCCGGTCACAGACCCAGGCATGCGGGCAGGAGCCCAGGAGTCGTATGCGCGACAAGCGGCCGCCTTCGCGCCGTACGCGAACGTGTACGCCCCCTACTACCGGCAGATCGACACGGCCACGAAGGCTCAGCTGCCCCAGGCGGAGCAGAACCTCCTCACCGCCGGTATCCCCACCACGGACGCCATCGCGGCGTTCGACTACTACCTGCGCCACTACAACCACGGCCGGCCGTTCATCCTCGTGGGCCACTCGATCGGCTCGAACGTGCTCGCGAACATGCTCGGGGGCTACTTCACGAAGCACCCGTCGGTCTACTCGCGCATGGTCGCCGCCTACGTTGTCGGCTTCGCGGTGACCCGGCAGTTCCTCGACGCGCATCCCTACCTGTCGTTCGCCCGCAACGGCACCGACACCGGGGTGATCGTCTCGTGGAACACGGAGGCCCCCGACTTCCAGGGCGTCAACCCCGTGTTGGACGGGAACGTCGGCTTGGTCATCAACCCGCTGACCTGGTCGCACACCTCCGACGCCGTTCCGGCGTCCGAGTCGCTCGGCTCGCTCCTGCCAGCCGCGACCGGCCCGTGGATCCGGGCGAACCAGTACGCCGACGCACAGATCGACCTCGCCCGAGGCGTGCTCGTCTGCTCGACGTGCGACGAGGCCCTTCTCGCCCCCGCGAGCGGCCCAGTCCCCGCAGGGATCTACCACCGCTATGACTACCCGTTCTACTTCTACAACGTGCGCGCCAACGGGAAGGCCCGGATCAACGCCTACCTCGCCGCGCACCCGAGCAGCGAGTAGTTCGCCCCCACACCTCAGCCACTCGTCCGTCGCAGGGTGTCAGGCCCGCCAGGCGGGGTCTCGCCCGACGAACGCCATGCACCTGTTCAGGGCTGGCGCATCTGCCGCCACGTGCACCTCGTCGTCGAACATCCCGGTGCCCCGGTACTCCGGAGCGATGATCGCCTGCGCGGCGCGTAGCGCAACGATTGCCTCCTGCTCCGTGTAGGGGGCGGCGACGCCCATGGCCCTCGCGAGGTCCCAGCCGTGGGCCAGATACTCCATGAGGAGCATGTTGAGCACCATCTCGCCGGGGATCGGCGAGGCGGTCATGGTCATCATGCGATCCCAGCCACCGTCACGCAGCCCGGCGACAATCCCGTCCGACGCAGTCGCGAAGACGCGCGCATAGTCGCCTCCCACGACGTGCGTCATCGGGTCGAAGTCCAGGGGCCGGTCGTTCACGGTCGAGTCGAACACCTGGGCCCAGGTGGTCATGTGCTCGAGCAGCTGCTCGACGTCGAAGTCGGTGCACGGCGTGGGGGCCGCGAGATCCGCAGGCTGCACGGACTCCATGAGGGCCGTGGTGCGGGTTAGCATCGATTCGAGGGTGGTGAGGGTGTCATCAGGGGCAAGGGTGATGTCCATGGCCCGACGGTAGGCCACCCCTTCCGTCCCGGTCTTGGAAAAAGGCGACAGCCTGCGTCGATACATTGTGCGGCATGGCACGTCCCGTGGCCGGCGAGACCCGTGCGATCGTGCACCCGTCGCAGGCCTTCCGGAAGTTCTCGTACCAGGCCTGGGCCCCCGACCCGCCGGTGAGCCGCGCGGTGAACCGGTTCTGGCGCACTGAATGGAACCTGACCGAGCCGTTCGCCCAGACGATCGTGCCGCACCCCGCCGTCAACCTCGTCGTGCAGGCGGACTCGTCCATCACCGTGACCGGCGTCCTGCGGCACAACGACGAGCGCACGCTCGATGGCTCCGGCTGGGCACTGGGGGCATTGTTCCGCCCCGGCGGATTCCGACTCGTCCACGACGTGCCCATGCGCACCCTCGTCGACCTACGGGTTCCGGCGCAGGACATCTTCGGTGACAACGCGACGCGCCTGGCACAGGCGATCGTCGCTGCTCCTTCCGTCGAGCGCGCCCTCGCCGCCTTCGCCGCCTTCATCAGCGCACGACTGCCCGAGCAGGTGACTCCCGCGGAGGAGCTCGCCGCCCTGGTGGAGGCGGCCGCGAGCGAAGACCCGCCCGTCACCCGCGCCAGCGAACTGGCCGAGCGCATGGCGGTCTCCCAGCGGACCCTCCAACGGCTGTTCGCCGAGCACGTTGGCGTCGGGCCGAAATGGGTGCTCGACCGCTACCGGGTCCACGCCGTCGCCGCCCAGACCCAGGCACCACCCACGTCCTGGGCGGAGGTGGCGCCGAAACTGGGCTATACCGACCAGGCCCACCTGACGACGGACTTCGGAGCACACTTCGGCCTTCCGCCGGGGCCTACATCCGGGCGGAGGAGCAGGCCTCACTCGACCGTTCAGACGGGCCGGCGTGATCACGCCGGGCGTCGGGGGGTGCCCATTCGACACAATCTGATCAGGCAGATGTGCCACGAGATCCGTGTCGCCGGCCATCGGGCGTGAAGGGGGTGAGGTCGTGCGCGCATCACGAGTCGCCGACCTTGCCGTCGCCGTCGCCATCGCGACGATTCCCTGGAGCGACGCCGGTCAGGCCCTGGCCACGTCGACTGACTACCAGACCGCCTACGAGATCGGCCTCCGTGCGTACACCTACGGACTGCCGCTGGTGACGATGAACCAGACGTTCATGACCATGACCAGCACCGACGTCTCCCAGGGCGCCTTCAGGCCCGTCAACCAATTCAACAGCGTGCGCAGTCCCAACAACGCGAGCAGCACCACCGTCGTGGCACCGGGAGCCACGAGCCTGTCCTCCATCGCTTGGCTGGACCTCAGTGAACAGCCCCAGGTGCTGCACGTCCCCAAGGTGACGGGGCACTACTTCGTCATGGCGTTCATCGATCCGTACACGACCAACCTCGTCAACCTCGGAACTGCTTCGAGGACGGACCCCGGCGACTACGTCGTGTTCGGTCCCGACCAACGAGACGTTCCCTTGCCCGCAGGCACCCACCGGCTCAACGTCGACTATCCCCGCATCTGGATCGTCGGGTCCACGCAGTTGAAGGGAGCCTCTGACATCGCGGCTGTCAATGCGATCCAGGACCAGTACTCGCTCATGCCGCTGGAGGCGTTCCCCTCGGGCGCATCATCCCCGGCCACTCCGCCCGCACCGACCGATCCGACCATCACCAGGTACGACGTGCCGACCGGCATGGAGTTCTTCGACACGCTGGGCCGACTGCTGGCGCAGTTCCCACCTCCGTCAAGGGATGCGCCGACGCTGCGCGAGTTCGCAGCCGTCGGCATCGGACCCGGGATGACACCATCCGCCGACCCCCACCTCGGCGACGACACCTTGAAGGGTCTCGCTGCCGCGGCGGCGGCCGGCCCCGCCCGGATCCGTGACGCCACGCGCTCGCTCTACCTAGCGGGCTTCGCCAGTCACAACGGCTATCTGCTTGGCGGTTTCGGCGCCTACGGCACCAGATACGCCGAGCGCGCTGTCATCTCGCAGATCGGACTGGGCGCCTTCACCGCCCATCAGGCCATCTACGCCATGGCCTGGAGCGACCGGCGACGGGTCGCTCTCGACGGCTCCGGGCGCTATGTCCTGCACATGCCCAAGCCACCACCGGCGAAGGAGGGCTGGTCACTGACGGTCTACAACCTGCAAGGCGGTCTGATCGCCAACCCGCTGAATCGATTTGCGTTCACGTCCACGTCGCGGCTTGCGCGCAATCCCGACGGCTCGATCGACTTCTACCTGCAGGCCGCCGCGCCAGGGAACCCCGACCGCCACAGCAACTGGCTGCCCGTCGCTGCCGGGCAGGGCTTCGAGGTGACCTGGCGACTGTTCGCGCCCACGGGGGGCAAGATCAATGGGATCCTCGACGGCACGGGCTGGCAGCCACCAGCCATCACGCGTGTCGGGCCGGCGTAGCGCCGGCCCGCACCCCCCGCATGGGCTCCGCGGGCCCGGCGCTCAGCCAGCCGTCGCGTCCCCCTGGACCCACCGATTGGCGAGGCCCTCAGCCAGCACGTTCACCGCGAGCTGATCGAGCTTGACCTGACGCAGCCCATCGACGCCAGTGGCGTATCCGACGGACTGGATCGCGTCGCCCAGGAGCAGGTACACGGTGTACGACTTGACACTGAACGACGAACAGGCCACGGGCCCGCTCGCATCCGAGCACTGCTGCCCCGAGCCGTCGAACCACTCCAATTCGCGGGTCCACAGCCCCGGCACTCCGCCGAATGTCAATGCGGAGGTCCCATGCTGGGCCTTGCGGAAGTCCCCGCTAGCGGGCAGGGCGGCGCGGGGGTTGTACGAGCACTTCGCCATCGCTTGAGCCAGACGGCCCCAGTCCGTGCGCGCTGCCTCCGGCGACGCGTAGTCGAAGACCATCTGCCCGATCGAGCCGGTCTCCGGGAAGACATCGCCCGTTCCGCCGTACCAGACGGAGAAGGAAGCGTCGGTCTTCAGCCTCTGAGCTTGAAGCAGCCGAACATGTCGACGTCCGGCATAGGAAGTGAAGTCGCTCCACGCGCCTCGCTGAGGTGACAGGACCGGAAGGGGGCGGGCACATCGGCGAGACCAAGCATGACCGTCTGCGCCTTCGTGAGGGTGGGGCTCTGCGTCACTGGCGCACCCCCGCGCCCGACCCATCGGACGGCAAGCGAAGCAGCGAGGTCGTTGATCGCCGGCGCCGTCCCACGAGGAAGTCCCGGGCGCTGGGCGGTGTAACTCACCTGCTGCACCGAGTCACCGACAAGGTAGACGGCCGAGTAATGCACCGACGTCGAGGTGAGGTCGAAGACCCCCCAGCCGGGAACACCGCCGGCGAAGGCAGGCAGTGCCGTGTTCGACAAGGTCGATCGATCGCCCTGACTCACGAACGTGCCCTTGCACTTGGCGGGGATGCGCTCACTCAGCCTGGCCCACACCCCTTGAGCAATGGCCGCGCTCGGATACCGGTAGACATCCTGTGTCACGTTGCCGTACTGAGCGGTGTAGCCGACAGCCGAGTCCCGCGGAATGGACACCGTCGTGTAGAACCTGGCGTAGTTGCAGACAGGGAGTGGATCCTGACCTCCCGGCGGATTCGTGTACCCGATTCGGTAAGCATCCTTCGCCGTCGCTGCCGAGGCGAGTGCCCCGACCAGATCCCCTGGCCGTAGGAGCGCATTCGTGGCGGCGGTGAGGTCAGCCGGGCTCGGGGGTGGCGCGGTACTCGTCGTCGCTCCCGCCGGTCCTCC
>JADKGE010000006.1 GCA_016717115.1 Actinomycetota bacterium
GATCAACTCGTCCACGCGGCCGACGACGGCGGTAACCACGCCAGCCTGCGACGGCTCCTGTGCGACCTGATCGAGGAGTACGGCCGACACACCGGTCACGCCGACCTGCTCCGCGAGGCGGTTGACGGTCGGGTCGGCGAGGACCCGCCCGACGACTGGCGTCCCGGGCTCTGACGTCAGCGAAGCGCGAGGGCCGCCTGGATCTCGAGATGGCGCATGAGGAACGTTCGCTCGTCGAGCCGCTTGCGCCGCATCCAGCCGGTGACCTCGTCGTTGCACTTGCTGGCATTGCACGAGCCGCACGCGGGGACGATGTTGTCGAGTGTGTACCGACCGCCCCGGGAGAGCGCCATCACGCAGTCGCGCTGCAGGGGCCTGTCGGTGGCCCCGCAGTAGGCGCACCCGCCCCAGGCCTCCTTCAGTTCGGCCCACTGCTCGTCGCTCAGGTCGTGCTCGACCGCGCTCATCCGGCGCTGGCGCTTGCGGGCGGCCCTGGCCCGGCGGCTGCGCTTGACCACCATCCCCCCAGCCTAGGCAGCCCGAATCGCGCAGCGGCGCAGGCGCGGCGCTGCCGGGGAGGTGCTAGTCGCGCCCCATCCAGGTGGCCACGCAGGCCTCGTTGCCCTCGGCATCGGCCAGCACCCACCAGGCGGGCGCGTGCTCTGCCGTGATGAGGTGTCCTCCGGCGGCGATGGCTGCCGACACCCGCGCCTCGGCCCGATCATGCGGTACGGACACGTCGACATGGATGCGGTTGCGCTGGGGACGGGATGCCTCCATCGGCTGGAACCACAGCGATGGTCCACGGCCGTGCGGGTCAACGAGGTCGTCGCCGTCGGCCTCCCCGTACCCGAGCACGGCCTCCCAGAACGGCCGGACGTCGGACCGGACCAGCGTGTCGATGGCCAGTTGCACCGTCTGCAGTGCGGTCGGGTCGGCCCTGACGTCGAGATCATGCGCGGCGTCGGAGATCTGCCGGGCCAGCGCGATGTCGCGCTCGCTGAGCCCGCCGACGTCGTGCGTCGTCAGGCGCACGGTCACGCCCCGGTACCGCACGTCGACATCGGGGTGGTGGTCGGCGGCGTCAGCGAGTCGGCCGATCGCATCCACCAGCTCGACGCCCACGGCGAAGGAGCCGGTGCGGAAGTACGCGCAGGCCCCGTCGAAGAGCACGCGCCAGTCCTCGACGCCCTCCGCCGCGTGGAACTGCGTGGGCGAGATCGCGTCCCTCATGTTCCTACCTCCGCTGGGGGATGTCGTCGTAGCAGGCGGATGACCATCTGCCCACCTGCGGGCTACTCGGCTGTCGTGCGCCGGGCGATCCACGTCGCGCGCAGCGTCGCCGGCCCGACCGGCTCGTCGGTGTATTCGTCGGTCCGGGCGACGTCGCGGAAGCCCGCCAGCTGGAGGGCGGCCCGCACCTCGTCGTCGCCGTGGAAGTACTGGAGGTGATCCTCCGCGAAGCCGTCGTCGCCGCGGCTCACCTCGATGCGGCTCACGCAGGTCCGGGCACGCAGATTGACTCGGTTGGTGATCGTGAACCGGTGGCCGCCGTCCTCGCCGTCGATCACGGGACGGGAGGCGGCGAGGGCCAGCATCGCGTCGGTATGGAGATCGAACACGAGCCAGCCGCCTGGGCGAAGCCGGTCGGCCACCACGGACAGGGTCGTCGTGAAGTCCGTCGGGGTCAGGTAGTTCAGCCCGTCAAAGGTGCTGATGGCCGCATCGAAGACCCCCTCGACCGTGAGCTCGGGCAGCGTCGTCTCGACGAGCGCGACGTCCGGACCGAGCAGTCGGCGCGCTCGGGCGAGCATCGCTGGCGACGCGTCGACCCCGACGACGTGGTAGCCCCGGGCGATGAGAACCGCATCCATGAGGCCCGTGCCGCAGCACACGTCGAGCACGGTCGACACGCCCGCGGGGTCGGACGACCAGCGCTCGTGCAGGAAGTCGGCCCACTGCGAATAGCAGGGGTCCACAACGATCTCGTCGTAGACCCCTGCCAGCCGTGAGTAGGCCTCGACCACGTTCACCGAACGGTGTCCGCGGCCGGGTTCAGATGCCGAGCGCCTTGGCCTTCGCTGCGGCGAACTCCTCGTCGGACAAGATGCCCTGCGAGTGCAGCTGCGCGAGGTTCTGCAGCTCGGTCATCTGGTCGCTCTGTGCGGGCGCGGCGGCGGGTGCCGGTGCCGCGACGGGCGCGGGCGCTGCGGCCTGCTGCTCGTAGGCCTGTGCCTCAGCCTGCTCGTTGTACTTGGTGGCCTGGCGGTGTGCGACGCGTCCGGAGACGGCCGTGGCGGTGCCCGCCACGACGGCGGTGCGGGCCGCCATGCGCATGAGTCCCATGGTGTGTGCCTTTCTATCGTTGGAGGGTGGAGTTGGCTGCTAGTCGGCGGTGATGACGGCGTTCACCACGTCTGCCGGGATGCGGATCTGGTCGATGACGACTCCGTCGGCATTCCATACCGCCTGGACGAACTTGGCCGCCCATGTGTTCTCGAAGGCGACGAGGAGCGCAGAGCTGTTCAACGGCAGGTCCTCGCTGACCTCATCGGCGTCCTCCGGGCCAAGTGCCCCCGGCTGAACGATGTCGATCTCCAGGAAGCTCGGGCCAACCTCGGGGTCGAGATCGGCGGCCTCGATCGTCGTGACAACGCCGTCCGCGTCCTTCATCACGAAGGTGAGGTCGAGCACGCGGATGGTGCCTGCCTCGACGAGCTCCATGATGGCGGGCACGATCTCGCCGCTGAACTTGTTGCCGGGGAATCCGATGATCACAACATCGACCGGTCCGACTGCCATGTATTCCTCCTTGGTGCGGCGCCTTCGACCCAGCACGACGTGCGGGGTCCTATGTGGCAGGGACGATATCAGGACCGGTCGGACGGGCGCGCGCAGTTCGACAGGGTGGGTGGTCGTGCCGGGGCTAGCCCCGGGCCGGCGGGCGCCAGGCGGGGTGCTGGCGCTGCGCGAAGGGTCCGCCCAAGGCGTCCTCCAGGGCGGAGCCGACCGCGACGAGGAGGGACTCCGAGAGCGGCGGCCCCGTGATCGCCATGGCGACGGGCAGGCCGCGGACCAGCCCGATCGGAACCGTGAGGATCGGCCAGCCGAGGATGGCTGCCGGCGTGCACACCGCGCCGCCCCCGACGAGCAGGTCGCCGTGCGCCAGGTCCGACTTCCACGCCGGTCGGTAGGCGGGGGCGACGAGGAGGTCGATACCGCCGCCGAGTGCGGGTCCGACGGCGACGTCCCTGGCCCAGGCAACGTTGCGGGCGCGGGCCTCGGTGTACGCCAGGGCGCGTCGGCCGCCGCTGAGCACGGCCTGCTCGAGGTAGTGCTGGTCGAAGAAGCCGAGCTCGGTGTCGGCATTGGCCAGGTTGAACGCCACGACGTCGGCCATGCTCCGGGCGCCACTGCCGGGTCGGGCCGAGAGGTAGGCGTCGAGGTCGTCGACGAACTCACCGACGAGCACCGCCGTCTGGTCATGGTGGACGTCATCGGGCGTGACGGGAACATCGGCTGGGCGGATCTCGGCGACAAGCGGCTCGATCAACTCGACGGCCCTGGCGAAGCACGCATCCGTCTCGGCGTCGCCGCTCAGCCAGCCGGCGGCCACGCCCACCACAAGGGGGGCCGCCGATCCGCTCGCGCACGCGGCCATGAGGTCCGTGCGGCCGGAGAGCACCTCGAGAACGAGGGCGGCGTCGCGCACGCTGCGCGCCAGGGGGCCGGGGGAGTCCTGGCTCGCGCTGATCGGCACGACGCCCCGCGTCGGCACCGTGCCGACGGTGGGCTTGAAGCCGACGACCCCGTTGAGTGCCGCCGGGCAGGTGATCGAACCGTTGGTCTCGGTGCCGATGGCCACCGGCGCGTAGCCGGCGGCGACGGCGGCACCCGAGCCCGACGAGGAGCCGCCAGCGCTGCGATCCAGCGCCCAGGGATTGCCCGTCAGTCCGCCCACGGCCGACCACCCGCTCGTCGACCGCGGGGAACGGAAGTTGGCCCACTCGGAGAGGTTCGTCGCACCCATCACGACGGCCCCGGCATCACGAAGGCGGGCCACGAGCGGGGCATCGGCGACGACCGTGCGACCCGCGAGGGCCAACGACCCCGCGGTGCCCGGGAGCCCCGCGGCCTCGATGTTGTCCTTGACGAGGATGGGAACACCGTGCAGGCGACCCCGGCTGCGGCCGGCGGCGCGCTCCGCGTCGCGCCGGGCCGCCGTGGGCACCGCGTCGGCGGCCAGGGCGATGACGGCATGCAGGGCGATTGCCGTGCCGGCGCCGTCCAGGGCTTCGATGCGGTCGAGCAGCCCCCGCGTGAGCTCCTCGCTGGTCAGCTCACCCGACGCGAGCAGGGTTTCGAGGTCGTCCAGCCCGAGTGCCGCGACGCGCTCGCTGGCGGGATGGGGGTCGGGGCCGAAGGCGGCGGAGGACCTCACGGGCACAGCCTCGCGCATGCGTGGACGGACAGCGGCGCCCGGGACGGTCTGCCCGGCCCGCAGCCGGTTGTTGGTCTATCGTCGCGTCATGGTCTACGTCCTCGGCGCCATCGCCATCGTCGCCCCCGTGCTGCTCGTCGTGCAGACCCTGCGCGGCCGGGTGCGCGTGCGGTGCTGCACGGTGGACGCCGCCCAGGACGCCCGGATGCAGCCGTACGTCGAGCACTGATGACGCCGCGATGAGCCAGGCAGACGACGTCGTCCGCTCGACGGCGGAGGCGATCCTCGCGGCGCGATCCCGCGGCCACGTCCTGTCCGCACCGTTCGAGGGCCGCATCCTCGACGAGTCGCAGGCATATGCCGTCCAGCATCTGGTCGTGGCGGCACGGATCTCCCGCGGCGAGCGCCCCGCCGGCTGGAAGCTGGGCTACACCTCCGCGGCAATGCGCGAGCAGATGGGCGTGGCGCAGCCCAATCTCGGCCCGCTCACCGACGCGATGCTGCTCGACGACGGTGCCGTCGTGCCCGCTACGGTGCTGCAGCCCAAGGTCGAGCCGGAGATCGCCCTCGTCATGGCATCCGACGTGACGTCCCGGACGGATGCCGAGGGCATCGCCGCGCATGTCGCGTCCGCGCGTGCGGCGCTCGAGGTGGTCGACTCTGTCTGGGACGGGTACCGGTTCGGCTGGGCGGACAACACCGCCGACGGCTCGTCGGCCGCGTACGTCGTCCTCGGCCCGGAGGTCGGCATCGCGGGCTGCGCGGACCTGGCCGTCGTTCTCCTGCACAACGGGCAGCCGGTCGGTCGTGGCCGCGGCGCCGATGCGATGGGCGACCCCCTCGTCGCGCTCGCGTGGCTGTCGGACCGCCTACTCGAGAGGGGGCAGTGGCTGCGGGCAGGCGACGTGGTGATCACCGGGGGGCTCACCAGGGCCGTCGCTCTCGAGCCCGGCGATGTCGTTTCCGCGACCATCGGCGACGCGCGGGTCGAGGTGCGTCGCGAGGCCTCGAGCGGCAACCGGTCGATCGACGGTGGCAAGGTGGGTTCGTGACCGCCGCGCCCGCCCCCAACCTCGCGAAGTGGGCGTACCTGTCCATCGCGGCTGCGCTCGTCACGATCGCCCTGAAGTCGGCCGCCTACCTGCTGACCGGCTCCGTGGGCCTGCTGTCCGACGCTCTGGAGTCGGTCGTCAACCTCGTGGCGGCGGTCGTCGCGCTCGTCGCCCTCAAGGTGGCGGCGCGCCCGGCTGACGCCAACCATCACTACGGGCACGGCAAGGCCGAGTACTTCTCAGCGGGCGCCGAGGGCGTGATGATCTTCGTCGCCGCGGTCCTCATCATCGTGTCGGCCGTGCAAAGGCTCCTGAACCCGCAGGCCCTGGAGGAACTGGGGGTCGGCCTGCTGATCACCCTGGTGGCGACAGCGGTGAACGGCGTCGTGGGCTTCCTCGTTCTGCGGGCCGGCCGTCAGCACCGGTCCATCACCCTGGTCGCCGACGGCAAGCACCTGCTCACCGACGTCTGGACGTCCGTCGGCGTGATCGTCGGCGTAGGCCTCGTGGCGATCACCGGCTGGTTGCCGCTGGACGCACTGGTGGCCATCGGCGTCGCCATCAACATCCTGTGGACGGGCTTCGGCCTCGTTCGCCGGTCGCTCGACGGACTGATGGACCACGCCCTCCCGCTGGCGCAGGAGGGTCAGGTCCAGGAGGTCCTGCGGGGGATCGTCGCCGAGCACCCGAAGGGAGAACTGGAGTTCCACGCGATCCAGACGCGGGAGGCAGGTCGCTCTCGATTCGTGTCGATGCACGTCCTGGTGCCGGGCGACTGGACCGTCACCAAGGGGCACGACCTCCTGGAGCACGTGGAGCAGTCGATCGTCGAGGTGCTCCCGGACGTCCACGTGCACACGCACCTCGAGCCGCGCGAGGACCCTCGGTCCTACGAGGACACCCCCGGCGGGCTGGCGATCACGTCGGGTGACTAGCGGTCACGTGCCGAGGTCCGGCGCTGGCGTCCAGGTGCGCTCGAGGGACGGTGCATGACCCGGCCGTCGCCGCACCCGTTCGACCAGCGATAGGGGAGCGTCCGCGGGCAGGCCGAGGCGCCGCGACACGTCGGCGTCGATCACGACCCCCACCTCGTCGGGGTGCGGATCGGGCGCCGCGACGAACGTGCCGCGGCCGCGCTGGCTGTGCACGAGGCCCTCCACGCGGAGGTCTCGAAGGGCCTCCCGGACCGTGTGCCGGCTGATGCCGTACTCCTTCGCCAGCGCCACCTCGCCGGGCACACCGTGCGGGAAGCTCCCTGCAGCACATCGGCGGCGCAGGTCGTCGCCCACCTGCCGCCACAGGGGAACGACGGACGATCGGTCCGGAAGCAGCGGGTCGGCGGTGTCACCCATGGCCCCACGGTACGGACAAACGGGACATCCGGCGAGTCCGGGCGGTGTGCGGCCGGCTCGACCTGGCTCCGCATTCCCTGCTTGGCTGCGGTGCTCTCCCTAGGATGAGGGCGGAGGCGAATCGAGGTGCGGGTGGAGCGGTCGATGGGCACGTCGCGACCGGAGTCCGGAGGGCAATCCGCCACGGACCTCGCGCCACTCGTCGATGCGCTGACCGCCCTGCTGCCGGACGGCAACCCGATCCTGGTCCCGTGGCGCGACGGTGCGGCCCTCCCATCGTCGGCCGTGTCCGCGGTGCCCCTCGATCCCGTTCTGCTGCGGACGGCGCTAGCCCAGCTCGGCGACGGGGACCGAACTGATGTCGACACGGGATTCGTGCACCGCCTCGGCACGGGCGAAGGCACGCTCGCCGTCCTGGTGGTGCTCGATCTGCCCTCCGACGAGGCTCGCGCCGAGGCCGAGGCACGATGCGCTCGGGCCGCCCCGATGCTGGTCCTCGCGCTCAGCGGCCTGCTGCACGAGGACGACCTCGCTCAGGCGCGCGAGGAGGCGCAGTCGGAGCGCACGCGCCTGCGCGCCACCATGGATTCACTTCTCGATCCACATGTCTACTTGCAGGCCATGCGCGACGGCGAAGGTAGGATCGTCGACTTCGTGTACGTCGACGCCAACGACGCCGCGTGCGCCTACAACCGACGCACGCACGAGGAGATGGTCGGCGCGACCCTGCTCGAGGTCCTGCCCGGCCACGAGGCGTCCGGCATTCTCGCCGAGTATGCACAGGTAGTCGACAGCGGTGAGCCGATCCTCGTCGACGGGATGCTGTACTACAACGAGATCCTCCAGGTCGATCGGCGATCGGACGTGCGCGGCATCCGCGTCGGCGACGGCCTCAGCCTGACCTGGCGCGACGTCACCGAACGCTACGACGCGGCCGACGCCCTCGCGGAGAGCGAGAAGCGCTACCGCTACCTCGCCGAGCATGCGTCAGACGTCGTCTACTTCGCGGGTCTCGACCGCCGCGTCCAGTGGGTGGCGCCGTCCGTTACGGCGTCCTTGGGCTGGCAGGTCGAGGAGCTCATCGGTCGTGAGGTCACCGCGTTCCTCCATCCGGGCGACGTGGCCGCAACCAACGACAGCCGCAACCGTGCCTACGCGGGCTGGGGGCCGCGGCCGCCCGACACCGCCGAGCTCGGCGCGGTCCGGGTGCTCGGCAAAGACGGCTCATACCGCTGGTTCGCCGTCAGCCTCCACCCCTTCACCGACGATGACGGCATCGCCACGGGAGTCGTCGGCACCATGCACGACGTCAATGCGCTGGTCGAGGCGCGACAGACGGCACAGTCCGAGAGGGCACGTCTCGATGCGACCCTCGACTCGCTGCTCGATCCGCACGTGTTCTTCGAGGCCGTGCGCGACGACGCCGACACGATCGTGGACTTCCGCTTCACGGACGTGAACCAGGCCGCGTGCCGGTACCTGCGGATGCCCGACAGCACGCTGATCGGGATGAGGCTGACCGAGTTGCTTCCCGACCTGGTGAGCAAGGGCATTCACTCATGGTTCGTCCGAACGGTCGAGGTGGGCGAACCCCTGAAGGTCGACGACGTGCCCTACACGAACGACCTCCTCCGCGCGGACCACTGGTACGACATCCGGGGGAACCGCGTGGGCGACGGCCTGAGCTTCCTGTGGCGCGACGTGACGAGCCGGCATGCGGCCGCCGAGGAACTCGCGGCGAGCCAGGAGCGATACCGCCTGCTCGCCGAGAACTCCTCCGACGTCGTGTACCTGACCGGCCCAGACGGCAGGATCAAGTGGGTGGCCCCCTCGGTGGCCCGCACGCTGGGCTGGGAGCCCGAGGAACTGGTCGGCACCGAAGCCGTCGAGTTGGCGCATCCGGACGACGAAGTCGAGATCCAAGCGAGGCGCTCGGTCGCCTACTCCGGCGCCGGCGTGGTGCCGCCAGAGGAGAGCCAGGGCCTCCTCCTGCGACTGCGGACCAAGGCCGGCCCCTACGTGTGGGTGGTGTCGTCGAACACCCCGCTGTTCGACGACGACGGCGCCCTCGTCGGCGTCGCCGGATCCATGCGCGACGTCGACGAACTGGTCCGGGCGCGGGAGGAGGCGCAGCGGGAGCGGGCAACGCTCGAGGCGACGATTAACTCCCTCCTCGACCCGCACGTCTTCCTGGAGGCGGTGCGCGATACCACGGGAACCGTCGTCGACTTCGTCTACGGCGCGGCGAACGCGGCGGCCTGTGACTACATGCACATGAATCGAGAGGACCTGGTAGGCGCCCGACTACTTGACCTGCTGCCCGGGCAGGCGGGCACCGGCATGCTCGACCTCTACGCCGAGGCAGTGGACACCGGACGGCCTCTTCTGCTCGATGACTATGCCTATCCGCACGAGATCATCGGCGACGAGCGACGTTTCGACATCCGGGCGATCCGCGTCGGCGACGGACTGAGCTTCACGTGGCGCGACGTCACCGATCGCTTCAACGCCGCGCGGGCCCTGGCTGCGAGCGAGGCGAAGTACCGGCTCCTGGCCGACAACTCCAGTGACGTCGTGGCCCAGTTGCGCGACGGCGTGCTCGAGTGGGTCTCCTCGTCGGTGGAGGCCGGCCTAGGCTGGCGGCCGGACGAGCTGCAGGGGCTCCAGATGCTCGACTTCGTCCATCCAGATGACCACCAGCGGGTGCTGTCAGGACGCATCCTGCTCGAGGCCGGCCGCTCGGCGCGGCGTCGCTACCGTTTCCGGGCCAAGGACGGCGCGTTCCACTGGCTCGATTCGCAGGAGACGCCCCTCATCCGGGAGGACGGCACCCTGAGCGGCAGTGTGGCCTCGATGCGGATCGTCGACGGGGAAGTGCGGGCGCAGGAGGCGCTGGAGCTGCGCGCCAGGCAGGACCACCTGACCGGGCTGGCCAACCGTGAGGAGGCCTTCGAGCGGCTGGACCGGATCCTCGGGCGGTCACGGCGCACCGGCGAAGAGATCGCGGTGGTGTTCTGCGACTTCGACGACTTCAAGCGGGTCAACGACACCCACGGTCACGCGGGCGGCGACGAGTTGTTGCGTGCCGTGGCGAAGCGGATCCGGGGCAGCGTCCGAAGCGCCGACCTGGTGGCCCGCATCGGCGGTGATGAGCTCCTCATCGTCCTCGACGGGGTGCACGACCTTGACGAGGCCGTGCGACTGACCGAGAACCTGCGCCAGATCGTGATCCTCCCGGTGCAGCTGGTCGACGGGATGGTCTCCACGACGATGAGCATCGGCGTCACCATCGCTGGCGAGGGGGAGAGCCTCGACGACGTGGTGGCACGTGCCGACGCTGCGATGTACCGAGCCAAGAGCTCGGGTCGTGATCAGGTGTTCGCCATCCCGGCCATGTGAGCCATGCCGCCCGTCACCCTCGTCTCAGAGCCGCACGACGCGGTCTCAGGCGTGGCGATCGCCGTTCACGGCTTCACCCGGCGGCCCTCCGACCTGGACATGCTGGCGCGTGCCTGTGCCGAGCAGTCCCTCGTGGTCCTGCGCCCGGGCCTCTCATCGTTCTTCTGGCCGCACAGCACCAACAATGCGGCCTACCTGACGCAGGTGGCTGCTGAGCTGGCCGTGCGCGTGCCGGCCGTGCCGTGTGTCGTGGTCGGACACTCAGCGGGCGCCGCCGCAGGTTCCTGGCTTGCACTCCAGCTGCGAGCGCTGGGCTGCGACATCCGCGGTGTGGTCTACGTCGACGGCGTCGAGAGCCCGACCGGCCTGATCCGGCGAGCCTGGCCGATGATCGGAGGACTGCGCGTGCGTGCGCTCTGCGCACCGCCGAGCCGGTGCAATCGCCAGGGTCGGCTCTACACGTGGCTGGGCGAGCAGCGGGGCGACGTCGTGCGCGAGGTGGTTCCCGGGAGCGGGCACGGTGACATCGAAGGCGGCTCGGCAGCGGTGTATCGCTGGGGTTGCGGTGACTCGTCCGGTCCGCAGGTGAAGGCCGCCGTGCTCTCCCGCACGCTGACCTTCATCGACGAGGTTCTGCAGTAGCGCGCGTGAGGTCGAGCGGCCGCTACTCGGGATCGGTCACGTCCGCCACCGTGGCCGACAGGGCCGCGACCACAGCGTCTGCGTCGAGCACGGCCGCCACCCCGTGGGCTCCCGCACCGAGCGACACCTCGCGACCCGACATGCGCTGGTCCGCGATCACCGGCCAGGCGCGCGTCGATCCGAACGGTGTGATGGTGCCCCGCTCATAGCCCGTGACCTCGAGGGCGCTGGCTGCATCGGGGAGGGACATGCGGTTGATCCCGAGCAGTTCGCGCAGCTTCGGCCAGGAGATGGTGCGGTCGCCGGGGACGAGGATGTACAGGAAGTCGTCGTCGGCCCGGCGCACGACGATGGTCTTGATGACGTCGATGGGCTCGACACCTCGCGCCGCTGCCGCCTCCGCGAGACTGCTCACCCGGCCGTGCCGAACGAGCCGGTACGTCAGCCCGGCGTCGTCCATGGCGTGGACTGCGCGTGCCTCACCCGGGGTGCTCTCCTCGCTCATGGGAACAGTCTGCCCGACTCCGGTGTTCAGACCCCTATGACGGACCAACGACAGGGATGGAAGGATCGCCCCATGCGAATCGCCAATGATGTGACGGAATTGATCGGGAATACGCCGCTGGTGCGGATCCGGAGGATCACTGATGGTGCTGCCGGCGACGTGGTGGCGAAGCTGGAGTTCTTCAATCCGGCGCACTCGGTGAAGGACCGGATTGGGGTGGCGATGATCGATGCCGCGCAGGAGGCGGGGCTGATCGGTCCGGACACGATCGTGGTGGAGCCGACGAGCGGGAACACGGGGATCGCACTGGCGATGGTGTGCGCGGCGCGGGGGATCAAGATCGTGCTGACGATGCCGGAGACGATGAGCCTGGAGCGGCGGGCGCTGCTGCGCGGGTATGGCGCGGAGCTGATCCTGACCCCAGGCCCGGAGGGGATGGGCGGGGCGATCGCGCGGGCGACGGAGCTGGCAGCCAGCGATCCGAAGTACTTCATGCCGCAGCAGTTCCAGAACCCGGCGAACCCGGCGATCCACCGGGCCACGACGGCGGAGGAGATCTGGGCGGACACCGACGGCGGCGTGGACATCCTGATCTCCGGGGTCGGCACGGGCGGCACGATCACCGGGGTGGGGCAGGTGCTCAAGGAGCGCAAGCCCGGGGTGCAGGTCATCGCCGTCGAGCCGGCCGCGTCGCCGGTGCTGGCCGGCGGGGCGAAGGGCCCGCACCCGATCCAGGGCATCGGTGCCGGTTTCGTGCCCGACATCCTGGACACCCATGTGTATGACGAGGTGATCGGCGTCAGCGCCGACGACGCCCTGGCCACCGCGCGGCGCGCGGCCGTGGAGGAGGGCCTGCTCGTGGGGATCTCCTCCGGCGCGGCGCTGTGGGCGGCCCGCGAGGTCGCCCAGCGCCCCGAGAACGCCGGCAAGCTGATCGTCGTCATCATCCCCAGCTTCGGCGAGCGCTACCTGTCCACCGCCCTCTTCGCTGGCCTCTCCGAATAGTCCCGGGCTCGTCGATGGCCAATGGCCGCCTGGGCAGGGCGCTGCGCACCATGAAGGACGACCTCCAGTCGGTCGCCGAGCGGGATCCCGCCGCGCGCACCCAGTTGGAGGTCGCGCTGCTGTATCCCGGAGTGCATGCCGTGTGGGCGCACCGGGTCAGCCACGCGCTCTGGCGCCGCGGGGTGTTCCTGCCCGCGCGTACGGTGTCGCAGGCCACGAGGTTCCTCACGGGGATCGAGATCCATCCGGGCGCGACGCTGGGCCCTCGCCTGTTCATCGACCACGGATCGGGCGTCGTCATCGGCGAGACCGCCGAGGTCGGTGCCGACGTCACCATCTACCACGGGGTCACCCTCGGTGGCACGAGCCTCGATCACGGGAAGCGCCACCCGACGGTCGGCGACCGCGTCACGGTCGGAGCCGGGGCGAAGGTCCTCGGCCCGGTGAATGTCGGGCACGACTCGCGCATCGGCGCCAACGCGGTGCTGGTCCGCTCCGTCGACAGCCACTCCGTCGTCGTGGGCGTTCCCGGACAGGTCATCGCTCACGGCACGTCGGCGACGACCGACACCAAGCCCAAGCAGGACAGCCCCTCAGCACCCGATCCGGTGGGGCTCGCGGTGTCGACGCTGCTGGTGCGTGTCGACCGGCTGGAGACGCAGGTGCTCGGCCACGAGCGCCACATGCACGAGGGGCCTCAGCGGCTCGCGAGCGGCGACTGGGAGATCGACTGGGAAGTCACCGACTTCTCCATCTGACCCCTACGGCTAGAAGCGGCCGATCAGTGGCGCAACGATGACCTTGACGATCATCGCGGCCGGGTACACCAGCGCGTATCCGAGGTTGACCCTCGCGTCGTCGTCCGACTGCTCGTTCGCGTAGGCGAGGACCGCGGGCTGGGTCTGCGTGCCGGCGAGGACGCCGCCCATGCGCGGGCCGTAGATGCCCGCGAGGAGCCGGCCGCCGATGAGGACGAAGGCCGCCGTGACCGTCGTGACGACGACGCCGACCGCGAACAGGCGCGGGCCGGTGGGGCCGGCGAGCGCCTCGGCGAGCGCGGCACCGGAGTTCGAGCCGGCGTAGGCCAGGAAGAGCATCATTCCGAGCTGGATGAGGGTGGAGGCCACCGCGTGGGGGATCGTCCAGAGGATCTTGCCGGTGCGCTGGGCCCGGCCGACGATGAGGCCCACGACCAGCGGACCACCGGCCAGGCCGAGGGCGAAGTGCCCGCCACCGGGGAGGGGGAACTGGAGCTCCCCGAGGAGCACGCCCAGGGCCAGGCCGAGGGCGAGGCTGGTGATCGAGTAGGCGGAGGCCCCCTTCTCGGAGTCCCCCAGGAAGCTGGCCACGTCGTCCATCCGGCTGCGAGGTGCGACGACGCGCACCCGGTCGCCGATCTGGAGGGCGAGGTCGTCGGTGGCGAGCAGATCGACGTCGCCTCGGCGCACGCGCGTGGCGACGGCGCCGAAACGCCGGCGCAGGTGCAGGTCGCCGAGGTGCTGGTTGGCCACCTTGGAGTTCGAGACCGCGATGCGCCGGTAGTCCACCTGCGAACGGTCCAGGGTCAAGGCGACGCTCGAGGGGTGCCCCACCTGCTCGGTGAAGCGCTCGACGGTCTCCTCGTCGCCGATCACGGTCAGGATGTCGCCCGGCACTGGGAGAGCGTCGTCCGTGGCCAGGTCGACCTCGCCGGGATGGCCGGGGGTGTCACCGCGCATGATGCGGGAGAAGACGATGTGGTGCTCGTACTGCTCGGCGAGCGTGCCGAGGTCGGGCAGGCCGGGGGTCTCGATCCGTACGGTCATGCCGTCGAGCTTGGGCGGCACCTCGTCCTCGATCACCGGCGCGAGAGCGGTCTTCGGGGCCGACATCTTGAGGGCGATCATGGCGGCGAGCAGCATCCCCAGCACGCCGAACAGATAGGTGACGGAGTAGCCGACGGTGGGCAGATCCGAGGCCCATGCCTCCGATGCGGCGGCGAGCGCGGGGGTGTTCGTCAGTGCGCCGGCGTAGATGCCGGACAGGATCGGGCCCTCGAGTCCGAGTGCGTGCGCCGCCAGCACCGTGACGAGGGCGCCCACGAGGAGGCCTCCGATGACGATGCCGAGGGCACGGCCACCGGTCTTCATGGCGGCGAAGAAGGACGGACCGGCACCGACGCCGATGACGTACGCGAAGACCGCCAGGCCGAACGTGCCCAGGATGACCGGCAGCTTCAACCGGTCGTCGTATGCCGAGAAGGCCAGCGCGGTGAAGAGCACCGCCGCCGGTCCGAGGGAGAAACTGCCGATCTTGATGGCGCCGATGGCACCACCGATCGCGAGGATGACCGTCAGAAGCAGCAGCGGCTGCTCGGCGGCGATATCGGCGTATTGACGGAGGATTTCGCTGACGTCCACTTACGGCATTATGGTCCATGGGGAATGAAAGCGCTTACTTCCGGCCCTATGACATCAGTCACGCGACATCAGTCACGCCCGCTCCTCGGGTGTCGTCACACCGTCGGCAGCAGCCCCACGAGGCCGTACGCCACGGCCCAGCGGTGGCCGAGCCGGGCCGCGACATCGGCCCTGCCCACCACCGCCTCGGTCAGCGCCGGGTTGATCGCCTCGAGGATCTCGTCGTCTCCGGCCGGCCCGCCGATGAGCACGGCGCCGCGAATCGGTGACGAAGCACCCAAGCTCGCCAGGATCCTCGACAGGTTGTCCGCGAACGCCAGGCGCGTGAGCATCATGCGCATGGCCCGCCATTCCGCGGGCGCAAGTGTGCGCGAGTGGGGCAGGTCCGCGGTGGGTCCGCGGGTGACGAGCCACCCGATCGTGCCGTGCGGCGCCGGCTCGTCGACGAGGCGCCGTTCGCCGCTCTCGTCGGGCAGAAGGAAGGGTGACTCGACCCGCGACGCCGGGCCGCGCTTGACCCACTCGGCGGCGTCGAGGGACACGTCGAGACAGTGGGCCACCGCCGATGTCATGAGCTCACCGCAGCCGGCGGCCGTGATCGACTCGCCGTCGGGGCCGATGGCGTCGACCGTGCCGCCGCCGAGGTCGATGACCCAAGCGTCGTCGGCAACCCCCGGAGTGGTCAGGGCGCAGGCTCTCGGCATCGCCGAGGACGACTTCGTCATCGACCTCGTGCGCATCCGCCTTGCCGACGGGGTCCCCATCTCCATGGAGCGCGCGGTCTTCCCGGCGGAACTGGTTCCCGGTCTGCCCGAGCGTGGGCTCGGGGGCTCGATCTACGAGCTCTGCGACCGCGCGTACGGCCTTCGCCCCGACGAGGCGATCGAGCACATCGAGGCCGTGTCCGCGGCTGGTGACGAGGCGTCCATCCTGGGCATCAACGCCGGCGCGCCGCTGCTGTCCGTCACGCGGACCACGCGCGACATGGCCGGGGTGGCCTTCGAGTACTCCCACGACCTGTTCCGGGCGGATCGCACGCGCATCAGCGTGAAGGTCAACGGATCCCCGACGAACGAGAAGGCTCGACTTCGCGGCCGGATCGTCGAACTCGTCCCCCCGCAGGAGTAGGCGTGCGCGCACGCGACATACGCTCGAGCTGCCGGGCGCCCCTGGCCCGTGGAACCCGATCACCGACGTGCCCGGGCTCGAGGTCGGGCTGGTCACCATCGTCGACGACGACGCCTCCGATCCGTCACGGGCGGCGAGGACGGGGTGACGGCGATCCTGCCGCTGGGACGGCTGGGCGTCGGCCGGTCCGTGCCCGCGGCCATCCACTCCATGAACGGCAACGGCGAGATGACCGGCTCGCACTGGATCGCCGAGTTGGGGGCGCTGTCCGGGCCTGTGATGATCACGAACACGCACGCCGTCGGCACCGTGCACCGCGGGGTCGTCTACTGGACGGCTCAACGACGGACTGGTCGGGCGGGATGGGCACGTCAGCCATGCCCTGCCCGTCGACCTCGTCGCCGAGCGATGGGCCCGAATTAGTTAAAAACCAAACTATCTGGCATAGTTGACACATCAACTAAAAGCCAGGAGCCGACATGACCATCACCCTCGAGCCGACCGCCGCCATCGACGAGCGCACCGCCGACCTGCTGTTCCGCGACGCCCGCACCGTCTACTCGTTCACCGACCAGCCCGTCTCTGAGGCCCAGTTGAGCGAGGTCTACGACCTCATGAAGTGGGCGCCGACCGCGATGAACAGCCAGCCGCTGCGCATCGTGCTGGTCCGCTCGGACGACGCGCGGGCGCGCCTGCTTCCGCACCTGGCCGAGGGGAACCGCCCGAAGGCGGCGTCGGCGCCGATCGTGGCGATCCTCGCCGCCGACACCCGCTTCCACGAGAACCTGCCCCGCCTGCTGCCACAAGCCCCCGGCGCGAAGGACCTCTTCGCGGACGAGGAGCGTCGCGAGCATGCCGCCCGCTTCAACGCCACCCTGCAGGCCGGCTACTTCATCCTGGCTGTGCGGGCCGCTGGGCTGCACGCCGGCCCGATGGGCGGCTTCGACGCGGTCGGGGTCGACCACGACCTGCTCGGCGACGGTCCGCTGAAGTCGATCATGATCGTCAACATCGGTCATCCCGCCGAGGGCGGAACGTTCCCGCGCAACCCGCGCCTGACCTCGGCCGAGGTCGTGACCACCCTCTAGCAACCTGACGGTTGACGGTGTGATCGCCCGGCGATCCTTCTAGGCTGGCGTGCGTCGGACCCGCCCGACGCCGATCGAGGAGGACGCATGCAGGTCGCAATCAGGCACCAGCCGGGGTTTGCCATCGCCCGGGTGACGATGGCCAAGGGCGAGACCGTCAAGGCCGAGTCCGGTGCCATGGCCGCCATGAGCTCAGGCGTCGCCATCGAGGCGAAGATGGAGGGCGGCTTCATGAAGGCCCTGAAGCGCAGCGCGCTCGGCGGCGAGTCCTTCTTCGTCACTACCTACTCCTCCGACGTCGAGGGTGGCTGGGTCGACGTCGCCGCCTACCTGCCCGGCGATATCGCCGTGATCCCCGTGACGGCCGAACGGGGCGTCGCGGTGACGAGGGGCTCCTGGCTGGCGAACGAGCCGTCGGTGGCCATGGACACCAAGTGGGGCGGTGCCAAGAACCTCTTCGGTGGTGAAGGAGGGTTCATCGCGCACATGACCGGAGCCGGCCAGGTCGTGGTGGCGTCCTATGGCGCCCTCGACCTCAACGAGCTCCAGCCGGGAGAGACGTTCACCGTCGACTCCGGCCACCTGGTCGCCTACGACGACAGCATCGCGATGAAGACACGCACGGCGTCCGGAATCATGACGTCGGCGAAGTCGGGGGAGGGCCTGGTCGTCGACATGACCGGCCCGGGGCGCGTGTGGACGCAATCCCGCAACCCCGGCGCGCTGGTGTCCTGGCTGACCGAGGTGCTGCCGTTCACCCGCGGCTGACGGCGGTCACGCCACGGGTCCGTTGGGCGTCATGACGACCTTGAGGCTCTCGGGACTCATGCTGGTGCGCATGGCGACATCCACGTCCGCAAGGGCGAACTCGTGGGAGACCATCTCCTCGAACGGGTACCGGTCGCCGTAGCGCTCCAGCAGGGTGAGTCCCGGCCCGTATCCGGTCGATGGGTGGTTGGTGATCCCTATGAGCCGGATGTTCTTGCTGCAGACGTGGCGATGCACGTTGATCGACACGTCGCCGACGTCGGCGAACACGCCCATCTCGAGCATCATGCCGCCGCGCTTGAGCATCTCGATTCCCTCGACGAACGACGACGTGCCGTTCGCCATGTGGAGCACGACGTCGGCGCCTCGTCCGCGGGTGGCCTGCATGACGGCCTCGATCCGGTCCTCCCGCGACGTGGTCGACGCGTTCAGCGTGATGTCGGCGCCCATCTTCTTCGCGAAGGACAGCCGGGTCTCGCTGAGGTCGGTGGCGATGATCTGGCCGGCGCCCATGATGTCCGTCTTCGCGATGTGCAGCAGCCCGAGCGGACCGGAGCCGATGACGACCACCGTGTCGCCGGAGTTGAAGCCCTCGTAGGACATCGCAGAGAACTCCTTGAGCTTGTCCAGGGAGGCGGTGCAGGCCATCAGCTCGGCGAGCACGGCCACACGGGGAGACAGGCCGCTGGGGACCTTGTACACGAACGTGTCGGGCCGGATGTACATCTGCTCGGCCCAACCGCCCATGAGGTGCGGCCACACGGCCGAGGAGTACGAGTTCCCGTAGCACTGGCTGTTCTCGCACCAGACGTAGCCCATGACGTGCTTGCACTCGTAGCAGTGCCCGCAGACGACGTCCGGGCACATGACGATGCGGTCGCCGACGGCCAGCGGCCGCCCGTAGAACTCGAGGTTCTCGGCCGCTCCGCGGGTGATCTCCGACACGACGCCGACGTTCTCGTGCCCCTGGATGATGGGGAAGGGGGTGTCGGTCTCGGCTGGCGTCCCGGCGTACTGCTTGGTCTCGCCCTGGTAAGTGTGCTTGTCCGTCCCGCAGATGCCGGACATCTCGATCTCCATCAGCAGCGCGCCGTCCGGCAGCACGGGGCGTGGGAACTCCTGCACTTCGTACCGGCCCGGGGCCACCAGGACCGCTGCCTTCACCGCATCGCTCACCGGACCTCCAACGTCATGCCCCCGCACGTGAAGTATCCCGCTGCGGGCGCCGGCACGGGGGACGAATGGCCCTATGCCGCGCCAGAGCGGCAGTTAGTCTCGGAAGACCGAGACCGGAGGTATGCAGTGGCGTCGTGGGAGTGCTTGGACGGTAATGAGGCGGTGGCCCTGGTGGCCCACCGCCTCAGTGATGTGTGCGCGATCTACCCGATCACCCCGTCGTCGACCATGGGGGAGCTCGCCGACGCGTGGAGTTCTGCCGGCCGCACCAACCTGTGGGGCTCCGTGCCGCAGGTCGTCGAGATGCAGTCCGAGGGCGGCGCGGCGGGCGCTCTCCATGGTGCCCTGCAGAAGGGCGTGCTGGCCACGACGTTCACGGCATCGCAGGGCCTGCTGCTCATGCTCCCGAACATGTACAAGATCGGCGGCGAGCTGACGCCGGCCGTCATCCACGTCGCGGCCAGGGCCCTCGCCACCCACGCCCTGTCGATCTTCGGCGACCATTCGGATGTCATGTCGGCGCGCGGCACAGGTTGGGCCCTGCTGTGCTCGTCGTCCGTGCAGGAGGCCCACGACTTCGCGCTCGTCGCGCATGCTCGCCACGCTGCGCACCCGGGTGCCCTTCCTGCACTTCTTCGACGGGTTCCGCACCTCGCACGAAGTCGACAAGATCCAGCTCCTCGACGACGCCGACATCCGGTCGGTGGTGCGCTACTCCGACGTGCTCGACCACCGCGCCCGCGGCCTCACGCCGGAGCGCCCCGTCCTTCGCGGCAGCGCGCAGAACCCCGATGTGTTCTTCCAGGCACGCGAGGCCAGCAACGAGTTCTACGACGCGGTTCCGGCCTCGGTGCAGGGCGTCTTCGACGAGCTGGGGTCGCGCACCGGCCGGCACTACTCCCTCGTCGAGTACCACGGCGCGCCGGATGCCGAGCGCGTCGTAGTGCTGATGGGCTCAGGCGCTGGCGCGGTGGCCGAGGTCGTCGACGAGCTCGTGCGCCGAGGTGAGCGCGTCGGCATGGTGACGGTGCGCCTCTACCGGCCGTTCCCCGCCGAGGAGCTCATCGCCGTTCTGCCCCCGACGGTGAGGGGCATCGCCGTGCTCGACCGGGTGAAGGAGCCGGGCGCACCTGCTGAGCCGCTGCACCTCGACGTCGTCCTCGCGCTGCAGGAGTCCGATCGCCGCGTGACGGTCATCGGCGGCCGGTACGGGCTCGGCTCCAAGGAGTTCACCCCGCAGGATGCGGCAGCCGTCTTCTCCGAGTTGCAGAAGGACGAACCCAAGCCACGGTTCACCGTCGGCATCGTCGACGACGTCACCCGGCTCTCCCTGCCGCGGGATCCGGACTTCTCCGTCTCGTCCAACGCGCATACCGCCGTCTTCTACGGGCTGGGGAGCGACGGCACGGTCGGCGCCAACAAGACGAGCATCAAGATCATCGGCGACCACACCGACCTGTGGGCGCAGGGGTACTTCGTCTACGACTCCAAGAAGTCGGGCTCGGTCACGGTGTCGCACCTGCGATTCGGACCCGATCCCATCCGTTCCACGTACCTGATCGAGAACGCCGACTTCGTCGCCTGCCATCAGTTCGGGCTCCTCGACCGGCTCAACGTCCTCGATTCCGCCCGCGACGGCGCCACCGTGCTCATCAATGCGCCGTACCCGGTGGACGAGGTCTGGGGGCACCTGCCGCAGGAGGTCCAGGAGCAGATCATCCGCAAGAGCCTCGAGGTCTGGGTCGTCGACGCCACCCGGATCGCCAAGGAGGTCGGCCTCGGGGGGCGCATCAACACCGTGATGCAGCCCTGCTTCTTCACCCTGGCCGGCGTGCTCGACCGCGACGAGGCCGTTCGGCTGATCAAGCTCAGCATCGAGAAGTCCTACAAGCGGCGCGGGCGAACCGTCGTCGAGCGCAATCACGCGGCGGTGGACCGTGCCCTCCTCGAACTACACCATCTGCCCCGTCCTGAGTCGGCAGACTCCGGCACCCGGATGCTGCCCGCGGTCGCGGTGGGGGCGCCCGACTTCGTGCGAGACGTCACCGCCCGAATGCTCGCCGGCCAGGGTGACCTCCTCCCGGTGAGCGCGTTGCCGGTCGACGGCACGTTCCCCACAGGCACGGCACGCTGGGAGAAGCGCGGACTGGCCGATGCGATCCCGGTCTGGGATGCCAGCCTGTGCATCGACTGCGGCAAGTGCGCGATCGTCTGTCCGCACGCGGCCATCCGGATCAAGGCCTTCCCGGAGAGCGACCTCAAGGGCGCCCCTCTGGGCTTCGTCAGCAAGCCGTACGGCGGCAAGGACCTCGGCACCGGCATGCGGCTGACCGTGCAGGTCGCCCCCGACGACTGCACGGGGTGCGGGATCTGCGTGGACGTGTGCCCGGCCCGCAGCAAGTCCGAGGTCAAGCACAAGGCGATCGACCTCCTGCCGGCCGCCGACCACCGTGACATCGAGCGTCCGCGGTACGACTTCTTCCTGGGAATCCCCGAGATCCCGCGCGCCGCCGTGCGCCAGGACACCGTGAAGGGCTCGCAGTTCCTGCAGCCGCTCTTCGAGTTCTCCGGAGCGTGTTCGGGGTGCGGGGAGACTCCCTACCTGAAGCTCCTCACCCAGCAGTTCGGCGATCGGATGGTGGTGGCCAACGCCACGGGCTGCTCGTCCATCTACGGCGGCAACCTGCCGACCACGCCCTGGGCGAAGGATTCCCTGGGCCGCGGGCCGGCGTGGAGCAACTCGCTGTTCGAGGACAACGCCGAGTTCGGGCTCGGCCTGCGGCTTGGAGCGGATGCCCAGCGCGACGAGGCGCGTCGGCTGGTGTCCGAGCTCGCCGTCGAGCTCGGCGACAACGTCGCCCACGACCTCCTCGTGGTCGAGCCCGGTCCGGGAGACGAGGAGGGCATCTCGCGCCAGCGAGGGCTGGTGGCCCAGCTGAAGGTCCAGCTCGCCGGGATGACGGGTGATCGGGTAAAGGCCCTGGAGAGCCTCGCCGACAGCCTCGTCCCGGTGTCGGTGTGGATCGTGGGTGGTGACGGATGGGCGTACGACATCGGCTTCGGTGGTCTCGACCACGTGCTGTCCAGCGGTCGCAACGTCAACATCCTCGTCCTCGACACGGAGGTGTACTCCAACACCGGCGGACAGGCGTCGAAGTCGACGCCCCGCGGTGCCACGGCCAAGTTCGCGAGCAACGGCAAGCAGACCAGGAAGAAGGACCTCGGCCTGCTGGCGCAGGCGTACGGCGACGTCTACGTGGCGCAGATCGCTCTGGGCGCCAACGAGACGCAGACGGTTCGCGCGCTCCGCGAGGCGGCCGCGCACGACGGGCCGAGCCTCATCATCGCCTACTCGACGTGCATCGCCCACGGCATCGAGATGTCGACGTCGATGTCGCACCAGAAGCAGGCGGTGGCGTCGGGCTACTGGCCCCTGTACCGCTACCACCCCAGCCCCGAGCCGGGTACACATCCCTTCAGCCTCGACTCGAAGAAGCCGACCATCAGGCTGCACGAGTTCCAGGAGCAGGAGACGCGGTTCGCCGTCCTGGAGCGGAGCGACCCGCCACGCGCGGAGCACCTGCAGGCGCTGGCGCAGGCCGACGTCGACGAGCGGTGGCACTACTACGAGCAGCTCGCGGGCGTGGAGCGCAGCATCCCGGTCGACGAGCACGAGGTCGCGCTGAAGCTCGATCACGAAGAGGAACTGGCAGAGAGGGGCGAGTCATGAGCGCGCTGGAGTCTACGTACCTGGGTATGGCGCTCCGGTCGCCACTCGTCGCGTCGCCGTCGCCGACGACGGGCAAGCTCGACACCCTGCTCCAGCTCGACGACGCGGGTGTCGGTGCCGTGGTGCTGCCGAGCCTGTTCGAGGAGGAGGTGGATCGCGAGGCGGTCACGCTCAACGAGCGGCTCGAGGCAGGCTCGGGCGTCTTCGGGGAGGCGTCCGACTACTTCCCCGACATCGACCTCGACCACCTGGGTCTCGAACGCCACATCATGCTCGTCGAGGAGGCGTCGCGACGGCTGTCCGTGCCGGTGATCGCCAGCGTGAACGGGCGCTCGTCCGGCGGCTGGGTCCGCTACGCCTGCGACCTCGTCGAGGCCGGGGCTCGGGCGATCGAGCTCAACATGTACGACGTGGCCGTCGACCCGGACCGCACGGCGGCCGATGTCGAGACCGCCTACCTCGACCTCGTGCGCGCGGTGGTCGACGCGGTCGAGGTTCCGGTGGCGGTCAAGCTGTCCCCGTACTTCTCGTCCTTCGCGAACTTCGCCGCCCGGGTCGTCGAGGCGGGAGCCGACGGCCTGGTGCTCTTCAATCGCTTCTACCAGCCCGACATCGACCTCGAGACTCTCGACGTCACCGCCAAGCTGGAGCTGTCCCGGCCCGGCGAGTTGCGGCTTCCGCTCCGGTGGATCGCGATCCTCCGCCCGCAGCTGACCGGGACGTCGCTGGCCCTCACGTCCGGCGTCGCCGCCGGGACCGACGTCGTCAAGGGCCTGCTGGCCGGCGCCGACGTGGTGATGTCGACGTCGGAGATCCTTCGGCAGGGGCCGGCGCGGGCGAAGGCGCTCCTCACGGAGGTCGCCGTCTGGATGGACGAGCACGACTACGAGTCCGTCGACCAGCTGCGGGGCAGCGTGGCACAGCACGCCGTTCCCGATCCCGGGGCCTACGAGCGGGCCCAGTACCAGAGGGTGCTGTCCTCCTGGAAGCACTGACCCCGTCGCCCGGCGCCAGGTTCCCGGCGGAGTGTGTTGCAATGGAGCCTGACGGCGTCGCTCGGACGCGGTCGCAGTGACAGGGGTTGTTGGCATGAATGCGAAGACCGTGACCGCACGCCGAACCGGAGCTGCCCTACTGGCCGGGATGGCGATGGTGGTCGCCCTGCTGGCGGGGGCCGTGCCGGCCAGCGCTGCCGCCTTCGTGAGCCTGAGCGTCTCCAACGGCACCGTGGGCGTCGCGCAGCCCGTGATCGCGACGGTCGACTCCTCGGCCATCGGCTTCCCGGCCGGTACGGTCACCTTCACCGCGAACGGCACGACCTTCGGCTCGCAGCCGGTCGGCGGCTCGCTGGGGAATACGGCCACCGTGTCCTGGACCCCGACCGCAGCAGGCGCTCCGGCGATCGTCGCGGCCTTCGCCGCGTCCGACGGCTCCGACCAGGCAACGGCCACCAAGACCGTCACCGTCAGCCGTGTCGACACCGTCACGACGATCACCACGCCCGGGACGGCAGCCACGAACACCGCCGTGACGCTGAGCGCGCTGGTCCGCAGCCGCGACGGCAGCTACGTCCCGACGGGCGGCATCTCCTTCTTCCGCAGCGACGGTCAGTCGCTCGGCTCGGCGAACGTGGATGCCACGGGCAAGGCGACGCTGGCCTACACGACGCCCTCGACCGTCGGCACTGTGTCGATGTACGCCGTCTACAACGGCGACGCCAGCGCGAATGCGTCCCCACGCAGCGCCACCGACTCGATCAAGGTGTCGACGCAGGCGTCGAGCGTCTCGCTCGTCGTCCCGCAGGTCAACTACGCCAACGCTCCGGTGGTCCTCACCGCCAAGATCACGCCCACGACGGCAACCGGCACGGTCGACTTCTACGTGAATACGACCTACCTCGGCACCGGCCGGGTCAGCAGCGCTGCCGCAACCCTCACGTGGGTGCCCAGCGCCCTCGGGACGTTCACCCTCACCGCGAGGTACAGCGGAGGCAACGGAGCCAGTGCGGGCACGGCGACGAACAAGGTCACGGTGACGCTGCCCCTGAAGGCCGACTCCATCTCGCTCGTCCCCGGCGGATCGTCTGCGCCGTGGCAGCCCAACTCCACCATCTCGCTCCCCAATGGCGCGAACGTCACCTTCGCGGTCAGCACGACGTCGTCGCTGCCGGTGACGCTCACGGCGACCGGCCCCTGCCAGGTGGTCGGGGCGAACGGCCTGCACATCCAGGGCGCGGGTTCGCCGTGTGCCCTCACCGCGGCCACGGCGGGCGGCAACGGGTACTCGCCCGTGAGCCAGAAGTACACGATCATCACCGGCTCCGGAACGCAGACGGCATCGGTTGCGGCACCGGCGTCGGGCACCTACGCGAAGGGCTCGAGACTGAAGCTGGCGAAGACCAGCAAGGTCACGAACCTCAACCAGCCGATCACGTGGCGGGTCACCAAGGGCGGCAGCCACTGCAGGGTCGTCGTGTCCGGGTCGTACTACAAGCTCAAGCTGGTCAAGAGGGGCTCCTGCAAGGTCACGGGCTCGGCACCCGCCATCCCCGGTCAGTGGAGCGCCTTCACGACCAAGCGCAGCTACACCGTCAGGTAGTCGGTGACGTCGCCCGGAGGTGCCCGGCGACGTGACAGAATCCGGGCATGACGGATACCTACGTTCCCGACGTCGCCCGGTACGACGGCCGCATGCCCTATCGGCGCTGCGGGCTCAGTGGCCTGCAGCTGCCATCGATCTCGCTCGGTTTCTGGCACAACTTCGGCGACGACAAGCCGACGCAGACGCAGCGCGACATCATGCAGTGCGCGTTCGACCTGGGGATCACGCACTTCGACCTCGCCAACAACTACGGTCCGCCGTACGGCTCCGCCGAGCGCAACGTCGGCCGGATCCTGCGGGAGGACTTCGTCGGGCTGCGCGACGAGCTGGTGATCTCGAGCAAGGCCGGCTGGGACATGTGGCCCGGGCCGTACGGCGACCTGGGCTCGCGCAAGCATGTGCTCGGCAGCCTCGACCAGAGCCTGGCCCGGCTCGACCTGGACTACGTGGACATCTTCTACAGCCACCGACCCGACCCTGAGACTCCGCTCGAGGAGACCATGGGCGCCCTGCACACGGCCGTCCAGCAGGGCAAGGCACGCTACGTAGGCATCTCCTCGTACTCTCCGGGCCGCACTCTCGCGGCCGCACGGATCCTGCGCGACCTGGGCACTCCGCTGCTCATCCACCAGCCCTCGTACTCGATGTTCAACCGCTGGGTCGAGGCCGGCCTCCTGGACGCCCTCGAGGAGGTGGGCGCCGGCTGCATCACGTTCAGCCCGCTGGCCCAGGGCCTGCTCACCGACCGCTACCTGCAGGGGATCCCGTCCGACTCGAGGGCGGCTGCCGACAAGTCGATGTCCGCCGAGATGCTCTCCGACGAGAACATCGACCGCATCCGGGGGCTCGCCGGCATCGCCGCGCGCCGTGGTCAGAGCCTTGCCCAGATGGCGGTGGCCTGGACCTTGAGGGACCCGCGCGTGACGTCGACCCTGCTGGGCGCCAGCAGCGTGGGACAGCTCGAGGACACGTCCGCGGCCGTGCGCCGACTCGACTTCACCGACGACGAGCTCGCGGAGATCGACCAGTTCGCCGTCGAGGCGGACATCAACCTCTGGGCCGCCCAGTCGGTGATCCCGTGAGGCGCCTGACGGCCGCGCTGGCCGGGGTGGCCCTCGCGTCTGTGCTCCTGACCGCATGCTCGTCGTCGGACGGTGCCGCGTCGTCGAGCACCCCCAGCCCGTCGCCGACGCCGACCCCGACGCCGTCGTCGGTGATCTGGGCCGGCGAGGTGTGCGTGCAGTTCGCCGACGTCAAGGCCAGCGTGGGCGCGCTCGGTCGGAACCTGTCCTACGACGTGACCTCCGACCGTTCTGCCCTCGACCAGATCGACCGACAGCTGCGTGTGCAGGTGCTCTCCGTGGCCGACTCCGCGGATCGCCTCAACACGGCTCTGCAGGGCGTGCCCGTCGACTTCGTGGCGGCCAACGACATGGTCAACAGCCTGACCAAGACGAGCGCCGACACCAAGGAGGCCATCGGTGAGGTGACCTCGCACCTCGACGCGGCCACGAGCGCGGGCAACGTCGTCGGGGCCGTGGCGGAGGTGGGGCAGGCGATCGTGGCCGCCAAGGCGGCCTTCACGGCCGGGCAGGCGTTCGTGAGCGCCATCGGCGACGCGACGTCGACGGCCACCGGCCAGCTCAAGGAGGCGTTCGACGCGGCCCCGCAATGCCAGGGCATCTGACTGGCGGGCGAGGTTGACCCTGACGCTGCGTCAGGGCCTACCGTCGTGGTCATGGATACGGCCCGTCTGTACACGGTGAGCGAGTTGTCGGCGCTCTCCACCGTCACGGTGCGGGCCCTGCACCACTACGACCGGGTCGGACTGCTCGTGCCGTCCGAACGTTCGCCGGCCGGCTACCGGCTGTACTCGAGCGCCGACGTGGAGCGGCTGGCGACCATCGTCGTGTACCGCTCCACCGGCATGTCCCTGGCAGACATCGCCACGGCGCTGGAGTCCACGGGCAGCGAGAGGCGCCGTCACCTCCGCCACCAGATCGACCTGCTGGACGCCCGGATCGGCGAACTGACCGCCGGCCGCGACGTCCTGACACGTGCATGGGAGGCACAGACCATGGGCATCAACCTTGATCCCGACGAGATCTTCGAGGTCTTCGGCGACGTCGATCCGCTGCAGTACGCGGACGAGGCGGAGGAGCACTGGGGAGACACCGACGCCTACCGGGAGTCCCACCGGCGCACCTCGTCGTATACGAAGGACGACTGGCTTCGCCTGGGCCAGCAGTCGGAGACGGTGGAGGCGGAGATCGCTGCGTGCCTCGAGGCCGGACTCCCGGCCGACGGCCCACGCGCCAAGCGGGCCGCAGAGGCGCACCGCCGGCACATCGACACGTGGTTCTACCCCTGCTCGCACGAGATGCACGTGAACCTCGCGGACATGTACGTGGCCGATGACCGCTTCCGTTCGCGCTACGACGATCGACAGCCAGGACTGGCGGAGTACCTGCGCGACGCGATCTACGCCAACGCGCTGGACCCTGAGCGGGCCTTCACACTGTCCGACGTCGATGAGCTCAGGGAGTTCCGGACGTGACGCCGCCGGCCGTGATCGTGGGTGGAGATGGGGTTGCGCGGTGCGCGTGGAGCGACGGCTCCGACGACTACCGCGACTACCACGACCAGGAGTGGGGGCGCGCCGTCCACGGCGACACGGCCCTGTTCGAGCGGATCACTCTCGAGGCCTTCCAGTCGGGGCTGTCGTGGCTCACGATCCTTCGTAAGCGCGAAGGCTTCCGCGCGGCGTTCGCGCAGTTCGACCCCCACGTCGTCGCTGCCTATGGCGACACCGACGTGACCCGCCTCATGGCCGACGCGGGAATCGTCCGCAATCGAAGGAAGATCGACGCGACCGTCACCAACGCCCGGGCACTGCTGCGGATGCAGGCGGAGTCCGGTGTTGGTGCGCTCGACGCAGTGTTCTGGTCATCACGACCGGCCGCGGACCGACCTCGACCCCGAACCTACGCGGACATCCCGTCGACCACGCCGGAGTCGACGGCGCTGAGCAAGGTCCTGAAGGCGCAGGGATTCGTGTTCGTGGGACCGACCACCATGTATGCGGCGATGCAGGCGTGCGGCGTCGTGGACGATCACGCCGAGGGCTGCCACCGGGCGTAGCCGCCCCGCCGGAGGACTGGCTAGGCGGCCGGTGGTGACGGCGACAGGACCTCGGCGGGCGGGGGGAAGGGCCGATCGGGGTCGCGACCGGTGAGGTACTTGGCGACTCCGTAGATCGCCCCGGCGACGGGCACGGCGATCAGGGCGCCGATGATGCCCAGCGCGATGCCGCCGGCCGCGATCGCGAACACGATGGCGAGCGGATGCAGGTTGACCGCCTTGCCCATGACGAGTGGCTGAAGCACGTCGCCGTCGAAGGAGCCCACCACGACGGTGAGCGCGACGACGAGGAGGGCGACCACCGGACCGCGTTCGGCCAGGGCGACCACGGCGGCGAAGAAGGTGGCGATGGGCGCGCCGATCACCGGGATGAAGGCGCCGAGGAAGACCACGGCCGACAGGGCGGGCGCTAGGGGGACCTGCAGGATGGTCAGGCCGATGAAGACGAGGAGGGCATCCGCGAAGGCCACGATGACGATCCCGCGCGTGTACCCGGCGATCGCGTCCCAGGCGATGTGGCCGGATACGTCGATGGGGGCGCGGACCCGTCTGGGCATCCAGCTCACTGCCCAGTTCCAGATGGTGGTCGGCGTGAGCATGAAGAAGACCACTCCGTAGAAGAACACGGAGGCGGCGATGACGAGGGTGCCGATCGATCCCAGAGCCCCCATCGCGTCACCGATGAGGCCGCCGGCGATCGACTTGGCCCAGCCCTCGGCCTGGACGACGAGGTTGTGCAGGCTGTCGTCGGTGAGCTGCAGGGGCCCGGTCTTGAGCCACGTCTCGATGTCGGCGAGGCCACTGGTGAGCGACGCCACGAGCTTGGGGCCCTCGCCGATGGAGGAGCGGATGACGCTGCCGAGGATGATGAAGACGGCTGCCCCGATGATGAGCAGCGACAGCACCATGGACAGGACCTTGGGCAGGAACCTGTGGAACACGTTCATCAAGGGCTGGGCCCAGGCCGTCATCAGCATCGCGAAGAACAGCGCGAACGCCACCGGCATGATCCTGTCGAGGGCGATGGCCGCGACGGCGACGCCGGCGAGCACGACCAGCACCCGCCACGTGATGCCCGCCAGTGTTCGCAGCGTGTCGGGTACGCCCATGATGCTGTTGTCGCCCCCGTTGCCGCTCACGGTGGTGGCTTACGCGTCGAGATTGTGCGCTGAGCGCTCGCCGAGGTCGCTGACCGTGATCTCGTCGGCGTCGGCGCGCGCGACGATGTACGTCGCGTCATCGAGGAACTTCACGCTGAAGAAGTCGCCGGGTGCGGTGTAGGTGCCGGCGTCGCCGGGACCCATGACCGTGCCGTCGACCTCGATGCGCCCAGTGACCACGTAGGTCACCGATCCCTTGCTGTAGCCGTGCGGAGGAACGACGTCGCCCTTGCGCCCGTGGACGATGGTGAGCATCGCGCCATCAGTGCGCAGGCGGGTTACCTCCGAACCGAGAACGTTGCGCTCCCACTTCATGCTCGCAGCGGGGATGGGGGTGAAGCTCGACATGCGATGTCCTTCCGATCCTTGGTGACGGTTACTGCAGGGGAGACGCTAGTCGATTCGGACGGAGCCGTGCGGCGTCGAGAACCACAGCGCCACCAGGCCGGGATCCTCGGCCTCGACCCAGTCGACCGTCACGCCGTCGAGCGGCACATCGTGGTCGGCTCCGAGCCATGCGGAGATCGCATCGGGATCTCCGCACATCTCGATGCGATCGAGTGCCACGGCACCGCCCCCGGTGGACGGGTGCTCGCCGGTCGAGGCCGTCCATTCGACGAAGAAGGGGAGCTGCGGGTCGGCCATGACGTCGAGCACGCCGATCTGCTTCCAGCACAGCTCGCGGCCGTCCGGACGAATGCGGTGACCGGGCCTGGCGTCGCGCCCGATGCGGGCCTCGATCGGCGTGATGTCGTCGACGGCGACGACCCAGCTCATCCAGCCTCCGCCGTCCTGCGCGCGATGGGCGACCGCCCGGCCGAAGGGGGCCTTCTCCGCGGCGGGGTGGTCCAGTGCGGACACCACCTCGACGTAGCAGCCGTTCGCCAGGGGAAGGATGAAGTTGCGGGTTCCGAACGAGGGGTGCCGGCCACCGTCGACGAACGTCGCCCCTAGGTCGGAACCGATGCGCTGAACGACGTCCGCCAATTCAGCCGTGGTGCACGCGTACGAGATGTGGTCGAGCCGCATAGTGGCATCCTGCCCAATGCATGATCGGCACTTTCAGTTGACCCCCGTATGGCGCCTGATGTGGCAGGCTCAGGGCCATGGCTGACCCAACCGCATCCCCCATGTCCAAGCTGGACAAGAAGAAGTCGATCATCCTCGGGGTGATCGGTCTCGCCATCGTCGTGATCATCTTCGTCAAGGTGATCCCGCAGATCGGCGACTACTCGGCCGCGGCGGATGCGTTGCAGGCCATGGGCATCGGCGCGATGATCATCGTCGGGCTGGCCGTCCTGCTCTACTTGTTCTCCTACGGCTTCCCGTTCATGGCGGCCACCCCGGGACTGAAGTACTGGAAGTCCCAGCAGGTCAACCAGGCGGCCTTCGCCATCAGCAACGGCGTTCCCGCGGGCGGCGCGTTCGGGCTCGCCGTCCAATACGCGATGCTGACGTCCTACAAGATCACCGGCACTGCTGCCACCGCGGCGATCACGGCCGTGGGCCTGTGGAGCATGTTCGTCAGCCTGGGCTTGCCGATCTTCGGTGTGGCCGCCCTGGCGATCTCCGGGGGCGACCTGGCCTATGCGTGGGTGGCGCCGGTCGGCCTGGCGATTCTCGTCGTGGGGATCGGCCTGTTCGTCCTGGTCATGCGCTCCGAGCCGCTGGCCCTCAAGGTGGGTCACGCAGCCAACGCGGTGGTCGGTCCGTTCCGCTCGCGCATCAAGGCGCTGAAGGACCTCGACGTCGTGCAGCCCATCGTGAAGTTCCGCTCGGACATGTACGACCTCCTGAAGGACCGCTGGGGGAGAATCACCGTGGCCCAGCTGTCGGTCATCATGACCCAGTTCCTGATCTTCTACGTCGCCCTTCGTGGCGTGCAGGGCTGGGACAAGCCGGGTGCCTCCGTGCTGGCGGCCTTCGGCGCTTTCGCCACGGCGCAGATCATGCTGATGGTGCCCATCACCCCGGGCGGCCTGGGCACCGTGGACGCGCTCATCATCTCCCTGCTGGTCAGCATGGGAGTCGACGAGGGCGCCGCCACTGCCGCGGACCTGGTCTGGCGTGCGGCGTCGTACGTGCCGCAGATCATCATCGGCATCATCGCCCTGATCACCTGGTTCCGGACGGCGGGGCGTACGTACGCCGCGGCCAAGCCCGATGAAGGCGCGGCTCCGGCGGCCGCCTGATCCACAACGGCGTGTCGGTGCGGCGCACGGCTTCGCGATTCCCTAGGGTTACACCGACCTGGTCGTCGCGGGAGGGGAAGCCTTCGGCGACCAGGTCTCTGCTCGTCCGGGCCGCGCCTGCCCGTCAGGCGGCGGTTCCTATATTGACGACGTGACCATTTCCGCACCAATGCCCGCATGGCAGCGCTATGTCGCCCTCGGCGACAGCTTCACCGAGGGCCTGTCGGACGACGTGGGCCCCGATGGCCGTCATCGGGGGTGGGCGGATCGTGTCGCCCTGTCCTTGGCCGACAGATCGCGGGTCGCGGGTGGCGACGGCATCGAGTACGCGAACCTGGCGGTTCGCGGTCGCCTCATCCGGCAGGTCGTCCGTGAGCAGGTGCCCGCGGCGATCGCCCTCGACCCAGATCTCGCGAGCCTTGCGGTCGGGGTGAACGACTCGCTGCGGCGACGCTTCGACCTCGACGCGGCCGCCACCGATCTGGAGAACGGGGTTCGTGACCTGCGGGCCGCGGGCATCGACGTCCTCGTCTTCGCCTTCGGCGACCCGAGCCGGCGGTCGCGCGTGATGGGCGTGGTGCGCGAGCGTATCCGGGCCTACAACAGTGCTGTGGAAGCCATCGCCGGCCTCTACGGCTGCTACGTCGTGCGCTACTGGGATGTCGCCGCGATGGACGACGACGGGCTGTGGAGCGCCGACCGGCTGCACCTGTCGGCGGCCGGGCACGAGCTCGCGGCCGCCAGCGCCCTTGAGGCACTGGGGATAGGGGACGACGGGTGGCGGACTCCCGTCGCGCCCCAGCCGGCGCAGCCCCTGCACCGGCGGGCCGCCGGTCACGCCGCCTGGGTGTCCGGGCACCTCGCACCGTGGATCGTGCGTCGGGCGCGCGGATCCTCGTCCGGCGATGGTGTCGGCCCGAAGCACCCGAGCTGGGTGCGCGTGACGGGCGGGCCGTGGGTTGCCGCCGAGGAAGGCGCCAAGTAGCGTGGTTGATCCGCCTGGGGCCTCCTAGGCGCCCCTGCTCCACACTGACGACGGAGACAGCATGCCCCGACGCACGACCCGCGTGGACAAGCCCGGCGAGTTCGAAGGGCGGCCCCAGCTGACCCGCGAGGGCTATGCGCGCCTGCAGGAGCGCGTGACCGACATCCGCGAGCGTCGGCTCCCGGAGATGCGGCCCCTTCTCGTCGAGACCGAGCGGGACGAGCGGGTCGTCGCCGAGTTCGAGCGGCTCATCCTGGAGGCGGAGGTCACGGACGCGCTGCTCGCCAATGCCGAGGTCATCGCCATCGATCCCGTGTCGGTCGACGGTCGCGTGGAGCTCGGCATGCGTGTCGAGGTGGTGCTCCAGGACGGGTCCACCGCTTGGGTGCGACCGGTGCACCCGGACGAGGCGTTCCTGGACGAGGAGAGGGTGTCGGCGACCTCGCCGCTGGCCATCGCCATCCTGGATGCACGGGCGGGGCACACCGTCTGGGTAGACGCCCCCACCGGTGCATGGCCGTGCACGGTGCTCTCCGTCGATCTGGAGGGCGTCTCCACCGAGGCCTGACTGTCCCCAGCCGAGGCGAGGGGCGGGGCCGGCGTCCACAGGCGGACGGCCGCCCGCTGTGCCCGGCGGTGTTCGGCGCCAGAGTCGGGCCATGACTCCCTTCGCCGAATTCCGCCGCCGCTCCGACTCGGGTGATGCGCTCCTGCTGCGCAGCCCCGATGCGGTCCTGTCCGCGATGCCGTACCTCCTCGGCTTCACGCCGACGGCCAGCGCCGTTCTCATCTGGGTGAGCAGGCATCGGATCCTCCTCACTCAACGGCTCGACCTGCCCTCGGACGATCGCCAGATCGGCGCGTGGCTGGAGGCCATGTGGGCCCATCGCGCAGCGAGCCGGGCCGACGAGCTGATCGTCGTCCTCGTCACCGACCGGGCCGACGCCCAGGGCATCGCCGATGCGGTCCTGGCACGGGCGAGCGAGGCTGAACTCCCCGTGCGTGACGCGCTCCGCCTCTCCGACGGGCGTTGGTGGAGCCTGCTGTGCACGGACCCGCAGTGCTGCGGTCCCCGCGGACGCGTCGTCAGCGCGCGCGTCAGGGCGGCGATCGCTGCGGAGTTCACGCTGATGGGCGTCGCACCGCTGGCCGATCGCGCGGCCCTCGTGGCGGCACTCGACGAGGACCCTGAGGCGGCAGGACGTCTCCTGCCCCTCGTGCAGGCCTGCGTCGCGGCGATGCCTGCCACGGGGGCGGCCCGCGAGGCATGGCGCGATGCCGCCGTCGAGCAGGTGCAGGTCGCCTTCTCGGCTCAGGACACGCCGCTACGTGACGACGACGTGGCCCTGCTCGTGGTTGGTCTTTCGGACATCCGGGTGCGCGACACGGTCCTGTGGGAGACGACACGGCTGGACCCCGATGCGCTGCACCGGGGCCTGTCCGCGCTCACGGCGGCGGTCAGGTGCACGCCGAACGGTTGGGTCGCCCCCGTCGCCACGGCGTGCGCGACGGTCGCCTGGCTGGTCGGTGACGGAGCACGGGCCCTGATCGCGGTCGAACGGGCCCTCCTCGACGACCCCGACTACTCGCTGGCCATCCTCGTCGTGCAGTCCCTTCAGGCGGGCCTGCCACCGGACTCGTGGCGTGAGGCCCTCGCAGCGCTCTCACGCGACGAGTGCCGTCATGGATCCGCCACCCGTCCTCGGCGGCGCGCCTCGTGACGAGCCCGGCGGCGTGCCGGATTTGTCGCGGTGGCGACGTGTGGTTATAGTGCGCGCAGGTCAAGAGTTCCAGCAGACAGCTCCGGCTAGCTGGACGGCAACCCTCCACCGCGGTGGGGTGCTCCGGATGAAGACCTGGCCCGTCCGACGGGCAAGCGCGGGTCTTGCGCAGGGCAAGACCCCGGAGATATTGCGAGGTCTGTATGCGCTGTTGTTGTCGAATGTCCCGCCGCTGAGTCACGTCGCCTGACGGCGACCTCTCAGCGGTACCCACCTGCCGGCCATGGGCCGGCAAGGCTCGTTCCCCCGTACCCGACGCCGGTGCAGGCACCGGCTCTTCCGTCCCACCACCCCAGATCCCACCGCCATCGAGCGGAATCCCAAGGAGACTCACATGAGCACAGCATGGTCGTTCGAGACGAAGCAGATCCACGCCGGACAGTCGCCCGACGGCACGACGAATGCCCGGGCCCTGCCGATCTACCAGACCACGTCCTACACGTTCAACGACACCACCCACGCCGCCGACCTGTTCAGCCTCAAGGAGCTCGGCAACATCTACACCCGCATCATGAACCCCACCCAGGCGGTGGTCGAGGACCGCATCGCGGCCCTCGAGGGCGGCGTCGCCGGACTGCTCGTGGCCAGTGGGCAGGCCGCCGAGACGCTGGCGTTCTTGAACATCGCCGAGGCCGGAGACCACATCGTCTCCAGCCCGAGCCTGTACGGCGGCACCTACAACCTCCTGCACTACACGCTCCCCAAGCTGGGCATCACGACGACGTTCGTCGAGAACCCTGACGACCCGGAGTCCTGGCGCGCGGCGGTGCAGCCGAACACGAAGCTGTTCTTCGGCGAGTCGATCGCGAACCCCAAGAACGACGTCCTCGACATCGAGGCCGTCGCCAAGGTCGCCCATGAGGTGGGCGTACCGCTGCTCATCGACAACACGGTCGCCACCCCCTACCTCATCCGCCCGCTGGAGTGGGGCGCGGACGTGGTCATCCACTCGGCGACGAAGTACATCGGCGGGCACGGCACGTCGATCGCCGGTGTCATCGTCGACGGCGGCACGTTCGACTACGCGCAGTACCCCGAGCGCTTCCCCAACTACAACCAGCCCGACCCGAGCTACCACGGCCTCGTCTACGCCCGCGACCTGGGCGTCGGCTCGGCCTTCGGGGCCAACCTGTCCTTCATCCTCAAGGCGCGCGTCCAGCTGTTGCGTGACCTCGGCTGCGCCGTGTCGCCGTTCAACGCGTTCCTGATCGCGCAGGGGCTCGAGACGCTGTCCCTGAGGATCGAGCGGCACGTGGCCAACGCCCAGAAGGTGGCGGCCTGGCTCGAGACGCGCGACGAGGTCGAGTCGGTGAACTACGCCGGCCTCGAGTCGAGCCCGTGGTACGGACTGGGCCGGAAGTACGCGCCGAAGGGCACCGGCGCCGTCCTGGCGTTCGAGATCAAAGGCGGCATCGAGGCGGGCCAGGCGTTCGTTGAGGCCCTGGAGCTGCACAGCCACGTGGCCAACATCGGCGATGTCCGCAGCCTGGTCATCCACCCGGCGTCCACCACGCACTCGCAACTGTCTCCTGAGGAGCAGGCGGCGGCCGGCGTGACGCCGGGCCTGGTGCGCCTTGCGGTCGGCATCGAGAACATCGACGACATCCTGGCCGACCTCGACGCCGGGTTCCGGGCCGCCAAGCAGGCCTGAGTTCCCATGCCCGAGTACGGACCGCTGACCTACGAGGGTCTGCCTCCCGCCAGCGCAGCCTGGCGGGAGGGAGACCCCGTGGGCGACCGGCTGTTCGTCGACTTCGGGGAGCTCCGCACCGAGTCGGGTGTCGTCCTGCCCGACGTCCGCGTCGCCTACGAGACCTGGGGCCGGTTGAACGACGACGCGAGCAATGCCGTGTACATCTGCCACGCCCTCACAGGCGACTCTCACGTCACGGGGCCGGCGACGTCCGGGCACCGGACCGCCGGCTGGTGGGACGGACTGGTCGGCTCGGGCCGAGACATCGACACCGACGAGTGGTTCGTCGTGTGCGCGAACGTGCTCGGGGGCTGCCAGGGCACGACGGGCCCCTCGTCCCTCGCCCCGGACGGCCAGCCGTGGGGGAGTCGCTTCCCCGTGGTCACGGTCGGCGACATGGTCGAGGTCGAGCACCGCCTCATGGACGCTCTGGGCATCGCCTCCTGGGCCCTGATGTTCGGCCCCTCCCTCGGTGGCATGCGGGTGCTCGAGTGGATGGTGCGCTACCCGGACAGGGTGCGCGGTGGCCTCGTCCTCGGGTCGACGGGGGCCGTGACCGCCGACCAGCTCGGGACCCACGCCGCGCAGATCGCTGCGATCGAGCTGGATCCGGCCTATCGCGGCGGCGACTACTACGACGCACCAGACGGGGAGGGCCCCCATGCGGGCATGGGGGTGGCCCGCATGATCGCGCACCTGACGTACCGCAGCGAGACCGAGCTCGATCTGCGCTTCGGCAGGGAGCCGCAGGCCGGCGAGGACCCCTACGACGGAGGGCGGTTCGCCGTCGAGTCGTACCTCGACCACCACGCGGACAAGCTGGCGCGCCGGTTCGATGCCAACACGTACATCGCACTGACCCGCGCGATGAGCCTGTTCGACGTCGGTCGGGGCCGGGGAGGCACGGCCGCGGCGCTGGGCCGGATCTCGGCTCCCCTGACCGTCGTGGGCATCGACTCGGACCGGCTGTTCCCGGTGCGGCTGCAGCAGGAGATCGTCGATCTGGCCCCAGGCGCCGACTACCTGCACATCCTCCACTCGCCCTACGGTCACGACGGCTTCCTCGTGGAGGACGAGCAGGTGGGCGTCTTCTTCGATCACGCCCTCAACCGCGTGCGCCGGAGCGATCCGCGCTGACCTCGTTGTCCACAGGCGGAGCAGCGCCACCCGCCCGGGCGACGGGATCGACGTAGCGTCGGGGCATGTCCCCTTCCTTCCTTCGGGTGACCCTCGCCCTCGTCGCTGCTGCCGCCTTCACCGCCGGCGCGACGCCGAACGCATCGATCCCGCCCGTATCGATCCCACCCGCATCGATCCGGCCCGCGCTGACCGTACGTGCGGCCGACGTCCACGGCGACGACGAGGCCGACCGGTATGTGGGCACGGGTGGCCTCGTCCTGCCACGCAGCGTGGCCCGGCACACACGCGCCGAGGTGGCCGGCTGCGCCTCATGCGAGTGGCGGCTGACCACGCCGTGCGTCGAGAGCCCGGCGGGTGTCGCCTTCAGCGGACAGGCGGTGTGCCAGAGCGTCGTTCGGGGCTGCCCAGGCGGCGAACAGCTGGTCCGAGCGTGGTTCCGCCGCGGCGCGGGGCCCTGGGACGAGATCGCGCTCATCTGCCGCGCCGACGGCCCGCCGCCCACCATCGCCGCCATCGAGGGTCGGGCCCGCGAGCGGTTCGTGCGCAGCCTGCCGGGGCTGCGCGCCTCCTTCCAGCCGTCCACGGGAGTGCTGGCTCAGCTGCCGGTGGGCTTCGACTCCGGCCAGCAGGGCGGTCGGGTCACCAGCACCTACGAGATCCTGGGCGAGCCCGTCACCGTCTCGGCCAGTCCGGCCTGGTCGTGGGTCTTCGGTGATGGCGCCGCGGTCGAGACATCCGATCCGGGCGGAGTCTATCCGCACCTCGCCGTCGCGCACACCTATCGACGCGCCGGTCGATTCGAGGTGCGGGCCACCACGACCTGGGCGGCAGACTTCATGGTCGACGACCTCGGTCCCTTCCCGGTGACCGAGCCGGTCAGCCAGGAGGCGATCCTGCACGTGCCGGTGGGGGAGGGTCGGGCGGTGCTCGCGGTCCGGTAGAGCCCCCGGGCGGCGTCAGGTCGCGGGACGTGGCACAATACGGGGAATACCGGCCCGTTTCCAAGCCTTGTGCTTGACACGGGCCCTTGTCGTGGGTCAACGCGAGAAAGGCACTCCCACCTCGATGCCAAAGTCACAGACTGCTGCACCTGCTCCGACGACCACCACCGCCAAGAAGTCTCCCCCCGCAACGAAGGCCGTTCCCGCGAAGAAGGCACCGGCCGTGAAGGCCGCGCCCGCCAAGAAGGCGCCCGCCGCCAAGGCGGCGCCCGTGGCGAAGGCGCCCGCCGTGAAGGCGGCACCCGCGAAGAAGGCTCCCGCCGTCAAGGCGACTCCGGCGAAGGCGACTCCGGCGAAGGCGGCCCCGGCGAAGGCGGCTCCCGCGAAGAAGGCGGCCGCGAGCGCGACGGCCCCAGCGAAGAGCGCCACCGCGAAGAAGGCTCCCGCCAAGCCATCGGCGAGGGGCGCGAAGAAGACCCCGGCCGAAGGCTTCGTCGAGGTCGTCGAGACCGAGGACGGACTGGTCGAGGTCGAGGACCTCGACACGATCGCCGACGTCGACGTGGCCGAGCTCGAGGTGGCGGCCGTGCTCGAGGCGGACCTGGAGGCCGACCTCGTCGAGGACCTCGCCGCCGTCGTTGTCGAGGAGGAGGCCACAGAGACCGAGGAGGAGAAGGCCGCCGCCGTTGAGGAGGAGGGCAAGGGCTTCGTCATCTCGGATGTCGACGAGGACGATGCGCCGCAGCAGACCGTCATGGTCGCCGGCGCCACGGCCGACCCGGTCAAGGACTACCTCAAGCAGATCGGCAAGGTCTCCCTGCTGAACGCCGAGCAGGAGGTCGAACTGGCCAAGCGCATCGAGGCGGGGCTGTTCGCCGAGGAGATGCTCAACGACACGAAGAAGCTCGACAAGAAGCTGCAACGCGACCTGGAATGGATCGCCCTCGACGGGCGGCGAGCGAAGAACCACCTGCTCGAGGCCAACCTGCGCCTGGTGGTGTCCCTCGCCAAGCGGTACACGGGTCGCGGCATGCTGTTCCTCGACCTCATCCAGGAGGGCAACCTCGGCCTGATCCGCGCCGTGGAGAAGTTCGACTACACCAAGGGCTACAAGTTCTCCACCTACGCCACCTGGTGGATCCGGCAGGCCATCACCCGCGCCATGGCCGACCAGGCGCGCACCATCCGCATCCCGGTCCACATGGTCGAGGTCATCAACAAGCTGGCCCGCGTCCAGCGGCAGATGCTGCAGGACCTCGGCCGCGAGCCCACGCCCGAGGAGCTCGCCCGCGAGCTGGACATGACGCCCGAGAAGGTCGTCGAGGTGCAGAAGTACGGCCGCGAGCCGATCTCGCTCCATACCCCGCTCGGTGAGGAGGGTGACAGCGAGTTCGGCGACCTGATCGAGGACTCCGAGGCCATCGTTCCGTCCGACGCGGTGTCGTTCACGCTGCTCCAGGAGCAGCTCGAGTCGGTGCTCGACACCCTGTCCGACCGCGAGGCGGGGGTCGTCCGCATGCGGTTCGGCCTGACCGACGGGCAGCCGAAGACCCTCGACGAGATCGGCAAGGTCTACGGCGTCACCCGCGAGCGGATCCGCCAGATCGAGTCCAAGACGATGTCCAAGCTGCGGCACCCGTCTCGGTCGCAGGTCCTCAGGGACTACCTCGACTGACCCGCGCACGCATCCGGCTGACGGCTACGGTGAGGCCGTGAACCTCATCACCGTGCGACATGTGGGCGACGACGACGACCCTGCATCGGTGGTCGAGGTGACGATGACCAACGGCGCTCGCCGCAACGCGATGGGCGCACCGATGCTCGCGGCGCTCACCAACGCCCTTGTGACGGCCGAGGAGGCTGGCTGCCGAGCGCTGGTCTTCCGGGCCGAGCCGGGCGTGTCCACCTGGTCTGCCGGGTACGACATCGCCGAGCTGCCCGTCGACGGGTCCGATCCGCTCACCTGGACCAATCCGCTCGAGGGGTTCCTGCACGCCGTCCGGCAGTCGCCGTTCCCCGTCATCGCCGCCGTCGAAGGCGGGGTGTGGGGCGGCGCATGCGAGTTCGTCTTCACCTGCGATCTCATCGTGGCGGTGCGAACGGCGTCGTTCGCGATCACTCCCGCTCGCCTCGGCGTGCCGTACAACACCGCCGGCGTCGCGCACCTGCTCAGTGCCCTGCCGCTGAACATCGCCAAGGAGCTGTTCTTCACCGCCGACCCCATCAGTGCGGAGGCGGCCGCCTCGTACGGAGTGGTCAGCCGGCTCGTGGCCGATACGGATGAGATGACGACGACCGCGACCGAGCTCGGTCGTCGGATCGCCTCCCTGGCTCCCTTGGCGATCCGCGCGATCAAGGGCGAGATGACGGCTCTGACCGACGCGCGCTCTCTCACCAGTGACGACTTCGAGCGGCTGACGTCGCTGCGTCGTGACGCGTGGACGAGCCAGGACTACCAGGAAGGCATCCGAGCGTTCAGCGAGCGCAGGAAGCCTCGCTTCGAGGGCAGGTAGGTGGGCCGTCGATCTCAGTCAGTCGAGGTCGTGGGCATCAATCGGTGCGTCTCGTCGACCACCTGGACGGCCTGGGGCCGCAGGACGGTCTCGTGCCGGCTCCAGTGGTGCCCGCAGAAGAGAAGATCGGCGCCGCCCGGGAGCACGACACGAACGTAGGCCTGCGCGCTGCAGCGATCGCATCGATCGGTGGCGCTGAGGGCTGGCGCTGTCAATGTCGTGGTCATGTGCGCGGTACCTCCCAAGTCAAGGATCGGACGGAATTGCCTGAGTAGCACCCGTCGATGGTGGTAACAGTCTTACATGGCGGCGTTGTTCCCGTTGCGCCACGCCGAGTCGGTTCGCCCAGAGCGAATTGCCCCGCGGAGTGACGAAAGCCACACGACGGCACAATCCGCTCGGACACGCCAGACGCCTCACCCGTGGCGTCGGCCCGCGCGGATAGGTTGGGGGGATGCCAGTCAAGCCAGCGCGGAGCCCCGCCCGAGCCGCCCCGTCCGGGTACTCGGCGAAGGATCTGGCGGTCCTGGAGGGGCTCGAAGCGGTGCGCAAGCGCCCGGGCATGTACATCGGCTCGAACGACGCCCGCGGCCTCATGCACTGCCTGTGGGAGATCATCGACAACGGGGTCGACGAGGCCCTTGCCGGGCACTGTCACCGCATCGGCGTCCTGCTGAACGCGGACGGCTCGGTGGAGGTCACCGACGACGGGCGCGGCATCCCGGTCGACGTCGAGCCCAAGACCAAGCTCACCGGCGTCGAGGTCGTTATGACCAAGCTCCATGCCGGCGGCAAGTTCGGCGGCGGCTCGTACGGTGCATCGGGCGGCCTGCACGGCGTGGGCGCGTCGGTGGTCAACGCGCTGTCCTCGCGGCTCGACGTCGAGGTGGACCGCGGCGGCAAGATCCACATGATGTCGTTCCGACGCGGGGTGCCCGGCGTCTTCGACGGCGACGACGAGACGGCCGAATTCACCCGGAAGAGCGGCCTGCGCATCGTCGGCAAGTGCCCCCGCACCAAGACCGGCACCCGGGTGCGGTTCTGGGCGGACCGTCAGGTCTTCACCAAGGACGCCGACTTCGATCGCGAGGCGCTGCGGCAGCGGGCCATGCAGAGCACGTTCCTCGTGCCGGGGCTCGTCATCGCCATCACCGACCGCCGGGATCCGAGCGACGTCTGGGAGGAGTCCTTCCAGCACAAGGGCGGCCTGTCGGAGTACGTCGAGTACCTCTCGCCCGGCGAACCCGTCAGCTCGGTGATCCGCCTCACCGGCCAGGGCCACTTCCACGAGACCGTCCCCGTGCTCGATGACAAGGGGCACATGACTCCGCAGGAGGTCGAGCGCGACCTCGGCGTCGACATCGCCCTCCGCTGGGACGCCGGCTACGAGACCACCACGAAGTCGTTCGTCAACGTCATCGCGACGCCCAAGGGCGGCACCCACGTGGCGGGCTTCGAGCGGGCCATCGTCAAGGTGGTGAACGACCAGCTCAGGGCCGCCAAGGTGCTGCGCGCCAACGAGGACAACATCACCAAGGACGACGTGCTCGAGGGCCTCACCGCTGTCGTCGCCGTCCGGCTCGCCGAGCCGCAGTTCGAGGGCCAGACCAAGGAGGTTCTGGGCACCCCGTCGGCATCACGGATCGTGGCCAACGTCGTCACCAAGGAGCTCACGGCGTGGCTCACCTCCCCGCCCCGTGGTGAGAAGGCGGCCGCCAAGGCTGTGCTCGACAAGACCGCGAACGCCATGCGGGCTCGGGTGGCGGCCCGAGCGCACCGGGACACGCAGCGCCGCAAGACGGCACTGGAGTCGTCGGCGCTGCCCGCCAAGCTCGTCGACTGCAGAAGCGGCGAGGTCGAGCGCACGGAACTGTTCATCGTCGAGGGCGACAGCGCCCTGGGCACCGCCAAGACGGCCCGCAACTCCGACCACCAGGCACTCCTGCCCATCCGCGGCAAGATCCTGAACGTCCAGAAGTCGTCGCTCGCCGACATGCTCAAGAACACCGAGTGCGCGTCGATCATCCAGGTCATCGGCGCCGGGTCGGGGCGCAGCTTCGACCTCGGCCAGGCGAGGTACGGCAAGGTCATCCTCATGTCCGATGCCGACGTCGACGGGGCGCACATCCGCTGTCTGCTGCTCACCCTCATCCACCGCTACCTCAAGCCCCTCCTCGACGACGGACGCGTGTTCGCCGCGGTACCGCCCCTGCACCGGCTCGAGATCGTCAATCCCGGGAGCAAGGCCAACGAGGTGATCTACACCTACTCGGACGCGGAGATGCACGCCGTCCTGAAGGATGCGGACAAGCGCGGCCGTCGCGTGAAGGAACCGGTCCAGCGCTACAAGGGGCTGGGCGAGATGGATGCGTCGCAGTTGCGCGAGACCACGATGGACCCCGCTCATCGCACCCTGCGCCGTATCACGATGAACGACGCCGCGGCGGCGGAGCAGGTGTTCGACCTGCTGATGGGAAGCGATGTCGCGCCGCGGAAGGACTTCATCGTCGACGGGGCCGCAGCGCTCGATCGCGACCGCATCGACGCCTGACCGGGGCCGCCGACCCTGAGCACCTCCTCGCCTGCGCGCGGCTGACCCGCCGGTAGCGCGAGCGGGTGCAGTCGCCGCCCCCCGTGGATAGGGTCGAATCATGAGCCTGGAGAAGACCGCAGTCCTGCAGGAGTTCCCGTCCGAGGCCTTCGGCGACGTCCTCGCCGGGAACGTCGAGTACGCGTCGAGCTTCACGTCGTCCGACCTCAGTGGCTGGGCGGCGCAGGGGCTGGCGATCGTCACCTGCATGGACTCGCGCATCGACCCTCTGCGGGTCGTCGGTATGGCCAGCGGCGACGCGAAGATCCTGCGCAACGCCGGGGCGAGGGTGACGGAGGACGTCCTGAGGACCCTCGTCCTGGCCACCTACCTCCTGGGCGTCAAGCGCGTGCTCGTGATGCCGCACACCGACTGCAAGATGGCCAGCGGTGAGGAGGCCGACGTCCACGCCCTCATCGCGGACAAGTACGGGATCGACACGCGGAGCGTCGAGATCCGCACGGTGACCGACCAGCGGGCCGCCCTGATCACCGACGTCGTGCGCGTGCGGTCCTACCCCCTGCTCCCGCCCGACCTGGTGGTCGGGGGTGCGCTTTTCAACGTGCGGACCGGACTGCTGGAGCCGATGGACGTGTAGTTGCGCGCCTCAGCCGTTCGGGCGCGCGATGGCGATCGGCTCGCCGCCCGTGCCCCACTCGTCGGCGGTCACCTCGTAGATCGCGACGCGCACCCGCTCGATCGGGGTGTCCAGCGCCTCGGCGGTCGCGGCGCTGAGCTTCCTGATCAGTGCGTGCTTCTGCTCGACGCTGCGTCCTGCGAGCATCGTCACCTGGATGAACGGCATGGAACCTCCTGTGCTGGGTGGGTGCGGGCGGGCAAGTCGTCAGGCTGGCGGTGGCTCGGGCGCGACCCAGATCCCCGGCGGGGCGGCAGATCGCTCGCGGGAGACATTGACGCGGACGCTAGCACGCTGTGTCCCGCATGGTGGGCCGCCGTGCTTTCCCGCGGGACGGTTTGCGCGTAGCGTCGCCCTGCGACCGAGACTCGATGTCGGCATGCTTGCGCGGGGAGGCAGCACTGTGACGTCGATCATGTGGTTCGAGAGCTACTGGGACGGCATGCGCTCCGAGGTCGGCGGCAAGGCATCGAGCCTCGGCGAGATGACGGGTGCCGGGCTGCCGGTGCCGCCGGGGTTCGCACTCACCACCGAGGCCTTCCGCACCTGCCGCGACGCCGCTGACCTCGACAAGAGCCTCGCCCGGCTGCTGTTCGGCCTCGACGTCGCCGACCTCGCCATGGTGCAGGACAGGTGCTCATCGATGCGGGACGCCGTGCGTGCCATGCCGATGGACGCGGCCGTCGAGCGCTCGCTGCGCATCGCCTACGCCGAGCTCGGCCGCAGGAGCGGCACCGACGACGTGCCGGTCGCCGTCCGCTCGTCCGCCACGAGCGAGGACTCGCCGGATGCCTCCTTCGCGGGTGAGCACGACACGTACCTGTGGGTGCGCGGTTCGGACGCTGTCGTCGACGCGGTGCGGCGCTGCTGGGCGAGCCTGTTCACCGATCGCGCCACGTGCTACCGCGTCGAGATGGGCTACGACCACCGCTCGACGGAGATGAGCGTCGTCGTCCAGAAGATGGTGCGCCCCGTCGCTGCCGGGGTGGCCTTCACCCTCAACCCGGAGGACGGCGATCGGTCGGCCATCGCGATCGACTCAGCCTGGGGCTTCGGAGAGGCGGTCGTCTCCGGCGAGGTGACACCCGACAACTACCTGGTGGACAAGGTCATGTTCGAGATAGGCCGGCGGACGATCTCCCGCAAGGAGCACGAGTACCGCCTCACCGACCACGACACGGTCGAGAAGGCGGCCGTCGAGGAGAGCCGCGCCACCGTCGCGAGCATCACCGACGCGCAGATCGTCGCGATCGCGCGCCTGGCCCGAGCGGCCGAGCGGCACTACGGCTGCCCGCAGGACGTCGAGTGGGCGATCGACGCCGACCTGCCCGAGGGAAGCAATGTCGTTCTGCTCCAGGCTCGTCCGGAGACGGTGTGGAGCAAGCTGGGGGCGCCCCGAGCGACTGTCGCCCCGGCCGGGGACTTCATGAGCAGCATCGTCGCCACGCTGATGTCACCCCTCCACGCCCAGGAGGACTGACGTGACCGGATCGATCACCGAGGAGAGCGCATGAGCGATCGATTCCCCCGTCCGCACGACGTCGAGACCCCCGACGGGGCCGAGGGCTGGCAGGACCTCTACCTGTACTCGTCACTGTTCTCGGAGGGACGACGCGAGTACGAGGAGTCGATGTTCTGGTTCCAGGACGGAGTGCACTGGCCGGAGGCGCTCACGCCGTGGGACGCCACGCTGTACGAGTTCGCCATCGCTTCGCTGTCGCAGTACAACACCCGCCACCTGCGGGTCCCGCCGTCGGACGGCATCGACTTCCGCATCCTCAACGGGTACGCCTACCTGTCGCCTGTCGCGGCCCCGCCAGGAGACATCGAAGCGCGCGTGGCGGCCTTCGTCGATCGGGCCGGCTTCTACTTCACCAACTGGAACGACCTCTACGACAACTGGATGATCAAGATTCGGGGCCTGGTCGCCGACCTCGAACGCCTGGACTTCGCTCCGCTGCCGGACCTGGAGGACGCCGACCTCGTCGTGAAGTCCGGAGCCGGTGTGGGCTCGGGGTATGCCATCCAGGAGAGCTACCACCGACTGCTCGACCTGGCCCTGAAGCTGTGGCAGTACCACTTCGAGTTCCTCAACCTCGGCTATGCCGCCTACCTCGACTTCTTCGGGTTCTGCAAGCAGTCGTGGCCCAGCATCCCCGACCTCGCGATCGCGAAGATGGTCGCTGGCGTGGAGGTCGACCTGTTCCGTCCCGACGAGGAGCTCAAGCGGCTGGCGCACCAGGCCGTCGACCTGGGCGTGGCGGAGGCGTTCGTCGGCGACGACGCCGAGGAGACGTGCCGGATTCTCAGGAGCACCCCCGCCGGTGAGAGCTGGATCGCCTCGTTCCATGACTCGGCCGAGCCGTGGTTCAACTTCTCCTCGGGTTCGGGCTTCTACCACACGGACAGGGTCTGGATCGAGCACGTCAGCATCCCCTTCGGGTTCATCGCGAACTACATCGCCCGGGTGCAACGGGGCGAGGACCTGGCCCGGCCCGTCGAAGCCATCCGCGCGGAGCGAGACCGCATCGTCAACGAGTACGCGGACCTGCTGATGCGGGACTCCGAGCGCGACGGGTTCCGGGCGAAGCTGGGCCTCGTCAGGGTCGTCTTCCCCTACGTCGAGAACCACAACTTCTACGTCGAGCACTGGAGCCACTCAGTGATCTGGCGCAAGATGCGCGAGCTCGGGGCCGTGTTCGTGACGGCGGGCTTCTGGGCCGAGCCCGACGACATCTTCTTCCTCAAGCGCACGGAGGTGCAGGACGCCCTGTGGGACTACTACGCCTCGTGGGCCACGCCGGCGCCGGCGGCGGGACCGGCGCACTGGCCGGCCGAGATCGAGCGACGCAAGGCGATCCACGCGGCCCTGCGCCGGTGGAAGCCGACGCCCGCGATGGGGGTTCCGCCCGCGGTCATCGTGGAGCCGTTCACCGTGATGCTCTGGGGGATCACGTCGGCGAGCGTCGCGGCGTGGCTCGGCGGCGGTTCGGCCGACGATTCCGGCCTGAAGGGCTTCGCGGCCTCGCCCGGAATCGCCGAGGGTCCGGCGAGGGTCATCTGCTCCGCGGACCAGATCGGTGAGGTGCAGCAGGGGGAGATCCTCGTGGCGCCGCTGACGGCGCCGAGCTGGGCCCCGATCTTCGGCAGGATCGGCGCGACGGTCACGGACACGGGCGGCATCATGAGCCACGCGGCGATCGTCTGCCGCGAGTACGGCCTGCCCGCCGTCACGGGAACGGGCTTCGCGACAACTGCGATCCGAACGGGCCAGCGGATCAGGGTCGACGGATCAGCAGGGACCGTGACGATCCTCGACTAGCTTCCCCCGACAAACGCTGCCGCAGGGGTTAGGTTGACAGCGTCCCTTGCCCGGCATTCACGAGGAGTAGTCATGCCACGCCCACTGCGGGTCGCTGTTGTCGGATCCGGCCCCTCGGGCATCTACGCCACCGATGCGCTGGTGGGCCAGGACGCGATCCCGGTCCAGGTCGACGTGATCGACCGGCTGCCCGTGCCGTTCGGCCTCGTTCGATACGGCGTTGCGCCCGATCACCTGAGCATCCGATCGGTGCGCGACACCCTCGACAAGGTGCTGGACAAGCCCGGAGTGCGGTTCCTCGGCAACGTGAACGTCGGTTCAGACGTGTCTATGGCCGACTTGCACGACTGCTACGACGCCGTGATCTTCACGTACGGGGCATCCCGCGACCGGCGCCTCGGGATCCCCGGCGAGGAGCTCGCCGGCAGTGTCGCGGCCACGGACCTGGTCGCGTGGTACTGCGGCCACCCCGACGCCGACCGAGCCCTTTTCGAGTCGCTGCTGCCCACCGCGACCGGCGTCGTCGTGATCGGCATCGGCAACGTCGCCGTCGACGTGACCCGTGTCCTTGCGAAGACCGTCGGCGAGCTGGACCACACCGACATGCCGCAGTACGTCTTCGACACGCTCGCGAGGTCGCAGATCACCGACATCCACGTGCTGGGTCGGCGAGGCCCGGCGCAGGCCGCGTTCACCACGAAGGAACTGCGCGAGCTCGGCGAACTGGCGGACGCGGACGTCATCGTCCGCGCGGCCGACCTCGAGCTCGATGCGGGGAGCGCCGAGCTGGCGGCGAGCGACCGGGCCGTCGGACGCAACGTCGAGGTGATGCGCGAGTGGTCGCGCCGTGAGCCCGCCGGCAAGGGGCGACGCATCCACCTCCACTTCTTCGCCCGGCCACACGAGCTCGTCGGGGGCGAGCACGTCGAACGCGTCGTCGTGGAGCGCACCCGCCTCACCGAGGAGGGGTCCGCGGTGGGCACGGGGGAGTTCTTCGAGATCCCGGCCAACGTCGTGGTGCGCAGTGTCGGGTATCGCGGCACCGCCCTGGACGAGGTGCCGTTCGACGAGGCCCGCAACGTCATCCCGCACGTCGACGGCCGGGTGCAGAGCGGGGGCGCGAGCGTTCCCGGTGAGTACGTCGCCGGCTGGATCAAGCGCGGCCCCACCGGGATCATCGGCACCAACAAGAAGGACGCGGTCGCGACCGTGGGATCGCTGCTGGCGGACGCGGCGGACGGGTCGCTGCCGAAGCCGGCCCGTGCCGGAGGGATCGACGACCTGCTTGCCGAGCGCGGCATACAGGTGGTGAGCACGGCGGGTTGGCGGTCGATCGACGCCGCGGAGCGGGCGCTCGGTGCCACGAGGGGCCGCGACAGAACGACCATCCACGACACGTCCGACCTACTGGCCGCCAGCAACCCGGGCTGACCCACCCACGGAGCCCCACCCCGCCCGACCCAGCCCGACCCCGCCCGACCCCACCCCGCCCGACCCCACCTGCCGAGCGGTGAGTTGTCGGGGTGCACAGGCCCCGGAGAACCCCGACGACTCACCGCTCGACGTGAGCAGTGGGGTGGGGTAGTGGGGTGGGGTAGTGGGTAGAGGGGTGTAGTGGGGGCTTGCTAGTTCCAGGGGGTGGTTTGTTCTAGTTCCGTGCAGACCCACGTGACTCCCGGCACCGGGTCCTTGCCGCACGACTCGAGGCGGGGCCGGTCGAGATCCCGGGCCACCAGGGCCGCCCGCCAGGCCCGGCCGTCGGCGTGCCGCACCTCCGCCCGCAGCAGCGCGTTCCCGGGGTCGAGCAGGGCACCCGGGAGCATCGGCACGGCGCGGTCGTCGACCAGGCGCAGCACGTCGAGATCGTCGAAGCCGGAGATGCCGTGACGACGCTGCACCTCGATGGCCGCGACCTGGAACGGCGCGACGAGCGACGAGCGTCCACGGAGGTGGTCCAGCACCACCTCGCCACGGTCGGCGGTGGCGAGGACGGCCAGGGCGGACCCGACGTCGAGGCGGCCGTGCACCGCCCCCGACGGCAGCGTCAAGGACACGGGCGCGAACCGATGGCCGCCGAGGTGGCTGCACTCCCACACGCGCTCGCGGTCCTCGGGAGCGGTCCGGTCGAGGACCGCGGTCATCAGGGCACGCCCGTGGACGGCGCAGCAGCGGTCGCGCCCGCTGTGGGTGCAGATGAACATCACCGGTGTCGCCTCGACGGTGCCGACCGCAGGCAGCGAGCCCGCGGCGACGGCGGGCAGATCCCAGTCACCGATCTCGCCCAGGTCGGCCAGCAGCGCGTGGCGCAGCAGCATCCCGCCGGGTGCGGAGCGGGCCACCCACACGTGCCGATCCGGCGAACCCACCCGCCCGGGTCGATCGGGATGCCGGGCGAGGATCACCGACATCCCCAGGGCCTTCGCACCGGACAGGTGCTCGCGAAGATCCGCCGCCAGGCCGCTGTCGGCGAGGACGTCGCGCCCCCAGGGCCCCGGCTGTTCGATGACGATCCAGGTGCCCGCGATCGGCGCGGTGCCGGCCAGCGGCTCGTGGGCGGCGAGGGCGTCGATCGAGCAGCTCGTCACAGCGAGCCCGCCAGTCCAGCGATCGGGGCGGCCGCAGGCGACCCGGTGGCATCGCGGCGGGGGTCGATCTCGGGCAGGGCAACCGGCACACCGGACGCGGTGGCCGCCCGCGCGGGCCCGGTGCCGACCCAGGCGAGCAGCAGGCGGTCCTCGCCGGACCGGAACTTGTGGCACCGCACGCCGCCCGTCGCCCGGCCCTTGCCCGGGTACTCGGCCAGAGGGGTCACCTTCACCGTCCCCGCATCCGTGCCGGGCAGGGCAGCGCCGCTGCCCGCGATCGTGACCACCACGGCGGCTTCCGTGGGAAGGAGGGCCTGGAAGGAGATGACCTCGGCGCCCTTGGCCAGCTTCATGCCGGCCATCCCCGACGCCGCCCGCCCCTGGGGTCGCACGCTGCCCGCGGGGATGCGCAGGAGCTGCGCGTCCGAGGAGATGAAGACGAGTTCGCAGGCCTCCGCATCGGCCTCCGTCAGCCGTGCAGCTCCCACGACGCGGTCGCCGTCGTCGAGCCGGATGACCTCCCAGGAGTCCCTGCTCTGCAGGACGTCGGCGATCACCCGCTTCACCACGCCGCGGGCGGTGGCGAGGGCGAGGCCGCCGGCCTCGTCCAGGGTGGTCAGAGCCAGCGGCTCCTCGTCCGGCGGCAGGTCGACGAGGGCGCCGAGCGGTGCACCCGCCGACAGGGCAGGCACGCCGGACACCGCCGGGATCGCCGGCAGGTCGACGGCGTTCAGTCGCAGCACGCGGCCGGCACTCGTGACCAGGCCGAACTCGCCACGGGTGGTGGCCGGGATCGCGGAGACGATCACGTCGTGCGCCGAGCGCTGGCCGTGGCTGTCGGTGCCGGCCGGCGTGGTGTCGGCGGTCCTGGCGAGCAGTCCGGTGCTCGACAGGAGGATGACGCACGGCTCGTCGTGTACTTCGAGCGGAACGGCCGCCGTGACCGGGGTCGACGACCCCTCCATGAGCAGAGTGCGCCGCGGCGTGGCGTGTGCCTGGGCGACGGATCCGATCTCGGCGGCCACCGCTGCACGCAGCACCGACTCGTCCTCGAGCAGGGCGGTCAGCCGGTCGATCTCGCGGCGCAGCTCGTCGCCCTCGCCCTCCAGCTCGATCCGGGAGAATTTTGTGAGCCGGCGCAGGGGCATGTCCAGGATGTAGGTGGCCTGGACCTCGCTGAGGTCGAAGACCGTCATGAGACGGTCCTTGGCCGACGCGGCGTCGTCGGACTCGCGAATGAGCTGGATCACCTCGTCGATGTCGAGGATGGCGATCAGCAGGCCTTCGACCAGGTGCAGCCGGGTCGCGGCCTTCGTCCGCCGGAACGCGCTGCGCCGACGGACCACCTCGAGCCGGTGGGCCAGCCAGACCCGCAGCATCTGCATCAGGCCCATCGTCTGCGGCTGGCCCTCCACGAGGGCGACCGCATTGATGTTGACGGTGTCCTCCATCGGCGTGAGCTTGAACAGGTGCTCGAGCACCGCCTCGGGGTGGAAGCCGTTCTTGATCTCGATCACCAGCTGCAGGCCGCTGTCGCCGTCGGTCAGGTCGACGACGTCGGAGATGCCCTGGAGCTTCTTCGACAGCACGGCGTCCTTGATGCGGTCGATGACCCGTTCGGGGCCGACGTTATAGGGGAGCTCGGTGACGACGATGCCGCGACGGCGCGGCGTGATCTGCTCCACCCGCGTGCGGGCCCGTACCCGGAAGGTCCCGCGCCCGGTCTCGTAGGCGTCGCGGATGCCGCCGAGCCCGACGATCACCCCGCCGCCGGGGAAGTCCGGGCCGGGGATGAGGGTCATGATCTCGGCGAGGGTGGCATCGGGATGGTTCAGCAGGTGCCGTGCGCCGTTGAGCACCTCGCCGACGTTGTGCGGGGCGAGGTTCGTGGCCATGCCGACGGCGATGCCGGACGCCCCGTTGACCAGCAGGCTCGGGATGGCCGCGGGCAGCACCAGAGGCTCGGTCTCGCGTCCGTCGTAGTTGGGTCCGAAGTCGACGACGTCCTCGTCGAGTCCCGCCGTCATGTCCAGGGCGGGCGAGGCCAGTCGAGCCTCCGTGTAGCGCATCGCGGCCGGGCCGTCGTCGAGCGAGCCGAAGTTGCCGTGACCGTCGACCATGGGCAGGCGCAGCGAGAACGGCTGGGCCATGCGGACCAGCGCGTCGTAGATGGCCGAGTCGCCGTGGGGGTGCAGGCGGCCCATGACCTCGCCCACCACGCGCGCGCTCTTGACGTGACCCCGGTCGGGGCGCAGGCCCATCTGCGCCATCTGGAACAGGATGCGTCGCTGCACCGGCTTGAGCCCGTCGCGCGCGTCCGGCAGTGCCCGAGCGTAGATCACCGAGTACGCGTACTCCAGGAAGGATCCGCGCATCTCGTCGGAGACGTCGACGTCGACGATGCGGCCTTCGGCCGGTCGTTCGGTGGCGCGGCTGGTGCGGCGGGCCATGCGTTCCTCTCCGTGCTCGGGTGGGTCCCGTAGGGGCGATTCTCCGGCTCAGGCGACCATCGGGCTGGCTCCGACACGACCCACGGCCAGCGCCGCGAGCTCCTGACCGGCATCCACGGCCTCCACGAGCGTGGCGCCCGACAGCCACGCCGGCAGGAATCCGGCCGCGAAGGCGTCACCCGCCCCGGTCGTGTCGACGACGTCGACCGCCAGCGCCGGCCGCTCGACGGGTGAGCCGTCGGACACTGCGGACACGCCCAGCGCGCCGCGCTTGACCACGACCAAGGGCACCTCGCGGGCGAGGGAGGTGAGGGCCTGGGTGCCGACGCCCCCGGACAGGACCTCCGCCTCGGCCTCGTTGGCGACGAGCACGTCGAGGTCGGGCAGCAGGCCGCGAACGAGGGCGAGATTGGCGGCGAGGGGTACCGCCGACGCGGGGTCGAGACTCACGGTCGCGCCGAGGGTGCGGGCATGCTCGAGGGCGGCCAGCCCCGCGGCCCGGCTGCCGGGGTTGAGGAGCGCGTAGCCCGACAGATGCAGGTGGTCGAGCCGGCCCTCTCCATGCGCGGCATCGAGAGCGGCGACCACGCGGTCGGCGTCGAGGGCGCTGTTGGCGCCTGGGTCCGGGACCATCGTCCGCTCGCGCCGGTGGTCGCCGAGGATGACGCACGTGCCCGTGCCGTGGCCCGCGACGACGTCGAGTCGGGCGTCCACGCCCAGGCCGACGAGGTTGGCGCGCAGCGCGTGGCCGAACGCATCGTCGCCCACGCACCCGATCAGCGTGACGGTGGCGTCGGTGGCGGCCATCCATGCGGCGGTGTTGGCGGCCGAGCCGCCGGGCTGCAGGCTGACGAGGGCCGGGGTGTCGCTGCCGTAGGCGATGTCCGACTCGATGCGCGCGGTGACGTCCATCATCAGGTCGCCGATGACGACGCAGTTTCCCGGCATCAGCTGGCGCTCCTTGCCAAGGGACTACCGGTCGTCCGCGCCAGCACCCGCGTCGATGACGGCGATACGGGCCGCCAGTTCGGCGTTGCGGACGATGATCTGCTCGTTGACGATCAGGCTGGCGCCGTGCGTCGCGCGGTGGAAGTGGTCGAGCAGGAACGGCGTGACGTCCTTGCCGGTGATGTTGCGGGCCGACGCGAGCCGCAGGCCCTCCTCGAGCACGTGGTCGTGGACGTCGGGGTCGAGTTGCTCGGACTCCGGCAGCGGGTTGGCGACCACGAGGGCAGACGGGATCCGCAGGGTGTCGCGCACCTTCATGATGTCGGCTACGGCGGCCGCGTCCTGGGCGGACCAGAACACGGGGAAGCCCGAGTCGGTGAGGTAGAAGCCGGGGAAGCGGTTGGTGGCGTAGCCGAGGACGCCGACATTGAGGGTCTCGAGGCGCTCGAGGGTGGCGCCGACGTCGAGGATCGACTTCACGCCCGAGCAGACGACCGTCATGGGGGTCACGGCGAGCGTGTTCAGGTCGGCGGACTCGTCCCAGCTGTCGCGGGCCTGACGGTGGACGCCGCCGAGGCCGCCGGTGGCGAAGACCCGCAGGCCGGCGAGGGAGGCAAGATGGCTGGTGGCCGCGACGGTGGTGGCGCCGCTGCCGCACCGGGCGACGAGGGTCGCGATGTCGCGGACGCTGACCTTCACGACGTCGTCGCGGTTGGCCACCTGGTCGAGCGCGGAGTCGTCGAGGCCGATGAGCACCTTGCCGTCGAGGATGGCGATCGTGGCGGGGGTCGCCCCTCGGGAGCGGACGATGTCCTCGACCTCCGCGGCCACGCGCAGGTTCTCCGGCCGGGGGAGCCCGTGGCTGATGATGGTCGACTCCAGGGCCACGACCGCGGTGCCGTCCTCCAGCGCCTGACGCACCTCCGGGGCCACGACGAAGAGGTCGGAGTCGAAGGCGTGGTTGCCCGGAACGGGCGCAGAGACGGTCACGCGACGACCCTACCCGCGGGCGCACCCGGTGTGCGGTGGACGGGTCGCCTCGTGGGGACAGGGGCACCACAATGGGGGCATGACCGACCCGTCCGGCCCCGGCTATCCGGCCGAATGGGAGGCCGACGTACTCCTACGTGACGGCCATCCGGTGCACCTGCGCCCCATCACCCCCGGCGACGCCGAGCGCCTGCGAGAGTTCCACGCCTCCCTGTCGGGTCGCACGGTCTACTTCCGCTTCTTCTCGGTGAAGCCCGAGCTCACCGAGCACGACGTGCACTACTTCACCGAGGTCGACTACCGCGATCGTGTCGCCCTCATCGCCCTGGACGCGGGCGAGATGATCGGAGTGGGCAGGTTCGACGTCATCGGTGACGGCACCGCTGAAGTGGCGTTCGTCATCCGCGACGACGCGCAGGGCCGTGGACTGGGTTCTGTGCTGCTCGAGCACCTGACCGCTGCGGCGCGCGAGGTGGGGGTGCACCGGTTCGTGGCGGAGGTGCTCCCGGACAACGTGCGCATGATCGCCACCTTCCGCGAGGCCGGCTACGAGGTGAAGCAGCGCCGGGAGGAGGACGTGCTGGCCGTGTCCTTCGACATCGAGCCGACCTCGACCAGCGTCGCGGTCATGGAGGCTCGCGAGCAACGGGCCGAGGCTCGGTCCGTGCATCGCCTCCTGCACCCCGCCCGAATCGCGATCGTGGGGGCGTCGCGCACGCCCGGTGGCCTCGGCCACGCGGTGCTTCGGCACCTGGTCGACGGCGGCTATCGGGGCGACATCGTGGCGGTGCACCCCGAGGTCGACGCCATCGCGGGCGTCCGGTGCGTGCGGTCTCTCACCGACGTGGGCGAGCCGATCGACCTGGTCGTCGTCATCGTCCGGGCCCCCAGGGTCGCCGCGGTGATCGAGGACGCGGAGCGCGCCGGGGTGCACGGCCTGGTGGTGGTGTCGGGCGGGTTCGGTGACTCGGGACCCGACGGGCTGGAGCTGCAGGCGCGACTGGTCGAGCTGGTGCGCCGCACGGGGATGCGGCTCGTGGGACCCAATGCTCTCGGGGTGATCAACACGGCCCCCGAGATCCTGATGAACGCCTCCCTCGTCACGCAGATGCCGCCCGCCGGCCGCGTCGGCTTCTTCAGCCAGTCCGGCGCCCTGGGCGGATCGATCCTGGAGCGATTCCGCCGCCGAGGCCTGGGGCTCTCGACGTTCGTCTCGGCCGGCAACCGGGCCGACATCTCCGGCAACGACCTCCTGCAGTACTGGGAGAAGGACCCCGACACCGAGCTCGTGATGCTCCACCTGGAGACCATCGGCAACGCACGCAAGTTCGCCCGGATCGTGCATCGCCTCTCGGCCTCGAAGCCGGTGGTGATGGTGCGCACCGGTGGAGCCGGACAGCGCCACCCGCTGGGTCATGCGGTCGGCCGCACCGAGCTCACCCAGCGCGCCGTCGACCAGATCCTCGGCGACTGCGGCCTCGTTGTCGTGGAGACCATCGACCAGCTCATCGACGTCGCCCGTGTCGCGAGCAGCCAGCCGTTGCCCGCGGGCCCCGGGCTGGCGATCGTCGGCAATAGCGACGCCCTCGCCGTGATGGCCGTCAACGCGTGCGAGCACACCGTCCTGCGCGTCGCGGGGGAGCCGGTGATCTTCGCCCGACAGGAGTCGCCGGAGGCCTACGAGGCGGCCATCTCCGCCGCCCTGGCGGACCCGCTCGTCGGTTCCGTCCTGGCCATCTACGTGCCCCCCATCGAGGCATCCTCGGACGACCGCATCCGGGCGATGCTGCGCCACTGCGCCCGGCGCCGCGACGGCGCCACCGACGCGAAGCCGGTCGTGGCCGTCATGGTCGGCCTGGAGGAGGACCAGCCGCCCGACGACGTGCCCGCCTTCCGCGACGTCGAGGACGCCCTGCGGGCGCTGAACGCCGTGACCCGCTACGCGTTGTGGAAGCAGTCGCCGGCCCAGCAGCGCGACGAGGCGGCCGCCGACGCGGCGGCACCGTCGGTGCCCAGGGAGTCCGTCGACCTGCCCGGTTCCGGGATCCTGACCGGCCCGGAGGCTCAGGCGCTGCTGGGTCGACTCGGGATCGACGTCGGCCTGGATCCCGACAGCCCGGGCGCCCTGGGCCTGCGCGTCCGCCTGTTCGAGGATCCGCTCTTCGGCCCGGTGATCGCGGTGGGTGTCGATGATCCCGTCGCCGATGCCCTGGACGACCGGTCGTACCGGCTGGCGCCGGTGAGCATCGCCGGCGCCAACGCCCTGCTCGAGGACGTGGCGTCCCTGTCCGTGGCCCTTCCCCCGACGGACCCCGAGCGAGGGGCCGCGCGCGGCGCATTGGCCGTGCTGGTGAGTGCGGTCAGTGACCTGGCCGGGAGCCACCCGGGGATCGTCGGCGTCGACGCCCGCCGCGTCTGCGCGACGCACGAGGACGGCGCCGGTGCCGTGGCGCGCTCCCTAACCGTCGACGTCGCGACCGCGCCGGCCAGCATCGAACCGAGTGCCCGCAGGATCTAGCCGGTGCGCGGCGGCCGGCGTGGAACAATGACGCCATGACTGACGCCGCCCTCGCCCAGCAACTGCGCTCGGACATCCAGAAGTCCGGGTACTACCCCGACCTGGTGGCCGACGCCCTGGACACCGCACTTGCGGGGGAGCCGCTGGCGTCCTACGTGGTCCATCACGAGGCGACGTTCGACCGCGACGAGCTGCGACGCCATGTCACCGTGCTCGCGCTGACGCCGACGCGCCTCATCGTCGGGCACACCGACGAGCACCCCGTCGACGAGACCAACGAGAAGCCGTATGCGTCGGCGTCGACCGAGGCGGTGCGCATCGAGCGCGTCGACTCCGTCGTCGTCACCCGAGTGGTCAGCGACCCGGCCGTCCATCGGCCCGGCGGCCCGGCTGCGGAGGTCGTCCTCACGATCGGCTGGGGCGCGGTCAGCCGGATCGACCTCGAGCCGGCCAGTTGCGGCGACCCCCAGTGCGAGGCCGACCACGGGTACACCGGGACGGCCAGCAACGACGACCTGTCGGTGCGTGTGTCGGAGGCGGCCGACGGCGCCGAGGTCGTGCGCCAGGTGCTGGCCTTCGCCTCGGCCCTCTCGGAGGCCACGGCCGAGCGGACGCGCTGACCGGGTGCCGCGTCTTACCCTCGCCGACGTCGGGACGTCCGCGGCAGCGGCGATCGGCGTGCCCGGATTCCGCGACACGCTGCTCGTTGGACCCTGCGAGCAGGTCGTCGTGTGCCTCATCGACGGTCTGGGGTGGAACCTGCTGGCCGGGCACCGCCAGCATGCCCCGAACCTGACCGCCCTGTCGGGCGGCACCGTGGACGCCGCGTTCCCCACGACGACACCCGTGGGGCTCGGTGCCTTCGGTACCGGCCTCCTGCCCGGGGCGCACGGTCTCGTGGGGGCCTCCTTCTTCCTGCCCGAGACGGGCGCGATTCTCAGTCCCCTGCACTGGGGCGACGACCCCCCCCCCGTGGTGATCCAGCCCGAGCCCACGGTCTTCGAGCAGGTGGCGCGCAGTGGGGCGCGGATGACGACCGTGTCGCCCGAGGCGTACCGCGACTCTGGCCTGACCCGTGCGGTGCTGCGCGGGGCCGACTACCGCGGTGCGGAGGCCATCGAGGATCGGCTGGATCAGGTGAGCAGCGTCCTATCGGTGGGCGGGCCCAGCTTCACCTACGTGTACTGGTTCGAGCTCGACCGCATCGGCCACGAGTTCGGCGTCGACAGCGACCAGTGGCGCGACGCTCTGGGCCGCGCCGACGCGCTCGTCGGCCGGCTCGTCGATGCCCTGCCCGTCGGAGCAACCCTTGTCGTCACGGCCGACCACGGGATGGTCGACTGCCCGCCGGGGGAGCGGATCCAGATCGAGGAGGATGCCGCCCTCATGCTCGGGGTCGAGAGGGTCGCCGGTGAGCCCCGGGCCAGGCATGTGTACTGCGTCGAGGGAGCTGCCCCCGATGTGGCTGCCGCCTGGCGGGAGGTACTGGGGGAGCGGGCGCAGGTGCTCACTCGTGCAGACATCGTCGACGGGGGGCTGATGGGCCACGTCGACCCATCACTCGTCGAGCGGATCGGCGACGTCATGGCCGTCTCGCGGGGAGCGGCCATGCTCGCCAGCAAGGTGGACACGACGGTGTCGCGCCTGCTGGGCCAGCATGGCGCGCTGACCGCCGATGAGGTTCTCATCCCCGCGCTCGTGCACCGCCGCGCCTGACGGGTGCGTCTGGCACGATGTGCGCGTGGCGGAGCTGATCTTCTACGCGGGCACGATGGACTGTGGCAAGTCCACGCTCGCCCTGCAGACCGACCACAACCATGCGTCGCGGGGTCGGGCGGGCATCGTGTTCACCCGCCTCGACCGTGCCGGCGAGTCGGTGCTGTCCAGCCGCCTCGGCCTCGAGGTGCCGGCCGTGGAGGTGGACGGAGCCCTCGACCTTCGCGCCTACGTCGTGGAGCGGCTGTCCGCCGGAACGCGCGTCGACTACCTCATCTGCGACGAGGCCCAGTTCTACTCCGAGGCGCAGGTCGACCAGCTCGCGGAGATCGTCGACGACCTGGGCATCGACGTGTACGCCTTCGGGATCATGACCGACTTCCGCACCCGGCTGTTCCCGGGCTCAGCGCGGCTCGTCGAGCTCTCCGACCGCGTCCAGGTGCTTCAGGTGGAGGCCCTGTGCTGGTGCGGCGCCCGGGCGATCCACAACGCCCGCACCGTCGACGGTCACATGGTGGTGGAGGGCAGCCAGGTCATGGTCGGCGACACCGGCGCTGCTGGCACCGTCGCGTACGAGGTGCTGTGCCGCCATCACTACCGCACGCACACCACAGCCGCTCGGTCCGAGCATGAGCACATGTCCGCCCAGCCGCTGCCCTTCGCCTAGCCGTACAGCGGCGGATCAGGGCTCGCGCTCAGCTCAGGGCTGGTCATCGGGGCGCGTGGCCCCGAAGAGTATCTCGTCCCAGCTGGGGACGCTGGCGCGCCCGCGGCGGGCCTTCGGCTTGCGGGGTGCGGCCTTCTTGGCCGCCGGTGCCGGTGGCTGGTCGGCTGCCGGCGCGTCGGCGGGGGGCTTGTCCGACCCGCTCGGGTGGGGGATCGTCACCGTGGTGGCGGAGTGGCGCGCAGCGGTGTCGTCGGCGGGCGTGTCGTCATCGGTCTCGTCGGCGTCCGGAACCGCGACGAGCCTCGGGCGCGGGTCGGCGACCGGAGCCGGCGCGGCCGTGCCGTCGCGCTCCGCGCTAAGGCCGAGGGCATCGGTAATCGCGTCGAACTGCTCGTCGGGCGACACGTCACGACGGACACCCATGAGCAGTCGGGCATCGTCGTCTAGCGGGTGGATGTTGCGCCCGGCATGGTCGTAGGTCCACTGCGCGCTGTGGGGGCCGTCGGTACCGGTGTAGGTGGCCGACACGATCCACTTGCCATCGTCGCGGCGGAACGCGTCCCAGGTCATCGACTCGGGGTCGATGTCGTCGCCCACTGCGGCAGTGGCGGTCGCGAGGAGTGTCGTGCCGCCGCCCGAGCGACGGATCTCGACCGCCTGCGCCTGCTCGGCGATGTACGCGCGTTCGGCGAGCAGCGGCTCGGCGTAGCGAAGGACCTTGTCCACGGGCCAGCCCGTCTCGGCGGCGATGACCTCGGCCGAGGCGCCTGCGCGGACCCGAGCCTGAATCTCCCGAGGGCTGAACGTTTGCAGGGCCATCTCCAACTGACGTGAGAGCTCGTGATCGGTGAATGCGGCGAGCCGCGGGTCGTTCGCTACGAGGAACTTAGCGCCTTTGTCATCGGAAAGGACGACTCCGTCGCCATTTGGTGTCATGCCGACGATGGTGAGCCACCTCACTGCCCCTCCCCTCGATCGCGCACGACATCAGGATCGTCCATCACTCCGCCGGGCGATGGCCCGGGTACCGGATCGCTGTTGAGCGGCCGACCCGGCAGGGGCTGCGCTCGGCCGGCTGACGCGCGGCGGAGCTGGCCCTGCCCGAGGGCCGCCGTCAGGCACGCCGCGCCGGCGCACAACGGGGCCAGGAGGAAGGCCGGCGTCGTGCCGGCGACGTCGATGACGATCCCGGCGATCGAGGTGCCCAGGGAGAAGCCGAGGGCGAGGCCCGAGTTGGTCCAGGTGAGTCCCTCGGTCAGCAACGGCGCTGGGACCAGTCGCTCGGTGAGGGAGAAGACGGCGATGAGCGCGGGCGCGACGGCGATCCCGGCAACGAAGGTCACCAGGGCCAACAGGGGGATGGTGCCGACCAGAGGTGACACGAGCAGGGCGAGGGCGAGGATGCCGGTGAGGCTCACGACCTGGCGGGGCAGGTCCATGCTCCACTGGCGCGCGCCGAACACCACTCCACCGAGCAGTGAGCCGGCGGCCCACAGGCCGAGGATCAGTCCCGAGGCGCCCGACTGGCCGGCCTCCTCTGCGAAGGCGACGACGCTGACCTCGTAACTGCCGAACACCGCGCCGATGCCGAGTGACGCGACCACCATCAACGGCATCCCGGCGAGCGTCAGGGCGCTGCGGTGCCCCTCGGCCCCCTCCTGCGCCTGACCGCGGTCGGCACGGCCCGAGGGCGGCGGCTGGGTGGATTTCTGCGCGGCGAGGGCGAGCGATCCGGCCACGGTCAGCACGGCGGCGACGATGAGGGGCAGGGGGAGGGCCACGCGGAAGGCGAGGAACGCGACCAGCAGCGGGCCGATCGTGAAGATGAGCTCGTCCACGATGCTCTCGAGGGCGAACGCGCTGCGCAGCCGAACGGGGTCGGGGGCGACGAACGCCCACCGGGCCCGCACCATCGATCCGATGGCCGGCTGCGTGAGGCCGGCGATCGCCGCCGTGACGATCTGCACGGCGACGCTCTGGTCGGTCTCGACGGCGGCGACGAACGCGAGCAGGCCTGCCGCGTGGGCCAGCGCGAACCAGGGCAGGAGCCGGCCCTGCCCGAGCTGGTCGACCCACCGGCTGGACACGAGTCCGCCGCCCGCGGCCGCCACCTGGAACGCGGCGGACAGAATTCCGGCGAGGGCGTACGAGCCGGTGCGCTCGCTTATGAGCAGGACGATGGCGAGCCCGACCATCGCCATGGGGAGCCGACCCACCAGCGCGCTCGCGGAGAACTGCCAGGCTCCCGGCAGCTCCAGGGCGCGGCGATAGGTGGTCAGCACGTGGTCGACGGTATCGGGGGACGTCGGCACGGCAGGATGGGGTCATGACGACGTCCGACATTCGAGCCCTGGCCGACGTGCTCGCCCTGCACCCGCTCCTGCCGATGGCCTGGCGGGCGGCGTGGTCCGCCGGCCTGTTCCTGCGCGACGAGCGGCCGACCCGTCTCACGGTCGACACGAAGAGCAGTCCCACCGACGCGGTCACCGTCATGGACCGCACCGCGGAGACGATGATCGCTGCGGACCTGCTCGGAGCACGACCAGGCGACGGGCTGCTGGGCGAGGAGGGCGGCGAGCGCATCGGCACCTCCGGGGTCAGGTGGGTGGTGGACCCGTTGGACGGCACGGTCAACTACCTGTACGAGCTCCCCATGTGGGGCGTCTCGATCGCGGCCGAGGAGGGCGGGGTGGTCACCGTCGGCGTGGTCGTCGCCCCCGACTTCGGCGAGGGGTACATCGCCGTTCGGGGCGAGGGGTCTGGCGCGTGGTCGGCTCGTCGGCCGAGCGCCTGGAGGTGAGCCGATGCACGGAGCTGGGCAGCGCCCTGGTGATCACGGGCTTCGGGTATGACGCCGCCATGCGCAAGGCCCAGTCCGACGTGGTGTCCGGGCTCATCACCAGCATCCGGGACGTGCGGCGACTCGGGTCCGCCGTGGTGGACTTCTGCTGGCTCGCACGGGGGCGCGTCGACGCCTACTACGAGAAGGGCCTCAACGCCTGGGACTACTCCGCAGGAGCGCTCATCGCCCAGGAGGCTGGGGCGGTGGTCACAGGGCTCCGCGACGACGACATCTCCAACTTCTTCCTCGCGGCCGCCCCCGGGATAGCCGGGGAGCTGCGCCAGGAGTTGCAGGCCCTGCGAGCCGACGAGGTCTAGTCCGTCGGGCCGGCCGCAGCGTCCGAGCTGAGTCGCTGCAGCACGGCCATCGCATCGGCCACTCGGTCGACGGGCACGAGCAGGTGGTCGTGGAAGTAGCCCGCGAGCATGTTGCAGCTGATGCCGGCACCGGCCATCGCCCCGCTGACGGCCGCCGTCAGCCCGATCGCAGCCAGGGACGAGTGAAGGCGCAGCGTGATCCAGCCAGCGACGAAGTCGTAGGGCCAGCCGTGTTCGTCGGCCGTCGAGCGCTGCACCACGTACGTCACCGCCTCGTCCTCGCGGACGATGGCGAACGTCTCGACGTCGACCGCCTCGGTCAGGGGCACGAAGACGAACTCACCGGCCCGCACCTCCGGGCGCAGGGCCGAGAGGAGGGCGCCGAGCTCCTGGGTGTCGTCCATGCCTGCCTCCTCTAGTCGAGGCGCCTGAGCTCGGCCGCGTACAGGTGCACGTTGCCGACGTAGATCTCGACCGCATCGGCGAAGGCGTCGTCCGCAACCATGTCCGGCGTGACGACGGCCGGGACCCCCAGGGCGCGGGCGTGGCGCGGCACGACCTTGTCGTTTCCGACCAGCGCGCCGGCGCCCACCATCGCGTGGGGTCCGACCACCGCCCGGTGCAGGACGATGGAGCCCGAGCCCACCAGCGAGTCGTCGAGGATCGTGCAGCCCTCGAGGTGGGCGTTGTGACCTATGACACACCGGTCACCGATGACGGTGTCCAACGTTCTCGTGCAATGCACGACGGTGCCGTCCTGGATCGACGTCCGAGCCCCCACCATGACGGCGCCGTGGTCGCCGCGCAGGACCGCGGTGGGCCACACGCTCGACTCGGGGCCGATCCGCACGTCGCCGATGACGACCGCGTCGGGGTGCACGAAGGCGGAGGGATCGATTGTCGGTCGCCTGTCCCCGAGGGAGTAGATGGGCATGGGCCGCTCCTGCCGACGAGGGCCGGTGCAGGGCCCGTCCGTACGTGTCGTGCGACACGCAGTCCCTACCCTGCCACGTTGGCGAATGCGGCATGAGGCACAATTCGCGCGGCGCAGGAACTCTGCGGGAATGATTCCTCGAGGGAGGACGTTTCCGGGGCGTGCACGGTACAGAGTTCGGCTTCTTGGAATGGACGACGAAGGGCGAGTTACATGGCAACCGACTACGACGCACCTCGCAAGACCGACGAGGAGCTCGCAGAGGACAGCCTCGAGGAGCTGAAGGCCCGCCGGGCCGATAAGGCGTCGTCCGCCGTCGACGTCGACGAGGCCGAGCTGGCGGAGAGCCTTGAGCTCCCCGGTGCCGACCTGTCCGACGAGAGCCTCACCGTGCGAGTCCTGCCGCGGCAGTCCGACGAGTTCACCTGTGTGTCGTGCTTCCTCGTGCAGCACCGCAGCCAGCTCGATCACGAGGGCAAGAACGGCCCGATCTGCAAGGAATGCGCCTAGGCGCCCAGACGGTCAGTCGACCGGCTTCTCGCCGATCATGTTGACCATCCGGTAGACGACCACTTCCGCGACCGCTGCACTGGTCGTGATGAGGGCCGTCCACATGATGGCGCGCATGAAGGAGACCTGAGGTCGCGCGCCTCGGGCGCGGGGCGCCCCGTGGTCTTCTGGTACGCGGAGTTGACCACCTTGCGCACGATCATCGTCACCGCGATCGCCGCGATCGGCGCGACGAGGTGCATGACCGGGTTGATCTGGACCTCTGGCTCGTCCACGGGTGTCAGGTCGTCGGTGTTGTCCATGATTCCTCCGTGGTGGTCGTCGACCGGGCGCTACGCCGGGTTCTCAGTGGCTCATCGTGGCAGTGAGCGCCGCGACGATGCGACCGGGGTGGCGGGAAGTGAACAGCCAGGCCGGATGCGGATCTTCCGGATCGTCGAGGACAACCAGGACGCCGTCGCTCGCGGACCATGGGCGCAGCGCCACGAACAGCCGTGCGTCGGCGCCCGGGCCGCGCAGCTCCCGCATCCGAGCGGCATCGACGGACTCGGCGGAGGCGACGCAGGCCAGAGGCAACGTCGCCCCGGAGATCTCTAGTCCCCGGGAGGACACGCGGATGACGGGCGCCGTGAGCCACAGCAGCCAACAGGTCAAGGCGCCGCCGATCACCGCGACGGCCACGCCGGGGCCGGTGCCGAGGGCCGCGCCGTAGGCGATGGCCAGCATGGCGACGAACGACAAGGCGACGAGCCAGGCCCACCAGGACGGCAACAGCCGCTCGCGGTAGCCACCCGACTCGGTCACGCGGACGAGTATGGTCCAGACGTGGCAGAACTTCGGGTAGCGGGTTCGGGTTCGAACCGTCCGCGAGGGCAGTTGCCCACGGCGCCTCCGCCCGATGCGGTCATCCCCCTCAGGGCTCCGCACGCTCCCCGGCCCGGTGCGGACATCCCCTCGCACTACCGGTGGTGCTTCGGGTGCGGAAGTGAGCATGCCGCCGGCCTGCACATGAGCATCACGGCCGGCGAGGGGCTCGCCGTGAGCGGCCGGTTCACCGTGAGCGAGCACCACCAGGGCGCCCCCGGCCTCGCGCACGGCGGGCTGCTGACCGCTGCCCTGGACGAGATCCTCGGGTCGCTGAACTGGCTCCTCGACGGACCGGCGGTCACCGGACGCCTCGAGTGCGACTTCCGTCGGCCCGTGCCGGTCGGCGCCGTGCTGCACATCGACGCCGAGGTCGTCGGCGTGAAGGGCCGCAAGGTGTTCACGCGCGCGGTCGGCCGGCTCGACGGACCCGAGGGCCCGGTGGCTGTGTCCGCCGCGGCGCTGTTCATCCAGGTGCCGCTCGAGCACTTCGTGGCCCACGGAGCGGCCGAGCACGTGCAGCAGGCCATCGACGACCGGGCTGCGGGCGGACCGGCCTGGCGGCCCGAGGCGCAGCGGCCGCCCATGGAGCTGAACCCGTGAGCAGCGACGTCGACGTTCTCATCGTGCGGCTCGATCCGGACCTGCCCCTGCCGGCCTACGGCCATCCGGGCGATGCCGGCCTGGACCTGCACTGCCGGGTCGACGTGACGCTGGCTCCCGGCCAGCGTGCTCTCGTCCCCACCGGGATCGCGATCGCCCTGCCCGCCGGCTACGCCGCCTTCGTGCACCCTCGCAGCGGGCTCGCGATCAGGCACGGACTCGGTGTGGTGAACGGTCCGGGCACGGTCGATGCCGCCTACCGGGGGGAGATCAGCGTCGTCCTCATCAACCATGATCCGGTGGCCGCGGTGCAGCTGACGCGCGGCGATCGGGTGGCGCAACTGGTCGTCCAGAAGGTGGAGCGCGCGCGCCTCGTGGAGGTGGCCGAACTGCCCGGCACCCAGCGCGGCGAGGGTGGGTTCGGATCCACCGGAGGGCACGCGGGTACGGTAACGGACTGATAACGCCCATCCGGCGTTCGGAAGAGGTGACAGGCGTGACGGATCAACGACCACAGGGACCGTGGGACGTGACCGAGGTTGACTTCTCCGACGGCGTCGAGCGACTCGACCTCGGGGCGCTGCGCGTCACGGCGACCGAGGGCATCGATGTCCAGGTGCAGGTCGACGAGAACAGCGGCAACATCATCCAGCTGACCTTCGCCAAGGCCGACGGCGCCGTGCAGGTCCAGCCCTACGCGGCCCCGCGCAGCGGCGGGCTCTGGGACACGGTGCGCTCGCAGATCAAGGCGTCGATCAGCACCGGCGGGGGACTGGTCGAGGATGTCGACGGCCCGTTCGGCGTCGAGCTGCGCGCCCAGGTGAAGGCCGACGGCTCGCCGAACCTGCAGCCCGCCCGATTCACCGGCATTGAGGGGCCCCGCTGGTTCCTGCGCGCCGTCTTCCTGGGGGCGGCCACGAAGCCCGGCCCCACCTCCGACGCGCTCGAGGCCATGGTGCGCGGTCTCATCGTGGTGCGCGGTGGCGAGGCCATGCCCGTGGGCGCGCCGATCCCGCTGCGCCTGCCCAGTACGGAGACCGCCGACGGCGAGACCGGCCCGGCCACCACGCTGCCGTCACCGTTCGCGCGCGGGCCCGAGATCACCGAGACCCGGTAAACTCCTGACATGGCAGGCAATCAGCCCAGGGACGACACCGCGGGCGGTCTCACCGGCCGCTGGCGGCGCTGGACCCGGTCGCAGGCCGAGGTCGAGGCCGACGAGCTGAAGAAGCGGGTCTTCGACGCCGACGACATCGACCTCACGCGCATCGACTGCTGCACGCCCGGGGAGACCGTCACGGTCACCGGCATGGTGCGGAGCATGACGATCCGGCCGCGCGCCAACGTGCCCGCGCTCGAGGTCGAGCTGTACGACGGATCCGGCAGCGTGTCGGTCGTCTGGCTGGGCCGTCGCCGGATCCCCGGCATCGACCCCGGCCGCACGATGGTGGTGCGCGGCCGGCTCACCTGCAACACCGACAGCCCCACCATTTACAACCCGAAGTACGAGTTGAAACCCACCGCCGGATGACGCCGGAGCCGGTGAAGCCCGAGGATTCCGAGGAGTCCGCCCCGCACGCAGAGCCCATCGAGCTCGAGACACCCGCCGACGTCAAGGCCGAGACCCTGCTGCTCGAACGCGCGATCGGCGGGTGGCGCGGGATCATCGATTCGGGCCTGCCCACGGCAGTGTTCGTCGTCGCGTACGTCGTCACGTCCAGCAATCTGCGCTCATCCGTGATCGCGGCCGTGGCCGCCGGGATCGTCATCGTGATCTGGCGACTGATCCGACGCGAGCCGCTGATGCAGGTCGCCGCTGGTTTCGCCGGCCTCGCGATCTCCGCCTTCTTCGCGGCCCGCACCGACAACGCCGGCAATATCTACCTCCCGGGGATGCTGACGAACCTCGGGTACGGCACGGCGTTCTTCGTGTCGATCCTGGTGACCTGGCCGCTCCTGGGCATCGCGATGGGGTACCTCACCGGCGAGGGCACGTCATGGCGGCAGGACCGCGAGCTGCGGCGGATCTACGCGGCGGCGTCGTGGATCTGGGTCGGTCTGTTCTACGGGCGGCTGATCGTGCAGACCCCGATGTACCTCGCGGGCGCCGTGGAGCTGCAGGGCATCGTCAAGATCGTCATGGGGTATCCGCTGTTCCTTGCCGCCGCGTACTTCACGTACCGGGTGCTCGCGCCGGTGCTTCAGCGCAAGCGCGAGGAGCGGGCGATCGAGCAGGCGCAGGACACCGAGGACCCGCCCACCGATCAGGCGTGACCCAGCATTCGCTGGAGCTCAGGCTCCTGGTCGGGAGCCGCCACGAAGAGCAGCTCGTCGCCGGCGTCGAGCGGGTCGTCGGCTGAGGGGGCGAAGACGCGCGGACCGCGCACGATGGCCACCAGTGCGGTGTCCGTCGGCCAGTTCTGTGCGCCGACCCGCTTCCCGACCACGGGGGAGTCGGACGAGAGCGTGATCTCGACGAGGTTCGCATCGCCCTGGCGGAAGGTGAACAGGCGGACGAGGTCGCCGACGCTCACGGCCTCCTCGACGAGGGCGGAGAGCATGCGCGGCGTCGAGACGGCGACGTCGACGCCCCAGGACTCGTCGAACATCCACTCGTTCTTGGGATGGTTCACGCGGGCGACCACGCGAGGCACGCCGTACTCGGTCTTCGCAAGCAGCGACACGACGAGGTTGACCTTGTCGTCGCCGGTCGCCGCCACGACCACCTGGCAGTGCGACAGCATGGCCTCGTCGAGCGCGGAGATCTCGCAGGCGTCAGCGATCAGGGTGTCGGCCCCCTCGACGACTCCGGGCCGAGCAAGATCGGCGTCGCGGTCGATGAGCAGCACCTGGTGGCCGTTGGCCACGAGCTCGCGGGCGATGGCGCGGCCGACCTTGCCGGCGCCGGCGATGGCTACGCGCATCAGTTCTCCTCGGACCCGTGCTCGAAGATGCTCTCGACGTGCTCGCGGGCATCCGTGGCGAACAGCGCGTAGACGAGGTCGCCCTCCTGCAGGACGGTCTCGGCGTTGGTGAGGAACGCGGTGCCGTAGCGGGTGATGAAGGCGATGCGGGCGCCGGACGCGTCCTCGAGCTCGCTGGACCGCCGGCCGATCCACCGCGTCCCGGTGTGGACCTCGGCCAGGACGACCGAACCGCTCGGGTCGTGGTACTCCTCCTGCGCTCCGAGCGGCAGGATGTTGCGAAGGATCTGGCCGGTGGACCATGACACCGTCGCGACGGTCGGGATGCCCAGGCGCTGGTAGACCTCCGCGCGGCGGGGGTCGTAGATGCGGGCCACGACCTGCTCGACGCCATATGTCTCGCGCGCCACGCGGGCGGCGAGGATGTTGCTGTTGTCGCCGCTGCTCACTGCGGCGAAGGCGCTGGCGCGCTCGATCCCGGCGCTCTCGAGGGTCTCGCGGTCGAAGCCGACTCCCGTGACGGTCTGGCCGCTGAAGTCGCTGCTGAGCTTGCGGAAGGCGCCGGGGTCCTGGTCGACGACCGCCACGGAGTGCCCGAGGTCGTCGAGGCGGTGGGCGAGCAGCGAGCCGACGCGACCGCAGCCGAGGATCACGATGTGCACGCCTGAACGCTACACGTCCCACGCATCGAGCATGGGGCGGCCGCCTCACCGGGTCGGTGCCGGACTGCCCGCGATCGATCGACGCCCGGGGATAGACTCAAGCCTCGTGCCGATCTCCGACGCGTTCAAGCACATCTTCCTCGGCAGGGCACTGCGCAGCGAGCGTCTCGGCGACACCATGCTGCCGAAGCGCATCGCCCTGCCCGTGTTCGCCAGCGACGCGCTGTCGTCCAACGCCTACGCCACGCAGGAGATCCTGCTCGTCCTGTCGCTCGGCGGGGCGTCCCTTTACATGTACGGCCCGTGGGTGGCGGCCATGGTCGTCGTCATCTACTTCACGGTGGTGGCGTCCTACCGCCAGAACGTCCATGCGTATCCCAGCGGCGGTGGCGACTACGAGGTGGTGTCGGTCAACCTCGGACCCAACTGGGGCGTCTTCGTGGCCAGCGCGCTGCTGATCGACTACGTGCTGACGGTCGCGGTGTCGATCTCGTCGGCGGTGCAGAACCTCGGCTCGACGATCCCGTTCGTCGAGAAGCACAACGTGTGGTTCGCGGTCGGGCTGATCATCGTCATCATGCTGCTCAACCTGCGCGGGGTGAAGGAGTCCGGGGCGTTCTTCGCCATCCCCGTCTACTTCTTCATCTTCTCGATCTTCGTGATGATCGGCTACGCGATCGTCCAGCTGCTCACCGGTCACAACCTCCAGGCGGAGAGCGCCGACTGGACGATCGTCGCGGAGAACACGTTCACCGGCGCTGCCCTTGTGTTCCTCGTCGCGCGGGCGTTCTCCTCCGGCACCACGGCCCTCACGGGCATCGAGGCGGTCGCGAACGGCGTGCCGGCCTTCCGGGAGCCGAAGTCGAAGAACGCCGCCACCACCTTGTTCCTCCTCGGTGCGATCTCGATGGCGATGTTCGTCGGCATCACGTGGCTGGCCCTAAGGACCGGCGTGCAGGTCACGGAGAAGGACAGCGACCTGGTGGGCCTGCCGCCGGGCCAGCCGCAGAAGACCGTCATCGTGCAGATCGCCGACGCGGTGTTCGAGGGCCAGCACTGGGTCGTCCTGGTCATCGCGCTGGCCACCGCCACGATCCTGGCGCTCGCCGCGAACACCGCCTTCAACGGCTTCCCGGTCATGGGCTCGGTGCTCGCCCGCGACGGCTACCTGCCGCGCCAGCTCCACACCCGCGGCGACCGGCTGGCCTTCAGCAATGGCATCCTCACCCTCGCCGGCCTGGCGATCGCCCTGACCATCGCCTACCAGGCCGACGTCAGCGGCCTCATCCAGCTCTACATCATCGGCGTGTTCGTGTCGTTCACCCTGAGCCAGCTCGGCATGGTGCGGCACTGGAACCGGCACCTGCTGACGGAGGAGGAACCAGGCGAGCGCCGTCGCATGATCCGGTCGCGGCTCATCAACGCCTTCGGGCTCCTCATGACGGGATCCGTGCTCGTCATCGTCCTGGTCACCAAGTTCACCAAGGGCGCCTGGATCGTCGTCATCGCGATGCCGCTGATCTTCCTTCTCATGAAGGGCATCCACAAGCACTACGAGCGGGTCAGCCGCGAGATCATGACCAACGACAGCGACCAGATGACGCTGCCCGCGCGCGTGCACGTGCTGGTCCTCGTGTCCAAGATCCACAAGCCCACCCTGCGCGCGCTGGCCTACGCCCGGGCCACGCGACCCACCGTGCTGGAGGCGATCACGGTCGACGTCGACCATGACGACACCAGGCACCTGCAGGAGGAGTGGGACCGCCGCGAGATCCCCGTGACGCTGAAGATCCTCGCTTCTCCCTACCGGGAGATCACCCGGCCGATCCTCGACTACGTCCGGGAGCTGCGCTCCGACAACCCGAACGACCTCGTCACGGTCTACATCCCGGAGTACGTGGTCGGGCGCTGGTGGGAGCAGCTCTTGCACAACCAGTCGGCGCTGCGCCTGAAGAGCCGGCTGCTCTTCACCCCCGGGGTCATGGTGACGAGCGTGCCGTGGCAGCTGAAGTCCAGCGAGCTCGTGCTCGACCGAGACGCGTAGCCCACCCGTGTCCCAGAGCGCGGCGAACGGCGCCGCACTGTCCGTCGGTGACGAGCGCGTCGTCGACATCGGCACCATCGCCCATGGCGGCCACTTCATCGCGCACGCCGACGGACGCACGCTGTTCGTGCGCCACGCGATCACGGGGGAGCGGGCCAGGGTCCGCGTCACCGAGGTAAGCAGCAAGGTGGTTCGGGCCGACGCGATCGAGATCCTCGAGGCATCGCCCGACCGCGTCCCGGCTCCCTGCCCGTGGGCGCATCCCGGCGGCTGCGGCGGCTGCGACTTCCAGCACATCGCCCTGGCCGCCCAGCGCGAGCTGAAGGCCAGGGTCCTCACCGACGCCCTCCGGCGGTTCGGACGCCTCGGCCACGCGCAGGTGGAGGCCCTCGGCATCGAGGTCCGGGAGCTGCCGGGCCATCCCGACGGGCTGCACTGGCGCACCCGCATGCGCTGGGCGACGGCCTCCGACGGTCGCACGGGCCTCCGGGCGCATCGCAGCCACGAGATCATCCCCGTCGACCGCTGCCTCATCGCGGCCGTCGGTGTCGACGTTCCGGACACGGCACCGGTGCCCAAGGTGCTGCACACGGTGCGTGATCGGCAGTGGCGGCTCGGGTCGGAGGACTTCTGGCAGGTGCACGCCGCTCTGCCCGAGGCGCTGGTCGACACGGTGGTCGAGTTCGCGCAGCCCCAGCCCGGGCAGTCCTGGTGGGACCTCTACGCGGGTGGCGGGCTGTTCGCGGCCTTCCTCGGGGAGGCCGTGGGTGCGACTGGACGGGTCGACGCGGTCGAGTCGTCCGCCCACGGCATCCGAGTGGCGCGCCGGGCCTTGCATGACCTGCCCCAGGTGCGCCTGCACACCTCCGATGTCGAGGCGTGGATCGACGCCACCGACCACGACGCTCCCGACGGCATCGTCCTGGACCCCCCGAGGGCGGGCGCCGGCCCGGCCGTGGTCTCGGCGATCGCCGCCGCGGAGGTCCCGACGATCGTCTACGTGGCCTGCGATCCCGTCGCCCTGGCCCGCGACATCGCCCTGTTCGCACAGCGGGGATACCGCGTGGCGGCCCTCCGCGCATTCGACGCCTTCCCGATGACCCACCACCTGGAGACCGTGGCCGTCCTCCGGCTGTCGGGGGAGTAGGCGCTGGACCGCAGATCGGCCGACGGTGACGACCGTGAAAGGGTGGCGGAGCCCCCGCGGGTGGAGCCCCGCTGGACCCCGAGTTGGCGCCCGGAGCGGTTACCATTGAGCGGACACGGATCCGGCACAGGCGCCGGGGGTTGGACGAGGGGACTGACGATGCGAGTAGGCCGCAGGGCCATCGCGGCGCGCAAGGACACGGGGGCCGCAGCAGTCGAGTTCGCCATCATCGTCCCCGTTCTGCTGCTGCTCGTCCTTGGCATGCTGGAGTTCTCTCTGTACATGCGCGACTACCTGGCCGTGTCGTCGTCCGTACGAGTCGGGGCGCGCATCGCGGCGACCGGCCCGGACAGCGGAACCGTGACGGACTGCTCCGGCCTCGACGCGTGCCACGTGGGTGATCCCGTCTTCGTCGACGCTGCGGCCCGCGCCATCGCTCGGGCCGGTACGGCCATGCCGCAGGACTACATCAATGAGATCTGGGTCTACCAGGCGAACAAGTCGGGTTTCCCCACCAACAGCGTGCCCAGTGCCGGGAACGGCTGGGACAACAACGCCGACGGAGCGACGACGCTTGCCACGGCCCTGCCGGCCGGCTGCACCACCTCGTGCGTGAAGTACGTGTGGGACGACACGAACGACCGGTTCGTCTGGGCCGGCGGGAGCTGGAACCCCGCCCTCATCAATGCCTGCTACAACGATCCCAAGGGTCAGGCGGTGGGCGTGTACATGAACGCGAGCCATCCACTGCTGACCACGCTCTTCGGCACCAGCATCGGGATCCAGGATCGCACCGTCATGCTGTTCGAGCCCATGGATCCGAGTGTGTGCCTTCCGGAGGGGGCGACATGATCAGGCTGCGCGCTGTCGACAGGAACGGGCCACAGGCCGCGCTGGACACCGGCTCGGTGGCGATCCTGGCCGCGATCCTCATCCCCGTCTTCCTGGTGTTCGCCGCCATCACGCTCGATATCGGCCGCTGGTACATCGAGATCGCCAAGGTGCAGGCGGCGGCCGATGCGGCGGCGCTGTCCGGTGTCACGTGGATGCCGGACAACCTGAGCACACCGGTCGGCGGACCGAACGCGACGACGAAGGCGATCGAGGCCTCCGCCCGCAACGGGTACCCCAACTCGGGCAGCTCCTCGGTCGAGGTGCTGGGGATGTCCGAGAGCAGCAGCCAGTTGCTCGTGACGGTGTCGAGCACGATCCCGAACATCTTCGGGCAGATCATCCCGGGCATCTCCGACTCGACGACCATCCGGCGCAGCTCGCTGGCCGACGTCCAGGGCGCCCCACCCATGGGCAGTCCGTGCAACGCGTTCGGCAACCAGCCGGACAGCAACACCTACGCTGAGGCCAACGGTGATGTCGGCCCGCCCGGTACGGCCATCCCGACCACGGGAGAGGGTGGGCACGCGACGTGCCAGGACTCACCTCAGCTGTGGGCGGTCATCCAGGGCCCGGGCGAGGACAAGAGCAACGGCGACCGGTATGCGACCACGGACTGCTCGTCGCCCACGAATTGTGACTCAAACCCTCCGGTGGCGAATCCCCCCGCCTACGGCAACAAGGAGTACCTGGCGGAGAACTACTTCTGGCGGGTGCGGATCGAACCGGACGCCGTGGGCAACGACGTCTCGCTTCAGGTGTACGACCCCGCTTACGTCGAGACGGAATCCTCTTGTGAGAACCTCGACAATGCGGGGAGCGACCGCATAGACGTCAACGGAATCAACGACTGGGCGCCCGACGCCTCCACCCGATACAAGTCCGGGGCGAACGTGTTCTGCCCGGGCGACCGGCTGGACACGTCCGGCTCGGCGATGATTACGTCTTTCGCCCTGCGCGCTCCGACGCCCACTCTCGATCCTCTCCAGTCCGCACCCGTCTCTGGTTGCGCGCGGCAGTTCACGGGCACGACTGACACCCCAACAAGAACGCAACTTCTTCAGGGACAAAGCGGATACAACAGCTATCTGGCCAGCGTCTTCCACCAATGGGTCCACCTGTGCACGTTCCGACCCACGGAGCCGGGGGACTACTACCTGCAGGTGCGCACGAACGTCGCTTCGGGCGGCAACGCGGCGACCAGTCCGGCGATCACCACAGGCCTGGAGCCGGGCGTCAACGGCTTCGCGATGCGGGCGGCCGTCTTTGCGCCCGACGGCACCCTGAACCGGGCCGCGGCGGGGCAGGTCTCGATCTCTGGCTACGAACGGATGCCCATCCGCGTGAACTCCGGCACGACGACGACCACCTTCAATTTGCTCCAGGTGCTCACCAACGCCCACGGCAAGTCGTTCAACTTCTCCTTCTTCGACGTGGGTGACGGCCTCGGGTCGAACACCGGGTATGCGCAGATCCTGTATCCGCGCGGCGCCACGGTCGGTGGAACGACCATCACCGGCGACGTCTCGCCCGCGGACTGCGAGTACGAGTTCCCGGTATCCGGCAACTCAGGAACGCTCAGTTCGTCGTGTACCGCGGAGATTCGTTCTTCGACGAACAACGGCACCATCGCGCAGATGACCGTGGACATCCCGGGGGACTACGTGTGCACTTACCAGACGCTCGGTTCGTGCTGGTTCACCGTCAAGATGACGTACACGGGCACCAGCAATCCAACCGACACCACGACATGGGACGCGAGCATCAACGGCGACCTGGTCCGCCTGGTCAAGTAGGCGTTCCTGCCGCTCGGTGCACCATGCCCGGTCGTTGTCAGGTATCTTGACGTCAAGATACTTTTGGCGTGGAATGATGCGGAACTGACCGACGGCGGAGGAGACCTGGTGGCTAGCAAGGACAGCTTCGGAGCGCGCGGCACCCTCACAGTGGGTGCCGTGTCGTATGAGATCTACCGGGTCAGCGCGGTGGAGGGCTCCGCACGACTGCCGTTCACCCACAAGGTGCTGCTGGAGAACCTGCTGCGCACCGAGGATGGCGCCAACGTCACCCGCGAGAGCATCGCGTCCGTCGGCGCCTGGGACCCCGCTGCCGAGCCGGCCGACGAGATCCAGTTCACGCCCGCGCGCGTGGTCATGCAGGACTTCACCGGCGTGCCGGTGGTCGTCGACCTCGCCACGATGCGCGAGGCCGTCGTCGAGCTCGGGGGAGACGCCTCCAAGATCGAACCCCTCGCCCCGGCCGAGCTGGTCATCGACCACTCCGTCATCGCCGACTTCTTCGGCACGGCCGACGCCGAGCAGCGCAACGTCGACCTCGAGTACGAGCGCAACCGCGAGCGCTACCAGTTCCTGCGCTGGGGCCAGAGCGCGTTCGACGAGTTCAAGGTCGTGCCCCCGGGCACCGGCATCGTCCATCAGGTCAACATCGAGAACCTCGCCCGCGTCGTCATGGCCCGCGGCGGCCAGGCCTACCCCGACACCGTCGTCGGCACCGACTCGCACACCACCATGGTCAACGGCCTCGGCGTCCTCGGCTGGGGCGTCGGCGGCATCGAAGCCGAGGCGGCCATGCTCGGCCAGCCCGTGTCGATGCTCATCCCGCGCGTCGTGGGGTTCAAGCTCACCGGCGAGCTGCCGGCGGGCGTGACCGCCACCGACCTCGTGCTCACCATCACCGAGATGCTGCGCGCGCACGGCGTGGTCGGCAAGTTCGTGGAGTTCTACGGCGACGGCGTCACCGCCGTGCCGCTGGCCAACCGGGCCACCATCGGCAACATGAGCCCCGAGTACGGCAGCACCGTGGCCATCTTCCCGATCGACCAGGCCACCATCGACTACCTGCGCCTGACCGGCCGCAGCGACGAGCAGATCGCCCTCGTCGAGGCCTACGCCAAGGAGCAGGGCCTGTGGCACGACGCCGCGAACGAGCCCGTGTACTCCGAGTACCTCGAGCTCGACCTGTCCACGGTCGTCGCGTCCCTCGCCGGCCCCAAGCGGCCCCAGGACCGGGTGCTGCTCAGTGAGTCGAAGGCCTCCTTCGCCACCGCCCTGGGCTCCTACACGCGCGATCCCGGGGCATCGGTGAGCACGGTGATCGGGGGAGTGCCCGTCGAGGTCGGCCACGGCGCCGTCGCCATCGCCGCCATCACGTCCTGCACCAACACGTCCAACCCGTCGGTCATGCTTGGCGCCGGACTGCTCGCGAAGAAGGCCGTCGAGAAGGGCCTCACCCGCAAGCCGTGGGTCAAGACCACCATGGGCCCGGGCTCGCGCGTCGTCACCGACTACTACGACAAGGCCGGCCTGACGCCGTACCTCGACCAGCTCGGCTTCAACGTGGTCGGCTACGGGTGCACCGTGTGCATCGGCAACTCCGGCCCCCTCATCCCCGAGGTCACCGCCGCGGTGAACGAGAAGGACCTCGCGGTCGTCTCGGTGCTCAGCGGCAACCGCAACTTCGAGGGCCGCATCAGCCCCGACGTGAAGATGAACTACCTCGCGTCGCCGCCGCTGGTCGTCGCCTACGCGCTCGCCGGCACCATGGATATCGACCTCGCCACCGAGCCCCTGGGCATCGGCACCGACGGCGAGCCGGTGTTCCTGGCGGACATCTGGCCCAGCGCCGTCGAGGTGCAGGAGACCATCGACGCCACCATCGACGCCGACATGTTCACGGCCCGCTACGCCGACGTGTTCGCCGGCGACGAGCGCTGGCAGTCGCTCCACACTCCCAGCGGGGGCGTCTACGAGTGGCATGCCGACAGCACGTACGTGCGCAAGCCCCCCTACTTCGAGGGGATGCAGCGCGAGCCATCGGTCGTCTCCGACATCACCGGCGCCCGCGTGCTGCTCAAGCTCGGCGACTCCGTCACCACCGACCACATCTCGCCGGCCGGCTCCATCAAGGCCGACAGCCCGGCGGGGGAGTACCTCACCAAGCACCGCGTCGACCGCAAGGACTTCAACTCCTACGGCTCCCGTCGTGGCAACCACGAGGTGATGATCCGCGGCACCTTCGCCAACATCCGCCTGCGCAACCTCATGCTCAAGGACGTCGAGGGCGGCTTCACGGTCGACTTCTCCACCCCCGACGACCTCACCGTGCCGGTCTACGACGCGGCCATGGCCTACGCGAAGCACCACACGCCGCTGGTGATCCTCGCCGGCAAGGAGTACGGCTCGGGCTCGAGCCGCGACTGGGCGGCCAAGGGCACGGCGCTGCTCGGCGTCAAGGCCGTCATCGCCGAGTCCTACGAGCGCATCCACCGCTCGAACCTCATCGGCATGGGCGTGCTCCCGCTGCAGTTCCAGCCGGGCATGAGCGCCGACGCGCTCGGCCTCATGGGCGACGAGGTCTTCACCATCCACGGCATCATCGAGCTCAACGACGGCACCACGCCCCGCGAGGTCGACGTCGAGGCGGTGGCCGCCGACGGCCGCACGGTCGAGTTCACCGCGCTGGTGCGCATCGACACGCCCGGCGAGGCCGACTACTACCGGCACGGCGGCATCCTGCAGTACGTGCTGCGCTCGCTGCTGTAGGACGGCGTCAGCCCGTGGCGTCCTCCGCTCCGCCCGGGTGGCCGCGCGGCCTGCCCCCGCCCGGCACGACCGAGTTCGACGACAAGGTGTGCGGCTGGCTGCTCGACCGCGGGCCGGCCGACCTGCGGCTCTCGCCCCTGCGCCTGCTCCCGCTGGCGCTGGCCCGGGTGGTCGCGCACGTGGTGGCCGGCGAGCTCGACGGCACCCGGAACGCCTACGCGTCGGCCAGGGTCGAGCTCGGCGGAGTCCTGCCGGCCGACCAGCTCGCGGTCGTGCACTCGGCCCTCGAGGCCGAGGGAGCCCGACTGCTGCATGTGCAGCGAGAGGTGGCACTCGTCGAGGAGGCACTCCGCGCGGCGCATCAAAGGGTGAACCGTGGTGTTATCACCTAGACTGGGCAGGTTGCGATCGCCTCGGGAGGAACACGTTGAGCCTGCTTGACGGAATCCGCGACCCGCGCGACGTGCGCGCCCTCGATCCGGAGCAGCTGCCCGAGCTCGCCGCGGAGATCCGCAGCTTCCTCGTCGAGAAGGTGTCCGCCACCGGTGGTCACCTAGGCCCCAACCTCGGCGTCGTCGAGCTCACCATCGCGCTGCATCGGGTGTTCCGATCGCCCGACGACATGATCATCTGGGACACCGGCCATCAGGCGTACGTCCACAAGATCCTGACCGGGCGCGCGCTCGGTTTCGATCAGCTTCGTCAGCGCGACGGGATGTCCGGCTACCCGAGCCGCGCCGAGAGCCCGCATGACCTCATCGAGAACTCGCACGCGTCCACCTCGCTGTCCTACGCCGACGGCTTGGCCAAGGCCTGGGAGCGGCGCGGCCTCCTCGGCGATCACCACGTCGTCGCCGTCATCGGCGACGGCGCGCTCACCGGGGGCATGGCCTGGGAGGCGTTGAACAACATCGCCGCATCCGACCGGCCCCTCGTCGTCGTGGTCAACGACAACGCCCGCTCCTACTCGCCCACGATCGGCGGGCTGGCCCACCACCTGGCCACCCTGCGCACCACCCGCGGCTACGAGAAGTTCATGAACTGGGGCAAGCGCATGCTCCACCGCACTCCCATGGTCGGCGAGCCGATCTACGGCGCCCTGCACGGCATGAAGAAGGGCGTCAAGGACGTCGTGGCCCCGCAGGGCCTGTTCGAAGACCTCGGACTGAAGTACATCGGCCCGGTCGACGGACACGACGAGCAGGAGATGGAATTCGCCCTCACCCGGGCGAAGGCGTTCGACGGCCCTGTCATCGTGCACGCCATCACCCACAAGGGCCGCGGCTACGCCCCCGCCGAGCACGACGACGCCGACCGCTTCCACGGCGTGGGCATCATCGATCCCGACACCGGCAAGCCGCTCAACGCCGGCGGGCCGTCGTGGACTGGCGCCTTCGCCGACGAGATCGTGTCCATCGGGCACGAGCGCCCCGAGGTCGTCGTCATCACGGCGGCCATGCTCGGGCCCACCGGCCTCGACCGGTTCTGCGAGGCCTTCCCGGAGCGCACGTACGACGTCGGCATCGCCGAGCAGCACGCCGTCGCGAGCGCGGCCGGCATGGCCTTCGCCGGCCTGCACCCGGTGGTGGCGCTCTACGCGACCTTCCTCAACCGGGCCTTCGACCAGGTGCTGATGGACTGCGCGCTGCACCGGGCCGGCGTCACCTTCGTGCTCGACCGGGCCGGTGTCACCGGCGACGACGGCGCCAGCCACAACGGGATGTGGGACATGGCCATGCTGCAGGTCGTTCCCGGGCTGCGCATGGCCGCGCCGCGTGACGAGGCCACCCTGCGCGCCGAGCTGCGCGAGGCCGTGGCCGTCACGGACGCGCCCACCGTGGTGCGCTTCCCCAAGGGCGCCCTCGGGCCGGTGATCCCCGCCCTACGGGTCGGCGACGGCTACGACGTCATCGCCGAGTCCGGTGCCCCCGACGTGCTCATCGTCAGCGTGGGGGCATTCGCCAGCCTCTGCATCGACGTGGCCGCCCGCCTCAAGGCCCAGGGCATCGGCGTCCTCGTGGTCGACCCGCGCTGGGTGAAGCCGCTGCCGGAGTCGCTGGTCCACCTGGCGCGCGCCGCGCGGCTGGTGGTCGTGGTGGAGGACGGCATCCGCACGAGCGGTGTGGGCGCGGCAGTGAGTCAGCTCCTGCGGGACAACAGCGTGGAGGTGCCGGTGCGCAACATCGGCGTGCCCGAGCGGTTCCTCGACCACGGTAAGCGCGCCGAGGTGCTCCTCGAGTGCGGGCTCACGGCCCAGGACATCTCGCGCTCGGTCGTTGAGACGATGGCGCTGCTGACCGAAGCCGATCAGGACGCCACCAGCGAGATCAGCCCGTAAGCAACCAGTCGATGACCTGGCTCGCGGTCCAGCCGTCGGGGTACAGGTCGGCGAGCGCACGCGGGGCCGCGCCGTCCGCGCCCAAGGTGACGATCGGTCGCTCGACGTAGCCGTCCTTGCGCGTCTGGCCCATGCCCACCGCGGTGACCAGGCCGTTGCAGATGCACTGGCGCCCGACGGTGTCCTCGATGTCGCCGTCCTTCTTCACGTACATGTGCTCGGGCTCTGAGGCGCACTTGTATCCGACGACGCCGCCCTCCTTGAGGTACGGAGCCCGCAGGAAGCCCAGATCGCACAGCCGCGGGCGCTCGGCGTAGACCGCCGGGTCGGACAGGGTGCCGGTGATCTCCGCCACCTTGAACGGGAAGCCGGTGGGGGAGGCCAGCGGGTCGGTGCGCACGTGCAGGGAGCCGTCCTTGGCGCCGGCGATGAGGGTGGCGCGAATGGTGTCGTCGAGGCCGGAGTCGACCGATAGGGCGAACGCGGTGCCCACCTGGACACCCATTGCGCCCTGCTCCTTGGCCTCCCGCAGGGCGGCGGGAGTGCCCGCGGCACCGGCGACCCAGAACGGCAGCCCGAGGGCCGCGATCTTGACGAGGTCGGGCTCGTCGCGGGGCCCGAAGACCATCTCGCCGTTGTCGTCGATGACCACCTTGCGCGGGGGAGCGTTGTGACCGCCGGCCGGCGGGGCCTCGACCACGAAGCCGTCGGGACGGATGACCTCGTCGCGCGCGAGGAAGGCGCCCAGGACGTGGGAGGAGATGATCGCGAGGAACACCGGGCGGGTGAGCGGGGGCAGGTCGGGGCCGACGAGGTCGCGGGCGTCGAGGTCGAGGGTGAACTGGCTCGCATCCGCGCCGGCGACGTCGATGGGGAAGTGGACGGGCTCGTCGGCGGCGAGCAGGTTCAGCAGGCGGGGGATCTCGCGAGGCACGCCCGCGCCCATGAGCACCGCGTCGACGCTGGCGATCATGGCGCCGAGCAGGGTGCCGGGAGTGGAGAGCTGGATCTTCTCCAGGCAGTTGATGCCGACGAGGCCGTCGTGGCCCTCCTTGGCCAGCCACACCTCGACGAAGCCGCCGAGGACGACGAGCTCCATCGAGGCACGATGCGGGTGCACCGTGAGATGGGCGAGGGGGGCGTACGGGGTGCCCTCGGGACGGCCGCCTTCGCGGAAGAAGCGGGTCACGGCACGCTGCGCCATCTCCTGGTTGGGGAAGTGCGAGAGCGCGCGCCGAGAGTGGCCGTCGGGATCGCCGTCCTGTAGACGACGGGCCAGGACGACGTCGAGCGCCACACCGGACACCACCCCGAGCTGACCGCGACGCGAGACCGCCTGGGCCAACCGCCACGAGGAGACGGCGGCACCCATGCCGCCCTGGATGATCTCGGGCAGATCGGTCGCTGTCAGCACGCACGCCTCCTGGCGGGTCAACTTACGTATACGTAGGTTACGGTACCGTAAGTTCGCCCAAAGGCGACAATTGACCCCAGCCGAACGCTAGCCCGCCAGTGAGGCCACCCCGGGCGCCAGGAAGCGATGTCCGGTCGCGCGCTCGGCGGCGCCGCTGCGGTCGAGGTAGGGCGTGATGCCGCCCAGCCAGAACGGCCAGCCGGCGCCCAGCAGCATGCACAGGTCGATGTCCTGCACCTCGGCCACGACACCCTCGTCAAGCATGCGACGAGCCTCGTCGGCCATGGCATCGACCGCGCGGACGCGCACCTGCTTTTTCGTCAGGGGCTGGTCTCCCTGGACGAACAGGGCGGCGATCTCGGGGTCGATCACGAGCGCGCCCGACTCGTCCTTCATGTAGATCGACGTCTTGCCGGCGGCCACAACGGCTCGCATGCTGTCCGAGACGTAGAAGCGCTCGGGGAAGGCCGCGTGCATGGTCTCCGACACGTGGAACGCCACCGCCGGGCCGACGAGCCGAAGCAGGTTGAACGGCGACATCGGCAGACCCAGGGAGTCCAGCGCCCGGTCTGCGACGAGGAAGTCCGTGCCCTCGTCGACCGCCTTGGTCACCTCTCCGAGGAACCGCGTGAGGAGACGGTTGACGACGAACGCCGGGGCGTCCTTCACCAGGACGCACGACTTCTTGAGCTTCTTGCCGACGGCGAACGCGGTGGCCAGCGTCGCGTCGTCGGTGTGCTCGGCCCGGGCGATCTCCAGCAGCGGCATGAGTGCGACCGGATTGAAGAAGTGGAAGCCCACGACCCGCTCGGGATGCGCGAGGCCCTCGGCCATGGCGGTGACGGACAGCGACGAGGTGTTGGTCGCCAGAACGCAGGTCTCCGAGACAACGGCCTCGACCTCGGCGAACACCTGCTTCTTGACCTCGAGGTTCTCGAAGACCGCCTCGAGGACGAAGTCGGCGTCCGCGAATGCGGCCTTCGACGTGTCGCCGGTGACGAGCGCCGTCAGGCGGTTCGCCTTGTCCTGGCTCATCCGGCCCTTGGCCACCTGGCCGGCAAGGTCGTCGCGGACGTAGGCGAGGCCCTTCTCCACGCGCTCCGCGTCGAGATCCGTCATGACGATGGGCACCTCGAGCCGGCGGACGAACGTCAGGGCCAGCTGACTGGCCATGAGCCCCGCGCCGACGATGCCGACCTTGGTGACCTTCCTGGCCAGCGACTTGTCCGGCACTCCCACGGGGCGCTTGGCGCGCTTCTGCACCAGGTCGAACGAGTAGATGGAGGCGCGCAGGTCGTCGCCCATGACGAGGCGGGTCAGCGCTTCGTCCTCGGCGGCGAAGCCCTCGTCACGGGTGGCCGTCTTGGCCGCCCGGACGAGGTCGAGTGCCACGTAGGGGGCCGGGGTGCAGCCGTGCAGGCGATCGTCGACCATCCCTCGCGCGATGTCGATGATCATGTCCCACGAGTCGCGATCGGGCTCGGTGCGGGGCACCTCGATGGCGCCCCGGACGACGGCGGCGGCCCAGCGGATCGACTCCTCGAGGAAGTCGGCCGGCTCGAACAGCACGTCGACGACGCCCAGCCGGAGCGCGTCCTTGGGCTTCATCTGCTTGTTCATCTGCAGCGGGTTGCTGATGATGACCTCGAGGGCGTTCGCCGGACCGATGAGGTTCGGCAGCAGCCACGCGCCGCCCCAGCCGGGGATGAGTCCGAGGAACACCTCGGGCAGCGACATGGCCGCGGCACCGTAGGACATGGTCCGGTAGTCGCAGTGGAGGGCGAGCTCGGTGCCGCCGCCCATGGCCGCGCCGTTGACGAACGCGAACGTCGGGACGTCCATCTCGCCCAGCCGGCGCATGACGTTGTGGCCGAGCTCGGCGAACTGACGGATCACCGCAGCGTCGGTGACCTTCCCGATGGCGGACAGATCGGCACCGACCGCGAAGATGAACGGCTTGCCGGTGACGCCGATCGCGGTGATGTCCGTCATCGCCGCGACGGCGTCGAGGGCCTCGTCGAGCGACGTCAGGCCGCCGAGGCCGAACGTGCTCGGCCTCGTGTGGTCACGACCGTTGTCGACGGTGATGAGCGCCATGCGACCGGCACCGTCGGGCATCTCGAGCGTGCGCACTCTCGCGTGCGTCACGACCTCTTCCGCGGCGGCCGTGGCCTCGGGGGACTGCGCGCTCATCAGTTGCTCCCTGCGTAGTTGACGTTCTCCCAGATGACCGTTCCGCCCATGCCGAGCCCGATGCACATCGTCGTGATGCCGTAGCGGGCCAGCGGGTCGCGTTCGAAGTCCCGCGCCAGGTAGGACATCAGGCGGATGCCGCTCGAGGCCAGCGGGTGTCCCACGGCGATCGCGCCACCCATCGGGTTGACGCGGGGGTCGTCGTCGGCGATGCCGAAGTGGTCGAGGAACGCCAGCACCTGCACGGCGAACGCCTCGTTGATCTCGAACAGGTCGATGTCGGAGATGCTCAGGCCGGCACGGGCAAGCGCCTTCTCCGTGCTCGGCACGGGACCAACGCCCATCACCTCGGGCTCGACGCCCGCGAAGGCGAAGCCGACCATGCGCATCTTCTTCGACAGGCCGAGCTCGTCGGCCGTGGCCTCGCTTGCCAGCACCGCGGCCGTGGCGCCGTCGGTGAGCCCGGAGCTGTTGCCTGCGGTGACTCGGCCGTGCGGCCGGAAGGGGGTCTTGAGGCCGGCCAGTCCTTCCATGGTGGTGCTGGGTCGGGGCGCCTCGTCGGCGGTCATGAGACCCCAGCCGAGTTCGGCGGACCGCACAGCGACCGGCACGAGGTCGGGCTGGATCCAGCCCTCGGCATAGGCGTGGGCCGTCTTCTGCTGCGACCCGAACGCGAACGCGTCGGCGCGCTCCTTGGTGAGCTGGGGGAACCGATCGTGCAGGTTCTCGGCCGTCATGCCCATGTTCAGCGCCTCGATGTCGACGAGTCGCTCGGCGATGAAGCGCGGATTGGGATCGACGCCCTCGCCCATGGGGTGCCGCGACATGTTCTCGACGCCACCCGCCAGGGCGACGTCGTAGGCGCCGGCCATGATGGCGCTGCTCAGTGTCGTGACGGCCGTCATCGCGCCCGCGCACATCCGGTCGACGGAGTAGCCGGGCACCGAGGTCGGCAGGCCGGCCAGAAGGGAGGCGGTGCGCCCGATCGTCAGGCCCTGGTCGCCGATCTGCGTGGTCGCCGCCACCGCCACGTCGTCGATGCGCTCGGGGGGCAGGGCGGGGTTGCGCCGCAGCACCTCCCGGAAGACTTTGACCACCAGGTCATCGGCTCGGGTCTCGGCATAGGAGCTGCCGGCCCTCCCGAAGGGGGTGCGTACCCCGTCCACGAACACGACTTCCTGCGCGGCTCGGCCCACGACGGCTCCCATGGATTCACGCCGCCCGAGTGGGCGGTCAGCGCCATATTACCGGCGGGTAACTTGTCTGGCTACTCGCTAGTAACCTCGGGCGTCTCGGCCGTGATGATCGCCTCGGCGAGCAGGCCGGCCGTGGCCTCGATCTGCCACTGCCGCGCGCCCAGTTCCGCCAGGATCGCGCCCACCGAGTGCTCGTCGACGGGGGAGGGTGGCTCCCAGCACACGCGACGCACGGCGTCGGGGGACAGGAGGTTCTCCACCGGCATCCCCAGGCCCTCGGCGACCGCCGAGACGGCCGCGCGCGCCGCCTCGAGGCGGGCGAAGGCGGCCGGGTCGCGATCGGCCCAGCTGCGCGGCTGGGGCGGTCCGCTCGATGGCAGGGAGGACAGCGGCAGCTCGCCGGCCGGTAGCGCCTGTGCCTCGGTGATCGCCGACCACCACCTGTTGAGGTAGCGCTTTGCGCCGCGGCCGGAGAACTCCTTCAGCGCCCCGAGGGCGTCGATCGACACGGGATGCGCCTGGACCGCGGCCAGGATCGCCGCGTCGGGCAGGATGCGACCGACCGCGATATCGCGCTGTCGGGCGATCTCGTCACGGCGCAGCCACAGGGCCCGGGCCACGGCGAGGTCCCGAGGCTTGCGGACCCGGTGGATGCCGGAGGTGCGGCGCCACGCCTCGTCGCCGCGGTCGCGAGGGACGAAGGACAGCAGCGCCTCGAACTCCTGGCGGGCGTACTCCCACTTGCCGGCGTCGACGAGCTCGGCGTACATCACGTTGCGCAGCTCGACGAGCAGCTCGACGTCGAGGGCCGCGTACCGCAGCTGGGCGGCGTTCAGCGGTCGAACCGACCAGTCGTTCGCCCCGTGGCCCTTCTCGAGGACGTGACCCAGCTCGCTCATCACGAGCGCGCCGAGGCTGACGCGCTCACGGCCGAGCAGGCGGCCGGCCAGTTCGGTGTCGAACAGGGCGGAGGGTCGAAGGCCCACCTCAGCCAGGCAGGAGAGGTCCTGCGTCGCAGCGTGCAGGATCCACTCGACGCCTGCGGTCGCATCGTTCACGGGCGTCAGGTCGGGAACCTCGATCGGGTCGATGAGCGCCGTGCCCGCGCCCTCGCGACGCAGCTGGATGAGGTACGCCCGCTGGCTGTACCGGTAGCCGGAGGCGCGCTCGGCATCGAGCGCCAGCGGTCCGGTGCCGTGAGCGAGCAGATCCGCGTAGGTCGCCAGCCGGCCGGCATCCGTGATGACCTCGGGGACGCCGTCACGCGGCTCGTAGGGCGACGGGACGGGGGGCTCCGCGGCCTCGGGCGCGGAGGTCAACTGCGATTCCGTCGGCGCAGGGCACCCACGTGCGTGACCCCCTGCGGCAGCGGTGGCAGCCCGGCCGCCTGGGCCAGGAGGTCGAGCCAAGCCGAGACGTGGAGCGCCATGTCGTCGACGACGAGGCCGGTCTCCTCGGACTCGATCGGGGTCCACGAGGCGCGGATCTCCACGAAACCGTCCGACGGACGCTCGATCATCGTGCCGAACGAGCGCCCGGAGGTCCGGGTCACGGTGCCGCCCAACTGGGTCGCGTGCGCGCCCACACCGGCCAGCGACTCGGTGACCCAGCTCCAGCCGACGTCGTGCAGCATCGGGTCGTCGACGAGGTCGGCCTCGAGCGCCGCCCGGACGAAGACCACCGCCCGGAACGAGCCGTCCCATTCGTCGACGCCGTCGGGATCGTGCAGGAGCACGAACCGCCCGCTCGCCGAGGCGTCGTCGGGATCGGCCATCTCCACTGTCAGCGCGACGGCCGAGGGGGCCAGTCGCGACGGCGCCGGCGCCTCGTCGATCTCGAACTCCGGACGCACGCTCACGGACTTCACCTGGGCGAGCGCGAGCTCGAAGGCATCGGCGGTCGCGGTGATGGTTCGCACCCCTGCAGGCTATTCGCGCGGGCGCCTCCCGCTCGGGCAGGCGCGCCGACGGTCTGCTCGGCGCCGTGGCACGTCCCCTAGTGTGGCGGCGTGGCCGCCCTCCTTGCCGTCATGTCCTCGCTCATGTGGGGAACGTCGGACTTCCTCGGCGGCGTCCTGTCCCGTCGCCTGCCGTCTATCGCCGTGTACGGAATATCCCAGTCGATCGGCTTCGTGTTTCTGGTCGTCGCCGCCACCGTCACCGGCTCCTGGTCGGCCGAGCCGGGCTACTGGCCCTGGGCCATCGCGGCGAGCGTGCTGGGCCTGGTCGGGATGGTCGCCTTCTACGCCGCCCTGGCGATCGGCCCCATGGGCCTCATCTCCCCCCTCGTCGCGCTCTCGGTCATCGTGCCCCTGGGCGTGGGCCTGATCCGCGGCGAGACGCCGACGCCCGTCCAGCTGGTCGGCATCGCCGCCGCCATCGCCGGCATCCTGCTGGCCAGCGGCCCCGAGCTCTCGGGCGCCGAGAGTGCCCGACCGCTCCTGCTCGCGGCCGGGGCCGCGATCGCGTTCGGCGGGATGTTCGTGTTCATGGCGGAGGGCAGCAAGCACGATCCACTGATGACCATGACGGCGATGCGCATCACGACCATCGTCATCTTCGCGGCGGTCCTGGCCAAGACGCGGACCTTCGGCGGTGCGACGCGGCGCGACCTCCTGCCGCTCGGCGTCATCGGGGCGTTCGACGCGTCGGCGAACGTCGCCTTCGGATTCGCGACGACGATGGGCCTGCTGTCGGTCACCGCGGTGCTGGGCGACCTCTACCCGGTGGTCACCGCGGTGCTCGCGGCCTTCTTCCTGCGCGAGCGGCTGCGCCCGATCCAGTACGCCGGCGTTGCCGCCGCATTGGTCGGGGTGGTGATGATCAGCTCCGGCGCCTAAGTGCCGGCGTCGGGCTCCAGGGTCATGGAGATCGAGTTGATGCAGTAGCGCAGGTCGGTAGGCGTGCCGTAGCCCTCACCCTCGAACACATGGCCGAGGTGGCCACCGCAGGCCGCGCATCGCACCTCCGTGCGCACCCGCCCCAGTGAGCGGTCCTCGATGTACACCACCGTGTCCTGGGCCAGGGGAGCGTAGAAGCTCGGCCAGCCGCAGTGCGAGTCGAACTTCGTGTCGCTGCGGAACAGCTCGGCGCTGCAGGCCTTGCAGCGGTAGACGCCCTCGGTCTTGGTGTCGGTGTACTCGCCGACGAACGGCGCCTCGGTGCCGGCCTCGCGCAGGACGTGGTACTCCAGCGGGGTCAGCTCCGCCTGCCAGTCGTCCTCGTCCCTGAGCACGACGAAGGGGGTTCCATCGGGACGCAGGCGCCCATCGCGGGCGGGGGTCGAGTGGGCCATGGTCAGACGTTAGCCGCACATGAGCCCACGCGCAGCATGCACGTGGCGAAGCCCTGCCGTCGGCGCAGGGATGCCGGCCCTCGGCGGCTAGGGTCACTCCCGTGAGCGACATGCTGGAGACCCGACCGGCCTGGTTGAGCGACGACGATCTGCGCACCGCGCGCGAGCGCCTGCCGATCGTCTACGTGGACGCGGTTCCCGTGCGCACCGATGGCAGCGGCCAGATCACGTCGATCGGCCTGCTGCTGCGAGCCATGCCCGACGGCAGCATCTCCCGAGCGGTCGTGTCGGGCCGGGTGCTGTACGGCGAACGGGTGCGCGACGCGCTGCTGCGACATCTGGAGAAGGACCTTGGCGGAATGGCGCTGCCGCGGGTTCCGTCGTCTCCGCAGCCGTTCACGGTGGTCGAATACTTCCCGAGCGCCGATGTCACCGGCTTCCACGACCCCCGCCAGCATGCCGTGGCGCTTGCGTACATCGTGCCCATCGACGGCGACTGCGTGCCGTCGCAGGACTCCCTCGACCTCGTGTGGGTGTCCCCGGAGCTCGCAACGTCCGAGGCGTTCGAGTCGGAGATGCCCGGCGGCCAGGGTCGCCTGGTGCGCATGGCGCTGGCGCACTGCGGCCTGCTGCCCTGACGACCGCCGAGGATCAGGAGCGCTGCGCGGCGCGAACGCCGGCGGCCGCTTCGCGATCTTCGCCATGACGGCCTCGGCCAGGTCGTCCCGTGCGAAAGCGGCGCGCATCTCCGCCAGCGATGAGTCCACGGCCTGCGACAGGTCCTGCACATCGGCCAGGAGCAGCTGGCCCTTGATGACGGCCACGGCGGTCGGAGCGCAGTTGTCCGCGACATCCCTCGCCCATGCCATGGCCAGGCCGATGACGTCGTCACTCACGTCGTTCACCAGGCCGAGCGCCTTCGCCTCCGCCGCATCCACCGTGCGGCCGGTGATCAGCAGGTCGGTCGCGGTGCCGAGTCCGACGAGGCGGGTCAGGAGCCACGCCGACCCGTACTCGGCGATGAGGCCCAGGCGGCTGAACGACGTGCTCAGTGTCGCCGTGGGGTGGGCGAACCGAGCATCGGCGCAGAGGGCGAGGACGAACCCGATGCCCGCGCACGGGCCGTTGATGGCCGTGGCGACCGGCGTACCGATGCGGAGCGCAGCCGTGGGCAGCGTGTCGATGTCCTGCCCGTCCAGGTAGCCGTCCAGGGCCTCGCGGCCCTCGGCGAGCACCGCAAGGTCGGCCCCCGAGCAGAAGCCCCGCCCGGCGCCGGTGACGACGATCGCCCGGACCGCGGGATCAGCGTCCGCACGGTGCAGTAGATCGGTGTAGACCTCGCCCATCCCGGGAACCAGCGCGTTGAGGCGGTCCGGGCGATTGAGGGTGACGACCGCGACCGAGTCGCGGACGTCGTACAGGACAGTGTCGGTGGGGGCAGACGTCATGATGCCCACTCTGGCACGACGCGGGGTGGCGACGGGCGGTCAGTTAGCCTTCGGAGCCTCATAGGGGTCGATCCCCAGGATGGTCTCGTCCTCGGGGGTCAGGTCGCGTGGCGCGCCGTCGAACTGGTCGCGAAACGGATCGGCCTTCTCCGCGTTGTTCTCGTCGTCGAGGTAGGCGTTGTCATCGAGGTCCGCCGGATCGACCACGTGCATCGCGGCCTGCTCGGCGGTGACCCAGGGCGCTGGCGTGAGGCCGCCCGCATGCATGGGATCGTCGCTGGCATCCTCGGCGTCCTCCATGGCGAGGACATCCTCGATGTCCTCCAGGGGGTACGGGAGGTCGTCCTGGCCCTCTCCGCCGCCGCCGTTCAGGGCGTTGTGCGTGGCCTCGGCCTCCATGATCATCGTCAGCCGCTCGGCCTGGTCGGCCGCGTCGCCCGCGGTGCCGAACCCGTGAACAGTGGCGCGTGCCACCTCCTGAGGTGATGCCGCACCGGCAACCTTCTCGCTCATGCTGATCACCTCCATCTCGTTGTTCTCACCACCCACACTAACCTCGCGCGGGGGAGGAAGGGGCGAGTTGAAGGGGACGTAAGTACTTGACTTTTCGGGGTGATGGGTATTCGTCCGCGCTGTGGCAGTCTGTGCCAATGACAGCCCTCGCAGACAGCGACTTCGACCAGCGACTCCTCGTCGATCTCCAGCCCGTGGTGGACCGCGAGCTCAACCGACATCTGAGCACCGCGCGCGAGTGGTTCCCGCACGAGTACGTGCCGTGGAGCGTGGGGGAGGACTTCAGCGGGCCGCTGGACGGCCGCGAATGGACGCCCGACGAGCAGCGCTTCAGCGATGCCGCGCGCACCAGCCTCATCGTGAACCTGCTCACCGAGGACAACCTGCCCAGCTACCACTACGAGATCGCCACCATCCTCGGCCGTGACGGAGCGTGGGGCCAGTGGGTCGGTCGCTGGACCGCGGAGGAGGGCCGGCACGCCACCGCCATCCGCGACTACCTGCTCGTCACGCGCTCCATCGACCCCGTCGCCATGGAGCGCGCGCGCATGATCCACATGGAGGAGGGCTTCAAGGCGATCCACCCCGGGGTGCTGGCCGGCCTGTCCTACGTCTCGTTCCAGGAGCTCGCCACCCGGGTGTCGCATCGCAACACGGGGACCGCCACCGGCGATCCTGTGGCCGAGCAGCTCTTCGCCCGCATCGCGCTCGACGAGAACCTGCACATGCTGTTCTACCGCAACGTGATCGACGCTGCCTTCGACCTCGCACCCGACGAGACCATGGTCGCCGTCACCGCATCCGTACGGGACTTCGCGATGCCCGGTCACGGCATCGAGGGCTTCGGCCGCAAGGCCGTGGAGATCGCGGTGGCCGGGATCTACGACCTCCCGCAGCATCGCGAGGAGGTCGTCCTGCCCATCCTTCGCAAGTGGCGCGTCTTCGATCGCACCGACTTCGGTGCCGAGGGAGAGCAGGCCCGCGAGGAGCTCGCGGCGATCATGGCCGACATGGAGACCGCGGCGAACCGGTTCGAGGAGAAGCGCGATGCGCTGCAGGCCCGGCTGGCCGCACGCGGCTAGCGCCGCGCAGGGCTAGCGACTCTGTATCCAGGAGTCGACGACCTGGCCGAGCACGGCCAGGGGGAGTGCGCCCGATCCCAGCACCACGTCGTGGAACTCCTTGATGTCGAAGGCATCGCCGAGCGCCGCCTCGGCGCGGGCGCGCAGTAGCTGGATCTCCAGTCGGCCCGTCATGTACGACAGCGCCTGGCCCGGGTACGCGATGTAGCGGTCGATCTCCGCCTCGACGTCGATCGGTGCCACCGGCGTGTTCTGCAGCAGGTAGGCGACCGCCTGCTGCCGCGTCCAGCCGAAAGCGTGCATCCCGGTGTCCACGACGAGCCGCGATGCGCGCCATACGTCAGCCGACAACATCCCCATGCGCTGCAGCTGCGAGGAGTACAGCCCCATCTCGTCGGCGAGGCGCTCCGAGTACAGGCCCCACCCCTCCACGTAGGCGGTGAACAAGGAGACGCGCCGGAACATCGGGAGGTCGGGCAGCTCGAGCGCGACGGAGATCTGGAAGTGGTGCCCAGGCACGGCCTCGTGGTACGCGACGGACTCGAGGTCGAAGGACGTGCGCTCGGTCGGCTCATTCACGTTCGTGTAGTAGGTGCCCGGGCGCGAGCCGTCGAGTGCGGGCTGCATGTAGTAGGCGGGGGGCGCGCCCTCGGCCTCGAGCTCGGGGATCGCCTCGAGGGCGCAGACGGCGACGGGAAGCCGGCCGAACCAGTCGACCGAAGCGGCCTCGGCTCTGCGAACGGTCTTCTCGGCGGCGTCGAGGATCTCCTGCGACGTCGACCAGCGCAGCGCCGGGTCGTTGTTGAGGTGCTCGAAGATCGCACGGACGTCGGTGAGGCCGAACAGCGTCGCGCCCAGCGCGGAGAACTCCTCGTGGATCAGCGCCACCATGTCGAGGCCTACCTGGTGGAGCTCCTCCGGCGTCCGGTCGGTGGTCGTGTGCAGCCGCACCAGGCCGGCGTACCGGTCCAGCCCACCAGGCAGGTGCAGGAGTCCGACCTCGTCCCGGTCCCGTGCAGTGGGCAGCACGTCTGCCTCGAGGACGTCACGATGCCGGCGAAAGGCCGGCTTCACGACATCGTCGATCACGGCAGCGCACTGTGCCTTCCACTCCGTCGCGGCCGACCAGTCGGCCGGCGCCGCGAGGTCCAGCGGGCACGGCTCGGTGGCGAGGAACCGGTCGATCTGGTCGATGCTCATGGTGACGAGGTGCGCCACGGGCAGGAGTCCGGCGGTGCGTCCCGCCGTCAGGCGATCCTCGGCCTGCGCGAGGTAGCGCGGGATCTCTCGCAGCCGGACCAGGTAGGCAGCGGCCTGCTCGGCATTCGTCAGGACGATCATGCGAAGGAAGGCGAGAAGCGACGACGCCGGCGTTACCGGGAACGCCGTCGCCGTGTACTCGATCGCGCCCGCAGCCTGTGCTGCGTCGGCGTAGTGCGACTGGGTGATGATGAGGGAGACGGTGATGGCGTCCTGCTGGGTCAGCGTGGCCGGGTCGATGGCCTCGGCCTCGGCCCGGAGCGCGGCCCGCTCGGCGCTCATCCGCTGCTCTGCCTCCACGGAGATGTCCGCCAGGAGCGCGTCGTACTCGCGGAACCCGAGGAGGGTGCCCTCGAGCGGCTCGGCGGAGAGGAGCTGGCGAAGCGCCCGCTCGGCCAGGTCGGCAACCTGCGGGCTTGATGTCTGGTCCGTGGTCATGGCGACACGCTAGGACAGGTCGCCGCCTCCGACGAGGCTAGGGTGGCCACGTGTCGGATTCCCCGAACGGCGCTGTGGTGCGACCGCGGGACGACGACGACGTCTCGGCAGCCGACGCGCTGCAATGGCAGGTCGAGTACGTCATCGGCGCCGGATCGCCGGTGTCCGCGCAGGTGCTCATCGCCGTTCGCGACGACGTCCTCGCGGGTGGACCCCTGGCCGAGATCATCCCCGCCCGCGCGCGCTTCGGCGACCTGATCGGCCTGCGCGTGATGTCGGCGCTCCATCGGCTGGCCCTGGAACGTCAGGCGCCGGGCGCGGCGATCTACCTGCCCACCCTCGGCGGATCGCCGCCGGCGACGCACGCCCAGGAGGGCACGTTCCGTCGAGAGGTCGTGACCGCTCTGGCGGACCACAAGGACACCCTGCGACGAAGCCTAACCCAGACTCCGCAGACCAACGAGACCGGACGTGCGGCTCTGCTGCGGTGCGTGCTGTCACGCCTGCGTCCGGACACCCGAGTGCGCCTTCGCGAGATCGGCAGCTCGGCGGGCCTGAACCTGCGCGCCGATCACCTCCCTGGCATCCCCGAGCTCGAGTCCGGACCCATGCCGATCGTCATCGACCGGGTCGGCTGCGACGTGCATCCCCTCGATCCCACGTCGCACGAGGGGCGTGTCGCCCTCACCTCCTACATCTGGGTCGACGACCTCGAGCGCTTCGAGCGCCTGCGCCGGGCTCTCCAGGTAGCCGCCGACGTGCCGGCCGAGGTGGTGGACGCCGATGCCGCCGACTTCGTCGAGGCGCTCGACATCGTGGACGGGACCACCACCGTTCTGTGGCACAGCGCGATGTGGGTGTACCTGCCGCCTGAGCGCCGCCGACGCGTGCTTGCGGCCGTCCGCGCCCTCGGTGCCCGGGCCACGCCGTCGGCGCCCCTGGTGCATGCCTCCTGGGAATGGGCGCACGAACCCTACGAGGCCCACCACACCTTCCACCTGGTGGTGCGCCGCTGGTCGGGCTCGCCGGATGACGGCCGCCCAGTGGCACTCGCGCAGGGCAGCAGTCACGGCAGGGCGGTGCTCCTGCCGGGCGGCGACGTGACCCTGCCCGGAGAGCCGCTGCCGGCATGACACCACCGGACGGCTTCGGGATGATGTTCGCGACCGATGGAGGGACATCATGATCGAACTGCTGGCCGATCTTCCCGACAACGTCGTCGGCTTCACGGCTACCGGGGAGGTGACGGCTGCCGACTACACGACGGTTCTTGACCCGGCGATCAAAGCGGCCCTGACCGCAAACGAGCGCATCAGGGTGCTCTACGTCCTCGGCCCCGAATTCACCGGATACACCGGTGCTGCCATGTGGGAGGACGCCGCCGTCGGCACCGAGCACTTCTCACGATGGGAGCGCATCGCCGTGGTGACCGACACCGAGTGGGTACGGCACACGGTGAACGCCTTCGCGTGGATGATGCCGGCCCGCGTCAGGGTGTATTCGGACGCGGACCGTACTGACGCCGTCCAATGGATCTGCGCCCCGTGACCCTGGTCGACCTGAGCCACGTCATCGAGCACGGGCTCGTCACCTACCCGGGGCTGCCTGCGCCGATGATCACGCCGCACCTGACACGTGACGACTCGCGCTCGGTGTATGCGCCTGGCACGGAGTTCGCGATCGACAGCATCACGATGGTCGGGAACACCGGAACCTACATCGACAGTCCGTTCCATCGATACCCCGACGGTGCCGATCTCGCCGGGCTCGATCTCGCCCGTCTCGTCCACGTGCCGGCGGTGGTCGTCGACTGCCGCGGCACGGGCCGGCGCGGTATCGCCGCTCGCGACCTCGCCGAGGTGGACGTGCAGCACCGAGCCGTCCTGCTGCTCACCGGCTGGGACCGCCACTTCGCCACGAATCGCTACGGCATCGACGCCCCGTACCTCACCGAGGAGGGCGCCATGGCGCTTGCCGAGGCGGCGGCGGGTCTCGTGGGCATCGACTCGGTCAACATCGACGACGCGGTGCCCAACGGTCCACGCCCCGCGCACAGCGTGCTACTGGCCGCGGGCATACCCATCATCGAGCACCTGACCGGACTCGACCGGCTGCCGGCGACGGGATCGTTCTTCACTGCGCTGCCGCCCAGGATCCGTGGCTTCGGGACGTTTCCCGTTCGGGCCTTCGCCGACGTGCCCTGACCCACGTCAGTCTGGTTCGATCCCGAGGTCGAGAGCGATCGAGCGAGCCACCCGGCGCACCTCCGCGCGGGCCGGCGCCGTCCGCTCGAGCGGTCCGCTCGCCAGCCGTGACTTCGACAGTTTCGCGCCGTGCTCGTCGGTGACGAGTTGGTGGTGCCGGAAGGTGGCGCGCGCGACGTTGTCGGCCCCGATGAAGGGTGCCAGCCACCTTTGCACGGCCGTCGAGTCGCGCAGGTCGGCGCCACGGATCACGTCGGTGACGTCGAGGTCGCGATCCTGGATCACGGAGGCGAAGTGGTACGCAGGGTGGTCGTCGCGCCGCCACAGCACGACGTCGCCCATGGCGTGGGCGACCGCGACCGGCCGACCATCGACGACCACGCATGCGTCGACGGGTACCCGCGCACGCAGCGCGGCCTGCCCGGGCACGAGCGCTCTCCCGCCCTGCCAGCAATCGCTCACGCAGCCGCGCGATCCGGCGGCCCGAAGCGCGCTGCGGGAGCACGAGCACGCATAGACGGGTGCGTCCGGCCCGAGCGCAAGGAGCCGATCGAGTTCTGCCCGGAAGTACTCGTGCCTCGTGCGGAACGAGTAGTGGCGCTCGAAGTCGGCGCGATCGATCGGCCCGGCGTGCCATTCGATGCCGAGCCAGCCGAGCACGGCGAAGATGTCGTCGACGAACTCGGGACGGTAGCGCTCGGCGTCCATGTCGTCGATCCGCAGGGCCACGGAGCCGGCGGCGCGTTTCGCCGCCCATGAGACCACCTGGAAGTTCACCGCGTTGCCCAGGTGCAGGTAGCCACTGGGCGTGGGGGCGATGCGCGTGATCACTGCCGGGCGGCGCGCTCGCGCTTGACGTCGGTCGCGTAGCGGTCGACGTACTCCTGCCCGCCGAGCCGCAGGAGCTCGTCGCGGACGATCGCGGCGATCTCGTCCGCCGTCATGGTGCGGGGGTCGATCGGCAGGCGCGCCGAGAGCCGGACGTCCACGAGCTTGCGGCCCCACCGGGTGCCGGGGTAGGTCGTGGATATGGCGTGGACCGGGACATCGGGATGCGCCTCGAGCAGGGGCAGCATCACCCGCTTGTGGAGTCGATGCAGCTGATGGGGGTCGGGCGACCGCGTGCCCTCGGGGTAGAGCCCGATCTTGCCGCCGTCCGCCAGCGTGCGCGCGGCCATGTCCATGGCCCAGCGGGTCGCCTCCGCATCGCCTCGCCGAAGGGGGATCTGGCCCATCAGCCGGAAGAAGATCGCCCCGCGCTTCTCGAACACCTCCACCTTGGTGAAGGCCGTGACCCGCCACCAGTGGCTCATCACGGCGACCACCGGATCCATGGCAGAGACGTGGTTGCCGATCAGCACGGCCGCTCCCGCCCCCACGTGTTCGGACCCCTGCGTGCGGACGTTCACGCGGAGCCGGAGCAGGCGCATGCCGGCGATCGTCGGCCAGTAGGTGCGGGCCCGCCCGGGGCGCCCGATGCGCACGCCGGGGTAGATCGAGCGTCCCACCGCCAGGGCGTCGTCGTAGCTGGGCGCGGCTGCCGAGTCCATCGGCACATCATTGCTGGTGCCGGGGCGCGGGATGACCAGTGGGCTGCCTACGCGCGCGTGGTGACGGGCGCGTGCTGCGTGAGCCACTCGGGCACGCGTGCCGCCTCGATCGGCCGAGACCACAGGTAGCCCTGTGCCACGCGCGCGCCCAGCTGCCGCAGTGTGCGTGCTTGCGCGGGGGTCTCCACCCCCTCGGCAATCACCTCGAGGTCGAGGGCCCTGGCCATGCTGATGATCGCGTCCACGAGCGCTGGGGCGGAGGGGTCGGTTCCGCCGAGTCCGTCGACGAACGACCGGTCGATCTTGATCGTCGTCACCGGGAGGCTCTTGAGGTAGGACAGCGACGAGTAGCCGGTGCCGAAGTCGTCGACGGCGAGGGAGATGCCCAGGGACCTGATCGAGTCAAGGGCGGCGATCGTGGGCCCGATCTCGTCCATGACCACAGACTCGGTGATCTCCAGCCGGACGGCCGACGGCGGCATGTCCACCTCGGAGAGGGCCTCGGTCAGCATCTGGACGAGATTCGGCGCGCGCAGCTGTCGCGCGGACAGGTTGACGGCGACCCAGAGGTCCTGGCTCCCCGGGATGGTCGCCCGCCACTGCGCGGTCTGGCGCAGTGACTGGTGCAGCACCCACTCGCCGAGGGGGACGATGAGGCCGGTCTCCTCCGCGACGGCGACGAACTCGTCCGGGGAGAGCAGGCCCAGGACGGGGTGCTTCCAGCGCACCAGAGCCTCGAAGCCGACGGTCGATTCGGTGTGCAGGTCGATGACCGGCTGGAAGTAGACCCGTAACTCGCCCTTCTCCAGAGCCCGTCGCAGGCCGAACTCCGCTTCGAGCCGAGCGGCCGCCTGGTCGTGCATCCCCTGGTCGAAGACGATCGCCTGGTTGCGGCCCGCCGCCTTGGCGCGGTACATCGCCGCATCGGCGTCGCGAAGGAGCGTGTCGGCGTCGGTGGTGTCGCCGGCCACGGCGATGCCGATGCTGGCGGTCACGGTGACGGCTCGTCCCTCGAACTCGAAGGGATCGCTGAGCGCTTCCGTCACCCGGTCGACCAGTCCGGCCACCTCGTCCTCGGGGACGTCGTCGCACACGATCACGAACTCGTCACCGCCGAAGCGGGCGAGGGTGTCGCCCGGACGAAGGAAGTGACCCAGGCGCGTGGCCATCTCCACCAGAAGGCGGTCGCCCGCCGCGTGGCCGAGGCTGTCGTTGACGACCTTGAACAGGTCGACGTCGAGGAACAGCACCGTGACGCGCCCGTGCTGTCGCGTCCCCCGAGCGAGGGCCTGCTCGATGCGATCTGCGAGGAGCGCCCGGTTCGGCAGTCCCGTCAGCGGATCGTGCATGGCCTGCCGCTCGTTCTCCCGCGACATCTGGGCCGCCCGCTGAACGGCGAGCAAGGGCAGGAGCAGCAGGGGCAGGAGGATCCACGCGTTCGACCCGGTGAGCAGGACAACGGCGATGATGGGCGACAGGGCGAGAACGGCCGCGCCTGAGACGGTGTAGAACCAGAACTCGTCCGTGAACGACTGCCACCAGGTCTCGCCGTCCGAGTGCGCGAGTCCGGCAACCAGGCCGACGTTGACGACGTGGTAGACGGCCCACGACAGCACCACCCACGGCAGGTCCGCGATGGTGAGCCCGTCCATCGGGGTGAACGGACTGGCCGTCGCTCCGGCGACGACGAGGACGAGCCAGGCCGCGGCCACGCTGATCGAGTACTGACCCACGTTGAACATCAGCTTCCACACGGGCTTTCGCTGCAGGAGCTCCGAGAGGATCACTGCGCCCGCCATCAGGCCGAGGGCCGGTGCCGGCCCCCAGACGTACATGGCGGCGAAGACGAATGCGAGAGAGATGGAGACGGGGTTGCCCTCCACCCTGGACATCACGACCGGGCGCAACTCGCTGAGGACGATGATCCCTGCGACCATCGCCAGGGGAGCGCCCATGGCCTCCAGCGTGCTGGGGCTCAGCGCCACCACGGACAGCACGACGAGGCTCCAACCGAGCCAGGTGCTCAACTGCCAGGTAAAAGCGAACATGCTCGGACGCCACAGTGACGGCACGTTCCGAGCGGCTGGCATCGGTGGTCCTCTCGATTCCTCGGGGGGTATCGGACGGTGATCGCCTGCCGAGCCCCTCACAGGCAGGGGAAGTGGGACGATTCGCCAAGGGTCACGAGGGCGCCCATCGACCCCTGGAGGAGACCCATGACGACCGCCGAGGGGGAGCGCCTCGCCGAGGCCAGGTCCGGGGGAGCCGACTGGCGGCGGTGGGGCACCTACGTCAGCGAGCGGGCCTGGGGGACGGTGCGCGAGGACTACAGCCCCGATGGCGACGCCTGGAACTACCTGCCCTTCCAGCAGGCGCATGCGCGCGCCTACCGCTGGAACGAGGACGGCCTGGCCGGGTGGTGTGACCGCGACCAGAACGTCTGCCTGGGCCTGGCGCTGTGGAACGGCCATGATGCGGTGCTCAAGGAGCGCCCCTTCGGGCTGACGAACGAGCAGGGCAACCACGGAGAGGACGTGAAGGACTACTGGTTCTACACGGACAACCTTCCCACCCATGCCTATGCCGCCATGGTCTACAAGTACCCGCAGGCCGCCTTCCCGTACGAGGACCTGGTCGACGCGAACGCGGCCCGCGACGCGACCGAGCCCGAGTACGAGCTGTTCGACGCCCTGCGCAACGACTGGCTGGCCAACCGCTACTTCGACGTCACGGTGGAGTACGCCAAGGCCGCGCCCGAAGATCTCGTGTGGCGTATCACCGTCGTCAACCGAGGCCCGGAGCCGGCACCCATCCACGTGCTGCCCCAGATCTGGTACCGCAACACGTGGTCGTGGGAGGTCGGTGCGACCGCGCCGCGCATAGTGAGGTCCGGTGACGACGCGCTGCAGACCGACCATCCCGCGGTGGGGGAGCGGTGGCTCACGTTCTCGGTCTCGGACGGGTCGCCCATCGACCTCGTCTTCTGCGAGAACGAGACCAACAACGCCGAGCTCTTCGGGTCACCGAACGAGTCCGCGCGCACGAAGGACGGCATCGACACATACGTGGTGCACGGCAACGAGGAGGCGATCGACCGCTCGTCCGGTTCCAAGGCCGCCGCGGTCGTGCGGGCCACGCTCGAGCCGGGCGCGTCCATCTCCGTGACGGCGCGCTTCGCCCCTGCGGACCTGCACCTGCCGTTCGACGATGCCGAGGACGTGCTCGCCGCCCGCCGAGCCGAGGCCGACGAGTTCTACTCCGCCCTCGCGGCTCCGCGGCTCACCGACGACGACCGGCTCGTGCAGCGCCAGGCGCTGGCCGGGCTGCTGTGGTCCAAGCAGTACTACCACTATGAGGTCCGCCGATGGCTTCAGGGAGATCCGACGCAGCCACCGCCGCCGCAGAGCCGCTGGTCGGGGCGCAACACCGACTGGCAGCACCTCGTCAACCACGACGTCATCCTCATGCCCGACGCGTGGGAGTACCCGTGGTACGCCGCCTGGGACCTGGCGTTCCACTGCGTCACGATGGCGATGATCGATCCGGACTTCGCGAAGGAGCAGGTGCTTCTGCTCCTGTCCTCGACCTACCAGCACCCGCATGGCCAGATCCCCGCATACGAGTGGGGCTTCGGGGACACGAACCCGCCCGTTCATGCGTGGGCGGCGTGGCAGGTGTACCAGCTCGATCGCCTGGCTCGAGGCACCGGCGACACGGCGTTCCTCGCCGCGACCTACCGGGCGGTGACGCTTGACGTCATGTGGTGGCTCAACCAGAAGGACGAGCAGAACCGCGGAGTGTTCGGCGGCGGCTTCCTCGGCATGGACAACGTCGGGGTGTTCGACCGCGACCAGCCCCTTCCCACGGGCGGGGCCCTGGCACAGGTGGATGGCACGAGCTGGGTGGCCGCGCTGATCCTGCAGATGCTGGAGATGACCGTCGAGCTCGCCAAGGACGACCCGACGTACGACCGCATGTTCGGCCGGTGGATCTGGGACGGCTGGCTCGTCGCCAGCGCTCTCGAGAAGGGCGCGGGACAGGTCAGTTTCTGGAATCAGGACACCGGGTTCTACCACGACGTGATCGAGCTGCCCGACGGATCGGCGCAGTCGATCGAGGTGTTCTCGATGCAGTCGCTCGTGCCGCTCTTCGCATCCATCGCCATACCCGTCACGGCTCGGGCCGAGCTCGAGACCATCCACGAGAAGGCGATGGCGCTGCGGGCCGCCTACCGCCGGCCGGAGGGAGCGCTGGGCGTCCGGCTCGAGGGCGGCGACGGCACCCACGTCATGGTCGCGATCGTCGACCAGGAGCGCCTCGCCAAGGTGCTCGAGCGCGTGCTCGACCCCGAGCAGTTCCTGTCGCCGTGCGGCGTCCGGTCGTTGTCACGCGGGCATCGTGAGCACCCGTACAGCTACGACGCCGGCGGCCGGACCTACGGGGTCTCCTACCTGCCCGCCGAGTCCACGAGCCGCATGTTCGGCGGCAACTCGAACTGGCGCGGTCCGATCTGGTTCCCCATGAACCTGCTTCTCGTCCAGTCGATCAACGCCTACGCGAGGTTCATGGGCGGCACCTTCACCGTGCCCGATCCGGCGGGGACAGGGCCCGAGGTGACCCTCATCGCCGTCGCCGACGACATGGCCGATCGGCTCTGCGCGATCTTCCGTCGTGACGACGCGGGGAGGAGGGCGGTCTTCGGGGACAACGACTACTTCCAGAGCGATCCGCACTGGCGCGACCTCGTGCCGTTCTACGAGTACTTCGACGGCGACGACGGCCACGGGCTGGGCGCGAGCCACCAGACGGGATGGACCGCCACCGTCGCGCTGCTCCTGCAGTACCGGGGGGCGCTGCGGTTCAACGTGCCCTGGGCCTAGGGGCAGGACTCGCGGTCTTGGGGCCCTAGAGGCAGAACTCGTTGCCCTCGGGGTCGGTGAACGTCACCCAGGAATGCGGCCCCTGCCGCCCGCCGCCGATGATCGTGGCCCCGCGTTCGACGATCGCCGCACGCACGAGCTCGGGGTCGTCGTCGCCGATCCGCACGTCGAGGTGTACGCGGTTCTTCACCACCTTGGCCTCGGGGACCTCCTGGAAGAGGATGCGCGGACCGGGGGCGTCCGGCGGGGTGATCGCCGCTCCCGCTCGCCAGACCAGGGCGCCATCGAACACGACCGCGTCGTCCTCGTTCGCGTGGCCCGCAGCGATCATCTGCCGGATGAACGCCTCGTCATGCGGCTCGACGTCCCAGCCCAGTGTCGTTGCCCACCAGCGCGCGAGCGCGTGCGGTTCCGCGCAGTCGATCGCGATCTGCACCGTGTATGCCATGAGGTGACGGTAGCCTTCCCGTGGCCTTGCAGATGAGGAAAACGCCCAGGAGGATGCTGATGAGGAAAGCCACGCGCCACGCCACCGGAGCGACGATCGGCGTCCTCGCGATGACGATCGCAACGCTCGTGGGAGCGGGTGCAGCCGACGCGACGGGCGGCGTGCCCCCGATTCCGGGCCTGAGCCCGGCCGCTGTCGACACCATGAACTCGGCACCGTACGACGGAGCCCTGTGGGCCGTGAGCGTCACCGATGCGCGCACCGGCCAGGTGCTCGTCGACTACAACGCCAACCTCCTCATGGAGCCTGCCTCCGTCACCAAGACCTACAGCACCGGCGCGGCCTGGCTCCGGTTCGGCCCCGACCATCGCATCGTCACTCCCGTCGTCCGCAAGGGCAACGTGCGGGACGGGACACTGCGCGGCGATCTCGTGCTCGTGGCCAAGGGTGACATCACCATGGGCGGGCAGACCGGACCGGACGGCCACGTCGTGTTCACCGACCTCGACCACAACGACGCCAACCTGCTCCCCGGTGCGACGATCGCGGCGAACAACCCCCTCGCCGGACTCGACAGGCTGGCCCGGCAGGTAAGGGCCTCGGGGATCACGTCGGTCGCCGGCGACGTGGTCGTCGACGATCGGCTTTTCGTCACCGCGGACCTCGGCGAGAACGACGGACCGGTCTCGCCGATCGTCATCAACAACAACCTCATCGACCTCGTGACCACGCCGACCACGCCTGGCCGCCCAGCATCGATCCGGATGCGGCCCGTGGTCGCGCCATGGACCATCAGCAACCGCGTCAAGACCGTGGCGGCGAACGGGCCCACGAGCATCGCGATCACCGCGGACGACGCTGGCGTCATCACCCTGGCCGGGACGATCGCCGCGGGAAGTGCGCCCGCGCTCAAGGTGTGGCACATGACCGATCCCGCCACCTTCGCGCGGACCGCGTTCATCGAGGCCCTCGAGCGCGCAGGCGTCACCGTCCGTGCCTCGGCCACGAAGGTCAACTCGACGTCCGGCATCGGTTCGCGCGGCCAGGTGGCCTCCCTGCCGAGGGTGGCCGCGCTGGTCGGCCTGCCGCTGGCGGAGAACGCGACCTACATCCTGAAGGTCAGCTACAACCGTGGAGCGCAGACGATGATCTGCCTCCTCGCGGTCTCGGTCGGCAGCAGGAACTGCGACGACGGGTTCCCCGTGCTCGGCACCATCTACGCCCAGGCGGGCGTCGACCCGCTCGGCGTCTCCCTCGTCGACGGTTCGGGCCTTCCGGGGAACTTCATCACGTCGGTGTCGCAGACCCAGCTCCAGACGATGTTCGCCAAGCGTCCCGATGCGGCTCGCTGGCGCGCAGCCCTCCCGATCATGGGCGTCGACGGCTCCCTCGCCACGGTGCTGCCCGACAGCCCCGCCGCCGGACACGTGAGTGCGAAGACCGGCACCCTCGGCGCCGGTGACCTGGTCAACGCGCGACTACGCCTGGAGACCAAGGCCCTCGGGGGCTACATCACCGCCAAGTCCGGGCGCGAGCTCACGGTGGCCATCATCGTGAACCAGGCGATGTTCTCCGACATCTACGGCGTGTTCGCGGCGAACGACGACCTGGGCAAGGTGGCGGAATCCATCTGGGCGTCGTACTAGGAACGTGGACGAGATGGCCGGCGCACCGCTCGTGCTGAGGCTGCTCGCTGCAGGCGACGAGCAGCAGGCGACGGCGGCGCACGAGGAGATGGCCCGCGACCCGTTCATGTTCCTGCTGGACGACTACCGGCCCGACGAACCATGGGCCGAATACGTCGACCGGGTGGCCGGGTACTCCCGCAACGAGAACGTCGTCGACGGCAGGGTGCCGGCCACGTTCCTCGTCGCGGAGGTGGACGGCGTCATCGTCGGGCGGACCTCCATCCGTCACGGGCTCAACGACCATCTCGCCAGATGGGGCGGCCACATCGGCTACGGCGTCCGGCCCGCCTTCCGCCGCCGCGGATATGCCACCGAGATCCTGCTCCGATCCCTGGACGTGGCGCGGGACGTGGGGCTCAGCGAGGCCCTCGTCGTCTGCTACGACGACAACGTGGGTTCGGCCACCGTCATCGAGCGCTGCGGTGGTGTGCTGAACGGACTGGTCGTCGCCGAGGATGGGACGACGTTGATGCGGCACTACTGGGTTCCCTGCGGCTGACGGCGGGCCGGCGCCTGACCACGCGGGGCTCCCTTGGTGACTAGAGATCCAATTGCTAGACATCGAATGCGAATCGCCCTGGGCTGGCCGCATCGTTGGTGTCGCCGACCAGCTCGCCGAGAGGCCTCGCCGCGCCGCGGACTTGGCCTCGTCTGTGCAGGCGAACCCGTAGGCACTGGACCGACTCCTACGCAGCCTCACGCACTTCGGAGTCGTCGTCGGCGTGGGGGGCCGGGGCAATCGCGTGATATGACTTCGGGGACCCAGGGCGCATCGTCGACCTCGGTGGCGCAAACGGCACCCTCCTGGGCCACGTCCTGGCGCGGCTGCCCGAGGCCGCGGGCATCGTCTACGACCTGCCCCAGGTGGTGGGCGCGGTGAAGTCCCGGGATCTCGAAGGCCGTCTCACGGCAGAGACGGGTGACTTCGACCACGTCCCTGCGGGAGCAGACCCCTACCTGCTGTCGATGATCCTTCACGACTCAGCGTCATCGAGGCCAGCATCGTCTGAGCCGCTGGTGGCTCGGCGCCTCTCGGGTTGCGGACCAGGAGAAGGCGCGTGGCCGGGGGACTCGCCTAGTCTGTGCGGATCGCGCAGGTCCTACCGGAGGTGGCCATGACATCACTGCCGAACCGCACCCGCACAGCGCTGCTCGTCATCGACATGCAGACCGACGTCATCGCGAACGCGTTCGACCGCGACCGCGTCGTGGCCAACATCCAGACGCTCGTGGACGAGGCGCGGAGCTCCGACGTGCCGGTCCTGTGGGTGCAGCACTCCGACGAGCAGCTGGTCAAGGGCTCCGAGGGCTGGCAGTACGTGCCTGAGCTGGAGCGACGTGAGTCCGAGCCCCTGATCCACAAGACCTACGGGGACTCCTTTGAGGAGACGGAGCTCGGCGACCTGCTCTCCGATCTGGGCGTGGGCCACCTCGTCGTGACCGGCGCACAGACGGAGGCATGCATCCGGTCGACCCTGCACGGAGGACTGGTCCGCGGTTACGACGTGACCCTCGTGTCCGATGCCCACACGACGGAGGACATGCGCCAGTGGGGCTTCCCCGTGACGCCCGAGGAGTCGATCGCCTACACCAACATGTACTGGAGCTGGGCGGCGGCGCCCGGCCGCGCGGGCACCGTCACCCCAGCCGCAGACATCGACTTCTCGGAGACGGCGGGGAAGGTGCCTTAGCCGTCATCGAGGGGAGATCGAATCCCCACTGCGCCTGAGCAGGCGAAGCCGCCGTCGGGAGGCATACTCTCGAATCGTTGTGAGGGCCGATGGCGGGCTCCTCCGCCACGCCCACCCGGATTGGGGGATGGGATGTCTGGGATGGATCCGTCCGCGTGCTCCGAACGATCTCGATGGGCAGGACTGGCGGTCCTGGCGGCGGCGGCACTGGCCGCAGCAGCGCTGATCGCACCGCCCGCAGCCAGTGCAGGTGTCGCCGCAAAGCCGAAGCCGTTGCCGAACCTGCTCGTCAACCCGGGAGCCGAGAATGGCGTTCCGGTTCCGGTCGTCAAGAACTACCGAGCCTTCACGACGCGGGGCTGGACGCCCATGGGCTACGAGGCCGGCGGCGTCGTGGAGGTGCCGCCGGATGCCTTCCCCTACGCCACCACGTACAACGGTGGCCTCGGCGGAGGGCTCACCAAGGAGTCGAAGGGGCCCAAGGGAGGAACGCGTGGAGCACGCTACTTCTTCGGCGGCAGCAGCAACACCACCGCGACGCTGACCCAATCGGTCAGTCTCGCCAAGTACGCGTCCACCGTCGATGCCGGAAAGGCCACGTTCGCCCTGTCCGGCTGGTTGGGCGGCTATGCCGATCAGGCGGACGCGGTCACCGTGACGGCCACCTTCCTGGACGCGAACGGCACGCCGGTCGGGACGCCTGCCGCGATCGGGCCCGTCACGCCGGCCATGCGCGGTAACCAGACCAAGCTGATGCTGCGCTCGACGACGGGACCCGTCCCCGCCCAGGCTCGGTCGGCAACGGTGCAGATGCTCTTCGGTGTGCGTACCGGTGGCACGACCAACGACGGCTACGCCGACAACCTGAAGTTCGGGGTGATCGCGTCGCGGTAGTGGGATCGCGGTTCGGCCCTCGGTAGACGGGAGCCGGGACGTCGTCGCCCTGCGGCAACACAGGTCGACCCTGAGGCTTGACGGCGCTCCGTGCTGACCATATATTCAACCGAGCAGTTGAATATATGGGAGGAACCCGTGGGCGCCGACACCCTCAGCCGCACGTTCGCGGCTTTGGCCGACCCGACGCGTCGGGCCATCCTCGAGCGACTGGTGGACGGCGATGCCACCGTCAACGAGATCGCCGAGCCCTTCGAGATCACGTTGCAGGCGGTGTCGAAGCATCTGAAGGTGCTCGAGGCAGCAGGCTTGGTGTCCAAGGGGCGGGACGGCCAGCACCGCCGCTGTCATGCGGAAGGCACCTCGCTCGATCCCGCCATCTGCTGGCTCGATGAGAACCGACAGCAATGGGAGGACCGGCTCGACCGGCTCGGGGACCACCTTCGACAGATCCAGCGCAGCACCACACATCCGACACGGAAGAAGGACCAATGACCGCAGACGAATCCGGGCTCGGCGAGCTGATCGTGACCCGCATCTACGAAGCTCCACGCGAACTGGTCTGGGCATGCATGACCACGCCGGACCATCTGACCCACTTCTGGGGCCCACCCGGGATGAGCACCCCGATCGACGGCATCGTCATCGAGCTGCGCGAGGGCGGCCGCTTCGAGACCGTCATGGTCAACGACGCAACAGGGGAGAGCTACCCGACGACAGGCGTCTATGTCGAGATCGACCCCCCGAACACGCTCGTGTGGGCGGAGAAGGGCTTCGCCGAGGGGATGACGAGCACGTCGACGTTCACCGACCTGGGCAACGGGCGCACCGAGGTCGTGATCCATCAGCGCAATGTCCCCGCTGCCTTCCGCAGCCCGGAGGCGCAGCAGGGTTTCAACGCGAGTCTCGATCGGTTCACGGCCTACCTGGCCACCCTCGTCTGAAGGCACGGGTGATTCCGCAAACAGCGAAGGGCCCCCTGCTGCAGGGGGCCCTTCGCTTCGCTGGCTCAACAACGTGTCCGAGGGGGGACTTGAACCCCCATTCCCCGTAAAGGGAACTAGCACCTCAAGCTAGCGCGTCTGCCAATTCCGCCACTCGGACGAGGTGAACTGCTGGCACAGCATACCCATGGGTGGCGTCGGGGATGAATTGGCTCCGACTCGGGCGCAGGACCCCGGAAACGGGGCAGGATGTGCCCATGAGCGCAGCGGCTGACACGGGTTCGTGGCAAGGGCTTCCCGACGCGGAGGACGAGGTCGTCCTGCTCACGCAGGAACTCATCCGCATCGACAGCAGCAACTGGGGGGATGCCCCCGAGACCGTGGGCGAGGTCGAGGTGGCCGACTACTGCGCCGAGCGCCTGCGCGAGGTCGGCCTAGATCCGGAGATCATCGTCACCACGAGTGATTCCCGGCGGGCGGTGCACGTTCGCATCCCGGGCACCGACTCGTCGGCCGGTGCCCTGCTCCTGCACGGACACATTGACGTCGTACCGGCGATGGCCGAGGACTGGTCGCATCCGCCCTTCGCCGCCGAGATCGAGGACGGCTTCATCTGGGGCCGGGGCGCCGTCGACATGAAGGACATGGACGCGATGATCCTCGCCGTCGTGCGGGCCTGGGCGCGCGGCGGGGTGCGCCCGCGTCGCGATGTCGTCGTGCTCTTCCTGCCCGACGAGGAGGCCGGCAGCGTCCACGGCTCGCGATGGCTCGTCGAGCACCGGCCCGACCTGTTCGTCGGCGTCACGGAGGCGGTGGGGGAGGTCGGCGGCTTCTCGCTGACGGTGCGCGACGACCTGCGCCTGTACCCGATCCAGACCGCGGAGAAGGGGATCCGGTGGATCCGCCTGCGCGCCAAGGACCGCGCCGGGCACGGATCGATGATCCACCAGGACAACGCCGTGACGGCGCTGTGCGAGGCGGTGACGAAGGTCGGCCGATACCAGTGGCCGGTACGCCGCACGAAGACCGTCGACAAGTTCCTCGACGAGCTGTCGCAGGCGTACGGCGTCGACCTCACCACCGGCGAGCTCGACACCGTGCTGTCGCACCTGGGAACCCTCGGCTCGCTCGTCGGCGCGACCCTGCAGAACACGTCGAACCCGACGATGCTCCAGGCCGGCTACAAGCACAACGTCATCCCCGGCGAGGCGGTCGCCAGCATCGACGGGCGTGTGCTGCCGGGGTACGAGGACGAGTTCGAGGCCACCATCCGTCAGATCGTCGGCGACGCGATCTCCGTCGAGTCGGTCGTCGAGGACGACGCCATCGAGGCCCCCTTCGACACCGCGACGGTCGACCTCATGGCATCCGTGCTCAGGGCCGAGGACCCGGGAGCCCGGGCGGTGCCGTACATGATCTCCGGCGGCACCGACGCGAAGGCCTTCAACCGGATCGGTATCGACTGCTACGGCTTCTCGCCGCTGCAGATGCCCGCCGACCTCGACTACTGGCGCCTGTTCCACGGCGTCGACGAGCGCGTGCCCGTCGACGGCCTGCGCTTCGGGGTGCGAGTGCTGGATCGCTTCCTCAGGTCCTGCTGACGGACCGTGAGGGTCAGGCCGTGCGCATCATGCGGTACACGCGCCGGCGCAGGCGCACATGGCGTCGTCCGTCCGGGTAGAGCCGCAGCCGGTCGAGTTCCCAGCGCTCGGACTCCGCCGCGCCTGTGAGCAGGACGCGAGTGTCCTCACGCGTGGTGCCGCGCGGGAAGGACAGGTCGCGGTACTCCCACGTGGCTGCGGTCCTGTCCATCGTCGTCCCCCCACTACCTGCGCTGCGCCCAGCCGGACTCGGGGTAGCCCATCGGCGGCGCCGAGACGTCGTCGAGGGCGATGAGGATCTCCTCCGGCAGCTCGAGCTCCTCGGAGGCGAGGGCCGCGATGAGCTGGTTGTTCGTGCGGGCCCCGAGGATGGGCGCCACCACGCCGGGCCGGTCTCGCAGCCAGGCGAGTGCGACCTCGGTGGGCGACGCCCCGAGACCCTCGGCCGCCGTCGCGAGCGCGTCGACGATGCGGCGTCCCCGCTCGTCGAGGTAGACCTGCACCCAACTCGCCGTGTCGACGTTCGCCCCGCGCGAGTCGATCGGCATGCTGTGCCGGTACTTGCCCGTGAGGACGCCTCGACCGAGCGGCGACCACGGCAGGATGCCCATTCCCACCGCCTGGGCCGCGGGCACCACCTCGCGCTCGATGCCTCGCTCGAGCAGCGAGTACTCCATCTGCGCGGTCACGAGGGCGGCCCGCCCGGGGACGGCCTGCTGCCAGGTGGCGGCGCGCGCCATCTGCCACGCCGAGTAGTTGGAGATGCCGACGTAGCGGACCTTGCCGCCGCTCACCGCATCATCGACAGCGGCCAGCGTCTCGTCCATCGGCGTCCACGGGTCCCAAGCGTGCAGCTGCCACAGATCGATCGTGTCGGTGCGCAGCCGCCTCAGCGACGTCTCCAGCGACCGGAGCAGGTGCACCCGCGAGCCGTTGAACCGGCGCTCGGGCCCGGGCACCGACACGGCCTTCGTCGCGAGGACCACCTGGTCGCGGACCTCGAACTCCTCGATCAGCTCCCCGAGAAGCGACTCGGAGGCTCCATCGGAGTACACGTCGGCGGTGTCGACGAGCGTGCCGCCCGCGTCGAGGAAAGCGGCCAGCTGATCGCGTGCCTCGTACTCGTCGGTGCCCCTGCCCCAGTTCATCGTTCCGAGGCCCAAGCGACCCACCCAGAGGCCTGATCTGCCCAGTGGCCGCAACTCCATTGCGGCACCGTACCCCGATGGCGCACTCCGGCGCCCTAGGCTCGCCTTGAAACGACGAGGAGGACGACATGAGGCTTGGCCTGAACCTTGGGTACTGGGGCGCCGGCAACGACGCGGAGAACCTCGAGCTGGCCCGCGAGGCGGATCGGCTCGGCTACGCGGTGGTGTGGGCGGCGGAGGCGTACGGCTCCGATGCCGCGACCGTGCTGGCGTGGGTCGCCGCACAGACCGAGCGCATCGACGTCGGGTCCGCGGTCTTCCAGATCCCCGGCCGCACGCCCGCCAACACCGCGATGACAGCAGCCACGCTCGACACGCTCTCGGGCGGGCGGTTCCGCCTGGGCCTGGGCGTCTCCGGCCCGCAGGTGTCCGAGGGGTGGCACGGCGTGCGGTTCGACAAGCCGCTGACGCGCACCCGCGAGTACGTGGCCATCGTCCGCAAGGCGCTGGCCCGCGAGAAGGTGTCGTTCGACGGGGAGTTCTTCACTCTGCCGCTGCCCGACGGACCCGGCAAGGCCCTGACCCTCACCGTTCACCCCGTGCGCGAGCACATTCCCATCTACCTGGCCGCCATCGGCCCCAAGAACCTCGAGCTGACCGGCGAGATCGGCGACGGCTGGCTGGCCATCTTCTTCTCCCCGGAGAACTCGGCCGAGATCATGGCGCCGCTGCGGGCGGGACGGGAGAGCACCGGGCAGTCCATGGACGGCTTCGACGTCGTCCCGACCGTGCCGGTGGTGTTCGGGCCTGACCCCGCGGCGTGCGCCGACCCGATCCGTCCGTACTCCGCCCTCTACATCGGCGGCATGGGCAGCCGGGACAAGAACTTCTACAACCAGCTGGCGACGCGCATGGGCTACGAGGCCGCGGCGATCGAGATCCAGGAGAAGTACCTGGCCCGCGACTACGGCGGCGCCGCCGGGGCCGTGCCGTTCGAGTTCATCGATCGCACGTCCCTCATCGGGCCGCGCGACCGCGTGCGCGATCGCCTCAGCGCCTACGCCGAGGCCGGCGTGACCACGCTCACCATCGCCGCCTACTCGGGGGACCTCCAGGAGCGCGTGCAGACGCTGCGCACCATGGCCGAGGTCCTCGATGAGTCCGGCCTGGCCTCGTAGTGACATGGTTTGAGGCCATCGTCCTGGGCGTCGTCCAGGGTCTGACCGAGTTCCTGCCGATCTCGTCGAGCGCGCACCTGCTGATCTTGTCCCAGCTGTTCGGGTGGGACGACCCGGGAGCGGCCTTCACCGCGGTGACGCAGATCGGCACGGAGTCCGCCGTCATCATCTACTTCCGGCACGAGATCGTCGCGATCCTGCGGGCCTGGGCGCGCTCCATCACGAACGCCGACGCGCGACAGGACCCCGACGCGCGCATGGGCTGGCTCGTGATCCTCGGCACGATCCCGATCGCCGTCCTCGGCCTGCTGTTCGCCGACCAGATCGAGACGGTTGCGCGCAACCTGTGGCTCACCGCGACCATGCTCATCGTGTTCGGTGTCGTCCTGGGGGTCGCCGATGCGCTAGGCGCACGCGTCAAGACCGAGCGGGAGATCACGCTGCGCGACGGCATCGTGTTCGGCCTCGCGCAGTCGCTGGCCCTGATCCCCGGGGTCTCCCGGTCCGGCGCCACGATCTCGGCGGGCCTGGCAATGGGCTACACGCGGGCGGCCGCGGCCCGCTATGCCTTCCTGCTGGCCATCCCGGCGGTTCTGGCGTCCGGGCTGTTCGAGGCGACCAAGATCGGCGACGAGGCGAACGTGGCGTGGGGTCCCACGCTGCTGGCGACGATCATCGCCTTCTCCGTCGGCTTCGCCGTCATCGCGTGGCTCATGACCTGGCTCACGACCCGCAGTTACCCGCCGTTCGTCCTCTACCGGCTGGCACTGGGCAGCATCGTCCTCATCCTGCTTGCCACCGGAGTGCTGTCCGCCACCGGGTAGCTACAGCCAGCCGGACCGCTTGAAGGCGCGGAACAGCAGGATGCAGGCGGATGCCATCACGACGAGCACCGCGGGGTAGCCCCACGGCTGGTGCAGCTCGGGCATGCTGTCGAAGTTCATGCCGTAGATGGCGGCGAGCGCTGTGGGTACCGCGGCGATCGCCACCCAGGCGCTGATCTTGCGCATGTCGCGGTTCTGCTGGAGGTCCTGCAGCGCAGTCGAGGCCATGAGGAGCGTCAGGAGCAGGTTGTCGGCGGTGTCGACGGCGTCGCCCACGCGCAGGATGTGTTCGCCGATGTCCCGGAAGTAGTGGCGCAGCCCCGTGGGGATGCCGTCGAAGTCGTGGTTGACGAACATGTGGGCCGGGACGATCAGGGGCGCGACGGCGCGCCGCACCTCCTGGTTCTCGCGCTTGAGGTTGTAGATGCGCTGCGGCGACATGCCCTGCGAGTCGTCGGAGAAGACCTCGTTCTCGACCTCGGCGATGTCGTCGGACACCTCGTCCATCACCACCACGTAGGCATCGACGGCGGAGTCGATCACGCCGTACAACACCGCGAACGGTCCGTGCGCCCGCAGGTTCGGGCTGCCCTCGATCCGGGCGCGCACGCCCTTGAGGTCGCCGATCGTGCCGTGGCGCACCGTCACGGCGTACCAGGGGCCGATGAAGACGGCCACCTGCCCCGTCTCGACGTCGGACGTGCCGGGGAGGTAGTCCAGGAGCTTCAGGAGCACGAAGACCGTCCCGTCGTCGCCGAACTCGAATTTCGCCCGCTGCGAAGGGTTGGCCGCATCGTCGACCAGGAGCTGGTCGAGCCCGAAGGCCTCCGACGCCTCCGCGAGCTCCTCCCTTGTCGGCTCGAACAGCCCGATCCACACGAAGCTGCCCGGATGGGCATGGCATCGGGCGCGCAGCTCCTCCAGGGTCCCGGGCACCTGCGCCTCCGCCGGGATGCGCATGGGGAAGGCGTCACCTATCGGCCCGCCGTCGTCGGCGTGGTACCAGCCCATCCCCGTGATCACGTCCACATTGTGCTGTAGTGACCGCCACGATCTACGCTGGCGCGCATGACGACCGTTCTGTTGATCCGGCACGGCCGCACCAAGGCGAACGCGGACGGGGTGCTCGCCGGCTGGACGCCCGGCGTGGTGCTCGACGAGAAGGGCCGCGACCAGGCCCGTGCCCTGGCCGGGCGCCTCGCCGGCGTCCCCCTGGTCGCGGTGGTGGCCTCGCCGCTCGAGCGCACCCGGGAGACCGCCGACCTCATGCTCGAGGCCCATGGCACGTCCGTGGCCCGTCATGTCGACGATCGCGTGGGGGAGTGCCGGTACGGCGACTGGACAGGCGCCTCGCTGAAGCACCTCGCGAAGGACCCCATGTGGAAGGTCGTGCAGTCCCATCCCAGCGCTGCTGTCTTCCCCGGATCGCACGGGGAGGCGATGGCCGCCATGCAGGCCCGCGCGGTCGCGGCCGTTCGAGAGTGGAACACGACCCTGGGGCCCGACGCGATCTACGCGGTCGTCAGCCACGGCGACGTCATCAAGGCGATCCTCGCCGACGCCCTGGGCATGCACCTCGACCAGTTCCAGCGCATCGTCATCGACCCGTGCTCCGTCAGCATCGTCAACTACACGCCCCTGCGACCGTTCCTCGTGCGGGCGAACGACACCGGCGGCGACCTGTCCGGGCTGCGACCACCGCCCAAGCGCCGTCGCCGTAAGGCGAGCAGCGACGCCGTCGTCGGGGGAGGATCAGGCGCGTGAGCCGTCAGGTCTTCGAGTATGGGTCTCCCGACCGCTTCGTCGTGGGGACGGTCGGCATGCCCGGCGAGCGCACCTTCTTCCTCCAGGCCCGTCAGGGCAGCCTGCTCACCAGCGTCGCGCTCGAGAAGGCGCAGGTGTCGGCCCTCGCGGAGCGGGTCGACGAGCTCCTCAACGAGGTCAGCGGCACCCGCGCTGAGCCGGACGAGATCCCCGAGACCGCCCCGGCGGCGCTGGCCGACGCGGCCCCCCTGGACGCCCCCATCTCGGAGGAGTTCCGCGTCGGGGCGATGGCCCTGGGCTGGGACGACGCGAGCCGCCGAGTCGTGATCGAGGCGCATGCCGTCAGCGAGGAGGACGAGGAGATCCCCGATATCGCCGATGACGGCGCCGAGGGTCCGGACACCCTTCGCGTGTGGATCACGCCTGGGTACGCCCGCGCCTTCGCCGACCGGGCGCGAGCAGTGGTCTCCGCGGGACGCCCGCCGTGCCCCTTCTGCAGTCAGCCGCTCGATCCGCAGGGGCACATCTGCCCCCGTGCGAACGGGTACCGGCGTCGCGAATGACGTCGTCCGAGTGGCTCGCAGCCGACGACCTCGTGGCCCTGCTCAGCGAGGGGGAGCTCACGGTCGAGGGCCGCATCGTCGAGGCCTCGAACGCCACGCTGCGGTGCTCCGTGGCGGTGCCGGACGGCCGGCTGCTGGCCTGCGTCTACAAGCCGGTCGCGGGGGAGCGGCCCCTGTGGGACTTCCCCGACTGGACCCTCACCCGACGAGAGCTGGCCGCGCACGCACTGTCCGAGGCGACCGGCTGGTGGCTCGTGCCGCCCACCGTGTGGCGCGAGGACGGCCCGGGCGGCCCGGGCATGTGCCAGTTGTGGATCGACGAGGACCACGACGCGGCGAAGGTCGCGGTGGTGAGATCCGGGCGGGTGCCGAAGGGGTGGCTGCACGTCCTCGACGCCGAGGACGGTTCCGGGCGACCCGTCGCCCTCGTGCATGCCGACGGCTTGTCGCTTCAACGGATGGCCGCCTTCGACGCCATCGCGAACAACGCCGACCGCAAGGGCGGCCACGTGCTGACCGATGACGAGGACCGCACCTGGGCCATCGACCATGGCGTGACGTTCTCCGTCGAGGAGAAACTGCGCACGGTCCTGTGGGGGTGGGCCGGCGAACCGCTGCCGCCGGCCGTCGTCGACGACCTGACGCGGCTGCAGGACCTCCTCGGCACGTCGTACGACCCCGTCGACCGGTGGCTGGCGCAGGACGAGCGCGACAGCCTGCGCGCCCGGGTGCGCAGGCTGGCTGCGCGGGGGAGGTTCCCGCAGCCGTCGCAGCGGTGGCCCGCCATCCCCTGGCCCGTCTTCTAGCTGTTCTGTCCATCGACGTTGGTAACGAGGCGCGTCAGCTGTTGACGTGGGGAAGGCCTCCTTGTGAGGTGTAAAGCGACCAAGCAATCACATTCACGAAAGAGACCTTCATGACCCACGCTAATGCCCCGTTGTCCGAGCTGGGCCGGTTGAAGCTGGCCCGGTTCCATGTTGAGTCGGGGTCGACGATCCTGGGACGCGGAGCGGTTCCAGGTCTCGACCACGACGGTGATCCGATGGTGCGTCGGTATCGGGCGGTTTGGCCGCCGGGATGACACCGACGTCGCGGGACATGGTCGATGTCTCGAGCGGCCGCACCGATCGCCGACGCGGACCAGGCGCCGGATCGAGAGGAGGGTCAAGCACCTGCGAACGAAGCGGCGGTTCGGGCCGGTCCAGATCGCGGGCCGGGTCGGGATCCCCGCCTCGACCGTGCACCGGATCCTGGTCCGCGAGGGCCTCAACCGGCTCGATCACATGGACCGGGCCACCGGTGAGGTCATCCGCTACGAGCGGGACCGGCCCGGGGACCTGCTGCACGTGGACGTGAAGAAGTTCGGCCTGATCCCTCCCGGCGGCGGATGGAAGGTCACCGGACGCGCCGGGTTCCAGACCGGACGCAAGCAGATCGAGGCCGACCGCCGCCAGCAGCGGTCCCGACGAGGAACCGGAAGGGCGGGCTACGCGTTCGTGCACTCCGCAGTCGACGACCACTCCCGCCTGGCCTACTCCGAGGTCCACGACGACGAGACCAAGGCGACCACCGTGGCCTTCTGGACCCGGGCCATCGCGTTCTACGCCTGCACGGGATCACCGTCACCAGGTCATCAGCGATAACGGCCCGGCCTACCGCTCCACCGACTGGGTCCGGCTGAACACCGACCTGGCATCGCCATCCGCCGCACCCGGCCATACCGACCCCAGACCAACGGCAAGGTCGAGCGCTACCAGCGGACCCTGCGCGACGAATGGGGCTACGCCAAGGCCTACTCCTCCGAATCAGCCCGCCGGAAGGCCTTGACCAGCTGGCTCCACATCTACAACCATCACAGGCCACACACCGCACTCGGCGGCAAGCCACCGGTCACCCGCGTGACCAACCTGCTTGGACAGAACATCTAGCCGCCGACTGCAGCGTCCCGCGTCGGTGACGGGGCGCTGACCGACGCCGGACGCTGCAGTCGGCGGGGCTGACTAGGCTGACGCTGTGAAGTCGTGGCCCCACCCCTACCTGCCCAGCCTGCCCGGCACCGGACTCCCGCTGTGGTTGTTCGACACGGCCACGCGGCAGGTGCGGGCGACGGAGCCCGGGCCCACGGCCCGCATGTACGTCTGCGGCATCACGCCCTACGACGCCACCCACATGGGGCACGCCTTCACGTACGTCACCTTCGACACCATCAACCGGGTGTGGCGCGACAGCGGTCATGACGTCCACTACGTGCAGAACGTCACCGACATCGACGACCCGCTCCTGGAGCGAGCGGTCGCCACTGGCCAGGACTGGCAGGAGATCGCCCACCGCGAGACGGCCCTCTTCCGCGAGGACATGACCGACCTCAACGTCATCCCGCCGCAGGACTACATCGGCGCCGTGGAGTCGATCCCGTCGGTGGCCGGCCACGTCGAGACCCTGCAGGAGCGGGGGGCCGTCTACGCCGTCGACGGCGACCTGTACTTCCGGGTGCGCAGCGATCCCCGGTTCGGCGAGGTAGCCGGGCTCGACGGGGCGCAGATGCTGGCGGTCTTCGCCGAGCGAGGGGGAGACCCCGACCGGCCCGGCAAGGAGGACCCGCTCGACTGCCTGGTCTGGCAGTCCGCGCGGCCGGACGAGCCGGCGTGGGACACCCCTCTCGGCCACGGCCGCCCAGGCTGGCACATCGAGTGCACGGCGATCGCCCTCGACCATCTGGGCATGACCATCGACGTGCAGGGTGGGGGCACCGATCTCGCCTTCCCCCACCACGAGATGAGCGCCTCGGAGGCGCAGGTGCTGCGGCAGGAGTGGCCGTTCGCCCGCCACTACGTGCATTCGTCGATGGTGTCGTGGCAGGGGCACAAGATGTCGAAGTCGCGGGGCAACCTCGTCTTCGTCTCGAAGCTGCGCCACGACGGCGTCGATCCCAACGCGATCCGGCTGGCCCTGCTGGCCCACCACTACCGCTCGGAGTGGGCCTGGACCGAGCACGGGCTGGCCGGCGCCGTGGCCCGGCTGGAGATGTGGCGCGCGGCCGCGGATGCACCGGCGGGGCCGTCGGCGCAGGCCACGCTCGTGCGCGTACGGGCCGCGCTGGCCGACGACCTGCGCACCCCGGAAGCCCTCGACGCCATCGACGACTGGGCCATGGCGCAGCAGGCCGACGGTGGCACCGACCCCGACGCCCCGGACCTCATCCGGAACCTGGCCGACGCGCTGCTGGGCATCCGCCTGTGACCTCGGCGGCACCGGGCAGGGTCAGTGGGCTTTCTCGTCGTGACCGCCGAACTCCTTGCGCATGGCGCTGAGGATCTTCTCGGCGAACAGCCCCGTCCCCTGCGAGTCGAAGCGCTCGAAGAGCGACGCGGTGAGCACCGGCGTCGGCACCCCTTCCTCGATCGCCGCGATGGACGTCCACCGGCCCTCGCCCGAGTCGGACACCCGGCCGGAGAACTCCGCGAGGTCGGGGGAGCGGTTCATGGCCAGCGCGGTGAGGTCGAGCAGCCAGGAGCCGACGACGCTTCCGCGACGCCACACCTCGGTGATGGCGGGCAGGTCGAGGTCGTACTGGTAGAACTGCGGATCGCTGAGCGGTGCGGTCTCGGCGTCGGTGTCACGGGCGACCTTGCCGGCGTTCGCGTGCTTGAGGACGTTCAGCCCCTCGGCATAGGCCGCCATCACGCCGTACTCGATGCCGTTGTGGACCATCTTGACGAAGTGGCCGGCGCCGCCGGGGCCGCAGTGCAGCCAGCCGCGCTCGGCGGGACTGGGGTCCCCCTCGCGGCCCTCGGTGCGCGGGGCCGCCGCGAAGCCGGGGGCGATCGTGTCCCACAGCGGCGAGAGGCGGTCCACGGCGCGGTCGGGTCCGCCGATCATCAGGCAGTACCCGCGATCGAGGCCCCATACTCCGCCCGACGTGCCGACGTCGAGGTAGTCGATGCCCTTCGACGCGGCTGCCTCGCCGCGCCGGATGTCGTCCCGGTAGTAGGAGTTGCCGCCATCGATGAGGCAGTCCCCGGGCTCGAGCAGTGCGGTCAGCTCGGCCACCACGCTCTCCGTGATCGCCCCCGCCGGAACCATGACCCAGACGGCTCGCGGGGTGGGAAGGGCCGCGACGAGCGCCTCGAGCGTCGTGGAGCCGGTCGCTCCATCGGCGGTGAGGGCATCGACGGCGCTGGCCTGCGGGTCGTAGACCACGGCGTGGTGGCCGTCGGCCATCGCTCGGCGGACGAGGTTGGCGCCCATGCGTCCCAAGCCCACCATGCCAAGCGTGACGCGGTCGGCGGACGACGGTGCGGCTGGATCCTGGGTCACAGTGGGCTCCTTCTGGCTCGGACTCCCCACGCTAGTGGAAGGCTTGCACCATGACGACCCAACTGCCATCAGACGATCCCACCCGCACGGCCGCCTGGTCGACCCTGTCCCGCCTCGCCGCGGGCCTGTCGGACACCACCATCCGCGACCTGTCGGAGGGCAGCCCCATGCGGCCGGCGATGCTCACCCGCGAGGCGGCAGGGATCCATGCCGACTTCTCCCGGCAGCGGGTGAACGCCGAGGTGTTCGCGGCGCTCTTCGCGCTCGCCGAGGAGCGGGGTGTGGCAGGGCTGCGAGATCGCACGCTGTCCGGAGACCACATCAACGTCACCGAGGACCGCGCCGTCCTTCACACGGCCCTGCGCCGCCTGCCGGGCGACGCGCTGACGGTCGACGGGCAGGACGTGACGGCGGATGTGAACGCCGTGCTCGACCGCATGTCCGTCTTCGCCGACGGCGTGCGCTCGGGTGCCTGGCTCGGCGCGACGGGGATGCGTATCGCGGCGGTCGTCAACATCGGCATCGGCGGCTCCGACCTCGGTCCCGCGATGGCCTACCAGGCACTGCGGCACTCCAGCGACCGGGACATCGACTTCCGCTTCGTGTCGAACGTCGATCCCACCGACATGACCGAGGCGATCCGCGACCTGGATCCGGCGACCACCTTGTTCATCGTCGCCTCCAAGACCTTCACGACGCTCGAGACGATGACGAACGCGCAGTCCGCCCGCGCCTGGCTCGTCGCCAGTCTGGGGGAGGATGCGGTGTCTCGTCACTTCGTGGCGGTCTCCACCAATGCCGAGAAGGTTGCCGCGTTCGGGATCGACACGGCGAACATGTTCGGCTTCTGGGACTGGGTCGGCGGGCGGTACTCGATGGACTCCGCGATCGGCCTGAGCACGATGATCGCCATCGGCAGCGCCGGCTTCCGCGACCTGCTCGCTGGCTTCCGGGCCATGGACGAGCACTTCGCGACGGCACCCCCGGCCGAGAACGTGCCCCTCGTCATGGGACTGCTCTCCGTGTGGAACCGCAACTTCCTCGGGATCCAGACCACGGCGGTTCTGCCCTACTCCCAGTACCTGTCCCGGTTCCCGGCGTACCTGCAGCAGCTCACCATGGAGAGCAACGGCAAGAGCGTGCGGCTCGATGGATCGCCGGTCCACTACGAGACCGGAGGCATCTACTGGGGCGAGCCGGGCACCAACGGGCAGCACTCCTTCTACCAGTTGCTCCATCAGGGCACCAGCACGGTCGCGTGCGACGTCATCGTCGTCGCGGCGACCGACAACCCCATCGACGGCATGCAGGACATGCTCGTGGCGAACGCGCTCGCGCAGGCGTCGGTCCTTGCGCTCGGACGCTCGGCGGAGGAAGTCGCCGCCGACGGCACCGCGGCCGAGCTTGTCGCCCACAAGGTGATGCCCGGCAACCGTCCGGTGTCGGTGATCATGGTGCAGCGGCTCGACGCGTTCACCCTGGGGGCGCTCGTCGCCCTGTACGAGCACAGCGTCTTCGTGCAGGGTGCGATCTGGGGCGTCGACTCGTTCGACCAGTGGGGCGTGGAGCTCGGCAAGAAGGTGGCCATGGGTATCCTCGGCGAACTCACCGGGAGCGAGCCGGCGACGTTCGACGCGTCAACGGACGCGTCGATCGCGCTCTACCGCTCGCTCACCTGACGACGCGTCGGGGCTAGCGGTCGTCGGCCCCTCGGCGACGCAGGTACCGCTCGAACTCCCTGGCGATCGCCTCACCGCTGGCCTCCGGCAGGTCGGTGGCGTCGCGGGCCTCCTCGAGCTGCTTGACGTACTCGGCGACCTCCTCGTCGTCGGCCGCCAGCTCGTCGACGCCGATCTCCCAGGCGCGGGCCTCCTCAACCAGGTCGCCGAGGGGTACGGGCACGTCGAGGATGTCCTCGATGCGTCGCACGAGGGCCAGCGTCGCCTTCGGGCACGGTGGCTGGGCCACGTAGTGCGGTACGGCCGCCCACAGCGACACCGACGACATGCCGAAGCGGGCGCACGCGTCCTGCAGGACTCCGACGATCCCCGTCGGCCCCTCGTAGGTGGCCGGCTCCAGGCCCAGCTCGGCGCCCATCGCGGCATCCGACGTCGTCCCGGTGACCGGCACCGGCCGCGTATGGGGGATGTCGGACAGCAGGGCGCCGAGGGTCACCATCATCGAGACGTCGAGCTCGGCGGCGAGCCCGAGGATCTCGCGGACGAACTGCTGCCACTTCATGTTCGGCTCGATGCCCTGGACGAGGACGATGTCCCGAGGGAACAGCGGCACCCGTGCGATGTAGATGCGCGTCGCGGGCCACGTCAGGCTCCGCACGCCAGTCTCGTCGACGCTGATGTGAGGGCGGTTCACCTGGTAGTCGTAGTAGTCCTCGGAGTCGAGGTCGGCCAGCGGCTGCGCGTCCCACACCTCGCGCAGATGCGCGATGGCGCCGGAGGCGGCGTCGCCCGCGTCGTTCCAGCCTTCGAAGGCCGCGACGAGCACGGGGTCGACCAGGGTGGGGAACTCGTCGAGCTCGATCACGCGTCCCCTCCGATCTCGCTGTCGACCACGGTGTCGATGAATGCGGCCACGAGCGTGGGCCACTGCAAGGGTACGTCGTGGATCGCTCCTGCCCACCGGTGGACGAGGATGTTCGTGCGCTCGCGGGCGGCCTGCGCTGACGACTCCCGGACCGACTGCCAGCCGTCGGCGAGGTCGTCGGACCGAGGAGCCGGGCGCCGGCCGTCGCAGACGACCGCCCACACCGGGGTTCCCGCCGCCTCGGTGGCGTCGAAGAGGGCGGATGCGTCGAGGTCGAGCAACCCGTCGAGCACGCGCATGTGCCGCTCGCGTCCCAGCCGTGACCGCAGGACACCCAGCTGGTCGGTGACGAAGGAGGGGGCGAGCGCGGCCTGCACCTCGCTCGACCACGAGGGTCCGAGGTCGCCTCGACGGATCAGCGCCCACAGCTCCTCGGGAGGCAGGCCGAGGGCCGGGGGAGTCAGGCGCTCACGGACCTCCTCGCGCGGTCCCAGGGCGGACGGTGACCACAGACCCCCGTCGAGCAGCACCGCTGCCTTGACCAGGTCCGGCCGGGCGGCCGCCGCCGCCAGCGCGACCGACGCTCCCCAGGAGTGACCGACGACGACAGCGCCCTGCCAGCCGAGGTGCTCGAGAGCGGCGATGGCATCGCGGGCGCAGGCGGTCACCGAGAAGTCGGCCGTCAGCGGTGTGTCCGACTCTCCGTGGCCGCGCTGGTCCACGGCGGCCACGGGCCGCGCGCCCAGGCGTCCCATCACGGGACCCCAGAAGGCACGCTGCTGGCTCAGGCCGTGCAGCAGGAGGACAGGTGTCGCGGATCCGCGTCCCTCGCTGACCAGGGTCAGCACGAGGTCGATGCCGTCGGCACCGGTGAAGCGGACGCGCCCGGATGCCGCCATGGCGTCACCGTAGTGCGTGAAACGCAACGGCGCCGAAGGTCTGTAGGCTTGGTCATCATGGCCGGATCCCCGCGCGCGACCGCACATTCCACCCACGGTCGCGGTTCGCTCCGCGATGCCCTCGCCAAGAGGGTGGTCGTCGCCGACGGAGCGATGGGCACGATGCTTCAGGCGGCCGACCCGTCGTTGGACGACTTCCAGGGCCACGAGGGATGCAACGAGATCCTCAACGTCACCCGGCCGGAGCTCGTGGCCAGCGTGCACGACGCCTACTTCGCCGTGGGCGTCGACTGCGTCGAGACGAACACCTTCGGCGCTAACTACGCCAACCTTGGCGAGTACGGCATCAGCGACCGCATCTACGAGCTCGCGGAGGCGGGCGCGGCGATCGCGCGTCGCGTGGCCGACGGATGGGCGTCGCCGAGCCGTCCTCGCTGGGTGTTGGGATCCGTCGGGCCGGGCACGAAGCTGCCGAGCCTGGGCCATGCCCCGTTCGCGCTGCTGCGCGACGCGTACCAGCAGCAGGTGGCCGGCCTGGTCGCCGGTGGCGCCGACGCGATCCTCATCGAGACGGCGCAGGACCTGCTCCAGGCCAAGGCCGCGATCATCGGTGCCAAGCGTGCCCTGCGCGAGTCCGGGGTGGACCTGCCCGTCTTCGCCCAGGTCACCGTCGAGACCACGGGCACGATGCTGCTCGGCTCCGAGATCGGCGCGGCGCTGACGGCCCTGGCGCCCCTCGGCATCGACATGATCGGCCTCAACTGCGCGACCGGGCCGAGCGAGATGAGCGAGCACCTCCGCACGCTGTCCAAGACGGCCGCCATCGGCATCTCGGCGATGCCGAACGCCGGCCTGCCCGTCCTGACGTCCGACGGCGCGCACTACCCGCTCAGCCCCAGCGAGCTCGCCGACGCGCACGACACCTTCACCCGCGACTTCGGGCTCGCCCTCGTCGGCGGGTGCTGCGGCACCACCCCCGAGCACCTGAAGCACGTCGTCGACCGGGTGCGGGGTCGCGAGGTCACGGTGCGCAAGCCGTTCCAGGAGGCGGCCGCCGCGTCGCTCTACCAGTCGGTGCCGTTCCGGCAGGACACGGCCTACCTGTCGATCGGCGAGCGCACGAACGCGAATGGGTCCAAGGCCTTTCGGGAGGCGATGCTCGACCGGCGCTGGGATGACTGCGTCGAGATCGCGCGCGACCAGATCCGCGACGGCGCCCACCTGCTCGACCTGTGCATCGACTACGTGGGACGCGACGGGGTCGCCGACATGAAGGAGCTGGCCGGCCGGCTTGCCACGGCCTCCACGCTTCCCATCGTCCTCGACTCGACCGAGTACGCGGTCATCTCCGCCGGCCTGGAGATGCTGGGCGGTCGCGCGGTCGTCAACTCGGTCAACTACGAGGATGGCGACGGTCCGGACTCCCGCATGAGCAAGCTCATGCCACTCGTCATCGAGCACGGCGCCGCGGTCGTCGCCCTGACGATCGACGAGGAGGGGCAGGCCAGAACCGCCGACTGGAAGGTGCGGGTCGCCGATCGCCTCATCCGCGACCTCACCGACAAGTGGGGGATGAATGTCGGCGACATCCTCGTCGACACACTGACCTTCCCCATCGCCACGGGGCAGGAGGAGACGCGCCGCGACGGCATCGAGACGATCGAGGCCATCCGCCGGCTGAAGACCCTGTATCCCGGGGTGCAGACCACCCTCGGCCTGTCGAACGTCTCGTTCGGCCTCAACCCGGCCGCGCGCCAGGTGCTCAACTCGGTCTTCCTGCACGAGTGCCTCGGCGCGGGACTGGATTCGGCCATCGTCCACGCTTCGAAGATCCTCCCGATGGCGAAGATCCCCGACGAGCAGCGGCACGTGGCCCTCGACCTCGTCTACGACCGCCGTGCATACGACGACGGCGGCAACGTCACCTACGACCCGCTGCAGCGGTTCCTCGAGCTCTTCGAGGGCGTCGAGGCGCGCACCCTGAACGCGTCGAAGGCCGAGGAGCTCGCGAAGCTGCCTCTGTTCGAGCGACTGGAGCGCCGGATCGTCGACGGGGAGCGCAACGGCCTCGAGGCCGACCTCGACGCGGCGCTGTCCGACCGACCGGCGCTCGAGATCGTCAACGACACGCTGCTGTCCGGCATGAAGGTGGTCGGTGAGCTGTTCGCGTCGGGGGAGATGCAGCTGCCCTTCGTCCTCCAGAGCGCCGAGGTGATGAAGACCGCGGTGGCGTACCTCGAGCCCCACATGGAGCGCACCGACGAGGAGGGCAAGGGCACGATGGTGCTCGCCACCGTCAAGGGCGACGTCCACGACATCGGCAAGAACCTCGTCGACATCATCCTGAGCAACAACGGCTACACCGTGGTCAACCTCGGCATCAAGCAGCCCATCTCGGCGATCATCGAGGCGGCCGAGTCGAATTACGCCGATGTCATCGGCATGAGCGGACTGCTAGTCAAGAGCACGGTCATCATGAAGGAGAACCTCGAGGAGCTGAACTCCCGACGGGTGGCGGAGCGGTATCCGGTCGTCCTCGGGGGCGCGGCCCTGACCCGTTCGTTCGTCGAGCAGGACCTGGCCGAGGTGTACGACGGTGAGGTGCGGTACGCGCGGGACGCCTTCGAGGGACTCCGCTTGATGGACGCGATGATGGCGGTCAAGAGGGGCGTGCCGGGTGCGGCGCTGCCCGAGCGTCGCGTGCGCCGCGTGACCACCGGAGCCCGACCGACGCTCACGGAGCCGGCCGACATGCCCCTGCGTTCCGACGTCGCGACCGATGTCGAGGTGCCCACCCCGCCGTTCTGGGGCGACCGCGTGGTCAAGGGGGTCGCCCTGGCCGACTACGTGCCGTACATCGACGAGCGCGCGCTGTTCCTCGGGCAGTGGGGCCTGAAGCCCACCCGCGGTGACGGGCCATCGTATGAGGAGCTCGTCGAGACGGAGGGCCGGCCGCGCCTTCGCAACTGGCTCGACCGCGTGAAGACCGAGGGCATGATCGAGCCGGCCGTGGCCTACGGCTACTTCCCGTGCTACTCAGAGGGCGACGACCTGGTCGTGCTGTCGTCGAGCGATCCCGACGACCGCCGCGAGCGCGCGCGGTTCACCTTCCCGCGCCAGCGCCGCGACCGCCATCTGTGCCTGTCCGACTTCTTCCGCCCCAAGGACTCCGGCGAGATCGACGTGGTCGCCTTCACGATCGTCACCATGGGCAACGCGGCCTCACGGGCAACCGGCGCCCTGTTCGAGGCCGACTCGTACCGCGACTACCTCGAGCTGCACGGCCTGTCAGTGCAGCTCACCGAGGCCCTCGCGGAGTACTGGCACGCTCGCGTCCGCGAGGAGCTCGGCCTGGCGGCCCTCGACAGCACCGACATGGACTACCTGATCGCGAAGCAGGGCTACCGGGGCTCGCGCTACTCGTTCGGCTACCCGGCCTGCCCCGACCTGGAGCAGCAGGTGCAGCTCATGCGCCTGCTCGACCCGGCGCGCATCGACGTCACCTTGTCCGAGGAGTTCCAGCTGCATCCGGAGCAGTCGACGAGCGCGATCATCGCGCACCACCCAGAGGCCAAGTACTTCAATGCGAGCTGACCGGCCCACGAGCAGGAGGCCGGCGGCGATCCTGTTCGACATGGACGGCACGCTCATCGACACCGAGGGCCTGTGGCTCGAGGGAGAGATCGCCCTGATGGCACGGTTGGGCAGCGACTGGACCGAGGCCGACCAGGCGCACTCGCTGGGCGGTCCGCTGGAGCGCGTGGCCGCCTACATGATCGAGCGGTCCGGCACCGACAGGTCGCTCGACGAGGTGATGGAGATGCTCCTGGCCGCGATGGTGCAGAAGTTCCGCACGGCGCCGTTGGCCTGGCGACCCGGTGCGCAGAGCCTGCTGCTCTCCGCCCGCGAGCAGGGCATCCCGACGGCGCTCGTATCGGCGTCCTGGAATCGCCTCATCGACGCGGTGAGCGACAAGATCCGAGCGGACCTGGGCCGGGTGGCGTTCGACGTCGTGGTCGCCGGCGACGACGTGACGATGAGCAAGCCCCATCCGGAGCCGTACCAGACGGCCGCTCGGCTCCTGGGCGTCGAGCCCGCCGATTGCATGGCGCTCGAGGACTCGCCCACCGGGGTGGCGTCGGCGGTCGCGGCGGGCTGCCGCGTGGTGGCGATCCCGCACATCGCCGACATCGAGGTGGACGGGGCGATGGTCGTCGACGGGCTCGACGACTGGACCGTGGACGGCCTGTGGAGTGCCCTGCACGCCTGACCCGCCGGCTCGGGCTCAGACCTCGGGCTCAGACCTCGGGCTCAGACCTCGGGCTCCGGCTCGGCGTCGGTTCGCGCACTCGACGTGGGCCAGTCCGCACGCGGCGGCAGCGGGGGAGGGGATCCGCCCCAGGCCGGGCACAGCGCCTTGTGACTGCACCAGTCGCACAGCCGAGACGGCGACGGATCGAACTGCCCGGCATCGGCGGCTCGGGCGATGGCATCGCGCAGGGCCAGGATCTTCCGTTCGGTGGCGCGCAGGTCGTCCTCGGTGGGCTCGTAGCGCAGCACCTCCGCATTGCCCAGGTACATGAGCTGCAGGAGGGTGGGCACGTCGCCGGTCATCCGCCACCACACGAGGGCGTAGAAGCGCATCTGGAACATCGCCTTGGACTCGAAGCCCGCGCCCGGGGACCGGCCCGTCTTGTAGTCGACGATGCGGATCCGCCCGTCGTCAGACAGGTCGATGCGGTCGATGAAGCCCCTGACCTCGAACGCCTCGGCGATCTGAGCCGACACCCCGAGCTCCCGCGCGTGCGGCTCCAGCCGGCGCGGGTCCTCGAGCCCGAAGTAGGCCGTGAGCAAGGCCGTGACGTCGGGACCGTCGACCCCGTCGGTGCCGCTGCGGACCGTCATCGCCGATGCCGGGTCGGTGCGCTCGAGCTCGCGGAAGGCGCGATCGACGAGGACCGTGGCCGCCTCGTGGGTCCGCTCGACGGCCGGCAGGTCGTAGAGGGTCTCGAGCGCGCGATGGACGAGCGTCCCGCGGACGGCGGCCGCCGACGGCTCCTCGGGAAGCCGGTCGATGGACCGGAAGCGGAACAGCAGCGGGCAGGTCATGAAGTCGCCCGCACGCGAAGGCGACAGTGACGACGGGAACGGAACGAGCACGGCGGACATGGCGGCAGCCTATTGACTGGGCCCGACAGATAGCCTTCCCCTCGTGCCCGACACCGCAAGCGCGCAGGAGCAAGGCCTGTCCTGGCGACGCCGTGGCGCGTTCCGGCCGGGCGACATCGTCCAGCTGACCGACCCTCGCGGACGGATGCACACGATCACCCTCGAGGCCGGCACCGTCTTCCACACCCACCGAGGCCAGTTGCCGCACGACGACCTCATCGGCCTGCCCGAGGGCAGCGTCGTCACCTCGTCCAACACCACCCCCTACCTCGCGCTGCGACCCCTTCTGGACGACTTCGTCCTGTCCATGCCCCGAGGCGCGCAGGTCATCTATCCGAAGGACGCCGCTCGAATCGTGGGCCTGCTCAACCTGGGGCCCGGAGCCCGGGTCGCCGAGGCCGGGGTGGGCTCGGGCGCCATGACGTGCTCCCTGCTGAGGTCGGTCGGCGACGAGGGTCGCCTCTACAGCTACGAGCGGAGGCCGGAGTTCGCCGAGATCGCCGTCGCCAACGTGACCCGCTGGTTCGGGGCGCGGCCCGCCTCGTGGAGCCTGACGATCGGCGACCTCGCCGAGACACTGGCCGAGACCGACCTCGACGCCGTCATCCTCGACATGCTCGCGCCGTGGGAGTGCGTCGACGCGGTCGCAAGGTCGCTGGCCCCTGGCGGCGTCTTCGTCGGCTACCTCGCCACCACCACGCAGATGTCTCGGCTCGTCGAGACGCTGCGCGTCAGCGGCGAGTGGACGGAGCCCCGTGCCGAGGAGACCATGATGCGCACCTGGCACCTCGAGGGCCTCGCCGTTCGCCCCGACCACCGGATGAACGGCCATACGGGGTTCCTCGTGACCAGCCGCCGGCTCGCGCCCGGCGCGGTGCTCCCGGCTCGGCGGCGCAGGCCGGCCCCCGGCGCCTACGGCGAGGACTACACCGGCCCCGGGTCGGGCAGCACGGAAGCGGCCGAGGACTGATCCGTGTCCGCCGGGCAATCCGGCCCGGTCGGGTTACAGTGGCGGCGAGCACACACCGGGAGGCGACATGACCGACCCAGCCCTGCCGTCCAGGGTCGCATCGCTGGAGACTGCCCTGACCGAGGTTCGTGGGGAACTGGCCGCGCAGAAGGACCACAACCAGCGACTGATCTCCACCCTCCGCGACGCCCGTGAGCAGATCGTCACCCTGAAGAGCGAGGTCGACCGACTGGGCGAGCCGCCCAGCGGCTTCGCCACCTTCCTGGAGGGGCACGACGACGGCACGGCCGACGTCATGGCGGCCGGCAAGAAGCTTCGGGTCGCGGTCAGCCCCGCGATTCCCCTCGAGGAGCTGCGCCCCGGCCAGGAGGTCATGCTCAACGAGTCCATGAACGTGATCGACGCCCGGTCCTTCGAGGACACCGGCGAGATCGTCACCTTCAAGGAGTTCCTCGACGACGGCGTGCGCGCCCTCGTCCTCGGGCACACCGACGAGGAGAGGGTCGTCCGCGTGGCCGACCCACTGCGCTCGGTGCGGATCCGCGCCGGCGACTCGCTGCTGTGCGACGTCCGCGCCGGCTACGTGTTCGAGGTCATCCCCAAGTCGGAGGTCGAGGAGCTTGTCCTCGAGGAGGTGCCCGACATCCGCTACCAGGACATCGGCGGCCTCGGGGAGCAGATCGACGCGATCCGCGACGCGGTCGAGCTGCCTTTCATGCATCCCGAGCTGTTCGCCGAGCACGACCTGAAGCCGCCGAAGGGGATCCTGCTGTACGGGCCTCCCGGCTGCGGCAAGACGCTGATCGCGAAGGCGGTGGCGAACTCGCTCGCGAAGAAGGTGGCGGAGCGCACGGGGCGCGAGGAGGGCCGGTCGTTCTTCCTCAACATCAAGGGCCCGGAGCTGCTCAACAAGTACGTCGGCGAGACCGAACGGCACATCCGACTCGTGTTCCAGCGAGCGCGGGAGAAGGCGTCCGAGGGCATGCCCGTGATCGTCTTCTTCGACGAGATGGACTCGCTGTTCCGCACCCGCGGGTCGGGCGTCTCCAGCGACGTCGAGAACACCATCGTGCCGCAGCTGCTGAGCGAGATCGACGGCGTCGAGACCCTTGAGAACGTCATCGTGATCGGCGCGTCGAACCGCGAGGACATGATCGACCCCGCGATCCTGCGCCCCGGCCGCCTCGACGTGAAGATCAAGATCGAGCGCCCCGACGCAGAGGCGGCGCGCGACATCTTCAGCAAGTACCTCGTGTCCACCCTCCCGCTTCATCGCGACGACGTCGCCGAGCACAACGGCGACCCCGACGCCGCCTGCCGGGGCATGATCCTGCGCGCGGTCGAGCGGATGTACGCGGAGACCGACGAGAACATGTTCCTCGAGGTCACCTATGCCAATGGCGACAAGGAGACGCTCTACTTCAAGGACTTCAACTCGGGGGCCATGATCGAGAACATCGTGTCGCGGGCCAAGAAGATGGCGATCAAGGACTTCCTCGACACCGGCGAGAAGGGCATCCGCGTCCAGCATGTCCTTGCGGCCTGCATCGACGAGTTCCGCGAGAACGAGGACCTGCCCAACACCACGAACCCGGACGACTGGGCGCGCATCTCCGGCAAGAAGGGCGAGCGGATCGTCTTCATCCGCACCCTCATCCAGGGCAAGAAGGGCTCGGAGCCGGGCCGCTCCATCGAGAACGTGGCGAACACCGGGCAGTACCTGTAGTGCGGGCCGCCCCCACGGCACGGGCGACCACCGCGTGAGCGTCCACCGCGTGATGGGCATCGAGACCGAGTACGGGATCTCGGTGCCCGGGCATCCCAACGCGAACGCCATGATGTCGAGCTCGCAGATCGTGAACGCCTACGGGCAGTTCGCCCTGCAGGGGGCGCGAGTGAAGGCGCACTGGGACTACGACGTCGAGAGCCCCCTTCGGGATGCGCGCGGATTCGACATGTCGCGAGCGGACGCCGACCCCAGCCAGCTCACCGACGACGACGCGGGGATGGCCAATGTCATCCTCACCAACGGCGCACGGCTGTACGTCGACCACGCGCACCCCGAGTACAGCAGCCCCGAGGTGACGAAGCCGCGCGACGCCGTCCTGTGGGACCGGGCGGGCACCCACATCATGCTCAAGGCCATGGAACTGGCCGCGGCGGTTCCCCAAGCCCTGCCGATCCTGCTCTACAAGAACAACACCGACAACAAGGGTGCGTCATACGGCTGCCACGAGAACTACCTCATGCGCCGGGCCACCCCCTTCGCGGACATCGTGCGTCACCTCACCCCGTTCTTCATCACCCGGCAGGTCTTCACGGGGGCGGGGCGCCTCGGTGTCGGGCAGGACGGTCGCCGGGCCGCCTTCCAGATGAGCCAGCGGGCCGACTTCTTCGAGGTCGAGGTCGGGCTGGAGACGACGCTCAAGCGGCCGATCATCAACACCCGCGACGAGCCGCACGCCGACCCGGAGCGGTACCGCCGCCTGCACGTCATCGTCGGTGACGCCAACCTCAGCGACACCGCCACCTACCTGAAGCTCGGCACCACGGCCATCGTGCTGTCGATGATCGAGGAGGGGTTCCTGCGCGGCCTCGACTTGTGGCCGGCTCATCCGGTCGCCGAGATGCATGCCGTCTCCCACGACGTGTCGCTGACGCATGCGCTGACGATGTCGCAGGGCCGGGGACGCACCGCCCTCGACGTGCAGCGCGAGATCCTCGACAAGGCCGTTGACTTCTGCTCCCGAGAGGTGCATGCGCCCTACGACGACGACACTCGGCACCTCCTCGTCGAGTGGCAGCGCGTACTCGACGGCCTCTCGACCGATCCCGACTCGCTGGCCACCGAGATCGACTGGCTGGCGAAGCGGGCCCTCATGGACGGCTTCGTCCGCCGGGACGGGCTGGACTGGGATTCGCCCAGGCTGGCCCTGATCGACCTGCAGTACGCCGATATCCGACCCGAGCGCGGACTGGCCGCACGGCTGGAGGCGCGTGGGATGCTGCGCCGGATGTTCACCGACGCCGAGGTGGCGCGGGCCGTCACCGACCCGCCCGTCGACACCCGGGCCTACTTCCGGGGCGAGTGCATACGCCGGTACCCCGACGCGGTGGCCGCCGCCTCATGGGACTCCGTCGTCTTCGACGTGCCCGGCAGCGACTCCCTCATGCGCGTTCCCACCCTCGAACCGCTGCGCGGCACCCGGGCCCATGTGCAGGGGCTCCTGGACTCCGCTCCCGACGTGACCACGCTGATCGCACGGCTCAGCGCTTCGGCATCGCGATAGCCTGTAGCCATGCCACAGCGAGAGAGCGCCGAGCAGCGGCGCGTCGAACGAGAGACCGACGCGGATGAGGCGTCGACCGCCTCTGCCAGCACGGCGCCGTCGGAGCTCGATGCCGACGTCGACTCGATCCTCGACGAGATCGACAGCGTCCTGGAGGAGAACGCCGAGGACTTCGTGAAGTCGTTCGTCCAGAAGGGCGGGCAGTGAGCCCGTCCCTCGGCCTGCCCGACGCCTACCGGGCCGCGGGGTCGGCCTCCTTCGTCGACTTCCTGGCCGCACTGCACCCTGAGCGCCTCCCGATGCCGTCCAGCGGCCAGGGCCACGGAGCAACGGTGGCGCCGCACGGCACGACCATCGTGGCGCTACGCACCGCCTCGGGTGCCGTCATGGCCGGCGATCGACGGGCCACGATGGGCAATATCATCGCCCAGAACGACATCGAGAAGGTGTTCGCCGCCGACGAGTTCTCGGTGATCGGCATTGCCGGCACCGCTGGCCTTGCCGTCGAGCTCGTCCGGCTCTTCCAGGTCGAGCTCGAGCACTACGAGAAGATCGAGGGCGTCTCGCTGTCGCTCGAGGGCAAGGCGAACCGGCTGGCCACGATGCTCCGCGGCAACCTCGGCCTCGCGATGCAGGGCCTGGCCGTGGTGCCCCTTCTCGCCGGCTACGACGAGGCTCGCGACGTCGGCCGGATCTTCTCCTACGACGTCACCGGCGGCCGGTACGAGGAGCACGACTTCTACGCCGTCGGATCGGGCTCGAGCTTCGCGCGCGGGTCGCTCAAGAAGCTCTACACGCGCGGCGCATCCACCGATGACGCGGTACGCAGCGCCCTGGAAGCCCTGTACGACGCGGCCGACGACGACAGCGCCACGGGCGGCCCGGACATGGCACGTGGCATCTACCCGGTGGTCGCCACCGTCGACGCCGAAGGCGTGCGAGTGCTCACCGACGACGAACTGGCGCCGGTCGTGCGCGCCATGGTCGAGGCGCGCATGACGCGACCTGACGGTGCGAGCGGGGCCGGGAACGGGGGCGCATCGTGAGCGTTCCGTTCTACGTCTCGCCCGAGCAGATCATGCGGGACAAGGCCGATTTCGCGCGCAAGGGCATCGCTCGAGGCCGCAGCGTCATCGTGATGCAGTACGACGCGGGCATCGTCTTCGTCGCCGAGAACCCGTCCCGGGCCCTGCACAAGATCAGCGAGCTCTACGACCGCATCGGCTTCGCCGCCGTGGGCAAGTACAACGAGTTCGAGAGCCTGCGCGTCGCGGGAGTGCGGCTCGCGGACATGCGGGGCTACTCCTACGACCGCACCGACGTCACGGGCCGCAGCCTGGCCAACGCATACGCGCAGACCCTGGGAACGATCTTCACCGAGACTCCGAAGCCGTTCGAGGTGGAGATCGTGGTGGCCGAGGTCGGCGCTGAACCCGATGACGACCAGCTCTACCGCCTCATGTTCGACGGATCCGTGGCTGACGAGAGGGGCTACGTCGCGATGGGCGGCTCGGCCGAGCCGATATCGGCGGCGCTGTCGTCGACGTGGCACGAGGGCATGACCCTCGCGGAGTGCGTCCGGCTGGCCGTCCGTCTGCTCGGGGAGCACGGTGACGAGCAGCCGCGGGTGCTCGACGCCCGGCAGCTCGAGGTGGCGGTGCTGGATCGTGGACGCCCTAGGCGGACGTTCCAGCGGCTGCCTAACGCACGACTCACCGAGCTGCTCGCCGAGTAGTGGCCTGCGGGTACGCGGTCCCGGACGTACTGTAGGCGGGTGGACCGCAGGATCTTCGGCATCGAGACCGAGTACGGGGTCACCTGCACATTCAACGGTCAACGGCGCCTGAGCCCGGACGAGGTGGCTCGCTACCTCTTCCGCCGGGTCGTGGCGTGGGGTCGGAGCAGCAATGTGTTCCTGACGAACGGCTCCCGCCTCTACCTCGACGTCGGCAGCCACCCCGAGTACGCCACCGCCGAGTGCGACGCGATCCCGCAGCTGGTCACGCACGACAAGGCGGGTGAGCGGATCCTCGAGGGCCTCGTGGTCGATGCCGAGCGCCGCCTGCGCGAGGAGGGCATCCACGGGGACATCTACCTGTTCAAGAACAACACCGACTCCGCGGGCAACTCCTACGGCTGCCACGAGAACTACCTCGTCGAGCGGCGAGGGGAGTTCGCGAGGCTGGCCGAGCGGTTCATCCCCTTCCTCATTTCGCGACAACTGATCGTGGGCGCCGGCAAGGTCCTGCAGACCCCGCGCGGAGCGGTGTACTGCCTGAGCCAGCGGGCCGACCACATGTGGGAGGGGGTGTCGAGCGCCACCACTCGCTCCCGGCCCATCATCAACACCCGTGACGAACCGCACGCCGATGCCGACCTGTACCGTCGCCTGCACGTGATCGTCGGCGACAGCAACATGAGCGAGACCACCACGATGCTCAAGGTCGGCTCGGCCGACCTCGTGCTGCGGATGCTCGAGGCGGGCGTGGTGATGCGCGACATGTCACTGGAGAACCCCATCCGCGCCATCCGCGAGATGAGCCACGACATGACCGGCAAGCGCACGGTCAAGCTCACCACGGGTCGCGAGCTCTCGGCCCTGACGATGCAGTGGGAGTACTTCGAGAAGGCCTCCGACTTCGCGGAGCGTCGCGGGCTGGTCGACGAGCCCACCGGCGTGACCCGGCGGGTGCTGGAACTGTGGGGCCGGTCCCTCAAGGCGATCGAGGCGGAGGATCCGTCCCTCATCGATCGCGAGATCGACTGGGCGATCAAGTACCGCCTGCTCGAGCGCTACATGAAGAAGCACGACCTGGGCCTGGAATCGGCTCGCATCGGCCAGCTCGACCTCGCCTACCACGACATCAACCGGCGGCGCGGCCTGTACTACATGCTCGAGCGGGCCGGCCTGGTCGAGCGGGTCACCAGCGACCTTGCTGTGTTCGAGGCCAAGTCCGTGCCACCGCAGACGACCCGGGCCAAGCTCCGAGGGGACTTCGTCCGGCGAGCCCAGGAGCGGCGCCGCGACTTCACCGTCGACTGGGTGCACCTGAAGCTGAACGATCAGGCCCAGCGCACGGTCCTGTGCAAGGACCCCTTCGCGAGCACGGACGAGCGTGTCGAAAGGCTCATCGCCAGCATGTAGCCACCCATTGGTTAGGCTCATGGGGTGAAGAAGACGCTGATTGCCCTTGCCGCCACCTCCGCGCTCGTCCTGACCCTCGCCGCGTGCGGGTCTCAGACCGACGAACGGGTCGCCACGACCGACGCCGCGGTGCCGGACGCCTCCATCCCGGCGGCCGCGAGCAGCGCCGCTCCCGACGCCGCGGCCAGCGAGATGGCTTCAGCCATCGCCTCGGAGATCGCCGCGACCCCGTTCGTCACGGTCGACTGCGTGAGCGGTCAGGCGATGCCGAATGACACGGCGCCCAACGGCACGACCATCGGCGGGATCACCGCTTCGCTGCAGCCCACTGGCGCCCCAGCGATCACGGTGTCCACCACCGAGCAGCCGGCCACCGAGCTGGGCATCGCCGACGTGGAGGAGGGCTCGGGCGCAGAGGTCAAGGCGGGCGACACGCTCACCGTCGACTACTGCGGAGTGGGCCTGGGCTCGAAGACGCTCTTCGACTCGTCCTGGTCGCGCGGCACCCCGGCGACCTTCGGCCTCGACCAGGTCATCCCCGGTTGGCAGCAGGGCATGCCCGGCATGAAGGTGGGCGGCACCCGCCTCCTCGTCATCCCCGGCGCACTGGCGTACGGCCAGAGCCCGCCCGAGGGGATCCTCCCGGACGAGACCCTGATCTTCGTCGTCCAGCTGCAGAGCATCAACTAGTCCGCGTCCCGCCCGTCACGTCCTCGCACCACCGCCCATCACGGAGGAGTCGCACGCATGAGCACCAAGCCGGAGATCGAGTTCATCGAGGGACCCCCGCCGGTCGAGCTCGTCATCACCGACCTCGTGGTGGGCGACGGCGCCGAGGCCGTGGCGGGTGCCACGGTCGAGGTGCACTACCTCGGCGTCGACTTCGAGACGGGTGAGCAGTTCGACGCCTCCTGGGACCGCGGCGCCTCCATCTCGTTCCCCTTGGCCGGTCTCATCGCGGGCTGGCAGGAAGGGATTCCTGGCATGCGCGTCGGTGGCCGACGTCAGTTGGTCATCCCGCCGCGGCTGGCCTACGGCGAGGCCGGGGGAGGGCACCGGCTCTCGGGACGCACCCTGGTGTTCGTGATCGACCTCCTCGACGTGGGATAGCCGCACCGATGCCCGAACGCATCGACCGCACCGAACGGCTGCTCAACCTCGTCATCTGCCTGATGGCCACCCAGGCCGCCGTTTCGCGTGCCCAGATCGAACGGCAGATCCCGGGATACGCGCAGGCGGCATCCCCGGGTGCCTTCGAGCGCATGTTCGAGCGGGACAAGGAGGAGCTTCGCTCGATGGGCATCCCCGTCGAGACGGTGTCCGATCCCAGCGGGGAGGTGCTCGGCTACCGGGTGCCTCAGGAGTCCTACGCGCTGAGCCCGATCGAGCTCACCCTCGCCGAGCGTGCGGCGATCGCGGTGGCCGCCCAGGTGTGGAGCAGGGCGGCGATCGCGAACGTGCCCGGCACGGCCCTGCGCAAGCTCGAGACCCTCGACTCCGCCGACGACGAGTGGTCGCCGTCCGACGTGCACGGCACGGTCCAGTTGACGTCGAGCGAAGCCGCCCTGCTGCCGCTGATGGCCGCCATCCGACAGAACCGCTCCGTCGGGTTCGACTACCGGGCACCCGCCGACGTGCAGTCGACCGCACGCGAGGTGTCGCCATGGGGACTGAGGTCCTCGCAGGGCCGGTGGTTCCTCATCGGCTACGACCATCATCGCGAAGCCCAGCGCACCTTCCGGCTCTCCCGCATTACCGGAGCCGTCACCGTCACCGCGAAGCCCCGCCAGCTGCAGCCACCCGAGGGGTTCGACGTCTCCTCCCTCCACCGCGCTGATGACGAGCCGAGCGTCGACGCCGTCGTGCGGGTGCGGGCCAGCCGGGCGGCCGCGCTGCGCCGCCACGCCACGGTGTCCGCGGCCGACCCGACCGGCGAGGCCGACCTGACCGTCACGGCCGGTTCTCGCGACGCCCTCGTGTCCCTGGTCTGCGCCGCCGGGGCCGATGCCACGGTGCTGGAGCCGGACGACGTGGTCTCGGACGTCGTCGAAAGCCTTCGAGCGGTCCTCGCCGCCCATCGGGTCGGTGACGTGTGAGCGCCAGTGCCCGGCTACCGCGCCTCCTCGCGCTCGTGCCGTGGCTCATGGCCCATGACGGCGTCACCCTCGCGGAGTGCGCGCGTCACTTCGACATCAGCGAGCAGCAGCTCGAGCACGACCTGTGGCTCCTCGTCGTGTGCGGGCTGCCCGGCTACGGACCCGACCAGCTCGTCGACATCCAGTTCTGGGACGACGGCCGCATCCACGTCATCGACCCCCAGACCCTCGGCCGGCCCCTGCGCCTGACGAGCGAGGAGGCCACCACGTTGCTCATCGCGCTGCGCATGCTCGCCCAGCTGCCCGGCGTCGAGGATCGAGACGCGGTCCTCTCGGCGGCCGCCAAGCTCGAGGACGTGGCCAGCGCGCGGGGCACCGCCCGGTACGTCGCGATCGACGTCGCCGTTCCGGACACGGTCCGGGAGGCCGTCGACGCCTCCCTCGCCCAGCACCGTGAGCTGACGATCACCTACGCCGCGGCCACCCGGGACGAGGTCACCTCGCGCACGGTCCGGCCCAAGCGGCTGCTGTCCGTCGACGGCGTGAACTACCTGGAGGCGTACTGCCTCAGCGCCGAGGCTCTCCGCACCTTCCGGCTCGATCGGATCATGGCGTCCGAGCTCGGCGGTCCGTTCGTCCAGGAGCCCGACTCCATCGCGGACGTCCAGGCTCCCGCGGCCTCGGGCGACCTGCCCACCCCTCCCACGCGCACGGCGACCCTCCTGCTCGAGCCCGAGGCCCGGTGGATCGCGGACGTCCACCACGCCGTCCCGCTCGGCGAACCGGACAACCACGGATGCCTCCGGGTCCAGCTGCCCCTGCACTCGCTCGAGTGGGGGGTCCGCCTCGTGCTGTCCCTGCGGGGCGGCGCGAGGGTCCTCGAACCGGCGGAGCTGGTCTCGGCCGTGGCAGATGCAGCCGAGGCGGCGCTGGCGGCGTACCCTGACCGCGTAGGGTAAGTCGATCCGCGGGAGGGCTGCTCGCCCTCCGGCCGTCCGCCCAGTGTCCGCTGTCTGTCGAAGGAGAACCCATGACGTTGCCCAGAGGCTGGGAGCTCATCCTCATCGTGGTGGTCATCGTCCTGCTGTTCGGCGCCAAGCGCATGCCCGACGCGGCCCGCAGTGTCGGACGCTCGCTGCGCATCTTCAAGGCCGAGACCAAGGGCCTCGCCGACGACGACGCGAAGCCGGAGAGCCTGACGGCAGGCGACGGCGACTCGGCAGCCGCGCCGGCTCCCGTCCAGTCCACCCCTCCGGTGAAGGACACCCCGGCTCAGGAGCGGACCGAGGGCTGAGCGCCGCTCCACAGTCCCCATGGCCATCAAGGAGAAGGGCGCCGAGCGTGCCGCGGCGATGCCGCTGACGGAGCACCTTCGCGAGCTGCGTTCTCGCCTGGTGAAGTCCGGCATCGCCATCATGCTCGGCATGGTCGTCGGCTGGATCTACTACGACCAGTTGTTCGCCTGGCTCAGCGCCCCGTTCGACGCCGTCGTCGAGCAGGCCCGCACGCAGGGACGGGTCGTCATCCTCGCCCTCACGGGCGTCGCCGACCCGTTCGTCCTGCAGATGCAGGTGGCCGCGGTCGCCGGCCTCATCCTCGCCTCACCGATCTGGCTCTACCAGCTGTGGCGGTTCATCACTCCCGGCCTGCACCGCAACGAGCGGCGCTGGGCAGTCGGCTTCGTCGCCGTGGCCGTGCCACTCTTCGGCGCAGGCGTCATGCTGGCCTACCTCCTGCTGCCCTACGGGCTGCAGATCCTCTTCGGGTTCACCCCCGACGGCGTGGAGAACATCGTCGCGGTCGATCGGTACCTGTCCTTCTTCCTGCGCATGATGCTGGTCTTCGGCATCGGGTTCCTCGTGCCGCTCATCCTCGTCCTCCTCAACTTCGCCGGCGTCCTGCCCGGTCGCCGGCTGCTCAGCTGGTGGCGATGGATCATCATCTGCGTGCTGCTGTTCGCCGCCGTGGCGACGCCGACGGGCGACCCGATCAACCTGGCACTCCTGGCCGGCCCGATCCTGCTCCTCGTGATGCTCGCCGTGGCCGTCGCCCTGCTGAACGACCGACGACGGGCCCGGCGCCGGACGGCGACGGAGCCCGACTACGCCGACTACGCGGACGACGAGACATCCCCGCTCGATGTCCGGCCGTCGCCGATCGACGACGATCCCTCACCTGACGACGATCACCCGTCGTCCCTCGACGAGACCCGCTGACGTGGCCGAAGGCGAGGTCTGGGTCATCGCGAACCCGAAGGCAGGCGGTGGCCGAGGCTCCCGCCATGCGAGCGTCGCGACGCGCGCACTGCACGACGCGCGGATTCCGTCCCGCCTGGTCCATCCGTCGTCGGTCCAGGCGACGGTGTCCGTGGCCCGTGAGGCGGTGGCATCCGGAGCACGGGCCGTGGTCGCGTGCGGCGGTGACGGCACGGTGCACGGCGTCGTGCAGGCGCTGGCCCGCACCTCCGTCCCGCTGGGCGTCGTGGCGGGCGGGTCCGGGGACGACATCGCCACGGCCCTCGGCTTCCCCAGTGGCGACGCCGACGAGTGCGCCGCGGCCCTGCTGCGCGGGGTGAGGGCGGGCGAGCCCCGGCAGCTGGACCTCGGCGTCGTGCGGACCGCCGACGGCGTCACCGAGTACTTCCTCGGGGTCCTGTCCACGGGCTTCGACTCGTCGGTCAACGAGCGTGCCAACTCGATGAGCAGGCTCGGCAAGCAGCGCTACAACATCGCCATCGTGCGTGAGCTGGCGTCGTTCCGTCCCGTCGACTACGACGTGACGATGGATGATCGGCGCATCGAGGGCCCGGGGATGCTCGTGTCGGTCGGCAACACCTCCAGCTACGGCGGTGGCATGCGCCTGTGCCCGGACGCGGTTCCCGACGACGGGGAGCTCGACGTGACGTGGCTCAGCGCCGTCTCGACCCTCACGTTCCTTCGCGTCTTCCCCTCCGTGTTCTCCGGTGAGCACGTTCGACACCCCGCGGTCAGCACCTACCGGGCGCGTCGCCTCGAGATCTCCGCACCGGGGCAGATCGCCTACGCCGACGGCGAACGCATCGGCCCCCTGCCGGTGACCATCGAGATCGAGCCCGGCGCCCTGTGCGTGCTGTCCTGCTGACCGGGCGCCCAGGTCGTAGCCTGTTGGCATGCCCAGTCCCGCCGAGCGATACGCAGCGGCCGTGACCCGGGCGCAGGTCGAGCGCTCAGAAGTGGGCGCCTTCGCGGCCGGGTACGTCTTCGGCCTCGACGACTTCCAGGTGCGCGCCTGCCAGGCGCTGGAGTCGGGCCTCGGCGTGCTGGTGGCAGCGCCCACGGGGTCCGGCAAGACCGTTGTCGGCGAGTTCGCCATCCACCTCGCCCTGTCCGAGGGCCGCAAGTGCTTCTACACGACGCCGATCAAGGCGCTGTCCAACCAGAAGTACAACGACCTCGTCGCCAGGCACGGTGCCGCGAGCGTCGGGCTGCTCACCGGCGACAACAGCATCAACGGCGAGGCTCCGATCGTGGTGATGACCACGGAGGTGCTGCGCAACATGCTCTACGCGGGCTCCTCGACGCTCGGGAGCCTGGGATACGTCGTCATGGACGAGGTGCACTACCTCGCCGACCGCTTCCGCGGCGCCGTGTGGGAGGAGGTGATCATCCATCTCCCGGAGTCCGTCACCGTGGTCGCGCTGTCCGCCACGGTGAGCAACGCGGAGGAGTTCGGCGCGTGGCTCGCCACCGTTCGAGGACAGACGGCCATCGTGGTGGAGGAGCACCGACCGGTGCCGCTGTGGCAGCACGTCATGGCCGGCCCCCGGATGTACGACCTGTTCATCGACGACGACCAGAACATCGTCAACCCCGACCTGGTGCGACTGGCCCGCGAGGAGGACCGTAACGACGGTGGCCGCGCCGGCCGCGGCCGCGGACCGAGGGACCGTCAACGGGGCCGCGGACCCAAGACCCCATGGCGCAGCGAGGTGGTGGAGCGGCTCGAGCGGGATGGCCTGCTGCCGGCGATCTACTTCCTGTTCAGCCGGGCCGGCTGCGACGAGGCCGTGCGCCAGTGCCTGCACGCCGGCCTGCGCCTGACGTCGACGGACGAGCGCCGCCACATCCGGGCCACGGCGCTGGCCGCCACGATGGAACTGCCGGACGAGGACCTCGCCGCCCTCGGCTTCGATGAGTGGCTCGAGGCACTCGAGCGCGGCCTTGCCGCGCATCACGCCGGGCTCCTGCCCGTTTTCAAGGAGATCGTCGAGAACCTGTTCCAGCTCGGGATGATCAAGGTCGTCTTCGCGACGGAGACCCTCGCGCTCGGCATCAACATGCCGGCCAAGTCCGTCGTCCTCGAGCGCCTGGTCAAGTGGAATGGCGAAACGCACGTCGATTTGACGCCTGGCGAGTACACCCAGCTGACCGGGCGAGCTGGCCGCCGCGGCATCGACGTCGAGGGACACGCCGTCGTGCTGTGGCAGCCGGGACTCGACCCGAGGTCGCTGGCCGGCCTTGCGTCGACGCGCACCTACCCGTTGCGGTCCTCCTTCCAGCCCTCGTACAACATGGCCGTCAATCTCGTGTCCCGCATGGGCCGGCACGCCGCCCGGGAGGTCCTGGAGACGTCGTTCGCGCAGTTCCAGGCCGACCGGTCCGTCGTCGGCCTCGCCACGGAGCTGCGCCGGGTCGAGGAGGCCCGCGACGGGTACCGGCAGGCGATGTCCTGCCACCTGGGCGACTTCTGGGAGTACGCCGAGCTGCGGGAGTCGCTGTCCCGCCGGGAAAAGGACATCAACCGCCGGGCCGCGGCCGAACGGCGCGATGCCGCGGAGGAGTCCTGGCTCGCCCTGCGACAGGGGGACATCTTCCTCATCGCCACCGGGCGGCGGGCCGGGCCGGCCGTGGTGCTCGACAGCAGACGGCACCGCGGCCCACGTGAGGCGAATCGGCCCATGGTGCTCACGGGCGACGGGCAGGTGCGGCGCATGTCCGTCGCCGACACCAGCCAGCCGGTCGAGGCGTTCACCCGTATCGATGTCCCGAAGGGATTCGTGGCGAAGGATGCCCGGGCCCGCCGCGATCTCGTCGCCGCCCTTCGGGCCGCGGTGGCCGACATCCCGCATGACGCCCGCCGGCGGCGCGCCTCCACAGCCGACGACGAGCAGATCCAGCAGATGCGCGCGGCGCTGCGGCAGCACCCGTGCCACGGCTGCTCCGACCGCGAGGTGCATGCCCGATGGGCGGAGCGCTACCACCGGGCCGCTCGGCAGATCCACGACATCGAGCGCAAGGTCGAGGGGCGCACCAACTCCATCGCCAAGCGGTTCGACCATGTCTGCGAGGTGCTCACCGACCTGGGGTACCTCACCTCGTCCGGCGATGCGGCACAGGTCACCGACTCCGGGCGCATGCTCATGCGGCTGTACACGGAGTCCGACCTCATGGCCGCCCAGTCGCTGCTCGACGGCGACTGGTCGGCGCTCACGCCGGCCGAACTGGCCGCTGTGTGCTCCGCCGTCGTGTACGAGTCGCGACGCCCCGACGACGAGGCCACGCCCGCAACGCCGACCGCGGCGGTGCGCCTCGCCGTCGAGCGCTTGGGCCAGTTGTGGGCGGAGCTGCACGAGTTGGAGTCCCGGCATCGCCTGGACATCATCCGCAAGCCCGACGCCGGTCTCGTGGACGCCACCTACCGATGGGCGCGCGGCGCCAACCTGCTGCAGGTCCTGACGCACAGCGACATCACGGCCGGCGACTTCGTGCGATGGACGCGGCAGGTGATCGACCTCCTCGGGCAGATCGCCCAGGCGCTGGATCCCGACGACCCCCTTCGCGCCGTGGCCCACGAGGCCGCCGACCTGGTGAACCGCGGGGTCGTGGCGTACTCGTCAGCGGTCTGAGCCGCCCCCCGACGCCCGTGCCAGCGCGCCCATCAGCGCCTCCACCTGGCGCTGAACGCCCCACTCCTCTGCGAGCTCGGCCAGTCGCGTGGAGTCGCGCTCGCCGCCCCCGGCGGGCAGCACGTCGAGGGTGTCGACCGCGGTCGACACGACTCGCGCGGCCCTGATGGGATCGGCGTGACCCAGCAGCGCCGCGGCGAGGCGCGGGGTCATCGGGCGAGCGGACGGGTTCTGCTCGGCGGCCAGCAGGATGGCCTCGACGTCGCCGAACGCGCTGACCAGGATGGCCGCGGTCTTGGCACCTATGCCAGGGACACCGGGGAGCCCGTCCGAGGGGTCGCCTCGCAGGACGGCCAGGTCCACGTAGCGGGCGGGCGCGACGGCGAATCGCTCGAGCACCCCCGCCTCGTCCAGCAAGGGCCACTTGTCCATTCCGCCGTTGACGGTGAGGAGCAGACGAGTGCCTGGGGCGACCACCTGGACGAGGTCGCGGTCACCCGACACCACGACGACTGGCCGCGACTCCTGCGCCGCCACCGAGGCGATGACGTCGTCAGCCTCGAATCCCGCTCGTCCCAACGGAGCCAGCCCTGCCGCACGAAGCAGCCCGGCGATAGCCTCCGCCTGCGCTCCCAACGACTCGGGCTCGGCCTCCGCCGTCGGATCGTCGCCGACGGCCACCCGCTGGGCCTTGTAGGTCGGAACCAGGTCGACGCGCCGCTGCGGCCGCCAGTCGTCGTCCCAGCACGGGACGACACGATTCGGCGCATGCTCGTCGACGAGCCGGGTGACGGTGGACAGGAAGCCCCGGACGGCATTGTGGGGACGGCCGTCGGGTGCGGTCATCGACTCAGGCAGGGCGTGGAAGGACCGGTAGTACAGCGACGCGGAGTCGAGCAGGAGGACGGGTCCGGCATGCTCTGGCATGGCCGCAGTGTGCCAGAGGAACCGCGCCTCGTGGGGCACGGCATAGACTCGAACGATGATCGGAGGCGGCATGAACGGGAGTGACTTCGAGGCCCGGGTCTCGGCGGTGGGGGAGAGGGCGAGGGCCGGTGGCGTGGATGCCGTGCTGGCCACTCCGGGGCCGGATCTGCGGTATCTGATCGGCTACGACGCCGTGCCCTTGGAACGACTCACCTGCCTGGTCGTGCGTGCTGACGACACCCCCCTGCTCGTCGTTCCCCGGCTCGAGGTGCTGGCGGCCCAGGCGAGTCCGGCCGGTGCGCTGCCGATCGAGATCCTCACGTGGGGCGAGCACGACGACCCCTTCGCCCTCGTCTCGACACTCCTCGCGGAGGCGCGCTCCGTCGCGCTGGACAACCACATGTGGGCGGAGAAGGTGCTGCGCCTGCGCGACGCCATGCCCGGGACCGACCTGAGCCTGGCCGGGGCGATCATCTCCAGCCTGCGGATGCGCAAGGACGACGACGAGATCGCGTCCCTGCTCGACGCCGGAGCCGCCATCGACGCCGTGCATGCCCAGGTGGCCGACATGCTGCAACCGGGCCGTACCGAGCGGCAGGTGGGGGCGCAGATCGCCGACGCGATCCTCGGCACCGGTCACGTCCGCGTCGACTTCGTCATCGTCGGCAGCGGACCCAACGGGGCCAGCCCGCATCACGAGGTATCCGATCGCGTCATCGAGACTGGCGACATCGTCGTCGTCGACATCGGCGGGACCATGCCCGACGGCTACTGCAGCGACTGCACCCGCACCTATGCCGTGGGATCACCGCCGCCGGACTTCGTTCGAGAGTACGCCGTTCTGCAGGGGGCCCAGGCCGCTGCCGTCAGCAGCGTGCGGGCCGGAGTCACCTGCGAGAGCATCGATGCCGCGGCCCGCGATGTCCTGACCGAGGCCGGCCTGGGCGATCTGTTCATCCATCGCACCGGCCACGGCATCGGGCTGGAGACGCACGAGGACCCCTACATCGTGGCCGGCAACGACCTCGTACTGGCCGCGGGCATGGCGTTCAGCGTCGAGCCGGGGTTCTACGTCGAGGGCCGGTATGGCGCCCGTATCGAGGACATCGTCATCGCGACCGACGATGGCGTCATCGTGGCCAACAACCGGTCGCATGACCTAGTGGTGGTGTCATGACGTTCACCTGGACGGGCGCATCCGTCACGCGGCTCATGCCGACCGAGGAATCGGTCGAGCTCATGGCGATGGTCGAGGATGTCGCGCGGAAGCAGATCGCCCCGCGGGCCTCGGCGGACGAGGCAGCGGCCCATTTCCCCCGCGACCTGTTCCGCACCATCGGCGCGCTGGGCATCCTGGGCCTGCCGTTCGACGAGCAGTACGGGGGCGGGGCGCAGCCCTACGAGGTCACCCTCCAGGCGCTCGAGGAACTGGCCCGCGCCTCCATGTCCGTCGGTGTGAGCGTGAGCGTCCACTACCTGGCCTGCTTCCCGCTCGCCAACTACGGGACGCCAGAGCAGCGCCAGCGGTGGCTCCCCGAGATGATCGGCGGCGACCTCCTGGGGGCCTACTGCCTCTCCGAGCCCCATTCGGGATCGGACGCGGCCGCCCTCGCCACCCGGGCCGAGAAGGTCGACGGTGGCTACCGCGTCAACGGCGTGAAGGCATGGATCACCCACGGCGGGCGAGCCGACTTCTACTCGACCATGGTGCGCACGTCCGATGACCGGGCGAAGGGGATCAGCTGCCTGCTCGTCGACGCCGGCACACCGGGTCTGACGTCGGCGCCCCCGGAACGAAAGATGGGGGCCAACTCCTCACCCACCGCGCAGATGATCTTCGAGGACGTGCACGTCCCGGCCGATCGCCTCATGGGGGCCGAGGGGGCCGGCTTCAGCGTCGCGCTCGCGGCCCTCGACGCCGGCCGGCTGGGCATCGCCGCCTGCTCCGTCGGCCTCGCCCAGGCCGCCCTCGACGCGGCCGTGGCCTATGCGGGGGAGCGGGTGCAGTTCGGCCGTCCCATCGCCGAGTTCCAGGGCGTCGCGTTCCTGCTGGCCGACATGGCCACTGCGGTGGCCGGCGCACGGGCCCTGTACCTGCACGCCGCCCGGCTGAAGGACGCCGGGCTGAGCTTCGGCACGGACGCCGCCATGGCCAAGCTGGCGGCGAGCGACGCCGTCATGCGCGTCACCACAGACGCCATTCAGGTGCTGGGCGGGGCCGGCTACACGGCCGACTTCCCCGTCGAGCGCTACTTCCGCGAGGCGAAGGCGCTGCAGATCGTCGAGGGCACGAATCAGGTCCAGCGCACGGTGATCGGGCGGGCGCTCCAGGCGAAGCGGCCGCGGTGACGCCTGAGGCCCGCATGCCCCCCGCGTGGGCGGCTTCGGACAGGGTGCTGCTGCACGGGGGCACGGTCTACTCGCCCGTGAGCCCCTTCGCGACGGCGATGCTCATCGACGCGGGCGTCGTCGCCTGGCTCGGCGAGGACTCGGCGGCCGCGGCCCATCGCGATGCGGCCGACCATGTCGTCGACCTTCGAGGCAGCCTGGTGACACCGGGATTCGTCGATGCCCACGTGCACTCCACGAGCACCGGGCTCACGTTGACCGGCCTCGACCTGAGTGCCGCGACCTCGCTGGGCCAGGCCCTGACGGCCCTCGAAGCCCATGCCCGCCTGCGTCGCGGCGGGGTCATCATCGGCCACGGCTGGGACGACACCGCCTGGCCGGAGCAGCGTCCCCCAACGCGATCGGAGATCGACCGCGCGACGTGGGGCAGCGTCGTCTACCTCTCGCGACGCGACGTGCACTCCGCCGCCGTGTCCAGTGCCCTCGTCGCGATGGTGCCGGATGTCAGGTCCCTGGCGGGCTACGACGACGTTGCGCCCCTGAGCCAGGCCGCGCACCACGCCGTGCGCGGCGCGGCGCTGGCCACCATCACCGCGGGGGAGCGACGGCGGGCCCAGCGGGCGATGCGCGCCCACGCGGGCAGCCTCGGCATCGTGGCGCTGCACGAGATGGCCGGGCCCCACGTCTCGAGCCAGGAGGACCTTGTCGAGATCCTCACCCGCTCGCGCGAGGAACCCGGCCCCCTGGTGACCGGCTTCTGGGGCGAGCTGGCCGCGACCGGCGGCATCGAGCGGGCCCGCGCGGCAGGCGCGTACGCGCTCGGCGGCGACCTCACCGTCGACGGAGCGCTCGGCTCGCGCACCGCATGCCTCCGCGATCCCTATGCCGACGCACCCGGGACCCTGGGCGCCCAGTACCTCGACGTCGAGGCGATCACCAACCATGTCGTCGCAGCCACCGAGGCCGGCCTGCCGTCCGGGTTCCACGTGATCGGCGACCGGTCCTGCGCCCTGGTGCTGGAGGGCCTCACCGCGGCGGCCCAGCAGGTGGGCGCGGACGTGCTGCGGCGGCTGAACCCTCGGCTCGAGCACGCGGAGATGCTGTCCGACGTGGACATCGCCGCGATGGCACGGCTCGGTGTCACGGCCAGCATGCAGCCGATGTTCGACCGGCTCTGGGGCGGGACGAGAGGGATGTACGAGGTCCGCCTCGGCTCCGAGCGTGCGGGGGCCATGAACCGCGTCGCTGACCTCGTCCGCGCCGGGGTCACCGTCGCCTTCGGCTCCGACGCGCCCGTCACCGATCTCGGGCCGTGGGCCGCCGTCCGTGCCGCGGTGCATCACACCTCAGCGCGTCAACGCGTGTCCGCTCGCGCCGCGTTCTCGGCGCACACGCGTGCGGGCTGGCGATCCGTCGGTGACATGGACGCGGGAGTCCTCGCCCCCGGGTCCCCTGCCCACTACGCGATCTGGTCCACTCAGGAGGTTGTCGTCCAGGCTCCAGACGACCGGCTGTCGGCCTGGTCGACCGACCCGCGCAGCGGCACTCCCGGGCTGCCGGCGCTGGACGACGACACGACGCTGCCGACCTGCCTGCGCACCGTGGTCCACGGGCACACGGTGTTCGACAGCGGCGCCCTCGAGGCCTAGCCGATGCGCCCTCTCCTGAGCCTGCCCCGCGGCCTGGCCCTGGCCGCCCTGTCCGGCGTGCTGATGTCGCTGGCCTTCGCTCCCGTAGCCTTCGGGCCCTCCGCCATCGTGTCGGTGGCCCTGCTGACGACGGCGGTCTGGGGTGGCTCGTGGCGGCGCGGCCTCGGCCTCGGCTTCGTCTCCGGGCTGCTGTTCTTCGGGCTGCTGCTCGGCTGGATGAGGGTGATCGGGTGGGACGCGTGGCTGCTCCTGTCCGCCTTCTGGGCGCTGTGGTTCGCGCTCGTCGGGGTCGGGACCGCCCTGGTGACGAGACTGCCTGGCGCGCCGGTGTGGGTGGCGTCGATGTGGGTGCTGCAGGAGACCCTGCGTGCGCACCTCCCGTTCGGCGGCTTCCCCTGGGGCGAGATCGCCTTCGCCCAGCCGGACACCCCGTTCGCCCGCCTGGCCCCGATCGGCGGCAGCCCTCTCGTCTCGTTCGCGGTCGCCTTCGTGGGGGCATCGATCGTCACGCTCGTGCTGGACTACCGGGCCGGACGGCGCCGATGGGCCGCCACGTGGTTCGCCGCGGCGGTCGGCATCACGCTGCTGCCCGCTCTGGCCCCGGTGACGACGACGGGCGACACCGAGGTAGGGCCGGCGAGCACGGTCCTCGCCTACGTGCAGGGCGGCACGCCGCAGGTGGGCATGGGCGCGATGGACGTGCGGCGGGCGGTGCTCGACAACCACGTCGCCCAGACCCTCGACCTCGCCCAGGCCGTGGCCGATGGGGAGGTGCCGCGCCCGTCGTTCGTCCTGTGGCCGGAGAACTCCTCGGACCTGGACCCGTTCATCGACGCATCCGCGGCCGAGGCCATCAGCACAGCCGCCAAGGCGGTCGGGGCGCCCATCCTCGTCGGTGCCGTCGTCAACGTCCCGGACGACCCGACCGGCATCTGGAACGTGGGGATCGTGTGGGACCCCGTCGTGGGCCCGCAGGAGATGTACATCAAGACGCACCCGGTTCCGTTCGGGGAGTACATCCCCTTCCGCGCCTTCCTCGCCCAGCACATCGCCCGGTTCGATCGAGTGCCGCGCGACTTCCTGGCCGGCTCGCGACCCGGGAACCTGGACATCAACGGGATACCCGTCGGCAACGTCATCTGCTTCGAGATCGCCTATCGCGACGTCGTCGACGCCGTGGTCGACGGCGGCGCTCGGCTGATCACCGTCCAGACCAACAACGCCACCTACGGAGGCACCGCACAGCCGGAGCAGCAGCTCGCCATCTCGCGCCTTCGGGCGATGGAGTTCGGCCGGTCCGTCGTCGTCGCGGCCACGTCGGGCATCTCCGCCGTGATCGACCCAGCGGGCACCGTCGTCGAGCGCATGGACGAGGACGAGGTCGGCTGGCGGGTGACGGACGTGGCCCTACGCGGCCAGACGACGCTGGCAACGAAAACGGCACCGGCGGTCCAGATGCTCCTGTGCGCCGCGGCCCTGGGCGCCGCCGCAACCGCCATGGTGCAGTCGGTTCGTCGGCGCCGCAGACCGATCGCCTAGGGTGCAGGGGTGACGTCCGCCACCTTCGCCGACCTTGGCCGCATCCTCGTCATCATCCCGACCTTCAACGAACGCAGCACCCTGACCCCGATCGTCGCGCGCCTGCGCACGTCCGTGCCCGAGGCGCACATTCTCGTCGCCGATGACAACTCCCCGGACGGCACCGGTGACGTTGCCGACTCCCTGGCCGCGGAGGACGACCACGTGCACGTCATGCACCGGCTGGGCAAGGAGGGCCTGGGCGCGGCCTACCTCGCCGGCTTCGGCTGGGCGCTGCAGGATGGCTATGACGTCGTGGTCGAGATGGATGCCGACGGATCCCACCAGCCCGAGCAGCTGTCCCGGCTTCTCGATGCCCTCCGCACGGCCGACGTCGTGCTCGGGTCCCGCTATGTGCCGGGCGGGCGCACCGAGAACTGGCCGAGGAGCCGGGAGCTCCTCTCCCGCGGCGGCAATGCCTACACCCGGGCCATCCTCGGCGTGCCGATCCACGACGCCACCGGCGGCTACCGCGCGTTCCGCGCCGAGACCCTCCGCAAGCTCGACCTTCACGAGGTCGCTTCCCAGGGGTACTGCTTCCAGGTCGATCTGGCGTGGCGGGCGGTTCAGCGAGGCCTGCGCGTCCAGGAGGTGCCCATCACGTTCGTCGAGCGCACCTCGGGCACCAGCAAGATGAGCCAGAAGATCGCGGTCGAGGCCCTGTGGCGGGTCACGGTATGGGGCGTCGACGACAAGGTGACACGTATCCGGAGGCGGGCACACCGGCGTCGGGCGGGGGAGACGGGAGCACCCCGATGAGCTCACTTCGCGGCCGGCTCCTGCTCTTCGGCTACCCCCTGCTCGAGGTCGCCACCCTCTACCTCGTGGCGCAGTGGATCGGCTGGGGATGGACGCTGCTCGCGGTGCTCATCAGCATCCCCGTCGGCTTCGCGATCATGCGGAACGCCGGCGACGGGGCCATGGCCGACATGGTCGCCTCCGCCGAGACGGGGCAGCCAATCGACTCAGGACGCCACGGAATGATGTTCGTGGGCGGGCTGCTCGTGGCGATCCCCGGATTCTGGAGCGACCTGATCGGCCTTCTCCTCGTCATCCCGTGGACCCAGCGCCTGTTCCGAGCAAAGGCTCGCGCCTGGATGTCCACCCGACTGACGACCGTGCACATGCCGGGTATCCGCTACCCGAATCAGGGTGACGTCATCCAGGGCACCGTGGTCCGCAAGGACGAGCCCGAGCCGCCCGCCTCCCCACCGCCCCCCGAACTGCAGGGCTAGGCGGCACGTCCTGTCGACCGACGCCTATGCGGTCTTGCGCAGGGCGGAGCGTCCGGCGGGGCGACCCTCCTGTGCATGGAGCAACTCAAGCCGCTCCTGTAGCAGGAGTTCCAGATCGGCGATGGTACGCCGCTCGAGCAGCATGTCCCAGTGGGTGCGCACGTGCCTGGTGGGCTTGGCCTCAGGCTCACTGACGTCGGGCCTGGTGGCCAGGCGCCCGCAGCGGCAGGTCCACTCGAAGGGGATCTCATCCGCCTCGATGGAGAAGGGCACGACCGTCTGATGACCCTCAGGGCAGGAGTACGCGATGACCATGCGCTCGGCTGGCGCCACATGCGCATCGGTCTCGTAGCTCAGAGCGCCAAGTCGGGTACCGCGCATTGACTCGCTCATGGTCTCTCCCTTTCGTACAGACGTCCCTCATTGGGATGACACATATGACGCCGGTGTTATTCCCCGGGTTCCCCTCTCGCCAACCCCCTTACCTCCCTCTTACCTTGGGTTTCGGTCCGCATACGGCCCGGCATGACCGCTGCATCCGGACGATATTCGTCCGATAACCGGATGGTCATGGCAAGGTTGAGCGGGGGTTAAGCCTCGGTAATGCCTGCGACGACGCGCCGCGTCGGTGCACGATGACGGCCCGATGCACGGGCATGATGACCGACGTGCGCCACTTCCCCAGGCGCCTGGCCGTTGCGGTCGTGCTGGTGGCGCTGCTGTTGAGCGCATCCGTACGAACAACCGTCAGTGCGCGCGCTGATACCCAGGAGCCCACCCCTGTCGTCACGGTGCAGGCCGATCGCTCGGTGGAGGTCGACGACGCCGTGCGCGTGTCGGTCGCCCGAGCGACATCGGGGCGAACCCTCACGATCAACTGGGGCGACGGTGCCCGCACGAAGGTGCGAGGGCGTTGCACCCCGGCCCAGGCACGGTCCCACCCGCGCCGCTGCGGCGTCACGGCTCGCCATGCCTACCAGCGGGCCGGCGTTTTCCGCATCAAGGTCTCCCGGGATCGCCTGAGCGTCGCCCAAGCCCTCATGCGCGTCGCCGGATCCGTCGCGGCCACCGCACAGGCCGCGGGCAACTGGCGCCTGGACATGCTCCTGCAGGTCAACGCCCTGCGCAAGGAGGTGGGCGCACCGCCCGTGACCCTGTGCACCCGCCTGACGTCCGCCGCCCAGGAGTACGCGTCCCTCATGGCGAGCCAGGACCACTACGGCCACGTCGGCCCCGATGGCAGTCAGCCCTGGGAACGGATGGCCGGACAGGGGTACAGGTGGACCGCGGCGGCCGAGAACATCGCCGGCGGATACGGCGTGGTCATCGACGTGATGAACGCCTGGCACGATTCGCCTGGCCACTACACGAACATCATCAACCCCGACCTCACCCATGTGGGTTTCGGCTTCGCAACGGACCCGGACAGCACCTACCAGGAGTACTGGGTGCAGGACTTCGGGACAGGGGGCTCCTGCTCGGGGTGACCGGAGCAGTTACAGCCCGTCACGTCGCTTGAACACGGCGTACAGGCTCACGCACACGGCGGCCATCATGCCCAGCGCGAGGGGATAGCCCCATGGCTGGTCGAGCTCGGGCATGTGGCTGAAGTTCATCCCGTAGATGGTGCCGATCAAGGTGGGGGCGAACAGGATTGCCGCCCAGGCTGAGATCCTCTTCACCTCGGTGTTCTGGCTGTTGCTCGCCACGGTGAGCGCGCGCATCTCCTCGTTCTGCTTCTGCGCCACCAGCGTGGCGTTGACGGTGAGCATGTCCCGGAGGATCTGCTGGAACCCCTCGACCCGCTCGGACACCTGGGTGTTGTGGTCCGCGACGTCGCGCAGCGATCGCTGGAGCTCCTCGCCGACGTCGTACTTGTCGAAGCCCGCCTCCAGCGCGAGCAGGATCGTCGTGAGGGGAGTGGTCGCCCGCCGGAACTCGATCACCTCGCGAGACAGGTCGTAGATCCGCCGCGAGACCTCGGGATCGCCGGAGAACACCTCGGTCTCGATCTCGTCGATGTCGTTCTCCAGCCCGGCGACCACGGGCAGGTACCCGTCGACGACGCGATCGAGGACGGCGTAGAGAATGGCCTCGGGCCCCAGAGCCAGCAGGTCGGGGTCGTTCTCGAGCCCGGCCCGCACTCCGGACAGGTCGGGCGACTCGCTGTGCCGCATGCTGATCACGAAGTTGGGTCCGACGAAGACGTGCAGCTCGCCGAACTCGACCTCCTCCACATCGTCGAGATAGCGCGCGGCGCTCAGCACCACGAACAACGTCTCGTCGTACCGTTCGAGCTTGGGACGCTGGTGGGCGACGATGGCATCCTCCACCGCCAGCTCGTGCAGGTCGAACTCCTCGGCAAGGGAGATCACCTCGTCGGGGGAGGGCCGGTAGAGGCCGATCCAGGCGAATGCCTCCGGGTCCCGCCGAAGATGCTCGTAGAGGCCGTCGAGGGTCGCGGGCGAGGAGACCCGACGGCCGTCCCGATAGACGGCGAGGTCGACGATGCTCGAACCCGATGCGCTCGACGTCGGGGTGTCCGGTCCGTCACCATCCGGCGCCGCGGAAGAGGGCGCGTGCCAGCGTCGGCCTCGGGTCGTGATGAGGCTGGTGATCATGCCCTCTCGCACCGGGTCGCTCCCATCGTCGGTCGGGCGTCGCGCGTTGCTCGACGTCCAAGGCACAAGCACATGACATCGAGAAGGCGGGCACCTATCCGGGGAGTGGACCCAGGGTGTACATCAGGACACGACCGGGCGAACATGCGCCGCGGCCTGCGGGGTCGAAGCACGGCTGGCGGTGGGTCGTCAGTCGGTGCCGGACTCCATCGCCGCACGATCGAGCATGGCGTCCTCGTCCGGAACGTCCATCGTGGTGATCGCGGCGATCGCGGTCGCGCCGCCGGGCTCGAGCTCGCCGATCAGCGAAGCCTGGCCGGCCAGCAACTGGCCCTGCGAGGCGTAGAGCTCGAGCTTGGCCCGAGAGTCGGCGATGTCCAGGTTGCGCATCGTGAGCTGCCCGATGCGATCGACGGGGCCGAAGGCGGCGTCCTCGGTGCGCTCCATCGAGAGCCGGTCGGGGTGGTAGCTGAACGCCGGACCGCGCGTGTCGATGATCGAGTAGTCGTCGCCTCGGCGCAGCCGCAAGGTGACCTCCCCGGTGACGGCCGACGCCACCCAGCGCTGGAGCGACTCACGGAGCATGAGCGACTGCGGGTCGAGCCAGCGGCCCTCGTAGAGCAGACGGCCCAGCCGCCGTCCCTCGGCGTGGTAGTTAGCGATCGTGTCCTCGTTGTGGATGGCGCTCAGCAGCCGTTCGTAGGCGATGAAGAGCAGGGCCATCCCCGGCGCCTCGTAGATGCCGCGACTCTTGGCCTCGATGATGCGATTCTCGATCTGGTCGGCCATGCCGAGACCGTGACGACCACCGATCGCGTTCGCCTCGTGGACCAGGTCGACGGCCGATCCGAACTCCTGGCCGTTGATGGCGACGGGGCGTCCCTGTGCGTAGCGGATCGTGACGTCCTCGGAGTCGATCCGCACCTCCGGATCCCAGAACCGCACGCCCATGATCGGATGCACGATCTCGATGGAGGTGTCGAGGTGCTCGAGGGTCTTGGCCTCGTGCGTGGCGCCCCAGATGTTGGCGTCGGTGGAGTAGGCCTTCTCGACGCTGTCTCGGTAAGGCAGGTCGTGGGCGGCCAGCCACTCGGACATCTCCTTGCGGCCCCCGAGCTCGTTCACGAAGTCCGCGTCCAGCCACGGCTTGTAGATCCGCAGGCTGGGATTGGCGAGCAGTCCGTAGCGGTAGAACCGCTCGATGTCGTTGCCCTTGTACGTCGAGCCGTCGCCCCAGATGTCGACGCCGTCGTCGCGCATCGCGCGCACCAGCAAGGTGCCCGTGACCGCTCGACCCAGGGGAGTGGTGTTGAAGTACTGCTTGCCGCCTGAGCGGATGTGGAAGGCCCCGCAGGAGATGGCCGCCAGGCCCTCCTCGACGAGCGCCGCCTTGCAGTCGACCAGGCGCGATAGTTCCGCGCCGTACTGCGTGGCGCGCCCTGGGACGGTGTCGATCTCGGGCTCGTCGTACTGGCCGATGTCAGCGGTATAGGTGTAGGGGATGGCGCCCTTGTCACGCATCCAGGCGACGGCCACGGACGTGTCCAGGCCACCGGAGAAGGCGATGCCGACGCGCTCGCCGACGGGCAGGGAGGTCAGGACCTTCGACACGGGACATAACCTATGGCCCCTACGCTCGGGCGCTGGTCCCGGGATCGCCCTTCGTGGCCGATTCCGACGGCGGCACCGGAGCCCTCACCCACGCCAGCGTCACGGCCGCTGCTCCCAGGACCAGCCCGGGAACGGTCATTCCGGCCAACAGGGCCCCCGACGCAGCCGCGGCCAAGGCAAGGCTGGCCGGACGAAGGAGGGCGCCTCGGCTCATGCGCGCGATCATGCCGCACCGGGCTGACAGTCGCTTCGCGCGGCCGGGAATCACCGCCCCGGACCGTCGAGCCTTTACCCGAATATGGGCTTCTGCAGGGGTTCTCCGCAGCCCCACGCCCATATCGTGGCGCCCATGACCAGACCACGCATGAGTCGATTCTCGATCGGAGCGGTCCTTCCGCTCGCCGTCGCCGGGGCAGTGCTCACGGCCCCCGCAGCATTCGCCGAGACCACTTACACCTTGGCCGATGTCCAGAAGCACGCGACGGTGTCGGACTGCTGGTCGGCGGTGAACGGCGGCGTCTACAACCTCACCGCGTGGATCAGCCGCCATGAGGGTGGCGCTGGCGTCATCACCGCCATGTGCGGCATCGACGGCAGCGCGTCCTTCAATGGTGCGCACGGCCGTGGGGGCGATGACGACGACAACGAGCCGGTCCAGGCGCTGGCCCGGTACCGCATCGGTGCCTACGACGCGAGCTCGGCTGCGGCTGCCGCGGCGGCAGCAGCGAGCACGACGCTGACCCTTGCCGATGTTGCGAGGCATGCCTCGGCCGCCGACTGCTGGACGGTGGTGAGCGGATCCGTGTACAACCTGTCGACCTGGGGCGCGAGGCACCCGGGCGGGGCCGGCGTCATCACCGCCATGTGCGGCATCGACGCGACGACGTCCTACCTAGGTAGGCACTCAGGCAGCAGCGGCGCGGCGTCGGCACTGTCGCAGTTCAAGATCGGCACCGTGGGCGCCGGTACGGCCGCAGCCCCCAGCACGCCGGCACCGGGGGCGACGCCCACCGCGACCACCACGACCGCGTCTGCGGCCAAGTCCTACACGATCCGGCAGGTGCGCAAGCACGGGGCCGCCCGCAACTGCTGGTCCGTCGTGAACAAGAGGGTCTACAACCTGACACCGTGGATCGCGCGCCACCCGGGAGGGTCCTCGACGATCAAGGCCATGTGCGGAAGGAACGCGTCCTCAGCCTTCAACGCGCAGCACGGAGGGTCGACGAAGGCGGTCCGGGCCATGCAGCGCTACCAGATCGGGACGCTGCGCACCGCGCGCCCGGCGCCGGCGGTCGCCGCCCCACCCGCCCTGGTGACCCCGGCCGCCCCTGGGGCGGGCACGAGCACCCGGTACACGCTCGCTCAGGTCGCCACACACAACAGCGCTGCGAACTGCTGGTCGGTCGTGAGCGCCACGGTCTACGACCTGACCGCGTGGATCCCTCGACACCCAGGCGGCCAGGGCACCATCAAGGCCATGTGCGGCATCGACGCGACCGCCGACTTCCTTCGCCAGCACCAGAGCAGCTCCAGCGCGAAGGGTGCCCTAAGCGGCTACGCCGTCGGGACCCTCGCCTGACAGTTCCCGTCGGCGCTCGTCCCAGCGCACGCGACGCCGGACCACAGGCGGGACGGAACTGGGAAACGCACCATCCCCGACAAAGGTCACGAAAGCCCCGGTAACAGCCCGACGCCTTACCGGAATCTGGTCTTTCCGTGGGTTTCGCTTACCTCGCGCGCACCTAGCGTGACGTCCGTCAGCCGAAGCAGAGGGTCAAGGCCGAGTGCTCACAGCGCTCGTCAGGTGGCTCAGGGACTCTCAGGAAGTAGGCGCACGATGAGTGTGATCGCCTCAAGGATCGGCCGCCTCGCAGTGGCGCTCCTGCCGCTGGCGATTGCCGGCACCGTCGTGACTGCCCCTTCGGCCCAGGCTGCGACGTTCACCCTCCAGGACGTCCAGCAGCATGCGTCCGGCCAGGACTGCTGGTCGATCGTGAGCGGGAACGTCTACGACCTCACGTCGTGGATTGGCTTGCACCCCGGCGGGCAGTCGACCATCACCGCGATGTGCGGACGCGACGCAACGGCTTCCTACGTGTCCCAGCACTCGCGGGAGTCCAGCCCGGCCAAGGCGCTGGCGCGCTATCTCATCGGCACCCTCAGCGGGTCATCGACCCCGCCTCCAACGACGTCCACCTACACGATGACCGAGGTCGCCGCGCACAACTCGGCCACCAACTGCTGGTCGGTCGTCAGTGGGGGCGTCTACGACCTCTCCACGTGGGGCCCCAACCACCCGGGTGGCGCCAGCGTGATCACGGCGATGTGCGGCAAGGACGGCACTGCCGGGTTCCTCGGAACGCATTCGGGCACGAGCACCAAGACCGCGAATGCCGTTGCCGCGCTTGCCTCCTTCAAGATCGGGACTCTCAGCGGTGGCAGCTCCACACCGCCCCCGCCGACGCCGCCAACGGCACTGGGCAGCTACACCCTCGCCCAGGTGGCCACCCACAGCACGGCCACCGACTGCTGGTCGGCAGTCAGCAGCAGCGTCTACAACCTGACCGCCTGGATCGGCCAGCACCCCGGTGGCCAGTCGACGATCATCGCCATGTGCGGCAAGGACGCCACCGCATCCTTCGTCGGCAAGCACTCCGGCAGCGCGGGCGCCAACACGGCACTGGCCCTGTACAAGATCGGCACCCTGACCGGCGCCACCGCCACCGTGACAGCAAGTGGCAGCTACACCCTCGCCCAGGTGGCCACCCACAGCACGGCCACCGACTGCTGGTCGGCAGTCAGCAGCAGCGTCTACAACCTGACCACCTGGATCGGCCAGCACCCCGGCGGCCAGTCGACCATCCTGGCCATGTGCGGCATCGACGCGACGGACATGTATCTCGGTAAGCACCACCTGGACGCCGGCCCCGCGTCCAGCCTGGCCCTGTACAAGATCGGCACCCTGCTGGCGTCGCCCGTCCAGCCGGTTGCGGTGACGAGTCCGGCCGCGACGCCCGTCGCCGTACCGCAGGCCAAGCGATTCACGATGAAGCAGGTCAGAGCGCACCACACGTCGTCGAGGTGCTGGTCGACCGCGAACAGCAGCGTCTACAACTTCTCTCGCTGGACCAAGGCGCACCCCAAGAGCGCACTGGTCCAGCGAGTCTGCGGAAGGAACTCGACGAAGTTCTACAACGCCAGGTTCGGGGGAGTAGCCAAGGCCTCCACCGTCCTTCGCAAGTACCACATTGGAGCCCTCGGCTCGGCGATCCCTGCCCCCGCTCAGCCGTCGACCACGCCGGCCGCACCGGCGGCCGGGACGTACACCCTGGCGCAGGTCGCCACCCACTCAACCGCGGCCGATTGCTGGTCGGTGGTCAATGGATCTGTGTACGATCTCGCGAAGTGGGTTAGCCGCCATCCGGGCGGCTCCGGCACGATCACCGGCATGTGCGGGAAGGACGCCACGACGTCCTTCCTCGGCAAGCACTCGGGAAGCGCATCCGCTAACGCCGCGCTTGCTCCATTCAAGATCGGTGCGATCGCGTGATCCGGCGATACGTCCCAACCCGCATCCCAGCGATCCTCTAGGAGCTCGCCGTGCTGCCATCGCAAGCGCTCACTTCTCTGCCGCTCCTGGACGACCCGTTCTACCTGATCGGTGACCTGCCGGTGCACACCCTGGTGGTCCACTTCGCCGTCGTGATGCTGCCCCTGTCGGCCATCGCGCTGGTGGCGATCATTCTGGTGCCGAAGTGGCGGGGCGCCTTCGTGTGGGCGGCCATGGTCGGGCTCGTCATCGGCACCGGCGCGGCCTTTATCTCGAAGGAGTCGGGCGAACAACTGGCCGACCGGATCGGTCGGCCGGCCGAGCACGCGAGGTGGGGCGACCTCCTGCCGTACGTGGGCGTGCTCCTCCTCGTGACCGCTGTCGTCTGGCTGTGGCTGGAGCGCCGGGCGGCGCGGGCAGATCGTCCAGGCAGACCCCTCGGGTCCGGACTCCAGCTGGTCGTTGGCCTCATCGCCATCCTCCTGGCTGCTGCGAGCATCGCCATGACCATCGTCGTCGGTCACACCGGCGCGGCAGCCGTATGGGAATCACGCAGCCTGGACAGCGAGGCACAGGAGGACGCCCAGGCACCCGTCCCGCCGCCGGCACCTCGACCGTCCGGCGCCCCCGCCCCATCGGGCGCGCCCGGCTTCACGGCCGCCGATGTCGCGGCGCATGCGACGCCTGCGGACTGCTGGTCGATCGTCAACGCCCTGGTGTACGACCTGACCGCGTGGATCCCGCAGCATCCGGGAGGTGCGGGCGTGGTCGAGGCGATGTGCGGCACCGACGGCACCGCCGGATTCGAGGGTCAGCACGCCGGCGACGGCTCGGCCACCGACATCCTGGCCAGCTACGAGATCGGGCCTGTGGCATCGGCCGCCGGCGCTGGCCCGCCCAGCGGACCGACCGTGGCCGCGCCGTCCCCGTCGGCTACCGCCGGAGGCGGGTCGGTGTACACGGCCGCCGATGTCGCGGCGCATGCGACGCCTGCGGACTGCTGGTCGATCGTCAACGGTCTGGTGTACGACCTGACCGCGTGGATCCCGCAGCATCCGGGAGGTGCGGGCGTGGTCGAGGCGATGTGCGGCACCGACGGCACCGCCGGATTCGAGGGTCAGCACGCCGGCCACGGCTCGGCCACCGACATCCTGGCCAGCTACGAGATCGGCACGCTCGGATAGCTCGGCACCACGGGTCTTCTCGGTAGGGACATTCGCCCTGCCGAGCGGCGACAAGGAAGGTACACACACATGCATACGTTTACATTCTCGAAGCGGGGGATAGCGGCTGCGGCGGCGTTCCCGCTGGCACTGTCCGGACTTCTCCTGACGGCGTCACCCAGCCAGGCTGCCGACGTGACCGCGGCGCCGTCGAAGTCGTACTCACTGTCCCAGGTCAAGGCGCACAACAAGGCCACCGACTGCTGGTCCGTCGTGGGCAAGAACGTCTACAACCTCACCACGTGGATCCCGAAGCACCCGGGCGGCAAGACCGTGGTCACGGCGATGTGCGGGAAGAACGGCACCGCCACGTTCAACTCGCAGCACAAGGGCTCGGGATCGGCCGCACGCGCACTTGCACCCTACAAGATCGGCGCCGTCCGCTAAACCCCGCCGAGTGGCGGCTCGTGGTCAGGCGCACCGGCCGTGCGCCCGCCACAAGCCGCCACTCGCGGTTGGTGAATCGCCGATAATGTGCATTATGACATTTTGCTGTCGGCCCACCTGCTGAGGAGCGCCTTCTCCTCTGCCCTGGTCAGGCCGGCCCTGCGCTCCCTGTCCAGGCCCCTGGCCCGCTCGTCGGCCAGCACGTCCGCCAGCGTGTCCGCCAACGGCCGACGCGTCAGTCCCGTGTGCCGGGCCCGTGCATCGTCGCGGGCGCCGAAGCCCGCGTACTGCGGCAGGGGCAGCCACAGCGGCAAGGACCTCGGTCCGGCCCATGGCTGCACGCCCTGCTCGAGCAGCCAGTGCGGATCCACGGCCACCATCGGCCCTGAGAAGCCCGCGACCGACGCCGCCCGCTCCAGCACGGTGGTCAGGGGCAGGCGCTCCCCCACGAGGTTCACCGGGCCGGTCACCCGCCGGTCCGGCGCCCGGACGATCCACGAAGCGATGTCGCGCACGTCGATCGTCTGGGCGGGCAAGTCCGAATTATCCGGAATGAGAACGGGCTCCTCCCCCGCCTGAGCGAACCGTGCCACCCAGTAGCCGAAGCGGTCGGACGGGTCCCCCGGACCGCCGATCAGGCCGGCCCGAGCCAGCGCCGCCCGGTCCCCCAGCGCTTCGGTGACGATGCGTTCGCAGCGCACCTTGGCCCCCGCGTAGTCCTGCATGCTGGCGGACTCGGCAGCCAGGGGCGCGTGCAGGGTGGCACCCTCGTCCTGCCCGGCAGTCGCGTCGTCGGCGTACACCGAGCACGACGAGACGTAGGTCCAGTGCGCGGCCCGAGGCCCCAGAGCGGCGACGGCGGAGCGGACGAGGCCCGGCTGCCAGGAGACGTCGACCACCTCGTCCCAGTCCCGGTCACGAACGGCGTCGTAGCCGTCTGTGGCGGATCGATCCCCGGAGATGAACTCCACCTCCTCGGGTGCCCGTCCGTTGCCGCCCCGAGCCAGGCAGGTGACGGCGTGGCCCTGCTGAGCCGACTGCATGGCCACCTCACGGCCCAGCCAGGCCGTGCCGCCGAGGACCAGGACGTCCGCCATCGCGCGCCGCGTCAGCCCCGCACCGGCGGCGGCCCGATCGTCAGGCAGCCGGACCCGGATGGCGACCCGCAACCGGTGCACCCACCGTCAGGGCAGCCGCTCGACAGCGAGACAGCGCCGATCTTCCCCATCCGCCGGAGGTGCTCGACGGCGGCATCGACCACGTCCGGGCTCAGCCCGGTCCGCGTGGCGATCTCCCCTACCGTGTTCGCGCCTGTCGACACGGCCGACAGCACAGCGCTGAGCGGCGCCGTCACAGCCGCGACCCGATCTGGAAGATGGCGACGGCGACCACCCACGCGACACTCAGCTGCATGGCGATGCCGAAGGCCGTCCACCGGTTGCCGATCTCCCGCCGCTGGGCGGCCAGCGTCGCCACGCAGGGTGTGTAGGCGAGCAGAAAGACCAGGAAGGCCCACACCGCGGCGCTCGTGTGACCGCCCGAGCTCTCCTCGAAGTCGGCGGAGATGAAGCTGCCCAGCGTGCCGGCCTCGCCCGTGGCCGTCGGGTCCTCCGCCGAGTACGTCTGCGCCCAGGAGGAGATCACCGCCTCCTTCGCGACGAACCCGACCATGAGGGCGCTCGTGGTCTCCCAGGACCCGAAGCCCGCGGGTGCGAACACGGGTGCGATCGCCTCGGCCGACCGCGCGTACAGGCTGTCCTGCACGGGCACCTCGCCGAACGAATACCCCGTGACCACCGGGATCGACTGCATGAGCCAGACGACGGCGACGGTCGCGACGATGATGCCGCTGGCGGTCTGGAGGAAGCCCCGAAGCCTCAGCCACGTGACCGACGCGGTGAGGGCGAGGGTCGGTCGCTGGTAGGGCGGCAGGTCGATGACGAGCGGCTCCGAGCCGAGGCTGCGCCACAGGGTCGCCCGCATCGCCAGTCCGATCACGACGACGAAGACGATGCTGACGACGAACAGCAGGAAGACGACAGTGCCCGCGTTGTCCGGGAAGAAGATGGAGGCGACCAGAACGTAGACGGTGAGCCGGGCGCTGCAGGACGTGAACGGCACGAGGAGCGCGGTCATGATCCGATGACGGGAGTTCGGCAGGATACGGGTTGCGGAGATTGCCGGGACGTTGCAGCCGAAGCCGACGATGAGCGGCAGGAAGGCCCGACCGGGCAGCCCGATCGCCCGCATGAGGCGATCGGTGACCACGGCCGCACGCGCGAGGTATCCGCTGTCCTCGAGCAGCGCCAGCAGGGCGAACATGATGGCCATCAGCGGGACGAAGGTGAGGAGCATGCCGACCCCGGCGATGAGGCCGTCGACGACCAGCCCGCGCACCCAGGTGTCGTCCAGGCCGATCCAGCCGAGCATCGTCACGGCCGCCGTCGTGACCGGGCCGGTGAAGAACCAGTCGAGGGCGTCCTGCAGTGGTGCGGCCACCGTCGTGGTCAGTTGGAACACGGCCCACATGGCCGCCAGGAAGACGAGCGGGCCGACCACCGGCGACAGGGCGATGCGATCGATCCGGTCGGACCAGCGCACCCGACTCAAGGCGATGCGCTCGACGGCGGCGTCCTCCGCGGCGTCGATCCAGGCGAACCGCTCGTCGGCGGCCAGGAACTCGTCGGTCGACGCGGGTCGCGGCAGAGCCACCGGCGGATCGGATCGCAGGGACCGGTCCACGGCGGCCAGGAAGTCGGCCCGGCCTCGGCGATGCCGCGGATCGGTCATGACGACCGGCACACCGAGATACGTGCTGAGGGCATCGACGCTGACGTCGAGACCATGACGCTCCGCGAGGTCGCCCATGGTCAGCGCGACCACCATGCGCTGGTCGGTCTCGCGCAGTTGCCGCACGAGGTACAGGGATCGGGCCAGGCGCCCCGAGTCGGCCACCACGACCACCACGTCGGGGCGCTCGTCGTCGGCGACATCGATCAGGAGCCGGCGGGTCAGCGCCTCGTCGGGTGACATCGGGTCGAGGCTGTAGGCCCCGGGCAGATCGATCATGTCGTAGGAGGTGCCCGCGTGCGTGGCGAGGCCGCGCCCGACCTCGACCGTCGTGCCGGGCCAGTTGCCCACCTGGCGCCGCGCTCCCGTCAGTCGGTTGAACAGCGTCGACTTCCCGACGTTCGGCGCCCCGGCAAGGGCGACGACCGCGGTTCCCTCCGGGGCGCTGACCCCAGCGCCCTCGTCGTGGCAGGACGCGCCGGTCAGGCTCACGAAGGCCCGTCCTGCACAGGCAGCAGGGCGGCCGTCGTGGCGTCCAGCGCGATCCGGGAGCCGCGAACGGACACCACTCGCGCTCCCCCGACAGAGTGCAGGACCATCCGAACCGCCTCGCCCCGGCGCAGGCCGAGCTCGGCCAGCCGGCGCCGCTGCATGAGATCCACGAGCGGGTCGCCGAGGACCGCCGAGTCCCCGACGGCCAGATCGCGAACGGTGCCTCCCGAGTGGGTTGCGTGGCGGTGCGTTCTCACGGCCCAACGCTAACAGCCCGAGGTAAGGCGACCCTTAGTCGAAAGTCCCGACTTTCCCCTCGGATCGACGGTCGTCGGCAATGACGGAAGGCCCCGCCCCATCGGGGCGAGGCCTTCCGTCGTTCGCCTGGGCTAGGCCAGGGCCTTGGTCTTGATCTGGTCGAACTCGGCCTGCGAGATCGTCCCTGCGTCGAGCAGGGCCTTGGCCTGGGCGATCTGGTCAGCAGCGCCACCCGTGCCGGCGACCTGCTTGATATACGCGTTCTGTGCCTCTTGCGCCGCCTTGTACTGGGCATTGCGACGTTCCGCCATGCCCTTGCCGCGAGCGATGATGTAGACGAGGACCGCGATGTAGGTGAAGAAGATGAGGGCGATGATCCAGATCGCCTTGGCGAAGCCACCCATCGAGTGGTCGCTGAACAGGTCCATCAGGATCATGAAGAACAAGATGAAGTACATGATGATCAGGAAGATCCAGAGCATCTGGATGATGAAGGTGCCGAAATCCGAAGCCATGCGTCGTTTCTCCTCTTGGATAGGTGGGAACAGGCTAGCGGAAGAGCTCCGCGCTGTAACCCATGGCCGCCAATGCGGCCACCACCGAGTCGTCGTCGTCAATGACCACGGCGACCTGGTCCGGCGGTGCGAGCGTCGAGATCAGCTCGGACTTGACCACGGCCGCCGGCCGTCGGTCCTGGTCGTCCCGCAGCAAGACCCGTGGCCGGCCCATCCCGGCGGCAAGAAGCCACGCCTCGGTGTCGGTGCGCGTGCGCTCCGGCCGGCCGGACAGCAGCACCACCTCATGGCGCTGCGCCTCGGCGAGCAACCGGTCGCGGCCCGCGTGGATCACCGGATCGGCGCCGACTGCCGCGAAGAACGCATCCCAGTCCTTCGGCCTCGCGGCGACGTGGTGCTGCCGGTGCGACGCGTCGGCGAGCACCCCGTCGATGTCGAAGATGGCGATCACGAGGACGCGAAGGCCTCGGGCGGCGGGCAGGAGCAGACGAGGTTGCGGTCGCCGAACGCCCCGTCGATGCGGCGTACCGGCGGCCAGTACTTGTCCTGACGCAGGCTCTCGACCGGGAAGGCAGCCAGCCTCGCGGCGTAGGGGTGCGTCCACTCCCCGATCAGGCAGTCGGCCGTGTGGGGCGCGTTGCGCAGCGGGCTGTCGTCGAGCGGCCAGACGCCCGCGGCCACGGCGTCGATCTCGCCTCGGATGGCGATCATCGCGTCGCAGAAGCGGTCCAGCTCATCGAGGTCCTCGCTCTCGGTCGGCTCCACCATCAGCGTGCCCGCGACGGGGAAGGACATGGTGGGGGCATGGAAGCCGTAGTCGATGAGCCGCTTGGCGACGTCGTCGACGCTCACGCCAGTGCTGGCCGTGATGCCCCGCAGATCCAGGATGCACTCGTGCGCGACGAGGCCGTTCGCGCCGGTGTAGAGAACCGGGAAGTGGTCGCCGAGCCGTGCCGCGATGTAGTTGGCCGACAGGATCGCGGTCTGGGTCGCGCGGAGCAGCCCGTCGGCTCCCATCATCCTGATGTACGCCCAGGGGATGGGCAGGATCCCGGCGCTGCCCCACGGCGCCCCGCTGACCGGGCCCACTCCCCCGTCGGCGTGACCCCGACCGAGCGGTCCGGCCTGGGGCCGCAGCGGATGGGAGGGAAGGTAGGGCGACAGATGCGCCCGTACCGCGACGGGACCGACGCCGGGGCCGCCACCGCCGTGGGGATGCAGAAGGTCTTGTGCAGGTTCAGGTGCGACACGTCGGCCCCGAACCGACCGGGCTTGGCGAGGCCGACGAGCGCGTTGAGGTTGGCCCCGTCGACGTACACCTGGCCGCCCGCGTCGTGAACGAGAGCGCAGATGCCCGTGATCGCGGTCTCGAAGACACCGTGGGTCGAAGGGTAGGTGACCATGAGTGCGGCGAGCACGTCGCGATGGGCCTCGATCTTCGCGCTGAGATCGTCCACGTCGACGTTGCCCTCCTCGTCGCAGGCGACGACGACGACACGCATGCCGGCCATGACCGCGCTCGCCGCGTTGGTGCCGTGGGCACTGCTCGGGATGAGGCACACGTCGCGCCGAGACTCCCCCGCGGCCGCATGGAACGCCCGGATCGCCAGCAGCCCCGCGAACTCGCCTTGCGAGCCGGCGTTGGGCTGCAGGGACACCGCGTCGTAGCCCGTGATCTCGACGAGCCAGGCCTCGAGCCCCTGGATGAGCTCGACGTAGCCGGCCGCCTGGTCGAGCGGCGCGAAGGGATGGACCCCGGCGAACTGCGGCCAGGTGATCGGCTCCATCTCGGTGGTGGCGTTGAGCTTCATGGTGCAGGAGCCCAGGGGGATCATGGCCCGGTCGAGGGCGATGTCCCGGTCACCGAGGCGTCGGATGTACCGAAGCATCGAGGTCTCGCTGTGGTGGGTCGTGAAGACCGGGTGGGTCAGGAACGGGCTCGTGCGGGCCAGCACGTCCGGCAGACCGAGGGTCGCGGAGATGCCCGAGCCGCCGGGTCCGGCGAGAACGCGTGCCTGGGCGGCGAGAACCGCCTCGACGTCCGCCGATGTGGTGACCTCGTCGGTGCTCGCCGACACGGTGTCGACGTCGACGAGCCTGATGTTGACTCCCTGCGCCAGCGCCTCCGCCACGACATCGGCCGCGCGGCCGGGCACCGTCCATCGAACGGTGTCGAAGAACGACTCCGAGGCGAGGTCGATGCCGAGCTGCTGTAGGCCCTCAGCCAGCGCGCGGGCGTGGTCGTGCGCGCGCCGCGCGATGGCCGTCAGTCCGTCCGGCCCGTGGTAGGCGGCGTACATCGATGCCATGACGGCCAGCAGCACCTGCGCGGTGCAGATGTTGCTCGTCGCCTTCTCGCGGCGGATGTGCTGCTCGCGGGTCTGGAGGGCCAGGCGGTACGCCGGTGCGCCGTCGGCATCCACGCTGACCCCCACCAGGCGGCCCGGCATGCTCCTCTCCAGACCAGCCCGCACCGACATGAATCCCGCATGCGGGCCGCCGAAGCCGAAGGGCACGCCCAGCCTCTGGGCCGAACCGACGACGACATCGGCGCCCATCTCCCCGGGGGGAGTCAGGAGCGTGAGCGCCAGCAGGTCGGTCGTGACCAGGGCCAGGGCCTTGCGCTCGTGCGCGGCCGCGATGAGCGGGGCGATGTCGCGCACCCGGCCCGACGACCCCGGGTAGCTGACGAGGACGCCCGCGAGGTCGCCTTCAGGCAGTCCTTCGTCGAGGTCGGTGATGACGAGGTCGATCCCCAGCGGCTCGGCCCGCGTCTGCAGCACCGCAAGGGTCTGGGGATGCGTGTCGGCGTCCACCACCACACGCATGGCGCCCTTGGCCACGCGGACGGCCAGCGTCATGGCCTCGGCCGCCGCCGTCGGCTCGTCCAGCAGGCTGGACCCTGCCACCGGGAGGGCCGTCAGGTCCTCCACCATGGTCTGGAAGTTGAGCAGCGCCTCGAGGCGGCCCTGGGAGATCTCGGGCTGGTAGGGCGTGTAAGCCGTGTACCAGGCCGGGTTCTCGAGGATGTTGCGCTTGATCACCGCGGGGGTGTGGGTGCCCGAGTAGCCGAGCCCGATCATGCTCGTCAGCAGCCGGTTGCGGGCCGCCATCGACGTCAACTCGACGATGGCCTCGGGCTCGCTGGCCGCGGCAGGCAGATCGAGCCCCTCGTGCCAGCCGATGACCTCGGGCACGACGTCGGCGGTGAAGGCGTCGAGATCGTCGTACCCCAGCCGCTCGAGCATCAGCTGCCGCTCACTGGGGTCCGGTCCGATGTGCCGGGAAGGGAAGTCGCGATCCACCATGGGAACCTCACGGGATGGGCAGCCTTGCGGCATGCGGGGCAGGCGGCCACGGGTGTGACCGCCACTCCCCCTCTGTAGCCCACGCCGGAACGTGACCTGAGAGCTTCACCGGCCGCCAGGCGACCGGCTTTCACCGTCGGTGGGATCCGGCGAGCCGGACCCGCTTTCCAGAGGTGCCTTTCCCGAGCGGTCCATCTGCCTGAGAGGTTGTCGGGGAGATTGCTCCTTCGGCGCCTGGTGAACCAGGTCTCTCCCGCTCGGGATCAGTCAGCGCCGCAATCGTAGCGGGTGCGCGAAGGTCAGACCGCGTGCCGCTTGGCGCGGCGCACGGCGAGCTCGTCGCTGCCCTGCGGCGCCTCCACGATCGCTCCGCCGGGCTCCTCGCTCGGCAGGGTCGCCAGCGTGCCCTCGACCTCACGCCACACGCTGCCGACGGCGATGCCGAACACCCCCTGACCGCCGCGGACGAGATCGACGACCTCGTCGGCGCTGCGGCATTCGTAGATGCTCGCGCCATCGCTCATGATCGTCAGGCTGGCGAGATCGGCGCCGGTGCGATCGACAAGGTGATCCACGGCGGCTCGGATGTTGGGCAGCGAGACGCCTGTGTCGATCAGGCGCTTGACGACGCGCAGGACGAGGATGTCGCGGAATCCGTACAGGCGCTGAGTTCCGGATCCGGCGGCACCGCGAACGGAGGGGACGACCAGACCCGTGCGAGCCCAGTAGTCGAGCTGCCGGTAGGTGATGCCCGCGGCCGCGCAGGCGATCGGCCCGCGGTAGCCCACGTTCGCGGGCAGCGGTCGAAGGGTCTCCTCGTCGAACAGCACGCCCTGGGAGTCACCAGGATTGACAGCCGCCGCCGCGACACCGCCCGTCATCGACTGGGGGGTCACTCCTTCTGGCGCCACTGTCGTCTCCCGTCCCACATCGCCGGCCTCGGGCCGACTGTACTGCCGAGTGCCCGATGCACGATCTGCGGCGGGCCTTGCACCTGTCGTGCTCGACGTTAGGGACGCTCCCGCACAGGGTCAATTCACCGGCACGGCGTGTCGCAGACCAAACTCTCAACCTCTTGCTGAGGTTGCGATCCCGCCGTGAAGTGCCGACCGAGGGTCAGCCGAAGTCCTCCGGAGACACCTGGTCGAGGAACTCGCGGAACTTCTCGACCTGATCCTCGTCGGCCGGTTCCTGCTCGTCGGGAAGGTCGATGCCCGCCTCATCCATCACGGCGTCGGCGCCCCGGATGGGCGCGTCGACCCGCAGGGCGAGCGCGATCGCATCCGACGGCCGGGCGCTGACCTCCACGCCCGTGCTGAACACGAGGACCGCGTAGAACACGCCGTCCTCGAGCGCGGTGATCCGCACCTCGCTGAGCGTGACCCCGAGGGCGACGAGGATGTCGCGCAGCAGGTCGTGGGTCAGGGGCCGGGGCGGGACGATGCCCTGCTGGGCGTACGCGATCGCCGTTGCCTCGACGGCACCGACCCAGATCGGCAGGTAGCGGCCGCCCTCGCGATCGCGCAGCAGCACGATCGGGTTGTTCGACGGCATCTCCACGCGCACGCCCACGACTTCGAGATCCAGCATGGCTTCAGGGTAACCCCGATGCCCGCGTCGTGCGTCGTGTCAGGCGCGTCCGCCCCGAATGAGCTCGGCACGCAGCAGGGCCGCGTGCAGCTGTACGAACAGCGACGCCAGCTCACGGATGGTCTCCTGCTCGCGTGCCCGCCCGTCGCGGTCCCGCGGTTGCGAGTAGGGAGTCGCGATCTGCTCGACCAGGCCGGTCTCCCGGTCGGCCACCACACGGAACGATCGCAGGTGCCGGGCCTCGACGCCGAAGGCCGACAGTCGCGAGACGACGGAGACGATGGCCAGCGCGTCCTCGTCGTAGTGACCGGCCGCCGAGGCCCAGACGAGCCCGATCCCCTCCAGTTGCGCCACGAACGCCTCGGGCAGGTCGCTCGCCTGCGCGAGCTCCTCCCGCGTCATGCGCACGCGGCCGGCCCCTGGCCTGAAGTCGTCGGGCTGCAGTCCCGTGCCCGCGAGGGGCGCCTTCGCCGGGGCGTCGGGATCGGGGATGCCGTCCCCGATGTGATCGCGGATGACCTTCAGCGGCAGGTACTGATCACGCTGCAGGGTCAGTACCGCCCGCAGCTGCTCGATGTCGTGCTGATTGAAGCGGCGGTAGCCGGAGGCCGTGCGCTCCGGCGACACCAGCCCCTCGGACTCGAGGAACCTGATCTTGCTGATCGTGACGTCCGGGAACTCCTTCTTCAGCAGTGACAGCACCTCGCCGATGCTGATGGTCCCGTGCACGACGGGTGGCGAGGAGTCACCGACCCCCTCGCTCATGACGGCGCATCGAGGCCGAGCAGGAAGACGAATCGGAACTTGCCGATCTGCACTTCGTCCCCGCCGCTCAGGTGCTGGTCCTCGACTCGGACGCGATTGACATAGGTGCCGTTGAGGCTGCCGACGTCGCGGACACTCCAGCCCTCCGCGCCGTGCCGGAACTCGGCATGGCGCCGGCTCACGGTGACGTCGTCGAGGAAGATCCCCGCTTCGGGCGCCCTGCCGACGGTGACCAGGTTGGTCGTGGGGGCCAGGACGTACTCGGCCCCTTCTCCAGGTCCACGATGCACGACGAGCAGCGCACTGCCCGTCGGCAGTTCGAACTGACGGCCGGATCCCACGGGACTCATGGCTCCTGAACCGGTCCCCGGTCCGGAGGCGATGATCGACGTGATCGAACCCGTGTGCTCGAGGATCTCGAAGGCTTCTGCGGACAGCGGCGCGCCGCACGAGCCGCAGAACCGATCGTCGTCCGCGGACTCGTGGCCGCAGCTGGGGCAGGTGGCCAACGGACTACGCCTTCTCGACCAGGGCCCGGTAGTCGGCCGCTGACAGCAGTCCGTCGATATCCGTCGGGTTGACGGGGCGCACCTCGACCATCCAACCCTCGCCGTACGGGTCGGTGTTGACGATCTCGGGTGCGGCATCCAGCGCACTGTTGCGCCCGATGACCTCTCCGGCTAGCGGCGCGTACAGGTCGCTGACGCTCTTCGTGGACTCCACCTCACCGCAGGGCTGCGCCGCGGAGAGAGTCGCGCCGACGTCGGGAAGCGACACGAACACGATGTCCCCGAGGGCGTCCTGGGCGTACTCGGTGATGCCGAACACCACCGTGCCCGCGTCAGTGCTGCGCACCCACTCGTGCTCGGCGGTGTAGCGCAACTCCTCTGGGTACATGCGTCCTCCCCATCCCCTGGTGCCTACTCGGTCGTGTTCGGAACTGTAACGGAGATGCTCAGCGACTGAACGGTCGAAGTGGCAAAATCGGCACCACGCGTGCGCACGGAGTCGGCCAGGCCGCCCGGGATGTTCAGGGCCGCGGTCATGGTCTCTGGATCACCGATCGCCAGCACTCGGATCGGCCCGGTCACGAGGTTCCCGTCGACCAGGACGCCGTCCGGCGAGTCCGCGAACCAGGTGCCGACCACCACACGCGTGTCGCCGACCTGGATCGCCTCCGCGCCCGAATCGCGCAGTTCCTGCACCGCATCCAGCAGGAGCGGGCCGTCGACGGCGCCCTCCGGGTCGGTGATGGTCATGGCGACCCCCGGTCCGACGACCGGGGTGGTCCCGGTGAGCACCTTGAGCGACTCCAGCTTCCGTTGCGACTCGGCCAGGGCCTCCACCGTCGAGCCCTGCTCCAGGTCCCGCTGCAGCGTCGACAGGCGGACCGCCTCCGCATCGAGGCGATCCTGCCGGGCGCCAAGGTCGTCGAGGATCTGGACGAGGTCCTCCGTGCGCGCGTTCTGCCACGGCACCTCCTGCCCAGGCCGGACCAGGGCGACCGTGACGAGGAGGCCAAGGATGAGGAAGAGCAGCCCGATCACCAGGTGCGGTCGCTCGGGCTGGAAGGAGAGCTGGCGCAGGAGACTGCGCGTGGACCGGTCCGCATCGGTCAGCGGAGTCCCGCTGTCCGAGGGGTCGGGGCTGGTGGTCTCAGGCACGGCTCACGCCCGGAACAGGATGCGACGGATGGCAGCGGCGTTGGCGAAGATCCGCATGGCCAGCACCACGACCACGCCGGTCGACATCTGGGCGCCCACGCCGAGCTGGTCGCCCAGGAACACCAGGAAGGCGGCGATGACGACGTTGGACAGGAAGCTGACGACGAAGATGCGGTCGTCGAACCTCTTCTCCATGAGGGCACGGAAGCCGCCGAACACGGCGTCGAGTGCCGCGACGATGGCGATCGGGAGATAGGGCTCGAGCCAGAATGGGACGATCGGGTGCCAGATGATGCCGACCGCGATGCCCACCAGCAGCCCCACGATCGCGATCATGACCCGACCCCTCCCCCGCTGTCCGTCGAGGCGACGGCCGCTCGACCGGGAACGGTGCTCGCGAAGCGCGGGCTGCGTACCTCTCCCGCCGGCAACGCTACGTCACCCTCGCGGAGGTCAGCGGCAAGACCGTAGTCCCGGGTGAGTTCGCGGATCAGTCGCTGCAGCCGGGAGCCCTCGGTTGCCGCTCGGAGGGCGCCCACGGCGGCGACGCGATACGGCCGGGCCAACGGTTGGTAGTTCACGAGGATCGCCTCGCCTGCGGCACGGATGGCGCTGGTGCCCGTGAGTCGCTGGTCGTTGATGGCGATCCCCTCCGCGCCCGACTGCCACAGGACGTTGACGATGTCCTGCAGATCGCGATCCAGGACCCTGTTGAGCGATCCGGCCTCGGCGTCCGGGGCGTCGTCGATCGTCACAGTGATGCCAGGTCCGCTCAGCGGCGTCGCGCCGGCCGCCGCCGACAGGCGGGCGATCGTGTCCGCGGTGGCTGGACCGTCCTGGGACGCGGCCAGGAGCCGGTCCTGCAAGGCCTGCACGTCGGTCGCGCGCTGGTCCACCAGAAGTTGTCGCGCGTCGATCGCGGTCGCCAGCGTCGAGATGCGCTCGGATAGCGCGGCGCGCGTCTGCTGTCGGTCGGCGGAGGACAGTCGGGTGTTCGCCAGTGCCGCCGCGATCATCACGCCGATGAGCAGTGCCACGAGCACGGAGAGCACGACACCGGCCGAAGATCCCTCTCGCGACGGGCCCCCTGGCGGGTCGTCCCCGCCGCCGGCTCCTGCGCCGGCGGCATAGTCGTCCACGACGATGTCGGCCAGGAAGCGCTCGAGAACGCCGTCGCCGGTGCCCGTCCGATCATCGACGGACAGGGTCACGGAGCGCCCTCGACGATCGCCTGCCAGTGATCGAGGAGATCCGTGGCCGCCGCGGTGTCCGCCGCCTCCGCGAAGAGCATGAAGCTGGCTTGGTCGTCTTCCGGCAGCACGAGGCACCAGCTGCCGTCCGGCACCAGCACCCGGATGCCGTCCAGCGTGTCGATCTGGCCCTCGTCGGCCGTCTGGCGCACGTTGCGCATCGCCGCTCCGCGCCGGTGCCATGGGACGGGCACGCGCCGGGACACGACGCTGGTGGCGGGGATGCGGGCGTTGAGCTGACTGAGCGTCAGTTCCGTGTCGGCCATCAGGGCGAGGAGCATCATCAGCGAGGAGATCGCGTCGGGCCCCGGTCCGAGCGCCGGTAGCACGAACCGCCCGCGGCCGTCACCGGCGAGGATGACGTCGGCAGCCTCGGTGGCCGCCGCAAGGGCCGACGAGCCTGCGCCGATCCTGCGGACGACGAGTCCGTGGTACGCGGCCACCTGCTCGGCCAGTCGGCTCGTCGTCACCGGCACGGCGATGCACCCGTTGTGACGGGCGGCCGCCATGAGGTCGAGCATGATGAGCAGCATCCGGCCGTCGTCGATGACGTTGCCCTGTTCGTCGACGATGCTCAGCCGCTCGCCCGTCGGTCCCATCCTGGCCCCGAGCTTCGCCCCCGACGAGACCACGAGCCCGCTGAGCCGGCGCAGCGCGGCCTCGCGCAGGCCCGGCAGGTCGGCCGCGGCATCCTCATCGAGCGATGTCCCCACGGTGAGCGCGTCGATGCCGAGCCGGCCCATGATCATCGACAGCACGCCGATGGCCGGACCGCCGCCCGCATCGATGACCAGGCGAGGACTGTCCCGACGAATCGCATCCATGTTGATCTCGACCTCGACGTCGTTCGCGTAGTCGTCGAGGACGCGATGCGGCGTGCGGATGTCCCCGATGTCCGAGGGCAACGGTCGCCGGAACTCCTTGCGCGTGAAGATCCGCTCGACCGCCTCACGCTGATGGCTGCTGATCTCGCCACCCTGCGCGTTGAGGAAGAGCACGTCGATGCTGTCTGCCCGCCCCGATGTCGTGCGCAGGATCACGCCGCCCTCGGAGTAGCGCGCCGTGTCGTTGCGGATCAGCGCGGACGTCACGGCGCGCAGGTCGCGCAGGTTGATGCCCGCCGCCGTCAGGGCCCCGGCCAGTGCCCGGTTCAACGCCCGGGCGCTCTTGCTGTGGTCCCGGCCCACGCTGACGGTCGCACCCTTGGGCAGCGTCGTCGCGAACGCCGCGGCCAGCCGCACGATGCGCTCGGGAGTCATGTCGACATTGACGATCCCCCGCACGCCGTTGTCGCTGAACACCTGACGTTGCGACGGGGACTCCCACACCACCGACTCGTCGACGACGGTCCCCTCGTCGATCGTCTTGCCGGGGTAGATGAGCACGTCGGTGCCGATCACCGCGCCGTCCATCACCGTGCAGTTGTCAGCGATCACGGATCCCTCGAGGATGCGTGCGTCGTGTCGGATCTCCGTGGCCCGGCCGATGATCGAGCCGCGCAGGTCGGCGTCGTTCCCGACGAAGACGTTCGGATGCAGCACGCAGTGGTCGACAACGGCGCGGGCGCGGATGAGCGCATTGGTGCCCACCACGGTGTACGGGCCGACGACCGCGTCCGCCTCGATCTTCGCGAACGGGCCGATGTAGACCGGCGGGATGACATGTGCCCCCGGGGACAGTTCTGCGCCGGTCGCGACGAGCACCCCTGGGGCAACCTCGAACGCGTCGATCTCGCTGTTCACGCGCCCGTCGAGCACGTCGCGTTGCGCCTTGCTGTAGCTGGCGAAGCTGCCGACGTCCTCCCAGTAGCCGTCCATGACCACGCCCTGCACTCGGCCGCCTCGGTCGAGGAGCGACGGGATGACGTCCATCGCCCAGTCGGTGGACTCGTTGAGCGGAATCAGCGACAGGACCCTGGGGCTGACCAGGTACACACCAGTGTTCACCATGTCGTCGGCAACCTCGCTCCAGCTCGGCTTCTCGATCATCGACAGGACCCGCCCAAAATCGTCGACAGTGACCACGCCGTAGTTGCGCGAATCGGACCGTCGGGCGAGGGCGATCGTCAGATCGGCATCGTTGTCGCGATGCTGGGCGTGCAGTCCGCGAAGGTCCATGTCGGTGAGGCAGTCGCCGGAGATGACGAGGAGATCGTCGTCGTCGAGCCAGTTCTGCGCATACCGCACGCTGCCCGCGGTGCCCAGGGGCCGCGGCTCCGTCAGGAAGCGCAGGTCGATTCCGTCCAGCCGATCGGAACTGAAGTACTTCAGCACGACGGACGCCTGATGCTGGAGGGTGACGACGCACCGGTCGACGCCGTTCTGCGCCAGCAGACGCACCACCCGAGCCAGCATCGGCTCGCCCACGATCGGCAGGAGCGCCTTCGGCACAGCCGTGGTGAGGGGACGCAGGCGCGTGCCCGCTCCCCCGGCCATGACCACTGCCTGCATCCCGCTACCCCGCCCTCACGTCGTGTCGCATGGACCACGCCTGTTGTGCGTAGCGTATTCCGGCCCACCAGTACAAGGCCGTTCCCCAGAGCGCGAAAGCCCACCCGCAGGCGGTCGCCACCGTGCCGACCCACGACGACAGCCCGCCCAGGAGGAGCAGCGGGAACCCCCACAGGAGGCAGAACGTGGCCGCCTTCCCCACGTAGGTGACCGGCAGGGCGATCCGGCCCGATCGCCGCAGGATCGGCACGAGCGACAGGAGCAGCAGTTCACGCGCGGCCAGGATCCCGACCAACCACCACGGAATCAGGCCGCGAAGGGCAAGACCGACGAGCGTCGCGGCGATGTAGAGCCGATCCGCCAGCGGATCCAGGATGATGCCGAGCTTGCTGCGCTGGTTGAGGGCTCGGGCCAGGGCACCGTCCACCCAGTCGCTCGCACCGGCCAAGGCCAGCACCACGAAGGCCCACACGTCCGCCTCGGGGACCAGCACCAGCCACAGGAACAGCGGCACTCCAAGAAGCCGCGCGAAGCTCAGCAGATTGGGGATCGTCAGGATCCGGTCCGACGCCGGTTCCTGCTCGTCGTCAGCCATGAGCGGCGTGGCTGCCGCCACGTGCTCCCACCTGGTGGCGCCCGGGTCGGCGCCTCATGCGGAAGAGAAGCACGAACAGCAGGAGGGAGAGCAGGACGAGGACGGCTGCCGCGATCGCCAGCCCGAGGATCCACGTCGAGGCGTCGGGAAGGGTGAAGTCGATGCTCAGGGTCACCGGGCCGGTGGGCACGGTTGCCGGATGCATGAGCACGACGGTCAGCGGTCGCTCCGCCGGCATCGCGATCGCCGGCCGGGCTCCGACCGCCTCGGCCAGCCAGAACTCCTGTTCACGCGGCAGCTCCGGAACACGCACCCCCGGCACGTCGCGCGTGATCCAGGCGTCGCCGTCGCGGATTCCGACGGCGTAGGGCGTCGACCGGAGGTACTCGTCGACGGCCGAGGTGGCGGCCGCGCCGATGAACAGGGTGTCCGACGGGTCGCCGCGCTCCCCGCTCGAGACGGATAGCGTCGTACGTCCGTACTGCCCGATGTAGGGAACGGTGGCGCCGAAGCGGTCGATGTCGACGATGGTGGCGCGGGCGAGGGGGCCGGGGGTGATCGTGCCCGCGTCGAAGCGCATGACCCCGTTTGATCCGAAGGTGTCGTATGCCCAGAGGGCCGCCGCACCGCACGCGCCCCCGGCGACGAGCAGCACGGCCGCGATCACACCGACGACGACCTTCTTGAACACGACGACCTGGATCCCTTCCGTCTGCTCGAGCACCCTTCGCCCGAGCGGGCGACGGAGTCCACGCTACAAGTGACAGCCTCGACTATCGGTTAAGCACGAGGTACAGCGTGGCTCCGATGCCGATGACCACGACGAGCCCGCGCAAGACGTACCCCGGCAGGAGCCGCGCCACCCGTCCTCCCACGTATCCGCCAGGAACCGAGCCCAGCGCGATGGCGGCCGCCGCCAGCCACACCACGGCCCCGGATAGGGCGAAGACCACGGCTGCCGTCACGTTGGCGCTGGCCGCAAGGAGGTTCTTGGCGCCGTTGGCCCGTTGGGTATCGGGGTCGTAGAACAGCCCCAGGACGGACATGAGCATGATGCCCTGCGCGGCGCCGAAGTAGCCGCCGTAGGTGCCGACCAGGCCGGTCCAGGGCCAGAGGCTATGTCGACCGGGCTCGCGATGCCCGCTCACCCATCGGCTCAGGAGCGGCTGGACGGCGATGAGAACGGTCGCCGCCCCGACGAGCCAGGGCACGACGGAAGTGAAGACGCGGCTCGGCATCACGACGACGAGGCCGGCCCCGACCGCGGCGCCGACCACGGTCGCGGTCAGGGGCCAGCCGAGAACCGGGAGGCGATCGCGGAGCTCGAGACGGTATGCCCATGCCGACGAGAAGGACCCCAGGGACAACCCCGTCGTGTTCGTGCCGTTGGCGGGGACGGGCGGGATGCCGGCGGCGAGCAGAACGGGGTAGACGAGCAGGGTCCCCGACCCGACGGCGGCGTTGATGAAGCCGCCGCCGAAACCGGCCAGCACGAGCAGTCCCAGCGTGAGCGGCTCCATCGATCAGACCGTGGAGCGGCGGGCGTACCAGCGCCCGGCGTCCCGACGGACGGTGATCGGGAGCCCGAACGTCGCCGTCAGGTGCTCGTCGGTGAGCACGTCGGCGAGCGGTCCCGCCGCCGTCACGGCTCCGCCCCGCAGCAGCAGGGCATGGGTGAATCCCGACGGGATCTCCTCGACGTGATGGGTGACGACGATCTGCGTGGGCGCATCCGGGTCGAGCGCCAGGGTGTTCATCCGATCGACGAGGTCCTCCCGGCCGCCGAGGTCGAGGCCGGCGCCGGGCTCGTCGAGCAGGAGCAGCTCGGGATCGGACATGAGTGCGCGCGCGATCAGGGTGCGCTTCCTCTCACCTTCTGACAGGGTGCCATAGGTGCGGCCGCTGAGGTCCGCCACGCCCCACGCGGAGATGAGGCGAGCAGCCCGGTCGCGATCGGTGTCCTCGTACTCCTCCCGCCATCGGCCGCTCACCGCGTAGGCGCCGGTCATGACGACGTCGAACACCGACTCCCGAGGCGGTATGTCGGCGAACATCGCGCTGCTGGCCCAGCCGATGCGCGGCTTCACCTCGGCCATGTCGACGGCACCGACCTCCTCACCGAGCAGCTCGACCGTGCCGGTGGTGGGGAACATGCGCCCCGAGGCGACCAGGAGGAGTGTGGTCTTGCCCGCTCCGTTGGGACCGATGACCACCCACCGCTCCCCCTCGTCGATCCTGAGATCGACGTCGGAGAGCAGGAACGATGAGCCACGACGCACCGATACCCGGCTCATCACGACCACACTCGACACAGGGCCACCCTAGGCCGTGCTGGCAGGGGCGGCGCACTAGCGTTGTCACGACATGGACGACAACCGCCGCACGCTGCTGTTCACCCTCACCGGCAATGACCGGCCCGGGGTCACCCGCCAGTTGTTCGCCACCCTCGAGGCCCACCCCGTGACCGTCCTCGACGTCGAGCAGCTGGTCGTGCGCAGTCGACTGGTCCTCGCCGTGCTCGTGGGTGTCGACGGGGACGACGCTGCACTCGCGGCGACGCGCGCCGCCGTCCGACATGCGGCCGCGGACATGGACATGGACGTCGAGACCGTCTCCGGGGCCGCCGAGGACGACGAGCGCCGGCACAACCGCATCCACGTCACGATGATGGGCAGCCCCCTGCTTCCGGGAGCCGTGTCGCGGGTGGCCGCGGAGATCGCCGACCGCGGCGGCAACATCGATCGCATCCGCCGCGTCGCCTCGTACCCCGTCACCGCGATCGTGTTCGAGGGATCCGGGGTCTCCGTGGAGGAGCTGCGTCGCCCGCTGGCCGCCATCGCGTCCTCGCAGGCCGCGGACATCGCCGTTCAGGAGGCGGGGCTCGATCGTCGTGGCCAGTACCTCGTCGTCATGGACGTGGACTCCACCTTCATCCAGGACGAGGTCATCGACCTTCTCGCCGACGAGGCGGGGGTCATGCCGGAGGTGGCCGACATCACCGAGCGAGCCATGGCCGGCGAGCTCGATTTCGAGGCGTCCCTTCGAGCCCGCGCCGCATTGTTGGAGGGCCTGCCCGTCGCGGCCCTGGACCGGGTGCGGGAGCGCATCACCCTCACCCCCGGCGCCCGTACCCTGTGCCGCACGCTGCACCGGCTCGGGTACCGCGTGGCCCTCGTGTCCGGAGGCTTCACGGAGGTCATCGCCCCGATCGCCGCCGAGCTCGGGGTCAGCGACGTCCGCGCCAACACCCTCGAGGTGCGCGACGGCCTGTTGACCGGCAGGGTCATCGGCCCCGTCATCGACCGTCTTGGGAAGAAGGCGGCCCTTCAACAGTTCGCCCGCGTCTACGAGATCCCCACGCGTCGCACGATCGCCATCGGCGACGGCGCCAACGACGTCGACATGCTCGCCGCGGCAGGGCTGGGCATCGCCTTCAACGCGAAGGCGGCCGCCCGCGCAGCGGCCGACACCGCGGTCAGCGTCCCGTATCTCGATTCGGTCCTGTACCTCATCGGCGTGACGCGGGAGGAGATCGAGAGCGCGGATGCGCGCGAGGGCCTGGAGACCCCCGCCCCGCCGCTGCTCGACTAGGCGCGCGGAACCGACGGGGCGCGCGGAATCGTGAACGCCTCGATCTCGAACTGGGGCCGGCCCTCGAGGATGCCCGCCCACGGACCTACGGTGGCGAGCACCGCCACCGCGCTGGTCGGGTACTTCAGCGTCGCCTCGTCGCGGAGCTCACCCGCGACGCATGCCTGCTCCACCACGTCGCGCATCGCCGGGTTGTGCCCGACCACGACGGTCGTGTGCACGTCCTCGTCGATCTCGCCGATCACCCGGCTCACGCCGTCGGCGCTCGCGTCGTAGATTCGCGGCTCGTCGCGGTGCAGGTCGGCTCGCCAGCGATCGTCGAGACCTGCGCGAGCCAGGGCCCACGTCAGCTGGGCGCGCATGGCCGACGACACCAGGATCAGCGGCGGTGCGGCCTCGGGCCACGGCACGTTGTCGCGAATCCACGACCCGATGAAAGGCGCGTCGCGGCGCCCTCGCGCATTCAGCGGCCGGTCGTGATCCACCACTCCCAGGGGGTAGTCGCTCTTCGCGTGCCGAACAAGCACCAGCCGGTGCTTCGCCTCCGCAACCACCACTGGATCACGCTCCCTGAGAGTGCACTCCGCCGTCGACATGGATGATCTCTCCGGTGGTGGCGGGGAACCAGTCCGACATGAGCGCGACGCAGGCCTGCGCGGCCGGTACCGGATCGTCGATGTCCCACGTCAGGGGGGCCCGGGTCGACCAGACCTCCCGGAACTCCTCGAAGCCCGGGATGCTCTTCGCGGCGACGGTGTGGATGGGCCCGGCGGCGATCAGGTTCACGCGGATGCCCTCGGCCCCGAGGTCGCGAGCGAGGTACCTCGCCGTGCTCTCGAAGGCAGCCTTGGCGACGCCCATCCAGTCGTACTTGGGCCACGCGACCGTCGCGTCGAAGTCGAGCCCGACGACGGAGGCCCCACGTCCGAGCAACGGCCGGGCCGCCACGGCGAGCGCCTTCAGCGAGTAGGCCGACACCTGAACCGCTGTGGCGACGTCCTCCCACTCGGTGTTGAGGAAGTTGCCCCCGAGGGCGGCCTCGGGGGCGAACCCGATGGAGTGCAGCACGCCGTCGAGGCCGTCGACGTGCTCGCGCACGCGATCGGCGAGCGCCGCGAGGTCGTCGGTGTTGGTGACGTCGAGCTCGACGATCGGTGCGGGACGCGGCAGGCGGTCGTTCGTGCGCTTGGTCAGGCCCATCACCCTCCCGAAGGAGGTGAGGACCACTGTCGCGCCCTCCTCCTGCGCGAGGCGGGCTACGTGGAAGGCGATCGACTGGTCGGTCAGTACCCCCGTGACGAGGATGCGCTTGCCCTCGAGCAGGCCCATATGAATCCTTCCGTGCCGCGTGGCAGCTAGTGGCCCATTCCGAGTCCGCCATCGACGGGGATGACTGCTCCGGTGATGTAGGACGCCGACGCCAGGAAGTCGACGGTGTCGGCGATCTCGGCCGGCTGAGCATAGCGGCCGAGCGGAATGCCTCCAAGAATGCCGGCACGCACGGCATCATCGAGCTCGGCAGTCATGTCGGTCTCGACGAACCCCGGGGCGATGACGTTGACGGTGATCCCACGCGATCCGACCTCCCTCGCCAACGAACGGGCGGCACCGACGAGCCCCGCCTTCGCCGCCGCATAGTTCACCTGCCCACCCGATCCGAGCAGCCCCACCACGGAGCCGACGAAGATGATCCGACCCGCCCGCGCACGGATCATCCCCTTGAGCGCTCGACGGGCGAGCCGGATGCTGCCCGCCAGATTGGTCTGCAGCACGTCGTCGATGTCCTCGTCACTCATCCGCATGAGCAGGCCGTCGCGCGTGATCCCCGCGTTGGCGACGAGGAGGCCGACGGTCCCGAACCTCGACTCGATGTCGTCGAAGGCCGCGTTGATGGACTCAGGAGAGCTGACGTCGAGGCGGACCGTGTCGAGTCCGTCGGGCGCTTCGCCCGAGCGCGATCCGACGACCACCTGGTAGCCGGACTCGCGCAGGCGAAGCGCCGTGGCGAGGCCGATGCCCCGGTTGCCTCCGGTCACCAGTGCGATGGTGCTCATGCGGTCTCCTCGGATTGCTGGGAACGAACCGGACGGAACCAGATGCTCAGGATGATGATGCCGAACGGCATCCACGAGGCCACGTCCGGCAGGACCAAGGACACGAGGCCGATCAGCAGGAAGTAGCCGGCGAAGACAGGTCCCCGCAGCGCGAGGCGCCGGGACTCCTTGGGGTCGAGCGCCACCGTTCGCCCGCTCAGTTCCGGATGGGCGCGCATGTGGCGGCCCATCAGGGCACCGAGCACGCTGATGAGGGCGAGGGCGCCCCAGTACACCAGGCCCACGCTCGACCTGCTCGACGTCTCTCCGTACAGCGCACTGAACCACGGCAGCAGAACGATGCCCGCCAGCCACGTCGTGTTCAGCCAGAAGATGACGCCGTCGTACGCGCGCATCTCGTTCAGGACCCGGTTGTGCGCGAGCCACATGATCGCGAGGACGAAGAAGGTGAACAGGAACGTGCTGATCTGCGGCGCGTGATCCCACAGGATCGGCCACACCGATTCGCCGGGCGCCGGTCCCTCGATGTCGACCAGCGGCAGCGCGAGCACCGTGATGGCCACGGCGACCACGGCGTCACTGAAGTTGATCAGGCGGTCGACCGCCCGACGCTTGCCGTCGGTGCGCTCAGAGGCGTCGTCCGGCACGTTCAGACGTCCTCCAGTCGCGAGCCGACCTTCACCGTCACCTGGAAGTGGTCGACGTCGCCGTTGCGGATGTACCCACGCACCTGCGTCACCTCGAACCAGTCGAGGTGGCCCACGGTCTGCGACGCGCGCTTGATCGCATTCCGAATAGCCTGGTCGACGCCCTCCTTCGACGTGCCGACGAGTTCGGTAAGGCCGTACGTACGGTCAGCCACGGATCCTCCTCCGGCGGCCGGTGCATCCGGATGCGCGCCGATGCCCATCTTGGCTTACCGTTGGGGCATGGCAAAGGGCGAGCCGCCTGCGGTGTACACGATCACCGAGGCGCAGCGCGGACTCAGCCAGGAGCAATCCGGGCGAACCCGGCGCTACCTGGTCTCGATGGGCATCCGCACGGCCTGCGTCCTGGCCGCGATCGTCGTCCCGGGGTGGCCTCGCTGGTTCCTCGTCGCCGGCGCCGTCGTCCTGCCCTATCTGGCGGTCGTGGTCGCGAATGCCGGACGCGAGAATGACGAGCCGGGTCAACTCGGAGTGTCCGCCCAGGTCCGTCCGGAGCTGTCCTCACCCGTTGCCGGTATCGATGCGCCCGGCTCGGGCACGACCATCCGGCACACCGACCACCCGACCCCCGCCTGAGCGCCCCGACGCCCGCCGAGGCCGTCCGTAGGATGGCGCCCGTGATGTCCCTCCTTCGAACGAGACGCTGGCTCGGCTTCACCGCCGTTGTCGTCGTGTCGATCATCGCCTTCGGACTGCTCAGCTTGTGGCAGTGGCACCGGGCCGATGACAAGCGGCTCCAGCGACAGGAGCTCGAGTCCGCCCTTGCTGCGGAACCGGTCCGCCTCGCCGACATCACCCGGCCGAGCGGTGGCGGCATCGTCCCCGCCGACCAATGGCGCCACGTTTCCGTGACCGGCCGCTACCTCCCGGAGTCACAGGTGCTCGTGAGGAAGCGCCCGCTCGACGCGCGCAACGGATTCTGGGTGCTGACTGCCGTGCAGGCCGGTGACGGCGAGGTGGCCTGGGTGAACCGCGGCTGGCAGCCGACGACCGGGGACGCCCTCTCCGCGACCTCGAGTCCCGAGCCGCCGCCGGGCACGGTCACCGTGACCGGCTACCTGCGACCCATGGAGGACGCGGACCCAGCGAGCAACGAGGGCCTGCCCGCGGGCCAGGTCGCTGCGGTGGATCCCGACTTCCTGCCCATTCTCGGCGAGGCGTTCCCCGGCTACGTCCAGCTGAGCGACTCGACCCCGCCGCAGGAGGACCTGGTCGCGCTCCCCGTGCCTACCGTCGACGAGAACCGCAACCTCTCGTACGCGGCGCAGTGGCTGATCTTCGCGTTCGTCGCCATCGGCGGCTGGTTCTTCTTCCTGCGCCGAGAGGCTGCCGACGACACCCAACGACGGGCCGCCGAGGCAGACGTCACGCGTCTGCCGTGATGGCGCGGCCCTCCTGGAACTGGGTGCGATAGAGGTCGGCGTAGAGCCCTCCCCGCTGCAGCAGCTCCTCATGCGTGCCGCGCTCGACCACCCGCCCGCCGTCGACCACGAGGATCTGGTCCGCGCGCCGCACCGTGCTGAGCCGGTGCGCGATGACGACCGACGTACGGCCTTCCAGTGCGTTGTCGAGGGCGCGTGCGACGGCGGCCTCGCTCTCGCTGTCGAGGTGGGCGGTCGCCTCGTCCAGCACGACCACTCTGGGCTCCTTCAGCAACAGCCGGGCCAGGGCGATCCGCTGCTTCTCCCCGCCCGAGAGCCGGTGGCCCCTGTCCCCCACCACCGTGTCGAGGCCATCGGGGAGTTGCTCGATCAATCCGCCGATCTGCGCGGAAGCGCACGCCTCGAGCAGGTCCTCCTCCGTCGCGGCTGGACGTGCGTACAGGAGATTCGCCCGAATCGTGTCGTGGAACAGATGAGCGTCCTGGGTGACCACGCCGATGCCGTCGCGCAGGGAGGCCAAGGTCGCCTCCCGGACGTCGATGCCGCCCACCCGGATGGCCCCGCCGGTGACGTCGTACAGCCGTGTCAGCAGGGCCGTGGTGGTGGTCTTCCCCGCACCCGACGGGCCGACGAGTGCCGTCATCGTGCCCGCCGGTGCCACGAAGCTGATGCCGCGAAGCACGTCGCTGCCCGCAACGAGCGTCTCCTCCCGCGCCACCGACTCCAGGGATGCCAGGGAGACCTCGCTCGCGGTGGGGTAGCGGAAGACGACGTCGTCGAACTCGACCGACAAGGGCCCCTGGGGCAGCGGCCGGGCATCGGCTGCCTCGAGCACGAGGGGCTTCAGGTCCAGCACCTCGAAGACCCGCTCGAAGCTCACCAGCGCGGTCATGACGTCGACCCTGACGTTCGACAGCGCCGTCAGCGGTCCGTACAGCTGCGCGAGCAGCCCGACGAGCGCGAGCAGGGTGCCGATCGTGAGCACCTCGCTGATCACGAGGTTGCCGCCGAGTCCGTAGACGATGGCGGTCGCGAGGGCCGCGACCAGCGTGAGAGCGGTGAAGAACCAGCGATTCGCCATGGCCATCCGGACACCGATGTCGCGCACCCTGGCGGCTCGTGCGGAGAACGCGGTCGCCTCTTCTTCGGGACGGCCGAACAACTTGACGAGCAGGGCACCGGCGACGTTGAAGCGCTCCGTCATCTGCGTGCTCATGTCGGCGTTGAGGCTCATCTGCTCGCGGGACATCCCCTGCAGCCGTCTGCCCATCCAGCGCGCCGGGATGAGGAAGAGCGGCACGAGGACAAGCGAGACCAACGTGACCTGCCACGACAGGATGAACATCGCGGTCAGGACGATCACGACAGAGATGAGGTTGCCCAGGACGCCGCCCAGGGTCGACGTGAACGCCTGCTGCGCGCCGATGACGTCGCTGTTCAGCCGCGAGATGAGGGCGCCGGTCTGCGCCCGCGTGAAGAAGGCCACCGACTGACGTTGGACGTGGTCGTACACCTCGGTGCGCAGGTCGTAGATCAGCCCTTCACCGATGCGCGACGAGAACCACCGGCTGACGAGCCCGAGCCCGGCATCGAGGATCGCCAGGACGGCGATGATCAGCGCCATGACCGTGACGACCTGGCGATTGCCCTGGTTGATCCCGTCGTCGACGAGGCGCGGGATCATCAAGGGCTGGGCGACGCTGAGCAGCGACACGAGCACGAGGGTGATGAGGAAGTACACAATGAGCGAACGGTAGTTGCGGGCATAGCCGATGATCCGTCGAACGAGAGCCCGGTTGACCTTCTTGCTTGATACCGATCGGTCGCGGGTCAGCGAGCGGTAGGCATGCCACGAGTTGTCGATGGACACGTCATCCGCCGCCCGTCATAAGGGCCCGGAGCTCGACGAGACGCCGCATCTGGGCTGCCCGCTCCCTGGCCAGCTGGTCGGGCGAGGTCCCCGCACCGTCGAGCAGAGCCTTGAGCTCGGACACGGCGCCGGGCAGTGCCGCCACGATCGGGGCCAGGAACGCCTCGACGTAGTCGTCCCAGTCCTCGGCGTGAACGTGGTCGATGGCGATCCCGAGCCGGACGGCTTCGTCGGCTTCGACGTAGCGGCCGCGGGCGCAGATCTCCAGCGCCCTGTTGTAGCCGACCCGGGACACCAGTGGTGCGGTGCCGCCCAGATCGGGCACAAGGCCCAGCGACGTCTCACGCATGGCGAGCTTCGCATCGTCGGCCACGATAAGGATGTCGCACGCCAGCGCGAGCTGGAATCCCGCACCGATCGCGTGCCCCTGAACGAGCGCCACGGTGATCTGCGGCACCTGCCGCCACCAGGTGAAGGCCCCCTGCGCGGCGCGGATGAAGTCCTCCATCCGGGGACCGTCGTACGTGGCAAGGCTGAGCAGAGACTCCTCCCCGGGAATGCCCTCGGGCGTGAGCATCCGCCGGTCCAGACCCGCGGAGAAGCTGACGCCCTCGCCGGACAGGATCACGGCGCGAACATCGGGGGTGAGCAGATCGGGGATCGCCGCGAGGCGGCGCCACGTGGCGGGCGACTGGGCGTTGCGCGCCTGCGGGTTGGCGAGTGTCACTCTGAGGAGCGCGCCATCCCGTTCGATCCGCACGCCGTCATGAGTCCCGAAGTCGACCATCTCTCACTCCCTTGGCGTGCGCGACCGTCCCGTCACGCGAGTTCAACCAGATCGGCATAGCCCTCATTCCACAGGTCCTCGTCCCCGTCGGGCAGGATCAGCACCCGCTCCGGCGACAGGGCGGCGACCGCACCCGGATCGTGCGTCACGAGGATGACGGCGCCCTCATAGCGGGACAGCGCGCCCAGCACCTCTTGGCGACTGGCGGGGTCGAGGTTGTTCGTGGGCTCGTCCAGCAGCAGGACGTTCGCGCCGGACACCACGAGGCAGGCGAGCGCGAGCCGGGTCTTCTCGCCACCCGAGAGCACCCCCGTGGGCTTGTTGACAGCGTCGCCTCCGAACAGGAACGAGCCGAGCACCGTGCGCTGCCGGGTGTCGTCGAGGTGGGGTCCCGCCGAGCGCATCGTCTCGAGCACCGTGGAGGTGGGGTTGAGCGTCTCGTGCTCCTGGGCGTAGTACCCGACAACGGCACCGTGCCCATGCTCGACGTGCCCCGTGTCCGGGTCATCGACGCCGGCGAGGATGCGCAGCAGCGTGGTCTTCCCTGCGCCGTTGAGGCCGAGGATGACGACGCGCGTGCCCCGGTCGATGGCAAGGTCAACGTCGGTGAACACCTCCAGCGAGCCGTACGACCTCGACAGACCGCTCGCCGTCAGCGGTACCCGACCGCAGGCCTTCGGCTCCGGGAACCTCAGTGCGGCCACCTTGTCGCTGCGCCGCACCTCGTCGCTGGACGCGAGGATCTTGTCGGCTCGCTTGAACATCGACTGGGCGGCCTTCGCCTTGGTGGCCTTGGCCCGCATCCGCTCTGCCTGATGACGCAACGCGTCGGCCTGCTGCTCGGCGTTGCGGCGCTCGCGGCGTCGCCGGCGCTCGTCCGCCTCGCGAGCCGTGAGGTAGGCCGTCCATCCCATTGCGTACAGGTCTATCTCCTGGCGATTGGCGTCCAGGTGCCAGACCTTGTTGACGGTGTCCTCGAGCAGGTCCGTCGAGTGGCTGATGACGATGAACCCACCCTCGTAGGAGGCGAGGAACTTGCGCAGCCACCGGATAGAGTCGGCGTCGAGATGGTTCGTCGGCTCGTCGAGCAGGAGGATGTCGGCCCCGCTGAACAGGATCCGGGCCAGTTCGACGCGCCGGCGCTGACCGCCTGACAGGGTGCCGAGCGGCTGCGCGAGGACCCGCTCGGGGATGCCGACGCTCGCGGCGATGGCGGCGGCCTGCGACTCGACGGCGTACCCGCCGAGTGCCTCGAACTCCGCCTCGGCCCGGGCATACCGGGCGATCAGGCGGTCGCGCTCGTCCGGGTCGGGCGTATCCATGGCCATGCTCGTCTCCTGCATTCGCCGGACGACTGCGTGCAGACCCCGTGCCGACAGGATGCGATCGCGGGCGATCTCGTCCGGATCACCCGATCGCGGGTCCTGGGGCAGGTAGCCCACGGTGCCGGTGACGCTCAGCGTGCCCGACGCCGGCATCGTCTCCTGGGCGAGGATCCGGGTGAGCGTCGTCTTGCCTGCGCCATTGCGCCCGACGAGGCCGATGCGATCGCCACGAGCGATGCGCAGGTTGGCATTCTCGAGGAGGAGTGCCGATCCGGCCCGAACCTCGAGGCCGGTGGTGGAGATCATGGTTACCTCAGTCTAGATCGTCCCCGCCGACTGCAGCGCCGCGCGTCGTAGAACGGACGTTCTACGACGCGCGGCGCTGCAGTCGGCGACTAGACGTTGAAGCCGAGTGCTCGGAGCATCTCGCGGCCATCGTCGGTGATCTTGTCCGGACCCCACGGGGGCATCCACACCCAGTTGATCCGGAAGTCGGCGACGACGTCGGTGAGCGCGGCCCTGGTCTGGTCCTCGATGACGTCGGTGAGCGGGCAGGCCGCCGACGTCAGGGTCATGTCCACGGTGGCGATGTTCGCGTCGTCCACCGTCACGCCGTAGACGAGACCGAGGTCGACGACGTTGATGCCGAGTTCGGGATCGACGACGTCCTTCATCGCCTCGAAGACGTCATCCTCTGCTGCGACCGTCATGACCGTGCCATCCCTTCGTCGGGCCCCTGCGGAGCCGCATCCTGACCTCCGGCGATGCCGGCCTTGGCCTGCGCGTCCTGCAGCGCCATCCAGGGCAGCAGCGCGCACTTGATCCGGGCTGGGTACTTGGCGACCCCAACGAAGGCGATCCCGTCGCCCAGAAGATCCTCGTCCGGCTCGGCCGCGCCCTTGCTGTGCATCAGGTCCACGAACCCAGCGCGCACCTCGTCGGCATGCGCGGGCGAAGTGCCCGTCAGCATCTCGGACATGACGCTCGCGCTGGCCTGCGAGATCGAGCACCCCTGGCCCTCGTAGCCGACCCGCAGGTGGCCCCCGCCATCGGGGGCGACGTGGACGGTCACCTCGTCGCCGCACGTCGGATTCACCTGATGGGACTCCCCCGCCGCCGCCTCGATGAGCTGGCGGCCCCGGGGGTGCTTGTAGTGGTCGAGGATGATGTCCTGGTAGAGCGATTCAACGTTCATCTCATACTCCGAAGAACGCCTGCGCCGCGAGGATTCCCTCGATGGCCGCGTCAATGTCGGACGTGTCGTTGTACACGTAGGTGGACAGGCGGGTGGTGGCCGGCACTCCGAAGCGCCGGCACGTGGGCCAGGCACAGTGGTGGCCGACCCGCACCGCCACGCCGCGATCGTCCAGGAACTGGCCGACGTCATGGGGGTGCAGTCCATCGACCACGAAGGACACCGCGCTACCGCGGTCCACGTCGTCGGTGGGCCCGATGATGCGCACGCCGGGGAGCACCTGGAGCGCCGCCAGCGCGTACGACGTCAGCCCCTCCTCGTGCGCGGCCACGTTCTGCATGCCCAGGGCGTCGAGATAGGCGGCCGCTGCGGCGAGGCCGACGGCCTGGGCCACCATCGGAGTGCCGGCCTCGAAGCGCTTCGGCGCGGCAGCGTAGGTGCTGTGCTCCATGAAGACGGTCTCGATCATCGAACCGCCTGTGATGAAGGGGGGCATCGCGGCCAGTACGTCGGCGCGCCCCCACAGCACCCCGATACCCGTCGGCCCGAGCATCTTGTGCCCGCTCCAGGCAACGAGATCAGCACCGAGGCCCGGCACGTCGACGGGCATGTGCGGGACGGACTGGCAGGCGTCGACGATGCCAAGGGCCCCGACCTCACGGGCGCGCGCCATGATGGAGCCCACGGGCGTGATCGTGCCGAGCAGGTTCGACTGATGCACGACCGACACGACGCGGGTGGTGCCGTCGATCACCCGGTCGAGCTCACCCAGATCCAGGCGGCCCTCGTCGGTGACGCCGATCCATCTCAGGGTGGCTCCCGTCTTGGCGCAGACCTCCTGCCACGGCACCAGGTTGGCGTGATGCTCCATCTGCGTGACGACGATCGAATCCCCGGGTCGCAGCACGAAACGCGGATCGATGTCCTCGCTTCCTGACGAGAAGCCCGCCTTGGCGGTGGCATTGGAGAAGGCGTACGCCGCCAGGTTGAGGCTCTCCGTAGCGTTCTTCGTGAACACGATGTCCGATGCGTGCGCGCCGACGAATCCGGCAACCGCTTCACGCGAGTCCTCGTAGGCCTGCGTCCTCCTCGGCCAGCTGATGGGCGCCACGGTGCACGCCGGCGTTGCTGGTCTCGTAGAAGTGCCGCTCGGCGTCGAGTACTGCCAACGGCTTCTGACTCGTGGCCGCGCTGTCGAGGTAGACCAGGGGCCGGCCGCCTCGCACCGTGCGCTCCAGGATGGGGAAGTCCTTCCGGATCCTGGCGACGTCGAGTGACTCGATGGTGGGCATGGTCACGAGGCGGGCGTCTGCACGAAGCGCTCGTACCCCTCGGACTCGAGCACCTCAGCCAACTCGGGCCCGCCACTCTCGACGATCCGGCCGTCGACGAAGACATGCACCACGTCCGGCGAGATGTACCGCAGAATCCGCGTGTAGTGCGTGATCAGCAGCGTCCCAGCGTCCGACGACTCGCGGAACGCGTTGACGCCCTCCGAGACGATGCGGAGCGCATCGACGTCGAGCCCGGAGTCGGTCTCGTCGAGGATCGCGATCTTCGGCTTCAGCAGGGACAGCTGCAGGATCTCGTGTCGCTTCTTCTCGCCGCCGGAGAAGCCCTCGTTCACGTTGCGCTCGGCGAAGGCCGGATCCATCTGGAGGGCGAGCATGGCCTCCTTCATCTCCTTGATCCACAGGCGCAGCTTCGGCGCCTCACCGCGAACCGCCGTGGCCGACGTGCGCAGGAAATTGGAGACGGAGACTCCCGGCACTTCGACGGGATACTGCATCGCGAGGAAGAGCCCCGCCCGGGCGCGCTCATCGACGGACATGGCGAGGACGTCCTCACCGTCGAGTTCGATCGATCCCGAGGTGACGGTGTACTTGGGGTGACCTGCGATGACGTAGGCCAGCGTCGACTTCCCGGAACCGTTCGGGCCCATGACGGCGTGGGTCTTGCCGGACTCGACGGTCAGACTCACGCCGCGAAGGATCTCGCGAGGGCCGCTCTCGGTGGTGACCGATGCGTGGAGGTCGGTGATGACAAGCGCGCTCATGATTCCTCTGTTCCGTGTGGTGACTGGAGCTACTGGCCTGGCGCGGCCACGATGGCCGGGATGGGAGACGGGTCGACTTCGATGAGGGCGTCGTCGCCGTCACCGAGGACGCGCACGCTGTAGATGGGCACCGGCTCGATCGCCGGCAGGCTCAGCGGGGTGCCCGTGCGGAGGTCGAACGCCGAGCCGTGGAGCCAGCATTCGATGGCGCAGCCGTCGACTTCGCCCTCGGCCAGCGACACGTCGGCATGCGAGCAGCGGTCGTTGATCGCGAAGACTCCGTCGCCGGCACGGACGATGGCCATCGCGGTGCCGTCGACGATGTACCGCTTGGCGGAGTTGGGGGCGATGTCGCCCACGCGGCAGACGGGCAGGAACCCGGTCACTCCGTCGTCCCGATCTCGTCGTCGGCGAGGACGTCGCCGAGACCCTCCATCCCGAGCCGATTCGCGATGCGATCGAGCACGAGTTGACGCCAGGCGCGCGACGGGATGCGGGCCAGGACATCGACGAAGAATCCTCGCACCACCAGCTGCCGCGCCACCTGCTCGGTGATGCCGCGGGACTGGAGGTAGAACAGCTGCTCGTCGTCGAACCGGCCCGGTGGCGCTCGCGTGCCCAGCGCTGGCGACATCGCCCGTCTCGAGCTCGAGGTTTGGCACCGAGTCGGCTCTGGGCCCGTCGTCGAGAAGCAGGTTGCGATTCATCTCGTAGGTGTCGGTGCCGGTGGCCTCGCGACGAACGAGGACGTCGCCGATCCAGACCGTGTGGGCGCCGGCGCCCGATAGCGCGCCCTTGAAGACGACGTTGCTCGCGCAGTGCGGCTGCGCATGGTCGACGAAGATCCGGTGCTCGAGGTACTGAGGACCGTCGGCGAGGAACGCCCCGAGCAGCTCGGCGCTGCCGCCGGGACCTTGGTAGGAGACGGACGGAAGGATCCGCACCACCCTGCCACCGAGGGTGACCACGGACCCGACGAAGTGCGCATCCCGCCCGACATCGGTGTGCCATTGCCACAGGTGCACGCGCTCCGCCGGCCCATCGATGATCGACAGCATGGTGAGGTCGGCGCCATCGCCAACGTGGGTGACGATGGATCCGCTCACGTCGACGCCTGCATCGTGCACGATGACGACGGTGGCGCGCGAGTGCCGACCGACCCGCACATCGAGATGTGCGTAGTTGGTCGATGCGCTCCCAGCGAGGGTGACCACGATGGGCTCGTCGACGACCTCGTCGTCAGCCACCCGCACCGTGACGACGGAGCGGACTCCGGCGCGCGCGACGGCGGAGGTCCGGTCGGTCGGCAGCCAGGCAGTCGGCTCTGCGTCCGCCGCATCGACCATGGCCACATGCGCGGTGGCCTGTGCGACCATGCTGCCCGCCGCGTCATCCGGGTGCATGAACATGCCCAACTCGGCCACGGGCGCGAACCGCCACTCCTCCTCACGACCCGAAGGGACCACGAAGTCCTCGATGTTCGCCGACGCCACTCGCGGGGAGTGATCGGTCGGCGGAGCTTCCAGAACGGTCACCCGACAGCACCTTCCATCTGCAGTTCGATGAGCCGATTGAGTTCGATCGCGTACTCCATCGGCAGTTCACGGGCGATGGGCTCGATGAAGCCGCGCACGATCATGGCCATCGCCTCCTCCTCCGTGAGGCCGCGCGACATCAGGTAGAACAGCTGCTCCTCGCTGATCTTCGACACTGTCGCCTCGTGCCCCATCGACACGTCGTCCTCGCGCACGTCGACGTAGGGATAGGTGTCCGATCGCGAGATGTCGTCGACGAGTAGTGCGTCACAGCGCACCGTGCTACGGGCGTTGTGCGAACCCTCGAGGATCTGCACGAGGCCCCGGTACGAGGTGCGCCCGCCACCGCGGGCAACCGACTTGGAGATGATGTTCGACGACGTGTTCGGCGCCGCGTGCACCATCTTCGCGCCAGCGTCCTGGTGCTGACCTTCGCCCGCGAAGGCGATCGACAGCGTCTCCCCCTTGGCGTGCTCTCCTGTGAGCCAGACGGCCGGGTACTTCATGGTCACCTTCGAGCCGAGGTTGCCGTCGACCCATTCCATGGTCGCGCCCTCCTGTGCCACCGCGCGCTTGGTGACCAGGTTGTAGACGTTGTTCGACCAGTTCTGGATCGTGGTGTAGCGGCAGCGGCCGCCCTTCTTGACGATGATCTCGACGACGGCCGAGTGCAGCGAGTCGCTGGAGTAGATCGGCGCCGTGCAGCCCTCGACGTAGTGCACGTAGGCGCCCTCGTCGACGATGATGAGCGTGCGCTCGAACTGGCCCATGTTCTCCGTGTTGATGCGGAAGTAGGCCTGTAGGGGGATGTCGACCTTGACGCCCTTGGGCACGTAGATGAACGACCCGCCGGACCAGACCGCCGTGTTGAGCGCGGCGAACTTGTTGTCTCCCGGAGGGATGATCGACCCGAAGTGCTCCTTGAACACGTCCTCGTGCTCGCGCAGACCCGTGTCGGTGTCGAGGAACAGGACGCCCTGCTGCTCGAGGTCCTCACGGATCTTGTGGTAGACGACCTCGGACTCGTACTGAGCCGCGACCCCGGACACCAGGCGCTGCTTCTCGGCCTCCGGGATGCCCAGGCGGTCGTAGGTGTTGCGGATGTCGTCGGGCAGGTCGTCCCACGAGGCGGCCTGCTTCTCGGTGGACCGCACGAAGTACTTGATGTTGTCGAAGTCGATGCCCGACAGGTCCGATCCCCAGGTCGGCATGGGCTTCTTCTCGAACAGCCGAAGGCCCTTCAGCCGCATCTGCAGCATCCACTCGGGCTCGTCCTTCAGCGCGGAGATGTTGCGCACGACATCCTCGTTGAGGCCGCGTCGCGCGGTGGCGCCGGCGTCGTTCGAGTCGTGCCAGCCGTACTCGTACGTGCCGATGTCCTCGATCGACGCGGCGGTTTCCTGCGCAGCAGTACTCATGCGGACACCTTTCCGAGGGCGCCATGGGACATGGCGTGGGGACGTGCATCGATGGGAATGACCGACGTGCAGACCTCGTCGCCATGGGCGAGCGTGGCCAGCCGGGTGACGTGGCGGCCGAGGACGCGGCCCAGCGCCGCGGTCTCGGCCTCGCACAGGATGGGGAACTCCCGGGCAGCGTCGATCACCGGGCAGTGGTGCTGGCACAGCTGGACGGCGACCTGACCGAGCGGCTTGACCTCGGCCGCGTAGCCCGCCCGACTCAGGGCATCGGCTACGTCCTGAGGCGTGGCGGTGCCCACGCCGGCGTGCGCGACGGCGGCCGCGAGCTGATCGGCGCGGTCAGAGGCGAACGCCTCGACGGCCTCAGGTCCGAACTCCGCGGACATGAAGCGCAGCGCGGACAGCGCGAGGTCGTCGTACGCCTGGTCGCAGGCAGCGCGACCGGCCGCGGTAAGAGAGAAGACGCTGCCCGGTCGCCCGCGACCCCGCTTGGGGGTAGGCCCATAGGGCGCGCGCTCGTGCGCCACGACGAGTCCGGTATCCACCAGCACGTTGAGGGGCCGGCGAACGCCTGGGGTGCTCATCCCCAACGTCTCGGCCAGCTCGGCCGCCGTCGAGGGTCCCGCCTGGAGCAGGGCGCGCGCGACGCGCTCAGCCGCCTCTCCGGGGAATTTCATAACAGTATTGTTGCCTAATTGCCGGGAAGTGCAAATGCCGGGGTCCGCATGCCTCGGCGACGGACCGCTGACGAGGCTGCGCCTATGCTCCCCCCGTGCCCGACCCCGCTGTTGTCGTCCACGACCTGGTCGTGCGCTACGGAGCCAAGACGGCCGTTGCCGGGCTCGGATTCGAGGCGCCCCGTGGGGCGGTGACGGCGCTCGTCGGCCCCAACGGAGCCGGCAAGACGTCGACCATCGAGGCCTGCGTCGGCCTGCATCCCGCCGCCTCCGGCACCATCCGCCTCCTGGGCCATGGCGTTCCCCTCGATCGGTCGGTAGCCGCCGCCGTGCATGGCCGCGTCGGGGTCATGCTCCAGGACGGGGGGCTGTACAGCACCGCTCGCCCGCTCGAACTCGTCACCTACATCGCGTCGCTCTACCCGGACTCCGACGACCCTGCCCGGCTGCTCAGCGCTCTCGGCCTCGATCCCGCGGTGCGCACTCCCATCCGGCGGCTCTCGGGCGGCGAGCAGCAACGGGTGAAGTGCGCCGCAGCGCTCGTCGGGCGACCGGACCTCGTCTTCCTCGACGAGCCGACGGCCGGGCTCGACGCGGTGGCTCGGCGCACGGTCCACGGCCTCGTCCGCGAGCTCGTCGACCGCGGCACGAGCGTCGTGCTCACCACCCACCTCATGGACGACGTCGAGCGACTCGCCGACCGGGTCGTCGTCGTCGCCGGTGGACGCGACGTCCGGAGCGGCACCGTGGCCGACCTCGTCGGTGACGAGGAGAGCATCACCTTCCGTGGCCCCATGCACGTGGACCTCACCGGCCTGGCGGCCGCTCTGCCTGAGGGGTGTGCCCTCTCCGAGGACCACCCTGGCTTCTACCGGGTGACCGGAACGGCGGACCCCATGGCGCTGTCCGCCATCGCTTCGTGGTGCGCCCAGCACGGCGCTCGCACGAGTGACCTGTCCGTGGGCCGCCGATCGCTCGAGGACGTCGTCGTCGAGCTGACGGAGGGAGTCGAGTGAGCGCTCAGGCGCGGGCCATGTCCCATGCGGGGTGGGAGACCCGTCTGCTGCTGCGCAACGGCGAGCAGCTGCTGCTGACGTTCGCCATTCCCGTCGGACTGCTGTTGGTGCTCACGGTCACGAACCTGTTCTCGGCTTCCAGCGGGCCTGATCGCATCCCCCGGGCCCTCGCCACGGTGCTCGCGGTGTCGGTGCTCAGCGCTGCCTTCACCTCGCTTGCCATCGCCACCGGGTTCGAGCGACGGTCCGGCGCCCTCCGTTTCCTGGGGACGACGCCGCTCTCCCGAACGGAGCTGCTCGCCGGCAAGGGCCTGGCCACGGCCCTCGTCACAGCGCTGTCGGCCCTGGTCGTGTGCACGGTGGCGGTGGTGGTGGGATGGCGCCCAGCTCCGTCTGCGCTGTGGATAGCGCCGGTCCTGCTCCTGGGCACCGCCGCGTGCGCCGCCTGGGGCATGGCGCTGGCGGGCCTTCTGCGTGCCGAGGCTGTCCTGGCGGTGGCCAATGGCATCTTCCTCGTCCTGATCCTCTTCGGCGGCGTGATCATCCCCGCTGACTCGCTGCCGGGGCCATTGGCGGCGCTCGTCCCCTACCTGCCGTCGGGCGCTCTGGTGGAGGGGTTCTCCGCTCCGCTCGTTGCCGGCCAGGCGCCTGGCGCCGCTCCGATCGTCGTGCTCGCCTCGTGGCTCACGGTGGGCACACTGCTGTCCGGCCGCACGTTCCGTTGGTCATAGGGTGCAGGAGTGAGTACGCCGACCGGACCCTGCACGCCCGCGGTGCGGGGCATCTTCATAGCCAACCTGGTGGCGCAGACCGCCATCCTCGTCACAGGTGCCGTGGTCAGGCTGACCGGATCCGGGCTCGGCTGCCCGACGTGGCCCGAATGCGTCGACGGTTCCTACATCCCCACCTCCCGGCAGCCGGAGGCCTGGCACAAGTACGTCGAGTTCGGCAACCGGCTCCTGACGTTCGTCCTCGTGGCACTCGCCATCGCGGCCATCGCCGCCGCGATCTACGACCGACGCTCACGAAGCCGCGCCGGACTCGTGAGCCGACCCGCCATCCTGTTGCTCGCGCTCGTTCCCATCGTCGGCACGGTCGCCCAGGCGGTGCTCGGCGGGATCACCGTCCTCACCGGCCTGCACCCTGCCACCGTCTCCGCGCACTTCCTCCTGTCCATGGTCATCGTCGCCGGCAACGTGGCCCTCGTGGTGCGGTCCGCCGACTCCGGTGACCGACCGATCACGCACCTGGTCCCACAGGCGGTCTCGGGTCTGGCCTGGGCCCTCGTCGCCGTGAGTGCCGCGGTGGTCTTCCTGGGGGTGCTCGTCACGGGCAGTGGACCCCACAGCGGGGATGCCAGCTCAGAGAACCGCTTCTTCTTCGATCCGCGAACGATCTCCTGGCTGCACGCCGATGTCGTGCTGCTCTTCCTCGGGCTCACCATCGGTCTCCTGGTCGCCCTGACCGTGGTGCATGCGCCAGGTCCCGCACTGCGACGGACGTGGCTCCTGCTCATCATCGCCGGCACCCAGGGCGCCCTCGGCTACGTGCAGTACTTCACGGACCTGCCGGTGGTGCTCGTGACCATCCATGTCCTCGGGGCCGGCCTCGTGTGGATCGCCGTGCTGTTCATCCCTGCGGCCTTGCGCACCCGCGGTGCCACCACGGCCGAGCGGGCCGCGGGGATCTCGATGACGGCGGACGGGGGGGGGGGGGGGGGGGGGGGGGGGGGGGGGCGGGGGGGGGGGGGGGGGGGGCCGGGCGGCGGGGGGGGGGGGCCGGGGGGGCCGGGTCTAGAAGACGAACGGATCGATGGCCACGAGCAGGAACAGCAGGGCCAGGTAGGTGATGGAGCCGTGGAACAGGCGCATGGCGGTAGCCATCACGTCCGGTGCGGACTGGGCGACCCGGCGACGCAGCACGTAGGCCTGGGCGAGGAAAGCCGCCCCGAGCAGGGCCGCTCCGACCCCGTACACCCACCCCATGGGCGCGACAGGCACGAGGACCAGCGACGTCGCGACCATGACCCACGCGTAGCGCACGATGCTCGAGGCCACGACCGCCTCCGAGCGCACGACCGGCAGCATCGGGATGCCCGCGGCCGCATAGTCCTCGCGATACTTCATCGCCAACGGCCAGTAGTGCGGCGGGGTCCAGAAGAAGATGATGAGGAACAGCACCACAGGCGTCCAGGTCAGCGAGCCCGTGACGGCCGCCCAGGCGATCAGCACCGGCATGCAGCCGGCAGCACCGCCCCACACGATGTTCTGGGGCGTGCGCCGCTTCAGCAGCATCGTGTATCCGACGGCGTAGAACGCGATCGCCACGAGGGAGAGCAGGGCGGACAGCGGGTTGGCCAGCCACAGCAGGATCGCGGCGCTCGCGATGGCGAGGACGACCCCCTGCACCAGCCCTGCGCGCACCCCCACGATGCCCATGGCGGCCGGCCGGTGGAAGGTCCGACGCATCACGGCGTCGATGTCACGGTCGTACACGCTGTTGAAGGTGTTGGCCGACCCGGCGGCGAGGGTGCCTCCGACCAGCACGCCGATGGTGGGCCCGAGCGGGGGCAGTCCGCCCGCCGCAAGGAATGTGGTGGGGACGGCGGTTGCCAGCAGCAGTTCCACGATGCGTGGCTTGGTGAGCGCCACGTGTGCGCGGACACGATCCGAGGCGGTGACGGAGCCCTCGGCTGTCATCGCGAACCCCACCCTGTCTCCACTCTCGGCCGGCGCGGCATCCGGACCGCGAAGTGCCTCACCACTGTACCGGCTGCCGTCGGGTATCCATCCGCACGGGACGGTTGACGTGACTAGGGTCGGAGTATGACTTCCCTGCCCGCGACACCCGTCGCGTCCCTTGACTGGTCAGAAGACGACGACAGGGCGGTGGCCTACATACGGGCGCTGGCGATGGACGCCGTCCAGCGCGTCGGCAACGGCCATCCGGGCACGGCGATGAGCCTGGCGCCGGTCGCGTATCTCCTGTTCCAGAAGACCATGCGGCACGACCCGAAGGACCCGTCGTGGCTGGGCCGCGACCGGTTCGTGCTGTCCGCGGGGCACTCGAGCCTCACCCTCTACAGCCAGCTCTTCCTGTCCGACTACGGGCTGTCGATGGGCGATCTCGAGTCGTTCCGCACGTGGGGCAGCCGCACGCCGGGTCATCCAGAGCACGGCCATACCGTGGGTGTCGAGACGACGACGGGTCCTCTGGGCCAAGGCGTGGCCACGGCCGTCGGGATGGCGATGGGCGCCCGCTACGAGCGCGGTCTTCTCGACCCCGACGCGGCCGACGGCGAGAGCCCCTTCGACCACCGCATCTGGGTCATCGCCGGCGACGGCGACCTCGAAGAGGGCATCTCCTCCGAGGCCTCCTCCCTCGCGGGACTCCAGGGGCTGAACCGCCTGTGCCTCATCTACGACGACAACCACATCTCGATCGAGGGCGACACGGCCATCGCCTTCCACGAGGATGTCGCCCTGCGGTACGAGGCCTACGGATGGGCGACGCACCGCGTCGGCCAGGCGCCCGACGGATCCGTCGACGTGGTCGCCCTGAACAGTGCGCTGCAGGCGGCAGTGGCGGAGCCCTATCGGCCGACCTTCATCCAGTTGCGCACCACCATCGCCTGGCCCGCGCCCAACGCCCAGAACACGGCGAAGGCGCACGGATCGGCCCTGGGCGAGCAGGAGATTCGCGCCACGAAGGAGCTCCTCGGGCTCGACCCCGATGAGCACTTCGCCTTCGATCCCGCACTGCTGGCTCGGGTTCGAGAGAACCTGCGCCACCGCGTCGACGAGGCCCGCGGGGCCTGGGACTCCGCCTTCGCGGCCTGGCACCTCGCCCAGCCGGAGAGGTCCGCGCTCCTCGACCGGCTCCTCGCCCACGACCTGCCAGCCACCCTTGAGGCGTCCCTGCCTCAGTTCGCGCCCGCGACGTCGGTGGCCACGCGCAAGGCGTCCGGCGAAGTGATCAACGCGATCGCGGCGGTCATGCCCGAGTTGTGGGGCGGCTCGGCCGACCTCGCCGAGTCCAACAACACGACCATCGAGGGTGCCGCCAGCTTCCTTCCCTCGACCAGCACGGCACCCCATGCCTCCCCCTACGGTCGAGTGCTGCACTTCGGCATTCGCGAGCACGCGATGGGCGCGATTCTCAACGGGATCGCGCTCGGGGGGCTCACCCGCCCGTTCGGCGGGACGTTCCTCGTGTTCTCCGACTACATGCGCGGCGCGGTACGACTGTCTGCGCTCATGCAGACGGCCGTCACCTACGTGTGGACGCACGACTCGATCGGCCTGGGTGAGGACGGCCCCACCCACCAGCCGATCGAGCACCTGTGGTCGCTCAGGGCGATCCCGGGACTGAGCATCGTCCGTCCCGCCGACGCTAATGAGACCTCGGCCGCCTGGCGCGCCGTCCTGCACCGCCGTGCACCCGCCGGCCTGATCCTCACCCGGCAGAACCTGCCCACCCTGGCAACCGACGCCGATACGGTGCGCTCCGGGGTCGCCCGCGGCGCCTATGTCGTGGCCGACTCCGATCAGCCCAGGGTGCTCCTGCTGGCGACCGGATCCGAGGTCTGCCTCGCACTCGCCGCTGCGGCGGCCCTCGAGACCGAGGGGGTGGGCGTCCGCGTCGTGTCGATGCCCTGCCTGGAGTGGTTCGACGAGCAGGAGCCGGCCTATCGCGACGCGGTTCTCCTTCCCTCGGTCAGGGCCCGAGTCGCGGTCGAGGCGGGGGCGACACTCGGCTGGTACCGCTACGTGGGCGACGCCGGACGGGTCATCGGCCTGGACCACTTCGGGGCGAGCGCCGACGAGTCCACCCTCTACCGCGAGTTCGGCATCACCGTCGAGGCCGTCACGGCCGCGGCGCGCGCCAGCCTCGCCGCTGCAGACCGCGACTAGTCAGCCCGACAGGAGACGCACCATGCCCAGCAATCCCCGCCTCCAGGCTCTCACCGACGCCGGGGTGTCCATCTGGCTCGACGACCTCGACCGAAACCGGATCCAGTCCGGGGGCCTGGCTCGGCTGGTCGACGAGAAGTGCGTGCGTGGCGTCACCACCAACCCGTCGATCTTCGACAAGGCCATCTCTACTGGAGCGGAGGCCTATGCCGAGCAGCTTTCGTCACTCGCCGCATCCGGGGCGGATGTCGACGAGATCATCCGGGTGCTGACCACCGACGACGTGCGGGCCGCCTGCGACATCTTCACGCCCCTGTGGTCCGAGAGCGACGGAGTCGACGGACGGGTGTCGATCGAGGTGGATCCGCGCCTCGCCCATGACACGGAAACGACGATCGGCCAGGCTGGCGAGCTGTGGCAGACGGTCGACCGGCCAAACGTCCTCGTCAAGATCCCGGCGACGCGCGAGGGACTCCCTGCCATCACCGCCGCCATCAGCACGGGGATCAGCGTCAATGTGACTCTGATCTTCTCTGTGGATCGCTACCGCGACGTCGTCGACGCCTACCTCGCTGGGCTGGAGGCTGCCGCGGCGAACGGCCTCGAGCTGCGCACCATCACGTCCGTCGCGAGCTTCTTCGTGAGCCGCATCGACACAGAGGTCGACGCGCGACTCCGGGACCTGGGCACGCCGGATGCCGACGCCCTCTTGGGCAAGGCCGCCATCGCCAACGCCCGACTCGCATGGGCGGCCCACCTCGACACACTGGCGTCGGAACGCTGGCTGGCGCTCGCGGCACAGGGCGCCCAGGCCCAGCGACCCCTGTGGGCTTCCACGGGTGTCAAGGACCCCGCCTACGACCCGACCCGTTACGTCGTCGATCTCGTCGCCCGCGGCTGCGTGAACACCATGCCGGAAGGCACCCTGGACGCCGTCGCGACTCAGGGGGTCATCCCGGACGACTCCATCGCGGGCACGGCGCAGGCGTCCGCACAGGTATGGGTGGACCTTGCCGCACTGGGCATCGTCGAGGACGACGTGTGCCAGCTGCTCGAGCGCGAGGGCGTGACCAAGTTCATCGACTCGTGGGAGCAGTTGCGGGCGACCGTGGCTGCGGCCGCGGGCAGCGAGGCCTGAGGTGAGCCCGCACCGCGCGGACGACGCGGCCCGAAACCCCCTGCGCCATCGACTCGACCAGCGCCTCCCGAGAGTGGCCGGCCCATGCGGCATGGTGCTGTTCGGCGTCACCGGCGACCTGTCGCGCAAGAAGGTCATGCCAGCCATCTACGACCTAGCCAACCGCGGCCTGCTGCCGCCCGGCTTCGGTCTCGTCGGGTTCGCCCGACGCGACTGGGCCGATCAGGACTTCGCCCAGATCGTGCATGACTCGGTACGCGAGCACGCGCGCACTCCGTTCCGGGAGGAGACCTGGAAGCAGCTGGCCGAGGGGATCCGCTTCGTGGCCGGCGACCTCGGCGACCCGGAGGCCTACCAGACGCTCAAGGGCGTCGTGCAGGAGCTCGACGAGAACCGCGGCACCGGCGGCAACCATGCCTTCTACCTCTCTATCCCGCCAGGGCTCTTCCCTGTCGTCCTGGAGCACCTGCGGACGTCAGGACTGGCCGAGGACAGGCCGGAGGCGTGGCGCCGGGTCGTCATCGAGAAGCCGTTCGGTCACGACCTCGCCAGCGCCCAGGAGCTCAACCGCATCGTGGGAGAGGTCTTCTCGTCCGGATCGGTGTTCCGCATCGACCACTACCTGGGCAAGGAGACGGTCCAGAACCTCCTGGCCCTGCGCTTCGCCAACACGATGTTCGAAGCCCTGTGGAACAGCCACTTCGTCGACAACGTCCAGATCACCATGGCCGAGGACATCGGCATCGGCGGGCGTGCGGGCTACTACGACGGAATCGGCGCCGCCCGCGACGTCATCCAGAACCATCTGCTTCAACTGCTTGCGCTCACCGCGATGGAGGAGCCGCTGTCCTTCGCACCGGACGACGTCCGCGCCGAGAAGGAGAAGGTGCTTCGCGCCGTGCACCTGCCCCGCGAGCTGGGCAAGCACTCCAGCCGCGGGCAGTACGCCACTGGTTGGCAGGGCGGCATCCCGGTGAAGGGCTACCTCGAGGAGGAGGGCATCTCCCCCGACAGCAACACCGAGACGTACGCGGCCCTTCGGGTCGACGTCGACAACCGTCGCTGGGCGGGGGTGCCGTTCTACCTGCGCACGGGCAAGCGACTGGGCCGGCGCGTCACCGAGGTGGCCGTCGTGTTCAAGCGGGCACCGCACCTGCCCTTCGAGAAGACGGCAGTGCAGGAGCTGAGCAACAACGCCTTCGTCTTCCGGATCCAGCCCGACGAGGGCATCACGGTGCGCTTCGGCTCCAAGGTGCCGAACACGTCGTCCGTGCAGGTCCGCGACGTCACGATGGACTTCCAGTACGGGGAGTCCTTCGTCGACTCCAGTCCCGAGGCCTACGAACGCCTCATCCTCGATGTGCTCCTCGGCGATCCGCCGCTGTTCCCGCGCCACGAGGAGGTGGAGCTCGGCTGGGAGATCCTCGACCCCGTGCTCGATTTCTGGGCCAGCCATGGGAAGCCCGACCAGTACGTCTCGGGAGGCTGGGGTCCGCACTCGTCCTACGACATGATCGCCCGCGACGGGCGTACCTGGAGGCGGCCATGATCCGGCTCGAAGACACCAGCGGCGGCGCGGTCGCGGCCGCGATCGCGGCCGAACGGCATCGCATGGGCTCGTCCGCGACGGGCATGGTCCTGACGCTGCTCATCCTCTCCGACGAGGAGTCGCAGGCCGATGCCACGGCCGCTGCCGTCAGTGCGGCCCGCCAGCACCCCATGCGCATCGTCACGCTCATCCCCCGGCCCGGCCGCCATGACACCCGGCTCGACGCGGACATCTCGGTCGGCGGCGACGACGGACCGGGCGAGGTCGCGGTGCTGCGACTGCGGGGGCTGCTGGCCGAGCATGCGAACTCCGTCGCCGTGCCGCTGCTGCTGAGCGACACCCCGGTGGTGGCGTACTGGCCGCATTCGTCACCGGACGTGCCGGCCGACGACCCGATCGGGCGCCATGCCCAGCGCCGCATCACCGACTGCGCCTCCGCCGACGACATCGACCGCGAGCTGCAGGCCCGCAAGGCCGGCTACCGTCCGGGTGACACGGATCTGGCCTGGACGCGCCTCACGCCCTGGCGGTCGGTCCTCGCGTCCGCCCTCGACCAGCCCCCTGGACAGATCTTCCGCGCCTACGTCTCCGCCGAGGAGAACAACCCCAGCGCGATCCTGCTCTCGCTGTGGCTGGGCCACAACCTCCGCGTCCCCGTCGAGATGGCCACGAGCGCCGGACCGGGCATCACGGAGGTCCGCCTCGAGACCGACGGAGGCGACATCACGGTGAGCCGCGCTGACGGCATCAACGCCGTCCTGTCCAGGCCGGACACCCCCGATTCACGCGTGGCACTGACGCGCCGCGACCTTGCCGAACTGATGAGCGAAGAACTCCGCCGGTTGGATCCAGACGAGGTCTACGGAGAGGTCATCGCCCTGGTGGCATCGCCGTGAGCCCCGTCGACGTGATTCGTCATCCCGACGCGACCGACCTCGCCGAAGCCGTCGCCGCTCGCCTGATCACGACGTTGGTCGAACGGCAGGCGGCAACCGGTCACGCCAGCGTGTGCCTCACGGGCGGTGGCATCGGCACCGCCGTGTTGCGCGCTGTCGCGGGTAACCCGGCACGTGACGCGGTCGACTGGACCAAGGTCGACATCTGGTGGGGCGACGAGCGCTATCTGCCCGCCGGAGATCCCGAGCGAAACGAGACCGGCGCTCGGGCCGCCCTGCTCGATCTGGTGAGCGTCGATCCGGCACGCGTGCATGCCGTGGCCGACCCGGCATCGTCGGGCGGGGACGTCGAAGTGGCGGCGCAGATGTACGCCGCAGAACTGGCCAGCGCCGCGCGCCCGGAAGACCACGGTGCGGCGCCCGCTTTCGACGTCGTCCTGCTGGGGATCGGGCCCGACGGGCACGTCGCGTCCCTCTTCCCCGAGCAGCCCGCCATCCACGACACGCGCACGTGCAGCGCCGTGCGCGGCGCGCCGAAACCGCCTCCCGTGCGGGTCACCTTGACGTTCCCGACGATCAACCGCGGCAGGGAGGTCTGGATCCTGGCCACCGGGGAGCAGAAGGCAAGTGCTGTCCGCTTGGCGCTCACAGAGGGGGCAGGGGCGTTCCAGGTGCCCGCGGCGGGGGCGAGGGGACGGGAGCGAACGCTGTTCCTGGTAGACGACGCGGCCGCCAGGAAACTACCGGCAACGATGGGCCGCCCCAGCGCGTAGGGACAAGCACCCCACCCCACCCCACCCCACAGCCCCCACCCCCAGAACCGCCGCGAGTGGTGAGTTGTCGGGGTCAGAACGCGAAGTTCGACCCCGACGACTCACCACTCGGCGAGGTGGGACGGGCGGGCTCAGTGCGCCCGGAGCTTCTCCAGCGCCTCAGCGAGGATGGCCGCGCCGTCGGTGTCCGATCGGCGCTCCTTCACATAGGCCAGATGCGTCTTGTAGGGCTCGATCTTCGGGGGCGCCGGCGGATTGTCCTTGTCGGGCCCGGCGGGCAGTCCACACCGCGGGCAGTCCCACTCCTCCGGCACAGCGGCATCGACGGCGAAACTCGGTCGTGACTCATGCCCACGCGAGCACCAGAACGACACCCACATCCGAGGGGCCGCCTCACCGCGCTCCGCCTCGCCCATGGGACCCGCGCCTACGCGGCTGCCACGGATCGCACTACCTCCGGCCATCAGTTACCTATGCCTTTCGTCGTGAAGCGGTGGTCACGCAGCGGAGCTGACGAGCAGTCCGACGGCGACGATGGACGCCGCCCACACCAGTCCGAGGCCGACGGTGAGCCGATCGAGGTTCTTCTCGGCCACCGACGAGCCGCCGATCGACGAGCTGACGCCGCCGCCGAAGAGGTCGGACAGGCCCCCGCCCTTGCCGCGATGCAGAAGGATGAGCACCACAAGCAGCACGCTCGTGATCACGAGGACCACGGCCAGCGCAATGGTGAGCGCTGCGATCATTCAGTACTCCAAACCGCGATTGGCCACAAGGTGACCGACATCAGGCATCGTCCGAGCCGGACGGCCGGACCTGTAGAGAATAGACGCAGGGGTGGTCAGGAGACCAACTCGGGCGGGTGCAGCCGGAATCGGACGATTCCCACGAACTCGTCGGGGTCCAGGCTGGCGCCGCCGATGAGTGCCCCGTCGACGTCGGGCTTGGCCATGATGCCCGCCACGTTCGACGACTTCACCGACCCGCCGTACAGGATGCGCACAGCCGCGGCAACGTCCGCCCCGAACGTCTCCTTGACGCGCTCCCTGATCGCGCCGCAGACCTCCTGCGCGTCCTCGGGTGTCGCCACCTCACCGGTGCCGATCGCCCACACCGGCTCGTACGCAATGACCAGTCCGGCGACCTGCTCGCCGGTCAGCCCGTCGAGGTCGGCATCGAGCTGTGCCAGGACGTAGGGCACCTGCTCGCCGCTCTGGCGGATCGGCAGTCCCTCGCCCATGCAGACGATGGGCACCAGCCCGTGTCGCAGCGCGGCCTTGGCCTTCGCGTTGACCACCTCGTCGGTCTCACCGTTGTACTCGCGTCGCTCACTGTGGCCGACCGTCACGTAGGTGCAGCCGAGCTTGGCCAGCATGGCCCCGCTGATCTGCCCGGTGTAGGCGCCGGAGTCCTGCACCGACAGGTCCTGTGCGCCGTACTGGATGTCGTACTTGTCGCCGTCGACCAGGGTCTGGACCGAGCGGATGTCGGTGAACGGCGGCAGCACCGCGGCGTCGACCGCCGCGTAGTCGTCCTCGTTGAGTGCGAAGGCGAGCTTCTGAACCAGGGCGATGGCCTCGAGGTGATTGAGGTTCATCTTCCAGTTGCCGGCCATCAGGGGCTTGCGGGCGGTAGCCATCAGGCTGTCTCCTCCAGAACGGTCAGACCCGGAAGGTTCTTGCCTTCCAGGAACTCCAGGCTTGCCCCGCCACCGGTGCTGATGTGGCTGAAGGCATTCTCGTCGACATCGAGGATCCGCACGGCAGCGGCGGAGTCGCCGCCACCGATCACGGTCATCGCGTTGCTGTCGGCCATGGCCCGCGCCACGGCGAGGGTGCCACCGGCAAACGGCTCCATCTCGAACACGCCCATCGGGCCGTTCCAGACGACGGTGCCGGCGTCGGCGATGCGGGACGCGAACAGCTCGCGTGTCCGCGGACCGATGTCCAGGCCCATCCACCCACTCGGGATCGCGTCCGCGTCGACGACCTGCGTCGTCGCGTCGGCTGCGAAGGCGTCGGCGATGACGACGTCCACGGGGAGGAGCAGTTCCACGCCCTTCTCCTCGGCCTGCTCGATGAAGCCGCGAACCGAGTCGATCTGGTCCGCCTCGAGCAGCGACGTGCCGACCTCGTAGCCCTTGGCGGCAAGGAACGTGTAGGCCATGCCACCGCCGATCAGCAGGCGATCGACCCGGGTGATGAGGTTGCCGATGACGCCCAGCTTGTCGCTGACCTTCGAGCCACCTAGGACGACGACGTAGGGCCGGTCGGGATCACTCAGCAGCTTCCCGAAGACCGTGGCCTCCTTGTGCACGAGGCGTCCTGCGGCGGACGGCAGCAGTCGCGCGACGTCGGTGACCGACGCCTGCTCTCGATGCACCACTCCGAACCCGTCGGACACGTACACGTCAGCGAGGGCCGCCAGCTCCGCGGCGAGGGCCGCGCGCTCCTCGGGCACCTTGCTCGTCTCGCGGGCATCGAATCGGATGTTCTCCAGCAGGACGACACCGCCCGGCTCGAGCGCGGCCACCATGGCCCGTGCGTGCGGCCCAGTAATGTCGTCGGCCAACTCGACGTCGTCGTCAAGGAGCTTCGCTCAGCCGGTCGGCGACCGGCTGGAGGCCGAGGGCGTCGCTGGCGACGCCCTTCGGCCTGCCGAGGTGAGCCACTACGACGACCTTGGCGCCGGCGTCACGAAGGTACGTGAGGGTCGGCAGGGCAGCCCGGATCCGACCGTCATCGGTGATGACCTTCGTGTCGTCCGGCCCGTCGGGCCCGTCGGCCAGGGGCACGTTGAAGTCCGCGCGGACCAGCACGGTCCGCCCGGCGACCTCAAGGTCGTCGAGTGACTTCATGGTGAGCCCTAGAGCTTCGAGCCGACGAGGGCGACGAGGTCGACCAGGCGGTTGCTGTAGCCCCACTCGTTGTCGTACCAGCCGACGACCTTCGCCATGTTGCCGTTCACGTAGGTCAGGCCCGAGTCGAAGATGCAGGACGAGGGATCGGTGACGATGTCCGTCGACACGATCGGGTCCTCGGTGTACTGCAGGATCCCCTTGAGCGGGCCTTCGGCAGCAGCCTTGATCGCGGCGTTGATCTCTTCCTTGGTGGCCGCGGTCTTGAGCTCGATCGTCAGGTCGGTGGCCGAGCCCGTCGGGACGGGAACGCGCATCGCGTAACCGTCGAGCTTGCCCTTGAGCTGCGGCATGACGAGGGCGATCGCCTTGGCGGCACCCGTGGTGGTCGGGATCATGTTGAGCGCGGCGGCGCGGGCGCGACGCAGGTCCTTGTGCGGGTAGTCAAGGACGTTCTGGTCGTTGGTGTACGCGTGGATCGTGGTCATGAGGCCGCGCTCGATGCCGAACGCGTCGTCGATGACCTTGGCCATCGGCGCGAGGCAGTTGGTGGTGCACGACGCGTTGGAGATCACGACGTCGGTGGCGGGGTCGTAGTCCTTGTCGTTGACACCCATGACGATCGTGATGTCCTCGCCCTTGGCGGGCGCCGAGATGATGACCTTCTTCGCGCCGGCGGTGACGTGCTTCTTGGCATCCTCCGCGTTGGTGAAGAAGCCGGTCGACTCGATCACGATGTCGGCGCCGACCTTGGCCCACGGGAGGGCGGCCGGGTCGCGCTCGGCGAAGACGGGGACGGCCTTGCCGTCGATGACGATCTCGCCGTCGCCTGCCACGCAGTCCTTGCCGAGACGGCCGAGGATGCTGTCGTACTTGAGCAGGTGGGCAAGAGTCTTGGTGTCCGTCAGATCGTTGATACCGACGATCTCGACGTCGGCGCCGCTGGCCAGCACGGCGCGGTAGAAGTTGCGACCGATGCGGCCAAATCCATTGATGCCGACCTTAACTGTCACTGCCTACTCCTCGATGAGGGAACTCCGCTTCGTGGGCGGGTGCAGGGCGGGACGCCCGCAAACGCTTCCATCCTAGCGAAGGCCGTTACCGGAGTGTTACCCCAACGGGCCCACAATGCCCGATTGTGGCCATCGCCACGCTACGCGTCACGGGAGCAGCAGATCCGAACCCAGGGCGGCCTCGGTATTGGGCACCCCGAGCTCGCTCGCGCGCTTGTCCGCCAGGGCCAGCAGCCGTCGAATTCGGCCCGCGATGGCGTCCTTCGTCATCGGCGGATCCGCCAGCGAGCCGAGCTCCTCGAGGCTGGCCTGCTGGTGCTCCAGTCGCAGGCGCCCCGCGACCACCAGGTGATCGGGTACCTCGTCGCCGAGGATCTCCATGGCCCGCTGGACGCGCGCGCCCGCTGCGACGGCCGCGCGAGCGGAGCGGCGCAGGTTGGCGTCGTCGAAATTGGCCAGGCGGTTCGCGGTGGCGCGCACCTCACGGCGCATCCGGCGCTCCTCCCACGCCAGCACCGACTGGTGGGCGCCAAGCCGCGTCAGCATGGCGCCGATGGCGTCACCGTCGCGAATGACCACACGGTCGACGCCGCGCACCTCGCGCGACTTGGCCGAGATTCCCAGCCTGCGAGCGGCCCCCACCAGCGCCAGTGCCGCCTCGGGGCCGGGGCAGGTGATCTCGAGCGAACTGGATCGACCGGGCTCGGTCAGGGATCCGTGGGCGAGGAACGCCCCGCGCCACGCCGATTCGCAGTCGCACAGGCCGCCGGAGACGATCGCCGGCGGCAGGCCGCGAACCGGGCGACCGCTGCCATCGACGATCCCCGTCTGCCGGGCCAGTGCCTCTCCCCCGTCGACCACGCGCACGAGGTACCTCGTGCCCTTGCGCAGGCCACCGGACTGCACGATCGCGATGTCGCTCTCATGGCCGTAGATGTCGAAGATGTCCTTGCGCAGGCGACGTGCGGTGGCGCCTGTGTCGACGTCGGCCTCGATCACGATGTGTCCGGCCACGATGTGCAGTCCACCGGCGAAGCGCAGCAGCGTGGAGACCTCCGCCTTGCGGCAGCACGCCTTGGTGACCTCGACCCGACTGAGCTCGTCCTTCACCGCGGCTGTCATCGCCATCGCGCTGTCTCGCTCCGATCCCCTGTCACGGTCCACCCTGCGGCGCCCCACGACCAAGGGCGACAGCGTCCAACCTAGGCGAGCACCGTATCGAATGCGACGGCGAGCCGCTGCGGGTCGTGCATGCCCGCGAACTCCTCGCCCACCTTGGACACGTCGGTGACGAAGATCGCCGCGCCGAGGTCGGCCGCCGACCGCTCCAGCGCGGCCAGGTCCTCGACGTGATGGTGGTCGGCGATGACGGTGTCGATCCGCAGGTCGGGCAGGAAGTTGTACAGGACATCGAGGTAGGTGTGCGCCGAGAACCCCGTCGTCTCCCCGATCTGGGGGTCGAGATTCAGCACGACGATCCGCTTGGCCGGACTGGCCGTGATCGCCTTGGCCAGCTCGGGGATCACCAGATGCGGAATGACCGACGTGTACCAGGAGCCGGGGCCGAGGACGATCGCGTCCGCCTCGGTCAGCGCCTCGATCGCCTCCCGGCAGGCGGGCGGCTCGGGTGGGTCGAGGGCGATGTCCAGGACCGTGCCGGGAGTCGTGGCCACCTCCACCTGGCCGCGCACCACGGTGACCTCGTCGGGACGTTCCGGGTCGTGGCCCAGCACCTCAGCGACGATGGTGAGCGGAACCGTGGTGCAGGGCAGCACCCGGCCGTGCGACTCGAGCAGGGCGCCCATCCAGTCCAGGCCGGTCACGGCATCCCCGCTCTGCTCCCAGAGCGCGGTGATGAGCAGGTTCCCGACGCTGTGGCCGCTCAGCTCCCCCTCGCCCCCGAAGCGATGCTGGATCACCTGCTGCCACGTGCGTCCCCAGGCGTCGTCGCCACACAGGGCCGCCAAGGCCATGCGCAGATCGCCGGGCGGGATGATGCCGAACTCCGAACGCAGGCGACCGCTCGATCCCCCGTCATCGGCGACCCCGACGATGGCGGTCAGCGAGTCGGTGACCCGGCGCAGGCCCTGCAGGGACGCCGCCAGTCCGTGCCCACCTCCGAGTGCGACGACACGGCGACGCGCTCGTCTCCCCAGCGCGGTGCCGCTCATCGCGCCCCGACGACCGCTCATTCGCGGCCCAGGTCGCGATGGATGCAGGTGGCATCGATACCGGCGCTCAGCAGTCGTGCGGTCAGCGCCTCGGCGATGGCGACGCTTCGGTGCTTGCCGCCCGTGCAGCCCACGGCGACAGTCACGTACCGCTTTCCTTCCCGGATGTACCCCTCGGACACCACCTCGACCAGTCGCTGGTAGCTGTCGAGGAAGTCCTGGGCCCCCGGCCGGCCTAGCACGTCCTCGGCGACGGGAGCATCGCGGCCGGTCATCGGCCGGAGCCTCTCGTCCCAGAACGGGTTGGGCAGGAACCGCGCGTCGGCGACCATGTCGGAGTCCACCGGGATGCCGTACTTGAAGCCGAACGACAGCACCGTGGCCTTGAGGACCGCCGACTCGTCGCTGCCGAAGGTCTCCTCGATGCGACGACGCAGGTCGTGGACGTTCAGCGTGGTCGTGTCGATGACCATGTCGGCGTTGGCCCGGATGTCACCGAGGAGGGTCCGCTCGGCCCGCAACCCGTCGATGATCCGCTGGCCGTGCTGCAGCGGGTGCGGGCGACGTGAGCTCTCGAACCGTCGCACCAGTGCCTCGTCCGACGCCTCGAGGAAGACCGTGCTGATGTCGACGCCCTCCGTCGGCAGGCTCATGAGGACGTTGCGCAGCTGGCGGAAGAAGGAGCCGCCCCGCGCATCCAGCACCACGGCCACGCGATCGACATCAGGCGTGTGGCGGGCAAGATCGATGGCCGGTTGGAGCAGCGACGGAGGGATGTTGTCGATGACGAACCACCCCAGATCCTCGAGGGCTCGGGCGGCGGTCGATCTCCCGGCCCCGGACATCCCCGTCACCAAGGCCAGCCTCAGGCCGTGCTCCACCACGAGTTCCTCGTCCATGCCAACCTCCGGTGCTCGAGGCCTCCATCATCCCTGATGATCGACCGGCGGGCTCGCTTCGTCCTCGTGGAGCGCGGCGTGGACGCTCCCGGCGAGGGAGGGTCCGATCCCGGCGACCTCACGCAGTTCGTCCATCGTGGCCCCCCGCAGGCTGCGAACGGACCCGAAGTGGCGCAGCAGGGACTTCGCCTTCGCGGGGCCTAGGCCTGGGATGCCGTCCAGGACACTGGCCGTGGCTCGCTTGCCGCGCCGCTTGCGATGCAGTGCGATAGCGGTGCGATGCGCCTCGTCGCGCACCCGCTGCAGGAGGTACAGCGCCTCACTCGTTCGCGGAAGGATGACCGGGTCCGACTCGTCGGGCAGCCACACCTCCTCCAGCCGCTTCGCCAGTCCGACGACCTGCAGGTCGCTCATACCGACGGCCATGAGGGCGTCCTGCGCGGCGCGCACCTGGGGTGCGCCCCCGTCCACCACGAGAAGGGCCGGAGGATAGGCGAATCGATCGGTGACGGGTTCGGCGCCTGGGCGCGGTTCACGCTCGCGGAACCGCCTCGTGACGACTTCCGTCATCGACGCGAGGTCGTCGGCGTGCGGCGTGCGGATGACGAACGAGCGGTAGTCGCGCTTCCGTGCCAGTCCGTCCTCGAACACCACGAGGGACGCCACGGTGTCCTGGCCCTGGAGCGTGGAGATGTCGATGCACTCGATGCGCAGGGGGGCGTCGGGCAGGGAGAGGTACTCCTGAAGCTCGCGCAGGGCCTGGCTGCGCGTCGTGAGGTCGGCCGAGCGCCGAGCCGTGTGGAGTCGCAAGGTGCCCTCGGCGTTGGAGATCGCGGTCGCCATCAGCGCCCGCTTGTCCCCCCTCTGCGGCGTCCGCACGACGACCCGCGAGCCCCGAAGGTCACTGAGCCACGTGTTCCACGCTCGCGAGTCGTCAAGAGGGGTCGAGACCAGCACCTCCTTGGGGGGGTCGATCACCGGGGCGTCGGCGTAGAGGCGCTGCATGACGCGCTCGACGTACCCCGCCGTCGTCAGGTCCTCGGCCTTCTCGAGCACGAAGCCACGCTCACCGCGAATCCGGCCCCCGCGCACGTGGAACACCTGAACCCCCATCTGCAGGTCGTCCTCGGCCACCCCGATGAGGTCGGCGTCGGTGCTGTCGTCGAACACGACCGCGTTCTTCTCCAGGGCCCGGGTGAGGGCACCGAGGCGGTCGCGGTACCTCGCGGCATCCTCGTAGTCCAGGCGGGCGGCCGCCTCGCGCATCTGGCGCTCGACCGCACGGACGAACGGCTCGGTCTGCCCCGCCATGAAGGTGCAGAAGTCGTCGACGAGAGCCCGGTAGTCGTCCGGCTCGATCCGGCCCACACAGGGAGCGCTGCACTTGTCGATGTACCCCAGGAGGCAGGGGCGACCCACCTGCTTGGCGCGACGGAAGACGCCGTCACGGCACGTGCGGATCGGGAACACCCGCACGAGTTGGTCGAGGGTGTCGCGAATCGCCCACGCATGCGCGTAGGGGCCGAAGTACCGGGTGCCCTTGCGCTTCGCCTCGCGAACGACGGCGGCCTTGGGGAAGGCCTCGCCGACGGTCACCGCGAGGTAGGGGTAGCTCTTGTCATCCCGGTACTTGACGTTGAAGCGCGGGTCGTACTCCTTGATCCACGAGTACTCGAGCGAGAGCGCCTCTACTTCCGTGCCCACGGTGACCCAGTCGACGGACGCGGCAGTGGTCACCATCGACCGGGTGCGAGGGTGCAACCCCGACGGATCGGCAAAGTAGGAGTTCAGTCGCGAGCGCAGGTTGCGGGCCTTGCCGACGTACACCACTCGACCACGATCGTCGCGGAAGCGGTACACCCCAGGATCGGTGGGAATGTCGCCGACGGCTGGTCGGTAGGACGCCGGGTCTGCCATGCCCCCACCCTAGATAGGCCCCTGACAGCGCGGTACGTCGTCAGGCCAAGGTGATGTTCGCCCCGTCGACCGCGATGGCCGTGGCCGCCAACGCCGTGGTGGCGGGACCCGTGATGACCGAGCCGTCGGTGGCGGAGAACTTCGAGCCATGGCAGGGGCAGATGATCTCGTTGTTCGCGACCTCGCCGACGACGCAGCCCTGGTGCGTGCAGATCGCGGAGAACGCCTTGAAGTCGCCCGCGGTCGCCTGCGTGATGACCACCGCGGGATCGGCGATGATGATGCCGCCGCCGACGGGCACGTCGGCGGTGGCCGTCAGGGATCCAGCGGCCGCGCCTCCGGCGGCCGATGCCGCCCCGGAACCTGCGGCCGGCGCCGAACCTGCGGCAGACGACGATGCACTGCTGCTGCTCGAGCCGCAGGCCGCCACCAGCCCACCGACGGCCACGAGCCCGCCGACCTGCAACACCGTGCGACGCTCGACGTCCATGCTTCCTCCAGCTCGGCCCAATGGTTGAACAGTCAAGATCACGCTATGTCATGCGAGCGGCCACGGCCCGCTTTCGACCAGTTTTGGGGGTGTCGGACGTCGCCGGCGCCCGCTTGCGGGGGGCGCGCTTCGTCGGCTGGACGAGCCGGGCCAGGAACGTACCGGTGTGGCTGGCCGCGACCGCGGCGACGTCCTCGGGAGTGCCCGCGGCCACTATCCGGCCGCCTCCGGAACCACCCTCGGGCCCCATGTCGATCACCCAGTCGGCCGTCTTGATGACATCGAGGTTGTGCTCGATCACGATGACGGTGTTGCCCTTGTCGACGAGGCTCTGCAGCACCCCGAGCAGCTTGCGGATGTCCTCGAAATGCAGGCCGGTGGTCGGCTCGTCGAGGACGTACACCGTGCGACCGGTCGAGCGCTTCTGGAGCTCGGCGGACAGCTTCACGCGCTGCGCCTCTCCCCCGCTGAGCGTCGGGGCGGGCTGCCCCATCCGCACGTAGCCGAGGCCGACCTCGACGAGCGTGGCCAGATGACGGGCGATGGCCGGCACTGCGGCGAAGAAGTCCAGGGCCTCCTCGATCGGCATGTCGAGCACTTCGGCGATCGTGCGGCCCTTGTAGTGCACCTCGAGCGTCTCCCGGTTGTAGCGCGCCCCGTGGCAGACCTCACACGGCACGTAGACGTCGGGAAGGAAGTTCATCTCGATCTTGATCGTGCCGTCGCCGGAGCACGCGTCGCACCGTCCGCCCTTGACATTGAACGAGAAGCGCCCCGGCAGGTACCCCCTGACCTTCGCCTCGGCCGTCTCGGCGAAGAGTCGACGGATGTGATCGAACACTCCGGTGTACGTGGCGGGGTTGCTGCGAGGGGTGCGGCCGATCGCGCTCTGGTCCACGTGGACCACCTTGTCGACGTGCTCGAGCCCGGCGACGCGCTTGTGCCGACCCGGGACCGTGCGGGAGCCGTTGAGGTCGCGGCTCAGCACGTTGAACAGCACGTCGTTGACCAGGGTGGACTTGCCGGACCCGCTGACCCCCGTCACCGCCACGAAGTTGCCCAGCGGGAAGTCGACGGTGACTGCTTTGAGGTTGTGCTCGGACGCGTTGTGCACGGTGATGACCCGGCCGTCCTGGGGACGGCGGACCAGCGGCATCTCGATCACGCGCCGCCCGCTCAGGTACTGGCCGGTGATGGAGTCGTCGCTGGCGAGCAGATCGGCCACCGGCCCGCTGACGACGACCTGACCGCCGTGCTCTCCGGCGCCGGGGCCGATGTCGACGACCCAGTCGGCCGTGCGGATCGTGTCTTCGTCGTGCTCCACGACGATGAGGGTGTTGCCGAGGTCGCGCAATCGGATCAGCGTCTCGATCAACCGGTGGTTGTCTCGCTGGTGAAGTCCGATGCTCGGCTCGTCGAGCACATAGAGGACGCCCACCAGGCCGGAGCCGATCTGGGTGGCCAGCCTGATGCGCTGGGCCTCGCCGCCCGCGAGCGTGCCGGCGGCCCGGTCCAGGGACAGGTAGTGAAGGCCGACGTCGATGAGGAACTGCAGGCGCTCGTTGACCTCCTTGAGCACGCGAACGGCGATGGCCGCATCGCGTTCGGACAGGTGCATGCCGGCCAGGAGCACCGCGGCCTCACCGATCGGCAGGCCCGCGATGTCGGCGATGGAGTGGCCCTCGACGGTGACGCCGAGGGAGATCGGCTTGAGACGCGCGCCGCCGCAGGCCCCGCACGGCACCTCGCGCATGAAGCCCTCGAAACGCTCACGACTGGCGTCCGAGTCGGACTCCGCATGCCGGCGCTGCACGAAGGGGATGACGCCCTCATAGGACGTGTAGTACGAGCGCTGGCGGCCGTATCTGTTCCGGTACTTGACATGCACCTCGAGCGGATGGCCGTAGAGCAGCGACTTGCGTGCCTTGGCGGGGATGCTCTTCCACGGCGTGTCCATGTCGATGTCGAGCTCATCGCACATGGCCTCGAGGAGCCGCTTGAAGTAGTCCGACACCTGGCCACGGGACCACGGCGCCAGGGCGCCGCCGGCCAGGCTCAGGTCCTCGTCGGGCACGATCAGCTCAGGGTCGACCTCGCGGCGCGTGCCCAGGCCGGTGCACTTCGGGCAGGCGCCGAACGGCGAGTTGAACGAGAAGGACCGCGGCTCGAGCTCCTCGAAGGACAGCCCGTCATTGGTGCAGGCGAGGTGCTCACTGAACGTTCGCTCCCTGCCCGGATCGTGCTCGTCGAGGTCGACGAACTCCAGAACGACGAGGCCGCCGGCCAGCTTGAGCGCCGTCTCCACCGAGTCGGTGAGGCGTCGACGGGCGTCGGCCTTGACCGTCAGGCGGTCGACGACCACCTCGATCGTGTGCTTCTCCTGCTTCTTGAGTGGGGGGACCTCCTCGAGGCCCACCACGACGCCGTCCACGCGCACGCGGCTGTAACCCTGGCTCTGCAGCTGCCGGAAGAGGTCGGCGTACTCCCCCTTGCGTTCCCGCACCACCGGGGCCAGCACCTGGAAGCGCGTCCCCTCCTTCAGCGCCAGCACCTGGTCGACGATCTGCTGCGGTGTCTGCCGGGCGATCACCGACCCGCATACCGGGCAATGCGGGACGCCGATGCGGGCGAAGAGGAGGCGCAGATAGTCGTAGACCTCGGTGATCGTGCCCACCGTCGACCGCGGGTTGCGCGACGTCGACTTCTGGTCAATGGACACGGCCGGCGACAGCCCCTCGATGAAGTCGACGTCCGGCTTGTCCATCTGGCCGAGGAACTGCCTCGCGTACGAGGACAGGCTCTCCACGTACCGTCGCTGGCCCTCCGCGAAGATCGTGTCGAACGCCAGGCTGGACTTCCCCGACCCGGACAGCCCGGTGAACACGATGAGAGCGTCACGAGGCAGGTCCAGCGAGACGTCCTTGAGGTTGTGCTCGCGGGCACCGCGCACGATCAGTCGCTCGCCCACCGAGGTCCTTTCGAGGAGATAGGGTGCTGCCGGCGCCCATGGATCGGAGACACGAATGTATAACGGACGTGTGACAGTCGGCGGACCGGCAGACGTTCACGAGCTCGGCGACCTGGCCATCAGCAAGCTTGCCGTCGGTCCGTACAACAACAACGCCTACCTCCTGCGGTGCCGCGCCACGGGGGCGCAGGTGCTCGTGGACGCGGCCGCGGAACCGGACCGCCTGCTCGACCTCATCGGCCCCGACGGGGTCTCCCTCATCGTCACGACCCATCGGCACCCGGATCACTGGCAGGCCCTCGCCGCGGTTGCGGCGGCCACAGGGGCCCCGACGGCGGCGCATGCGCTGGACGTCGAGGGGATCCCCGTCGCCACCGATCTTGTCCTCAACGACGCAGACACGGTCCAGGTCGGCGCCTGCTCCCTCGAGGTGATCCACCTCGTGGGGCACACCCCCGGCTCGATCGCCCTCCTGTACGACGATCCCGACGGTGCCCCGCACCTGTTCACCGGCGATTGCCTGTTCCCCGGCGGCGTCGGCAAGACCCACACCCCCGAGCAGTTCGACTCGCTCCTCTCCGGAGTGGTCGCACGCATCTTCGAGCCGCTGCCCGACGAGACGTGGGTGTACCCGGGACACGGCTACGACACCACCGTCGGTGCCGAGCGCCCAGCGCTTGCCGAGTGGCGCGACCGAGGCTGGTGACCAGCAAGGCCCTCGTCGGGTTGCTCGCCGCCGCGCTCATCATCGTGAGCGCGGTCTTGGTCGCCGTTCTCGTGTCCCGGCCCTCGGCTCCATCGCCCGTTGAGCCTGCTGGAGCCTCCGCGATCTCGTTCGGGCCAGCCAACGACCCGGACTGCGAGCGGGTCGCGCGGATGGTGCGTGGCGCTGACGTGCTGCGCCGCGCCTGGGCCGAGCCCGCTCCGACGGCCGGCACGGACAGCACCAGCCCCCAGCTGGAGCGGATGCGCCAGGCGTACGTCGAGGGGGCGGCGCGGCTGTGGCCCGACACCACGGACCCGGCCCTGAGGTCGCTGCTCAAGACGATGGCGGAGGGCAGCGTCACGAACGCGGCCGTCGCCGAGCTGCATGCCCGCTGCGACATCGACCCCTAGGGTCGGGTGATCTCGCCCGAGGCCCCGAGTGCTACCCGCCCAGCTCGGCGCAGCAGGTGCTCACGATGGCCCTTCCGACGGTCCGGCATCCTCGTGGTCGCCGCCGGTCATTCGTCCGGCGTGCGCACGAGCCGCGGGGTCGTGGCGCACCTTCAGCCACGAGGCGACGCCCACGACGATCAGCACCACGGCGATGAAGGCGAGGCTCGCGTTCGTCGACACGTGCGGGATGGCTGGATTCAGCTCGTGCAGATAGGTCAGGACGAGCTTGATGCCGATGAACACGAGGATGACCGCCAGGCCGGTGGACAGGTAGACCAGCTTGTCCAGGAGACCCTTGAGGAGGAAGTACAGCGCACGGAGGCCAAGGAGGGCGAACGCGTTCGCTGCGAACACCAGATAGGGCTCCTGAGTGACGCCGAACGTGGCCGGGATCGAATCGAGCGCGAACAGTAGGTCGGTCGAGCCGATGGCGATCATCACCAGCAGGAGCGGGGTTGCCAGTCGGCGGCCGTCGATCCGGACGAACGTCTTCGTGCCGTGGTAGTCGTCTGTGAAGGGGAATCGCCGCCGTACGAGGCGCACCACCGCGTTGTCGTTCGGTTCCGGGTCCTCGTTGCGGTGGCGGGCAAGCTGGATTCCGGTCCAGATGAGGATCGCGCCGAAGATCACGAAGGTGAACGAGAACGCTGCCAGCGCGGCAGCGCCGACAGCGATGAAGCCAGCCCTCAGGACGAGGGCGAGCACCACGCCGAACAGCAGCACCCGCTGGTGGAGCTCCACGGGCACGGCGAACTGGGCGAGGATGATGATGAAGACGAAGAGGTTGTCCACGCTCAGCGACTTCTCGACGAGGTACGCGGCGAAGTACTGCGTGCCGTAGTCCGACCCCTGCCAGGCGAAGACGGCCAAGCCGAACGCGATGGCGATCCCGATGTAGAAGATCGACCAGAGAAGGGCCTCCTTGAACATCACCTCGTGGGGCTTGCGACTCACCGCGACGAAATCGAGGAGGATCAGCCCCGTGATGCCCAGGATCGTGACGATCCAGATCGTGAGGGTGACCTCCACGTTCAACCTGCCTTGTCTTGTCCGTCGGATCGTGTCGCATACACACTAGTAACAGCCGTGACAGTCAGCACGCCGACGATGAACGCGAGCGAGAACCACACGGGGATGGTCGGGACCGGCAGGCTTGTCGTCGCGTGAAGGGCCTCGAAGAGCAGCTTGACGCCGATGAATCCGAGGATGATCGCGAGCCCGCGATTGAGGTACTGGAGCCGTCCCAGCAGGCCCTGGAGCAGGAAGTACAGCTGCCGCAGGCCCATGAGCGCGAAGGCGTTCACGGTGAACACGAGGTAGGCCTCGCTCGTGATCCCGAACACCGCGGGGATGCTGTCGAGGGCGAAGAGGAGGTCGGTGGTGCCGATCGCGAGCATCACCATCGCCATCGGGGTGAGCGCACGGGTGCCTGCAAGGCGGGTGGTGAGGTGCGTGCCGTTGTACTCGGTCGAGGTGGGCACGTGCTCGCTCATCCATCGGATGAGGCCGTTGCCGTTGGGGTCGGGTTCGTTGTCCTCCGACGCCCACACCTTCCAGGCGGTGTAGAGCAGGAAGACCCCGAAGATGTAGAACGTCCCCTGGAAGCGGTCGATCAGCTGCGCACCGAGCACGATGAGGGTGCCGCGCAGGATCAGGGCGATCACGATCCCCACGAGGAGCACGCGGTGCTGGAGGGCGACCGGCACGGCGAACGAGCCCATGATCACGAGGAACACGAACAGGTTGTCGACGCTGAGCGAGTACTCCATGAGGTATCCGGCCACGAACTGGCCGCCGTAGGACACACCGAAGTAGACGGAGATGAACACCGCGAACGCCGCGGCCATCAGCACGTAGAAGATGACCCACCGCAGCGCGTCCTTCGACGTGAACGGATGCGGTCGGCGGTCGACGATGATGAGATCGACGGTGATGACGCCCACGAGCGCGAGGAGCGTGACGACCCACAGCCAGCCGGGCACGTCCATCAGGGGGCACTCCTCACGCGGTACCAGCCTCGCGCATGCCACGCAGTTCGCGCTTCAGGTCGCTGACCTCGTCGCGCAAGCGCGCCGCGAGTTCGAACTGGAGCTCGCCCGCCGCCTGGTGCATCTGGGCCGTGAGGTCTTCGATCAGCCCAGTCAGCTCGTCTGCGGCCAGGGACCGGCCCTTTCGGGCGCCCGACCCTCCGGCCTTCGTGGCCTCCGCGAGCAGCTGCTGGGTGTCGGCGTCCTCCCGTGCCAGCAGGTCGGTGATGTCGGCGATCTTCTTGCGCAGGGGCTGGGGGTCGACGCCATGCGCCTCGTTGTAGGCCACCTGCTTGGCGCGTCGCCGCGTGGTCTCGTCAATGGCCCGGCGCATCGACGGCGTGATCTTGTCGGCGTACATGTGGACCTGTCCGGACACGTTGCGTGCCGCCCGCCCGATCGTCTGGATCAGCGACGTCTCCGACCTGAGGAAACCCTCCTTGTCGGCGTCGAGGATGGCGACCAGCGACACCTCCGGCAGGTCGAGGCCCTCACGCAGCAGGTTGATGCCGACGAGGACGTCGAACACCCCCATGCGCAGCTCTCGCAGCAGCTCGACGCGGCGCAGCGTGTCGACCTCGGAGTGCAGGTACTGCACCCGCACGCCGTGCTCGAGCAGGTAGTCGGTGAGGTCCTCGGCCATCCGCTTCGTCAGGGTCGTGACGAGAACTCGCTCGCCGCGGGCCGCGCGGTCCTTGATCTCGCCCATCAGGTCGTCGATCTGCCCCTTGGTGGGCTTGACGACGATCTCGGGGTCGACGAGCCCCGTGGGCCGGATGACCTGCTCGACGACGTCGCCCTGCACGCGGGTGAGCTCGTAGGGACCGGGCGTCGCGGACAGGTAGACGGTCTGGCCGATGCGCTCGACGAACTCGTCCCAGCGCAGCGGCCGGTTGTCCATCGCGCTCGGGAGCCGGAAGCCGTGCTCGACCAGGGTGCGCTTGCGACTCATGTCCCCCTCGTACATCGCGCCGATCTGCGGCACGGTGACGTGGGACTCGTCGATGACGAGGAGGAAGTCCTCGGGGAAGTAGTCGAGCAGGCAGTTGGGCGCGCTGCCGGCCTCGCGGCCGTCGATGTGCCGCGAGTAGTTCTCGATGCCGGCGCAGGAGCCGATCTGGCGCATCATCTCGACGTCGTAGGTCGTGCGCATGCGCAGGCGCTGGGCCTCAAGGAGCTTGCCCTGCCGCTCGAGCTCGCCGAGGCGCTCCTCGAGCTCGGCCTCGATTCCGGCCACCGCGCGCTCCATGCGCTCCGGACCGGCGACGTAGTGCGTGGCCGGGAAGACGTAGATCTCGGTGTCCTCGGTGATGATCTCGCCGGTGAGCGGATGAAGGGTCATGAGGCGCTCGATCTCGTCGCCGAACATCTCGATGCGCACGGGGTGCTCCTCGTACACCGGGAACACCTCGACCGTGTCTCCGCGCACGCGGAAGGTGCCGCGCTGGAAGGCGATGTCGTTGCGGGTGTACTGGATGTCGACGAAGGCACGCAGCAGCTGCTCGCGATTGAACTCGTCCCCCACGCGCAGCCGCACCATGCGGTCGACGTACTCCTGCGGGGTGCCCAGACCGTAGATCGCCGACACGCTGGCGACGACGATCACATCGCGCCTCGTGAGCAGGCGAGTTGGTGGCCGAGTGACGCAGTCGCTCGACCTCCTCGTTGATGGAGGAGTCCTTCTCGATGTACGTGTCGCTCTGAGGGATGTAGGCCTCGGGCTGGTAGTAGTCGTAGTAGCTGACGAAGTACTCGACCGCGTTGTCCGGGAGCAATTCCTTGAACTCGGTGGTCAGCTGGGCCGCAAGGGTCTTGTTCGGTGCCAGCACCAGCGTGGGCCGCTGCAGCTCCTCGACGAGCCAGGCGGTCGTGGCGCTCTTGCCGGTGCCGGTCGCTCCGAGCAGCACGATGTCCTGCTCGCCCGCCGTGATCCGGCGCACGAGATCTGCGATGGCCTCAGGCTGGTCGCCCGACGGCTCGAACGGTGCCTTGACGGTGAACGGGGCTACCTTGCGCTGCAGGTCGGTGATGGGACGCGTCATCCCGGCACCGTATTCGGGGGGTCTGACGGCCCGAGCCCGTAGACGACAAGCTCCTGCCACAGCTCGTCCACCTGCCGAACCGTGTCGGCAGGGTCTCCCGCGTTGTCGATCACGACATCGGCGGCCGCGAGCCGCTCCTCGCGCGTGGCCTGGACCGCCATTCGGCGGCTGACGTCGGCCGCGTCGAGTCCTCGCAACCGGACGGCCCGGTCGACCTGCACGTCCTCGGGCACGTCGACCACCACCACGAGATCGACCAGGTCCCGCTGGCCGGTCTCGACCAGCAGCGGCATGTCGTAGACCACGAGGGCTGCGTCGGGCCGCTCCGCCAGCCTGCGCGCCGCCTCGGCGCGGATGAGCGGGTGCATGATCTCGTTCAGGCGCTCCGTGGCCCGCGGATCGCCGAAGGCCATCCGCGCGAGCTCGCCGCGGCTCAGCGATCCGTCAGCCTGCAGGATGCGTGGGCCGAACTCCGTGACCAGCTCACCTAGCGCCGTCCCGCCCGGCTCGACCAGATCCCGGGCGATCTGGTCGGCATCGACGATCACTGCTCCCCGATCGGCGAGCAGCGCCGCCACGGTCGTCTTCCCCGAGCCGATACCGCCGGTCAGTCCGATTCTCGCCACCCACCGACCCTACTGCCCCCCGCGTCCCCCCGTTGAGTGGCGACTTGTGGCGGCCCAGGCGCCGCGCGGAGCCGCCACGCGCCGCCACTCGACAGGAAAAGGGGGGCGCGACCCTCTCGTGGTCGCGCCCCCCTTCCCTTTGGCTATCTACTCTCCCGTTAGCTTGTCGCGCAGAGCCTGAAGCGCCTCGTCGGAGGCAAGGGTGCCCTCGACGTCGTTCGACTCCGACGAGTACGACGAGACGGCCTCGCCGGCCTCGAGCGCCGCGGCCTGATCGGCCTCGCGCGCCTCGACGACCTGCTTGCGGTGCGCCTCCCAGCGATCGTGGGCCTCGGCGTACTGCCGCTCCCACTCCGAGCGCTGGTCCTCGGACCCGGCTCGCCATTCGCCCGTCTCCGGATCGAAGCCGTCGGGGCCGATGTAGTCCCCGGCCTCGTTGAATGCCGGCGCCATGCCGTACAGGTAGGGGTCGAACTCCTCGCCCGAGGCGCCCTCGGCCGAGTCGTTGGCCTGCTTGAGCGACAGCGAGATGCGGCGACGCTCGAGGTCGATGTCGATGACGCGCACGAAGATGTCGTCATTGACCTGGACGATCTGCTCGGGCAGCTCGATGTGACGCTCGGCGAGCTCGGAGATGTGCACGAGGCCCTCGATGCCCTCCTCGACACGAACGAACGCGCCGAAGGGCACCAGCTTGGTGACCTTGCCGGGCACGACCTGCCCGATCTGGTGGGTCCGCGCGAAGTGCTGCCACGGATCCTCCTGCGTCGCCTTCAGCGACAGGGAGACGCGCTCGCGGTCCATGTCGACGTCGAGGACCTCGACGGTGACCTCCTGGCCGACCTCGACCACCTCGGAGGGGTGGTCGATGTGCTTCCAGGACAGCTCGGACACGTGCACGAGGCCGTCGACGCCGCCGAGGTCGACGAAGGCGCCGAAGTTGACGATCGACGAGACGACGCCGTTGCGGATCTGGCCCTTCTGCAGCTGGGTGAGGAAGGTCTGGCGGACCTCGCTCTGCGTCTGCTCGAGCCACGCGCGGCGGGACAGCACGACGTTGTTGCGGTTCTTGTCGAGCTCGATGATCTTCGCCTCGAGGGTCTTGCCGACGTAGGGCTGGAGGTCGCGGACGCGACGCATCTCGACGAGGGACGCGGGCAGGAAGCCGCGCAGGCCGATGTCGAGGATGAGGCCGCCCTTGACGACCTCGATGACCTGGCCCTCGACGACGCCGTCCTCTTCCTTGATGCGCTCGATCGTGCCCCAGGCGCGCTCGTACTGCGCGCGCTTCTTGGACAGGATGAGGCGGCCTTCCTTGTCCTCCTTGGTGAGGACGAGGGCCTCGACGTGGTCACCCACGGAGACGACCTGGCTGGGATCGACATCGTGCTTGATGCTCAGCTCGCGGGAGGGGATGACACCCTCGGTCTTGTAGCCGATGTCGAGGAGGACCTCGTCGCGGTCGACCTTGACGATGGTGCCCTCGACGATGTCGCCGTCATTGAAGTACTTGATCGTTGCGTCAATTGCTGCCATGAAGTCTTCGGCGGTGCCGATGTCATTGATCGCGACCTGGGTCGGCGCAGCAGTAGTAGAAATGGTCATTTAGTAGGGATCCTGAGGTAGTCGGGTCGTCTCGCGGGCGCGAAACCCCCCAAGGCTACGCCAGCCCCTCCTGAGCGCGTAATCCGCCTAGTGCGCGGCGTCCTGCCACGTCGTTCCGAAGCCCACCGAGACGTCGAGGGGCACGGCGAGATCGGCCGCCCCCGCCATCGCCTCTCGCACGAGGGCCTCCAAGGCCTCGCGCTCCCCAGGGAACACCTCCAGGACCAGCTCGTCGTGCACCTGCAGCAGGAGCCGGCTGTGCATCCGGGCGTCATCGAGGGCGGTTTGCACCTTGAGCATGGACACCTTGACGATGTCGGCCGCCGACCCCTGGATGGGCGCGTTCAGGGCCATCCGCTCGGCCATCTCCCGACGCTGACGGTTCTCGCTGTTGAGGTCGGGCAGCGGGCGGCGGCGACCGAGCATGGTCTCGGTGTAGCCGTGCATGCGTGCCCTCTCGACAACCTCCGCCAGGTAGTCGCGCACTCCCCCGAACCTGGTGAAGTACTCCTCCATGAGGCGGCGGGCCTCGTCCGGGGAGATGCCGAGCTGCTGGGACAGGCCGTAGGGCGACAGACCGTAGGCCAGGCCGTAGGACATCGCCTTGATGCGCCGCCGCATCTCGGCGTCGACCGCGTCGGGCGCGACTGCGAACACCGTGCTCGCCACTGTCGTGTGGAGGTCCTCGCCACTGCGGAAGGCCTCGATGAGCCCTGCGTCCTCCGATAAGTGAGCCATGATGCGCATCTCGATCTGGCTGTAGTCGGCCGTCAGGAGCGTCTCGAAGCCCTCGCCGACCACGAAGCAGCCCCGGATCCGACGGCCCGCACCCGTACGGATGGGGATGTTCTGCAGGTTGGGATCGGCGCTCGACAGTCGACCGGTCGATGCCACCATCTGGTTGAAGCTCGTGTGGATGCGGTGCTGGGCATCAGCCAGCGGGATCAGCCCGTCGATGGTCTGACGCAGCTTCGAGCGGTCGCGCCAGGCGAGCAGCTGCTCGAGCAGGGGGTCCTCGGTCTGGGCGTACAGCTGCTGGAGGGCCTCGGCGTCGGTCGTGTATCCCGTCTTGATCTTCTTGGTCTTCGGCAGGTTGCGCTCACCGAAGAGGATCTCCTGCAGCTGCTTGGGCGACCCGAGGTTGAAGGGCCGGCCCACCAGCCGGTGCGCCTCCTCCTCGGCGCGCCGCATGTCTGCGCCGAACTCGTCGGACAGCCCCTGCAGCCCCGCGACGTCGACCGCGATGCCGGCGTGCTCCATGCGTGCCAGGAGGGGTACCAGGGGCACCTCGACATCGAGGAGGAGGTCCATGGCGCCCTGCCCGGCGAGGCGGCCTTCCAGATCGAGTGACAACGCACGGATGGCCGTGGCCTGACGGGCCACCTCGGCCGACGACTCGGCGCCGGTGTCGAAGGCGAGCTGATCGGAGCCGGTCTCGGCCTCGAGCGACAGGCCGAGGATGCGCTGAGCTACCTCCACGAGCGAATAGCCGCGGTGCCCGGGAGCGTCGAGATAGGCCGCCAAGGCGGTGTCCAGGCGCAGCCCCGCGAGGGACCGGCCCTCCGAGAGAAGGGCCAGCGCCGGGCCCTTGGCGTCGTGCAGGTCCTTGGACACCGCCGCGTCCGCCAGCCAGTCGAGGGCCACGCGCGCCGTGACTGCGGAGGTGCAGTCCAGGACGCCGACCTCACCACGGTCGTCGACGATCGCGACGACGTCGATCTGGCCCACCCCCCGGCCCCAGCGCCCCGCCACCGCCACCGCAGGCACGCCCGCGACGGCGCGCAGCCAGCCGGGGGCGGCTTCGGCGCTCAGGTCCACGATGTCCGCGCCGGGCTCGACCAATCCCTCACCGCCCTCGACGGGATCATCGACGCCGCGAGGGCGCACGTTGTCCAGTCGCTCGCGCAGGGCGCGGAACTGCAGGGTGTCGAACAGGGTGTGGACGGCCTCTCGGTCCCACGCGCCGAATGCACAGGCGTCCAGGTCGATCGGCACGGGAACATCGTCGACGAGCTGGGTGAGGTGCCGGTTGACTAGAACCTGCGGCAGCGCCGTGCGCAGGGCATCGCCCACCTTGCCGCCGACCTCGTCGACGCGGTCGACAAGGGCCGCGAGCGAGCCGTACTCGCGCAGCCACTTGGCTGCCGTCTTCTCCCCCACGCCGGGGATACCGGGGAGGTTGTCGCTGGGGTCGCCGCGGAGGGCGGCATAGTCGGGGTACTGGGCCGGAGTGAGACCGTACTTCTCCTCGATGGCGGCGGGCGTCATGCGGGCAAGGTCGCTGACCCCCTTCCTGGGGTACAGCACCGTGACGCGATCGCTGACGAGCTGGAAGGCGTCGCGGTCCCCCGTGACGATGTCGACGGTCATGGGCTCGTCGCCCACCCGCTCGGCCGAGCGCCGCACCAGGGTGGCGATGACGTCGTCGGCCTCCCATCCGTCGATGCTCAGGACGGTGATGTCGAGCGCGTCGAGCACCTCGCGGATGAGATCGACCTGACCAGCGAACTCCGCCGGGGACGAGGCCCGGTTGGCCTTGTACTCGGGAAACGTCTCCGTTCGGAACGTGGTGCGGGAGACGTCGAAGGCAACCGCCACGTGCGTGGGCTTCTCGTCTCGCAGGACGTTGATGAGCATCGACGTGAAGCCGAACACCGCATTGGTGGGCTGGCCAGTAGTGGTCGAGAAGTTCTCGACGGGCAATGCGTAGAAGGCCCGGTAGGCAAGGGAGTGGCCGTCGAGGAGGAGCAGTCGCGAGGTCGCCACGCGGCGATCCTATTCTGGGCCCATGACGACGGTGCCCGGCTCGACCCCATCCGACCGCCCCGAGCTGCCCGCGGAGTCCACATCCTTGGGCGCCCTGGCCGACCGGATGGGCGTCCGCCTCGTGGACGCTCGGCCGGGCCGCGTCGTCGCGACGATGCCGGTCGAGGGCAACACCCAGCCCTACGGCCTGCTCAACGGTGGCGCGAGTGCGGTGCTGGCCGAGACGCTGGGCTCCGTCGCCGGGGCCATCCACGCCGGTCCGGACCACTATGTCGTGGGCCTGGACCTCAACTGCACCCACCATCGCGCGGTCCGCGAGGGCACCGTCACGGGCGTGGCCACGCCCATCAGCGAGGGACGCACGATCGCCAGCTACGAGATCCGGATCACCGACGAGCGGGACCGCCCCGTCTGCACGGCCCGGCTCACCTGCCTGGTGCGCCCGATCGCGTAACCCCCCGTTTACGCAACCGCCATCCCCAGCAGCGGCAACGCGGTTATGCTCCGCGGGTCTGGTCAATCCACGATGTGCAGGGTTATGAGGGAAGGGGCCCCAATGCGGCGGCGCTTCGCGACCGTATCGATGCTCGCCTGCCTCCTCGCTGCACTGGGATTCCTCGCCGCCCCCATGGCGATGGCCGCCGACGACGTCGCCATCGTGGGCACCCTGGTCTCACCGGACGGCAAGCCGGTCGTCGGCGTGGCGATCACCGTGGAGGCTGAGGGGTTCAGCCAGGCCGCGACCACAGGCGCCGACGGCAAGTTCTCCATCCCCGTGCCCAAGGGCGGCACCTACCAGGTCACGGTCGACGAGACCACGCTTCCGGCGGGGGTCACGTTGGCCAACCCCGACGACGCCAGCCGCTCGATCCTCGTCCTGAACGGGCAGAAACGGCTCTTGTTCAAGCTCTCCGTCGGTGGTGAGTCGACCAACGGCAGTTCCGACGGGGCCGGCACGGACACATCCGACAACGGGCTGGTCGGACAGGTCTCGCAGCTGCTCGTCGACGGCGTGCTCTTCGGCATCCTCATCGCGCTGGGCGCCGTCGGGCTGAACCTCATCTTCGGCACGACCGGGCTGACGAACTTCTCCCACGGCGAGCTGCTGACCCTCGGCGCGTTCACGGCCATCGTGCTCAACGAACTGGGGATCAACATCCTCATCGCCGCGCCGCTCGCAGTGGTGATCAGCGCCCTGCTCTTCGGCTGGGGCCAGAACAAGCTCCTGTGGAAGCCCCTGCGCCGGCGCCGAACCGGACTCATCGCCAGCATGGTGGTAACGATCGGCCTGGCCATCACCTTGCGCTACACGATCCTGCTGCTCTTCGGCGGATCCCCGCGCAGCTACCAGCAGTTCGCGGGTCAGGCCGGGTTCGAGATCGGCCCCGTCAGCGTGACGCCCAAGTCGCTGATCCTTGCGGCGATCGCGTCCGTCGCCATCGCCGCCACCGTGCTGTGGCTCCAGCGGTCCCGGATCGGCAAGGCCACCCGTGCGGTCTCCGACAACCCCGCTCTCGCGTCTGCGACCGGCATCGACGTGGAGCGCGTCATCTCGGTGGTCTGGACACTGGGGGCCGGGCTGGCCGCCTTCGCGGGCATCTACCTGGGCCTCACTCAGGACGTGTCCTGGAACATGGGCCAGCGCCTCCTGCTCGTGATGTTCGCCGCCGTCACGCTCGGCGGCCTCGGCACGATCTACGGCGCCATCGTGGGGGCCTTGGTCGTAGGCATGTTCATCCAGCTGTCGACCCTGATCATCCCGACGGAGATGAAGACCGTGGGCGCCCTGTTCCTGATGATCGTCATCCTGCTCGTGAGACCGCAGGGCATCCTCGGACGACGCGAGAGGGTGGGCTAGCTCATGGACCTCGGATTCGTCTTCGGACAGTCGATCACCCAGGCGATCGGCGTCACGGCCATCATCTACTGCCTTGCCGCCATGGGCGTCAACATGCAGTTCGGCTACACCGGCCTGCTCAACTTCGGGCAGGTCGCCTTCGTGGCGGTCGGCGCTTACTCGGTCGGCGTCATCGTCGTCACGCTCGGCCTGACCCTGTGGCTGGCCATCCCCATCAGCATCTTCGCCTCGGTCGTTCTAGCCCTTGTCCTGGGCATACCCACCCTCAGGCTGAGAGCGGACTATCTAGCCATCGTGACCATCGCGGCAAGCGAGATCGTCCGCCAGCTCGTGCGGTCCATCGCCCTGCGCGACGTGCTCGGCGGCGCGAACGGCATCAACGGGAAGATGGGCCAGGAGTTCCACGACCTCAACCCGTTCCCCGCCGACTTCGAGTTGCCGTTCCTCACCTACACGCGTCAGGACCTCTGGGTCGTGATCGTCGGCTGGGCCCTCATCGCGGTGCTCACCTTGCTCATCTGGCTGCTCGTGCGCAGCCCGTGGGGTCGGGTCATCAAGGGCATCCGCGAGGACGAGAACGCGGTCGTCTCCCTGGGCAAGAACACCTACGTCTACAAGATGCAGGCCCTCATCCTCGGTGGCCTGCTCGGCACCCTGGGCGGCGTCATCTGGGCCGTGGCCAAGCAGTCGGTGCAGCCAGACAACTTCGTGCCCGACGTGACGTTCTTCGCCTACACGATCGTCCTGCTCGGCGGCGCTGCCCGGGTGTTCGGGCCGATCATCGGCGCGATCATCTTCTGGTTCCTGCTCGTCTTCGTGGGCGAGTTCCTCAACCAGGCGATCCAGGCAGGATGGCTGGACTTCCTGGAGCCGACGGACATCGGTCCGATCCGCTTCATCCTGGTGGGCATCGGATTGATGTCGCTGATGATCTTCAGACCGCAAGGCATCTTCGGTGATAAGAAGGAGCTGGCGCTCGATGGCCGCTAGTGACCGCCTCGGACCCCGAGCACTCGAAGCCCAGGCAGTGCTCGGGCAGGTGGAGAACAGGCCCGGCGTACCCAAGCCGGACCCGATCCTCGTCGCCGACGACGTGGTGCGTCGCTTCGGCGGGCTCGCTGCCGTCGACGTCGAGCATGTCGAAGTGCAGCGCGGGTCGATCACCGCTCTCATCGGCCCCAACGGCGCCGGCAAGACCACCGTCTTCAACCTGCTGACGGGATTCGACACGCCCGACTCGGGCGACTGGACCTTCAACGGCAGGAAGCTCGCTGGCGTCGCCCCCTACAAGGTGGCGCGCCTTGGCATGGTGCGCACGTTCCAGCTGACCAAGGCGCTCAGCCGGCTGACTGTGCTGGACAACATGCGTCTGGGCGCCACGTCGCAGCGGGGAGAGAAGATCTGGGCCTCGTGGCTGCCCTTCCTGTGGCGAAGCCAGGAGGAGGAGATCACCACGCGCGCCCGGGGCCTGCTTGACCGGTTCTCGATGCTGCCCAAGGAGGCCGACTTCGCCGGCTCACTGTCGGGCGGCCAGCGCAAGCTCCTCGAGATGGCCCGCGCCCTCATGGTCGGTCCCGAGTTGATCATGCTGGACGAGCCGATGGCCGGCGTCAATCCCGCACTGACACAGAGCCTCCTGCAGCACATCAAGGGCATCCGCGAGGAGGGTGCCACGGTGCTGTTCGTCGAGCACGACATGGACATGGTGCACGACATCAGCGACTGGGTCATCGTCATGGCCCAGGGCCGGATCATCGCGGAAGGCCCGCCCGGGGTGGTGATGAAGGACCCGTCCGTCATCGACGCGTACCTCGGCGCACACCACACCAAGGCGCTCACGGACTCCGGCGAATCCCTGACGACGAGCCCGGGAGGCGAGCAGTGAACAGCCAGGAGCACTACGACCCCAGCGACCTGCCCGAGCCCGGCAGTCCCGATGACATCAACGAGTTCATCGACGAGCTCGACATCATCGCCGCGCACAGCAGTCACTCGCACCATGCCACGCCGGACCAGATCCATGCCGCCGAGGCCGTCGGCGCACTCATCCGGGCAGACAGCCTGATCGCCGGGTACTTCCCCGGCGTCAACATCCTCAACGGCTCGGACCTGTACGCCAAGGAGGGCGAGCTCGTCGGCATCATCGGCCCCAACGGAGCCGGAAAGTCCACCCTGCTCAAGGCCCTCTTCGGGCTCGTGAACGTCACGTCGGGCAGCGTCCTGCTGCGCGACGAGGACATCACCAACCTCCGCGCCGACCAGCTGGTCAAGCGCGGCGTCGGCTTCGTACCCCAGACCAACAACGTGTTCCCGTCGCTCACCATCGAGGAGAACATGGAGATGGGCGCCTATCAGGCGCCCAACACCTTCGCGGGTCGCTTCGACTCCGTGGTCGACCTGTTCCCCACCCTTGGCGAGCGGCGCAAGCAGCGGGCGGGGTCGCTCTCCGGCGGTGAGCGGCAGATGGTGGCAATGGGTCGCGCGCTGATGATGGCGCCCAGCGTTCTCCTCCTCGACGAACCGAGTGCAGGCCTCAGCCCCGCTCTCCAGGACGAGGTGTTCGTCAACGTCAAGGGCATCAACAAGTCCGGCGTGACGGTGATCATCGTCGAGCAGAACGCGAGCCGGTGCCTTCAGATCGTCGACCGTGGGTACGTGCTCGATCAGGGGCAGAACGCGTACACCGGCACCGGTGCCGCGCTGGCCAACGATCCCAAGGTGATCGAGCTCTACCTCGGCACCCTCGCGAAGGCCTGAGCCGCAAAGCGGAAGTACGACGCGATATCCGGCTCGTTCGCCGAGGGCTCCAGGACCACCGTGGTGGCGCCCACGTCGATGCTGCGTCGCACGTCATCGGCCACGGCCTGCACGCCTGAATCCGCGAGGGCCGGCAGGTAGACGACGATTTCGGGCTCGCCGAGTCTCGCGGCGGCCACGCGTCCTTCGGCGAGAACCGTCCTTGCCGCCACGACGGCGGCCGGCGACACGTCTCCGGCCAGCACGACGCCATCGGCAAGCTCGCCGCACAGGCGAAGCGAACGCGGGCCGGAGGCTCCCATCAGCAGGCGCGGCGCCGGAGTGGGTGGCCAACCGAGCGCAACATCGCTGAGGCGGACGTAGTCCCCGGACACCGTCACGGTCCGGCCGGCGAGAAGCCCCCGCAGCGCCGTGAAGTACTCGCGCATCAGGCTCAGCGGCGATTCAGGCCGCACTCCCGCCTGCGCCATCCAGTCCTGGACACCGTGGCCCAGCGCGATGCGCACCCGGCCGGGGAACAGTCGCTCGAGAGTCGCGATCTCCATGGCGGTCACGGCCACGTTTCGCAGTGGCACGGGCAGCAGCCCGATCCCGATGACGAGGCGATCCGTCCACGCCAACGCCGCCGAGGCGGCCGCTATGCCGCTCTCCAGGAAGCAGTCCTCCCACAGCCAGACCTCATCGAGGCCCGCCTGCTCCGCAGCCTGCACCGCCGCGCGCAGGTCCTCCGGCGGCGACTGCGGCCGGAAGATCGCGCCGAGGGTGCGGGTGGGGGGCGCGGAGTCGTGAGCAGTCACAGTGGCTCCATCAGCAGAGGCGGTCTGTCGAGCATAGATCCCCGACGGCCCCCGAGTGGCTCCGCCGCCCGGACGACGGTGGCCCCCGTCCCTTGCGGGACGGGGGCCACAGCCACGCTCTGGTGTGCTCGCCTTACGGCAGCGGCACCTCTGCGGTCACGCGGTCAACCTCGGCGAACTTGTCGTTCGCGCTGTACTCGTTGACGGCGATGGTCGCCGACTTCGGGTCACCGTACTGATTGAAGTCGAGCGGGCCAGTGACGCCGTCGAAGTCGATCTTGGTGCCCGCCTGCAGGAGTGCCAGGCAGTCGGCGAACGTGGTGCACTTCTCGCCACCGGTGTTGGCCACCTCGGGGAGCATGGCCGCGATGGCCGCGCCGTCGCCACAGCCGGCCGCCTCGGCAGCGAGCGCGATGAGCATCATCGCGTCGTATGCCTGTGCGCCGTAGGTGAAGTCCTCGAGCGACGGATCGATCTCCTTGAGCGAGGCGTTGAAGTCCGTGAGGTCCTGCTCGCCGACCGGGATGGTGCCGAGCACGCCCTTCATGGTGCCCTTCGGGAAGTCCTTGTACGCCGCCGTGGAGAGGTTTCCGTCGACGAGGTAGATCTGGACGTCCGCGGGGCCAACACCCTGCTTGATCATCTCCTGCATGAGCTTCGTGGTCTCCTCGAAGCCGATGACCACGACTGCCTGCGGATTGCCGGCCTTGATCTCCGCGACCTCAGCCTCGAAGGAGGCAGCAGCGGGATCGTAGAGCAGCTCGCTGGTGACCGTGCCGCCCGCGTCCGTGAAGTTCTTGGAGAAGGCCTTCTCCAGGCCCTCACCGTACGGATCCTGACGAGCGATGACGGCGACGTCGGTCAGGCCCGCGTCGACGGCGTTGGCCGCGATGACCGCGCCCTGGAGGGCGTCGGACGGCGCAACGCGCCAGTACAGGCCGTTGTCCTCGTAGGTGGTGAGCGCAGGCGAGGTGTTCGCCGGCGACATCTGGAGGACGCCGTTGGAGGTGATCTTGTCGATGACCGTCAGCGAGACGCCCGAGGAGGCCGCACCGATGATGGCGCCGACGCCCTGCGAGAGGTGCGAGTCGACCGTCTGAGACGCGATGTCCGTCGTGGTGTCGCCCGAGTCGCCCTCGATGCTCGTGACCTCCGAGCCGAGAACCCCGCCGGCGGCGTTGATCTCGGTGACGGCCTTCTTGACGCCCGCGAACTCCGGTGGGCCGAGGAAGGCGAGGTCGCCCGTCTGGGGCAGGATCGAGCCGACCACCAGGGTGGGGTTCTTGCAGTCGGCGCTGGCGGATGCCATGGCCGAGGCTGCTGTCGACGCCTCCGCGCTCGCGGCTGCGCTGGACGCGGCAGGCGCTGCGCTGGACGCAGCCGCTGCGCTGGACGAGGACTCGCTCGACGTGCTGCTGCCGCCACAGGCCGCAAGCGCGAGCGAAGCCACTCCCAGCACGGCGGCCGACTTAAGGACCGTAGTGCGCTTCATGCAGTCTCCTTATGCAAAAAAGACAAACGACGGCGGTTACCGTCGAGTTGGCGACACCCTACGCGACGGCGAGTTACGTGCGGGTAACCCTGTGTTACATCGTTGGTGCTTCGTGATCCTTCTGTGACCTTGCAGGCGAATCGACATGCCGGGGGCCTGACATCACCCCCTGCGGGCAGCTATCCGGCCGAATTCGGGCCGATTCCCTGCTTCACGAGCTCCGTGATGATCTGCGACGACTCGTACGCGCCAATCAGCACGATGGCGTCGGGCCGTGCCGCCTTGATGGTGGCCGCAGCAGCGGCGAAATCCTGCGCTGCCGGGTCGTACTCGATGCCGGCGACGACCTGGCCCCCACCCGACGTGATCGCGCGGGTGACGTTCGCCCTGAGACTCTCCCCGTAGGTGTCCCGTCGCGAGATGATCGCCACTCGGCGATGCCCCTCCCCCGTGACCAATGAGCCCAGGAAGGCCCCCTCGAGGACGTCGGAGGGGGCGGTGCGCCAGAACAGGCCGTGGTCCCTCACCGTGGTGAGGGACGGCAGCGTGTTCGCCGGCGAGATCATGAGGACGCCGGCATTGGTCACCTGGTCGAGCACGCTCAACGTGGAACTCGACGATGCCGCACCGATCAGGACGTCCGGCTTGAGGGGCAGGAGCGCCTTGACGGTCTGTCGGCCGGTGTCCGTCGACGTGTCTCCCGAGTCCCCCTCGATGAGTTCGACCGCGTCGAACCCGGGAATCCCACCCGCCGCCTCGATGTCAGCGATGGCGAGTTTGATGCCGGCCGTCTCGGGGGGACCGAGGAACGCGAGACCACCGCTGGCCGGCAGGAAGGAGGCGATCCGGAACACCCCGTCCCCCGCGCCCTTCTGGACGACAGCGTCGATCGCCCGCGACTTCCCCTCGGGCAGGATCTCGCCCTCCTGGTAGGTGACGTCAGGCAGCAGCGTGTTGTCCGGCCCGAACTCGTAGATGCCGATGGTCGCGCTGGTCGGATCTCCTGCCGGCGAGAAGTTCACGGCGCCGGACCGGCCGTTGTAGTCGATGGCGACGCCGTCCTGGATCAGGGCCAGGCAGTCCGCGTAGTCCGAGCATCCCTGTTCTCCGTTCGTGATGGGCACGAGTTGTCGGGCCACGTCGATCCCGGCGTCGGACTGTGCCGTGGCCGCGCCCAGAGCGGCCAGGATCACGGCGTCGTAGGCCTCTGCCGCATACGAGTAGGCCTGCAGGTCGGGATCCACCGTGAGCAGTCGCTCCTTGAACTGCTGGGAGATCTCGGCGCCCGGAATCGTCCCCTTCACGCCGGTGAGAAGGCCCACCGGGAGGCTCTCTCCGAGCACGTTGTTGGTGTTGGTGTCGACGAGGTAGAGCGGCACGCCCGCCGTCATCGGCTCAGGCGTCGGCCCGGCCACGGCCTCGCCGGCGAGCTCATCACCCACGGCCGGGGGTCCGCTGGACCGAGGCTGGGTGACGGAGGCGCTGGTTCCGGAGCAGGCGACGAGGACGAGCGAGGCGGCACCGCACAGAACGGCCCGCCTCACACCGCGCATTCGCCTCATTCCCTCTCCCGGCGTCCGGGACCTCCCACGAGACCCCGAGTCGCCTTCACTGTACATACCGCGTTCCCGCGCCTCCCTCACCGTCGACGCGCCGGGCGATCGCGCTACGAAGGCAGCCGACCGCCCGCGGCCACGTCGGCCGCGACCTCCGCCAGCGTGACCCGACGGTCCATGGCGGCGCGACGCAGCCAGGCGAAGGCCTCGGGCTCCGTGATCCCCATCGTCGACTCGAGTACCTGCTTGGCGCGCTCGACCGCCTCCCGGGCTGCCTGGCGCTCGCGCAGGTTCGACACCTGTTCGGCCAGCTCGCGCATCTGCTGCCACCGCGCCACCGCCACCTCGATCGCGGGCGCGAGATCCGCCTTGCCGAACGGCTTGACCAGGTACCCCAGAACCCCGGCCTCGGCAGCCCGCTGGACGGTCTCGGCCTGGCCGAAGGCGGTCACCATGACGACCGGCGCCAGCCCGTCGGCGATGATCTCCTCTGCCGCTGACAGGCCATCGCGGCGGGGCATGGCCACGTCCATGAACACGACATCGGGGCGCAGGGACCGGGTCAGGTCGACTGCGGCCTGCCCGTCTGCGGCCTGTCCCACGACGTCGTACCCGCACTCCCCCAGGAGTTCGACGAGATCCATGCGGATCAGGGCCTCGTCCTCCGCGACCAGCACCCTCACTGCCATGGCGTCAGCCTAGGCGCCGATGCGATGTCCACGGGTGAGGGACCACGCCCGTGGGGAGGCTGGTGGGGTTACCCTGTCCCTCGCGCCCCGGTATCCCAACCGGCAGAGGAAACGGTCTCAAACACCGTCCAGTGTGGGTTCAAATCCCACCCGGGGCACTCGACTGACAATGTGCCCCTGACCGCGCCGAACTCCGAAATCACGCGCCTGTCATCTGCCGCGGGTGCACATCGGGTGCACATGACGCGGACTGCTGCGCCAGCGCGGTGACCGCCAGGCGAGCCCCGTCGGCGTCGTCGGCTATCGCGTAGGCGTACACGCGCAGGGTGACCTGTGGGCTCGCGTGGCCCATCATGTTCGACACCTGAGGGATGGCGACACCCGCCGAGACGAGCGACGCCCCGTAGTAGTCGCGCAAGTGGTGGGCGCTGAAGTTGACCTTCGTCAGTCGCCGGATTCACCGGATCTCCGAGTCGACAGTCGTGCGCTGCATCCGGCCACCATTCGGCGACTGCCACAGCCATTCACCGTCGAGATTGCCGTCAGGGCGCCGACACGACACGAGCTAGCAGATTCCGGTGGCGGCGCGCGTCGGTCGGACGCGACCGGGCAGCCTCCGAGCCATCTCGTTGGCGTGCATGGCTCGGGAGCAAGAACCTTCGAACCCGAAGGGGATGGTTGGGAACGAGGGGCCGCGTCGGCTCACAGCCTCGGGCTGCTGCTGCATAAGCAGGGCGCGGCCCCTTCGCCATGTCCGGGCATGACAACGGCCACCGTCGATGGGCAGTCTGGACGGTGGACGGTGGCCGTTGTCTGTCAGCAGGGAGTCTGACGAGGGCGGAGTACCCCGCGGGCGCGAGATGAAACATCGACGCTCGGCCGAACCTGCAACACGTTGCCTGGCCGGCATGACAACGGCCACCGTCGGGGGACGATGGCCGTTGCCTGTCAGCGGGGGCGCTGACAGGGGCGTGTACCCACGCGGGCGAACCGTCAAACATCGGATTCGGGTGCACATCCGGTGCACATCGGGTACACACCGTCGCCATTTGAGCCCGCTAAGGGTCACCCGTCGTCACCGCTGCCGAATGAGGGATTCCCTCAAAGAATGCGATTCCCCCTCACGACGGATCTGACCGGCCATCGTCCAAATCCCACCCGGGGCACATCCGTCGGTGCCCGTGAGCCGCGGCGGTCGGCATGGCGCCCTTTCCGGTCGTACGCTGTGAGCGACCGAGGAGGAACCATGACCATCACCCGGCACCGAGTTGCCACGTCCGCCCTCGCCGCGATCCTCGCGCTCGGGGTTCCCGTCATCGCGGGCTGCGGTGGCGCCATCCAGAACGCGGCCGAGGAGGCCGCTGGCAATGCCGTCGGCGGCGACGTGAACATCGAGGACGACGGCATCTCCGTCACCGACAGCAACGGCAACGAGATCCAGCTCGGCGACGACGTCTCCCTCCCCGACAACTGGCCCTCGGCCGTCCCGGCCTTCGAAGGCGGACAGCTCAAGAGCGTCATGGTGGCGGGTGACGGGGCCTCGGTGAACGCCGTCTGGCAGGCGGACGGAACCGCGGACGAGGCCGCCAAGGCGTACGGCGCGGCCCTGGAGGCCGCGGGATTCACTCCCGGTGACATGACCAGCACGGCGGGGATGACAGGTGGCGACTACACCGGTAACGGCTACAAGGTGAACGTCGTGGTCATCGCGGCCGACGGGACGACCAGCGTCATGGTCAATGCGGAGAAGGGCTGACCGGCGGTTCTGCCTCGATCGACAGCCGCGGCTTCAGTTCCAGAAGCCGGCCGAGGAGTCCGTTGACGAAGGATGCCGACTCGTCGGTGGACAGTTCCTGCGCGAGGTTGATGGCCTCGGAGATGGCCACCGCGTCGGGCACGTCGTCGCGCCAGAGCAGTTCGTAGGCGCCGATGCGAAGGATCGCTCGGTCCACGGCGGGCATTCGGTCGAGGGTCCACCCCATCGAGTAGCTGCCGAGCAGCTCGTCGATGTAGGCCTGGTGCGCCAGCACGCCCTCGACGATCTCGGCGACGTAGGCGTTGAGCGCTGCCTGGCCCTCGTCCGCTCGGCGCGCGGATGTGGCCGCGAGTACGCCTGCAGCCGGGATCGATCGGATGTCGGCCTCGTACAGCGCGTCGAGCGCACGCTTGCGGGCCTTGCTACGGGCAGACATCTACTCAGGCGTCCTCGGGCTTGATGGGTGTACGTCAGTCGTTGATGCGGCCGAGATAGGACCCGTCGCGCGTGTCCACCTTGACCTTGGTGTCGGACTCGATGAACAGCGGCACCTGGATCTCTGCACCGGTCTCGAGGGTGGCCGGCTTGGTGCCGCCCGTCGAGCGGTCGCCCTGGAGGCCCGGCTCGGTGTACGTGATCATCAGCTCGACGGATGCCGGCAGCTCGATGTAGATCGGCACGCCTTCGTGGGTGGCCACGGTGGCCGTCTGGTTCTCGAGCAGGTACCTCGACATGTCGCCGACCACGGTCGACGGCACATGGATCTGGTCATAGGTCTGTGTGTCCATGAACACCCAGTCGTCGCCGTCCTTGTAGAGGTACTGCATCTCGCGCTTGTCGACGGTGGCCGTCTCGACCTTCAGCCCCGCGTTGAACGTGCGGTCGACGACCTTGCCCGTGAGGACGTTCTTGAGCTTGGTGCGCACGAATGCGCCGCCCTTGCCGGGCTTCACGTGCTGGAACTCGACCACGGTCCACAGGGCACCGTCGATGTTGAGGACAAGGCCGTTCTTGAGGTCATTGGTGGTCGCCACGCGAGTTGCTCCTGAGCCTTGGTGTGTCGGGTCCGCGTCAGCCCACGACGGCCAGGCCCCGAGGTGCCTCCGTGAGGATCCTCGGCCCGGCGTCGGTGACGACGAGGGTGTCTTCGATGCGAACTCCCCCGCGCCCAGGGAGATAGACCCCCGGCTCGACGGTGATCGCCATGTCGGCCTCAAGGGTACCGTTCGACCGCTCCCCGATCATCGGCGCCTCGTGGATGCGCAGCCCCACCCCATGACCCAGGCCATGGGTGAACGCGTCGGCCAGCCCAGCGTCGGCGATCGTCGCCCGGGCGAGCGCATGGACCGCGCGCGCCTCGGCACCCGGCAGATACCCGGCCGTGGCCCGCTGCTGCGCCTCGGCGACTGCGGCGTGGACCTCCGCCTGCCATGCCGCCGGCTCAGCGGCGACGACGAAGGTTCGCGTCATGTCGGCGTGGTAGCCGTCGACGCGGGCGCCCGCGTCGATCACGAGCAGGTCGCCCGCCGCGAGCCGCCGCGCGCCCGGCTCGTGATGCGGGATCGCCGAGTGCGGTCCACTGCCGACGATGCTGTCGAACGCTCTGTCCTCGGCGCCGAGTTCGCCGAACAGCTGCTCGAGCCGGCGGGCCAGGGCCACCTCCGCGTCGCCCACCCGGATCTCGCCCGCCAACGCCGCGAAGGCGGCCACGGTGATCGAGCAGGCTCGCTCAAGGGCCGCGAGCTCCAGAGGGTCCTTCACTCGCCGCAGCTGCTCGACGAGGGAGGCGGCCACCGTGGGCGGGCCGTGAATGCGCCGCACGCTCTCGAAGTCCCCCACCGTGAGCGACGGCTCCACCGCGTAGGCCGTGGGAGCGGCCCGGACGAGGGTGGCGATCAGGGTGTCACGATCGATGACGACGGGCAGGTCGGGAGCCTGCATCGCCACCTGATCGCGGTAACGACCGTCGGTGCCGAGGAGGTCGCCAGCACTCGTCGGGCCAACCACGAGAACGGCGTTGCTTCCGGAGAACCCGGTGAGGTACCGGACGTTGGCCAGGTCCGTGACCACCAGCATGAGCCCCGGTAGGTCGATCGCCATGAGTTCGCGCAGGCGGTCCCGGCGCTTCGCGTGCAGTGTCGCGGCCGGTGCGCTCATGTGACGAGCAGGGTGGCTACCGCCCGGAGCGCCAGCCGGTAGGAGTCCATGCCGAACCCGGCAATCGTCCCTGTGGCGACGCCGGAGATGACCGAGGTGTGGCGGAACTCCTCGCGCCCGGCCGGATTGGACAGGTGCACCTCGACGATCGGCGTCGTGACGAGTGCGCAGGCGTCGCGCAGGGCGTACGAGTAGTGGGTGAAGGCGGCGGGATTGATGACGACTCCGGCTCCCTCGTCCTGCGCGCGGTGGAGCCAGCCGATCAGCTCCGACTCGTCGTTGGACTGCAGCACCGTGGCACTCAGGCCGAGCGCCTCGGCCGTGCGGACGCAGTCCGCCGCCAACTCGTCGAATGTCGTCCGGCCGTAGATCTCGGGCTCGCGCGTGCCGAGACGGTTCAGATTGGGACCGTTGAGGACGTATACGTGCGCCATGGCAGCGGACTCTACGCGGAGGAGTCGCTGATCGAGGCGTACGCGGCCGCCAGGAGCGCCGGGTCCGGGCCCTCCAGCACCATCGGGTGGCCGATCCCCTGCAGCACGACGAACCGCAGCAGGGACCCCCGGGACTTCTTGTCGACGGCCATGGACGAGTACAGCTCGTCCCAGTGTCCCGGTGCGTAGGTGGTCGGCAGCCCCAGCGAGGTGAGGACCGACCGATGCCGGTCCACGTCCTTCTCGGACAGCCGTCCGCCCAATGCCGCCAACTCTGCGACGTACATCATCCCCACCGACACGGCGGCACCGTGCCGCCAGCGGTACCGCTCGCGACGCTCGACGGCGTGGCCGAAGGTGTGTCCGTAGTTGAGCACCTCTCGGCCGATGCTTCCGTCGCCGGCGGTGGCGGAGGTCTCCCGGAAGTCGGCACCGACGACGTCGGCCTTCACCTGCACAGCCCGCCTGACCAGGTCGGCGAGCAGGTCGCCGACCACATCGGTCGACCCGAACGGGTTCTGCTCCACGTCGTCGAGGATGGAGGGATCGGCGACGAAGCCGATCTTCACAACCTCGGCCATGCCGGCCAGGAGGTCGTTGCGCGGCAGCGTGCCCAGCGCGTTCATGTCGCAGAGCACGCCTGCGGGACTCCAGAAGCAGCCGACCAGGTTCTTGCCGGCGTCGGTGTTGATCCCCGTCTTGCCGCCGACGGCGGCATCGACCATGCCGAGCAGGGTGGTCGGGATCTGCACGACGCGGATCCCCCTGAGCCAGGTGGCGGCGACGAAGCCGGCCAGATCCGTGGTGGCCCCGCCGCCCAGCCCGACGACCGTGTCGCTGCGCGTGAACCCGGCGGTGCCGAGGACCGACCAGCAGAAGGCCGCGACCTCCGCCGTCTTGGCGTCCTCCGCCTCCGGGACCTCGATGAGGGTGACCTCGATGCCGCAGTCACGGAGGTCGTCCCGGACGCCCTCCGCCGAAACGAGGAGCGCACCGGGATGGATGATCGCCACGCGGGCGGAGCCGGCCACCATGCCGGGCAGGTGCGAGAGCAGCCCGCGCCCGATGACCACGTCATACGCACGCTCCGCGCGGACCGGGATGACGACGTCACTCATGGCGCACCACCTTCGCTACCTCGTCGACGACCTCTCGCAGGCTCTTTCCCGTGGTGTCGACCACTGCGGTCGCCACCACGGCGTACACGGGATTGCGCTTGTCCAGCAGCGCCGACAGCGTGCCGCGCACGTTGCCGAGGAGGAGTGGGCGCGCCTGGTTCATCCCGACCCTGTGCACCGCATCGGAGACGGTGACCTTGAGCCAGACCACGGTTTGGCCGCGTAGCAGGTCCCGGGTCTCGTCCCGCATCACCGCTCCGCCCCCCAGGGCCAGAACGCCATCGCGCTCCGCGAGCGCCCGCTGCACGGCCTCCACCTCCATCCGCCGGAACTCGTCCTCGCCGAGGGTGACGAAGATGTCGGAGATGGTCATGCCCGTGTCGGCCTCGATGATGTGGTCGGTGTCCTCGAAGGCCACGCCCAGACGCTCGGCAAGGCGACGGCCCACACTCGACTTGCCCGCCCCCGGTGATCCGATGAGCACGACCGCTGGCGACATCAGCGAACGGACAGGTTGTCGAGGTATCCGCGCAGGTTTCGCTCGACTTCGCCGACGCTGTCGCCGCCAAACTTCTCGAGCACGGCGTCCGCAAGCACGAGCAGGACCATGGCCTCGGCCACCACGCCCGCGGCGGGCACCGCGCACACGTCGGAGCGCTGGTTGATCGCCGGAGCGGCCTCGCCGGTGGCGACGTCGACGGTGCGCAGCGCCTTCGGAATCGTCGAGATCGGCTTCATGGCCGCCCGGAGGCGCAACGGCTCGCCCGTGGACATGCCGCCCTCCGTGCCGCCGGACTTGCCCGACGTTCGCTCGAGCCCGTCGACCCCGGCCACGATCTCGTCCTGCGCCTGCGAGCCGCGCACCTCGGCCAGGTGGAACCCATCGCCGACCTCGACGCCCTTGATGGCCTGGATGCCCATGAGGGCGCCGGCGAGGCGGGAGTCCAGCCGGCGATCCCAGTGCACGTGGCTGCCCAGTCCGGGCGGGAGTCCGTAGGCGAGCACCTCGACGACGCCGCCGAGAGTGTCTCCGTCGCGGTGAGCGGAGGCGATCTCCTCCTCCATCGCAGCGGCGACGTCCGGGTCGAGGCAGCGCACGGGGCTCTCGTCGATCGCAGCGAGATCGGTCGGCTGGGGCACGCGCTGGGACGGTCCGACGGCCGCCTCCCCGATCCGCACGACGTGGCTGAGCACCTCGATGCCGGCCACCTGCCTCAGGAAGGCGCGCGCCACGGCGGCCAGGGCCACGCGGGCGGCCGTCTCGCGCGCGCTGGCTCGTTCGAGGATCGGGCGGGCGTCGGTGAAGCCGTACTTCTGCATGCCGACGAGATCGGCATGCCCGGGGCGCGGGCGAGTGAGAGGGGCGTTACGGGCCAGTCCGTCGAGAACCCCCACAACGACGGGATCGGGCGACATCACCTGCTCCCACTTCGCCCATTCGGAGTTGCCGATCTCAATGGCCACGGGACCGCCGAGCGTCTCGCCGTGCCGGAGGCCGCCGAGGAACCTCACCTCGTCGCGCTCGAACTTCATCCGCGCGCCGCGCCCGGCCCCGAGCCGACGCCGAGCCAGGTCGTTGCCCACGTCGGCAGAGGTCACCGCGATGCCTGCCGGCAGCCCCTCGGCGATGGTGACCAGGGCAGGGCCATGGGACTCTCCTGCGGTCAGCCAGCGCACCATGGCGCTGATCCTTTCAGATCGCGCGGGAGAGCGATCACGCAGGAAGCGCCGCGCGCATCAGGTCGACCGGCGGCTCGAGGCCGGTCATGAGCCGAACCTGCTCCACGGCCTGCCAGAGCAGCATGTCGCGGCCGCTGGCGATGACCGATGATCCCCAGTGGTCAGCCAGCACCGAGGGCCACGGATGGTACGAGGCATCGAGCAACGCGCCACGAGCCACCGGGGCCAGCGCGGCCCACGGCCGAGCGGCGTCCCCGGGCAAGGTGGAGATCACGATGTCGGCGGAGATCAGGCGCTCATCGGGCCCCGTATCCGTGGCAGCGCCGCTGAGTCCGAACGACGATGCGAGGGCGGCGACGCTCTCGGCGGCCTCGATCCGGCGCGCGCACACCGTGACGCTGGAGACCTCGAGTGCCGCGAGCGCGGCGATCGCGCTGCGCGCCGTGGCGCCTCCGCCCACCACCGTGGCCGTCGTTGGCGCGGCGTGGAGGCCGGCCTCCTCGAGCGCCCGGGCGATCCCCGAGATGTCGGTGTTGGTGCCCCGCCAGCCATGGCGGCCGGGCAGCACCGTGTTGACCGCCCCGACCCGTTCCGCTGCCGGGTCGACCTCGCTGAGCAGGTCGAGGACGCATTCCTTCAGCGGCATCGTCAGGGACAGCCCGGCCCAGGTGTCGTCCAGACCGGCCAGGAAGCCCGGGAGGGCGGCCCGGTCGACGTCGATGGCGTCGTAGGACCAGTGCAGGCCCAGGCCCGCGTAGGCGGCCCGGTGGAGCGCGGGCGAGAGCGAATGGGCGATCGGCGAGCCAAGGACAGCCGCTCGCCTCGCGAGGGGTGCGGGCCTGTCGGGTACGAGCTCCTCAGCCATTCTGGCTCGGCTGCGCCGATGCCGACTGCTGCTTCTGCGCCTCGGCCGCATTGGCCTGGTACTGCGCCTTCAGCTTCAGGAACCTCTCGTAGGAGGTGGCGAACTTGGACTCGCGCGACCGCGGGTCGACGAGCACGAAGTACAGCCAGGAGCCCTTGGTCGGCGAGAGTGCCGCCTCGATCGCCGCCTCCCCTGGCGAGTTGATCGGGCGCGGCGGCAGACCCCGGCGCACGTAGGTGTTGTACGGCGATGGCGTCTTCAACTGCTCGTCGCTCAGCTGGAGGTCGGTGACCCCGAGCGCGTAGGAGACCGTCGAGTCCAGCTGCAGGGGCATGTCGGCCTCGAGCCGGTTGTAGATGACGCGGGCAACCTTACCGAAGTCGTTGGGCGATGCCTCCGCCTGGAGCAGCGACGCGACGATGAGCACCTGGTAGGGCGACAGGGACACGTCTCGGGCGCGATCCTCCAGTCCGATGTCGGCACTCGCCTGGTTGAAGCGCTTGACGAGGTTGCGCAGCAACGATCGCGGCGTCTCATCGCCGGTGAGGTCGTAGCTCGCCGGGAACATGAAGCCCTCGGGGCGGTCCTTCGCCCAGGAGGGGAGATCCAGCTGGGCCGGGTCCTGGAGCACCTTCTGGAAGCCCGACTTGGGCAACGAGGTCGCCTCGGACGCGGCCAGGACGGTCTGCTCGAGCCGAAGGCCCTCAGGCAGCACGAGCCGGCTCTCGGCCCGCGACTCGGGGTCGAGCATGAGCTCCAGGGCGCTGATCGAGCTCATCTGCTTGCGAAGGGTGTACTTGCCCGGGCCGATCGACGGGGCCCGATCGTCGACGCTGGCCGCGTTCACGAAGGAGTCCGCGGCGAGTACGACGCCGGCCTCCTGGAGCTTCTGGCCGATCTCCGTCAGGGTGTCCCCACGAGCCACGACGACCACGGCCTCCCCCGTACCCGCACCCGCGTAGTCGTTGACGTCCGACGGGCCGCGAAGAAGGATGAAGGCCGAGATCACCATGGCCAGCACGAGGCCGAGGGAGACGAGCGCCGCGATCCTCTTGCCCCACGTACGCCGATGCCGTGACGGCGGCAGCGAACCCGACGTCATCAACGATTCAAGCTGGCTCACCGCGACCTCCTCTCGCCCGTTCCTGCCCGACCGGCTCGCCTGCCGGTGATCCGGTCGCCTGCTCCTGGTCCAGCGCCGCCTGCAACACGATGACAGCCGACGCGCTGTCGATGCGGGAGCGGGACTCGCGTGTCGACCGGCCGCTGGCCCGCATGCCCCTATGGGCCTGCACGGTGGACAGCCGCTCGTCGATCAGACGAACCGGGACCCCGGAGCGTTCCGCGAGCAGGGCCGCCCATTCTCGGGCGCCCAGCGCGGAGGCGCCCTCGGCGCCGCTGAGGTGCAGGGGCAGTCCGACGTACGCCTCCAGCACGTCCCACTCCGCCACCGCCGCCAGCACGCCTTCGACGGACGCCGACCCCGCGGGAACGGCGTCGAGGGGGACGGCGAGCATGCCGGTGGCGTCGCTGCGGGCCAGGCCGATCCGGACAGTGCCCACGTCGCAGGCGATCCGCACTCCGGGCCGCACTCCGCTAGTGTCCCGTCCGCTCGCGGACGAGGGCCTCGATGGCGACGAAAGCCTCGGGCAGGCCGGCCGCGCGGGTGCCGCCGCCCTGGGCCACGTCGTCCTTGCCACCACCTCGGCCGTCGATGCTCGGTACGGCCGCCTGAAGGAGGGCCTTCGCCGTGATCCCGAGGGCGATCGCCTGGGGTGACGCCCCCGCGATGAGGGACACCTTGCCGTCGGACGTGGCGGCCCCCACGACGACGACGGGGATGTCGCTGCGGGCACGACCCTTGGCCTTGGTGAGCAGGTCGCGCAGGTCGCTCGCGCTCGTGCCGTCGGGTGCGGTGAAGGCCCACAGGCGAACCGGACCGATATCCCGGCCCTCCCCGATGATCCCGTCGAGATTGGTGGCCAGCTGGGCGCTGCGCACCTTCGCAAGATCCTTCTCGGCGTCCTTGAGCGCGGTGATCGTCCTCTCGACCCGTTCCACGAGCTGGTCCGCCGGAGCCTTGACGAGTTCCGAGAGGCGGCTGACGAGAACGTGCTCGCGAGCGAGGAACTGGTAAGCGTCGGCGCCGACCAGCGCCTCGACGCGCCGCACGCCCGCCCCGATCGAGCCCTCGGACAGGAACGTGACCACGCCGAGCTGCCCGGACCGCTGCGCGTGCGTGCCACCGCACAGCTCGTGCGCCCAGTCTCCGACGGAGACCACGCGCACGCGGTCACCGTACTTCTCGCCGAACAGCGCCATGGCGCCCATCGCGCGGGCCTCGTCCTGCGACATCGTGTTGGCCGAGACGACGAGGTCCTCGATGAGGACCTCGTTCACGTGCTGCTCCACCTCACGCAGAACGGCCGGCGCCACCGGCGTCGGGCTCGGGAAGTCGAACCGGAGCCGGCCGGGAGAGTTCTCCGAGCCCATCTGAGTGGCGGTGTCTCCGAGCCGCTCCCGGAAGACCCGGTGGATCATGTGGGTCGCGGTGTGCGCTCGCGAGATCGCTCGGCGTCTGGCCGAGTCGACCACGCTGGTGACGGTCGCACCGGCCACGAGCTCCCCGTCAACGACCTCGCCGCGGTGGACGAACAGCCCGGTGAAGGGCGTCTGGACGTCGTAGACGTCGACAGTGGCGCCGTCGGAGCTCACGAGGCGACCATGATCGCCCAGCTGCCCACCCGATTCGGCGTAGAACGGGGTCCGATCGAGGATGACCTCGACGTGGTCCCCGACGCGGGCCGCCGGCACGGTATCGCCGTCCTTGACGATGCCGATCACGTGCGACTCGCTGACCACCTCGCCGTAGCCCGTGAACGTCGTCATGCCACCGGCCTGCAGGATGTCGCGATAGGCGGTCGTGGCCGTGACGCCCGCCTTGCGCGCCTTCGAGTCCGCCTTGGCGCGTTCGCGCTGCTGCTTCATGAGGCGTCGGAAGCCGTCCTCATCGACGGACAGACCCTGCTCGGCGGCCATCTCGAGGGTCAGGTCGATCGGGAACCCGTAGGTGTCGTGGAGCGCGAAGGCCTGCTCACCGGGCAACTCGGCCGTACCGCTGCTGCGCAGGCCCGCCACTGCCGTGTCGAAGATGGTCGTGCCCGTCTTGAGGGTCTGGAGGAAGGCCGCCTCCTCGCCGACGGCGATCTGGTGGATCCGGTTGGCCTCGTCGTTGAGCTCGGGGTACTGGGGGGCCATGCTCAGCACGGAGGAATCGACGAGTTCGCCCATCGTCGCGTCGTGGGCGCCGAGCAGGCGCATCATCCGGATGGTGCGGCGCATGATGCGCCGCAGGACGTATCCGCGACCCTCGTTGCCCGGGATGACGCCATCGCCGATCAGGAAGGCGCACGTGCGCGCGTGATCCGCGACCACGCGCAGAGCGACATCGTCCCGCTCGTTCACGCCGTACCGGGCGCCGCTCAGCTCACTGGCCCGGTCGAGGATCAGCCGGGTCGTGTCGATCTCGTAGAGGTTGTCGACGCCCTGGAGGATCGTCGCCATGCGCTCCAGGCCCATGCCCGTGTCGATGTTCTTCGCCGGCAGCGGCGCACGGATGTCGAAGTCCTCCTTCGAGCGCACGGCGGAGAGCTCGTCCTGCATGAACACGAGGTTCCAGACCTCGAGGTAGCGGTCCTCGTCGACGACCGGGCCGCCCTCCAGACCATGCTCGGGGCCCCGGTCGTAGTAGATCTCCGAGCACGGACCACCGGGGCCGGGCACTCCCATCGACCAATAGTTGTCCTTGGGACCGCGCCGCTGGATGCGTTCGTACGGCAGGCCCGCGACGCGATGCCAGATCTCGATGGCCTCGTCGTCATCCTCGTAGACGGTCGCCCAGAGGCGATCCTCCGGGAAGCCGTAGCCACCGTCGTCGACCGGCCGGGTCAGGAGCTCCCACGCGAAGGGGATGGCCCCCTCCTTGAAGTAGTCGCCGAAGGAGAAGTTGCCGGCCATCTGGAAGAACGACGCGTGGCGGGTGGTCTTGCCCACCTCCTCGATGTCGAGTGTTCGCACGACCTTCTGAACGCTCGTGGCGCGGGCGTACGGCGGCGGGATCTCGCCGAGGAAGTAGGGCTTGAACGGGACCATGCCGGCATTGACGAACAGCAGGGTGGGATCGTCGAGCAGGAGGGACGCCGACGGAACCAGCTGGTGCCCTCGATCGGCGAAGTACCTCAGGAAACGGCTTCGGATCTCGGCGGAGTCCACGACTACTCTCCTTGCTGGTCTTGGCGTGACTTCAGGACGCGGGCGGCGGCGTCGCCGGGCGCTCGGGCCGCCTCGGACCGTCGTGCGACGGCCGACGAGGCCAGGGCGCGAGCGCTGGCCACGGCTCCCGCTGCCGACGCTCCGGCCTGCTGCGCGCTCAGCACTACCCCACGCTCGCGTGCGTCCGCCAGGACCTGCTGGCCGCGCCGATAGGCGAAGATCCCGCCCGCCGCCCCTACTGCCACCCACACGATCCTGCGCATGGTGCCCAACCCTAACGGTCGCGGTCGCGGCGCAGTTCGCGCAGCCGGGCCGCGATGTCCCCCCACGCGGCCTCGGCTCCATGCGTACTGGGCCGGTAGTACGTGCGCCCCACGAGCTCATCGGGCAGATACTCCTGGGCGGCGACGCCACCGGGCACGTCGTGCGGATACACGTAACCGCGACCGTGGCCGAGGGCGGCCGCACCGGGGTAGTGCCCGTCGCGCAGGTGCGCGGGGACCCGGCCGATGCCCCCGGCCCGAACGTCCGCCGTCGCGGCACCGAGCCCCACGACGACGGCATTCGACTTCGGGGCCAGGGCAGCGTGGATGGTGGCGTGCGCCAGGATGATGGCCGCTTCCGGCATGCCGACCATCGCGACCGCCTGAGCCGCCGCGACGGCCGTCTGCAGCACGCTCGGTTCGGCCATGCCGATGTCCTCGCTGGCCGCGATCATGAGGCGTCTCGCCACGAACCTCGGATCCTCGCCGGCCTCGAGCATGCGGGCCAGGTAGTGCAGGGCGGCGTCGGGATCACTTCCCCGAATGCTCTTGATGAAGGCGCTGATCACGTCGTAGTGCTGGTCGCCGTCCTTGTCGTAGATCACTGCCGCCTGCTGCACCGCGCGCTCGGCATCGGCCAGCGTGACCACCACCGAGCCCTCGCCGGTGGCGCTCGACGACATAGCGGCCGCATCGAGTCCGGTCAGCGCCCTGCGTGCATCGCCGTTCGCGGTGCGCACGAGATGCGCGAGCGCGTCGTCCTCGATCACCACCGTGCCGCCCAGACCGCGGGGGTCCTCGATCGCGCGGCGGAGAAGCTCCTCGACGTGAACGTTGGTCAACGGGGAGAGCGACACCATGACGCTGCGCGACAGCAGCGGGGCGATGACGGAGAAGCTCGGATTCTCGGTGGTGGCCGCGATGAGGGTGACCCAGCCGTTCTCGACGGCGGGGAGCAGGGCGTCCTGCTGGCTCTTGCTGAAGCGATGGACCTCGTCGATGAAGAGAACCGTTCCCCTGCCCTGCATCGACAGGTTGTCACGGGCGCGCTCGATCACGGCCCGCACGTCCTTGACCCCGGCCGTCACCGCGGAGAGCTCGACGAACGCGCGGCCGCTCCCGGCGGACAGCAGGGAGGCCAGGGTCGTCTTCCCGGTGCCGGGTGGTCCCCACAGGATGACGGAGACCACGGGCGAGTCGCCCGGGGCGGTGAGCAACGTTCGCAGGGGCGACCCGGGAGCCAGGGCGGAGTCCTGGCCCACGACCTCGTCGAGGCTGCGCGGGCGCATGCGCACCGCCAGCGGTGCCGACGAGCGCGAACTCGCCAGGCCGTCGTCGAACAGGGTCATGCCTGCACCCTAGGACCGATCGGGGTGAAGAAGTCCCGAGCGGTAGGTGCCCGCCTCGGAGAAGCCCAGCTTCCCGTAGGTGCGCCTGCCGGACTCGTTGGCCGCGTACATCTCCAGGTAGATCACGGGCACGCCGTCGGCACAGGCTCGCTGCATCAACCGCAGGCAGGCGCGACCAGCCAGCCCGCGTCCCCTCACCTCGGGGATGGTGCAGACGCTCACCAGATGGGCGGCACCGTTCGATCGGCGACGCTCGGCGGCCACCGCGAGGACGCGGTCGCCTTCGACCACGCCGGCCCAGCGGTGTACCCGCGGGTCCCCGGCGAACGCCTCGGCGGACCACGAGTGCGCGAGCACGACGTCGATCCGCGGGTCATGGGGGTCGAGGTCGACGGCGGCCGATGGGTCACGCGGCACGTGCTCAGGTTCGATGAACCACGGCGACCAGTGGCCCGGGGAAGGGCTGGTCAGCCGTGCGGGCAGGGCCGTGAACGCCCGATCGGGAACCGTCACCCCGTCGAGGGCCGCGACGGCGTCGAGCCGCTCGATCAGGCGGGCGACCCGGGCCGGGTCGCCGCCCAGCGCCGTGCCCCACAGCTCCGTGCCGGACTCCGAACGCCGGGTCCATCCGACGTGGTCGCCGTCGACGGCGACCGCGAGGGTCTCCTCGGGGTCGACCCGCCAGCGGACGAACGGATCAGTCGGTCTCGCCGCCAGCAGGTGCCTTGGCGTCAGCCGGCTGTGCATCGATCCCCGCCTCCTTGCGCTGCTGGGGCGTGATGGGGGTGGGCGCGCCGGTCAGCGGATCCTGCCCGCCTCCGGACTTCGGGAAGGCGATGACGTCGCGGATCGACGGAACACCGGCCAGCAGCATGCACATGCGGTCCCAGCCGATGGCGATGCCGCCGTGCGGAGGCGGCCCGAACGCGAAGGCGTCGAGCAGGAAGCCGAACTTGCCCCGAGCCTCCTCCTCGCTCATACCCAGCATGTCGAAGACGCGCCTCTGCACGTCTGCCTGATGGATACGGATCGACCCGCCACCGATCTCGTTCCCGTTGCACACGATGTCGTAGGCGTAGGCGAGCGCCTCTCCGGGCGCGTCCTCGAACCGGTCGAGCCAGTCGGCGTTGGGCGACGTGAACGGGTGGTGCACCGCCGTCCAGCCCATGCTGCCGTCGTCCAGCTCGATCTCCTCGAACATCGGGGCGTCCACGATCCACACGAACGACCAGGCGGACTCGTCGATGAGGCCTAGGCGTTTGGCGACCTCCAGCCGGGTAGCGCCGAGCAGGGCGCGGGCGTCGGAGGCCTTCCCCGCCCCGAAGAAGACGCAGTCCCCCGGCTTCGCTCCGGTCGCCTCGACCAACCCGGCGACCTCCGCCTCACTGAGGTTCTTCGCCACTGGCCCGCCGAGGGCGCCATCGTCGGCCACCGTGACGTACGCAAGGCCCTTCGCCCCGCGCTGCTTGGCCCACTCCTGCCAGGCATCGAAGCCCTTGCGTGGCTGGCTCGCACCGCCGGGCATGACCACCGCGCCGACGTAGTCCGCCTGGAACACCCGGAACGGAGTGTCGGCGAAGTAGTCGGTCATGTCGACCAGTTCGAGGTCGAAGCGCAGGTCCGGCTTGTCGCTGCCGTATCGCCGCATGGCCTCGGCGTACGTCATCCGTGGGATCTCGCCGATCTGATAGCCGAGGACCCCGTTCCAGACCGCCCGAATAACGGCCTCGCCGACCTCGATGACGTCCTCCTGCTCAACGAAGGACATCTCAACGTCGAGCTGCGTGAACTCGGGCTGACGGTCGGCTCGGAAGTCCTCGTCGCGATAGCACCGGGCGATCTGGAAGTAGCGCTCCATGCCGCCCACCATGAGGAGCTGCTTGAACAGCTGTGGGGACTGCGGCAGCGCGAACCACGAGCCAGGGGCGAGCCGCGCGGGCACGAGGAAGTCGCGCGCACCCTCAGGCGTGGACGCGGTGAGGGTCGGCGTCTCGATCTCGACGAAGTGACGCGCCAGAAGGACGTCACGCGCCAGCTGGTTCACCTTCGACCGCATCCGCAGCGCGTCGCCGGTGGCCGACCGCCTCATGTCCAGGTACCGGTACTTCAGTCGGATCTCGTCGTTGACGGCCACCCTGTCGTCGATCGGGAAGGGCAGCGGCGCGGCCACGGACAAGATGACCAGGTCGTCGGCCATGACCTCGACGGCGCCGGTGGCCAGATCCGGGTTCTCGTTGCCTTCGGGCCGCAGCTCGACCGTGCCGACGACCTTGATGCAGAACTCGTCGCGCAGCGGGTGCGCCACGGAGGGGTCGCGCACGACCACCTGGACGATGCCGCTGGCATCGCGCAGGTCGAGGAAGGCGACACCGCCATGATCCCGTCGGCTGGCCACCCATCCGGCCAGCGTCACCTGCTGGCCCGCGTCGTCGGGTCGCAGCGTTCCGGCCTCGTGCGTGCGGATCACGGTGATTCCTCCAGGTGGGCGGTCGGGCGGACGGTCGGGTAGAGATCCTCTGTTGGCGGGTTCCAGCTGGCCGGATCGGCCGGCTGCTGCTCGCCGGACCGGATGTCCTTCACGCTGTGGCCCGCGTCGTCAGGGAACCACACGTAGGGGATGCCGCGTCGGTCGGCATGCCTGATCTGCTTGCCGAACTTGTCTGCTCGGGGCGCCACCTCGCACGGGATGCCGCGAGCGCGGAGGACATGGGCAACCGCGTCGCTACCGGGCCTATCGGCCTCGTCGACGACCGCGACCAGCACCGCCGACGGAACCGAGCGCGACACCGTCACGAGGTCGCGACCCAGGAGCGCCGACACCAGGCGGGTGACGCCCAGCGAGATGCCCACGCCCGGATAGGACTGCCGGCCGTCCGTGGCCAGCGAGTCGTAGCGGCCACCGGATGCGATCGACCCGAAGGACTCGAATCCGACGAGCTGCGTCTCGTAGACGGTGCCGGTGTAGTAGTCCAGGCCACGGGCGATCCTGAGGTCCGCCACGATCGCGCCGGGCAGGTGCCTGCTTGCGGAGGACACGACCTGGGCGAGCTCGTCCAGTCCCTCGTCGAGCAGGTCGTTTCGGACACCGAGCGCGCGCACCCGCTCCACGAACGACGTGTCCGGCGTGCGGATCGCGGCCAGCTGCAGGCAGGCGTCGGCGGACTCCACACTCAGGCCGGCGTCAGAGACCAGGAGCGCTGCGACCTTCGCCGCACCGATCTTGTCCAGCTTGTCGACGTTGCGCAGGACGGCGGCCGGATCGTCGGCCCCGACGCCGGTGAAGAAGCCCTCGGCCAGCTTGCGGTTGTTGACCTGCACGATGGCCCTAGGGATCGGGAGCTCGGCGAGGAGGGTGGCCATGACCACGGCCATCTCGACGTCGTGGTGGAAAGCCAGCGCATCCCGGTCGATGACGTCGATATCCGCCTGCGTGAACTCGCGGAACCGACCCTCCTGCGGTCGCTCGCCGCGCCAGGACTCCTGGATCTGGTACCGGCGGAACGGGAACTCCAGGTGCCCGGCGTTCTCGAGCACATAGCGAGCGAACGGCACGGTGAGGTCGAAGTGCAGTCCCAGTCCCGCATCGGACTCGCCCTCGGCAGCCTGCATCCGACGAAGGAGGTAGACCTCCTTGTCGATCTCGCCCTTGCGCTGCATCTGCTCGACCGGCTCGACCGATCGGGTCTCGAGGGACCCGAAGCCGTGCAGCTCGAAGACCCGACGCGCCGTGTCGAGGACGCGGAGCTCGGCGATGCGCCCCTCGGGCAGCCACTCCGGGAAGCCGGAGAGCTTGGTCACTTTCGCCACGACTACATCCCCTTCGGGTTGCGCGCGACGTCGTCTCCGCCGATGACCTCGCGAAGGAAGGGGTTCGACAGGCGCTCGGCACCGATCGTGGTCTGTGGCCCATGCCCGGGCAGGACGGTCATGTGGTCGGGGGCGGGCACGATCACGCGGCGCAGCGAGTCGATCATCAGGTGGTGATCCCCACCGGGTAGGTCCGTGCGACCGATGGACCCCGCGAACAGGACGTCGCCGCTGAACATGACCTCGCCCACCTCGAAGACCGACGACCCCTCGGTGTGGCCCGGCGCGTGCCGCACGACGAACGTCATCCCCACGAGGTCGAGGGCCTGCTCGTCCTCGAGAAGCCGCACGTCGCTCGGCTCGGTGAGCTCGAGGGAGTTCTTGGTCATCGCCAGCAACTGGTCGCGGGCTGCAGCGATGCTCGAGCCCGCCGGGTCGACGAGGCGATACCGGTCATCGACGTGGATGAGGGCCGGGATCTCGAACTCGGCCGACAGGGGGGCCACGGACCACACGTGATCGATATGCCCATGGGTGAGCAGCACGGCGGCGGGCACGAGCCGGTGCTCGCGGATGATCTCGTGCACCCCATCGATCGACTGCTGGCCCGGGTCGATGATGACGCAGGGCTCACCCGCCCCCGCTGCCACGACGTAGCAGTTCGTCGCCCACGAACCGGCGGGGAACCCGGCAATCAGCACGTCTGGCCTCTCGGTCGCAATGAGGGATCCAGCCTACTGGTCGTCTCACCGCAGCCCTGACGACCCGAACGAAGGGCCCCGCATAGACTCACCCCGCTATCTCCGGGTGACGGTCCGTCCTCCCGTGGCGGACGAGAAGGGGTGTTCATGTCCGGCAACAAGCGGCAGCGCGAGCTGGCCCGTGCCAAGTACGAGCGTCAGCAGGCACGGCGGAGCACCAAGGTCAGCAAGCAGCGGCGCAACCAGCGGATCGTCGCTGCCGTCGTGGTCGTGGCCCTCGTCCTGGGCACCACGGCCTGGATCGTCCTGAGCAACCAGTCGGGAGCCGCCGACGTCCAGGCCATCGCCTCGGCCCTGCCGAACGCGAGCCCGTCGTCGAGCGCCTCGGCAGCGGCCAGCCCGGCGTCAACGACCGCGTCGGGCGCCGCGAGCCCCAGTGCCGGCGCGGCCAGCGCCGTGCCCGCCGCCCTCAACTGCCGCGAGCCTGGCACCCCACGCCCCGACGACAAGACCTATACCGAGGCGGGAACCTCGGCCGGGGCCACGAGCATCACCTTTGCCACCAACTGCGGCGACATCGTCGTCGAGCTCAATCCGGCCGCCGCGGCCACCGTCGCCAGCGAGGCGTTCCTCGCCGCTGACGGCTTCTACGACAACACCACCTGCCACCGCCTCACCACGTCCGGCATCTACGTCCTTCAGTGCGGCGATCCCAAGGGCGACGGCAGCGGAGGACCCGGCTACAGCGTGCCGGACGAGAACCTGCCAGCAGACGGTGAGAACAACTACCCCGCCGGAACCGTTGCCATGGCCAATGCCGGACCCGGCACCGCAGGCTCGCAGTTCTTCATCGTGTACGCGGACACCACCCTCCCGGGCGACTACACGGTGTGGGGCACCGTCACCTCGGGTCTGGACATCGTCCAGGAGGTCGCATCAGGAGGCGTGGCCGACGGCAGCACCGACGGCTCGCCCATGCAGCCGGTGTTTATCGAATCGGCAACGGTCCAGGCGAATTAGTGGCTCAGGCTAGGGTGTTGGCACCACAGTGGTGCGATGCGCGGACCCGTCAGGGACCCCGCAGCAGGAAAGCAGGTTGACGTATGTCCGACAACGGCGTCCCAACGCCCGCCGCGCTGCGCCCACCGGTGACCGCTGCCGGAAGTGACCCCTCGAAGTTCGGCCGGGTCGAGCCCGACGGAACGGTCTACCTGCACGCACCCGAGGGCGATGTCGTCGTGGGCCAATGGGCCGCCGGCGAGCCATCCGCCGGGCTCGCCTTCTTCGGACGCAAGTACGACGACCTCGTGGTCGAGGTCGACCTGATCGAGCGACGCCTGGCCGATCACCGGGCCCCAGCAGAGCAGGCCGAGGCGGTCCTGGCCAAGGTGCGCGAGGCCCTGGCTCAGCGCTCGTTCGTCGGCGATGTCGTCGGTCTGGAGGCGCGCTGCGAACGCGTCGAAGTCGCCGTCGAGGCGGCCAAGGCCGAGGCGAAGGCACGCAAGGCCCAGCAGCGTGAGGCGGCCCTGGTGGCCCGGCGCACCCTGGCGGACGAGGCGGAGTCGTTGGCCGAGTCCACGGCGTGGCGCGCGACCACCGAGAGGTACGCCGCCATCGTCGAGGAGTGGAAGGCCCTGCCCCGCGGCGAGCGCGCGGCCGAGCAGGAGCTCTGGCAGCGCATCAGCGCGGCCCGCACGGCGTTCGACAAGCGTCGTCGAGCCCACTTCGCCAAGCTCGACGGCCAGCGAAAGGTCGCGATCGCCCGCAAGCGCGAGCTCATCGCCGCCGCCGAAAAGCTCGCCACGTCGACCGACTGGCCCAAGACGTCGAAGCAGCTGCGCGACCTCATGAGCGAGTGGAAGGTCGCTCCTCGGGCCTCGCGCGCCGAGGAGGACAAGCTCTGGAAGCGGTTCAAGGCCGCCCAGGATGCCTTCTACGCGGCCCGTACCTCCACGGAGGACGCCGAGCAGGAGCAGTTGCGAGGCAACGTCCCCGTCAAGGAGGCCCTTGCCCTCGAGGCGGAGGCACTGCTGCCCATCACCGACCTGAAGGCAGCCAAGTCATCCCTGCGCTCGATCCAGGAGCGCTGGGACAGGAGCGGCGACCTGCCACGGGGCGAGCGTGACCGCGTCGAGGGCCGCCTGAAGAAGGTCGAGGAGGCGATCCGGGCCGCCGAGGCCGATGCGTGGAAGGGCTCCAGCGGCGGGATCGCCAACGACGCCTTCAGCCAGGCCCTGGCCCGTCTTGTGGAGAAGCGCGATGCCGCGGCCGCCCGTGGCGATGCGACGGCAGCCGCTGCTCTCGACGAGCAGATCACGTCAACGAAGGCCCTGATCTCCGGCCGGTAGGCAGCGAACCGCCTATACGCGGTAGGCGTCGAACACGCCCTCCACGCCGCGGACCGCTCGCAGGACCGAGCCCAGGTGCTTGGGATCGGCCATCTCGAACGTGAACCGCGAGAGCGCGATCCGCTCCCGGGTGGTCGTGACCGATGCACTCAGGATGTTGACGTGCGTGTCCGACAGTGCACGCGTCACATCCGACAGCAGTCGGGCGCGATCGAGGGCCTCCACCTGGATGTTGACGAGGAAGACGCTGGACGACGTCGGTGCCCACTCGACCTCGACGATGCGATCGGGTTCCGCGCGCAGGCCCGGGACGTTGACACAGTCCTCGCGGTGCACCGATACGCCCGCACCGCGCGTGACGAAGCCGATGATGGCGTCGCCCGGCACCGGGGTGCAGCAGCGGGCCAGCTTGACCCAGACATCGTCCGCCCCCTTGACGATGACGCCGACATCGCCGGGCGTGCGCTGACGATTCCGCGACACGGACGACGGGCTGATCACCTCGGCCGCATCGTCGGCCGCCCCGTCGACGCCGCCCGCGGAGTCGATCAGTCGCTGGACGATCGTCGCCGCGGAGATGCGGCCCTCCCCCACCGATGCGTACAGAGCGGAGATGTCGGATTGATGGAGGTCCGATGCGATGGTGGTGAGGGCCTGATTGGTCATCATCCGCTGGAGCGGCAGCCCCTGCTTGCGCATGGCGCGGACGATCGTCTCCTTGCCCGACTCGATGGCCTCCTCGCGCCGCTCCTTGGAGAACCAGGCCTTGATCTTGGATCGGGCCCTCGGCGACTGGACGAACGTCAGCCAGTCGCGACTCGGCCCGGCGCCCTCCGCCTTCGACGTGAAGATCTCGATGACGTCGCCGTTCGCCAGCGACGATTCGAGGGGAACGAGCTTGCCATTGACGCGGGCACCCACGCAGCGATGACCGACCTCGGTGTGCACCGAGTAGGCGAAGTCGACCGGTGTCGCGTTGCTCGGGAGAGCCACGACGTCGCCCTTGGGCGTGAAGACGAACACCTCCGAGGATCCGAGGTCGTAGCGCAGGGAGTCGAGGAACTCGTCTGGATCCTCGGTCTCCCGCTGCCACTCCAGGAGCTGTCGCAGCCAGCCGAAGTCGTCGGGGCCGGCCTTGCCGCCCACGTCCTGCTGCTTGTAGCGCCAGTGCGCCGCCACGCCGAACTCCGCAGAACGATGCATCTCGTGCGTGCGGATCTGGAGTTCGACGGGCTTGCCCTCCGGACCGATGACGGTTGTGTGCAGCGACTGGTACATGTTGAACTTCGGCATCGCGATGAAGTCCTTGAAGCGTCCGGGGACCGGACTCCACTTGGCATGCACGACGCCGAGCACGGCGTAGCAGTCGCGGATGTCCTCGACGAGGATGCGGATCCCGACCAGGTCGTAGATGTCCGCGAAGTCGCGGCCGCGGACGATCATCTTCTGGTAGACGGAGTAGTAGTGCTTCGGCCGGCCGGTGACGACGGCCTTGACCTTGCTCTTCTTCAGGTCGGCCTCGATCTCGTCGATCACGGTGGCCAGGTACTGGTCGCGAGACGGGGCCCGCTGCCCCACGAGGCGCACGATCTCCTCGTACATCTTGGGATACAGAGTGGCGAAGGAGAGGTCCTCGAGCTCCCACTTGACCGCGTTCATGCCGAGGCGATGCGCGAGGGGGGCATAGATCTCGAGTGTCTCGCGGGCCTTCGACTGCTGCTTCTCCTCGGGCATCCAGCGCAGCGTGCGCATGTTGTGCAGTCGATCGGCCAACTTGATGACGAGAACGCGGATGTCGCGCGCCATGGCGATGACCATCTTGCGCACGGTCTCGGCGGCCGAAGCGTCGCCGTACTTGACCTTGTCGAGCTTGGTCACACCGTCGACCAACTGGGCGATCTCGTCGCCGAAGTCCTCACGCAAGGCGTCCAGCGCGTAACCGGCGTCCTCGACTGTGTCGTGGAGCAGGGGCTGCCGCGAGCGTCGGCGCCGTCATCCCCAGATCGGCGAGGATGGTCGCCACGGCGAGGGGGGTGATGTAGGCCTCGCCCGACCGTCGCTTCTGGTCGCGGTGGAGGTACGCGGCCATCTCGTACGCGCGCTCGACGAGGCGAGTGTCGGCCTTGGGGTGGTACTTGCGCAGCGTGCGCAGCAAGGGCTCGAGCTCCGGGAAGCTCGCGCGCGAGCCGGCGAGGCGGGCGAAGCGTGAGCGGATGCCGCCAGCATCCGGCACCACGACGCTCGGGGCCGCCGGCAGCGGCTCCGTGGGCAGCGGGATCTCCTTCGCCAACACCTCTCCCTCGAACGTGAGGTTCAGTGTAAGGGGCGGCCACGCGCCCCGCCAGGCACTGAGCAGGGTGGACACCCGAACACCGCACTCCTGCACGCGATCGCGGCCGCCGAGGGCGGGCAGGTCCATGATCACGGCGAACGCGACGATGTGAGCGCCCGTGCGACGGACCAAGTCGATCGCGGCGCATGCGGTGCCGCCCGTGGCAAGGACGTCATCGACGATGACGATGCGTCGTCCAGGCCCCAGCGCGTCCTGGTGGAGCTCCAGCGAGGTCGTGCCGTACTCGAGGTCATACTCCTGGGAGTGCACCTCGCCGGGCAGCTTGCCCGGCTTCCGCATCGTCACGAAACCCGCGCCCAGGTGATAGGCCAGGGCGGCCGCATAGGGGAAGCCGCGTGCCTCGATGCCCACGACCTCGTCGACGATGCCCCTGCCGATCATCACGGCCATCAGGTCGACGGCCGTGCCGAACGCGTCCGGATCCGCCATCAGCGGCGTCAGGTCGCGGAACAGCACGCCGGGCTCGGGCCAGTCCGGGACCTCCCGGACCCGGCCCCAGAGCAGCGCCTCGGCAGCGGCACGATCGAACACGGTGGGTCAGGACTTGCCGCGCCGCGATCGCGGCTGCCGCTTCGGCTGCTGCCGCGTCCCCGGGTCGGTACGGCTGTACGACGCCACCGTGGCGGCTCCCGATGTCGCTCCCGACCCCTCGCCGGTCGCATCGACGGCAACGGCCGGCTTCGACTGCTTGCGCCGCGCCGCGACGCGGGCCGCCAGCGACTTCATCTCCGGCTGCCGCTCCTTCAACTGCGCGAGGAACGGCGTCGCGATGAAGATCGAGGAGTACGCGCCCGCCGCCATGCCGATCGCAAGCGCGACGGCGAGGTCGAGCAGAGTCCCGGCGCCCAGGAGCCCAGCGCCCACGATGATGATCGCGAGCACGGGCAGCAGCGCGACGATCGACGTGTTGATCGACCGGACAATCGTCTGGTTCACGGCCAGGTTGGCGGCATCGCTGTAGCTGAGGACGGACTGGCCGGCGATCCCGCGGGTGTTCTCCTTCACCTTGTCGAACACGACGACGGTGTCGTACAGCGAGTAGCCGAGGATGGTCAAGAGGCCGATTACCGTCGCTGGCGTCACCTGCAGACCGGTCAGGGCGTAGATGCCGATGGTGATGACGAGGTCGTGCACCAGCGCCACCAGCGCTGCCACGGCCATTCGCCACTCGAAGTACACGGACAGGAAGATCGAGACGAGCAGGATGAAGACCACCAGGCCCTGGAGGGCCTTCTTCGAGATCTCCTCACCCCAGGTCGGCCCGACCACCTGGATCTTGATGTTGTCCTTCGTGGCACCGCACGTGTCGGCCAGGTCCTGGGCGAGCACGTTCGCCTCCGCAGGAGTCACCGCCTCGGTCTGCACGCTGACCGTTCCGCTCGCGGTCTCGGTCACGATGGCCTGCGACCCGGTCGCCGTCTCCGCGACGCCACGCGCATCCTCGACGCTGCAGGTGGCGTTCGGGATGGCGAACTCCGCACCTCCGCGGAACTCGATGCCGAGGTTGAGCCCGCGCAGGCCCAGCGCCGCGATCGCGACCAGAAGGATCACGCCCGAGGCGATGTACCACTGCTTGCGGCGACCGATGAAGGACCCACGCTGCATCCAGGCGGATCGGCCCAGGATGACGGCGATCGGGTGCGTGAACCAGAACGCGACGAGGACGTCGATGATGGTCGTCAGTCCGAGCACGAAGGCGAAACCGCGCACGCTGCCCACCGAGAGCACGTACAGCACCACCGCGGCGAGGAAGGAGACGAAGTCGGCCGCCAGCAGCGTGCGACGGGCGCGCACCCAGCCGGTGTCCATGGCCACGCGCAACGAACGACCCTCGCGGATCTCGTCTCGAATGCGCTCGAAGTAGACGATGAACGAGTCGGCCGTGATGCCGATCGCCACGATGGCACCAGCCACTCCGGCGAGGGACAACGTGAGGCCGATGGTCTTGCTCAGGATGATGAAGGTGAGGTAGAGGATGCCGCCCGCGAGCACGAGCGACAGCACGGCGACGATCCCCAGGGCCCGGTAGTACGCCAGCAGGAAGATCATGACGAGAGCGAGCCCGAGCAGGCCGGCGATGATGCCTGCGCGCAGCTGGTCGGCGCCCACCGTGGGTGACACCGTGGTGATGTCGACCGGCTCGAGGGTCACCGGGAGGGCGCCGTACTTGAGGACGTTGGCGAGGTCCTTCGCCTCCTGAGCGGTGAAGTTGCCCTCGATCTGCGCCGAGCCACCCAGGATGGCCTCGTTGAACCGGGGCGCCGAGACGACGACTCCGTCCAGCACGATGGCGAACGCGTTGCACGGATTGGCGCCCTCAGGGCCGCACTCCGGCAGTGCGGTCAGCTCAGTCGACGCCTTGGCCAGCGCGCTTGCGCCCTCGCCGTCGAACTCGAGGGAGACCACCCAGCCAACGCCGTTCTGCGGGAGCACGGCATTGGCGTTCGTGACATTGGTGCCGCGGATGAAGGCGGGCTGAAGGTTGTACTTGGCCGCGCCGGTCTGCTCGCACGTGCCCAACCACAGCTCGGGGTTGTCCGGCCGGCCGCCGGTGAAGTTGAGGGGGTTGGTGCAGTCGAGCTCGGCGATGCGCTGCTGGAACTCCGGCGTGTTCTCCTCTGCCTGGATCAGGGGCGCTGCTGTGTCACTCGCGGACGGTGACGCGGACGGGCTCGCAGCAGCCGTCGGGGCCGCGGAGGCACCGGCCGATGCCGACGCGCTCGCGGAGGCGCTGGGCGCAGGAGAGGCACTCGGCGACGGCTTCGCCGCTGCGGAACCGCTGGCCGAGGGGCTTGCGCTCGCGCTCGGATCCACGGTCGACAAGGGGCTGTAGACGCCCCAGACGGGCCGGAAGTCGAGCAGCGCGGTGCGCTGGACGAGGTCGACGACCCGATCCTGATTGACGCCGGGAACCGACACGACGATGACCGAACCGCTACCCGTCCCCTGCGTCGTGACCTCGGCCTCGGACACGCCCAGACCGTCGACGCGCTGTCGGATGATCGCGACCGTCTGCTGAAGCTGCTCCTCCGTGATGGTGGCGCCCTCGGTGACCGGCGTGGGCTGCAGGATCACCTGCGTGCCACCTTGAAGGTCGAGCCCGAGCCTGATGCTGTGGTCAGTGCCGGGCCAGAAGGCCCAGGTGGCCAGCACCACGATGAGGACGGCCAGGGCAGCGAGCAGGCGACCAGGCCGGCTCGTGGTGGGCGGTGGCGCCACGATGCTCCTTCACAACACTGAATTCAGGGACGAACGGCACCGTGATGCCGATCAGGCAGGGCAAAGCCGGGTCAGTCTACGTCCCCGACCGGCTCGTCCTCGATCACCGGTGGCTCGATGACCCGGGCGACGGCGGCCGGCAGGATCCGCAGGAACACCCCGGGAGAGATCTCCAGGCTCAGTTCGTCGTCCGTCACGACCGCGATGGTGCCGAAGATGCCGGCCGTGGTCATCACCTCGGTGCCCGGGGTGATGGCCGCAAGCATCTGCTGCTGCTTGGCCTGGCGCTGCTTGCCCGGCCGGATGATGAGGAAGTAGAAGCCGGCACCGGCGGCCACGATCAACAGCAGACTGATGGGGTCCACGCACGTCTCCCTGGGTGATTCACGCCTGCGGGCACTCGTCCGCACGGCCGTCGCATCCCTCGACGCGACATGCGCCGTGGCCATCTGAGGCTACTGCACGCGGGCGATGGGGACTGCGGTGCCCACCGTCGGGAGAGGGCCTAGTCCAGGTCGAGCGCCTGCTGGGCCCCCACGGAGGAGGGCGGCGGCTCGACCCCCGCGTGGCGCCAGGCGGCCGCGGTGGCCATCCGACCCCGCGGGGTGCGCATGAGCATGCCGAGCCTGACCAGGAACGGTTCCGAGACCGTCTCGATGGTCTCGGGCTCCTCCCCGACGGCAACCGCGAGGGTGGACAGCCCCACCGGGCCGCCACCGAACCGGTGCACCAGCGCGTCGAGCACGGCTTGGTCGATCCGGTCGAGACCGAGGGCGTCGACTTCGTACAGCTCCAGTGCCGCCCTGGCGCTGTCCTGGCTGACGACACCGTCGCCGTGCACCTGGGCCCAGTCGCGGACGCGGCGCAGGAGGCGGTTCGCGATGCGCGGGGTCCCCCTGCACCGGCCGGCGATCTCGGCGACACCCGCGGGCTCGAAGGGGACGCTGAGCAGCCCCGCTGACCGGGTGATGATCACCTCGAGGTCGTCGGCGTCGTAGAAGTCCAGATGCGCCGTGAAGCCGAACCGATCGCGCAGGGGGCTCGGCAGCAGGCCCGCTCGCGTGGTGGCCCCGACGAGGGTGAACCGCTCGATGTCCAGGGGGATGGCCGTTGCTCCCGGGCCCTTCCCGACGACAACGTCGACGCGGAAGTCCTCCATCGCCAGGTAGAGCATCTCCTCGGCCGCCCGCGCCGTGCGATGGATCTCGTCGACGAAGAGCACCTCCCCCGGCTGCAGGCTCGAGAGCACAGCCGCCACGTCGCCCGCATGCTGCATCGCCGGACCGGACGTCATGCGCAGCGGTGCCCCCATCTCCGTGGCGATGATGCTGGCGAGAGTCGTCTTCCCCAGGCCGGGAGGGCCGCTCAGCAGCACGTGGTCGGCGGCGCGACCCCGGCGACCCGCGGCCTCGAGGACGAGCCCGAGCTGTGCCTTGACCCGCTCCTGGCCGATGAACTCGGCCAGGCTGCCCGGCCGAAGAGCACCTTCGACGACCGCATCGTCCGGGTCGATCTCGGCATCCAGCGCGCCGTCGCCGCTCACGAGCGGTCCAGGGTGCGCAGGGCGGCCTTCAGCAGGGCACCCACGTCGGGTCGCTCCCCTGATGTGGCGATGGCGAGAGACTCGGGATCGATGGCGCCAATCGCCTGATCGGCCTCGCGCGCCGACCATCCCAGCGAGGTCAACCCGGCAGCGACCGCCGCCTGCCAGTCTCCGGCGGCCAGCGTCGTCGTCGGCACGCGGCCACTGCCCAGGGCCGGCCCGATCCGGTCCTTGAGCTCGAGGATCAGCCGCTGAGCACCCTTCCGGCCGATGCCGGGCACGCGCATCACGGTGGCCTCGTCGTCGGCCGCGACCGCTCGACGCAGGTCGTCGGGGCCGAGGCTGCCGAGCAGTGCCATCGCGATGCGCGGCCCGATGCCGCTGACGGTCTGCACCTGCTCGAACACCGTGCGCTCATCGGGATCCGCGAATCCGTACAGGGTCCAGCCGTCCTCCCGCACGACCATGGAGGTCATGAGCTCGATGTGCTCTCCATGGCGAACAGACAGCACGGTGGCGGCCGTGCACTGGACGGTGACGCCGACGGACCCGAGATCGATGACGAGGCTGTCGCCCACGACCTGGGCAACGGTGCCGCGGACAAAGGCGATCACGCGCGGCCCGCCGACGCGGCGGCGACCGCCCGTTCGAGCCGGCGCTGGCTCTCGCCGCGCCAGATCTGGCAGATCGCGATCGCGAGGGCATCGGCCGCGTCGGCTGGCTTGGGCGGCCCGGACAGCCGAAGGATGCGGGTGACCATGGCCGTGACCTGCGCCTTCTCCGCCCGCCCGCTGCCCGTCACCGACGCCTTCACCTCGGTGGGGGTGTGCAGGGCTACCGGGATACCCCGCTGGCCGGCGACCAGGAGGCCCATGGCCGCGGCCTGCGCCGTGGCCATGGCGGTGCGCACGTTGTGCTGACTGAACACGCGCTCGATGGCGATGCAGTCGGGCGAGAACTGCGCCACAAGGGCGGCAAGGCCCGCTTCCACCTGGGTCAGGCGCAGTTCGACCGGAGTGTCAGGGTCGGTGCGGATGACCCCGACGTGGATGGCGGTCAGTGTCGTGCCGGGCGATCCGTCGACGATTGCCACGCCGCACCGGGTGAGGCCTGGGTCGATGCCGAGGACGCGCACCGCCCACCTCCCTCTCGAGCTTCGATCCGAACACCTGTTCGGATAGCAGGCTAACGGGTGGGGCCGTCAGTGCTCGGCAGGCTCGTCGGCGCCGGGTGTCGTGTCGCCGGCGGCGTACCGGTCCATCGGGCCGACGGGTGCCCCCGTGACATCCTCGAACCCCCCGCGGAGGTCCTCCACGAGGTCATCGAGGTCGCTGACCGCCCGATCGTCGGCCGAGAGCCCGATGTAGGCGTTCCCGTCGTAGGTGACCATGGTGATGTTGACGGCCGACCCGATCGTCGCCACCAGCGGATAGGCGGCCACCATTCGCGCACCCGCCAGGTACATGGGCATCGGCGGCCCCGGCACGTTGCTGGTGGTCACGTCCGACGCCTGGGCGGCCTGCGCCAGCATGGGCACCGGGACCAGCCACGACACCTCCGCCAGGGGATCGGCCAGCCGGATCGCCGGCTCGGCCTTCCAGTGCGCCACGAGGTCGTGCGCCTCCTGCATGTGCTCCACGGTCGTCAGACCGGCGATGGGCAGCGGGAACCGAGCGATGCTCACCGCGTTCGAGGCCTGGCCCGTTCGGTCGCCCGCGTCACCACGCAGGCTGATGGGCACGTTGACCCGCAGCTCCTCCACGACCACGCCGTGCCGGCGATGGTAGGCATCCAGGCCGGCCGCGACCGCCGCCATGAAGCCGTCGTTGACGCTGAACCCGTTCTCCTTGGCGGCATTGCGCAGGCCGGCGAAGGGCAGCTCGAAGGCGGCGAAGCGGTAGGTGGTGCCGCGGCCCGTCATGAGGGGCGACATCGGCCCGTCCGGCACCGACGCGAACCGGCCGATCGACGCGACCGTGTTCCAGGCGCGCCCCCAGGTGCGAGTGGTCTCGGTGACCGTGCCCTTGGCGAAGTCGAGCGCGCCGCGGACGGTGGAGAACGCGAGGTCGGTTCCGCGTCGGAGGTTGTCCGCGAGGTTGGCGTACGTCACGTCGCGAATGCCGACATCCTCGGCTTGGGGCACGGGCGGCGGCTCGGCCTCGTCGGCCGACGTCTCGGCGCTGAACTCGAAGAGCGTCAGACCCATCATCACCGTGGCCTGGCCGTCGGCGATGGAGTGATGGAGCTTGAGCAGGAAGGCCGCCTGGCCCCCCGGCAGGCCCTCGACGAGGGCGGCCTCCCACAGCGGGCGGTTGTGGTCGAAGTCGGTCAGGCTCATCCGCCGGGCGTCGTCGAGCAGATCGCGCCAGCCGCCCCCTTCCGGGAGGCGGTAGCGGCGGACGTGGACGTCGAGGTCGAAGTCGGGATCGACGGCCAGCCGAGGCGCCGACAGGCCGAGCGCTCCGTACAGCGGACGCAGCCGGAGCGCGGGCACGAACAGGGTCAGCCGGTCGATGCGCCGGCGCAACCGCTGCCATTCGGGGACATGCTCGAGGACGGTCAGAGCGACGACGGTCGACCTCATCGTCGGATCGCCGCTTGCCGTCCGGAAGGTGGCCGCGTCCCACCCGCGCATCTGAGTCCCGACGTACTCGTTCATCGCTACTCGACCAGTTCCATGATGTCGTCGCTCACGTCGAAGTTCGCATAGACGTTCTGCACGTCGTCGCTGTCCTCGAGGACCTCGATGAGCCGGAACACCTTGCGAGCGCCCTCCTCGTCGAGGTCGACGCTGACGCTCGGCAGGAAGTTGGCCTCGGCCGACTCGTAGTCCATCCCCGCGTCCTGGACGGCCTTGCGCACGGCCACCATGTCGGTGGCTTCGGAGACGATCTCGAATGCCTCGCCGAGGTCGTTGACCTCCTCGGCTCCGGCGTCGAGTACGACCATGAGGATGTCGTCCTCCGTCACGCCGTCGGCCTTGGGCACGATCACCACGCCCTTGCGGGCGAAGAGGTAGGACACGGAGCCGGGATCGGCCATCGAACCGCCGTTGCGCGTCATCGCCACCCGCACCTCGGACGCCGCCCGGTTGCGGTTGTCGGTGAGGCACTCGATGAGCACCGCCACGCCGCTGGGGCCGTAGCCCTCGTACATGATCGTCTGGTAGTCGGCGCCACCCGCCTCCGCACCGGACCCGCGCTTGACCGCCCTCTCGATGTTGTCCAGGGGCACCGAGTTCTTGCGCGCCTTCTGGATCGCGTCGTACAGGGTCGGGTTGCCGTCGACATCGCCGCCGCCCATCCGGGCAGCCACCTCGATGTTCTTGATGAGGCGGGCGAAGAGCTTGCTCCGTCGCGCATCGACGACCGCCTTCTTGTGCTTGGTCGTCGCCCATTTGGAGTGACCGCTCATGCTTGCTTCCTCACCATCTGCACGAAGACCTCATGGACCCGATGATCACCGGTCAGTTCCGGATGAAACGCGGTGGCCAGCACGTGGCCCTGTCGGACCGCGACGATCGTACCGTCGTCCCCCACCCGAGCGAGCACCTCGACCTCAGGTCCCACCGCGTCGACGAGCGGCGCCCGGATGAACACGGCGCGGAAGGGCTCCTCGCCCAGCACCGGCATGACGACGTCGGCCTCGAACGAGTCGACTTGGCGGCCGAAGGCATTGCGTCGCACGGTGACGTCGAGACCTCCGATCGTCTCCTGGTCGGGGCGCGCGTCGGTGACACGGTCGGCCAGCATGATCATTCCCGCGCACGATCCGTACATCGGCAGTCCCGCCCCGCGAGCGGCCCGGAGGGGCTCGAGGAAGCCGTCGAGGATCGCGAGCTTGGACATCGTGGTGGACTCCCCACCGGGGATCACGAGCCCGTCGACGTGCGCCAGGGTGGGCAGGTCGCGCACGGCCACGGCTCGCGCACCGACGGACTCGAGCGAGCGGATGTGCTCGCGCACGTCCCCCTGCAGTGCCAGGACCCCGATGAGCGGGGAGGACGTCACCAGCCCCGGTCCTCCAGGCGATGGGCCACGGGGATGTCGGCCACGTTGATGCCGACCATGGCCTCGCCGAGACCGCGCGAGACCTTCGCGATGACGTCGGGGTTGTCGAAGTGACGGGTGGCCTGGACGATGGCCTGCGCTCGCTTCGCCGGCTCCCCGGACTTGAAGATGCCGGAGCCGACGAACACGCCGTCGGCGCCGAGCTGCATCATCATGGCGGCGTCCGCCGGGGTGGCGATTCCGCCGGCCACGAAGAGAACGACCGGGAGGGCGCCGAGCTCGGCGACCTCCTTGACCAGCGCGTACGGGGCCTGCAACTCCTTGGCCGCGACGTACAGCTCATCCTTGGACATCGACGTGAGCCGGGCGATCTCGCCCTTGATGGTGCGGATGTGGGTGACGGCGTTGGAGACGTCGCCGGTGCCGGCCTCGCCCTTAGACCTGATCATGGCCGCGCCTTCGCTGAGCCGGCGCAGCGCCTCGCCGAGGTTGGTCGCGCCGCAGACGAAGGGCACCGTGAACTGCCACTTGTCGATGTGGTTGCGGTAGTCGGCGGGCGTGAGCACCTCGGACTCGTCGATGTAGTCGACGCCCAGCGCCTGCACGACCTGGGCCTCGACGAAGTGCCCGATCCGGGCCTTGGCCATCACGGGGATGGAGACCGCGGCGATGATCCCGTCGATCATGTCGGGATCGGACATGCGAGCCACGCCGCCCTGCGCACGGATGTCGGCGGGCACGCGCTCGAGTGCCATGACGGCGACGGCACCCGCGTCTTCCGCGATTTTGGCCTGCTCCGGCGTGACGACGTCCATGATGACGCCGCCCTTGAGCATCTCGGCCATTCCGCGCTTGACCCGGTCAGTTCCGACGACTGCGGACGCGTCCGACACTTCAACCTCACAGATAGGGCGACTCAGGACACGGCGGCATGCCGTGCAAGGCACCCAATGCTACGGCCTGCCCGTCGGCCCGGCAGCACCGGATTCGGGCGCGCCTAGCGGTCCACGAGGCCGGGCGGCGGAGTGTCGTCCATCTCCCACGTGTCGGGCCAAGGCGTATGGCCGGCGAGCCGGAAGAGCCGCACCATGCGCTGCCTGCGCAGTTGGCGGCACGCGCGAACGCCGTCGTTGAGGAATCGGCGCGACAGCTGGACCCGGCGGCAGGAGGCATCGAGCTCCTCGAGCATCTCCGCCCCGCTCTCCCTGAGGGCGACCTCCGCGATGTCGTCGGCGTCCAGGGCGGCACTCAGCGCCGCCGTCAGATCCGACTCAGCCATCGCGCGCTCGGAGGGTGGCTCGTCGAACGAGGTGCGGGCCTCGTGCGCCGCCTCGGCGAGCAGAAGGCTCGACGCGGGGTCGAGCAGGCCGGACGCGGCCAGCTCGAGGGCGACGGAGGACCGGCGCAGCAACTGCGCATCAAGGGCCAGGCTCGACGAGTCGATGCGCCGGTGCAGATGGTCCAGACGGCCGGCCGTCATGCTGAGGTAGGCACCGACGAGCAGCACGACCACGACCAGGCCGACCCCGACGACCATCCAGCCGTTCACGAGCCCTCCCCCCGCGAGCTCAGTCGGCCGACGATCTGGCCCCGGAGGTCCTCGGTGACCTTCTCCCCCACGGTGTGCACGCTCTCGTAGACGGCGATCACGTCGTCGACCACCCGGTCCCAGTCGAACTCACGCACGCGCCGGTCCCCCTGTCGCACGTACTCGCGGCGCAGCGTCGGGTCCGAGAGCAGGTCGATCAGGCCACGAGCCAGTGCCGCCGAGTCCAGGTTGGGGAAGACCCGTCCGCTGCGGCCGTCCTCCAGCACCCTGCGGAAGGCCGGCAGGTCGGAGGCCAGGACGCACGCCTGGGCGGCCATGGCCTCGACCAGGACGATGCCGAACGACTCGCCTCCCGTGTGGGGCGCGACGTACACATCGACCGAGCGCAGCGCGCGGGCCTTGTCCTCGTCACTGATGAAGCCGAGGAATTCCACGCAGTGGCCGACGCCGTCGGGCATCTCGTCGCGAGCCTCGTCGATGTCGCCGGGCCCCGCGACGAGCATCTGCAGGTCGGGCACCGCCTCGAGCACGGCCGGGAGGGCCTCCCAGAGCACGGCGAGACCCTTGCGGGACTCATCCATGCGACCCAGGAAGAGCGCGCGCGGCCGGTCTGCCTCCATGCCCGGAAGTCGCTCCCTCGAGGCGAACGCCGACACGCGCACGCCGTTGGGGATGAGGACCGCATCGCCACCGAGGTGGGCCACCATCGTGCGGCGCGCATCCTCGCTGACGGCGATGCGTCCCCGGACCTTCTCCATCGCCGTCTGCCCCACGTAGTAGCCGGCCGCCATGATGCGGGACCGGTCGTGCGACGAGTGCCAGGTGGCGACGAGAGGACCTCGGGCGACCCACAGGGCGAGGATCGACAGGCTCGGGGCCACGGGCTCGTGGACGTGCACCACGTCGAAGTCACCCTCGCGAATCCAGTTGCGCACCCGCCTCGTTGCCTTGACCCCGAAGCTGAGCCGGGCCACCGATCCGTTGTAGCGCACCGCGATGGGCCGGCCGCCGTCTACGACGTACGACGGTAGGTCGCGGGGGTCGTCGACCGGGGCCAGCACGCTGACGTCGTGACCGTGGTCGCCGAGGGCCACGGCCAGGTCGGCCACGTGGGAGCGCACCCCGCCGGGGACGTCCCACGCGTACGGGCAGACGAGGCCGACCCTCATGTCCTGCGCCGGGACGGGTCGAGGTCGGCGATCCACACGGGCTGCATCATGTGCCAGTCGACGCTGTGGTCGCGCAGGCCGTCCTCGAACGCGCGGGCGACCTGTTGTGTCATGACCTGGATCTTCTCCGCCTTCGTGCCCTCGGTCGGCACGGGGATCGCGTCATGCACGTAGCCGGTTGCCCGTCGCCCCTCGTACCAGAGCGTCACCGGCATCACCGGGGCGCCCGTGAGCATGCCCAGGACCGCGGGACCGGCGGGAAGCGAGGCCGGCTCGCCGAAGAAGTCGACGATCACCCCGTTGCGGCTGATGTCGCGATCCCCGAGCAACGGCACGATCTGGCCCTCCTTGAGCGCCCGGGCGAGGCGCCGGATGGCATCCGGGTCGCCGAGCGGCACGATGTTCATGCCCACCGACTCGCGGTACTCGACGAACTGCTCGAAGAGCCCCTCGGGCTTCAACCGCTCCGCGACGGTCGTCAGGCCGCCGTACCTGAGGCAGCCCCAGGCCCCTGCCAGATCCCAGTTGCCTGCGTGGTTGACGACCATGACCGCCCCGGTGCCCGACGCGACGCAGACGTCCATAAGCTCCTTGCGCTCGAGGTCGAACGTCCGATTGACCTCGTCCGGGCTCATGGTCGGCAGCCGGAACGCCTCGCACCAGTAGCGCAGGTAGCTGCGCATGCCGCGGCGGCTGAGCTCGCGCAACTGGTCCGGGCTGAAGTCGGGATGGATGCGAGCCTGGTTGCGCTCGAACTGCAGGACACCGGCACCGCGTCGGCGCCACAGGACGTCGGCCGCCTGGTCGAAGGCGCCGAACGCGACGCGTGCGGGCAGCCGTTTGACCAGCCGCCAGCCCGTGGCGAAGGCCCACTCGGTGACCGCGTCGCTCATGGCCGCCCGCCGGGTGACAGGAGCGGCGCTGGCCTCAGCCATCCGACGACGGGGGCGACGTGGGCTTGAGCTGGCGACGAACCGTCAGGATGCGCTGGCCGATCGTGACGAGGCCGAGAGCGCCGAGCAGCCACAAGGCCACGGGCAGGATGTACGGCACGCCGAAGCCGGTCAGCAGCACGGCGACGGCCAGGATGATGAGCCGCTCGGCGCGCTCGGCGATGCCGACGTTGGCCGTCGCGCCGACCGCCTCCGCTCTTGCCTTCGAGTACGACGTGACCTGCCCAGTGACCAGCGCCAACGCGGCGGCCGCCGTGATCCACGGCTGGCCGTGGAAGGCGCCGAAGAGGGCGACCCCAGCGAAGATGGCGCCGTCCGAGAGGCGATCCAGCGTGGCGTCGAGGAAGTTGCCCCATGGCCCCGACGTACCGGCCATGCGGGCCATGGTTCCGTCGAGCAGGTCGCTGAGGGTCAGGAACAGCAGGATGAGAACGGCCGCGACGAACCAGCCCTGCGGAAGGCACACGAGCGCCACGGTGACCGCAGCCACGGTGCCCACCACGGTGACGGCATCCGGGGACACGTGGATGCGGAGCAGTCCGCGGGCCACCGGGTCGACGGCTCCGCTCACGAATCGCCTGGCGGCCGGATTGTTCAGCACGGACCTGATGCTATCGGCCGGCGCGGTAGCGTCGGACGAGAGCGCGATGCCGGGTTGCTTCAGGCCACGCGCAAGGTGAAGGCTAACGGGACATCACTGAAGGAGCCGTGGACATGGTCGAGAAGAAGTCGGACAAGAGGCCCGGAGCCGCCCCCATCGCGGGCGCGCCGGACCGGATCCGCAACGTGGTCCTCGTTGGTCCGGCCGGCTCCGGGAAGACGTCGTTGATGGAGTCGCTCCTGCACGCTGCAGGGGCGACGTCCCGTCGCGGGGCGGTCGCTGATGGGACCACCGTGGGCGACTACGACCCGGTGGCCGTACGGCAGAAGCGCTCCGTCAACCTCGCCATCGCCTCCTTCGCATGGAAGGACACGGTGATCAACCTCATCGACACCCCCGGCTACGCCGATTTCACCGGCGAGCTCCGCGCGGGCCTGCGGGGTGCCGACGCCGCCTTGTTCGTCGTGTCCTCGGTCGACGGCATCGACGCCAGCACCGGTCGCCTCTGGGACGAGTGCGAAGCCGTCGGGATGCCCCGCGCCATCGTCGTGACGAACCTCGACAAGGAGCGCGCCGACTTCGACGAGACGGTGGCGGCGAGCAAGCGGGTGTTCACCGGCGGCGGCGGGATCCTGCCGTTGTTCCTGCCGCTGCACGCCGACAGCGGCGTCGTGGCCGGTTTCGTCGACCTCCTCGACGAGCAGCTGTGGGACTGGAGCACCGGCACCGTCACCGTCCGTGACGCGGAGGCTGAGCACCGCTCCCTGATCGACGGCTCCCGCAACGACCTGATCGAGGGCGTCATCACCGAGTCCGAGGACGAGTCACTGATGGAGCGCTTCATCGGGGGCGAGACGATCGACGTCGAGCTGCTGACGACGGACCTCGAACGCGCCGTCGCGCGGGGCCACTTCCACCCGGTTATGGGCCACGCCGTCACGGCGGCGAACGTCGGGTCGGAACTCATCCTCGACCTGGTGGTCCGCGCGTTCCCCTCCCCCACGGAGCACCCGCTGCCCACCGTCACGCGCATTGACGGCACTCCGGTGGAGCCACTGTCGGCAGACCCGAACGGGCCCCTGTGCGCAGAGGTGATCAAGACCACGAGCGATCCCTACGTCGGCAAGGTGTCCATCGTGCGGGTCTTCTCCGGCACCCTGACGCCGGACGCCGTCGTGCACGTCTCCGGCCACTTCTCCGGGGGGACCGGGCACGAGAACCACGACATCGACGAGCGCATCGGTCACATCACGAGCATGCTGGGCAGCAACCACGCCGACATTCCGTCGGCCATCGCCGGCAGCATCGTCGCCGTCAGCAAACTGTCGCGCGCCGAGACCGGCGACACGCTCTCGTCCCCCGAGACTGCCTTGATCATGGATCCCTGGCGGATGCCGGTTCCGCTCCTACCGGTGGCGATCTCGCCGAAGAGCGCCGGCGACGAGGACAAGCTCGGCGGGGCGCTGGGCCGCGTCACGGCCGAGGACCCCACCCTGCGGGTCGAGCATCCGGAGGAGACCGGGCAGATCCTCCTGTGGACGCTGGGCGAGGCGCATGCTGACCTCATCCTGGACCGCATTCGCACGCGCTACGGCGTCGAGGTGACTTCCACGGAGGTTCGCGCCTCGCTGCGCGAGACCTTCGCCGGTCCCGCTGCGGGCAACGGGCGCCTCGTCAAGCAGTCCGGCGGCCACGGTCAGTACGCCGTGTGCGAGATCACGGTCGAGCCGCTGGAGCAGGGCGCCGGCTTCGAGTTCGTCGACAAGATCGTGGGCGGCGCCGTGCCGCGCTCGTTCATCCCGTCCGTGGAGAAGGGCGTCCGCCACCAGATGACCCAGGGGGTCGCGGCGGGCTACCCGGTCGTCGATCTTCGGGTCACCCTCGTCGACGGCAAGTTCCACACCGTCGACTCGTCGGACATGGCCTTCCAGCATGCGGGCGGCCTCGCGTTGAAGGATGCCGCGGCGAAGACCACCATCAACCTGCTCGAGCCGATGGTGATCCTCACGGTGGATGTTCCCGACGAGCACGTCGGAGCGGTGATCGCCGACGTGTCCACACGCCGCGGGCACATCACCGGGACCACCTCGGTCGCGGGCGGCCGGTCGCAGGTGGTGGCAGAGGTCCCCGAGTCGGAGATCTCGCGCTACGCCATCGACATCCGCAGCATCACCCACGGCACCGGCGACTTCCATCGCGAGCCGGCGGGCTACGCCCCGCTCCCCGCGAACCTGGCCAAGAAGATCATCGACGGCTAACGCCGACCACAGCGTCCCGCGTCATTGCGGCGCGCGTCACCGACGCGGGACGCTGTGGTCGACGGTCAGGGTCGGGGCCAGGGACTGGCCGGACGGCCCGTTTCGCTCGTCGTCATGTCGGCACCCGGGGCTGCGGCGTGCCGGATGACCCAGCCCTGCTCGGTCAGCGGACGGTAGCGGTGCTCGGTGCGATGGATCTCGACGACGTCGCCGGGCTCGACGACCACGCCGACGACACCGCTGTCCGTGACGAACTCCATGATCCCCTCACCTGAGGTGACCACATGGAGCTCGTCGACGTCGTTCACGTGCCAGGCCCCCATACCGGTGTCCGCCTCCGAACCGGTGGGAGGAGCGGCCGTCATCTCGCCGCGGACGGCGCGGCACCCCTCGGGCAGGACCGCCACGAGGATGGTCTCGTCGGCATCCTGCGTCTCGTCGTCGACCACGTGGATGCCGACCCCGACGGCGTCCAGTGCCGCGCGTCCCTCGAGTGCGTCGTCAACGAGGAATCTCGCCATGTCAGTGCGCCCCCCATGCCGTGGCCAGTAGTACGCGGGTGTCGTTGAGCAGCTGCGGGATCACCTTGGTGCCGCCGATGATGGGCATGAAGTTCGTGTCGCCTCCCCAGCGCGGCACGACATGCTGGTGCAGGTGCCCGGCGATCCCCGCGCCCGACACAGACCCCTGATTCATCCCGACGTTGAAGCCGTGCGCACCTGACACCTCGCGGATGACCCGCATCGCCTTCTGCGTGAAGGCGCCGAGTTCGGCCACCTCCGTGTCGGTGAGCTCCGGATAGTCGCCAATGTGCCGGTACGGGCACACCATGAGGTGACCCGAGTTGTACGGATACAGGTTGAGCACCGCATAGACGTGCTCCCCGCGCGCGACCACCAGGCCCTCATCGACGGGAAGCTGAGGAGCGCGGCAGAACGGGCAGTCCTCGCCCGCATCATCACTGATCGGCTTGCCCTCCCCCCGCAGGTAGACCATCCGATGCGGGGTGTAGAGCCGCTCCCACGCGTCGGTCACGTCAGACCTGCACGCGCGAGGCGATGATCGCGACGATCTCGTCGATCGCCTCCTCGACGCCGACGCCGTTCTTCTGCGTGCCGTCGCGGTAGCGGAAGGACACGGCGCCGGCCGCGACGTCGTCATCGCCCGCGATGAGCATGAAAGGGACCTTGCTCTTCTGGGCCGTGCGGATCTTCTTCTGCATGCGATCGTCGGCCGTGTCGACCTCGATCCGCACGCCTCGCGCACGCAACTTGTCGGCCACGTCCTGCAGGTAGTCGTTGTGCGCGTCGGTGACGGGGATCCCGATCACCTGCACCGGCGCCAGCCAGGGCGGGAAGGCCCCGGCGTAGTGCTCGAGAAGGACCGCGAAGAAGCGCTCGATCGAGCCGAAGAGCGCCCGGTGGATCATGACGGGCCGCTGGCGGGTGCCGTCAGCTGCCTGGTACTCGAGGCCGAATCGCTCCGGCAGGTTGAAGTCGACCTGGATCGTCGACATCTGCCAGGTGCGCCCGATGGCGTCCTTGGCCTGGACGGAGATCTTCGGCCCGTAGAACGCGGCGCCGCCCTCGTCCATCACCAGGTCGAGCTGCTGCTTCTCCGCGGCCAGGCGCAGCGTCTCGGTGGCCTCGACCCACACCTCGTCGGTGCCGACCGACTTGTCTGGGTCGCGCGTGGAGAGCTCGAGGTAGAAGTCGTCGAGGCCGTAGTCGCGCAACAGGTCCAGGACGAAGGTGAGCAGTCGGTCGAGCTCGTCGGGCATCTGCTCCTTCGTGCAGTAGATGTGCGCGTCGTCCTGCGTGAACCCACGCGCCCGGGTGAGCCCCTGGACGACTCCCGACTTCTCGTACCGGTACACCGTGCCGAACTCGAACAGCCGCAGCGGCAGCTCACGATAGGAGCGCCCGCGCGCGTCGAAGATCAGGTTGTGCATCGGGCAGTTCATCGGCTTCAGGTAGTAGTCGACGCCCTGCTTGCGCACGTGGCCGTCGGCGTCGACGTCGGCGTCGAGCTGCATGGGCGGGTACATGCCCTCCGCGTACCAGTCGAGGTGGCCCGACTTCTCGAAGAGCGCGCCCTTGGTGATGTGCGGCGTGTTGACGAACTCGTAGCCGGCCTCCTCATGGCGCCGCCGGGAGTAGTCCTCCATGACCCGCCGGACCACGCCGCCCTTCGGGTGGAAGACGGCCAGCCCCGACCCGATCTCCTCGGGGAAGCTGAACAGGTCGAGCTCGCTGCCGAGGCGGCGATGGTCGCGGCGCTCGGCCTCCTCGAGGAAGGTCAGGTGCGCCTTGAGCTCGTCCTTGCTGGGCCACGCTGTGCCGTAGACCCGTTGGAGCTGCTCATTCTTCTGGTCGCCGAGCCAGTACGCCGCCGCCGTACGCATCAGCTTGAAGGCGTTCTGGGGGATGTAGCGGGTATCGGGCACATGCGGCCCCCGGCACAGGTCGCCCCAGCACCGCTCCCCCGACTTGGCATCGACGTTGTCGTAGATGGTCAGTTCGGTCCCGCCGACCTCCATGACATCGGCCCCGCCCTCACTGCCGATGAGTCGCAACTTGAACGGCTCGCCCGCAAGCTCGCGGGCGGCGGCGTCCTCGCCCACCACTCGACGCTGGAAGCGCTGGCCGGCCTTGATGATCGTGACCATCGTCTTCTCGAGCCGTGCGAGGTCGTCCGGGGTGAAGGGCGTCTCCACCTCGAAGTCGTAATAGAAGCCGTCCTTGATGGGCGGTCCGATGCCGAGCTTCGCCTCGGGGAAGGTCGTCTGGACGGCCTGCGCGAGTACGTGCGCGGTGGAGTGGCGGAGCACGGCTAGTCCCTCGGGCGTGTTGACGCCCACTGGCTCGACGACGTCACCGTCGCTGACCTCAGTGGCAAGGTCTCGCAGCTCGCCGTTGATGCGGGCAACGACGATGGACCGGTCGCCACCCACCACGTCGAAGGCGGTAGTGGCCACCGAATGTCTCCTCGTCAGAACTGTCGTCCAACCTCGGTGGGCGATACTGGGTTCGAACCAGTGACCCCTCGCGTGTGAAGCGAGTGCTCTACCACTGAGCCAATCGCCCGAAGCAGCGCACACTCTACCTCAGGGGACCTCGGCGCGCCGCGGCGCGCCTCCCGCCAAAAGGACCGATCTGCGCGCCCCGCGGGATACCGTTCCACTAACTACGAGCAGGAGGAGTACGTCATGCGTGACACTCGCCGCCTTCGCGGCATCCTCACCAGTGCGACGGCGGCCGTCGCGCTTACGGCGGGAGCACTCGCCTTCGGGGCGGCGCCTGCTCACGCGGCGAGCGCCACCGGCTTCGGCAACGGCACCGTCGGCGTTTCCCAGACCATTATCGCGTCTGGCATCTGCCAGGGCGTCCCCCTCACCCTCTTCGCTACGTACAGCAACGGCGTCCAGGTCGCCTCAGCGCCGGTCACCGCGGACGGGGACGGCAATGCCACGATCGTGTGGACGCCGCCTCAGGTCGGAGTCATCACCTCGGCCGTCATCGGCAGCACGTGCACCCCCTGGCAACTCGGCGGAGCGACAATCTCCGCGGTCGGCACATCGACAACCGTCATCTCCCCGAACATCGTCCAGGTGGGCGTCCCGACGCTGATCAACGTGACGGTGCAAGCCTGGTCGCGTAGCGCCTACAACCCGACGGGCACCGTGACCGTCCGAGACGCGAGCGGCAACATCGTGGTGACCATGGGCCTGACCCCAGGCACCATCAGCGGACCGGCAACCGGCATCTCCTTCGCCTTCTGGCGCTGGACGCCTCCGGCGGCCGGCACGTACAGCTTCACGGCCACTTACAGCGGCGACGGGCAGGCCACCGCCTCGGTGTCGGTCGCCGACATCGTCAGTGCGACACAGAGCGGCGGCACGATCTCGCTCTCTGCGCCCCCGACGATGACCAAGGGTGTCCCCGTCACGCTCATCGCGAGCCTGTTCCCGAACACGACCCAGGGCTCCGTCGGCTTCACCCTCAACGGCGCGCCGATCAGTGCGTCGATCCCGATCGTCAACGGAATCGCGAGCTTCAACTGGACGCCGAACGTCGTGGGTGCCGTCACCTTGGGTGCCAACTACATGACCAACGGGGGTGGCTCGGGTTCGACCACCGATGCCGTCGTCATCGGTGCCGGCCCCATCTTCACTGACGCCATCACGCTGACCCAGCCCGGATACGGCACGTGGGCGCCCAACGGCACCTACACCCTGGGCAACGGCACGTCGTTCACCTTCCAGGCCTCCACGCTGTCGGGTGCTCCGGTCACGCTCACCAACGCGGGTCCGTGCAACAACACGGGGCTGACCCTGACGATCGACACCGGTTCGGGCCAGTGCAGCCTCGTCGCCAAGAGCGCCGGCGGCAACGGCTTCGCCGCCGTCAGCCAGGGCTACACCGTCACCATGGTGCCCGGTCAGCAGACGGCCGCGTTGGCAGCGCCGAACTCCGGTCGCTTCAAGGTGGGCCAGACGCTGCGCCTGCAGAACCCGGCCCAGGGCCAGACAAACGCCAAGCAGAACGTCACCTGGCGCATCACGCAAGGCCGCAACACCGTGTGCTCGCTGAGATACCCGAGCAACGGCGCCGTCAACGTGCGCATGAACAAGCGCGGCACGTGCACCGTCGTCGCCCAGGCACCGGCAGTCGCCAACCAGTGGGCTGCCTTCAGGCTGCAGCGCAACTACACCGCTCGCTGACCACACAACGAGAAGGCCCCCGCGTCTCGCGGGGGCCTTCTCGTTTGCCCGGTATCAGGGGTCGAGGCGCTTGGCCGCGGTCTCGACGAACGCCGCCTGCAGGTCGCGGCTGATCGGGCCCGCACCGCTCCACTCGCGGTCGTCCGCCCGCACGACGGGATGCACGTTGCGGGTGGAGGACGTGAGGAACACCTCGTCGGCCTCACCCAGGACGTCGATCGACAGGTCGTGCTCACGGGCGCCGAACCACTCGATGACGAGGTCCCGGGTGACGCCGGCCAGGCAGCCGCTCGTCAGTGGCGGCGTGACCACCCGCCCGTCGATCACGACGAACACGTTCGTTCCGGTGCCCTCGCACAGTTCGTCGTTGCTGTTGGCGAAGATGGCCTCGCTTGCGCCCCGCTCATGCGCCCACGCCAGCGCGACGACGTTGTCCGCGTAGGAGGTCGACTTCACCCCCGCCGTGGCCGACCGCTCGTTGCGCGTCCAGGGCACGGTGGCGACTGAGGTCGTCGGCGGCCACTGCGTTGCAGCGCCGGTGGCGACCACGAGGGTGGGGACCGCGGTGCCGCGATCGCTGCCCAGTGGCGCCACCCCGGCGGTATAGGTGATCCGCAGCCGTTCGACGGGAGTGGCCGGGTGGTCATTGAATTCGAGCACGTCCGCCACCGCCTGACGCACGACCGCCTCGTCGGGCTCGGCGATGCCGAGCGCGCGAGCCGAGGACGCGAGGCGGGCGAGGTGGCGCGTGATGGCGAACGGCCCCTTCGGTGTGACTCGGAGGGTCTCGAAGACGCCATCGCCGACGGTGAAGCCGTGGTCCAGCACGCTCACCGATGCTTCGCGCTTGTCGACCAGCTCGCCACCGTCACGATTGCCCACCCAGATGCTCATGAGGCTCAAGCCTGCCATGCGGAGTCGGCGGCCGGTGGCCAGGTGCCGCTCGCCACGTCGATGAGCCGGGCGGCCTTGAGCTCCGTTTCCCGCCATTCCCCCCTCGGGTCGGAGCCCCACGTGATGCCGGCGCCGGTGCCGAACTTCACGGCGCTGCCGTCGAGCCAGAACGTGCGGATCGCCACGGCGAGCTCGGCCTCCCGGGTGTCGGCATCGACCCAGCCGAAGGCCCCGCAGTAGTACGACCGTGCCTCGGGTTCGAGGGTGTCGATCAGGCTCAGCGCGGAGAGCTTGGGTGCGCCGGTCACGGACCCAGGCGGGAAGGTGGCGTCGATGATTCCCGGCCAGGTGGCGCCGGGGACCAGCTCGCCTTCCACGTCGGACACCAGGTGCACGAGCCCGGGATGGTGCTCCAGGCGCAGGAGGCCCGGTACGGTCACGCTGCCCGTGGCGCAGATGCGTGACAGGTCGTTGCGCATCAGGTCGACGATCATCACGTTCTCCGCGACGTCCTTGTCCGAGAGGTCCGCGGCCGTGCGTCCGGTGCCCTTGATCGGCCCTGACGTCACCACCCGCCGGTCGCCCGCACGCGCGATGCCGAGGAAGAGCTCGGGGCTGGCGCTGGCCACGTGCACCCCCTGCCGCGGCAGGCGCAGGAAGCCGCCGAAGGGGGCAGGGTTCCCGATCGATAGGAGCCGGTGCAGGGCCGCGACGTCAGCGGTGCGCGGGTCGGGCAGCGACGCCGTCAGTACCCGGCACACATTCGCCTGGTAGACACTGCCCGCCTCGATCGCGGAGCGCGTGGCCTCGACGGCACGCACGTATGCCCGTTCGTCCAATGACGACTCCCACTGCCCGGGGGTCGGGCCTCCCCACCTGCCGAGCTCCGACGGATCGACGCTGTCGCTCCATCGATCGAATCGCGCGCAGACGGCCTCGCCTGAGTAGGGCACGCAGACGACCCAGCGACCCTCGGTGTCCAGGCAGCTCAGGTCCGACGTGACGTCACGAAGCCCGCTCGCCCATCGGCCGCCCACCGAGGCCAGCGCCGATGTCACCACGCGCACCATCATGTCGGCTATGGGCCGCGAGGACACGGCGTTGCTCCCCTGATTCGCTGATCATGTTCGCGGTCGGCTAGGGTTCTGCTTCGATCGCAAGATCGTGCGGACGTAGCGCAGCTGGTAGCGCATCACCTTGCCAAGGTGAGGGTCGCGGGTTCGAATCCCGTCGTCCGCTCGGATTCCCCGTCAGTCGAGGTGACCGGCGGGGTGACCTGGTGGAGTGGCCGAGAGGCGAGGCAACGGCCTGCAAAGCCGTGTACACGGGTTCAAATCCCGTCTCCACCTCCATCAAGCGCGCTGCGGCGCCGCCGTCGGGCTGAATCGACCTCACCAGCCGTGACAGACTGGTCGCATGGCTACGACCCCTCCCCCGCCCCACACGAACGACGAGGACGAGACTCGGGTGAAGTACGAGGCAGCCCTCGAGGCGAAGAAGCACAAGTCCGGGCATGGCAGCGCTGCCCCTGGTACGTCGGGTGGCCCCGTCAAGGAGCACTCGAGCCGCTCCGGCGGCAAGAGGGAGTTCCGGCGCAAGAGCGGCGGCTGACGGCTCCTCGCGATCCCGACGCGGGCGGCGCCGCGTCCTAGGCGTGCCAGAATCCACCCATGCAGGTTCCGTGGCGTAGCGCGTACATCCGCCTCGCCACCCTGACGGCGCTGGCCTCTGTCGCCGCCTACGTCATCGCAGAGCTCCTGCCCTTCGCCGACCCCATCCCGGCCGCGATCACCGCGGCCGTCGCGACCAGAGCCACCTTCCATCACGCGGCCAAGGAGACGGTCTTCCAGACCCTCGGCGCCCTCCTCGGCGCCGCCATCGCGCTGGCCATCGTGTCCGTCATCGGCACCGGACCGATCGTCATCTTCCTTCTGGTCCTGCTGTGCTTCGCCCTCGCGCGCGTGCTGCGCCTGGCCTCGCCAGAGGAATCGCCGTTCGTCGCGGCCAGCATGGCGGTGACCGTGATCCTCGTCGTCGGCACCCATTTCACGACGGAGCTCGCTGTGGAGCGATTCGTGGGTGTCGCCGTGGGGGCGTTGTGCGCCCTCGCCGCCTCGGCCTTCGCGACCCCGACGCGCGACACCCGCCTGCTGCGCAGGGACATCGACGCCCTCCAGGACGACCTGTCCGGCCTCCTTGCCGAGATGGCGCGCGGACTGCGCGATGCGCCCGACAGGGAGACGGCACGCGACTGGCGCGAGCAGGCGGTGGCGCTGCGCAATCGGTCGATCGGCCTCGACGCCCGGCTGGAGGATCTGGCCGTGCATGCGCGCTGGAGCCCGAGGATCGACCCCGACGACCTCGCCGGACTGGGCCAGAGCCTCGGTGCCAACCGCGTGATGTCGTCCCGCGTGCTGTCGATCGCGTCCGACCTCGCGGCGGCTTCCGGTGGGCGGTCGGGTGCCCGCATTCCCCAGGCTGCCCTGTCCCCCCTGGCCGACCTCATGGCGATGGCCGCCGACAACATCTCGGCCGACGATCCCAGCACCTCGGTGGGGCGCACGCAGGCCCACGAGGCCGTGCGAGTCGCCGACCAGACCGCGCAGATCGCGCTCATCGGCGGCATCGTCTCGAACATCAATCGGATCAACGAGGCCAGCACGGAGCCCGACGACGACACGGGCGAGATCGACCACTGGGCCACGTGAGCGGGGTTCGTCTCGCAGCAACGCGTGCCTGCGCACGGCGTGCGCACGAGGCTCCCCCGCGGGCGCGGGGTGCCTCGAGCCGGGCAACCGGTCCGGTGTAACCTTGCGCCGTCGCACGGACCGTTAGCGCAGTTGGCTAGCGCGCCTCCCTGACACGGAGGAGGTCACTGGTTCGAGTCCAGTACGGTCCACCATGGTGCAGGGCCTGACGCTCGGGGTGCTCCCCACGCGTCAGGCCCTCTGCACGTCACCGGACGGCTGCGCCGTCCACTGGCCACGCGAGGACGCCCCCGCTTCAGTGGCATTCAGGTCGTACCCTGAAAGCGTCGACCTCGGGGACGATCCGGCAAGGGGGCACTGCGATGGCCAAGCCAGGCAGCCCAGATACCCCTTCCTCCGTAGAGGTAGCGCCCGCCCTCCCGCCGCCGTCGGCCGTGGCCCAACGTGCGCCTGGAAGCCAGGCACCGAAGGATGCCCTCCAGGACGATGCACGACGTGCGAGGGAGCACCTCGCCCTGGCGGCGCGGCAGGCCGAGGCGCTCCTGACCGCTGCACACCCGGACCGGGCGATCACGGCGACCGAGCGACTCGACACGGCGGAGGGAGTGGCCGCCGAGCTCCTCGCGACCGCAGAGCGGACGGCGCTGGAGCTCCTGTCGACCGCCGAGCAGGCGGCCGCCGAGGTGTCGACCAGCGCGGAACTGTTCGCCGCGATGTTCCGCGACCACGGAGCCGTCATGCTCCTCATCGACGCGGTCAGCGGCTCCATCGTCGACGCCAACCCGGCCGCAGCTGCCTTCTACGGCTACTCGGTGGACGCACTACGCAGGATGCTCATCACGCAGATCAACGTTCTGCCGCCGGAGGAGGTCGCCCAGCGACGGATGGACGCGGCGGCCAACAAGCGCAACCCCTTCGTCTTTCCGCACCGACTCGCCAGCGGTGAGGTCCGCACGGTGGAGGTCTACTCGTCCCCGATCCACGACGGGAACCTCCTACTGTCGATCATTCACGACGTGCAGGACAGGGTGCTGGCCGCGCAGTCGCTGGCGAAGTCCGAGGAGCGACTCCACCTCATACTGGGGGCGTCCCGACTCGGCACCTGGGACTGGAACATGCAGACCGGCGACGTCGTGGTCGACGAGCGGTGGGCCGAGATCGCCGGCTATCGCCTTGCGGACCTCGAACCGGTGACCTTCCACACCGTGCGGCGGCTGGCGCACCCCGACGACCTCGTCGAGGCCGACCGTGTCGCCGACGAGCACTGCCGCGGGCTGGTCGACTACTACGACGTGGAACTGCGCATGCGCCACCACGACGGCCATTGGATGTGGATCCACGATCGCGGCCGCATCGTCGAGCGGACGGCGGACAGCCGACCTCTGCGGATGACCGGTACCCGCGAGGACATCAGCCGGGCTCGGGTCGACGCCGAACGGCTGGCCCAAGCCGAGGAGGAGTCGCGGCTGGCGTTCGACCGCTCCAGGGTCGCCACGTGCTTGGTCTCCAATGACGGCCGCATCGTTCGGGCGAATGCCGCCATCTGCGACCTGCTCGGTCGTAGTGAAGCCGAACTGCTCTCCCTGACGTTCCTCGACGTGACCCATCCCGACGACGTCTCGGTCAGCATGGACCTCGTGCGGGAGCTGCTGGCGGGCCAACGCCCGAGCATCCGGCTCACCAAGAGGTACGTGACGGGCGACGGGCGCGTCGTGTGGGGCGACGTGACGGTCTCGGCCATGCGCGACGACGAGGGCAATGTACGCCACCGGATCGCCCAGATCCTGGACGTGACCGCCGAGCATGCCCTTCGCCAGTCTCTGGAGGAGGCCCAGCGCATCGCCCACGTCGGCAGCTGGCAGCTGGATGTGGCTTCCGGCGCCGTGGTCTGGACACCCGAGCTGTTCGCCATGTTCGGGCTGGACCCCGCGGGTACGGTGCTGGACTACCTCGACCAGGAGCCGCTGTTCACGCCCGAGAGCTGGGAACGCCTGTCACGCGCCGTCGCCGCCACGCAGGACACCGGCGCACCGTACGAGCTCGAGCTCGAGATCGTCCGCTCCGATGGGACGCACGGCTGGCTGCTCGCCCGCGGGGAGGCCGTCCGCGACGCGCGCGGCGCCATCGTGGAGCTCCATGGCGTCACCCTCGACATCACCGAGCGCAGCCTGGCGGAGAAGGCGGTGGCGGCCAGCGAGGCCGACTTGCGCCTTGTCCTCGACACCACAAGCGATGCGGTCATGCGGCTCGACCCGGACGGACGCATCGAGTACGTCAACCGTCAGGCCGAGAGGAACTCGGGCATCCCGCTCGATCAGTGGGTCGGTCGGACGTTCGCAGAAATGGGGTACGGCGATTTCGCAGAGGCGTGGGACCGGTACGACCAGCAGGTCTTCGACACCGGAGTGCCGCTCACGTTCGAGTTCGAGATCGACAACGCCGAGGGCCACCGGTGGTACGAGACCAAGGTCGCCCCGGAGTTCGATGCCGACGGGTTGGTCGCGCACGTCGTCCAGACAAGCCGCGACGTCACCGAGCGCGCTCGGGTGGAGGCGGCCCTGCGTGCGAGCGAGGCCCAACTCGAACAGGCCCAGCGCATCGCCCACGTGGGCAGCTGGCAGCTGGACGTGGCGACGAACGCCGTGGTGTGGTCAGAGGAGCTCTACCTCATGCTGGGCCTTGACCCACGTCAACCGGCGCCGGAATACCCGGACCACCACCGGATGTTCACGCCGGCCAGTTGGGAGTCGCTGAGCGGCGCACTGGCCCACACCCGAGAGACCGGTGACCCCTACGAGCTCGAGCTCGAGATGGTCCGCACCGACGGCACGCATGGGTGGATGCTGGCCCGAGGTGAGGCGGTGCTCGGCACCGACGGCACCATCGTCGGCCTGCAGGGGGTTGCGCTCGACATCACCGACCGCAAGCTGGCGGGAGACGAGCTGCGGGCACTCGCAACCCAGGATCCGCTCACGGGGCTGGCGAACCGGGCCGCGCTGGTCGAGGAGATCACTCGCGCCGTCAGTTCCGGGCGCCGCTCGGAACGCGCCACAGCGGTCCTGATGATCGATCTCGACCACTTCAAGAACGTCAACGACACCCTGGGGCACAGCTCCGGCGATGAGCTCCTGAAGGCGGCCGCCCGGCGCATCGAGAGCGTCGTCAGGTCGGGCGACCTGGCCGCTCGACCGGGCGGCGACGAGTTCGTCGTCGTGATGCGCGGGCTCGAGAGCCCTGTCGAGGCGGTCCGGGCCGCGTGGCGCCTCGTCGAGGAGTTCCGCAAGCCCTTCTCGACAAGAGGAGCCGAGCTCTACGCGACGGCGAGCATCGGGGTGGCCTTCACGAACGGCGCCAGTGACGCCGACGACCTGGTGCGCGAGGCGGATACGGCGATGTATGCCGCGAAGGAGCAGGGTCGCGACCGCGTCTCGGTGTTCAACGAGGACCAGCGGGCCGTGGTGTCAGCGCGCATGGGAGTCGAGGCGGACCTTCGACACGCGTTGGAGCGGGGCCAGCTGGCCGTGTGGTACCAGCCCGAGGTCAGCCTCACCAGCGGCGCGGTACTGGCCGTCGAGGCCCTCCTGCGCTGGCGGCACCCCGACGGCTCGATCTGGACCGCGTCCCGGTTCGTCGACGTGGCCGAGGACACCGGCCTGATCCTCGACATCGGCACCTTCGTCCTGCAGCAGGCCTGTTCCCATGCCGCCGACTGGGTGGCGACTCACCCGGGTCGCGCGACGTCCGTAAGGGTCAACCTGTCGGCCCTCCAGCTCGGCGAGGCCGGACTGCTGGCCAGCCTCGACGATGCACTCGCCAGCAGCGGCCTTGACCCGGCCCTGCTCTGCGCGGAGATCACCGAAACCGCCCTTCTGCGCGAGACGGCGACTGTGACCGCCAACCTCGCCGGTATCCGCGAGCGGGGCATCGACATCGCCCTCGACGACTTCGGAACGGGCTATGCGTCGCTGTCGTACTTGCGCCAGTATCCGGTCGATGTCCTCAAGATCGACCGCACCTTCATCGCCCACATGACCAGCAGGGATCACGACAGGCGACTCGTGGCCGGCATCATCGCCCTCGCCGGCGCGCTCGACATCACCGTGACGGCCGAAGGCGTGGAGTACGAGGCCCAGGCGACGCTCCTTCGCGCCATGGGCTGCCCGGGCGCCCAGGGCTACCTCTTCGCGCAGGCCGTGCCGCCCGATCAGGTCAGCGGCCTGCTCACCACCGTCTACCCCCACGGGATGTGAGCTCCCGAACAACCAAGCGTCGCGCAGCCCCTGAGGGACTGCGCGACGCCTGGTTCTGTCGTTCGTTACGGGAACTAGCAGGTGGAGCGGTACTGCGCGGCCTTGCCGGCCGGGGTGTCGATGTTGCTCTTGGTGAGAATCGAGAACCCGGTGGTGATCTTCTTCTTGGTGGGCAGTCCACGCAGCGCGTTGACGGCCTGGTTAACGCCCTGCACGCCGATCTGGTACGGCTGCTGAGCGATGAGGGCCTGCACGGTGCCGGCCTTCAGAGCCTTGACCTGGTCGGGACCGGCGTCGAAGCCGATGACCACAACCTGGCCTTCCTTGCCAGCCTGCTTGATGCCGGTAGCGGCACCCTGCGCCGAGAACAGGTTGCTGGCGAAGATGGCCTTCAGATCAGGATCCTTGGCCAGAGCGGCCGTGGTGATCTGAGCGGCGATCGCCGGCTCGTTGTTCGAGTACTGCTGGCCGACCGAGACGTACTTGCCACCGCTGGCGGCAACTGCGTCCTGGAAGCCCTTGTCACGCGCGTCGGTGGTGCTGATGCCCGGCTTGACGCCGATGCCCAGGACCTTGCCGCCGTCCGGAACGAGCTTCTTCACTGCCGCGAATGCTGCTGCGCCACCGGCAAGGTTGTTCGACGCGATCTGCGACACGGCGAAACTCGGGTCCTTGACCGTGGTGTCGACAAGCACGACCTTGATCCCTGACTTCGCAGCCTGCTCAAGAGGCTTCTGCATCGCGTTGACATCGTTGGGAGCGATCAGGATGGCATCTGGCTTGCTCGCCACTACCGACGCCAGGATCGGGCGCTGGAGTGTTGCATCGAACTTCGCCGGGCCCTGGGTCGACGTGGTCACGCCCAACTTCTTGGCCGCAGCCTTCACGCCGCACTCCATGGTGATGTAGAACCCATCACCCTTGACGCCCTGAATGAACACAACGTTCTCGCCAGCAGCGTTGGCCACTGGTGCGATACCCATTGTCAGGCCGACAGCGACGCCAGCGGTAACCGCCATCACCGCCGTCTTCTTGACGAGGTTATTGCTCTTCACCATCTACCCATCCTTCTCTCTGTTCCCCAGTTCTTCATCGCCGACTTGGCGATGCTTGGGCTTGCGCCCCGATCCGCGTTGCGACTTCGTTCGCCGCAGTCCGTCCAGGTAGACGGCGCCGATCAGGAAGATTCCGACTACAACGCCCTGCCAGTAGGCCTCCACGCCGATGATAATGAAGCCTGACTCCAAAACTACTGGTATCAGGAGACCGATGACGGTGCCAAAGATGGATCCGATTCCTCCGAAGAGGCTCGTTCCACCGATGACGACGCCGGCCACGACGGTCAGGGCCGTCATGGACTGACCACCGATGGTGGTCTGCTGGTAGAACGCCAGGCTCAGGATGCCGGCGAATCCGGCACATGCGCCGCTGATGACGTAGACCATGATCAGCTGCCAGTCGACGTTGATGCCAACGCGGCGGCACGCCTCTGCATTGGACCCCACCGCGAAGGTGAACAGGCCGAACCTGGTCCGGTGCAGCAGGATGCTGCCGAGGATCACGACCACCGCAGAGATGACGGTGAGGGTCGGGACCTCCCAGAAGATGTTGCCGAAGCCCACGACGTCGACGAACACCTCCGGTACGTCGGTGAGGTCGATGCCGCCGGTGAGTACTTGGGCAAGGCCGAGCGCCATTCCCAGGGTGCCCAGCGTGACGATGAACGCCGGGACCTTCGCCTTGGCGACGAGGAACCCGTTGAGCAGGCCCCAGGCAGCTCCGCAACCCGTCGCCACCAGGACACCGACGATCGCGGTACCCCAGCCGGAGGCCCCCATGCTGCCCATCACCTTGGCGGCGACGACGCTGCTGAAGATCAGCACCGAGCCGATCGACAGGTCGATGCCCGCCGTGATGATCACCAGAGTCGCCCCGACCCCGAGCACGGCGAAGATCGACGTGTTGACGATGATGGACCGCAGGTTGAAGACCGTTGGGAAGGCCTCCGGCGCCATCACCGAGAAGACGATGCAGATGGCAAGGAGAACCAGGACGATCTGGGCAGCCTGGATCCGGGTGAGCCGGCGCCACAGGCTCATACGCTCGTTGTCCACCAGGTTGACGGCCTGCTTCATCTGAAGGTCGGTGCTCATGCCGCCGCCCCCTCGTCGAACTTGCCGGTCATCGTGGCCACCAGTTCCTCGATATTCGTCTTCGCAGCCTCGTACGTGGCGACTCGTCGCCCACGGCGCATGACCTGGATGTTGTCGGAGACCGCCAGCACCTCGGGCATCGAGTGGCTGATGAGCACCACTCCGATGCCCTTGTCGCGAACCCTCTTGATGAGTTCGAGCACGTTGTGCGTCTGCACGACGCCGAGCGCGGCCGTGGGCTCGTCGAGGAAGATGATCTTGCTCGCCCAGGCGGAGGCCCGCGCTACCGCGATGCTCTGCTTCTGACCACCCGACATCGTGCCCACCGGCTCGGTCAGCGTGCGGACCGTGGCACCGAGGTCATTGAAGGCCTCGATGCTCTGCTCGCGCATCGCCTTGCGGTTCATGAACCCGAGCGCTCCCAACAGCCCTCGCCGCTTGATCTCGCGGCCGAGGAAGAGGTTGTTCACGGGATCAAGGTGCGGGCACAGCGCCAGGTCCTGGTACACCGTCTCGATCCCCAGCGCACGAGCCTGGTGCGGAGAGGCGATGTGGACCTCTTCGCCCAGGAACGTCACCGTCCCACCCTCCCCCGGCTCGGTGCCGGCGAGGATCTTGATGAGCGTGCTCTTGCCCGCTCCGTTATCGCCGATGAGGGCTGTGACCTCACCGGCCTCGACGTCGAAGTCACAGCCGTCGAGAGCGACGACTTGGCCGTACGTCCGCACAATTCCACGTGCCTCGAGAATGGGCATCGATGTTCACACTTCCTCTACGTCGGATCTGCTCATGCCGGTGTGACGGAGAACCACGGTCGTGCCTTGCCCGCGATCGCCTCCCGCAGCGCCTCAAGTCGGGGCACTGCCACGTCGCTAAGGAACGTCTCGCGCTCGGCGCCCGTGAGTCCGATGGACTCCTTCCAGACCGAGCGGCCAGCGATGAAGCCCGAAGCTCCCCCATCATCGCAAGACACCTTGATGACTTCAGTGAATTTGTCGAAGTCGACGCCGGCACTCAGCACGGCCCAGGGCACCGTTACGGCATCGGCCAGCCGGTTGCAGCCCTTGGGGCTGCCCGGGTACTCGAGCTTCAGCAGGTCCGGCTTGAGGTCGGTGAGCAGGATGGCCGACTCGACGATGGCATCCTCACGCTGCTGGTCGGTCATCGCCTCAGCGCCGGGCAGCGGGTAGATGAGGTTCTCGATGACGGAGGGCAGGCCCACGGCGCGGCAGTCCTCGATGACCTCCCGCACGACCTGGAGCACCTCTTCGGTGAGATCAGGCTCGCCGTCGCCGCGCGTGCGTGCCGGGTTCATCATCACGAGGAACTTGACGGCCTGACCGCCCATGTCACGAACCCATGCGGCGTTCTGCTCCGGGATGCGATGGGTGCGCGGCTCGTCGTTGTACTTGCCTCGGTCCGACGGCTCCGCAGCAACGAGAAGGCCGCAGTTGGGTGCCAGGGATCCGCTGTCCCGAACAGCGGGGACGCCGAAGTCGGGATCGAGCAGGATGCCAGTGGCGAGTGGCGTGAGATGACGGGCGACGTCGATCTTCGCCTGCCTCAGGTCGTCGATCGTGGGGTCGACGCCGACCGCCGCGAACATGCGGCGCAGCGTGTTTCGCTGATCCATCGCAATGATGGCAAACGATCCGTCGTCGTCCGCGATCGCGGACAGGGTGACGGGTGTGCTCGGTCCGGTGGCCGAGGTCATGTGACCAGCTCCTCTGTGTGTTGGGTGGAAACTGTGGTGGATTCGCGCTGCGCGACGACCGCGCGCGCTGCTCCGGCCGCCTGCGCGGCGAAGTGAGCGGCGCCGTGGGCTCCTGGCTGGGCGACCTCGCTCACGGTGATCCCCGGCATCAGCTGCGCCTTGCCGCGGAGGACACCGTGCAACTGCGCCCATCCCCCCGCCGCGACGGCGTGCTCGTACGGGCCGGCGATGTCGGCGATGGCGGAGAGCAGGTCGGCGGTCTGGTCGAGCACATAGGCCATCGCGGCCGCCCACACCTCGTCCGGAGTGGCGTACTCCCGCAGACGGATCGTCACCTCGTTGGTCCAGCCGGGCGGCTCGGACACGAGCACGTTCGTGCCGCGGACATCCGTGGGCTGCCAGGCGTTCGCGACGTGGCGTCGCGCGCCGAGGCTCTTCGCCCCCAGCATGGACAGCACCCTGCCCAGCACGAGGCCCGAACGGGTCGCGCCGAGGATGGCGGTGGAGCCGGGCAGGCAGTGCCGACCTGCGCTCAGCCCCCGTGCCACAAGCGAGCTGCGCTCGTCGTTCGTCAGGGTGCGCGGCACCGTGCGAAGGATGACGTCCGCCGTTCCGCACGAGTCGAAGAGGTCGTCGCCGCCCACCGCACCCGCCCCGACGGAGTTCACCAGGTGGTCATGGCCGGCGACCGTGACCGCCGCACCCCGCAGCGCCAGCGGCGCGTCGCCCGCTACCTCGCCGAGGCTCGTGCCTGCGGGCACCAGTTCGGGAAGGAAGTCGGCACGAAGGCCGAGGCGGCCCAGTGCGCCGTTCCAGGGTCCGACCGACGCCTGGTCGAGCAGGCCGGTACGGGATGCGAGCGAGGGCTCGGTGCCCTGAACCCCCGTGAGCCGGAACGCGATGTACTCGAGGGCGTTGAGCCACCGGCCCCCACTCGGCACCTCGAGTCCCTGACGACGAAGCCAGAGAAGCTTCGCGAACGAGCACTCGGCCTTCGCCGCCAGCCCCGTGACGGCGGAGAACTCCGCCAGGAACTCCGGGGGCAGCGCGGCTAGCTCGTCGGCACCGCGCTGGTCGTACCAGGCGATGGCCGGCGTCACCGGACGTCCCTCGGCGTCGAGCACCACGCCCGTCTCGGCCAGGCCGGTGATGCCGATGCCGATGACGGGATGGCCGTCGCCGGCCGATGTCGCAAGGTCCAGCAGGACGGCTATCGCCGCGTCGGCGAGCCGATCGATGGGCATCTCGACCTGTCCGGCATGGCCAGCGTCCCAGCGCGTGAGACTCGAAGCCGTGCCGACGACCTCACCGTCGAGGGTGAGCGCGACCCCCTTCATCGAGGTGGTGCCGACGTCGATGCCGAGAACGATCTCGCGAGCACTCGTGGAGATCATTGCGCCGCCCCTGCCGCCGCGGTCGCCCGCTCGGGAGCGGGCGATGCCGTCCGGCCTCTGTCGACGACCGGCAGCTCGCCGGAGCCACGGACGATCAGGTGCAGTGGCACGACGACGTCCTGGTCGTCGTCGGGGGTGCCGTCGAGGCGGCCACTGAGGCGTTCGACGGCCTTGCGAGCGAGCACTCTCGGATCGTGGTCGATGACTGTCACTGCAGGCTTGAGCAGATCGGCGGTGACGAAGTCGCCGAACGAGACCAGCGCGACGTCCGTTCGGCCCGTCGTGTGCAAGGCCCTCACGACACCGAGTGAGGTCTCCGACCTGGCGCTGAAGATCGCCGTGGGCGGCGACGACAGCGCAAGCAGTTCCCGCGTGTGCACCTCGGACTGGGCCTCGTTCTGGCAGCCGAAGACCTGCAGCTCGGCGTCCTCGGGCAGGCCGAGTCCGCGCAGCGCATCGAGGTAGCCGTCCTTGCGCAGCGCCGACGTCT
>JADKGE010000007.1 GCA_016717115.1 Actinomycetota bacterium
GACTCGTGGCGCTCGCGGTGCTGGCAGTGATGTTCATCCTCGGGTTCATCTGGGTCCGCAAGATCGCGAAGATCGAGGTCTGATGGGTACAGCAGCAGTTCCCCTCCTTGCCGCGGCGCTCACGTTCGCGGCCATCATCTTGGTCGGCATGCTCATCGTGCGTAGGCAGGACCAGAAGGCGATGGACCGCACGCTCGACCTCGTCAAGGGATACGCGTCACGGGATGCGCATGCGGCCATCGTCGAGGCGACGAAGAACGAATCGGCGCTGGTTGTCCCGCTTCGATCGCTCGGAACGGTGCTCGTGGGTTCGGGGGCGCGAGAGCGGCTGCAGAACCATGCCGTCTACGCGGGCGAGTCGGCGCCTGACATCGTGGACAAGACAGTCGTACGCAAGGTCTCGTTCCTGCTGCTCGGCCTGGTGCTCGGCCTGCTGCTCGGCTGGGCGGGCGGCGGCCTGCTCTGGCTGACGGTCCCTGCCTTCGCGCTGGGCGGCTTCTTCGTTCCCGACCTCCTGATGTACAACGCCGGCCTCAAGCGCGACGAACAGATCGCCCTGGGCCTGCCCGACGCACTCGACATGCTCAACCTGTGCACGGAGTCGGGACTGAGCTTCCAGGGCGGCCTCGCTCAGGTGGCGGAGAACCAGAAGGGTCCGGTCGCGGCCGAGTTCGCCCTCGTGCTCCAGGAGATGCAGTTCGGCCGGTCCCGCGGTCAGGCGCTGGCAGCGATGGGCGCCCGCACCCGGCAGGAAGACATCCAGCGATTCGTCTCGGCGATGCTTCAGGTCGACAAGCTCGGCGTTCCCGTGTCAACCGTGCTGCGTGAGCAGGCGAGGGAGATGCGGGCGAAGCGGTTCGCGCGGGCGCGAGAGCAGGCTCAGAAAGTCCCGGTCAAGATCCTCATGCCGTTGATGCAGGTGGTTTTGGGGCTAGGGCAGGCAGGCCTGAGAGTTGCTGCGCTGGCGACTTCGGGGGACGGCACACGTTGACGGAGGGTCTCTGCCGGAGCTGTAAGCCTGCTGCGGGCCTGTGGGCTGGACGATCACCTGGTTACAGGCGACCCTGGCCGGGGATCGCCGAACTCGCGGAACGGGTTCACGCCCAGGTCTGGCCGGCCGGGCCCGACCGGGTCCTGACCCGCGCCTGGTCCCCAAGGGCGCCAGGCGGCTGGATGGACTGGACGAGATGATCATCAGCCTCTACGCCGGCGGGATGACGATCCGCGACATTCAGCATCACCTCGCGTCGACGATCGGCACGGACCTGTCGCCGGAGACGATCTCGAACATCACCGACGCGGTGCTGGACGAGGTCCTGGCGTGGCAGACGCGGCCGTTGGACGCTCTTTACCCGGTGGTGTTCCTGGACGCCCTGGTGGTGAAGGTCAAGGAGAACAACGCGGTCCGCAACAAGGCCGCGCATATCGCCGTCGGCGTGGACTGCCAAGGTGTCAAGCACGTGCTGGGGATCTGGGTCCAGCAGACTGAGGGCGTTCTGGGCGTCGGTCTGCGCGGCTGGCCAACCGGTCCGCGACATCTCATCGCCTGCGTGACGGGCTGACCGTTCGCCAGCGACGAGGCGACTGGCCCAAAACGGTGGTCAGCGCGTCCACCTCATCGCGCGCATGCGTTCGTGACTCAAGGACCGTGGCGTCGCCGCGGCCGAAGCCATCTACACGCCGTCCAGACACCGCTCTGGCGGCCCTGGAGGTGTTCGAGGCCTCCGACATCGGCAAGAAGTACCCGGCGACCGCCGCGACATGGCGGGCCGCCTGGGACCGGTTCATCCCGTTCCTGGAGTTCGCTCCCGCCGTCCGCAAGGTGATCTATACGACGAACTCCATCGAGTCGCTGAACTACCAGCTGCGCAAGATCATCAAGAACCGCGGCCACTTCCCCAACGACACCGCCGTGGTCAAGCTGCTCTGGCTGTCGATCCGCAACATCGAGGACAAGCGAGCCAGGGAACGAGCCAAGGCCGCCACCAAGGCTGAGGCATCACTGCACGGCAAGCTCATCGAAGGCACCACCACCCAAGGTTGGAACGAAGCCCTAGGAGCCCTGGTGATCGCCTTCCCCGAACGATTCGCAGGACAACTCAACTAACCATGAGCCCGAACCCACTTACACAGAAATCTTGACAAGCTCCTTCCTCCCCGCCCTGTTCATCATCATCCTGGGGCCGGCAGTGGCCTCGATCGCGAAGGTGTTTTCCGGGATGTGACCCCGGTCAGGCCGATCGGTGCCGCATGAGCGACTCCTGCACGACGGAGGCCACAAGCTGCCCGTCGGGGTCGTAGAACAGGCCCCGGGCGAGTCCGTGTCCGCCTCGCGCCACGGGGGTGTCCTGCGCGAACAGCAGCCACGTGTCCGCCCGGAAGGGTGCATGGAACCAGACCGCATGGTCGATCGAGGCCAGCATCAGGTCATGCCGCTCGCCCGGCGCCACATGCGGCGCCAGGGCCGTGCTCACCATCGTCAGGTCGGACAGGTAGGTCAGCGCGCACGCCTGGACGAGGTCGTCAGGTGGCAGGTGCTCGGTGATGCGCACCCAGGCCATGCGCTCGAACCGGCCCCCCGACAGCCCGATCGTCCGATCGGGCTCGACGATGCGCAGTCCGATGATCTGTGAGTCGGGGTAGTCGAGCGACTGGGGGTCGGTGGCGCCCTCGAGGTACGAGGGCAGGGGCACGGGGAAGTCCGCGACGTCGTCGGGGCCAGGCAGGTTCGGCATGTCGAACTGGTGGGCCGGCCCGTCGTTCGGCGAGGCGAACGACGCGGTCATCATGAAGATGGTCTCGCCCTGCTGGACAGCGCGGACGAAGCGCGTGGAGAACGAGCGACCATCGCGCGGTCGATCGACGAGGTACGTGATCGAGTCCTTCGTACGACCTGGTCGCAGGAAGTAGCCGTGCAGGGAGTGCACATGCCGACCGGGCTGGTCAACGGTCTGGCCGGCCGCCATGAGTGACTGTGCGGCTATCTGGCCGCCGTATGCCCGCAGGGGCGAGCCGGAATGGCACCAGCCCGTAAAGATGTCGCGGTCGATCTGCTGGAGCGACAGGCGATCGACGAAGTGCTGCTGGAGCCCGGGCTCGGTCACTCCCCGACTGTAGTCATGCGGGCCGCCTACAGGCCCGCAGCGGTGCGTGCCGTGACGTTGTCTGCAGGAAGGGGGAATCCGGCCGCGTCGCAGGCCTTCTGCACGCGCAGGGACTGCTTGGCGAACTTGGCCTGCTGCGCCTTGGAGAGGTCGGACAACGCCTCGGCATCCTTCAGACTCTTGATCATCTTCTTCATGCGCTTGGCGTTCGTCACCATCTTCTGGTCGAGGGTGCCATCGGCGACCGCGACCTTGCCCTGGGCGACCATCTCCTTCAGCAGGCGCTGGAAGTCGGCGCGTACCTGGGCCTCGGTGATGTTGCCGTTGGCCACTGCACCGCCGGCGTACTGGCTGTTCAGGACGTCGAGTTCGAAGTAGGCGTTGCAGGCGACGGCGGCCGCGCCGGTCGGCACTGCCACGGCGCTCGTTGACGGAACTGCTGCTGCGCTGCTGCTCGCGACGGCGGGCAGTGAGAGCGACGCGCTGGCGCTGGCGGCGGGCTCGTCGGACGAGGAGCAGGACGCGAGCAGTAGTGCGGCCGCGGCCCCGAGGGCAGCAATGCGGATTCCGGTGTGGGCACCCGTCGTCTTCATCGTGCTACCTCCCGATCTCCCGGCGCCCGAGACGGGCATGCCGGATCAACGTGTCCGGGTCCCACTATCTCGCGCAGAGGCGTGGATGCGGGTTCGAATCACCGATGATGAGGGTAAGAATCTGGTCAGGTGAATCAGGCCCACGGCCCTCACGCGCGGCTAGGGTGAAGGTGCGGGGCGCGCGCTGCCTCGCAGGTGTCGCCCATGCCTGGAGGAGCCGTGACGACGTTCGCGCGCTCCTTAGCGGCGGTCAGCACCTGGGCATGCGCCGCGGCAGTGCTTGCGGCCTGCTCCTCGACGCTCGTGCTCAACACCGGCGACGTTCAGGAGTCCATCTCCCAGGGTCTCAGCGACCAGGCAGGTGGCACGTTCGCCGTGGTGTGTCCGAGCACGGCCCCGGCCGAGAAGGGCTTCGTCTTCACCTGCACCGCATCGGACGCGACAGACGGCAGCGCGTACACCGTGACCGTGACACAGGTCGACGATGCCGGCGCCTTCACCTGGGACGTCGTCGACCCGGCGCCGGCCAGCCCGACGCCGGCCGGCCCGACGCCGTCGGGATCCGGAGGCTAGAGCCAATGACAGGGCCGATCGCATTCGTCAGGGGCCTGCGCCGCCCGGAGGCGTTTCACGGCGCTGACGTGTCCTCGGGCTTCTTCGAGGGGTGGTACGTCAAGCTCGTGTCGGCGGACCTCAGCCAGCGCTGGGCGGTCATCCCGGGCATCTTCCGCGGCCTTCAGGAGCCCGGACAGCCCAGCCGGGACGAAGCATTCGTCCAGGTGCTCGACGGATCGACGGGCCGGTCGTGGTACCACGTCTATCCCCTTGCTGACTTCCACGCCTCGAGCGATCGCTTCGAGGTGGTGGTGGGCGGCTGCCGGTTCTCGCCGAGCGGCGCCACGCTCGATCTGCCGCAACTGCGCGGCCGCATCGACTTCACGACCCCGCTGGATCCGTGGCCGGTCACCTGGCGGTCGCCGGGGATCATGGGCTGGTACGGGCTCGTCCCCTTCATGGAGTGTTACCACGGCATCGTCTCCTTCGGCCACGGGCTCGGGGGGACGGTTGCGGTCGAGGGTCGGGAGGCGACCTTCGACGGGGGCCGCGGGTACCTCGAGAAGGACTGGGGGAGGGCCTTCCCCGATGGATACGTGTGGCTGCACAGCAACCACATCGACGCCGACCCCGGTGCCGCCCTGATCGCCTCCGTCGCCCTCATCCCGTGGTTGAGGGGTGCCTTCCGCGGATTCATCGTCGGCCTCAAGCACGACGGTCGCCTCCACCGCTGGGCCACGTATAACGGCTCTCGCGAGACGGAGCTGGCGATCGACGACTCGCACGTGCGCTGGAGCCTCGAGGGGCCGGACGGGCGGCTGGAGATCGTGGCCGAGCGCATCCGTGGCGGGCTGCTCCACGCGCCCCTGCGATCGGCGATGCATCAGCGGGTGGAGGAGACCCTCGAGGGCCGGATCAGCCTGTGTCACCGAGATCCGGAGGGCCGCGTACTGCTTGAGGGTGAGGCCTCGTGCGCAGGAATGGAGGTCTTCGGGGACATCGACCGCCTCCTGGCGACCCGGGCAGGGTGAAGCGCCGGGGAGGACGACGTTTCAGCCCGTTCACCTCGGCCATGTACCCTTCTGGGACGCGCACGCAAACGTGAGGTGAACGCATGCTGGATCTGGTCGGATACATCGACGCAGGGACGGGTTCGTACTTGCTGGCAGCCATTGCCAGTGGGGCGGCCGGCACCTGGTTCTTCATCCGCTCGAGTTTCGCGAAGATGCGCGGGCGTGGAGGGGACGATCCCATCGTCGAGGTCGAGTCGACCTCGAACGACGCCTGATCCCCGGCTCCGTGACCCTGACGAGTTCGGCAAGCTTCCGCGACCCCGAGAACGCCGCCTTCTCCCTCAACGGTGACTGGTTCCGCATCGCCGGTCCCGGATCAGCCGAGGCCCTGAGCGACCTCCGCACGTCGCAGGTGTACACCGACCTCGTCGCCGAGGGCGCTCTTGTCACGTTCGACGAGGTGACCGGCTCGGTTGCATCCGCCGTCCTGAGCGCGTTCGAGGCCACCTCGGGAAGGACGCTGGCGGACGGCTCGCGGGTGTTCGCCGCGGAGACCGTCGATCTCATCACCTACCCGTGGGAGTGGCCGAACTCCCTGCTCGAGGCGGCTGCGCTGCTGACCCTCGACATCCGAGAGCGTCTCCTGGGGATCGGCCTCGACCTCAAGGACGCTTCTGCGTTCAACGTCCAGTTCCGCGGTATGCGCCCAGTGTTCATCGATCTCGGGTCCGTCGAGCGCTGGCGACCGAACCCATCGTGGAACGCGTCTCGCCAGTTCATCGAGCACTTCATCAACCCGCTGGCGGTCGGCTCCGGTGATCGCGTGACTGCGGCGGAGGCCTGGGACCTCGGCAAGCATCGCGGGCTTAGGTCGGACGTTGCACGCTCCATCCTGCCGTCGGGACGCCGACGCAGCCTGTCGCTGCTGCTCCTGCAGTCAACGACGAGGCCCGTCGAGAAGAACGCTCCGGCGGAGTCGAAGTTCTCGAAGGAGGCCAACCGCAACAAGGACCTGGCGCGGAATGCCACCGTCTCTCTCACTCGTCGCCTTGCCAAGCAGGTCGTCAAGCTCCGTGGTCGCGCGCACAGCACCACCTGGGTCGACTACGGCACGCGTGACCACTACGGCAGTGACGACCTGACCCGCAAGTCGGCTTTCGCCACGGAGTTCCTCGCGGCCGGAGAGGGCCGCAACCGCCTGGTCCTCGACGTCGGCGGCAACGACGGTTTCACGGCCGCCCACCTCGTTCGGCATGCGGAAGCGTGCGTCGTCGTCATGGATGCGGATGCCGGCGCACTGGACGTCCTCCAAGCCGGAGTGGCGAAGACCGCCGACGTCGCGGAGAAGGTGACCCCGGTACTTGGCGACATCACCAACCTCACGCCTGCATCCGGGCTGCTCGACCGCGAGTTCGCTGCGTTCACCGCCCGGATGCGACCGAGTGCCGTCATCTGCCAGGCGGTCCTGCACCACGTCGTCATCACGCAGGGCGCGCCCATGCAGTTCGCCGTTGACGCGCTCGCCGCCTTCGGTGCGCCCCTTCAGGTGGAGTTCGCCACCGAGGAGGACGAGAAGGCCCGCCTGCTGCTGAGCCAGATCCCGAACTGGTCCGGCGAATACTCGACCGAGGCCCTGCTGGCCGCGCTGCGCCACCGGTACGCGAACGTCGAGGTGATGGGCACATCGTCACCCACCCGTGTGGTCGTCAACGCGTGGGACGTGCTGGACGCCTAGCCTTCCCGGCCGCGCCGCGCCTACTCCTTGTCGTGGTCGTGCTCGCGCTCGAACTCCTCCTTGGCGTGCTGGATGTCCTGGTCGCTGCGAAGCGCGCGCAACTGGCTCGTGGAGTCGATCTCGACGCCGCTCTCGAGATCGACGGCCGTCGCGCCCTCGGGCAGGTTGGACAAGTCGGGGGCGATGATGATGTCCGGCAGGCCGGAGTCGGGCAGTCGCACGGTGTCCTCCTCGTAACTGGTGACGAGAAGGACCAGCTCGGACGAGGTCCGCTTCGACAAAGTCTCGCCGCGGAAGAACGCCGGCGCGATGATGTTCCAGATGATCATCAGGACGACGCCGCTCAGGAGGGCGCCCATGCCCAGGATGAACACGCCACCGATTCCCCACAGTGTCGTGCTGCCGTAGTCGGGCTGGGCGTACTGGTACGAGGCGATGACGAAAGCGCTCAGCAGGAGGGTGCCGCCGAGGAACGGGAACAGGCCCTTCATGACGAAGTTGCGCCCGCCCGTGAAGATGTCATGCCGGTAGAACCAGACGGCGGCGAATCCCGTGAGGCCGTAGTAGAAGGCGATCATGAGGCCGACGGCTGCGATGGAGTCGCCGAGCACGTTCTCGCTGATCAGCGTGAGGCCCACGTAGAAGATGATCGACACCAGGCCCATCACGACCGTCGACACCGTAGGCGTCATGTACTTGGGATGGATGCGGGCGAAGGCCGAGGGGATGGCCTTGTAGGCACCCATGGCAAGAGCCGTGCGGGCGGTGGGCAGGATCGTCGTCTGCGTCGACGCGGAGGCCGACGAGAGAACCGACAGGATGAGCAGGATCTCCATCGTCTTGCCCAGGAACGACTCCCCGAAGACGGACGGGCCGAGGGCCTGGAACACGTCGTCGGAATTCTCGGGGTTCGCGAGTCCGAGTCCCTCCTCGCCGGTGCCGGCGAACGCGACGGTGGCCACGCTGACGATGGCGTAGGTCAGCAGCAGCAGCAGGGTCGAGATGATGGCGGCGCGGCCGGGGGTCTTCTCCGGATCGGACGTCTCCTCGTTGATGCTGACCGCGGTGTCCCAGCCCCAGTAGATGAAGACCGCGATCAGGGTTGCGGTGACCAAGGCGCTGAGCGAGAGACCAGAGGGCCACAGCCACGACAGTTCCGGGGTCAGGGAATCGGGTGTGGCGTTGCCGCCGTAGACCTTGATGAGGGCGATGGCCGAGAAGATGACGAGGACGACCACCTCGATGCCGAGGAGGGCGTACTGCAGGCGTGCCGAAACCTCGATACCGCGGTAGCAGATGTAGGTCATCACGATGATCCAGCCGACGCCAGCCACCATGCTCCAGAAGGTGGACGCGGCCAGATCGTCAAGTCCGAAGAGCTGGAATCCGTAGGACCCGGCGATCTGGGCGAGGTTCGCCATCACGATGACGTCGGCGGCGATGATGCCCCAGCCGCCGATCCATCCGGCACGAGGCCCGAAGGCGCGGGTGGCCCACGTGAATGTGGTGCCGCAGTCGGGCTCGGCCTTGTTCAACTGCTGGTAGGCGATCGCGATGAAGAACATGGGGACGAATGCCAGGAGCATGATCGACGGCGCCTTGACGCCGACGATGCTGTCACCGTTCGCCGTCGCCACGACGAAGCCGAGGCTGGCGGCGAGGCTGTAGGCAGGTGCCGTCGAGGCCATCCCGATGACGATGCTGGAGACGAGGCCCAGTGCGCCGGATTTCAGTCCCTTGTCACTGGCGGCCTCGGGGAAACCGAGGGGGGCTTGGGTCTCCAGGTGCGACATCAGCAGCTCCCAACACGTGGTAGATCGGTAGCGCCGAGGTCGGCACGCGCGCGACGCTACCGTCAAAAAGGGCGCCCGAGGGCTGGATTGGGCCGAGAGTGACGAGATCGTCGGAGCGAGGATTCTGGAGCAGGAATACCTCGATTGCCGAGGACTCCGCCGAGGACTCCTCGCCGGTGAACACGCCAACCGCCGCATATCGGGCAAAAGTGCGGCACCAGCAGTGAACTGTGACCGGTACCGCCTGGTCGAATTCGGTCAGCGGGCGCGGCCCCGCGGATCCGAACGCGGATTTCGCTCGCCGCAGGGCCCATGGACTGTGGAACAGTAGGCGCCGCCGGCCGAGGGTCGGCGGCCGGGCGCGGACGGAAGCAGGGGTTGGAGAAACGATGAGCGACGACACAGGCTTAGAGGGCTTCCTCGACGAGCTCTACCCCTACCGGCGCGACAGCGAGACCTACCGGGCGATTCCCGAGCATGGCCGGCCGGTGGCCGACGTGCTGGCCGAGGTGCGCGGCTACGCCGCTCGCGAGGACGCGATGGGCGACGAAGGACGCGTATCCTGGTCGCTCTACTGCGGTGACCACGACCACTACCACGTGCTGAGCGAGGTGTTCGAGGAGTTCGCGCACGTCAACGTGCTCCAGCGCGACATGTATCCGTCGGCCACCAAGTTCGAGGCGGAGATCATCGCCATGGTGGCCGACATGCTCCATGGCGAAGCGGCCGGCTCGGATGTCTGCGGCGTCGTGACCAGCGGCGGCAGCGAGAGCCTCATCACTGCGCTGTACACCTACCGCGAGCAGGCGGCCAAGGAGCGCGGGGTCACCCGCCCCAACGTCGTCATTCCGACCACGGCGCACGTCGCCCTCGACAAGGGCGCCCACTGGCTGGGCATCGAGATGCGCCATGCGCCAATCACCGACGCCTACGTCGTTGACGTGTCGGCGATGGCGGACCTCATCGACGAGAACACCATCGCGATCGTCGGTTCGGCCGGCAACTACGGTCACGGCCTCATCGACCCCATCCCCGAACTCGGCCAGCTCGCCCTGTCGAAGGGGATCGGTCTGCACGTCGACGGATGCCTCGGGGGATTCCTCCTGCCGTGGATCGAACTGTCCGGCGTCGACGTGCCGCTGTGGGACTTCAGGGTTCCTGGCGTGACGAGCATCAGCGCCGACACGCACAAGTACGGATACGCGCTCAAGGGGACGTCGACCCTCATGTATCGCACAAAGGCGCTTCGGGCGCACCAGTGGTTCACCTATCCCGACTGGCCCGGGGGCCTCTACCTGTCGCCGGGGCTGGCCGGTTCCCGCAGCGGTGGCCTGATCGCGTCCACCTGGGCCTCCCTGCTGCTGACGGGGCGCGACGGCTACCTGGATGCCGCGCGCCGCATCTACGACTCGGCGCAGGCGATCAGGGCGGGCATCGACTCTCGGATGCCGGAACTCGCCGTGATCGGCGACCCCACCTTCCTCGTCGCCTTCACGTCCGCCACGCTCGACGTCTACCTGATCAACGACGAGCTGAAGCGTCGGGGCTGGCGCATGAATGCGCTGCAGCTTCCGCCCGCCCTGCACTTCTGCGTCACCCGGCCCAACGCCACTCCGGATGTGGTCGACGCGTTCCTCGCGGATCTCCACGGCTCGGTGGCCTATGCCAAGGCCCATCATGGTGAGCCGGCCGCCAGCGGTGCGATGTACGGCCTCGGCGGCACCCCGCAAGGCAACGCCGACGTCAATGCGCTGATGGGCGGTTACCTGGATGCCATGCATGACGTGGCGCCGGACGCGTCGTAGTCGATGAGCGCTGATCGCTGGGTCCTTGCGATCGACCTCGGGAACGGTGGTCCGAAGGTCGCCGTTGTCGACGCCGGGGGGAACCTCCGATCGGTCGCGTTCCGACCAGTCTCCGTCCACATCGGTCTCGACGGCGCTGCGACGCAGGATGCCGACGAGTGGTGGTCGACCTTGGTGGAGGCTTCGCGGGATGCGATCGCCAACGGCAACGTCGAGGCCGCGGCCGCCGAGGCGATCGCCATCACGGGCCAGTGGGGGTCCACGGTGCCGGTGGATGCGGCGGGGCGGCCCGTCGGTGAGGTCTTGCTGTGGGCAGACACCCGGGGTGGCAAGTACGTCCGCGACGTCATCGGCGGACCCGTCAGCTTCCAGGGCTACGCCCCGCAGCGCGTGCTGCCGTGGATCCGCACGACGGGCGGGGCCCCGACCCCCAGCGGCGCGGACCCCACGGGCCACTCGCTGCTCCTCCAGCGCGAGATGCGGGCGGTCTACGACCGCGCCGCATTCCTCCTTGAGCCCGTCGACTTCCTGGGGGCACGGTTCACGGGGCGGATAGCGGCGACGCCGGCATCGATGACGGGCAGTTGGGTCACGCGAAACCGCCTCCACGAGGAGCCTGTCTACGACCAGCGCCTCGTCCGATGGTCCAAGCGCGACGCCGCGAAGCTGCCGCCTTTGGTCCCGACCGGTTCGGTGCTCGGCGGCGTCCTGCCGGACGTGGCCGACGAGTTCGGCATCCCCGCCGGCGTGCCCGTCGTGTGCGGAACCCCGGACCTGCTGTCGGCGGTGATCGGCAGCGGGGCCGTCGAGCCCTATGCCACCCATGTGACCATCTCGACCACGGCATGGGTCGGTGCTCGCGTTCCGTTCAAGAAGACCGACATCCTGCACTCGATCGCCACCGTGCCGGGCTTCGACAACGACTTCCCCGTGGTCGCGAACAATCACGAGACGGGTGGCGCCGCCCTGCGCTGGCTGAGAGAGCAGGTGCTTCCCGACGAGTCGTACGACGATCTCGTAACGAAGGCGGAGGGGGCGCCGGCCGGTAGCGAAGGCGTGCTCTTCACTCCCTGGCTCAACGGGGAGCGCAGTCCCGTCGATGACAAGCGACTGCGCGCCTCCTTCCTCAACATCTCGCTGCGCACGGATCAGGCGACCCTGATCCGGTCCGTCATGGAAGGCGTCGCGTTCAACGCCCGATGGCTGTTCGACTACTACGAGAAGTTCCTGGGGCGTCGCGTGCCGTCGGTGCGCATCATCGGCGGTGGCGCCCAGTCCGACTTGTGGTGCCAGTTGCACGCCTATGCGCTCGACCGGCCCGTGGAACGACCCGCCGATCCGCGTGACGCGCAGTTGAAGGGCGCCGCGGCCTGGGCGCGTGTGTGCCTTGGTGAGATGACGCTCGAGCAGGCAGGTCGGCAGGCCATCGTGACCGACACATTCCTGCCGGACGGCCCGGATGCGGCCGTCTACCGCGCGCTGTACCCGGAGTTCCGAAGGCTGTACAGGACGCTCAAGAAGACACACCAGCGACTGGGTCGACTCAATGGCACCTGACGTCGACGCGAACTGATCGCAGAGGCACAACCGTTGCGGTTGCTGTGGATTGAGCCCGACGGACTGTCACACCTTCGTTCTAGTGTGGGGGCATGAAATCGAGGGCTGGGGTCGCGGGTGTGGCGCCGGATCGGGTGGTGGATGACCCGGTTCTGGTGGACTTCGTCGATGGCCTGACGCCCGGTGAGCTGCTGGGGATGCTGGCGGGGATGCGGCCCAGCTCGCTGGTGCTGGACGCGCTGATGACGATCGACCGGGCCGCGCTGTCGGATGTGGACGCGGTGGCGTTCCTGCAGGTCCATCAGCGGGTCGCCGCCTGGTGGGCCGCTGTGGGCCTGGAGGCGGTGATCCCGGCGGCAGCGGCGGAGCCCCTGATCGAGGAGTTCACGCTCCTGGTCCCGGGCTCGGACGAGGAGCGGACCATCCGGATCGCGGACGTGCGTCGGGAGGAGCTCGGTGCCGCGCTGCGGCTGCCACCGGCGACCGCGCAGGACCACATCGACACCGCCCGGCTGCTGGCCGGTCCCCTCGCCGCGACCGCCGTGGCTCTCGCGGCGGGAGAGATCACCGACCGGCACGTCGCCGTGATCGTGGAGGCGGCCGGGCGGCTGCCCGGCCGGGGGATGCGTGACGACGGCGATCGGGCCACGTTCACGTCATGCTGTGCGGACCTGGAGCGGCGGGTGCTGCCGACCGCGCGGAAGGCCACCGTGTCGATGACCCGCGCCGCGGCACGCCGGGCGGTGCTGGCGATCGACGCGGCCGGGGAGCGCCGACGCCGCTGCGAAGCCAAGTGCACCCGTGACGTGTACGTCGTCGATGAGCTGGACGGGATCTCGACCCTGATCGCCCGCATGTCCACCGAGGCCGCCCACGCGGTGATGGCGCAGGTGGAGGCGCTGGCTCACAACGAGGGGTTCACGCCCGACCCCGCGGCGACGATGGGCGAGCGCCGCGCCGAGGCCCTCGCCGCGCTGGTCCTACGGACCGAAGCCTCGCTCCCGCAGGTCCGGGCCCACCTCGACCTGGTGATCGACCTGCCCACCTTGCTCGCCCTCGCCGACGCCCTCGGCGGTGCGGAGTCCGGCGGTCCGGCTGGTCAGGTGGAGCTTCGGGGTGCGGGTCCGGTCAGCGCGGACGTGGTCCGGGACCTGCTCACCGATCCCGAGGTGGCGGTGACGATGCGGCGGCTGGTCACCGACCCGGTCACCGGGCACCTGCTCGACTACGGGCGTCGGGTCTACCAGGTGCCGCAGCGGCTGCGGGAGTACGTCGTGGCCCGCGACCGGGTCTGCCGGTTCCCCGGCTGCCGCCGAGCCGCCGCCCGATCCCAGATCGACCACGCCGACGCGTGGAACGACGGCGGGGACACCTCACCCGCCAACCTCGGCGCCCTATGCGTCAGACACCACCAGCTCAAGACCCACACCGGCTGGACCATCACCGCCAGCAGACCCGACGGATCCTGCACCTGGACCTCACCCCACGGCCGCACCTACGAACACGCGCCCCCACCCCTCTGAGGGCGGCGATTGGTGGCTGGCCCTGCGATCGGAACCGCGACTGCGTAGTCTCGGCAGCGTGCGCATCGGACTCCTCACTGGCGGTGGCGACTGCCCAGGGCTCAACGCCCTCATCAGGGCTGTCGTCAAGCAGGGCAGCATTCACGGGCATTCACTGGTCGGCTTCCGGCATGGCTGGCGAGGTGTCGTCGACGGAGACCTGTTCCCACTCACCCGCGATCACGTCAGGGGGGTGCTCCCGCTCGGTGGCACGATGCTGGGCACGGCGCGGTTCCACCCGCACGAGGACAACGGCGGCATCGACGCCGTCCTGGAGACCCTGAAGCATGAGCACATCGACGCGCTGATCTGCGTTGGCGGCGACGGCACGCTGCACGCCGCGGGCAAGCTCGCGGCGGCCGGCGTCGGCATGGTGTGCGCACCGAAGACGATCGACAACGACGTATGGGGCACCGATCGGTCCGTCGGATTCGACACGGCCGTGAGCATCGCCACGGAGGCCATCGACCGAGTCCACACGACGGCGGAGTCGCACGACCGGGTGATGGTGGTCGAGGTGATGGGTCACCACGTGGGCTGGATCGCCGTCGCGGCCGGCATTGCCGGCGGCGCAGACATGATCCTCATTCCCGAGGATCCGTTCGACATCGACGACATCGCGGCGAGGCTGCGCCACCGGCACCGCTCCTACGCCTCGTCGTCGATCGTGGTGGTGGCCGAAGGTGCAACCGCGAGGCCTGGCACGTTGGACTTCGTCGCTCCAGAGGGGCCGTACGGCTCCATCGTCGCCGGCGCCATGGGAGAGCGCATCAAGATCGAGCTCCAGGAGCGAACCGGATTCGACACGCGAGTCACCATCCTCGGCCACACGCAGCGGGGCGGCACGCCGACCGCCACCGATCGCCTGCTCGCCAGCCGGTTCGGGGTGGCCGCGGCGGACGCCGTGGATGCAGGTGCCACGTCCGTCATGACCGCCCTCGTGGGCGATGAGATCAAGCTGGTGGATATCGCGGAGGTCGCGGGTCGGCTCAAGGAAGTACCCGAAGACCTCCGGCGCGTGGCAGAGTCCCTCTACTAGCGGTTCAGGGAAGAGGGCTCGAGGATGGCAAGTGCGCAGATGAGCGTCCAGGACGCTCTGTGGCTGACGATGGATCGATCGAACAACCTGATGGTCATCGACGGGGTCATGGTCCTGGCCGGGGTGCCGGACTTCGAGGACGTCCGGGCGACCTTCGAGGACGCTGTGGTGAGGTTCCCGGTACTGGCCCGGAGGCCCGTCCAGCACGGGTCGAAGTGGTTCTGGGAGGACGTGGACGACTTCTCGATCGACGACCATCTCTCCCATGTCACGCTCGGTCCGGCGGCCGACCTGGCCGCACTGGAGGATTTCGCGGCGATGCAGCGGTCCGTTCCCATCGACAAGGAACGCCCGCTGTGGACGGGGTTCCTCGTTGAGCCGGTGGCGATGGCCGACGGCAGCGTGGGTTCGGCCATCATCACGAGGTTCCACCACGCCATCGCCGACGGGGTGAGACTGACCCAGGTTCTCATCGGCATGTGCGAGCCGGCCGACGGGACGTTCGTGCCGCCTGTGGCCCGACGGGGGGCGGGGGGCGACCCGTTCGATCCCCGACGATCGGTCGTGGATGGGGCCGCCGAGGCCGTGCGCTTCTCCGTGGCCGCGACGAAGGCGGCCGCGGACAGTGTCGGGAACCTGGCGGCGGCCTCCGCGCGGGCCGCGATGGATGGCAGCGCGTTGTCGGCGATCGCCCACCTCCCACGCGCCGGGCGTGACGGTGTCGTCGCGGGCATCAACGTCGTTCGCCACCCCGACCGGCTCATCGACGCGCTCGAGAACCTCGGCTTCTCCGACCACCGCTCCGTCAACGACCTCACGTCGGTGACGAAGCTGCTGCTCACCGACTCCGGGGAAACGGTCTGGAACGGCCATCCCGGCCAGGCCAAGGCGATGGCCTGGTCGCCACGGATGTCGCTCGACGAGGTGAAGCGCACGGCTCGGGAGAGCGGAACCACCCTCAACGACGTGCTGCTCGCGGCGGTTGCGGGAGGGCTTCGGCGCTATCTGGCCGCACGGGACGAGGCCCTCAACGAGGTGGTCTGGATGGTGCCGGTCAACCTCAAGCCGTTCGAGGAGGATCTCCCCGAGGACCTCGGTAACTACTTCGCCCTCGTCATGCTCGCGATGCCCCTGCATCATGAATCCCGAGCCGAACTGCTTCAGGAGATCCATCACCGGATGCTGCGGATCAAGCACTCCGACGAGGCGGTCGTCACGTTCGGACTGCAACGCTCACTGTCGATCTCGCCCCCCACGGTGGCCGGATTCCTGACCAACTTCTTCGCCAACAAGGCTGTCGGGATCCTGACGAACGTGCCGGGACCCACGGGTTCGATGACGTTCGCCGGGATCGAGGTGACGCAGGTGATCGGGTTCGCGCCCTGCTCGGGAGACCAGCCCATGACCGCGACCATCTTCACGTACAACGGCAGCGTCACGATCGGCTTCGCCGCCGACGACGTTCTCGTCGATGACCTCCGCGGGCTCGTTGACCTCGTGGTGGACGAGGTCGACGCACTCAACGCCGGGTCCTAAGGCGCATCGCTTCCCTCGAGTGAGGTGGGGAGGCAGGACTCAGGCGACTGGCACCCAGACCAGGCGCAGGTCGGTGACCGCGATGTCCGTCTTCTCCAGCGGAATGCTCAGCGACTCGACCTGGCTCGCCAGTGCGGCCCACGTCGCGTCGATCTCGGCCACCTCGGTCGCGAGCTCGGCTTCGATGTCGACGATCGCCTGCTCTGCCGCGGTTGCCTTCTCCTGGGCTGCGTTGACCCGCGCCTGCGATGCCGAGGTCCTCCTGATCTCGGTCGTGATCGACGAGCGGCTGCGCCGTCCGCCGAAGAGACCGCCGAGCAGGGTGGTCACCTGCGCCGTGGTGCCGTGCTCCGCCTCGTGGATGGCGGCCGCCTGATTGCTGGCGGATGCGGCCGTCTGCGCTCGGGTTCGCAGCGCGCGCAGTTTCGTGTCGTACTTCTTCTCGAGGGCGGCGATTGCCGCGTCCGCCTTGTCGTCGGCCGCGTCCGTGCACCGAACGATGAACTGCTCGAGGGTCTCGCCGACTCGTGAGTACATCTTGAGCTGGGGGTTGGTCAGGACCTCGACGGTCTGCGTGCGGACAAGATGGTCGGCGAGCGCCCTGCTGAGCGTCGTCCACCACGTCTTCTTGCCGACCTCCGCCTTGGTCAGGCCGTAGACGACCGGCCCCGGTGGCTCGTCGTTCAGGTCGCGGTCGTCGTAGTCGACGGCGACGAAGTCCGCCGGGTTGGGCAGCGGCGAGACGGGGAACAGCACCGCCTCGTACTCCTCGTCGTGGACGAGTGAGGCCTTGGTGTCGTCGAACCGCAGGAGGACGCGGGCCACGATCGCGGGCTGCACGTGACGGCCGGGCCTGGCGCCGATCGTTGCCGCCCACGGGGCAGCCGGGTCGAGGTACGACACCGCGACTCCCTCGGCGAGGGTCGGGGCGACCGGGGACTCGTCGTCGCCGACCGACGGTGCGGGCACGGCCATCGATGCGCCAGCCAGCGGGGCGGAGGCAGGCTCGGGGGGAGCGGCCGACGGGGAGGCATCCGCCGAGCTGACGCGGCCGGAGGCGGTAGGTGCAGGCACGACGGCGGCCGGGAGTTCGCGATCCGCGACGAGCCCGGTCTCGACAAGCCGGGTGATCTCGCTGCGCATGAGCGGGCCCCGCAGATAGCTCATCGCCCACCGCGTGGTCGTCAGCGTCGGCTGGTCGGCCCCGACCCGCTTCAGCATGAACTGGCGCTTGCCAAGGGACGAGATGGTCGCACCGACGGCCGCGATGTCGACGCTGCCGGCCGCGCTCTTCAGTCCGTCGATGAGGCGTGCCTTGTCCTGCTCGGTCTGCAGGCGCCCGATGAGCCAGGTGCCGGCATTCGACAGGGCCTTGTAGTCGACGTCGACGGGGTTCTGTGTCGACAGCACGACGCCGACCCCGAAGGCGCGGGCCTGCTTCAGCAGCAGCATGATCGGCTTCTTGCTCGGTGGGTTCGCCGTCGGCGGCAGGTAGCCGGCCACCTCGTCCATGTAGAGCAGGGCGCGAAGATCCGACGAGCCGCCCTGCCGTCGGGTCCATGTGACGAACTTCGACAGGATCAGCGCGGTGACCGATTGGCGCTGCTCGTCGGACAGGTGGGCGGTCGTCACGATCGCGCAGCGAGGGCGGCCGTCCGCAGTGCGGAGCATGCTCTGGATGTCGACCGGCTCACCGGTCATCCACGACGCGAACCCCGGTGAGGCAAGGAGGTTGTTCAGGCGGATGGCGAAGGCCATGCGGTCGGCCGGTGGGAAGAACTGGTCGAGCTCCAGGACACCGAGCTTGCGCATCGGCGGCTGCTGCACCTCTCCCAGGAGGGTGGCCAGGTCGAGGTCGCGACCCTGGTTCCAGGAGTTCTGGATCAACGACGAGAGCAGCACGTGCTCGCGCGACGACAGCGGATCCGCGTCGATCCCGACCATGGCCAGCAGGCTCGAGACGTAGCTCTCGATCTCGTCGGCCGCGTCCTCCGGGTCGGCGTCGGGGCCCGGCGCCTGAAGCGAGCCGACGATGTTGAGCTGGCGGCCGGCCGCTGAGCCCGGCGTGTAGACCTCGAACTCCACCGTGCTGCGCAGCTGCGCGATTCGCTCCGGTGGGATGCCCCACTGCGCGAGGCCGTCGCGCCAGGTCGTGGCCTGCTGCGCGGCGAACTCCGCCGTGGACACCCCCGACTTGGTCACGTCGCTGCTGTTGACCCACGGCTCGAAGTCGGTCGCGGCGAGGGCCGGGAACGTGAGGCACAGGTTGGTGAGGTCGCCCTTGGGATCGATGAGCAGCGTGGGCACCCCCGCCGACAGGCACTCCTCGATGAGAACGATCCCGAGTCCGGTCTTGCCGGAGCCGGTCATGCCGACGATGACACCGTGGGTCGTGAGGTCGGATGAGCCGATGACGGCTGGGCTGCTCGTCGCCTCCTTCGTGGTCGGATCGAGCAGGCCGCCGAAGCGAAGATCAGTCATGGCGCTCACCTAACCATGAGCCTCGCCGAGACCTGCGGCAGACGTCGCAACGGGTCACGGGTGCGACGTCTGCTGCAGGCCTGGATGGCGGCCGGTCGCTAGGTCCGTCGTGGGGCCGTGCTGGAACGCACGATCAGGGGTCCCGGCGGCAGCAGCTGGAGCCCGCGCGGCGGGGCTCCGTCGAGTCGGGCCCTGACCACCTCCGACGTGGCGAAGGCGAGTCGGTCGGCGTGCTGCTCGACCGTGGTGAGGTCGAGGTGGGGCAGGGCCGCCTCGGGCACGTTGTCGAAGCCGACGACGGACACGTCTTGCGGTACCCGCACGCCGTGCCGGCTGAACACGTCGAGCACCCCGAAGGCCACCTGATCGTTGTAGGCGACGATGGCGGTGGGCAGCGCACCGTCGTCGATCAGCGCCAGGGCCGTCGCGGCGCCGTCGGCCCTGGTGCCGCCGGACGGAAGGACGCGCGTCGCCTGACCGAGGTCGAACGCAGCCATCGCCGACAGGTACCCCGAGCGACGTGGGGTCGCGCTGACGTACTCGGCCCCGTCGACGTACCAGATATCGGTATGGCCCAGTCCAACGAGATGCCCGACGGCCAGCATGAGCCCGGCGGTGTCATCGACCCGCAGCGTGTCGACCGACGCGAGCTCGAGGTACCGATCGACGACGATCGTCGGTACGTCCGGAGCCAGGTCGAACAAGCGGGCCAGGTCGCTCTCGGATCCGGTGGGACCGATGTGGATGATCGCACTGCACCGCTGGTCGAGCAGCATCTCGACGGCCTGTCGGAGGCTCCTCGCCTTGGTCGTCCAACTCAGCGCGAGTTGATACCCGTGCAGGTCGGCGTCCTCGTGCAGTGCCTCGGTGACCTCGACGTGGAACGGGTGCACCGCAGTGAGAGTGATGCCGATCTGGCGACTGGTGCGGCTGCGCAGGCTGCGCGCTCGGGCGTCGGGGCGATAGCCGAGTTCGGCGGCGGCGGACAGAACCCGGGCTCGCGTGGTCTCGCTCGCACCGGGTACTCCTCGGAAGACCGTCGACACCAGCGACCGTGACACTCCGGCGAGTGCGGCAACGTCCCGCATGGTGGGAGGCCTGTGCGGCATGTCGGCCATGATCGGACCCTACCCGCGCCGCCGCCGGGCAAGCACCCCTCGTGGTCTTGCTCCGGGAAGGAGGCACCTAATGTGACCGCATGGCTGAAGCCCGCTGTCCGACGTGTCGAACGTTCGCCTTCCTGGAGACCCAGGAGTGCGATCGGTGCGGAGACAGCATCGGCTACCACTACCCCTCACTCAGTTTCGTCCCTGCTCCCGAAGGGGGGACGGAGATCGACGGCACGCGGTGGCGGCGGTGCGCCAACTGGCCATGGCAGTGCAACTGGCTCGTGTCGTCCGAGGACGAGTCGGCACGATGCTTCTCGTGCCGGCTGACCCGCAGGAGCCCGGAGGCCGACGACACCATCGCCTTGGAGAAGCTCGCAGAGGCGGGCGTGGCCAAGCGCCGCCTGCTGGTGCAGCTTCTCGAACTTGGACTCCCGATCGTCCCCTTCCACGAGCAGGAAGGCGGCCTGGCGTTCGACCTGCTGAGCAGCCGCAGCGGCGCTCCGGTGGTGATCGGCCATGCCGACGGGGTCATCACGATCGATCTTGCTGAGAGCCTCGACGCCCACCGGGAGGCGCTGCGCGTGAGGCTGGGCGAGCCGTACCGCACCATGCTGGGTCACTTCCGTCACGAGGTGGGGCACTACTACCAGCAGGTCCTGATCGCGGCCGAGCCACTGCTCGGCGAATGCCGTGGCATCTTCGGCGACGAGCGGGCCAGCTACGCGGACGCGATCGAGCGGCACTATGAGTTCGGCGCCCCCGGCGACTGGGCCGCGAACTACATCTCCGAGTACGCGACCATGCATCCGTGGGAGGACTTCGCCGAGACGTTCGCCCACTACCTGCACATCACCGGCACGCTCGCGACCGCCGCGGCGGCCGGGGTCACGCTGCAGAGCGAACTCGTCGATGACCTGCTCGTCGCCGACGTCGTCCCCGTTGACGACTACTCGGGGTTGGGGATCGATCGCGTGCTCGCGGACTGGCACTGGGTGTCGCTGATGTTCAACCGGGTGAACCGGTCGATGGGGCAGCGCGACCTCTATCCGTTCACGCTCACCCAGCCGGTCATGGACAAGCTGGCCTTCGTGCACCGCCTCGTGACCGCGGAGGCTCAGCGGGGCAGTTAGCGGCCCTAGGGCTGCTGGTGGATGACGAGGGGCAGCACATGCTCGGCCCCCGCCTCACGCAGCAGGGCGCCCGCGATCGTGGCGGTCCATCCCGTCTGCCAGCGGTCGTCGACGAGCAGGATCGTGTGGCCGGCCACATCGGCGTCCGTGCGCAGGCCGATGCGTGCGGCCTGGAACCCCGCTCGCGCCTTCGCCGCGAGGTCGGCCGTGCTCGGGTGACCGGAGATCGTGAGGACGTCGCGAACGGGGATGCGGCCGATCTGCCCCAGCGCTTCGGCGAGCGAGCCCACCAGCTGCGGATGACGGGTGCTGGGCACCGGAACGATGAGGGTGGGGCGCGCGGGCCACGCCGAGGTCCACGACGTGAGAACGCGCACCAGGGCATCGCGCACCCAGGGCGGCGCAGGGCCGTCGGGGGAGGAGGCCAGGCGCGCCGCGTCCGGCCATGCCGGGTCGTCGGCGAAGGCCAGCGCCCGCCCCGGCTCGATCGACACCCCTCGACCGATGCGCCCGGACCACGGCAGCCCGGGCGCCCACTGCAGCCGCGGCTTGATGACGACGTCGAGACCGCGCACGAACGCGAGTGCGGCCTCGACGAAGTCCGGACCGGGGTGGTCACGAAGTCCGGACGGCAGGGATCCGGTGCAGGCCGAGCAACGGCCGCAGGCCGAGGCCGACGGGTCGTCGAGCGCCTCGCGAAGGACGCTGTCCAGGCAGCGTGTGGACCGTGCGTAGGTGCGCATGAGGTCGGCCTCGTGCTCTCGCGCCGCCAGTAGTGCCGCATACCGATCGTGGTCGTAGCGCCACGGCTGGCCGGTGGCCTCCCAACCGGCCTCGGTGCGGCGGACGGCACCCTCGACGGCGAGCACCTTCACGAGCAGTTCGAGCCGGTTGTCGCGAAGCCCAGTGAGGACGCTCAGCCGCGGAACCGTCAGCGCCGCTCCCGAGTCGGCGAGGGCCCGCAGAACGGCATCCGCGTCGTCCTCGCGGGGGATCGAGGCCGTCGCGAAGTAGCGCCAGATGTTCTCGTCGGCCGGTGTCGGAAGGAGGACGACCTGAGCGCTGTCGAGGGCCCGACCGGCCCGGCCCACCTGCTGGTAGTAGTCGACGGGGGAGCCCGGCGAGCCCACGTGGATGACGAACCCGAGATCGGGCTTGTCGTAGCCCATGCCGAGGGCGGAGGTCGCAATCACCGCCTTGATGCGGTTGTCCCGCAACTCCTCCTCGATCGCCTGCCGGTCCGTCGTGTCGAGCTGGCCGTGATAGGCCCGTACGAGGTGTCCGCGCTCCGACAGGTAGCCGGCCAGATCGCCAGACTGCCGAACGGTGGCGGTGTAGACAATGCCGGAGCCCGGGAGCGACGGGAGATGCTCGTCAACCCAGGCGTACGCCTCGATCAGCCCCAGACGCGGCACGACCGACAGGTGCAGCGAGGCTCTCGCCAGCGTTCCGCGCAGCACGAGAGTGTCGGGGCCCAGCTGTTCGGCGACATCGTCCGTGACCCGGGAGTTGGCGGTGGCCGTCGTGGCGAGGACCGGCAGCTCGGGCCGCCGCGTCAGGAGGCCGGCGATGCGCCGGTAGTCGGGCCGGAAGTCGTGCCCCCAGCCCGAGATGCAGTGGGCCTCGTCGATGACCAGGAGGCCGAGGCGGGGCAGGAGCCAGGGCAGCACCTCGGCCGCGAACCTGGGGTTGGCGAGCCGCTCAGGGCTGGTGAGCAGCACGTCGATCCGGTCGGCGGCGAGGTCGGCCTGGATCTCGCCCCAGTCGGCGAAGTTCGACGAGTTCAACGTGGCCGCGGTCAGCCCGGACCGCTCGGCCGCGTCGACCTGGTTGCGCATGAGCGCCAGGAGGGGCGACACGACGAGCGTGGGTCCGGACCCGGCCTCGCGAAGGGCCTTGGCCGCCATCCAGTAGACCGCGGACTTCCCCCATCCGGTGGCTTGCACGACAAGCGCCCTTCGGCCGTCGCAGGCCAGCGCTGAGGCCGCCGTGAGCTGGTCGGCGCGGGGTCGAGCGGCCGGGCCTGCGCTGCCCGCGAGGACGGTGAGGGCCGCAGCCTCGAGCTGCTCGCGGGACGCGAGCCGGACGGCTCCGTGTGCCGTCGCCGGATTGCTCACGTGCCCCCCATGGTGTCGCGGTCGTCTGGCTCAGTGTGTGGCATCGCCCTGACAGTCGAGCCGGTAGACCTCACGAAGGGGTGTCGGCCGTCTCCGGCCGGGGCACCCAGAGGTTCAGGCCGCTTCGCGACTGCGCCAGCTCCCAGTCGGGGCTCGCCTCGAGCAGCGTCGTGAGGTGCCTGCCGCGGTCGTCCAGGGAGACGTCAGGGACGATGACGCACTCCGTCCCCGGTGGGACCGGCTCGCTCGGGTCCGAGGCGAAGTAGTAGTGCTGGAAGGCCAGCCCGCGCTCGCGGCCGTAGTAGTCGACCCGCCCGTCGATCCACACGGTGACGTCGGGGCGCAGCAGGATCAGTGGATCGGTGTACTCCTGTGCGCCGAAGACCTGGCACGACGGCGGCACCAAGGGAGCCAGGGCAACGATCCGTGGCTGGGCGTGCGGCCTGGCCGTCCAGAGCACGAACGGCGTGAGCACGATCAGCACCAAGGTGAGCACGACGCGCCAGAAGTGACCCGTGGTCCACTCCCGGACGCGGGCGCTCCGCCAGATGCCGCGAGGGGGCTCGGTCGCCGCCGCGGCCTGAACCCGCGTCACGGTGGCCGTGACGGCGATGGCGGCAACAGGGGCGACAACGGTGACCGCGACACCGATGAAACGGCTGTTCCAGAAGCCCGCCACGGCGATGGGGACGGCGATGAGCGCGAGCACCGTGGCCAGCCGGTCCGGGGCGGTGAGCGCCCCGCTAGTGCGGAAGCGGCGCGACGTGCCGACGAGCGCCTGGATCGCGAGGACGACCGTGACGATCCCGGCAACCGCCAGGGCGGGATGGAGCCAGGCGCCGCTCCATTCGGCGATCAGGCCATGGCTGGCCTCGTAGACGGCGGCCGATCTCTCCCAGCCCGTCAGCCCGTAGGGGCTCAGGAGCGCTCCGCCGAGGAAGCCCACGGTCCCGACGAAGGCCATCGTCACCTGTCGTCCCCGGCTCAGGGTCGCAGTGAGGAGCCACAGGACCGACCAGCCGGCCGCCGCGACGAGGCTCCAGGCCAGCCATGACAGGTGGATCCAGTTGCCGGCCACGGAGATCGCCAGGGCGCCGACGCCGACGACCCCGGCGTTGACCAGCGCGGGGAACCGATGGGCCCGCGCACTCCACCAGGCGCCGAGGCCCATCGTCGCCAGGAGCAGCGTCTGAGCGGCCAGCGTGGCCCGCGGGCTGAACTCGGCGAAGCTGACGAAGGCAACCGCGATCAGCACGAGCAGGATGGGCAGGGGTCGGGCCCCGATCGCGCGGGCAACGATCGCGATCACGGCGAGACTCGCGAAGACGGCGACACTCGTGAGGGCGAAGACGCCCCAGAACTCGCCCCACTGCCAGGTGGTGGCGAGCACGGCATTCCAGGCTGGGGAGTTCGGGTAGAACAGGGCATCGACGGGTGCCCAGCTCCAGGTGTCAGCGCGGACCAGGGGAGTCCCGGCCAGGTTCTCCAGGCCGGCGCGGATCTGCCAGTAGGGGTCGGCCTCGGTGATCGAGCCGCCTCGGGCGACGGCGAACGCGACGATCCAGCCGAAGACGAGGGCCCACTCCCAGCGGTCTGCCGCTCGTCGGTCCGTCATGCCCCTCCTCCCTTGGCCGGAGCCTGGCAACGGTGCCGAGTCTGGCAGGCGCAACCCGTCGACACGCCCCCATGGCCGGACGTGCCGAGTCTGTCAGGAGGGTCCGCGGGGAGGCTCTCGGGCCGATACCCGCCGTGAGGCCCGATGCGCCGAGGTCCTGGGCGCGTGCGCACGCCCGCCTTGCTCGCTCCTGCAGCCGCGGGGTTGGGGTTCGCCGAGGACGATCCGTCGTAGACGGTGTGGGGCGGTTGATCGTGGCTATCGACGTTGCTGCCACCGAGCACATCGACCCTCCGAGGGCGCGTCGGCGACAGTGGGGATCGGAACGCCCCCGTCCGCCGCTGCCGGCGATGCCCAGGCCCGCCAGCCACACGGCCACGTGGATGGGTGGCTTCGCGATCGCGGCGACCATCGCCTTGTGGCTGACGTACATCCTGCGCACCGTCGTGGCCGAGTTCATCGACTTCGGCATCCACGACAGCAAGTTCATCGCCCAGACCATCTCCTACGTCATCGTCATGACGTTCCTGACCTTCTCGGCCCTGATGTACCTCCTTGCGCGCCAGGGATCGATGTACCGCACGCGCACGCACGTGAGAGTTCCGCGAGCCGAGATCGACGCCCACTTCGCCGCCGTCAACCCCTCCATCACCGTGCTCATCCCCTCCTACCGTGAGGACCCGGAGGTCGTGCGGGCCACGCTGCTCTCGGCCGCCCTCCAGGAGTTCCCGTGCATGCGGATCGTGCTGCTCATCGACGATCCGCCCAACCCGACCGAACCGGAGGCCATCGAGGGGCTTGCGGGCTGCCGTGCCCTCCCCGGAGAAGTCACCGAGTTGCTGGCGGAGCCTCGTGATCGCTTCGTCGCCGCCATGGCCGCCCACGAACGCGCGTCCGTCGACGAGGCGGCGGGCTCGCCGGCCGCGCTGCGCGGCGTCGCCATCGACTTCGCATGGGCCGCCGACTGGCTGAGCGCGCAGGCGGCGGCGTATCCGAGGACCTCGAACGCGGACGAGTTCGTCGCGGATGAGGTGCTCGGTGCCTTGGGCGGTGACTTCGACGTCACCTCGAAGGCGCTGTTCGCCGCCCTGGACGAGGGTGCGATGGTGCCCGCGGAGCGGATCTCCCAGCTGTACCGCCGGCTCATCTGGACCTTCAGCGCGACGCTGACGTCCTTCGAGCGCAAGACGTTCGCCCACCTACCCCACGACGCCAACAAGGCGATGAACCTGAACGCGTACATCGGGCTGATGGGGCACGACTATGCGGTTCTCGACACGAGGGTGGGCCTCATCCTGCGCGAGACGGATGTGCAGCCGACCCTCCACGTCCCCGACTCGGACTACCTGCTCACCCTGGATGCCGACAGCGTGCTGCTCCGCGAGTACTGCCTTCGGCTCGCGTACCACCTTGCGCTGCCGGGCAACGAGCGGATCGCCGTCATCCAGACCCCGTACTCGGCCTTCCGGGGGGCACCCACGCGACTGGAGCGCATCGCCGGAGCCACCACCGACATCCAGCACGTCGTGCATCAGGGTCTGACGTACTACAACTCCACGTTCTGGGTCGGCGCTAACGCCATCATCCGCAAGGTCGCGCTCAATGACATCGAGGAGGTCTCGTACGTCGATGGCTACGAGGTCCGCAGGTACGTGCAGGACCGAACCGTCATCGAGGACACCGAGTCGAGCATCGACCTCGTCGCCCACGGCTGGTCGCTCTACAACTACCCCGAGCGACTGAGCTACAGCGCCACGCCGCCGGACTTCGGGTCGCTCGTCGTGCAGCGCGCGCGCTGGGCCAACGGCGGCCTGCTGATCATGCCGAAGTTCTGGCGGTACATCCGGCGCGAGCGCAAGGCCGGTCACAAGGTCAAGCGCACCCAGGTGTGGCTGAGGTTCAACTACATGGCATCCATCGCCTGGTCGAGCCTGGGCCTGGTCTTCCTGCTGCTGTTCCCGTACAACAGCCAACTGCTCAGCCCCATCATCCTTGCTGCCGCGCTGCCGTACTTCCTCGCGATGTCGTACGACTTCCACCGCCTCGGCTACAAGCGGTCCGACGTGTTCCGGGTGTACGGCTTCAATCTCATCCTGCTGTCGGTCAACCTGGCCGGAACTTTCAAGTCGCTGCAGCAGGCGGCAGCGAAGTCGAAGATCGCGTTCGCGCGAACGCCCAAGGTCAAGGACCGGACGGCGTCACCTGCCCTGTTCGTGCTGTCGGCCTACCTCATCGCCGCCTTCTCGTTCTACACGCTGCAGAACGACGTCGTGAGCGAGAACTGGAGCAACGCCGTGTTCGCCGGCTTCAACGGCCTGCTCACGACCTACTCGATCATCGCCTTCATCGGCCTTCGGAACTCGATCGTCGACGTCGCGGTGGGCATGGCCCACTGGGTGCGCGTCCCCGTGCTGCCCGACGTGGCAGCAGCGAGCGATCCCGCGGTCGATGCCCCCGACGGCGACACCGTCGACGGAGCCGTGCATCCGGGAATCGACTGGGAGGCCGTGCTGTTCTTCGGCCCCGGCACGCAGACCCCCGAGCCCGGCGTCGAACGAATCTCCGATCCCAGCACGCGTGGACCCAGGCGCGGAGATACCCGGTCGCGGCATCGCGGGGAGGCGTCGTCATGAGCAAGCAGCCGAAGACCACTCGGGTGTCGCCGCTGCGTGTGGGCGTGCTCCTCGTCGTATCCCTCGCCGTGATCGGCGCGTTCGTGTACTTCATCCGGCCCGTGGTGATCCAGGCCTCGGCACCCGGACCCACCAACTTCGCGGGGTACGTCGACGTGACCCTGACGCCGGCCTATCCGTTCGAGACCCCACCCGGTCCGTTCCAGCAGGACGTCATCCTCGCCTTCATCGTGGCCGGCCGCGACGCGCCGTGCACTCCGACGTGGGGAACCTTCTACACCCTCGACGAAGCGGCCAGCGATCTCCAGATCGAGCGACGGATCTCCCAGCTGAGGCTCACCGGCGGGCAGGCTCGCGTCTCGTTCGGCGGCCAGCTCAACGACGAACTGAGCACGACGTGCACCGATCCTGGGGCGCTCGCGGATGCCTACGAGTCCGTGATCGACCGCTACGAACTCGCCACCATCGACCTCGACATCGAGGGCGTTGCCTTGGACGACGCCGCTGCAGGTGCGCGCCGCGCCGCAGCGATCAAGACGGTGCAGGATCGGGCGGTCGCAGACGGGCGCACACTGTCCGTCTGGCTCACGCTCCCGGTGGACACGGCCGGGCTCACCGACTCTGGTCGGGCTGCGGTCACGTCCATGGTTGCCGCCGGCGTCGAGGTGTCCGGAGTGAACGGCATGACGATGAACTTCGGCGGCTCCAAGGCGCCCCAGGAGTCGATGGGTGACGCTGTCACCCGGGCAGCGAAGGCGCTGCACGGACAGCTCTGGACGGTGTTCGGCAGTGCGGATCGCTCGTTCGACAGCACGAGGGCATGGGGCAAGGTCGGCATCACCCCGATGATCGGCCAGAACGACACGCCGGGTGAGGTGTTCACCCTCGACGACGCGAGTCAGGTGAACGGCTTCGCCCGCGACAACGGCGTGGGCCTCGTGTCCATGTGGGACCTGAATCGCGATGCCACCTGCGGTCACCCGCTGCCGATCGTGCTCACTGTCGTCCAGAACACGTGCAGCGGGGTGGACCAGGGCGGTGTCTCGTTCGCCGACGTGCTGGGCGCCCAGACCGACGAGAACGCCTTCGTGGGTTCGTCGCCCTCCGCTGTGCAGCCGACGCCGAGCGCGAGCCCGACAGCGACGTCGCCCACCGTGGTCGACGATCCGGCGACGAGTCCGTTCGCCATCTGGGATCCGCTCGGCACCTACCCGGCGGGCACCAAGGTCGTCTGGAAGAAGCAGGTCTACCAGGCGAAGTACTGGACGTCCGGCTTCGCCCCGGACACCCCGGTGGCGTCCGCTTACGACACCCCCTGGACCCTCATCGGTCCGGTGCTGCCCGGTGACACGCCCGCACCGCCTCCCACCATGGCGCCGAACACATACGACCAGTGGAATGCGAGCACCCCCTATCTCGCCGGCTCCCGGGTGCAGGTCGGACTCGTGCCCTACGAGGCCAAGTGGTGGACGCAGGGCCAGCGACCCGGGGACACCTTCTCCGGGGGTTCGCCCTGGGTGCTGGTCTACCCGTCATGACGCTCGTCCTCGTCCTCGCCGCGGACGGTCTTCTCCAGTGCGCCTGCCCGTCGAGGCAGACCGAGGTCCCGGACGGGCACAGCCGCGGGGAGGACCTCGACGGCGACGGACTATCGTCGGGCGACGAGCCTGGCGGGTGACGACAGGCGCAGGCAGTACCGGGCGGGGGGAGTGACCATGGGAATCATCCAAGAGCTCCGCTTTGTGGCCCCGTTGCCCAACCCGCCGCAGCGTGCGGTGCAGGCAGTGGCCGAGACCAAGGCGGGGTCATGGTTCCTGCAGCGCACGATGTACCGCCTCGACCGACCGCTCCATCGTTGGACCGATGGTCGCGTCACGCTGCCCGGCCTGCTCACCGGCCTGCCCGTCATCCTCCTCACCACGACGGGCGCGAAGTCTGGCCTCACACGCACGATGCCGGTGGGCGCGTTTCCCGTCGGCGGGGACCTTGCCGTGCTCGGCACGAACTTCGCCCAGCCGACCGCCCCGGCCTGGGTCTTCAACCTGGAGGCCGACCCCAAGGCCCAGGTGACGTTCCGGGACCGCACCGTCGATGCAGTAGCGAGGGTCGCCACCGACGACGAGCGTGAGCACGCGTGGGCCGTCGCGATCTCCTACTACCGGGGGTTCAAGGCCTACCGGCTGCGCATCACCGACCGGCAGGTGCGGATCTTCATTCTCGAATCCGCATCCACCGGAGGCGCGGAGTAGCGTCGTTGATGCACCGGCACCGCTGGTGGAGGCGGTGCATGCCCTTAGGGGTGGCCCATGTTCGCTGCGTTCCATCCGCCCGGCATCCGCATCGCCCTGGCCGCGGTCGTCGCCGTTGCCGTCCTCGCGTCGCCCGCGGCTCGCGCCGACGATGCCGTCGTCACGACACCGCTGGCCCCCTCGCAGGTGCGCGCCGAGGAGGTCTCGCTCGAGGCCGTCGCCGGCGCGATCCTGACGTCCCAGGAGGCGGCGGGCCTTCTCCTCCTGCCTTACCCGGACGGCTGGACCTCGTCGATGCTGACCGCCGGGCGGACGGGGGTCACGTCGACGGGAGCGTCGTCCTGACCCACCGGCGGTCGACCTCGCTCTATGAGACGTTCTTCCCGCGCATCGAGATGTGGGGGACCACGAACACGGCCGCGCGCAAGTGGGCGGACATGAACGACGTGAGTGCGAAGGCCGCCGACGCCAGAGTTCTCACCGACCGGCGTGACCGCTTCGCCGTGTACCGCGAGCCGAAGCCGCGTAGCCGCAGCGTGACGGCGAGCCTGCTCCTCGGCTCGTGGGCGTCGTACGGGGGCTGCTTCACCAATGACCCCAAGGTCAGCGTGGGAGAACTCAGCACCTGCGCCTGGCGGCTGGCGAAGGGCCAGCGGTGGAAGGCGGCGAGGACTCTGAGCCTGACCTGACCGGCCCGGCGGGTCCTCAGCCCCTGGACTCGGGATTCTGGGATGAATGATGGGTCGCGATGAGCCAGCGTCCGTCGCGGTTCTCGAACACGAATGTGAAGCGCGCGGGGACGGTGACGGTCGTCCCGTCCGATGACCGGTAGGTGAAGGTGTAGAGCCCGGTCGCGTAGCCCAGGGCACCGTCGCGGGCCGATGTGAGGCGCTGGGTGCTGACGGCCAGCGAGTCCTTGCAGGAGAGCTCGTCGAAGTACTCGGTGATGGCGGGTCGACCCTGGACGTACTCCTTGAAGGTCGCGAGGAGGATCGCGCGCTTCGTGTAGAGCGCGGCCACCTCGGTGCCGTCGCAGTCGGCTGCGTGCAGGGTCGAGACCCAGGCGGTGTACGCGCGGGCTATGGCAGGGGCGCCGGGCGCGGGGGCGGCGTGCGCGGGCGTCGAGGCAAGGGCAACGGACGCGGCGAGTGCCACGGCCACAAGCACCAGCCGCGATGTGGTGACTCGAGAACGCATGGCCACGAAACTACCAGCGGTACCGGGCGTTCGGCTGAGCGAGGGAAAGGCGCAATAGCTGTCGTCGCTTGGTAGCGTCGGCCTCGTCGATCGCTCGGAGCGAAGGGACGGACATGACGTTCATGGAAGCTACCAGGAGCGTGTATTCCAACTACGCCACCTTCAAGGGACGTGCGTCACGCTCGGAGTTCTGGAAGTTCGTCGTCTTCATGGCGATCGTTCTGATGGTTCTGTACCTGCCGCTCATCGCAACCGGGGGAATGACAGGCGAACCGGGCAGTGGGCTGTCCATCCTCGTCACCGTGTCACTTCTTGCGGTGGGCATCTTCACCTTGGTGACCCTGCTGCCCTACCTGGCGGTGCTGGTGCGAAGGCTGCATGACACGGATCGCTCCGGCTGGTGGTACTGGATCGCCTTGGTCCCGTTCGTGGGCGGCGTGGTCCTGCTGGTCTTGTTGGCACTCTCAGGCACGCCGGGAGACAACCGGTTCGGTCCGGCAAACTAGGGGATTCTCGCTGCTGACATCGACAGCCGATGTCACTGCACGAAAGCGCGCCCGGAGGGACTCGAACCCCCAACCGACAGGATTCTCGATGGAGGTGCCCCAAGGCGCCCCCAGACTCCCTTGGAGCGTCAGGGAACGTGAGGGAACGTCGGGTTGCTTCGCAACAGTGCTACACGGATTGCTCTATGCCGAGGGCGCGTTCGACAGCAGCTCCGGCTTCGAGCTGAAGCCTCGCAGTTACGTCGCTATAGGTCGACTCCGTGATCCGCGTTGACGATTGGCCCATCTGCGTCCCGATGTCGCTGGTGATGATCCAGTCGGTATCAGTGCCCCGTCTTGTCCGAGGATCCTGCCGGCGATGTCAGTTCTGCACGTACGGCTGGACCCCCGAACTAGCCCCACGGAACAGGGCGCTGAGATCCAGCGACGGCACATGGCGATGCGTCGCCAGGGAGACGTACGTGCGGGCGAGCGCATCCTTCGCGGTGCCGAACACAGTTCCGACCAGGCCGATCGACTCGACCATTTCGTCGGGGTCCGACGTGGCGACGACCCGCTGCCACATCAGCGCCTCGAGGGTGTTGAAAGCGGTCTGGACCTCGAACAGGTCGAAGCCGGCGCGGAACCGCTCCGCGGCGACGGCATCGGCGTACTGGATGACGGCGGCGAGTTCGCGATCGTCGATGGCAGCGACGACGAGGTCGAACAGGTCCTCGAACCTCTGCTTGGTGAAGGCATGGCCGGCGCCCTCGTAGTGGTGCAGTTCCAGCTCGTGTAGATCTGTCAGTGCCGCTTCGACCAGCTCGGATCGTGCGGCCGTCAGCAGTGCGTGCAGCCCCATGTGAACCTCCGTGTCGAGAGTACCCCGCGCCATCGCGGACCCGTCCCCGAGACGGCCCTCGTCGGCGTCAGGTGGATCACAATCGTCCGCTCGTCAGAGCAGGAGGCTGTGGACCAGACGGGTGATCCAGCGGCTGTGAGACAGCCCCGGACGCCGTGAGGGGATCGGGAGCTGCACTAGACGGTATGGGGTGACGGACTGAGGCCTCACCCGCGAGTGTTCGTGGGTTGCCAGTGGATGGACCGCTGGTAGAGCCACAGTCGTGGGGAGGCCTCAGTGATGTCCGAGCGTACTTTCGTTGGGCTGGACTGCACGCACGATCGACGGTCGCGTGCAGCATCGACGCGCAGACCGGTGAGATGCCGGGCGCGCCCGACGCCTGAGCTTGAGGATGTCTGGCGATGGCTGCAGGAGTTGCCCGGTCCAGTCGCGGTCGCGTACGAGGCCGGTCCGACGGGCTTCGGCCTGGCCCGGTTCCTGTCTGAGCGTCAGACACGGTGCGTGGTCGCGGCGCCGAGCAAGATCCTGCGGGCCTCGGGTGATCGGGTGAAGACCGATGCCCGGGATGCGCAACTGCTGGCGCGGCTGCTGCTGCACGGCGACCTGGTGCCGGTGACGGTCCCCAGCAGGCAGGCCGAGGCTGCGCGGACCTGGTCCGCGCCCGGGAGGACGCCCGCAGCGATCTGATGCGTGCCCCGGCACCGGTTGGGCAAGTTGCTGCTTCGCCAGGGCATCGTCTGGTCCGGCGGGGATGCATGGACCGGCAAGCATGACGCGTGGCTGCGCCGGCAGCGGTTCGACGACCCGGCGCGGCAGGTGGCGTTCGAGTCCGACTACGAGGCCGTCGCGAACATCGTCGCCCGGCGTGACCGGCTCGACGCGGCGATCGAGGCGGTGGCCGCCGACAGTGAGTTCACTGCCGTGGTCCGGCGGCTGGGCTGCCTGCGGGGATCTCCACCCTGACCGCGTTCGGACTGGCCGTGGAGATCGGTGACTGGCACCGGTTCACCGGGTCGAGCATCGGCGCGTTCGTCGGCCTGACTCCCAGCGAGTCGTCGTCGGGCGCATCGCGGTCGCTCGGCTCGATCACCAAGACCGGGAACACCCACGCCCGCCGACTGCTGGTCGAGGCCGCCTGGCACCACCGTCGCCAGAACCGGGCAGGCAAGGTGATGCTCGATCGCTGGCAGCACGCGCCGATGCCGGCACGGCTGCGCGGGCAGGAGGGCAACGCCCGCCTGCACGCCCGTTGGCGGCGGTTCGACGAACGCGGTAAGCGGCCCACGATCGCGAACGTCGCCATCGCCCGCGAGCCTGGCCGGCTGGTGCTGGTCCCCGGCCGTCATGGACTGACGGACACGACACGTTCGCCTCGATGCATGGCACCGGCCCGCAGCGCGAAGAGCAACCCGCGACAGGACTATGAGCAGCCAGCGATGGCCACGCTCGATCCCTAGAACCGCGAGACGCTCCAGCCGAACAGCCCGTCATGCGGTAACCAACCCGCGCATATCAGTCTGACCGTGCGTCGCCAACACGCTGGCCACGACCACCACCGAGACGAAACGAACGAGGCGGCCCCTCCAACCAGGAAGGGCCGCCTCGCCATGCCACTTGACAAACAGAACTACATATCAGTCCTACAGGGCCCACCTCGACCGCCGAGGCTCGGAAGTCGGCGGAGCAGTCCGGGCTTCGACCACGGGGACGGCCCGACACCGCCCGAAACGCCCAGCGACGAACCACGAGGCGCATCGACGTCCCCGTCGCAGCGGGCCTGTGGCCGGTGGACGGCGTTTCCTGCTTCTTGACTACGTCATGCCGAGTCGCGGATTGCTACTCGGATTGCTGCACAGCGACGCTACGGCGCCGGATTCCCTCACGAAAGCGCGCCCGGAGGGACTCGAACCCCCAACCGACAGGGTAGAAACCTGTTGCTCTATCCATTGAGCTACGGGCGCCAACCACCGCATTCTTCCCTGTGGGTGGGTGGCGAGGGAAAACACCCCGCCAGGGTCAGGCGCCGCGAGCCTCCCACTCGTCGATGTGGGCTGCGGCATCGCCGATCGTCGTGGACTCGCCGTGGCCTGTGTGCACGATGGTCTCGGGCGGCAGGGTCAGCAGTCGCTCGCGGATGGAAAGGGTGATCGTGGGGAAGTCGCTGAACGAGCGACCCGTGGCGCCTGGGCCCCCCGCGAAGAGCGTGTCACCGCTGAACACGACGCCCATCGCTGGGACATAGAGGCAGCAGGCCCCGGGCGCGTGCCCGGGCGTGTGGATGACGTGCACGTCGACGCCACCCACCGTCAGGATCTCGCCGTCCGACAAGGTGCCGTGGGGCTGGCTGCCCGGATGCGTCAGCTCCCACAGGGGTGCGTCATCGGGATGCAGCAAGATCGGCGCGCCGGTCTCCGCGGCGAGCGAAGGCGCGACCCGCACGTGGTCGTCGTGCGCGTGGGTGCACACGATGGCAACGACTCGCCGGCCGCCCACGAGGTCGAGGATGGCTGCGACGTCGTGAGGCGCGTCGATGACGATGCACTCGGTGTCGTCGCCGAGAGCCCACACGTTGTTGTCGACGTTGAAGACCTCACCGTCGAGGGAGAACGTGCCGGAGGTGACGACGTGGTCGATGCGGGGCGCCATCAGAAGACCACCACGGAGCGCAGCACGTCGCCCTCGTGCATCTTCGTGAAGGCCGCCTCGACGTCGCCGAGGCCGATCTCCTCCGATACGAAGCGGTCGAGCGGCAGGCGGCCCTGCAGGTACAGGTCGATGAGCATGGGGAAGTCGCGGCTCGGGAGGCAGTCGCCGTACCAGCTCGACTTGAGCGAACCGCCGCGTCCGAACACGTCGAGCAGGGGCAGGTCGATCCGCATCTCCGGCGTCGGTACGCCGACGAGCACCACGGTGCCGGCGAGGTCCCGCGCGTAGAACGCCTGGGTCCAGGTCTGGGGGGTGCCGACCGCATCGATGACCACGTCGGCGCCGAACCCGTTCGTGTGCTCGCGGATGGCCTCGACGACATCGACGTCTCGCGCGTTGACGGTGTGGGTGGCGCCGAACTCCTGGGCAGTCGCGAGCTTCCGCGGGTCGACATCGACGGCGACGATCGTGGTGGCGCCGGCCAGCTTCGAGCCCGCGATGGCGGCCGCCCCGACGCCGCCGCAGCCGATGACGGCCACCGAGGAGCCGCGCGAGACGGCGCCGGTGTTGATAGCGGCTCCGAGTCCGGCCATGACGCCGCAGCCGAGCAGGCCGGCCACCGCGGGCGCTGCGAGGTCGCTGACCTTGGTGCACTGGCCCGCGTGGACGAGGGTCTTCTCGACGAATGCGCCGATGCCGAGGGCGGGCGAGAGCGGCGTGCCGTCGGCCAGCGTCATCCGCTGCGCAGCGTTGTGCGTGGCGAAGCAGTACTGGGGCTGGCCGCGCAGGCAGGCCCGGCAGTGGCCGCACACAGCCCGCCAGTTGAGGATGACGAAGTCGCCCGGAGCGACGTCGGTGACCCCGGCGCCCGACCGCCTCGACGATGCCGGCCGCCTCGTGCCCGAGGAGGAAGGGAAACTCGTCGTTGATGCCGCCCTCGCGGTAGTGCAGGTCGGTGTGGCACACGCCGCACGCCTGCACCCGCACGATGGCCTCGCCGGGGCCGGGATCCGGCACGATGACGGTCGCCAGCTCGACGGGCGCGCCCTTGCTGCGCGCGATGACTCCCTGAACCTCGTACGGCATGCCCGGACCTCTCGTTCAGCAGCGTCCCCCTCCCCACGCCGAGTGGTGAGTTGTCGGGCCAGAAACCGCGGTTTCTGGCCCGACAACTCACCACTCGGCGTGGGATGGGGTTGGGTGGTGGGTTGTGATGCTAGACCGTCGTGGCTCCGGATATCCGGGCTATCAGCACCTCGAGCAGTTCCGATGACGCCGACAGCGGCTGGCTCATCGGCAGGCCGTCGGACTGCTCGACGACCCGGTCGGTGAGCAGACCGGGGAAGAGCAGGAAGGTGCCGATGACGGGCTCGATCCCGGTGCGCAGCCGCAGGTCGGCGATCGCCACGTCGGTATCGGGCTCGGCGAGCGAGGCGTAGGACACCACCACGGGGGTCTGGCGGCGCTGCTCCCACAGTTCGGCCAGCGCCACGAGGTCGCGCTGCGCCGCAACGTCGCTCGTGCCGGCGGTGGCGAGGACCGCCGGCCTGCGCGCCGGCAGCTGCGCATCGATCGCGTCGAGCAGTCGTGGCTCCGCGCCGATGGGCGGCGTGATGGAAATCGGAGTGGCGTGGTCCCGTCGCGCGGTGGCGACGGCGTCGGGCACGTCGCTGCGAGCGTGATGGGCGTTGTTCAGGAACATCGGGACGACGACAACGTCCTCGACGTGTCCCCGGTCGAGCTCACGACCGATCGCCGCGGTTAGCGTCGGCCAGTCCCGATCCAGGAACGCTGCGCGAACCGCGTGCTTCGGAAGCCGCTCCGCGAGAAGCCTGGCCACGTCGTGCGTGGCGACGGCCGCCCGGGGGTCGGGACTGCCGTGCGCCAGCAGGACGATCAGGTGCCGCACGCCGGTGCCTCCTTGTGGGTGGGCTGAGCCATCGTCCTTCAGTATCCGCACGGTACCCGCGGTCAGGCGTCGACGCCGACCCGCTGCTCCCGGGCGGCCGGGATGGCCAGGCAGGCGAACGCGGCGACGACGGCGAGCGCCCCGGCGAGGTACCAGGCGGAGGCGTAGTCGCCGGCCGCGTCGCGGATCGTGCCGGACACGGCGGCGGCCACAGCGGCACCGACCATGTGTGAGGCGAAGACCCAGCCGAACACGATCGGACCCCTCTCGGGGCCGAAGATGCGGGTGCACAGCAGTGCGGTCGGGGGGACCGTCGCGACCCAGTCGAGGCCGAACAGGACCATCACCACCAGCAGGGGCGGGTCGATGTCGGGACCGAGGAACACCGGCAGGGCGACCAGGGCCATGCCGCGCAGTCCGTAGTAGGCCACGAGCAGGTACCGAGGATCGATCCGGTCGCTGAGCCAGCCCGAGCCGAGTGTGCCGATGAGGTCGAACAGCCCCACGACCGCGAGCAGGCTCGCAGCCGATGTCGCCGCCATCCCGTGGTCGTGCATGGCGGGGACGAAGTGCGAGCTGATGATGCCGTTGGTGGTCCAGCCGCAGATGAAGAAGGTACCGGCGAGCAGCCAGAAGGCGCGCGTGCGCGCGGCGGCCCGCAGGGTGGCGAGCGCCAGGCCGGCGGCGCGCCAGCCGCTGTGGGTGGCGTTGCGCTCCAGCTCCGCATCGGTGAGATCGCCCGAGGCGCCGTAGGGGCGCAGGCCGACGTCGGCCGGCCGGTCGGCGATGACGAACCAGACGAGGGGGATGAGAGCCAGGCAGGCGATCGCGATCGCGGCCGAGGCGTAGCGCCAGCCCTGTGACTCGATGGTGCGGGCGAGGAAGGGCAGGAAGATCAGCTGCCCGGTGGCCCAGGCCGCGCCCAGGATGCCGAGGACGAGCCCGCGACGATGGGCGAACCACCGGGCGGTGACGAGCGCCCCGAACACCAGGGCGGTCGAGCCGGTACCGAGCCCGACCATCACGCCCCACAGCAGGACCAGCTGCCAGGACTGGGTCATCGCGAGGGTCAGTCCGGTGCCGACGGCCATGAGCAGGAGTGCGAGGACGGCGATGCGACGGATGCCGAAGCGCTCCATCAGGGCGGCCGCGAACGGCGCGGTCAGCCCGTAGACCACGAGGCCGACGGAGATGGCCAGGGACGTGGCGGAGCGGGTCCAGCCGAACTCGTCCTCGAGCGGGACGACCATCACGCCGACGGACGAGCGGAACGCGGCCGATGCCAGCAGGACCAGGAACGTCACGCCCGCCACGAGCCACGCGCGGTGCAGTCGTCCGATCATGGCACGAGGGTAGGGGGTGCCCCCGCCGTCCACACCCGTCCAACGCGCCGGGCTCGCGTCCACATGCCGATCGGCGCCCCTGCCCGCGGGCGGCGGGCGATTGCACAGTGAGGCGAGCCCGGGACCTGCCCGGATGACCGAGGAGAACCCCATGAACGACATCACCATGAACGTGATCGGCAACGTGGTCAACGAGGTCGAACTGCGCTTCACGAAGGCCGGCGAGCCGGTCGCCTCCTTCCGCGTGGCGTCCGGGACCCGGCGGTTCGACCGCAACAGCGGCCGGTGGGTCGACGGCGACACGCACTACTTCACGGTCTCGTGCTGGCGGGGGCTGGCCCACAACGTCGTGCAGAGCCTGCACAAGGGAATGCCGGTGATGGTCATCGGACGGCTGCGCAGCCGCGAGGTGGAGCGGCCCTGCAAGGAGCACAACCACACGGTGCGCTACTTCGACATCGAGGCGACGTCCGTCGGGCCCGATCTCGCGCGCGGCACCGCGGAGTTCACCAGGACCAAGCGCGATTCGGTCGTCGAGAGCGAGCGTCGTTCCGTGGCCGATGCCATCGCGCGCGACCGGGTGGCGGACGACCTCGTCGATATCGAGACCGGCGAGATCCTGGAGGCCGAAGTGGCCGAGGCATCAGCCGCCTGAGAGGGCTGTTCTGACCCGCCTTACCGCGCCACATCGGCCTACCCTTGACGTGCCGGCCCGAACAGGTCGGGCCAGCCCCATGGGGAGGGGCATGATGAATCGACGCATGCGAATACGTGCTTTCGGTGCCATGGCTGGTGTCGCCGCCTTGGCGCTGGCACTCCCGATATCCGCCGCATGGGCGGCCGATGCCACGGGTTGCTCGGGTTCCGTCGTGTCGACGGATGGGGCCGGGAACGTGCTCGGAAAGGCGACGGCACCCGGAGCGGGCGCCACCCAGGATGACCCGCTGCCCATCGATAGCGCGGGCATGGTGGCCTGGAAGGGCAGCACCGACGCGGTCATCACCGACGCCTCCTGGTCCGTCACGGTCATGGGCGTGCCCTTCCTGAGCGGCACGTTCGACAACACCGAGGGGCTCGACACCTCCGAGGGGGTGCAGAACCTCGCAGAGCTGCCCAGCGGAGTGACGTGGGCCCTCAAGGGCTCCCAGGTGATCCCCGTGTCCGGCTCGATCACCGGCACAGGCGGGTCATGCACGGCGGAGGGCTACATCACCGGAACCGGGTCGCCGACCTCGTCGCCGATGTTCTACGCGGGCGCAGGGGCGGCCGTCGTCGGGCTCGCGCTCGCGGCGGGTGTCCTGGCCGGGACCAAGGCGGCCGGCGCGGCCGCGGCAACCGGGGCCGGAGGGGTGGTCTGACATGAAGACACGACGTCGCCCCGTCATGGGGTTCTTCGCTGGGCTGATCCTGGGTATCGGGATCGCACTGCTGCTCTTCGTGTTCGGGATAGTGCCGATGACCGTCATGTGGCTGGCGATTCTCACGCTCGGCTGCGCGGTGCTGGGCATCGTGCTGGCCTATGTGGCGCCCGCGCGTCGCAGCGGCTGAGGGGGAGGTCGGGATGCGCAGGACGGCAGCACTCGTGTGCGTGGCCGGGATCCTGACGGCGGGTGGCGTGGTCGCCGTGACCACGCCCGCCCAGGCCGCCAGCGAGGGTGCCTGGAAGGTGACGGCGCTGTTCTCGAAGCCCGGCTGGAAGGCGGGGAAGACCACCCCCGCGGCCGTGCTGAAGGCCTGCAGGACGGGAACGAACGGGTCGAAGTTCGCCCTGGGCACGCCCGTGACGGTGCGCGACCAGAACGAGGTCGTGCTCGGCACGGCGCCCGTGTCGCAGGTGAAGCTGTGGAAGGAGGGCGGGCGGTACATCTGCAAGTTCATCGCCACGGTCCCGGTCGCCGCCAACACCGAGTCCCTGTTCTTCGTCCAGGTGGCCACGCAGCCGGAGCGCATCCTGTCCCGAGGTGACCTTCGAGCGGACAACTGGACGGCCATCTTCTGGCCCGAGTAGGCGCAGATAGGCTCGGCCACTATGGCTGAGTTCATCTACACGCTTCGCAAGGCACGCAAGGCGCACGGGGACAAGGTCGTCCTCGACGACGTGACCTTGTCCTTCCTGCCCGGGGCCAAGATCGGCGTGGTCGGCCCCAACGGGGCAGGCAAGTCGAGCCTGATCAAGATCATGGCCGGGGTCGACGAGGTCTCCAACGGCGAGGCCATGCTGATGGAGGGGTACACCGTCGGGATCCTCATGCAGGAGCCCAACCTCGACGAGACCAAGACGGTGCTCGAGAACGTGCAGGACGGCGTTGCCGAGACCAAGGCGATGATCGACCGCTTCAACGCGATCTCGGCCGAGCTGGCCGACCCCGACGCCGACTATGACGCGCTGCTGACCGAGATGGGGGCGCTGCAGGAGGACATCGACCATCGCAACGCCTGGGATCTCGACGCCCAGCTCGACCAGGCGATGGACGCCCTGCGCTGCCCCCCAGGCGATGCCGACGTGACCGTGCTCTCCGGCGGCGAGAGGCGTCGCGTGGCGCTGTGCAAGCTGCTCCTGCAGCAGCCCGACCTGCTGCTGCTGGACGAGCCCACCAACCACCTCGACGCCGAGAGCGTGCAGTGGCTCGAGCAGCACCTCGAGAAGTACCCGGGTACGGTCGTCGCGATCACCCATGATCGGTACTTCCTCGACAACGTCGCCGAGTGGATCCTCGAGATCGACCGCGGCAAGTGCTACCCCTACGAGGGCAACTACTCCACCTACCTCGAGACCAAGGCCGGCCGGCTGCGGATCGAGGGTCAGAAGGACGCGAAGCTCAAGCGCCGCCTGACCGACGAGCTCGCGTGGGTGCGGTCGAACGCCAAGGCCCGTCAGACGAAGAGCCGTGCCCGGCTCGATCGATACGAGGAGATGGCGGCGGAGGCCGACAAGGCGCGCAAGTTCGACATGGAGGAGATCCAGATCCCTCCGGGCCCGCGACTCGGCAGCGTCGTCGTCGAGGCCATCCATCTGACGAAGGCGTTCGGCGACAAGCTGCTGATCGACGATCTGTCGTTCTCCCTCCCGCGCAACGGCATCGTCGGCGTGATCGGCCCCAACGGCGTGGGCAAGACAACGCTGTTCAAGATGATCGTCGCGGCTGCGACCGGAGGCAGTGACGACAAGGACGACCTGCCGACGGCCGGTGACCTGAAGATCGGCGAGACCGTGACCTTGTCGTACGTCGACCAGTCGCGATCGGGGCTCGACGCCACCAAGAACGTCTGGGAGGTGGTGTCCGACGGCCTCGACTGGATCAAGGTCGGCAACGTCGAGATGCCGTCCCGCGCCTACGTCTCGGTGTTCGGGTTCAAGGGCCCCGACCAGCAGAAGCAGGCCAAGGTGCTCTCCGGCGGAGAGCGCAACCGCCTCAACCTCGCCCTCACGCTGAAGATGGGCGGAAACCTGCTCCTGCTCGACGAGCCGACGAACGACCTCGACGTCGAGACGCTGGGCTCGCTGGAGAACGCGCTGCTGGAGTTCCCCGGCTGCGCCGTCATCACGTCCCACGACCGCTGGTTCCTCGACCGCATCGCGACGCACATCCTCGCCTACGAGGGCGACTCGCAGTGGTTCTGGTTCGAGGGCAACTTCGACTCGTACGAGAAGAACAAGATCGAGCGCCTGGGTGCCGACGCGGCACGCCCGCACCGGGCCACGTACCGCAAGCTCACCCGCGACTAGCGGTGTCGATGCCCGAGCGCTCCCGGTTCCTGCGCGTCCCGGTCTACCGCAGGTTCAGCGATCTCGACCCCCTCGGCCACGTGAACAACGTGGTGTTCCACGACTATCTGCAGGAAGCGCGCATGGGCCTGGTGCGCGACATCCGGCTCGTGCGCAGCGACGACTACTCGCAGGTCGTCGTCAAGCAGGAGATCACCCACCGAAAGCCGCTCCTGCTCACGCCCGAGCCGATCGTGATCGAGACGTGGGTGTCGCACCTGGGCAACTCGACGTACACGATCGCCTACCGGATTCTCGACGAGACCGGCGACGTGGCAGCCGAGGCGTCCAGCGTGATGGCTGTCGTCGACCCCGCCACCGGGCGCCCCGTGCGGATGAGTGCGGAGTTGCGGGCACTCCTCGTGCCCCTGACAATCACCGAGTGAGCATCCACTTGGCCGAGCAGGAGGCCAGGGCTCTCGAAGGCTTCTGCCGGCGTCAACTTCGCTGGGACGAGCGACTGCCGGCCAGGATCGTCACGACCAGCACGGCGCTGGGCATGTTCACCGCTCCGCCCCTGGGCGTCCTGGTGTTCGTCGCCGTGCCCGGCACGATGTCCGACGACACGGAGCCGGTCGACGTGACGGTCTCGCTGTCGCAGTGGGCCGACATGCTTCGCGACGCGTCACAGGTGGAGCTCACCCCAGAGCTGCTCGCCCCGGCCACCCCCGCCGTGACGGCCGGGGCCAGCGTTGGGCACCTGCCCCCGCGCGACGGATGGCAGGTGCCGATGGCCGCGCTGTCCGGCGATCTGGTGCCGCTGGTCGAGCAGGCGACCGTCGAGTTCGAAGCGCGCAGCGCGGGCCTCTCGCCCCGCGCCCAGGAGACCATCGCGGACGACATCTGGGACAAGCCGGTCTGGGCCGGCCTGCCGCTGCGGACGCTGCACGCGGCGCGGCAGCTGGGGATGCTCACGAACGACCAGTCTCGGGTGTCAGCGGCCACCAGCGGCGCCTGGAAGCGGCTGAGCACGACGCGGGGACAGGTGTTCGTCAAGGCCTCCGGGCCGGCGGCGCGCCTCGCGCTGCACGTGGTGCGCTGACGCAGGTCTGACTAGCGGTCGCCGAGGGAGGCGAGGGCGGCGCTCGCCAGCACGGCGGCGCCGATCGCGATGGCCTCGTCGTCCACGTCGAAGGTCGCGGAGTGCAGATCGCGGCGCTCACCGAGGTCCTTCGGATCGTGGGTGCCGAGGCGGATGTAGGTGCCGGGCACGATGTCGGTGTACCAGGCGAACGAGTCGCCGCCCATCGACTGTGGCGTGTCGACGACGGCCAGCGGCCCGAGCAACGCCGTGCCCACGTGCCGCACGGTCTCGGTCGTGTGCGGATCGTTCGTGACGATCGGGACCCCGCGCACGTAGTCGACCGACCAGGTGGGATGCGGGCCGCGGCCGGTCTCGCCGACGAGGTGCGCCACCGCCTCGGCCACGAGCCGCTCGCCCTGCAGCCACGTGTCGCGGTCCTGGGCGCGGAAGGACCCGCGCAAGGACGCCGTGGCCGGGATCACGTTGGCGGCGGCGCCGGAATGCACGGCACCGAACACGACGGCGACGTCCCCCGCTGTGTTGGCGCGGATCACCTTCGCGAGCCGGTCGGCGATCCACCCCGTCCAGCGAACGAGGTCGACGGTCGTGTCGGGCCGGGCGGTATGGCCGCCGGGCCCGCTCAGCGTGATCTCGAACATGTCCGCGGCGGAGGTGAGGGGACCGGAGCGCAGCCCCAGTAGTCCGGTCTCGAGCTTCGGGTCGCAGTGCAGGCCGTAGATGGCGGCAACCCCGTCCAGCCCGCCCTCGGCGATGACATCGACGGCGCCGCCGGGGACCACCTCCTCGGAGGGCTCGAAGATGATCCGGACGACGCCGGGTCGCGGTGCCGTGCGGCGGATGTCGAGGAGGGCCAGGGCGGCGCCGAGCACTGCCGCGGTGTGCACGTCATGCCCGCACGCGTGCGCCACGCCCGGCCGGCGCGACCGGTAGGGGGTGTCCGTGAGGTCATCCATGGCGAGGGCGTCGATATCGGCCCTCAGCGCCACGACCCGCCCGGGACCCGACGCGCCGTCGGGGTCCATGTCGATATCGCAGATCAGCCCGGTGCCTGTGGTGAGCACCCGCGGCGAGAGGCCCTCCACGGCCAGTCGCTCGACCAGCATCTCCGTGGTCTGGAACTCCGCGCTCGACAGCTCCGGCTGTGAATGGAGCACCCGGCGAAGAGCGATGAGCTCCGGGGCATGCGTCGTCATCACCGCACCCACTCGAGCACTGGTCACGGTCGGCTATCCCCTGAGCCAGGCGGCGGTCTCAGGACCCAGGGCGAGGAACGCGCCACTCGCATCGGTGCTCATGACGGCGACATCCGGGCTCGATGCCACCAGGAGATCGGTGCCCCAGCCGGCGGGCAGGTGCACGACCTCGTCGCTGAGGTTGACGATCGAGACCACCGACGACCCTTCGGCGCCCGTCCGTCGCGCGGCGAGCACCTCGGCGGAGTGATCAAGCCACGTGAACGGTCCCTCGCCGAGCGCCTCCTCGACCCTGCGAACCCGGAGCGCCTCTCGGTACAGCTCCAGCGTCGAACCATCGACACCCCGTTCGGCCTCGACGGACAGCCCGGCCCACGAGGTCGGCTGGGGGAGCCATGATGCCGAACCCGCGCCGAACCCGTACGACGGCGAGTCACCCGACCAGGGGATGGGCACGCGGCAGCCGTCGCGGGTGCCGTCGGTGCCGCCGCTGCGATGCCACGCCGGGTCCTGCCGCACCTCGGGCGCGAGGTCGGTGACCTCAGGCAGGCCGAGTTCCTCGCCCTGGTAGATGTACATGGAGCCGGGCAGCGACAAGGTGAACACGGTCGCTGCGCGGGCCCGCCGCAGGCCGCGCTCGAGGTCGGGCTCACCGTCGTCGTCCACCGGCGCCATGCGCGTGCGGTGCCGGACCACGTCGTGGTTCGACAGGACCCACGTCGGCGGGGCGCCCACCTTGGCGTGGTTGGCGATGGTGTCGTCGATCGACGTGCGCATCGCGTCGGCGTCCCAGCCGGCCTCGAGGTAGGCGAAGTTGAACGACGTGTGCAGCTCGTCGGGCCTCTGGTAGCGCGCCAGCCGTTCGGGGTTGGGCACCCATGTCTCGCCGCAGAACACCCGCGGCGGGTCGTACTCGTCGGCCACTCGACGCCACTCGCGGTAGATCTCGTGGACGCCGTCCTGGTCCCAGAACGGCGCGTGCGCACTGTCCTCGAGGATCGATCCGGACTCGGACCTCTCGACGTAGTCGTAGTCGGGCAGGCCGTCCTGCTTCACGAGCCCGTGCGCCACGTCGATGCGGAATCCGTCGATGCCGCGGTCGAACCAGAAGCGCAGCGTGCTGACGAACTCCTCGTGCACGTCGGCGTTGCTCCAGTTGACGTCGGGCTGCGTGGTGTCGAACAGGTGCAGGTACCAGTAGCCCGTGGGGGAGCCGTCGGCCGTGCGGACGTGCGACCAGCCGCGCCCGTGGAAGACGCTGCGCCAGTTGTTCGGCGGGGTCTCACGATCGGCGCCCTTGCCCTCGCGGACGATGTACCGGTCCCAGGCTGCTGAATCAGGGGGTGAGCCGAGGGCCTCCCTGAACCAGCGGTGCTCGCTGCTCGTGTGGTTCGGGACGATGTCCATGATCACCCGGATGCTGCGTGCGTGCGCCTGCGCGACGAGCTCGTCGACGTCGGCGAGGGTGCCGAGCCGCTCGTCGATCGACCGGTAGTCGGCCACGTCGTACCCGCCGTCGTTCAGGGGCGACGTGTAGAACGGCGAGATCCAGATCGCGTCCACGCCGAGGTCGGCGAGGTAGTCGAGGCGAGTGATGAGCCCGGGGATGTCGCCCATGCCGTCGCCGTCGCTGTCGGCGAACGACCGGGGGTACACCTGGTAGACGACGGCATGCCGCCACCAATCGTTGGGGCTCAAGGTCGGACCTCCGTGACATCGATCGCGTTCGCGGGTGGGGCATCGTCGGGGATGTTCTGCATGCCGAACGCGGCGCCCACCAGATACTGCCAGAGCAGCCGCTCGTCGTCCTCGGGCATGCCCTGCTCGACCATCGCGTCGTGCATGAGCGTCAGCCACCGGTCACGGGCGATCGAGTCGATCGGGTAGGGGGCGTGCCGCATGCGGAGCCGGGGGTGGCCCCGCTCGTCGTCGTACGTGTGGGGCCCACCCCAGTACTGCTCGAGGAACATCGTGAGCCGGCGCTGGGCCGGACCCAGGTCGGTCTCGGGGTACATGGGCCGCAGGATGGGATCGTGGGCCACCCGCTCGTAGAAGGCGGCGACGAGCGCGGTGAAGAACGGCTCGCCGCCGAACTGCTCGTACGGAGTCACGGGCACGGTGGGGGTCGGGGATTCCTCTGCGGGGGTGGGGGTCACGCGCTGATTCTTGCGGATGGCGGTGCCGCCCTCTCGGCGCGCTCCACGATGTGACGGATCATCGGCGGGAAGACGAGGGCATGGAACGGCGCCACCGACCACCAGTAGGCCTGGCCCGCCAGCCCGCGGGGGTAGAACACCGCACGCTGTCGCAGGCGGGCGCCCGTGCCGTCGGGCTCGATGGAGAACTCCAGCCAGGCCAGGCCCGGATTCTTCATCTCGGCGCGCAGCCGCAGCAGACGCGGCGCGATGCGCTCCTCCACCCGCCAGAAGTCGACCACGTCGCCCACGGCAAGGACGGATGGATCACGGCGGCCGCGCCGCAGGCCCACGCCGCCCACCATCGTGTCGATGAAGCCGCGCACCCGCCACAGGAAGTCGGAGGAGTACCACCCGTTGTCGCCGCCGATGCGCTCGAGGGCCGTCCACAGCTGCTCGGGCGACGCGGTCGTCCGCAGTTCACGGATGTCCTCGAGCAGCGAGCCGCCCGCCCAGTCGGGATCGCTCGGAAGGGGGTCGCTTGGCGCGCCCGGAACGGACGCCCCCGACCAGCGGGTGATGACCTTGGCGTCCTGGATGCGGGTGAGGGCAAGCCGGACGGCATCGTCGAAGGACACGAGCCCGCCGGGCGGATCCGGGATCCACCGCGCGATGTCATGCTCGTGGCAGACCGAGGGGTGGCGCAGTGACAGCACCAGCGGCCGGGCAATCGCCCGGGGCACCGGCGTGACGACGTTCACCCAGTGGCTCGACAGGTTGGGCGTCAGCAGGTTGATGGGCAGGATCACCCGCGGCCGCAGACCGGCCACCCGGGCGTACCGCTGCATCATCTCCTGGTACGTCAGCACTTCGGGGCCGCCGATGTCGAACGTGCGGCTCACCTCGCTCGGCAGGTCGATGACGCCCACGAGGTAGCGCAGCACGTCGCGGATGGCGATCGGCTGTGTCTGGCACCGCACCCATCGGGGGGTGATCATCGCCGGGAGTCGCTCGGTGAGGTAGCGCAGCATCTCGAAGGACGCGGATCCGGAGCCGATGATGACGGCCGCCCTGAGCTCGGCCGTCGGCACTCCCGACGTGCGCAGCACCTCGCCCACCTCCACCCGCGAGCGCATGTGCGCCGACATGCTGTGCGCGGGGATCTGGGGCGCCAGACCCCCGAGGTAGACGATCCGGCGCAGGCCGCTGTCGCGGGCCGCGTCCGCGAAGGTGGTGGCGATGGCCCGCTCGGCCTCCTCGAGCTGCGGGCCTTCCTGCAGGGAGTGCAGCAGGTAGTACGCGACGTCCATCCCCTCCATCGCCGAGCGGACGGATGCCGGGTCGCCGGCGTCGCCGGTGAACACGTCGACGTCGCCGACCCACGGGATGTCGCGCAGCTTCTCGGGGTGGCGGGCCAGAACGCGAACGCGATGCCCCGCCTCGAGCAGCTGCGGAACGAGGCGACCGCCGACGTAGCCCGTGGCCCCGGTGACGAGGCAGTTGGCGCTCATGGCCCCGTCTTCGGCGGGCTCTGGGATCCCGGCACGTTGGGCAGCTGACGGACCATGACGGGCACGACGATCCCGGCCCGGTCGAAGGCCAGCTTCATGCGTTCGCGGATGGTGCGGGCGACGCTGATCTGCTTCTCCGGGGCGGCCTTCGCCGTGATGCGGATCACCACGGCCTCTCCCGACACCGACTCGACGCCCGCGAACGAGGGGCGGCCGAGCAGCAGGTCGTCGTAGTTCGGGTCCTCGTCCATGTCGACGGCGACGGCCTCGACGATCTCGCGCACCCGGTCGATGTTCTCGTTGTAGGCGATCGGGATGTCGACGATCGCCAGCGTCCACCCCTGCGATCGGTTGGCGACCCGGAGGATCTCGCCGTTGCGCACGTACCAGACGACGCCGGACGGGTCCCGCAGGCGGGTGTACCGCAGGGCCACCTCCTCGACGGTGCCCATCACGGTTCCGACGTCGACCATGTCGCCGACCCCGTACTGGTCCTCGACGATGATGAAGATGCCGGACAGGTAGTCCTTGACGAGCGTCTGCGCGCCGAAGCCCAGGGCGACGCCCACGACGCCGGCGCTGGCCAGCAGGGGTGCCACGTTGACCCCGAGCAGGGGCAGGATGGTCAGCAGCGCGATGGTCCAGACGGTGATCGCGATGACGCTGCGCAGCAGTGTGCCGATCGCCGCCGCCCGCTGCTCGGTGCGCTGGTTCAGGAGCAGGTCGGAGAGCTCCGCGGTACGCGTGATCTGCCGCATCTGGGCCAGGCGCTCGTGCTTCGCCCGCTCGGAGGCCCGTCGGACCACCCGCTTGATGCTTCCGTTCAGGATGAGCTGCACCACGAGCGCGATGACGACGATGAGCAGGACCTGCAGTGGGACGCCGATGAGCCAGTCGCGGGCGGTCTCCCACCACTGCGCGTCCTTCGCGGCCGCGCGCACGACGGACGGGACGATCACGACAGTCCCGTCCATCGTGCGAAGAACGCGAGCGTCTCGGCCGACTCCTCCACACCCTTGTTCAGAGACCGCGCGCCGTGCCCCACATCGCCCTCGGCGCGCAGCAGGATCGGACGGGTGCCCGAGGTCGCCTGCTGGGTGGCGGCGCACATCTTGCGCCCGTGCATGGGATCGGTGCGGGTGTCGTTGTCGAACACGGAGAACATGGTGGCCGGGTAGTCCGTGCCCTCGGTGACGCGATGGTAGGGGGAGTAGGAGTGCAGCCAGCCGAACTGCTCGGGGATGGTCGGGTCGCCGTACTCCACCGTCCACGTCGGGCCGAGCTCCGAGGTGGTGTAGCGGATCATGTCGAGCAGCGGTGCGACGCAGACGACCGCGTTGAACAGGTCCGGCCGCTGCGTCATGGCCGCGCCAACGAGGAGGCCGCCGTTCGACCCGCCATAGATGCCGAGGTGCTCAGCGTCGGTCCACCCCGACTCGACGAGCCATTCGGCCGCGGCGTGGAAGTCGTCGTACACGTTCTGCTTGTTGCCCAGCATCCCGTCGCGGTGCCAGCCCTCGCCCTCCTCGCCACCGCCTCGAATGTTGGCGATGGCCCACACGCCGCCGGCCTCGACCCACGCGAGGGTGGTGGCGGAGTAGCCGGGGTTCAGCGCGATGCCGAAGCCCCCGTAGCCGTACAGGATCGTCGGGAGAGGGGTGGTCGGCGACTGCGTCGGCGAGATCACGAACATCCGCACCTCGGTGCCGTCGGCCGACGTGTACGTGATCTGCTGGGAGTGCACCGTCGGCACGTCGACCGTTCCGGGCGGCAGGGCGTACAGGGACACCTCGTCGGTGCGTGCGTCATAGGCGTAGATCGTCGGGACCGTGGTGTTGTCGGTGTAGACGAACCACGTGACAGGGCCGCCGTCGATGTGCTCGACGGGACCGCCGATGGTGCCGGCTCCCGGCAGCGGGACGTCCTTGATGTACGAACCATCGTGGGCCAGGTGCAGGCTCATGTGCGCCACGCCGTGGCTCGTGCGCACGACGAGGAGCAGGGGCTCGTCGAGCTCGTCGCCGTCGAGGACGGTCACAGACTCGAGCACGGCCTCAGGGTCCTCGGGAATGAGGTCGATCCAGTCGGACGAGGCCCAGTCGGACGGCCACGTCACGGCGAGCCGCCCGCGGGGCGCGTCCAGGTCGGTGCTGACGTACACGCGGCCGTCGCGTCCGAAGGTCAGGGACGTCTGCGCGTCGACATCGCCCTGAACGAGGAGGAAGGCCGGATGGTCGAGCAGCCCGTCGGACAGGTCGGCCACCCACAGGTCGTTGCGCGGCTCGGTGCCCTGGCTGGCGGACACCTGGAGCCAGTGGCCGTCGCGGCTGACCTCGACGCCGTAGTAGTTGGTCATCTCCCGGCCGGCGCCGAACACGAGCACATCGTCGTCGGTGGAGGTGCCGACGTGATGCAGGTACACGCGGCGGTGGAAGTTGCGCTCGGCCTCGGGCAGAAGGTCGGGGGCCAGTCGACGCACGAAGTAGAAGGACGCGCCGCCGGGCACCCAGGCGATAGGGGAGTAGCGGCAGCGGTCGATGGGACCCTCGATGGTCTCGCCGGTGGCGACGTCCATGACGTACAGCAGCGACTCCTCGTTGCCGCCGACGGACAGCTGGTAGGCGAGCCGATCGCCCTCCTTCGACGGCTGCCATGCGTCGAGCGTGGTCATGCCCGAGGGGTCCAACGCCATGGGATCGATGAGCACGCGCTCGGTGCCGTCGGCCTCGACCACGTACAGCACGGCGAACTGCTGGCCGGGCTCGCGTCGGCTGAGGAAGTGGCGTTCGCCGCGCCAGTAGGGCGGGGAGACCGTGCCGGCGCCCACGAGGGCCGAGATCCGCTCGCCGAAGGCGTCCCGCGTTGTCCACTCCGCACGCTCGGCCGCCATGAGGCCGGCCTGGGCGGCCAACCACTCGATCGTGCGCGGATCCTCGCGGTCCTCGAGCCAGCGGTAGGGGTCGGCCACCCTGGTGCCGTGGAAGTCGTCGGCGGTGTCGAGATGGGCGGCGGCGGGGTAGTCAGGGGCGGTCTCGGGTGCGGTCACGCCCGCAAGCCTAGGCTTCGGCCGTGGAACTGCATGATCTGACGGCGCTGGAGCAGGCGCACGCGATCCGCGAGCGCGAGGTGTCCTCGGTCGAGCTCACCTCGCACTACCTCGCCCGCACCCACGCCCTCAACGACACGGTCGGCGCCTTCGTGACGATCACCGACGACCTCGCCCAGGAGCAGGCGCGAGCCGCCGACGAGGCGGTTGGCGGGGGCGAGAGGCTCTCGGTGCTGCACGGGGTCGTCGTGCCGGTCAAGGACCTGCACCACTACCGCGGGGTGCGGATCCGCTTCGGATCGTCGCTCGCCGACATGGTCGCCACCGTGGACGAGGACGTCGCGGCACGTCTCCGCGCGGCGGGCACGGTCATGACGGGCAAGACCTCGACCCCGGAGTTCGGCCTGCCGGCGTACACGGAGCCTGACGTGGGGCCCTGGGCGCGCACACCATGGGACCTCGAGCGCTCGGCCGGCGGATCCAGTGGCGGGGCCGCGGCGGCCGTGGCGGCCGGGCTGGCGCCCGTCGCCCACGGATCCGACGGAGGCGGGTCGATCCGCATCCCGGCGAGCTCGTGCGGGCTGGTCGGGCTCAAGACGTCTCGCGACCTCCTGCCCAACGGCCCGTTCCCGGAGGGCCCGGGCCGGCTCGGCGTTCAGGGCCCACTTGCCCGGACGGTCGCCGATGCGGCCGCGCTGCTCGACGTGATGGCCGGCGCAGGCCCCACCGCCTCCTACCTCAGGGACCTCGACCGGGACCCCGAGCCGCTGCTCATCGGGCGATACTGCACGCCGGTGATCGCCGACACGTCGGTCGACCCCGAGTGCCTCGCCGCCTTCGAGGAGGCGTCGGCCCTGCTGGAGTCGCTGGGCCACCGGCTCGTCGACATCGACGTGCCCGTGCCCTCGACGCGGTGCCGCACTTCGAGCTCGTCTGGTCCGCCGGGGCCGCCGGGATCCCCGTCCCCGCGGAGCGGGAGGCCGACCTGCGCCCCCTCACGCGCTGGTTGCGCGGCCGCGGCCGCGCCCTCACTCCCGACGACGTCGCCCAGGCCGTCGCCTTCATGCACGAGCACGCTCGCGCGGCCGTCCGGGCGACCGCGGACCTCGACCTCATCCTCACCCCGACCCTCGCCGAGCTGCCCTCGCCTATCGGGGCCATCCGCGACGACGCGGACCCGTCCGCCGACTTCGAGGCGCAGAAGAGGTTCACGCCGTTCACGTCTCCGTACAACATGACGGGGCAGCCTGCCGTTAGTCTGCCTTTGCACTGGACGAACGAGGGGCTGCCCGTGGGCATCCAACTCGTCGGCCAGCCGATGCGCGAGGCAACCGTGCTCCGCGTGTCCGCTCAGCTCGAGCGGGCACGTCCGTGGGCCAACAGACACCCGGAGGTCTGGTGACGCGTCCCCGAGGTGCCCGAGTGGGCACCGGTCCCTGACGATCTGGCCCGCCTGGCGGACGCCTTCGGCGTCGCCACCCAGTACTGGGACCAGGCCGGCAACCACGTCGATGTCGGGGCGGCCACGGTTCAGGCCGTGCTCCGCGCCCTGGGGCTCGACGTCTCCAGTGGCGAGTCGATCGCGGCCGCGCTGGACGAGATCCGGCTGCGCGACTGGCGTCGCATGCTGCCACCGGTGTACGTCACCCGACAGGGGGAGGACCGCAGGCTGTGGGTGCACGTGCCGGACGGACGCCCGGTGCGGGTCTGGGTCGAGTTCGAGGACGGTGGCACCCGATCCCTGTCCCAGATGGACTACTGGGTGGAGCCGGTCGACGTCGACGGTCACCGCGTGGGCGAGGCCAGCTTCACGGTGCCCGGCGACCTGCCCCTCGGCTGGCACCGGGTGATCGCGGAGTCCGACGAGGAGCGCTCGTCGACACCGCTGGTCGTCGCGCCGCGCCGCCTGGATCCCGAGTCGATCACCGGCGGGCGCCAGTGGGGCTTCATGACGCAGGTCTACGCCATGCGTTCCGCCACATCGTGGGGCATGGGCGACCTGCATGACCTTCGCACTCTGGCCGCCTGGAGTGGCCGTGAGCTCGGTGCGGGCTTCGTGCTCATCAACCCGCTGCACGCCGCCTCTCCCGTCCCGCCGATGGCCCCGTCGCCGTACCTTCCGGTGACCCGTCGGTTCGCCAACCCCATGTACCTGCGCATCGAGGACATCCCGGAGTTCCGACGGCTGAGCCCGGCGGTGGTCGAGCGGCTCGAGCTCCTGGCAGCCGAGCTGCGTTCGCTCAACGACACGGCGGAGCTCATCGACCGGGACGCGGTCTGGGGCGCCAAGCGGGTGGCGCTGGAGGCGGTGCACCTCGCCGGGATGACCGACGAGCGACGCGTGGCGTACGAGGCCTACTGCGCCTCGCAGGGTGCCGGACTCCGGGACTTCGCGACCTGGTGCGCGATCAGCGACGCGCACGGCCCGGTGCCCGGCGTCTGGCCCGCCGAGCTGAGCCATCCGGCGTCCGCTGCCGTCGCGGCGTTCCGTCAGGGGCACTCCGACGCCGTCGACTTCCACATGTGGGCGCAATGGCTCAACGACGAGCAGATGGCTGCCACGCAGGACGCCGCGCGCGAGGCGGGCATGGCGATCGGCGTCATGCACGACCTGGCGGTCGGGGTGCATCCCGAGGGCTCCGACGCGTGGGCGTTGCAGGACGTGCTGGCCCCCGGCGTCGGGGTCGGCGCGCCGCCGGACATGTACAACCAACTGGGCCAGAACTGGCACCAGCCCCCCTGGCGGCCCGATGCCCTGGCGGAGGCGGCCTTCGAGCCGTATCGCGACATGCTGCGCACGGTGCTCGGCCACGCCGGCGGGCTGCGGATCGACCACGTGCTCGGCCTGTTCCGCCTGTGGTGGGTGCCGGAAGGCTTCCCGGCGTACGCCGGCACGTTCGTGCGCTTCGACTACGACGCGATGCTGAGCATCCTCATGCTCGAGGCGCAGCGCGCGGGCGCGATCGTGGTGGGCGAGGACCTCGGCACGGTGGAGCCCTGGGTGCAGGAGGTGCTCGCCGACCGCGGCATCCTCGGCACGAGCATCCTGTGGTTCGAGACGCTCGACTCGGGCGCGATCAAGGATCCGTCCGACTGGCGCCGAGAGGTGCTGGCCAGCGTCACCGTCCACGACCTGCCTCCGACGGCCGGCTACCTGCGCGACGAGCACGTCCGCATTCGGGCTGAACTGGGTCTGCTGACGACGCCGGAGGAGGTGGAGCGCGAGCATGCTGCGGCCGAGCGAGCGGCGTGGGCCGACGTCCTGCGCCGCCATGGCTGGCTGCGCTACGACATAGACCTCGACTCCGACGAGGGCCTCGAGGCGCTGGTCGTCGCCCTGCACCGGGCGGTCGCGGGATCCCCGGCGCGCCTCATCGGGGTCTCGCTGCCCGACGTCGTCGGTGACCGCACGGCGCAGAACCAGCCGGGCACCGATCAGGAGTACCCCAACTGGCGGGTCCCGATGACCGACCAGGGCGGCGCGCCGGTGCTCCTGGAGGCGCTGCTCGCGCACCCGGCACTCATGGACCGCATCGTCGAGGCGGTCCGTTAGGGTGGCGATGTGGACCCGCTAACCGCGCTACTGCTGTTCGTCGGCATCCCCGTCGGCTTCGGCATCGTCGTCTACGTGCTCGTCTCCGCCTCGTCGTGGACGCGCTCCGGACGGGCGAGCGCCGACTACGACGACGGTCCGTTCATGGTCGCCAGCGAAGCCGCGATGCCCGATCCTTCTCGGCTGCCGCGCGAGATCGCGTCCGGCCCCACGTCGCTCGCGGGAGGTGGCGTCGGTGGCAAGTGGTGACCAGGCCTACGGCCTCGGCGTGAGCGACGCGACCGGTCCGCTGTCGGTGTCGCAGCGCACCGCCCTGACCCGCATCGTCCAGCGTGCCCGGTCCGTCTGCGGCTACGGCTTCGGCGTCTACGTCGGCCCGCTGCCCAGCGGGCGCGAATCCGCCCTGGAGCAGCACGCCCTGCTGCCCGACCCGGCCTCGGCGGTCCTTGTCGCCGTCGACCCGTCGGCTCGGGCCATCGAGATCGTCACGGGGATCAACGTCACGGTGGCCCTCGACACGCGCTCCTGCGAGCTCGCCGTGCTGGCGATGCGGTCCTGCTTCGTCGCGGACGATCTCGTGGGCGGCATCCGCGAGGGCGTGACCCTGCTGGCCGAGCACGCGAGAGTGCCCAGGGTGCTCCACACAGAAGACATCGACTAGCCACCCCGACCCCCCACTCCCGACCCCCCCCCACCCCCCTCTCCTTCCCGTCGAGTGGCGGCTGGTGGCGGTGATCTGGCCCGCTGGGGTGACCACAAGGCGCCACTCAACCGTGGTGGGGGGTGTTTTCCACCCTCTTGTTCTCGCTTGGCTTTCGTCCACCGGTTGGCCTTCGCTGCTGTGACTCTCGGCCCCGGTCGTCCTCAATGGGCCCGTGACGCCAGAATCCGCCGACAGCGTGCCGCCAGCCTCCTGCCTTCCCTTTCGGGTCACGGCGTCCGGCGGTGCGGGGCTGAGCCGTGCGCAGGCACGATCAGCCCGCTTCGCCTCGCCATCCCGGGGCATTCGGGTCCTCGCCGCGGCGGCTGAAGACGAGGTCGTCCGGGCCACGAGCGCCCTGATGGCATCGCAGGCGTCGGCCGTGATCGCCGATATTTCGGCTGCCGCGCTGTGGGACCTCCCGCTGCCGCCATGGATCGGGCTGGATCCGTCCGCCCAGTCGATCTCCGTGGCCCAGGCGCCCGGCGGCCCTCGGCCGGAGCGCCCGGGGACCCGCGGCCGGCGCCTTCGGATGCCCGCGTCACACGTGGTCGAGCACCGCGGGCTTCGCGTGACGAGCCCGGCCCGCACCTGGCTCGACTGCGCGGAGCATCTGCCCTTGCCGTACCTCGTCGCCATGGGTGACGTCGTGCTTCGGCGTCGCCTCGCCACGCCGACCGAGCTGGCCGCGATGGTGAGGTGGGCGCGTCGTCGACGCGGCGTGGTGACGGCGCGCCAGGCAGTGCCCCTGCTCGATCCCGGGGCGGAGTCCCCGGGGGAGTCCCTGGCCCGATGCGCACTGATCCAGTGCGGGGTCCCGCGCCCTCAGTGCAACGTGGACATCGTCGTGAAGGGTGAGTGGCTGGCGCGGGCGGACATGGCGTGGATCGCCCAACGCGTCATCGTCGAGTACGACGGGATCGTGCACCTGCCGGAGGACCAGCGTCGTAGGGACTGGGTCCGGCGCAACCGCCTGCAGGGCGCCGGCTGGATGGTCATCGTCGTCACGGCTTCGGACCTGCAGCGCCCAGAACGGATGGCCGGCTGGGTCAAGGCCGCCCTCGCCCACGCCCAACCCCGTTGAATGGCGGCACGTGGCTGGGCAGATTGCCGTTCGGGCCGCCACAAGCCGCCACTCGGCGGGGTTAGGGGGTTAGGCGGGGTTGGCGTCCTTTGCCCTGGCTCGCATCGCTCGTCGCACGCCGTCACGGCCCTCCGTGACCAGCCGCCGCAGCGCCGAGTTCAGGCCATCCCCCGCGAGGAACGCATCCGTTGCGGCGATCGTCTGGTCGTCGACGAGCAGCAGCGGGTACAGGCCCATCGTGATGCCCTGAGCGGTCTCCATCGTCCGCTCGTCCCACACCCGGGGGAGTTCGGCGAAGTAGCGGTCGCGGTACGGCACGAGTTCGTCGAGCTGATCGGGCTGGACGAAGCCCGTGATCGTTGCCTCCGTGATCGCGTTCGGGAGATCGGTGCGATCCATGATGTCGGCCCATGCGAGCTGCTTCGCCGCGGCCGACGGACGGGCCGCCCGGGCGATCGCGGCCTGCCGGCGCCCTGTGGCCGTGTCGTCGATGGCCTGCTCCGCCTCGATGGCGTCATCCTCGAGCCCGCCCTTGACGACGAGGCGCTGCAGCAGGAACCAGCGCAGATCGGTGTCGACCGCCAGCCCGTCGCGTACGAGGGATCCGTCGAGCAGGGCCGCAACGACGGCGACCTGCTCGGGGGTGGTGGCGGACAGAGTGAACGCGCGCGTGAACGCGAGCTGGTGGTCGCTGCCGGGAGCGGCCGCCTCTGCCAGCTCGTGGAGGGCGGCGGCAAGCCGGGACTGGTAGTCGGTGCGGTGCTCGGCGGCCGCGAACTGGTCGATCGCCGACCGCAGCTGGCGCAGCACGCCCTGCACCACGCCGACGTCCGTCTCCCGCCCGATGCCGGAGAGCACGAGCTTGAGGAAGTCGCCCGTAGACACCTCCGCGTCACGGGTCATGTCCCACGCCGCACCCCAGATGAGCGCCCGCGGCAGCGGATCGACGAGCTCGCCCAGATGCTCGGTCGCCGTGGTCCAGGACTTCTCGTCGAGCCGGAACTTGGCGAACGTGAGGTCGTCGTCGTTGACGAGCAGGAGGTCGGGCTGCCTGACCCCGACGAGCTGGGGCACGGCCGTGGCCGGCCCGGTGACGTCGATCTCGATGCGCTGCGTCCGGACCAGACCGGCGTCGGTCACGTCGTACAGGCCGAGCGCGATGCGGTGCGAACGCAGCGTCTGCGCGACGCCCTCGGGGGCCATCGGCGGCTCCTGCTCGATGACGACGGCCGCGTAGGTGCCGTCGGGGTTCACCGCTACCACGGGACGCAGCAGGTTCACGCCGCTGGTCTGCAGCCACTCCGTGGTCCACTGCTTGAGGTCGCGCCCGCTGGTGACCTCAAGCTCGGACAGGAGGTCGCGAAGCTCGGTGTTCTGCCATGCGTGCTTGGTGAAGTAGTTGCGCACGCCGGCCAGGAACTGCTCCTCTCCGACCCAGGCGACGAGCTGGCGCAGGGCGGAGGCTCCCTTCGCGTAGGTGATGCCGTCGAAGTTCACGCGCACGGCGTCGAGGTCGACCATGTCGGCCGCGATGGGGTGGGTGGTGGGCAGCTGGTCCTGGCGGTAGGCCCAGGCCTTGCGCAGGTTGGCGAAGGTCGTCCACGCGTCGGTGTAGCGGGTGGCATTGACGTTCGCCCAGTGCGCCGCCCACTCGGCGAACGACTCGTTGAGCCACAGGTCGTCCCACCACGTCATGGTCACGAGGTCGCCGAACCACATGTGCGCGAGCTCGTGCAGGATCGTGTTGGCGCGCTGCTCGTAGGCCGCGTCCGTGACGCGCGAGCGGAAGACGTAGTCCTCGAGGATCGTCACGCACCCGGCGTTCTCCATCGCGCCCGCGTTGAACTCGGGCACGAAGAGCTGGTCGTACTTCGGGAACGGGTAGCCGACGCCGAAGTGCTCCTCGAAGTAGGCGAAGCCCTGCTTGGTGACGGTGAAGATCTCGTCGGAGTCGAGGTACGGCGCCAGTGACGTGCGGCAGTAGACGTCGAGCGGGTAGGTGCCATAGTCGCCGGAGTAGGAGTTGCTCACCCGGAAGTAGGGGCCGGCCACCAGTGCCGTGATGTACGTCGAGATGCGTGGCGTGGGCTCGAACGACCACGTCGCGGTGCCGTCGTCCTCGACCTCGGGCTCGGGTGTGGGGGAGTTGCTGACCACCTGCCAGTGGGCCGGGGCGGACACCGTCAGCTGGAACGTCGCCTTCAGGTCGGGCTGCTCGAAACAGGCATACATGCGCCGCGCGTCGGCGGACTCCAGCTGCGAGTACAGGTAGGTCTCGTTGTCGACGGGATCGATGAACCTGTGCAGGCCCTCCCCGGTGTTCATGAATGCGCCGTCGGCATTGACGATGAGCATGTTGTCGGCCTCGAGATCGTCGAGCGCGATCCGGTTGCCGTGAACCACGCGGGCGACGTCGAGCGTGCGGCCGTTGAGGAAGATCGCATTGACCTGCGGCGCGATGAGGTCGATCCACGTCGAGGCGCCGGGCTCGCGGCAGGTGAAGTGCACTGTCGTGAGGGTGGAGAAGGTCGGTCCCGATCCGGTCACGTCCAGGACGACGTCGTAGGAGTCGACGGCCACGAGGGCCGAACGAGCCTTGGCCTCGGCCCGGGTGATGTTCTCGGATGCGGTCATGGTGGGATCCTTGCACCATGGCCGACATCGCGAACACCAAGCCCGACGTCCGCGGCGGAACGCTGGTCTTCGACGGCGACTGTGGCTTCTGCTCGTGGAGCGCCGGCAAAGTGGCCGGGTGGTCGTCTGGTCGGGTGTCCACCCTGACCTCCCGCGGCAACGACCTCGCCGCCCTCCAGCTGAGCCTGGAGCAGTGCGACGCGGCCGTGCAGTACGTCGACCTCGTGGGCACCTACTCCGGCGGGGCCGCCGTCGCGCGCGCCCTCAAGCAGTGCCGTCAACCGTTGAAGGCCACCGGGTACCTGCTGGCCAATCCGCTCCTGTCCCCGGTGACCGAGCGGCTGTACGCGGTCGTCGCGGCCAACCGGCACCGGTTGCCGGGGTCGACCGCCTCGTGCGATCCATCCGCCCGAAGCGGCTGACTGCGCTGTCGAGCACCTAGATGGTCATGTGGGCGGTGCCCGGAGCCGGGTCGGCCGGCAGCGTGTACGCGGTGCCGACCGCGAGTCGTCGGGCGGACCAGAGGGCGGCCAGCGCGTCCAGCGCGTCATCGATCGGCACCCCGACGGGCGCAGTGCCCACGACCGCCGCGACGTCGGGGAGCCAGGACGCGAGCGCGGCCAGGCGCTGACCGACCCCCCGAGCGCTCTTCTTGCCGTCGAGGACGCTTCCGGTCATCGCGGCGAAGGACAGCTCGGGATGCACTTCGATGATGCGCCGCTCCGGATGGGCCCTGAAGACGGCGTCGAGGGCGAGGATGCGCGGGCCGAGCTCCAGCGCCTGGCGGGAGACCCCCTGTCCGGTGAGTTCGCGACTGAGACGCTGCGCACGATCGTTCGGAGCGCGGGGACCGAGCTCGAGGACGGCACGCGGTGGCGTCGTGAACACGCGAGATGCGGCACCGACGAGTTCGTGTCGGGCGAGCGCGTCGCATTCGCGCAGGCCCCGGTCGAGCAGGCCGAGGGGCATGTCGATGCCGGTGACCGCGTCGGCGGGGCAGAGGGCGTCGATGCCCGCGACCGGGGCCGTCGCCCACGTGATGCGGCCGCCCGTCCACATCGCGGCGACCCAGCCGGCCGGGTACCCGTCGATGCCGACCACGTGTTCCGACGCCGCTGCCACCCGCCCACCCTGTCAGGCTCGGTGACCCGCATCAACGTGGCGGACGAACGGTGATCTCGGCTTCGCCCGGTGCGTCGAACGCGACGTCCAGGGTGGGAACGCCCGGCAGCGAGTAGTAGCCGAGGACCAGGCGCGCCCAGCCGGGCCGCGCCTCCTGGACGAGCACCGTCTGCCATTCGTCGCTTCGCGTGGCCCGGAAGTTCCAGTGCTCATGGAGGCTGGCGAGTCCGCGGTCCGTCACGTGGGACGACGCGTCGTCCGCACTCTCGAAATTGCCCAAGACCCCGTAGAAGACGGTCAGCGCCTGGTAGCCGGCAGAGTGTCGGAGCACGAAGCCGCAGAGCTCCCCGTCCTGCGCACGACGGACTTCGTGGAGTTGGCCGTCCTCGCCCATGCCGCTCACGGCGCAAGGATCCCACCCCCGGCTCACGTCGCCGTCATGAGCGACCTCGGGAGTTCCTAGACTTCCGGCGTGCCCCTGCCTGCCTCGCCGAGTCCCTGAGATCCGATGCCGGAGGGTCACGTCGTCCATCACCAGGCCCGTCTGCTCGGACGGGCCTTCTCGCGTCGCCCGGTCGAGGTGGACAGCCCGCAGGGTCGGTTCGCCGAGGGGGCGGCGCGGGTCACCGGCCACGTCGTGCGGCGGGTTGAGGCGCACGGCAAGCACCTGTTCATCGCGTTCGACAACGACCTGTGGATCCACGTGCACCTCGGCCTGTTCGGCAAGTGGCGGATGGGCAGGGGCGAGCCGCCGCCGGTGGTCGGCCAGGTGCGCCTGCGACTGGCGTCCGCCACTGCACATGCCGAGCTTCGCGGGCCGACGGTGTGCGAGGTGCTGTCGTCGGACGAGAAGCGGGCCGCCGTGCGGAGGATCGGCCCGGATCCTATTCGCAAGGACGCCGATCCTGAGCGTGCGCGCGAGCGTGTGGTGCGCAGCAGCGCGCCGATCGGTTCGCTGCTCATGGACCAAGAGGTGTTCGCCGGCGTGGGGAACATCTACCGAGCAGAGGTGCTCTTTCGGCACGGGATCAACCCGCACCGGCTCGGCAGCGCGATCAGTGCCGAGGAGTTCGACGCGCTGTGGGCGGATCTCGTCGCACTGATGGTGAAAGGCACGAAGCGGGGCCGCATCGACACGGTTCGCGACGAGCACCTGCCTGAGGCGATGGGCCGTGCGCCACGTGAGGACCGTCATGGCGGCGAGGTCTATGTGTACCGTCGCGACGGTCGCGCGTGCTACGTCTGCGGGACGGTCATCCGGCTGGCCGACCTTCAGGGCCGCAAGCTGTACTGGTGCCCGACCTGTCAGCCCGACTGAGCGTCCGACCCGTCGGCCGGCTCGAATCGGGGGTGGCGCACGCCCGCGTGGTCGCCCGGCAGCGCCCTCCTGATCAGCCACCACGACGCGCCGATGGTGACGATGGTCAGGCCGTAGAAGAAGGCGCCGGACGCGGCCAGGGCCCAGAGCTGGTTGCCGTCGATGAAGAACGCGAGTAGCGCAGCGCGGACGGCGTTGAGCACGGCCCACGGCCAGCTGGCCCAGGTGTAGGCGCGGACGAGATCGGGATCCTTGCGCCATGACATCTTGGTGCCGACCAGCGGGCCGAGGACGACGCCGATGAGCGGCCACCGGATGAGGTTGGCGACCACGAACGCGAGCGCCGATGCCACGTTGAGCAGCACCCGCGGCCAGAAGAAGTCCGCAGCGCTACCGGTGCGACTGGCGATGTAGGCGCTCACGAGGACGAGGAGCAGCGAGGCCAGCGCCCGGGCCGGATGCTTCCGCTCGAGGAGCCGCCAGATGGTGAAGCCCACGGCGAGGACGACGGCTGCGCCGATGGCCCAGCCGAGGTCGGTCTCCGCGGAGCCGCCGAGGCCCAGGTACACCGTGATGAAGACCAGCGGCGGAAGGATGCTCTCCATCGCGCCTCGGACGCCGCCGAGCAGGGTCGAGAACGGGTGACGCAGCGGCGCGCCGGCGGCGTCCGCGTCGGGGTGCTGCTCGCCCCCATCCGCCTGCGCGCTGTGTGGCTGTGTCACGGGCACACGTTAGCGGCTAGCGTCGAGGCCATGACCGACACCGTGTCACCACAGGAAGCCGACGCTGCGACGGAAAAGCTGCTCGGGCAATGGCGGTCGGACCTTGCTTCGTGGGCCATTCCGGACGAGATCCTCGGCCAGGCGGATGAGTCGCCGTGGACGCATCCGGTCTCCATGTTCACGGTCGACGACGAGATCGCGGACTCGAACTCGCACGCCCGTGCCCGCGACGCCGTTCCCACCGGGGGCAGTGTCCTCGACGTCGGCAGCGGCGGCGGCCGAGCGGCGATGGCGCTCGTCCCTCCCGCCGGTTCCCTCGTTGCTGTGGACCACCAGCAGGAAATGCTCGACGCCTTCGCCGATGCGGCCACTCGGCGCGGCGTTCGCGCCCGGCTTGTCTTGGGTGACTGGCCCGACGTGGCTGACGACACCCCGGAGTGCGACGTCGTCGTGTGCCACCACGTCGCCTACAACGTGGCCGACATCGCGCCGTTCCTTCGAGCGCTCGACGACCATGCCGCCAGGCGCGTCGTCCTCGAGCTGCCCATGCATCATCCGATGTCGAACATGAACCCGCTGTGGAAGAAGTTCTGGGATCTCGACCGGCCGACCCGGCCGACGGCGCACGACCTGGAGGCCATCGCCCTCGCGCTCGGCTTCGATGCGCATCTCGAGGTCTGGCAGGACGAGACCTGGGGGCGGCGCGTGACGCTCCCGGACGCCGAGCGGGTGCGGTTCGCCCGTATTCGGCTGTGCCTGTCGGCCGATCGGGATGCTGAGGTGGCGGCGGCCCTCATCGCGCAGGCCGATGCCCAGCCCCGGGAGGTCGCGACGCTGTGGTGGGACGTCTGACCCACGCGGTGCAGTTAGATGATGCGATGACCTACGACGTCGACCGCCTGCGCGCCCGGATCCCCGCCCTCGCCGATGGCACCGCCTACTTCGATGGCCCCGGTGGCACGCAGACGCCCGACATCGTGGCGGAGGCCGTCGCGACGGCCATGACCTCTGGCGTGTCGAACCGCGGACGCACCACCCTGGCGGAACGTCACGCGGACGACATCACGATGGAGGCACGGATAGCCGGAGCCGACCTCGTCAATGCAGACCCCCGGGGGATCGTCTTCGGCCGCAGCATGACGGAGCTGACGTTCGAGGTGGCCCGCACCCTGGCCCAGGGGTGGGGCCTGGGTGACGAGGTGATCGTTACCCGGCTCGACCATGACGGCAACATCCGACCCTGGGTCACGTATGCCGAGCGCGCCGGCGCCACCGTGCGGTGGGCCGAGTTCGACCCCGGCACGGGTGCCCTGTCCGTCGACGACGTGGCCCGGCTGCTGAGCGACCGAACCCGGCTGGTCGCGGTCACCGGGGCATCGAACCTGCTGGGCACGCGGCCCGACGTCGCGGCCATCGGCGAGGCGGTCGGCCGCACCGACGCCCTCTACTACGTCGACGGAGTGCACCTGACCGCCCATGCGCCCATCGACATGGCGTCGATCGGCGCGGACTTCTTCGTCTGCAGCCCCTACAAGTTCCTGGGACCGCACATCGGCATGCTCGCGGCGTCGCCCGCCCTGCTCGAGACCCTGCACCCCGACAAGCTGCGCCCGTCGACCGAGGAGGTGCCGGATCGCTTCGAGCTCGGCACACTGCCGTACGAACTCCTCGCCGGCGTGACGGCCGCGATCGACGTCCTGGCCGACCTCGTTCCCGGCGACGAGGACGCGATGTCGCGCCGCGACCGGATCGTGCGGTCGATGTCGGTCCTCGAGGAGTACGAGGACGAACTGCGGGATCGCATGCGTGCGGGCCTGGACGCGATCGACGGCGTGCACTGCCGTGGACATGCTCCGCAGCGCACGCCGACGGAGCTGTTCCTCGTCGACGGCGTATCACCGCACGACGTGCACCGCCGACTGGCGCAGGTGGGCGTCAACGCGCCCGCGGGATCCTTCTACGCGATCGAGCCGGCGGAGTGGATGGGACTGGGAGCAGCCGGGGCGGTGCGGGCGGGGCTGGCGCCGTACACCAACGCGGAGGACGTCGATCGGCTGCTCGCGGGCGTCGCGGACATCGCCGGTACGTAGACCCGCCGGGTCAGGGGCGGAGGGTGCCGAGCCACTGCTCGATCCGGCCGCCCACGACGTCGGCCTCGTAGATCGTCGCGTGCGTGGCGTCCGGAACGACCTCGACGGTGACGTCGGTTCCTGAGTCGCGAAGGACCCTCTCGAACCCCGTGGTCTGCGACATCGGGACGACGTCGTCGGCGCTGCCGTGCACCAGCAGCACCCTCGGGCGGGTGGCGGCGCCGGGCTGCTGCGCCCACCAGGTCGGGTCACCGTCGGCCCACGTATCCGGGTCCTGGTCGGGGGCGCTGGCGAAGAGGGGCTCGAGGGCATCGGCCGCGGTGCGCACGCTGTAGACGCCGGCCAGGCCGACGAGGCCGTCGATCGCCACGGCCGGGCTGGGGCAGGTGCCGCCGAACCGGCCGTCGGACAGGGCGACGAGGGACGCGAGGTGCCCGCCCGCGGAGTGCCCCAGAACGACGATCTCGCTCGGCGGATGTCCGTTCGCGGCAGCCTGGGCGGCGGACCAGCGAACGGCGCACGCCACGTCGTCGGCCGGCGTCGGGAAGGTCGCGCCGGTCGAGGTCGTGCTGTACGTGATGGTGGACGTCACCGCCCCCCACGAGGTCAGGCGGGCCGCGAGTGGGACCAGCCCCGTCGGATCCGCCGACTGCCAGCCGCCGCCGGGCACCAGCACCACCAGGGGCGTCGGACCGGCAGTCGCGGGGACGCGCAGCACGGCCTCGAGCCCGGGCAGGTACTCGGCCGCGGGCAGCGCCTCGCCGGCGAACGCGGCACGAGAGGAGGCCGCAGCAGTCGACGCGTCAGAGCCGGCGGTCGACGTGCAGCCGGTGGCCGTCAGGGCCAGCGCCACGGATGCGACGGCCAGGCCCGCGCCGCGGGAAGACATCAGGCATCGCCCACCCATGGCTCGTCGGTCGTGGTGGGGCCGCCGGCCTCCGGCGCAGCCACGAGTGACGACCCAGCGGAGAGTTCGTCGGCCCAGGCGGCGTGCTCGCGCTCCGCCCACCACGATGGCACGGCGCCCGTGCGCATCCCGAGTCGGGCGGTGGCGTCGTTGTACGCCATGTAGATGTGGCCGACGACGACGATGAGCACCGCGATCGCGAGCCAGTCGTGGACGAACGTGGCGCCTGTGCGGATGGCGTCGGGGAACCGGCTGCTGAAGAACATCATGGCGCCGGTCACGAACATCACGATGATCGCGCCGAGCGTGAACGCCGCGTTGAGCTTCTGGCCGGCGTTGAACTTTCCGACGCGAATGCGTCCGGACCTGCGGTCCCTCGAGCGCAGCCACTCCCAGTCGGACGGCCGGAAGCGGTTGAGGCGGCCGGCATCGTCGCGGAAGGCGCGCGAGAACAGGGCGAAGAGGATCGGGATCGGCAGCGCGAAGCCGGCGATCTCGTGGATCACCCGCACCACCTGTCGGTTGCCGACGAGGCCACCCAGCATCGGCACGTACAGGAGGGCCGCGGTGACGAGCAGGATGCCGGTGAGGATGCCGATGCTCCGGTGCGCCCAGCGCTCCCCGGGGCTGAACCGGGGCAGGGTCGCGGCGGTCTCAGACATTGGGGTCGTCGCTGCGTCCGTTGGACTGCCCGATCCAGGCGTCGACGTCGTACCCGCGCTCCTCCCAGTAGCCGGGTGTCACCTTGTTCGACACCTCGATGCCGCCCAGCCACTTGAGCGACTTGTAGCCGTACATCGGAGCGACGTACAGCCGCACCGGGGCGCCGTGCTGCTCCTGGATCGGCCCGCCCAGCATCTGCGTCGCGACGAGCACGTCCGGTCGCATGCCCTGGTCGAGGGTCAGCGACTCGGTGTAGGCCCCGTCGAACGACGTGAAGCGCAGCGCGGTGGCGCCCGACTCGACGCCCGCCGCCGCCAGCACGTCCTTGAGCAGCACGCCCGACCACGGCACCTCCTCGACGCGCCAGCCGGTCACGCACTGGAAGTCCTTGGTCATCCCCGTCTGGGGAAGCTGGGCGAGGTCGTCGAGGCTGAGCGAGAGCTCCTTGTCGACGAGACCGGTGACCGCGAGGCGGTACGTGGCCCGGTCCATTTCCGGGTAGCCCGGGGTCACGGTGTAGATCCGGAAGCCACCGGCGGCGGGCAGCACGTCGGCGAGGGCGGGAGCGGTCGACGCCACGACGTCACTCACGCCCTGGGAGAGCCACTTCCCGGCGGCCACGCCCACGGCGCCGAGGGCGACCATGCCCAGCACGACCCGGCGGCCCACGGGAGTTCCGCGGTCGGCGTTCGGCGGTGTCACAGGGGTATCGGTCTCGGGCACCTGCCTATGGGACCACACGAATCAGGAACGGGCCAGACGGCAAACCTTACGATTCGAGGAACGGGGGCAGCGGGGTCGAGGTACGGCTCGCGGCGGCTCGCGCGCACGCCACGAGGCCGTCCGCGTTGGCGACCCCGAACGCGAACCCCTTGTCATACATCTGCAGGCGCGACCAGGGGCCGCCGTGGGCGATGACGACGGCCTCACGCGGGAACCGGAAACCCGGCCGCAGCTCGCTGAGGTCGCCGCCGAGCTCGGCGATGGTCGCATGGTTCGCCCACCGGACGAAGGGCGTGTTCTGCCAGGCTCCGGTCGCCGCGGCGCGGCCCTGGGCCCAGCCGGCCATGCAGTCGGCGGACAGCTCGGCGGCCGACTGGTAGGCGCCGGCGCGCGGGCCGTCACCCGCCGCCCGCCGCGAGTACCAGCCGAAGATGCCCGCCTGCTCCTGCACCCAGTGTCCGAGCTCATGGGCGAGTTCGGTGGCCGCGCCCTGGTTGGCGAAGCCGCGCAGGAGTCGGGCCTGCGTGCGACCCGTGCGCCGCGCATCGGACGCCAGCACTCCCTGCCGCCTGGCCTCCCTGGCGTACTCGCGCGTCCAGTAGGGGGAAGCGAAGGCCGACACGTAGACCGTCCGGTTCTTGTCGCAGAAGAAGGACGCCACCGCCACGTCGCCGGCCGTGGCGTCCACGCAGGGATTGATGGGCGGCCCGGTGAAGATGTCGATGGTGGGAACGGCGACGGAACCACCGCGCGCCGACAGGACGGGGGCCCACTGGCGCGTGTACACCTGCGCAGCCACGGCGATGCAGGCACGGAAGGACGCGGGAGTGCGACTGCCCGAGCAGGCCGCCGGCTCGGCGGACGACGCGGTCGGAGCGATGGCCACGGCGGCCAGGATCACGAGCAGCGCGGACGCTGCCACGCGTCGGCGGCGCGGCGCTGTCATTGACGCGCCATCGCGAGCAGCGTCGTCACGGTGGCCCAGTTGCGCGCCGTGCCGTTGAGCGCGGCGATCCGCCCCTTCGTCGTCAGCGCCTTGGCGAGCTCGCTGGTGCCGAAGCCGTCGGGCGTGTGCAGGTAGAGCGTCGAGCCGTCGAGGGTGATCGTGTCGGGGCTGCCCTTCGCCGAGAACGCGGACTCGAGGTCGCGCAGTCGCTCGACGGATGCCGGATCGGGGGCCGTCGGTAGGAAGATCGCGTGCACGCGCTTGTGGTCGGGCTCGTCCGCATACGGATTCGCATCGACGATGCCTGCGAGCGAGGCGGCGTCGAGTGCGATCGTCGGGATGTCGAGCGAGAGCGTGTCCGCGATCACCTCCCGGACTCGGTCCGCGACCTTCTGCGGCGAGGCTCGGCCGGTGTCGACGAGAACGTTGCCGCTCTGGATGTAGGTGCGCACGTGGCCGAAGCCGGCCGCCTCGAGGTCGGTGCGCAGTGCGCCCATCGGCACCTTGTTGTGGCCGCCGACGTTGACCCCGCGCAGCAGAGCGATGTACGTCGTCATCGGGACATCGTCGCCCACTTTCCATGTCGGCGTAGGCGATTGCGGCCTCTTCGCGTGGTCGGGGCGTCGAGGCATCGCTGGTAGGATGAGGGCGCACGGTCAACCAGGAGGTCCTGGTTCTTGGCATCGCCTGTGAAGGGTGCCCCGCGGGGACAACGTCAGCCCCAGTCAAGGTCGGCAGCACTTCCGCTGCACAGTACGACCCTTGCAGAGGGGCCTCACATGGCCACGAGTTTCAGCATGCTCAGCACCTTCCCCCCTACGCAGTGCGGCCTGGCGACGTTCGCCAAGGCGCTTGTCACGGAGATCGCCGCGACCGGCGCCGAGGTGCGCGTCGTCCGCGTCGTCGACGCGCCGGAGCCGCCCGTCCCGTTCGTCACGCATGAGCTGGTGATCAGCGATCCGCGGGCGGCACGCCGCGCCGCGCGCGCGCTCGACGAGAGCGATGTCGCGGTGGTGCAGCACGAATACGGCATCTTCGGCGGGCGTGATGGATCCGACGTCATCGAGTTGATGGATGCGGTGCGGGTGCCGATCATCGTCGTGCTTCATACCGTGCTCGCGAATCCGACGCTGCACCAGCATCAGGTGCTCGACCGCGTCGTGAAGGCGGCCTCGATCGTCATCACGATGACCGAGACCGCGCGGCGTCGACTGATCCACGGTTGGGTCGTCGACCCGGCCAAGGTGCAGGTCATCGCGCACGGCGCTGAGGACAATCGCGGCGACGCGGACCATTCCGCGAAACCGATGCTGACCGAGAGCGCGAATCCGACCGTTCTCACCTGGGGGCTGCTCGGGAACGGCAAGGGCATCGAGTGGGCGCTCACGGCCATGGCCGACCTGCGCGACCTCGACCCGCAGCCGAGCTACCGCGTCGTCGGCGAGACGCACCCGCGCGTCCTCGAGCGCGAGGGCGAGGCCTACCGCAGCGGCCTGATCGCGCAGACGCAGGAACTCGGCATCGCGTCCATGGTGTCCTTCGAGGGCCGCTACCTCGACCTGCCGGAACTGCTCGGCATCGTGCGCAGTGCGGACGTCGTCCTGCTGCCGTACGACTCACGTGACCAGGTGACGTCCGGCGTGCTCACCGAGGCCGTCGTCGCCGGTAAGCCTGTCGTCTCGACGAGCTTCCCGCACGCCGTAGAACTGCTGTCATCGGGCGCGGGCATCCTCGTACCGCAGCGCGATCCCGCGGCCATCGCGGCGGCCCTGCGCCGCCTCCTCACCGAGCCGGGCCTTGCCGAGCAGATGGGGGCGACGGCCCGGTCGCTGGCGCCGGGGCTGCTGTGGTCGGCCGTGGCGGATCAGTACATCGCCGTGGGCGATGCGCTCCTGGCGGCACAGGACACGCGTGTGCCCGTGGGCGCTCTGTCCGTCGCATGAGGGTCCCCGATCCCTCCTTCGACCATCTCGCGGCGCTGAGCACCGCCGACGGACTCTTCGAGCACGCGGTGTTCAACCATCCGCGCCGCGAGCACGGCTACTGCGTCGACGATGTCGCACGAGGCCTGGTCGTGACCAGCCGGCAGCCGGATCCGACGGACGACGTGGTGGCGCTCAGCCGCGTCTATGCGGAGTTCGTCGTACGCGCCATCGACCGACGCGGATGGGTGCACAACCGGCGTGGCGAGACCGGACCCTGGACAGACGCAGCATCACTCGGCGATCACTGGGGTCGTGCCGTGTGGGGTCTGGGAACGGCCGCGGCCTGGAGCGTCGACGAGCATGTGCGCAAGCGCTCGCTCGCGGCCGCTGGAGTCTGCCTTCGGGCCCGTTCGCCGTGGCCGCGCGCGATGGCGTACGCGGCCGTGGGCGCCTTCGAGGTGCTGCGTTCCGAACCCGGTCACGCGGGTGCGCTGCGCCTGATGACCGATGCCCGCACGATGCTGGGCCACTCGACCCCCGACGAGGCGTGGCCGTGGCCCGAGTCCCGCCTGACCTATGCCAACGCCGTCGTCCCGGAGGCCCTCATCGTCATAGGGACGGCTCTCGACGACGACGCGACTCTGCAGAAGGGGCTGTCCCTGCTCACCTGGCTCGTCGAGCAGGAGACCCGCGGTACGCACCTGTCGGTGACGCCGGCCGGTGGCTGGGTGACCGGAGAGGCGCGTCCCGCGTTCGACCAGCAGCCGATCGAGGTCGCCGCGCTGGCCGAGGCCTGCTTCCGGGCCTGGGACCTGACGCGCGAGCCGTCGTGGGCCTTCGTCATGGACCGGTGCGTCGCGTGGTTCCTCGGCTGGAACGACTCGGGGCTGGCGCTCTTCGATCCGACGACCGGTGGGGGATACGACGGCCTGCTCGCGGACTGCGTCAACCTCAACGAGGGCGCCGAGTCGACGCTGGCAGCCATCTCCACCTTCCAGCTCGCGAAGCTGGCCGCGCCCGCACCCGTGCCGGCATGAGCCCCCGGCGTCGAACCGCCGACGGCGTCCACCTGACGGCTCATGCCATCACTCCCGATGCGGCAAGGGTCGTGGCGAAGACCTTCCTGCCCGGCCAGGAGTTCTTCACTCAGGGCAAGTCGAGGGCTTCCGCCGTGCTCGAGCGCGTCCTGGCGATGACCGAGTTCGAGGTCGAGACCCTGCTCGAGGAGGTCGTCGAGTCCTTCGCGCACCGTCATCGCGATCTCAACGAGATGCTCGAGGCCCGTTTCCTCCTCGTCGCGCACCGAATCGAGGACGCGCTCAAGCTCACGCATGCGCGGCGTCGCCTGATCGGGGCCTACTTCACGCAGGAGTACGCCGTCGAGGCAGCGGCACTGTTCAACCCCTCGATGGTCGCGCACCCGGATCAATCCGGCCTGCCCGCAGGGACCACGCGGTTCATCATGAGCCTTCGCGGCGTCGGCGAGGGCCACATCTCGAGCGTCGAGTTCCGCACGGGCACGATCGACGCCGATGACTTCGTCGTGCTCGACGGGCCGAGCGGCCTCACCGCACTGCCCACGCCGATTGCGACGGTCTACTCGAAGGCGGTGTTCGCGTACCAGCTGAGCGAGCTCGTCGACGACCACGGCAGCGCCCAGTACGTGATGGCGTCCCTGCCGGAGACGTTCGGGGGTGAGGAGCTCGACGCCGCCATCGCGAGTCTGAGCGACCAGGGACTGACGCGTGGCTCCGGGACGACCGCCCTCGACCAGATCGAGCACATCGCGGCGTGCAACTACTCGATGGAGTTCTCCGTCGAGTCGGCGATGGACGAGCGGGTGATCATCCCGACCGGACCGTCGGAGAGCCACGGGCTCGAGGACGTGCGCTTCGTCCGATTCACCGACGCCGACGGGACGGTCGAGTACCGCGGTCCCTACACGGCCTTCGACGGCCTCCGCGTGGTGCCGCAGATGATGCGAACCACCGACTTCCGCACGTTCCACGTCTCGCAGCTCGCCGGGCCGGCGGCCAAGGACAAGGGCATGGCCCTGTTCCCGCGGCAGGTGCACGGCGACTACCTGGCGCTCTCGCGATGGGACAGGGAGAACAACACGATCGCCCTGTCCGACGACCTGCGGTTCTGGGAGGAGTCCAGCACCCTGCAGGTGCCGCGGCAGGCCTGGGAGATCATCCAGGTGGGCAACTGCGGTTCACCGATCGAGACGGCCGTCGGCTGGCTCGTCCTCACGCACGGCGTGGGGCCGATGCGCCAGTACAGCATCGGGGCGATGCTGCTCGACCTGGAGGATCCCCGTGTCGTTCTGGGTCGGCTGACGCATCCGCTCGTCAGCGCCGCGGGCGACGACCGGGACGGATACGTCCCCAACGTGGTCTACTCGTGCGGCTCCCTGCTCCACGGTGACACGCTCGTCCTGCCGTACGGGTGCGACGACTCGATGGTCCGCATCGCCCTGGTGAACGTGCCGTCGTTGCTGGAGTCGCTGCTTCCCCCGCAGCCGTGACCGTGCCTATACTTCTGTAAGGGCTGCAAGGCCTTCCGGATGCGAGAGGAGACCACGCCATGACCGCTGTGCTCTCCCGCGTCCGCGTGCCGTAACTGGCCGAGCCGACCTCTTGCGCATCAGCCCTGGTCGGCGACGGGTGCCCGCGTCCCTCGCCCCCTGACATCACTCCGATGTCCTCCCACAGGAGCCTGCGTTGACCGATATCTCATCCCTGAATGACCTTGGCTGGCATCGTCGTGCGGAATCCGGCCACCCGCTGCCCACGTCGCCGCCTCACCGCCCGGCCCGCGTCATGCGCCAGGAGTCGGGCGCCTGGCTCGTGCACGACGGCAGCCACGAACTGCTGGCACGAGCCCTCTCCCGACGACCGTCCGTCACCCCCGTGACGGGTGACTGGGTGCTCATCGGTGACGACGGTGGCACCTGCTACGTCCATGCCGTGCTGCCGCGCACGTCGACCCTGTCGCGCAACGAGGCCGGACGCCGAAGCGACGAGCAGGTGCTGGCCGCGAACGTCGATGTCGTCGGCATCTGCACCCCCGCGGACGACGTCAATCCGCGCCGCCTCGAGCGCGAGCTCACAGCGGTGTGGTCGTCCGGGGCGGCGCCCCTCGTCGTCGTCACCAAGGCCGACCTCGTTGAGGACCCGTGGCGCGTGGTCGGCGACGTCGAGGCCGTGTGCCTGGGCGCCGATGTCGCGGCCGTGTCGTCCCTCGACGGCGAAGGCCTGGAATCGGTGACCGCGCGGCTGGGGAAGGGGACGACGATGGCGCTGATCGGTCCGTCCGGCGTGGGGAAGAGCAGCCTGATCAATGCACTTGCCGGTTCACCGGTGCTCGCGACTGCGGAGATTCGGGGCGACGGCAAGGGTCGGCACACGACCACGTCGCGGCAGCTGGTCGTGCTGCCCGACGGCGGTCTCCTGCTCGACACCCCGGGGATGCGGGAGTTCGCTCCCTGGGTCGGCGAAGAGGGGTTGGCCGGCACGTTCGCCGACATCGACGAGATGGCGGCCGGCTGCCGGTTCTCCGACTGTCGCCACGAGTCCGAGCCGGGTTGCGCGGTGGTGATCGCGGCGAGCGGCGACGAGGTGGTGGCGCAGCGACTCGCTAGCTGGCGAGCGCTTCAGCGAGAGCTCGCCTGGCTGGAGCGCCGGCACGACGCGCGGCTGAGGCAGCAGGAGCGCCGGAAGTGGACCGCGTTGACGAAGCAGATCCGCGCAGAAGGCCGCATCCGCCCGTAGCGCGAGGCCGGATCACATCACGTCGAACGTCTCGTACACCTCGATGGCCCCGGCGGCGGCGAGATGCGGGCAGCCCTGCGCGATCGCTGTGGCCGCCTCGAGGCTGTCGGCAGAGACGACGGAGTAGCCGCTGATGCCGGACGTGCCACCCTCGGCCACCGAGCCGTCGCTGGCGACGGTGGCGGCCGGCCCCGTCGGGTTGCCCGGGTCGACGACTGCTGCCCCGAGGGAGGTGAACCACGCGACCCAGGCGTCCATCACCGCCTTGCCCTCCTCCTCGGACTGGGGCTCGGTACCTCCGGTGTAGGCGAGCAGGTAGTTGGCCATCGAGACTCCTCGTTCGCCGCGGCCCCAGCTCCGCGGGTGTTCGACGGAAGTGTGCCAGTGGGCCTGCGCGCGGGCAAGGCCCTTGGCGGTCGTGGTCGGAGGCGGCAGACTGCAGCCATGCACGGGGACGTGGCCGCGCCGCGCAGCGCCTCGGTTGAGCGAACTGTCATGCTCACCGACGCCGTTGTTGCCATCGCCATGACGCTGCTCGTGCTGCCGCTGGTGGAGGCGGTGCCGGAGGTCGACATCGACGACGTGGGCGCGTTCGTCGGCGAGCATCTGAGCCTGTTCGTGAGCTTCGTGGTGTCCTTCCTCGTGATCCTGCTGTTCTGGGCTGCGCACCAGCGACTGTTCCAGTACGTAACGGACATGACCGCCGGTCTGCGCCTGCTGAACGCGGCATGGCTGCTGCTCATCGCCTTCCTGCCTTTCCCCACCGCGCTGCTCGGCCGAGGGCCGACCACATCCACCGCACCGGTCTACATCGGCACGGTCTTCGTCCTGAGCGTGGTGTCCGCGGTGATGACGCGGGCGGCGGCTCCCGTGGTGCCGGACGGCGCGGCCGCGGGTTACCTGCGCCGCCGCGCGATCGTGGCGTGGGTTTCGGCGGGTGTGCTGCTGGTCTGCGCGATCGTCAGTGCCTACAGTCCCGACTTAGGCCTCTTCGGCCTGCTCGCGATCCTCGTCGTCAGGCTCGCGGGCAGCCGATGGGCAGGCAGCGGCTCACAGGTCGAGAGCCAATCGCAGCAGGCGCCGTAGGGAGTCGCGCTCCGCAGTGCTGAGCGATGCAAGGAGGTCGTTCTCCACGCGGGCGGCCACCTTCTGGGCTCGCGCGAAGAGCGCACGTCCGTCCCGGGTGAGCGACACGAGGTTCCGCCGACGGTCAGCGGGGTCGACGGCCCGGTCGACGAGCCCGCGCGACTCCAGTTCGTCGGTGAGGCTCACAATGCGCGCGGCGTCGACCTCGACGAGACGGGCGAGGTCCTTCTGGGCCATGGGCCCGCCTTCGGCGAGCGTGGCCAGGTAGTCGTAGTGGACCGGGCGTATGCCGAGCCTGGCCATGGCCTCCTCGAACCGGGCCTGGGAGCGCTGTCCCAGGACGACACCGAGGTATCCGACGTGCCCGGTGAGCGCCTCGGGCAGTTTCGGGCCGTCGGTGGGGGGAGTGCTGGCGTTCATCCGGCCATGCTAGACGCCGATGGCTCATCACGCTAATCGTTGTTATTGACAATAATTGCAGAACATGTCAATCTCACGCCCATGACTGAGAACACCACATCGACCGACACCAACATCGAGACCGCACTGGGCGTCTCCCGAGCCATCCTCGCTGCCGACTGGGCTGGGCTCGATTCGCTACTCGCGCCGGACTTCACCTACCACGGTGACCTGGGAGAGCCCTACACCCGCGACCAGTACATCGGCTTCATGCAGGCGATGAAGGGCGCGATGTCCGACATGACGATGGACTTCACGCACATCGTGAGCCAGGGGGACCTCGTCTCGATCCGATTCGTCACCAGGGCCCGGCAGACCGGCAAGTTCATGGGTGCCCCGGCCACCAAGAAGAACGTCGAGATCCGCGGGATCTTCATGCGACGCATCGAGGACGGCCGGGTCGTCGAGAGTGGCAGGCCACCGACCTGCTGTGGATGATGACGCAGATGGGATTCGGCACGCTCATGGGCTACGCCGTGGCCGCGGGACTGCTGCACAAGGGTGCGGCGATCCCCGAGCGCATCGCCTAGCGCCTCACTATTCCACGGGCGAGGTGGCGTGGGCGTGGGGACGCAGGGCGACGAGCGCCAGGTAGAGCACCGCCGCCGTGATGCCCGACGTCAGCACGCTCACGTCCATGCCGCCGAGGCGATCCGCGATCGGACCGACGTAGCTCCCCGTCGAGTTCGAGAGCACCCCGACGACGCTGCCCGCCGCCCAGGCCACCACTGCGTCGATGTTCCAGCCGTGTGTGAACCAGTAGGCGCCTCCCCGCTCGCGCCGGTTGAACACCTGCAGGGCGTCCTGGTCGAAGCGACCTCGCGTGCGCGCATAGCCGATCAGCGCGATGACGGCCCAGGGCGTGGCGAGCGAGGTCAGGAACAGGACGTACGAGGTGACGGCCGCCTCTGCGTCCCAGACGAACTTGCCGAGGAAGACCAATCCGGTGGCGAGCGCGGCCACCGCCATCGTGGCCTGCGTGCGGGTGAGTCGCGGGAGGATCGCGTCGAGGTCCAGGCCCATGCTGTACAGGTTGATGCCTCCCTGCCCGAGGCTGCCGATGATTCCGGTGGCCACGACCGGGACCAGTAGCCAGCCGGGGGCGCCATGTGCCAGTCCGCCGACGAAGCTGTTCTCGTCGAAGGCCACCACCGACACGAAGGCGCCGAACAGAGTGGGGACGGACAGGCCGACGAACAGGCCGAGCCAGGTCGCGAAGAGAACCGATCGCCCGCTGTGCTGGGCGGGGGAGACGTAGCGCGTCCAGTCGCCGGTCAGGGTGACATACGAGATGGGGCCGGCCACGCCGGCCGTCAGGGCGGCCAGCAGCCAGGTGGGCCAGAAGTCGCCGAGGGCGTACAGCTCGGGGGCTCCCGGATAGGAGGCGTCGAAGTCGGGAGCGAAGGCGATGACGGTGAGGATCATCGTGATGCCGACCACGGGCACGATGATCTTGTTGAGGCCGACAAGCCAGCGGAATCCCCAGACCGCGACGATGGCGACGATCACGGCGATCGCGGCGTACCCGAGGGCGAACTCGAGATCGGTCTCCGACGTGCCGATGGCGCGGCTCAGGCTGGACACCACCGCCTCGCCGCCCGTCCAGACCGTGAGCGCGATGTAGCCGAGGCACAGCAGGAGGCCGATGACGGAGGCGACGAGCCGACCGCGCACGCCGAAGTAGGCGCCGCTGCTCACGGAGTTGTTGGTGGCCGCTCGGTAGCCGAGGAGGGCCAGGGGGCATCACGGCGACGCTGCCGACGAGCGTGCCGACCAGGATCGCGCTGACGGCGGCCCACCAGCTGAGTCCGTAGAGGATGGCCAGCCAGCCGAAGACCATCACCGACAGCGCCAGGTTGCCGCCCCACAGGATGCTGACGACCTCGCGGGGCCGCGCCGTGCGCTCGGCGTCGGGGATGGTGTCGACGCCGTTCTGCTCGACGCCCCCGGGCTCGACATCGGGCGATCCGGCCAGGGGCTGAGTGTCTGCGCTCACGGGTCCTCCAGAAGTCCTTGGGCGTGGACGCTACCGCACATTAGAGTGCTGATCTAGAGTGGCGCTCTAACTTGCGTGGAGGGACGATGGTCGCACGGGGCAGGGTGGTCGCCGACGGGCGGCCATCCGTCGGCAAGCCGCAGATGCGGGCCAGAGTGCTGAAGGCGGCCATGGTCGCCATCGCCGAAGTGGGTCCCGACCGCGTGCGCGTGCAGGACATCGCCGACAGGGCCGGCATGAGCACTGGGCACGTCCTGTACTACTTCGGCCGGCGAGACCGGATCCTCATCGACACCCTCCTGCTCAGCGAGGTCGACCTCGCGGCGGTGCGTGACCGGCGGCTGGCCCGGACTCCCGACGCGTGGGCCGCGGTCGACGTGCTCGCCCGCCTCTACCTGGCAGATGGCCCGACCGACGTCCGCTGGAAGCTCTGGGCCCAGCTCATCGCCCGGCCGCCGACCGACGCCCAGACCGTGCGCGCCTTCGCGGAGGTGATCGACTCGTGGGGTATCGCCCTCGAGAACGTGATCCGCCGCGGGGTCGCGACGGGAGTGATGCGGACGGACGACCCCGCGGAGGTGGCCTACCGCACGTGTCGTTGCATGGACGGCCTCAGCCTGGAGATCCTCCTCGCCACCCGTGGGCGTAGCCGCGCATGGGCCGTCCGACTGGTGAATGATTCGGTGAGGCGGGAGCTCGCCACGACCGGTGACTGACCGCCCCGATGGAGGCCGTCATGTGCACCGACCTACGCCTCGTCCGGCTGCCGGGGATGCACGTGTCCGCCCGGACGCTGGACTTCGCGTTCGAGCTCGCGTCGACGGTGCAGGTCGTTCCTCGCGGCCAGTCCTGGACGTCGCTGCCCACCGGCACGAGTGCTGCGCCACTCAGCTGGACGAACGACCTCGGCTTCGTCGGCATCGACGGCTTCGGCTTCCACCAGCTCTACGCCGACGGACTCAACGAGGCAGGACTGTCGGTGGGCACGCTGTGGCTGCCCGAGACGACCCTTCCCGCGGATCCGCCGACCGACGGCCCGGCACCCGCCACGGCGTTCGTCAGCCTCGCCGGGTGGCTGCTCGGCACCTGCCGAACCGTCGCCGACGTCAAGCAGGCGCTGGGCACGGTGCAGGTGTGGAACCCGCCGGTGAAGAGCATGTGGCCGACCGGGGTTCCGGTGCCCACGCATCTCGCGGCGCTCATGGACTGGTCGTTCACTGAGCACATCACGGTCCACGACGCGTCGGGCGCCGACCTCGTCGTGGAGTTCGTGGGCGGTCGGATGTGCCTGCACGACAACGTCGTCGGCGTGCTGACCAACTCCCCGACGTACGACTGGCACATCACGAACCTGCGCAACTACGTGGGCCTGACCAACGTCGAGGACAAGCCGGTCAACCTGATGGGGATGCCGGTGACGCCGACGGGCAACGGCACCGGGCTCCTGGGGATGCCCGGCGACGTGACCCCGCCATCGCGCTTCATCCGGGCGACCGTGCTGTCCGAGGTGGTCACCAGCGCGCCCGATCACCGCGGCGCGGTCAACCAGGCGTTCCACTCGCTCGACCTGGTGAGCGTGCCCCGCTTCGTCGCCGCTGCCGGCGACTACACCCAGTGGAGCGTGGCCCGCGACCACGACAACAAGGTGCTGTACGTGCGCTCCTACGACAGCTGGACCACCGACGCCCACGATCTTGCGGCGCTGAAGGTCGACCAGGCCGGTCCGGTCACCCAGCTCGCGCTGCCTGCGCCATGAGCCAGCAGCCGAGCACCACGGGCCATCGGACCGATCGCCCCGCGGGTCGTCGGGCCGGCTACGTGATCGCCGTCCTGGTCAATGCGGTGCTGCTGTGGCTGATCAACGTCTCGCCGGGCTGGCAGACGCTGTCGTGGATCACCGACCGGTTCGCCGACGTGGTGTGGGTGATCAACCTGTCGCTGATCGCGAGCATCGTGGCGAACGCGATCTACGTCGCCTACGACCCACCGCGGTTCCGGGCCGCCTGCCAGATCGTCATCTCGCTCATCGGCCTCGGCGCGAGCGTGCTGCTGCTCCAGGTGTTTCCCTTCGACTTCTCGGCCTACACCCTGCCCTGGGCGACGGTCGCTCGCGTCGTCCTCGTCATCGCCATCGTGGGATCGGCGATCAGCGTGCTGGTGGAGGTCGTGCGCCTCGTGCGAGGCGGCACTAGGCGCGGGTGATCCAGGTCTTGGTGTAGCGGAAGGCCGCGTACTTGCCCGTGGCCGGCGCGCTGATCACCACGGTGACCTTCACCGGTGGGCGGTACCGAACCGTCACGGTGACCTTGCCGTTGCTCGACTTAGTCACCGAGCAGTAGCGCCCGTCACCCTGGGGTGCGACGGTGTCGCGCGCCCGGCTGCCGATGGGCAGCGGAACGCACGTCACCGTGACCGTGACCTTCTGCCCGGCATTGGTGCCGATCTCGCCCGGCAGGACGACGGTCGGCCGGTCCGGGTCGATCACCTCGGGCAGCGGCAGCGGGATGTCGGGCACCTGCGGGACCGTGGTGCCCGGTGACTCGCCCGTGCCGGGCGTGTCGGTGGGGTCGGTGCTCGGGGTGACCGTCGGCTTGGGCGTCGGGGTGCCCGCCGTGAAGGTGTTCGTGAAGGTCACGGCGTACGCCGACCCGGAGAAGCCCCGATGGTTGATCGCGACGACGACCTTCGTGCCGGTGCCCGAGCGGCTGCCCTCGGGGCCGGTGACGGTCCACGCCGTGGTGACGGGGTTGCCACCGGAACTGGTCTCGATGATCGTGCAGACCGTCGCGTGGACGAACCGCATGTCGGGATCGAGCGAGGCGGGCAGGGGCTCGGACGGCTTGACTGTGAGGGTCTCCCGCGTGGTGTCGGTGCCACCCGTGCAGGTGGTCACGATCGTCACGTCTGACGTGCGAGCTCCGCCGGCAAGCACCTCGGCCTTGGTCACCCGCAGGGTCGTCGGCTGGTCGACGGCCCAGACGAAGTCGCACGTCACGGCACCCTTCGGGGGCAGCGTGACGGTGATCTGCGCCTTGGCAAGGTCACGGGAGCCGACGGTGCCACCGGTGCAGGTGACGTCGCTGAGTTTCCAGGAGCCCTCCGGAGTCGCGGTCGGGCCGAAGCCGGTGACGACGTACGCCTGCGGGTCGAGGGCGTTCGTCTTGTCCTCGGGCGACTTCACTGGCGTGGCAGTGACGAAGACGTCCGCGGCCGGGTTGTCGGCGACCTGGTTCCGCACGACCGGCACCTCGTCGGGGGGCGTGCTCACCGGTGAGACGGTGTAGTTCGACACCCCACCGGGCTCGGTCAGGGTCTTCGACTGCACGACCAGTGAGCCGGTGTTGGGCGTGAACGTGTTCGTCAGGATGCAGTGCACGCCCTTGCTCGTCGACAGGGCAGCAACGTCGATGGTCGCCGTGCGTTCGTCCTTCACCCTGCCGGTCGCGTTGGAGCACTCGACCTCGGTCAGGGCCCAGTCGCCCTTGGGGGTGACCTGCAGGGTCTCGGCGACCGTGTAGGTGCCGGTGGACGTCATCGTGTACGACCCCATCGAACCGATCTCGCCCTCGGCGAGGGTCAGGCTGCCGGAGCCGAGCTTGCCGTCCGCCGGGTCGGTGACGGTGTACGGGAAGGTGCCGCCGCCACCCTGGGCGAACTTGTCCACCTGCAGCGTCCCGGTCGGGGGCTTGGCGGTGTTCGTGAAGACGCAGGTGACGGTGTCACGGGCGTCGAGGTCGATGTCGACTCCGTTGACACCGATGGGCGTGGTCGTGGAGTCGCCCAGAGACGAGCAGGCGATGCCGAGCGTCCAGCCGTCGGGAACGGTCTCGGTCACCCGCCACGTGCTCTCAATGCCGACGGTGGCGCCGCGGATGAACTCGATCCGCCCGCCGTCCTTGAGGCTGAAGGCGCCGCCCGGGTTGTAGGAGAGGTTGCCGCCGAACTGGAAGGCGACGTCGTCGGGGTTCTGGCCGGCCACGGCCTTCTTGATGATGATCGTGCCGGACTTCGGCGGTGGCTTGACGGCGTAGTAGTAGCAGAACACGTGGCGCTGGCTGGAGGTGAAGTTGACGTACTCGACGTTGTCCCCGTTGACGTTGTCGTTCGCGCACCGCAGCGCGGCGAAGCCGTAGACGACCGGTCCGAAGGTGGGAGCCTGGCCGAGCGGGTGGTCCTTGGTGCCACCCTGGACCCACAGCGAGGACCTCTTCGCCAGCGCCAGCTCGTCCTTCGTCAGCGTGATGGTGACGGCGCCGGCCACGGTGTTGGTGCCGTCGACGTTGCCGTCCGGCAGCAGTTCGGGCACGGAGTCGCCGGTCGTGACGCTGCGACCGGCGCCGGTGATGGTGGACAGGTACTCCGTCTGGGCGGTCTTGCCCGTGTAGCCCGAGCCGAGCTGGAACTGCCACCCGACCAAGGGCTGACAGCTCGACTGCGGGGGCTGGTCCTCCTTGGCGGGGGAGATGGCCTGGCCGCTGCCGTAGTTGGTGTCGGGACCGAGGTTCTGCAGGCTCTCCATGATGTTGTTGCGGGCGCGGTTGGCGCGGACGTCGGTGTACTCGTTGCACGAGCGAGCCGCCAGGGTGAGCGTGTACTCGTCGCCCGCCGTGGCGTCGAGCAGCTCCGCGGCCGTCAGCAGGTGGGCCGAGCTGGTGGCGCTCGCACTGGCACTGGGCGACCCGGTCTCGGAAGGTGACGTCGTCGGAGACGCCGTCGGGCTGTCCGTGGGAGTCGCCGTCGCGCTGGACGTCTCGGTGGCCGTTGTCGTCGGTGACGGATCCAGCGTCGACGTCGCCATCGGGAACGGGGCGACGCTCGTGGCACCGGCGTTGCCGGCGATGAGCATCGGCACCGTGAGGGCCACCGCGGCCACGGAGGTCACGCCGATCCAGATTCGGCCCTTGCCAGTGCTCATTGCGGTGGCTCCCTCGATCGCGGGACAGGTCAGGCGAGTTGATCGTAGTGACGGGCGGGCACTGTGTCTGCGAAGGCAGCGTCCCCACCGGTCGGGGACGGACTACACCGACGGCACGGGGTCCAGCGCCGACTGGGCGTGCCGAGCCGCTGCACGAAGGGCCTCGGCATCGTCTCCCGCGTGCAGCGGGCTGTCGTGGTCGGTGAGCAGCAGGCGCGACAGCGCGACTCCTCGCGGGTCTACCCGCGTGCCGACCGCCAGGCGCAGGGACAGGTCGTCCAGCTGCTGGTAGGCCTCGGCCACGACGGCCCAGTTCATCGAACTGCGCTCCTCGCGCTTGGTGCGGGGGTGGCGCGAGGCCTCGGCGATGGTGCTGAGGTCGCGCGAAAGGCTCTGCCGCATCGCCATCGACTCCAGCACGCGGGCGTGGAAGGCGAGAAGGGGTGAGCTGTCCGGGCTCTCGCCGCGGGCCAGCGCGGCGTCGAGTCGGCTCGCCATGAGCCATGCGACGAACCGCTGCCGAGGCTGCATCTTGCGCGCGCCGCGGCGATCTTGCTGAGTCCGCTGTTCCGTCATGCGCCCTGCCCCCGTTCCCGTCCGACCGTGATCAATCAGACGTTTCCGACCTAGCGTCCCCGAGCCGGCCGTCCGAGTCAACGGTCGTGGCCGCGGAGCCACGACGCCTGAATGGGTCGCGTCGAGGCATGGTGCACGAGGTAAGTGCGGGCTTACCATCGCCTATGGGCTACGGGGTGCTCGGCCCCCTCACGGCGACCCTGGATGGACGGCCGCTGAGTCTGGGCGGCCCGGTGCAGCGCAGACTGCTCGCCAGCCTGATCGCCCATGCCCCCGATGTCGTACCTGCAGACAGGCTGATTGACGACGTCTGGGGTGAGGCTGCGCCCCCGACGGCCGTGCGCACGTTGCACAGTCACGTGACGCGGCTGCGCAACACCCTGGGCCGCGACGGCACGCAGGCAATCGAGACGATGAACGGCGGATACCGGCTGGTCCTCCAGCGCGGCGACCTTGACGCGTGGGTCTTCGAAGACCTTCTCCATTCGGCGACGACGAACGGGCACGATCCTCGGGCCACGGCGCAGGCGTTGCGGGAGGCGCTTGCCCTGTGGCGCGGGCCCGCATACGCCGAGTTCGCGGGATTGCCCTTCATCGATGCCGAGCGCCTTCGCCTGGGTTCCCTCCGGGAGGCAGCCGTGGAGGCCAAGGTCGAGGCCGACCTCGCCTCCGGCCGCGGCCCCGACCTTGTGGCTGAGCTCGAGACCCTCGTTGTCGAGTACCCGTTCCGGGAGCGGCTGTGGACCGCTCTGGTCGTGGCCTTGTACCGGTCGGGACGGCAGGCGGACGCACTCGCCGCCTACCAGCGCGCCCGGGGCGTCCTTGCTGTGGAACTCGGCATCGAGCCAGGCCCGGACCTGCGGGCTGCCGAAGCGCGAGTCCTCGCCCAGGACCCGGACCTGATCGCGACGCCGCGCGCCGAAGTCGTCACCTGCCCGTGGAAAGGACTGGCGACCTACCAGCCGGCCGACCGGGACTACTTCATTGGCCGAGAGAGGCTAGTGACCGAGTTGGTTGCCCGGCTGGTCGACAACGATGTTGTGGTGGTGACCGGACCGTCCGGTTCGGGGAAGTCGTCGGTCGTCCGGGCTGGGCTCGTCCCGGCACTCGAGGCTGGCGCGGTGATCGGCTCACAGGACTGGCGAATCATGCTGCCTGGCCGACTCGACGTGGAGGCACTGCGCTCTGCGCTGGTGCCGCCCCCCGATCTGCTCGTCATTGACCCGATGGATGAGCTGCTGGTGGCTGGCCGGCCCGACGAGGTAGCGACACTGGCGCACGAGCTCCTTCAGGCCATCAGTGGAGGCACTCGTCTGGTCATCACGGTGCGCGGGGATCTCTTCGACCGTTTGGCGGAGCTGCCGGGCCTGACGCCGGCCGCGGGTGCCGGCACCGTGCTCGTCGGGCCGCCGCAGGCGGATGAACTCCGAGCGGTCGTCGAGCTCCCCGCGCGACTCGTGGGGCTGACGGTGGAGCCGGCCCTCGTTGATGCGGTGGTGGCCGACGTGGCGGGCCGGCCCGGGTCGCTGCCACTGCTGTCCACGGCCCTGGTGCGCACCTGGGAGCGGCGCGAGGGCCCGCGACTGACCTTGGCCGACTATCGCGAGGCCGGCGGCGCCGCCTCGGCGCTCGAACGGCTTGCGGAGGAAGCGTATGCCTCGATGAAGGAGCCCGATCGCCCGTCGGCTCGACGGATCCTGCTCCGGCTCGTCGCTGACCACGAGGGCACCTGGCGGCGGCGTCGCGTCGCCCTCGAGGATGCGGTGCCGCCTGGCGACGAGGGGGCTGGTCGGGCCCTCGAGGTGCTCAGCTCCCACCGCCTGGTCTCGGTCGACCGGGATGAGGTGCAGCTCTCGCATGAGGCACTGACAAGTGCGTGGCCGCGATTCGCCGGATGGCTCGAGGAGCGTGCGGCCACCGGAGGAGTCGTGGAGCGCCTCGTCGCGTCCGCCCACACGTGGACGGCCGGCGGTCGTGACCCGTCCGACCTGTATCGGGGTGCCCGGCTGCAGGCCGCCCTCGACGTCGAGGCGTCCGAGCCCGAGGAGCTCGGGCCGGTCGAACGCGAGTTCATCGCGGCCGGGCGGGCCGAGGCCGATCGGGAGGTGCGCGTTCTTCGTCGGGGCCGTCGCCGGCTGAGGTACGTCGCGGCCGGACTCGTCGCGGGGCTCGTGGTCGCGATGGCGACTGGCGCGATGGCGGTCCGCAACGGACGCGACGCGATCCGGGCGGCTCGGGTCGCGGATGCCCAGCGCCTGGGCCTCCAAGCCCTCGCGCGTAGTGACCCGACGCAGGCGCTGCTCCTCGCGGTGGCCGCCGTCCACCTGGACGACAACTCGAGCACCGAGGGCAATCTCCTTGCGGCGCTTCAGCAGGGCGGGGCGCCCGTCGCCACTGTCCCACTCCGTGCACCCGCCCGGGCGATGGCGGTTTCCCCCGACGGCTGGTTGGCGGCCACTCTTCCGGGCGGTTCCGTCGACGTCATGGATGAATCACTAGCCCAGGTCGCTGAGCTCGACCCCCAGAGTTACTGGACCAAGGGCACGTCGTCCGGTGTCGTGACATGGCTCGACGGGCACAGGTCGCTGCTGGTCGGGGCCAGCGATCCTGACCGGCTGTTCTACGTGGTTGCCGCCAACGGCCGAGCCTCCACGTTCGCCGACGGCTGGAGTCCGGACGTATTCACGGTCAGCAGCAATGGGAGATGGGTGGCGGGCCTCGCGTCGGCGCGAACGGGCAGTCGGCCGGCGGTCATGGTGGCCCGTCACACCGACGAGGCCTTGGCTGACGTGACGGTTCCGCTGGCGGGCATTCCGGACCAACTGTTCCCGGGAACGGGCTCGCTCGTCGTTGCCGTCGAGCCAGGCCGGCTCGAGGTCGTCGACCCCGATCGTCAAGCGATCGTCCGGACGATCACGGTGCCCCCGTCATCAGTGGTCTCCGTGTCCGCTGGCGGTGGGACGGCCGCGGCGGCGTCACCAGACGGCACCGTCGCACTGGTTGACCTAAAGACCGGCACGGAGCGCAGCATCATGACGGGCCTGACCTCGCCGCCAGACGCACTCGCTGTCACAGATGACGGCTCTGTGTTGGCCGTGTCGGACGGACGTGACGGCACCGTTCGAGTCGTGAGCACCTCGACGGGCCTGGAGCAGGCCCGTGTCCGCTCAGCCCTGGGTGCAGCCCAAGCCCTGGCGTGGTCGCGCGACGGGAGCCGGCTGTACCTCGCCCCCGACGGGGCCTCTGCACTTGAGGCATGGGACCTTTCGCGGCATGCCAGCGTGGACACCCCCGTTATCGCCTCCGCGCCCGTGGGCGTCGGGCGCGTAACAACCACGTCAGTCGACCCGAAGAACCGCATCCTCGGCGTCGGCACGGATCTCGGTGTCGCCTGGTTCCTCGACCTGGCTTCTGGTCAGACCCGGGTCGCGAGCGTGGCCCCGGATGCTCAGCGCTCCATCGTGTCGATCGCCTTCGCCGCGGGGGGTGGGCAGGCCCTCACGGCAGACATGGCCGGCGTTCTGACCATGTGGGACGTGACCACCGCGGAGCCGATCCGCGAGTTTGCCGGCGACTCTGGCGCGGGGTTGTACTCAGCGCTCGTCCCGAACGCCCCCATCGGCCCCGACGGACGGACCGCGGCGTCCTTCTCGGACGGCTTCGCACTGCGCACGATCGATGTCGCGACGGCGGCGGTGGGTGGGCCTGTCTACCCCGACCTGGGCGAACAGGCGCTCGCCCAGGTTCTCGGTTGGAGCCCCGATGGCCGGGATGTCGTCGTCGCCGCCGAGGGGCATGCGTTCGCAGCCGAAGACGGTCGCATCCAGCGGCGCGGGGTGTGGGCTCGGGTCGACCCGAATGACGGCTCGGTCCGCTGGCGTGTCGATGCCCCGGAATCCGCCGGCACCCCGGACCTCGCGTTCGTTGATGCAGGGCGAACGGTCGTCGTGCCGGGGCGGTCGGGCAGGCTGCACTTCCTGGACGCTGCAACGGGGGCAACCGTCGGGCCGAAGCTCGCCGACTCCCCCCGCGAACTGGCCGTCGCCGACTCGGCGTCGTCGGTGTCCCTCAGCACGAGTCCCGATGGGCGGCTCATGTCCGTCGTCAGCGCCCCGCGTCCCGTGGAGATCTGGGACCTGGCCACGGGTGAGCAGCGCGGGCGCATCGTCGCCCCGGTCGACACCGTGTCCGCACGGTTCGCCTCCGACTCCGAACTGGTTACCACCACGGCGAGGGGAGCGGTCGCCATCTACGACCTGTCCGTCGGCGACTGGATCGATCGGGCGTGCCGCGCGGCGGGCCGCGACCTGACTGCGGAGGAGTGGGCGGAGTTCCTGCCGGGCTACCCCTACGAGCCCGTGTGCTCGAACTCGTCGAGCGTCAGGGTCCTGCAATGAATGGCCGGGCCCCTGACGCCGGACATGACGGAACCGGCCGCCCGTGAGGGCGAGGCGGCCGGTTCCGTGAGGGGAGGCGCTGGCGGCTACCGCGCAGCCGCCGGGACCTGCTGGTCGTAGACGCTGCCGCCGGGGGCGAACTCGCCGTTGGCCTGTCCGCTGGTGCCGGCCGGGACCTGCTGGTCGTAGACGCTGCCGCCGGGGGCGAACTCAGATGCGCCACCCTCGACGGCGGCGACTCCGGCGAGCGGCGCGCTGACGGCGGCGACGGCGCCGATCCCGGCCGCCGCTGGCACCTGCTGGTCGTAAACGCTGCCGCCGGGGGAGTAGGCGGAGAAGTCGGTGACGTTGGCGACGAGCGGAGTGTCGGGGGCGATCGTCACGGTTGCCGGCTGGCTGCGGACGACGGCGATGCCGATGGCCCCGCTGATGGCCAGCACCACAGCGATGGCCAGCACGACGGGTCCTCGACTGGTGCGCCTCCGGGTGGGATCGGAGTCGACGTCGGGGAGCGGCGTGGGACGCGAGCCCGGTGAGAAGAAGGGCTCGGGGATCGGGACGGTGGTCATGTCGACTCCTTCGAGTGTCCGCGGCGGTTCCGCGGGGTCGACACGACCATGAACCGGGGCGGTTGCAGCGCGCTCACGGCGCGGTTGTGGTGGCGTTGCAGCGTCCGGGGGCCGCATAGGCTGCGGCCGTGGCCCGCTACTTCGACGTGCATCCCGACAACCCGCAGTCGCGGGCGATCGGGCAGGTCGTCGACATCGTGCGCAGCGACGGGCTCATCGCCTATCCGACGGACTCGTGCTTCGCGCTCGGCTGCCAGATCGGCAACGCCGACGGCCTGGCCCGGATCCGGGAGATCAGGCAGCTCGACGCGCATCACCACTTCACGTTGGTGTGCCTGGACTTCAGCCAGCTGAGCCAGTTCGTCCACGTGAGCAACGCCGTGTTCCGCGCCGTTAAGGCCTGCACACCCGGCCCCTACACGTTCATCCTGCCTGCCACGAAGGAGGTGCCCCGCCGGCTGCTGCACCCGAAGAAGCTCACCGTCGGAGTGCGCATCCCCAGCGATGCCGTCGTGCGCGCCCTCCTCACCGAACTCGGCGAGCCGCTCGTCTCGAGCACCCTGCTGCTCCCCGGGGACGACGAGCCCATGACGCAGGGCTGGGAGATCAAGGACCGGCTCGACAACCTCATCGACGCGGTGGTGGACGCGGGCGAGTGCGGCGTCGAGCCGACGACGGTGGTCGACCTGTCCGGTCCGGAGCCGGAGATCCTGCGGGTGGGCAGCGGGGATCCGACGCGCTTCGAGTAGCCGAGCCGTCGGCAGGCGTCGTCAGGCGATGGCGGCGATCACGTCGTCGCGGGATCGGTCGAGCGCGACGTGGAGCGCGCCCTGCAGGGACACCGTCTCGCCCAGTGCCGCGAGCTCGATGCGCACGGGCGCGGGGGAGATGGCCTGAACGGTCTGCCGGGCGGCGGGCAGCACGGCGGGATGGATACCGATCGGCCCCCCGAGCAGCACCAGCTCGGGATCCACGACCGCGCAGGTGTCGATGATGACCTGCCCCACCGCGGCGCCGATCGCGCGTGCCGTCTCCGCGGCCGCCGCATCGCCGCCCTGCGCGGCCTCGAGCGCGCCGACGACGGCGGCCACGTCGATCACGGGGGTGCCGGGCAGGCTCAAGCCCTGCTGCGACAGCGCCGAGACGAGGGTGGTGTACTGCGCCGGCCCCGTGGCGGTCGCGAGGTAGCCGATCTCCCCGGCCAGGCCGTGGGCTCCGCGGACGAGTCGACTGCCCACGTACAGGCCCAGACCCAGGCCCGCGCCGATGAAGACGTACGCGAAGTCGTCGACGCCGCGCGCAGCCCCGCTGCGATGCTCGGCGCGCGCCGCGCAGTTGATGTCGTTGTCGACGATGAGCGGGACGTCGCCGAGCCGGCCGAAGATCTCCGCGGGATGCAGCAGCCCCTCGGGGAACGGCGTGTTGGGCAGGGCGAGGATCTCCTGGGTCTCGGGATCGACGGCATTGGCGACGGACAGGCCGACGGCGCGCAGCGGCCCGTGCTTGGCGCGGCCGACGCGCACGGCCCGTCGAACAGCTGAGCGGATCGACGTCACCATCCCCGCGGTGTCGCCGATCTCGACCGGTGGGTGGTCATGGTGGTCGAACGCGGCACCGGCGAGGTCCGCCGAGAGCGTGTGGACGCCGTCCTGGTCCAGGTCGAGCGCCAACGCCCATCCCGCGGCGGGGGAGAGCGCGTAGTAGGTGGCCACGCGCCCGCGCCGGCCGCTCTGCGAGCCGGTGGCGCACAGCACGCCCGCCGCCTCGAGCCGCCGGGTCGATTCGGAGATGGTCGGCTTCGAGATGCCGGTGACGTCGGACACCTCTGCGCGGGTGACCTGGCCGCGAGCCAGCACCTCGTCGAGCACGGCGCGATCCGTGATCCGGCGGAGCATTCCGGGTCGGGGCAGGGCTCGGAGCAGCCACCCGGTGTCGTCCATGTCACCCCGCCTCGAGCCTGCTGGAACTTGCGTATCCGACTGTAGCGGTCTATCGTTTATTTAGTAAGGGTTCCTTACTAAAAGGAGCCAGAGGGCACCAAGGTCCACGGAAGGACCAGCAACCATGTTCACCACCTTGAAGCAGATGTTCCACACCACCGACGTCCCCGTCTCGTTCGACACCGAACTCGAGAAGGAATGGTCCCGCCTGCTGAGTCAGGCGTACTCGCAGGACGAGCGCGACGAGATCAACGACATGTTCTCCGGCCAGCTCGCCGCCTGAGGACCCCCAGCACCGCCCACGAAGGCCGCCGAGGCGACGTGGAGCGTCGCGAAACCCTGGCCGCGAGCCGGTTTCGCGCCGTCTCACGTCGCCTCGTCCGCTTCGTGGCAGCTGCGCCCGTCGAGATCGGCGACTCTCGTTCGTACAGGGGGTGAGGCCGCGCGTCCGAGCGCCGCACCTGCGAGAGGATCTGCTCATGCCCTTGTACCTGTTGTCCGTGTGCTACCCGGCCGATGCCCAGCAGCCCGACCCTGAGGCCCTGCGGCAGATCATGATCGACGTGGGCGCCGTCCGCGACGAGCTCGTCGCCAGCGGCGCATGGGTGTTCGGGGGCGGACTGCATCCGGCCTCGACCGCCACCACCGTGTTCGAGCGGGACGGCGACGTGGTGCTCACGGACGGTCCCTTCATCGAGTCCAAGGAGCAGATCGGCGGGATCACGGTGATCGAGGCCGCGGACCTCGACGAGGCGCTCGGCTGGGCGCGCAAGCAGTCGCGCGCCGCCACAGTGCCCATCGAGGTGCGGCCCTTCATGCACGGCGGACCCGCCTGACCCCCGCCATTGCGCCGCCCAAGATGCGCGGGGAGGATGCGGCCACGAGATGTCGAATCCGCACCTCTCCCTTCGTACAAGGGCAAGGAGGGCGGGACGGCCCGCTCCCCATCACCTGAGAGGAGAGGCGCATGCCTCAGTACCTGCTGTCGGTCCACGGCGTCGAGGAAGGCCCCTACGCCACGCCCGAGGACATGGAACGCGCCTTCCGCGACGTGGGCGCCCTGAACGCCGAGATTCGGGCCAGCGGGGCGTGGGTGTTCGCCGGGGGGCTGATGCCGGCGTCCACGGCCAGGGTCGTCCGTCAGTCGGACGGCGCTCTGCTGCACACCGACGGCCCCTACCTCGAGGGCAAGGAGCACATCGGCGGCTTCTGGGTCATCGAGGCGGCCGACGACTCGGCGGCGATGTCCTGGGCCGATCGGGCCACCGTCGCCTGCCAGGGCGCCGTCGAGGTGCGGCCGTTCCAGAACGACGGCTGACGGCCGATCCGCCGGCCATGACCGCGGCTGACGACGTCGAGCGCGTCTTCCGCCAGGACTACGGACGCGCGGTCGCGACCCTGGCCCGGCTCCTAGGCGACATCGGACTGGCCGAGGAGGCGGTGCAGGACGCCCTCGCCGTCGCCCTGGACACCTGGCCCCGCACCGGCGTGCCGCCCAGCCCGACCGGCTGGATCGTCACCACCGCGCGTAACCGTGCCATCGACCGTCTCCGGCGCGAGTCGACGCGCGAGGACCGGCACGCACAGGCGGCACTGCTGTTCGCCGAGCCCGAGCCCGAGGAGGTAGGGGCCGTGCGTGACGACCGCCTGCGCCTGATCTTCACCTGCTGCCACCCGGCACTGTCGCCGACGGCGCAGGTCGCGCTCACCCTCCGCCTGATCGCGGGGCTGCGCACGGACGCGATCGCCCGCGCCTTCCTCGTGCCCGAAGCGACGATGGCCCAGCGCCTGGTCCGGGCGAAGGGCAAGATCCGCGCCGCGCACATCCCGTATCGCGTGCCGCGCGACGCCGACCTGCCCGATCGCCTCAGGTCGGTGCTCGCGGTCGTCTACCTGGTGTTCAACGAGGGCTACGTCGCGGGCGCGGGGACGTCGCTGGGTCGCGCCGACCTCGCCGACGAGGCCATCCGGCTCGGCCGCCTGCTCGTCGACCTCATGCCCGACGAACCGGAGGCGGTCGGGCTGCTGGGGCTCATGCTGCTGACGCAGTCCCGCAGCACAGCACGGATCGGCCCGGATGGGTCGCTCGTGCGCCTGGCCGATCAGGATCGCGCGACGTGGGACAGGGCGCAGATCGAGGAGGGGCAGGGGCTCGTCCGCGCCTGCCTGCGTCGCAACGAGCCGGGGCCCTACCAGCTGCAGGCGGCGATTGCGGCCGTCCACAGCGATGCGGCTTCGGCCGCGGATACCGACTGGGCGCAGGTGCTCGCCCTCTACGACCACCTGCTTCAGATCGCGCCCACGCCCGTGGTAGCCCTGAACCGCGCCGTCGCCCTTGCCGAGGTCGAGGGGCCCGAGCCGGCCCTGCGGATCGTCAACGGCCTGAGCCTCGACCAGTACTACCTGCTGCACGCCGTGCGCGGCGACCTGCTCGAGCGGCTGGGTCACCTCGACGAGGCCAGCGTCGCCTACGACGCGGCCATCGCGCTGACCGCCAACGACGTGGAGCGGGACCTGCTGGCGCGACGTCGCACGTCGGTCGGGGTCAGTCCTCGATCGTGATGGCGCCCGTGGGACACATGTCGGCCGCGCTCGTCACCTTGTCCCGCAGCTGCTCCGGCGGCTCGTCCATCAGGATGTAGAGGTAACCGTCCGCGCGCACCTCGAAGACGTCCGGGCACATCTGCATGCAGTTTCCGGTGCTGGCGCATACATCGAAGTCGACGACGACCCTCATGATGGGCTCCCTGGTGCTTGTGGCGGCGGTGACGTCATCATCATTCCCGACGATCGCGGCGGCTGTGGGCTGTTGTCAGGAACGGTCCGGCGTCGGCAACGGCGGGTTGACAGGTGTCTCGATCGTCGTGGCGTCCTCGCCCGCGGTCGGGCGGGGGCCGTGGAGCGGGTGACCGGGATCGAACCGGCATGGCCAGCTTGGAAGGGTGGTTCAAGAGGACCCGAAACGTGTTGCAAATGAACAACTTTTCGGCGTTCAACTCTTGTCGGGCCATTAGCGGGCCATTAGGATTATCGGCAGTATCAGCCGGATATCGGACGCAAGGGGTGGTTGGTGTGGCGAACAAGGGTGGTCGTCGACCCTTCGGTTCCGTCCGCAAGCGACCCTCCGGGCGCTATCAGGTGCGGTACGTCGTCGACGGCACGACGTACTCAGCGCCCATGACGTACGCCACCAAGGCGGATGCGCAGGCATTTCTCGCGACTGTCCAGACGGACCTCATCCGTGTGACCTGGCAAGCACCGCGACTCGTCACCGAACCTGTGGCCGCGTACGTCGGACGCTGGATCGACGAGCACCCGGGGCTCAAGGAGACAACGCGCGAGCTCTACCGGTCCAAGCTCCGGAACAACATCGTCGGCACGACGCTGGGGAAGACGCCACTGTGCGACCTCACCCCCGACGTCGTGAGGACGTGGTACGCGCACATGCGAACCGAGCTGGCCCAGCGGGCAGAGGAACGTCGTGAAGCACTCGTGAAGAAGGGCCGAGAGCCGAGCGTGGCGTCCACATCTGATGGCTCAGTCTCAGCGGCGCAGACATACCGACTGCTGCGCGCAGCCATGACCACTGCGACCCAGGATGGCCTCATCCAACGCAACCCCTGCCTGATCAAGGGCGCTAGTTCCAGCACGGCCGCCGAACGCCCGACGGCGACCCCCGCCGAGGTCGCCAGCCTCGCCGAGGCTGTCCCGCCGAGGTACAAGGCGCTGGTGCTGATGGCCGCCTGGACGGGCGCACGCATGGGTGAGCTCGCCGCGCTCCGCCGATCGGACATCGACCTGGACGGCGAGACCTTCTCGGTCAGCGAGCGGGTGTATCCGCTGAAGGGCCGGATGGACTTCGACACTCCCAAGGCCAGGGCGAGCGTTCGGGTGGTCACGTTGCCGCCCCATCTGGTCCCGGTCCTTCAGGCCCACCTTGACGAGTTCACCGGCCCCGGTGAGGACAACCTCGTCTTCTGCACATCCGGCGGGAGGCCCGTGAACAAGTCCCAGATGTCTTCGATCTGGGCGCGAGCCCGAGCGAAGGTCGGACGGGATGACCTGCGCTTCCACGACCTGCGGCACACCGGCCAGACTCTCGCCGCCCTGGCGGGGGCAACCGAGGCCGAGCTGATGCAGCGGATGGGTCACAGCACCACGGCGGCCAGTCGGATCTACATGCACTCGACCACGGACCACTCCCGTGCCGTTGCGGCGGCCCTCAGCGAGCTCGCGCAGGCTGACAACGTCGTCCCGCTGCGACCGGTCCGCCGGCGCACCAAGGCGAGTGGCGAGTAGCTGTAGGGGATAGTCCGCGTCCCCGCCGAGGGCGACCTTGTGCCCACCGATGCTAGTATCTGATCAGATACCCAGGAGGTCTCTGTGACGGCGTTGCTCGCGGCAGCCCGGCGAGCGTCCGGCCTGTCGCAGGCCGAGGTCGCGCGCCGTGCCGGCACGTCCCGACCGACGGTCTCGGCCTACGAACACGGCCACCGCAACCCGACGCTGGACACTGTCGAGCGACTCCTAGCCGTCAACGGTCAGCAGTTGGCCCTTGTTCCAGTCCCTCTGTTCGAGCAACGGTCGGACCGCCGTGGCAAGCCGTTCTTCGTCCCCGATCAACTGCCGCGGCTACTTGCCTCGGCTGCCATGGGCACCATCGTGCTGCCACCGAACGTCGACTGGTCAAGTCCCGGAACTCCACGGGCGATGGCTGATCGCAGGCAGCGGATCCTCGCCTATCAGGCGCTTCTGGCCGAAGGAGAGCCGGAGGACATCACCCGATTCGTCGACGGCGCCCTCCTGGTCGATGCGTGGAACGACTTGTACCTGCCCGCGCCTATCCGCTCTGCGTGGCAGCCGCTGATCGACCGCGCAATCGCTGGCGTCGAAGCATGAGTGAACTTCCATCGGTCACCGGTTTCCAAGCAGAAGTTGCGCGATTGTTCTTCGCCCTGCCTGAAGCAGAATCCTTCCTCCTGGCCGGTGGCCTTGCGCTCCTCGCCCAGGGCATGAGCGAGCGTCCGACCCAGGACATGGACGCCTTCACATCCCGGCCTGGCGACGTTCAACGTGCACGATCCGCGTTCGAGGTGGCGGCCCGGGAGCGAGGGTGGGTCGTGGAGCTGCGACAGTCCACCGAGACGTTCGTGCGTATGAATGTCCACGACCAGGATTCCGTGCTCGTCGACCTTGCCCTGGACTCTCCGCCCGGACTTCCCGCCTCGATCACCGTGCTTGGTCCGACGTTCGACCCGGATGAGCTCGGTGCACGCAAGCTCCTCGCACTGTTCGACCGGGCGATGCCACGTGACTTCGTCGATGTCTTCGTCGTGACTCGTTCGCGTGCCCCGGAGGAGCTGCTCGATCTTGCTCATGAACTGGATCCGGGTCTGGAGATGGCCGTTCTTGCTGTAGCCATGCGTCGTCTGAGCGCCTACCGCGACGAGGACATGCCTATCGACCCAGTTCGACTGCCTGAAGTGAGGGCATTCTTCTACGCATGGGCCGATGCACTCGACCGTCCGTCCGCGAACGATCCGGGGCGGAGCATCGTTCACTGACGCCGGCGGTCATGAACCTCGGGCGCAGGCCCAGGCCGGAAAGGTGGTTCCCCTGAGACCGGTGAGGCGCCGATCGGCTGCCGGCGAGTGTGCCGTGGCCCGCGCCCATGGCCGCCCGGCGCTGTCCTGGACGCAGACGAAACCGGGCTGTCCACTGGCTCTCGACACCGGATGGCGCACTAGATCGTGCCCATAGTATGGTTTAGTTACTTATCCATACGATGTGTATGAATTCGGAGGGCGCATGCGCGGCACACTGGTTCGTCGGACCTGGGAGTACGACCCCGCCCGGTATGCGCCGCCCAGATTCCGGCGTGCCTGCCACTACGAGGCATTCATCCCGGATGACCTGTTTGGCTTCGATGAGCCGATCACGGCGGATCTGGCGGGAGTGGTGTCCGATGCGGAGACAGCAGTCCATCGGCTGAATGCACAAGCTCGGCCCGGGTTGGCGCCTCTGGCCCGGCTGCTGCTGCGCACCGAGTCAATCGCGTCCTCGAAGGTGGAGGGCATGCAGGTCGACGCCCGCGATCTGGCGCGTGCCGAAGCGCGGCTGGAGTCGGGGGGCAAGGCCGGGTCCACGGCTGCGGAGATCTTGGCGAATATCGATGCGATGGATCTCGCCATCGACCACGCCACCGGCTCGAACGCTGTGACAGTCGACGACCTGGTGGGCATCCACGCCGCATTGATGGCCACGGCGCCGAACGGGCACGTCGCGGGCGTCGTGCGAACCGAGCAGAACTGGATCGGCGGGAACAACTACAACCCCTGCGGTGCCAGTTTCGTGGGACCGCCGCCGCAGGAGGTTCCCCGACTGCTCGAAGATCTGTGCCAGTCGATCAACGACGATGCACTGCCGCCGGTGATCCAGTCCGGCCTGGTGCACGCCCAGTTCGAGGTCATCCACCCGTTCCTGGACGGCAACGGACGCACTGGCCGCGCCCTGATCCATGTCGTCCTGCGCCGCCGCGGGCTGACTCCGATGTACGTACCACCGATCAGCGTCGTGCTCGCCGGACACAAGGACGCCTATATCGCGGGCCTCGACGCCTACGCGCGCGGGAACTCGGAAGCCTGGCTCACGACCTTCGCTGCAGCGACCGCGCAATCCGCGGGCATGGCCGCCGACTACCTCCGTCAGGTCACAGCCCTTCAGGACCGGTGGCGGGCCATGCTGCGTGCGTCGTCCAATCCGCGTGCCGACTCCGTCGCGTGGGCACTGATCGACGTCATGCCCGCGCACCCGATGATCTCTGTCCCCATCGCAGTTACCGCCACGGGGCGGACCAAGGCCGTCGTCAACGAGGCACTGGGCCACCTGGAGGCGGCGGGAGTCGTGATCCGCGCATCGCACGGACAACGCAACCGAACCTGGGAAGCTGCCGGGTTGCTGGATCTACTCGCCGACCTGGAGGCCGGCGCATATGCACACGCCAAGTGACGGGACTTGAACCAGCCTTTGTCACCCCTCCTATGAGGGAAACCCGTTGCGGTGCAGGCATGTGTGCCTCTAAGCAAGAAGTCGTTCTGCTGACGCGGTCAGCACTCTATGCCAGGCCTCGGCGGGAGCGGGCAAGTTCGGCGATCGCCGAGGGTCGAATCCTCGCCCCGGAGGCGTGTGAGCCCAAATGGAAGCCGCATCGCCTCGAACTCGGACCGCTCGACGGCCTCGACGACGTCTCGCAGCACCCCTGAAGGTGCTGCGAGACGTCGTGCCCGCATGTCAGCTGGCGCTGGGTGCGGGGGTGGCTGCCGCCGAGCCCACCGCAGCAGCGATCGCTGCCGTCAACGCGTCGATCGCACCCTGGGCATCAGCCACACGCGCCTGCGCATCGATGATCGCCTGGGCTTGCGCCTCCCCGACCGCGTCCTTGGCGGAGGCTGCCGCCGCCTGAGCGTCGGCCAGGGCCGTCTGAGCGGTGGTCACCTGCGCGGACACGGCATCCGCGGCCTCGGCCGCACTGGCCTCAGCCTCGGCGAGGTCCTCCGCCAGGGCGCTCACCTCGGCCTCGAGCTGCTGCATCTGCGCCGCCGGGTCGGCGATGATGACCCGGCCGATGATGGACTCCAGCCCCCGCACCTGCTCCTCGAGTGACGTCACGCGTGCGTCGAGTTCGGCCGTGGTGGCGTCGGAACTGCCGCTGTCCGAGCTGCAGGCCGCCAGTGCGGTCACCGCCAGCAGTCCGGCGGCGACGAGGCTAAGTGGTCGAGTGACCTTCATGGTGTCTCCTTGCTTCGCGTTGTGGGCTGAGTGTGGTGGTCGGCCGTCAGCCGACCAGGGCCTTGGACTTGAGGGCCTCGAACTCGGCCTGGGTGATCGTGCCGGCGTCCAGCAGCGCCTTGGCCGATGCGATCTGGTCGGTGGCTGACGAGCCCGTGCCGGCGGCCTGGCGGATGTAGGCGGCCTGGGCTGCCTGCATCTCGCTCCTCTTGGCTTGCTCACGTTCCGTCATGCCGTTGCCGCGGGCGATCACGTAGACAAGCAGGCCGAGGAAGGGCAGGAAGATGATGAAGACGCTCCACCAGAACTTGCCCATGCCGCTGACCGACGTGTCGCTGAAGAGGTCGCCGAAGACGCGGAACATGACCATGAAGAAGGCGAAGACCAGCCAGATCCACAGCGTCCACAGGAGGATGTCCACGAAGTTGCTGCCGAACTGCATCAGGGTTCCTTTCGATGGGGCGAGCGACCATTCGGTCACCCGTAGTGGTGGAGCTTCCGCCAGTCTGTGATCCAGCGCGCGGTCGGCGCATCACCCGTGGCGGATGAGTCAGCAGCCACCGGTGACCCCGCTCAGGCTCGATGTGCTTCAGAGTCGGAAGTGTCACTCCGTTCGCCCGCGTGTTCGAGATCGGCACCTCGGTCCAGGAGCCGAGTGAGCACCTCGCCCATGACGACGGGATCGATGAAGGAGTAACGACTCGACACGTGAATGGGTCCGATGTGGTCGGACAGCGTCGTCTCGACGACCTCGCCTACCGGGCCTTCGACCGTGACCTCGTAATCCCGTTCGACATTCGGGTGGCGGGGTGGCCCGGTGGCCTCGTGCAGATCGAGCAGGTTCAGGCCCAGATCGTGAACCTGGCGCAGCAGGCCGTGCAGAGCGGCCTGGTCACGCACCTTGACCCGCAGCACCGTGCTTAGGCTGACCCGGTCCCACGCGTGGTCGATGCCGGCAAGGTCCCCGGGGGCATGCCGCCCGGCCACCTGCAGGATGAAGCGCCGTCCTGCCATGTGCACCTCCGGATCAGCCCGCTGGCTCGATCGTGGCCTGCCCTCACTGCCCGCGCACTACCCGCAACGGGTGGTTCTCGTCCGTCTACGATCCTTGGGTGCCGACATCCGATGACCTGACTCCAGGGGCCCGGATGTCGATTCCCCCGGCGCTGCCAGTTGAGGTCCGGCGCGCGGACGTCGAACAGGCCCTATCCGATGCGAGCCATCTGCCCCTGACGATCGTCACGGCCGGCCCCGGCTGGGGAAAGACCACGATTACCGCGAGCTGGGCACGGCGTGCCCGCGAGGACGGTCATGCCGTGGCATGGCTCGCCCTCAGGCCCGCCGACGACTCGCCTGCCTCCTTCTGGGGTGCGGTGCTCGCCGCCGTCAGAGCCTCCGGTGCAGTGCCCGACAGTCACCCCCTGCGCCTCCTGTCGGCGGCCGGTGGCATGACCGACGAGGTGCTCCTCGCCGTCTTCCGTGGGCTTGACGCGTTGCCGGCGCCGACCCTGCTGGTGCTGGACGACTTCCACGTCATCACCAACGCGGAGGTGATGACGGCCCTGACCGACCTCGTGTCGCAGAGATCGAACGTGCACCTGGTCCTCCTCACGCGCATCGACCCGCCGATGCCGATGCATCGACTTCGCCTGGCCGGTGTGCTCGCTGAAGTAAGTGCCTCTGACCTAGCGTTCGATGGCGATGCCGTCCGCCGGCTGGCCGCCGGAGCTGAATCCCTCGAACTGTCGGACAGCACCCTCAGCGAGGTGCTCGCCCGGACTGAGGGCTGGCCGGCTGGTGTCCGGCTCGCAACCATGTACCTGGCGCGGGGCGACGCGGAGCAGAGTCTGGAGGGCTTCGGCGGCACCGACCGGTCGGTGGCCGAGTACCTCGTGTCCGAGGTGCTCCAGCGGAACACGTCGGACGTCCGGGACTTCCTGCTTCGCACGAGCGTGGTGGAGGTGATCTCGGGGCCTCTCGCGGACGCGATCGTCGCGGGCGGAGAGGGGCACGCCCGGCTGGAGGCACTTGTCGAGGCGAACCAGTTCATCACCTCCGTCAATCCCGAACGGACCGTGTTCCGCTACCACCCGATGCTGCGCGATCTCCTCCTGCACACGCTCCAGCACGACGATCCGGTGGGGTTTCGCGAGGCGAACAGAGCGGCCGCGACGTGGTACCTCGCTCACCGACACCCGGTGCGTGCGCTCGGTCATGCGGTTGCTGCAGAGGACTGGGACCTTGCCGCGCAGGCGTTCTTCGAGGCATCACCGTCGGTCGTAGGCGCGAGGGGAGTGGCCCTCCGTGACCACCTTCGTTCGGTCCCCTTCGCCTCCCTCGAGCCGTCTGCCGCACGGGAGCTCTGCGCGGCGGGGCTGGAGTTCTGCGAGGGCCACTTCTTCGCCATGGAGGGGCACGTCGAGGAGGTCCGGAAGATGCTCAGGGCCGGTGACCGGCTTCCGCCGGTGGCGCTGGCCTTCCTGGAGAACCTCGCGTGCGCAGCCGCACGTGCTCGGGGCGATGAGGACTCCGTGGCGACGGCTGCCGAGGCCGCCCTTGAGCAGGTGTCCCACGCGGCACCGGGACCGGCGACCGAGGGCAACCGACTGATCGCCACGACCCAGTACGCAGTGGCCCTGCTGCGCACCGGCGATGTTTCGGAGGCCCGTGCAAGGCTGACGGTGGTCGTGCGCGACACCCCCCAGGGCGACGTTGCACTCATGCTGCTCGGGGCACGATCTCACCTCGCCTGGTGCGACCTCGCCGACGGGAATCTCGAGTCGGCGATGGTGCAGGCACGTTCGGTGATCGACGATGTCGTCGTCCGCGGCTGGGGCTCGCAGTTGCAGCTGCGATACGCCTACCTTCCGCTTGCCATGGCCCAGATGCTGCGTGGTGAGTTCGACGTCGCCGATCGCACCGTGGTGGCCGGCCTGGCGGCGGATGTTAACGGGGTGGAGGCGTGGTCCACGGTTGCACTGCACCTCGCGCACGCCTCTGTTGCCGTGTCCCGCCGCCGGCCGCGTGCCGCGTCGGCCGCCCTCGAGTCCGCACGGGCCGCCATGCGAGATCGTCCAGTGTCGCCCGCCCTTGCCGACACCCTGACGCGCGTGGCGGGCGAGGTCGCGATCCTGACTGGGGTCGAAGACGGCCCCCCAATCCTCGACGAGGGCGCGGGTGTCTCCTCGACGGGCTGGGCAACCCGGGCCAGGTTGGCGCTGTCACGAGGGGCACTGGACCTGGTCAGTGAGGCTGCCGACCGGGTTCCCAGGGCCCCGGAGTCGCAGCACTTCGACGACCTGCTGGCCGCGATCGAGGCCAGACTCTGTGAGTCCCTCGTGGCCGGGCAGCAGCGGCGAACGAGGCAGGCGACCGACTCCATGGGTGAGGCACTCGTTCTCGCGTCCCCCCAGCGCGTTCTCCGCCCCTTCCTCGTCGCAGGCTCGGACGATGTCGCACGGATCCTCAGGTCCACGCCCGCTACGGGAGAGACGGTGAGTCTGCGTGACGCACTGCTCGGCAGGCTGGCCGACCATGGCGCGGGCCCGGTGCTCCCCGAGCCCGAGCCGCTGCTCGAGCCGCTCACCGAGCGCGAACTCGCTGTGCTAGCCGAACTACCGACTATGCGGACCAACGAGGAGATCGCCCGGGACTTCTACGTGTCGATCAACACCATCAAGTCGCACCTGACGCACCTGTATCGCAAGCTCGGTGTCGGCAATCGCCGTGAGGCCGTTCGCCGAGGGCGTGAACTCGGCCTGATCTCGTAGGACAGGCGGATCCTGCCCTCACCCCCGGCGGGTGATTCGGCCACGCGGGGCGACTGACTAGCGTGGGCTGGACGCGCGTACTGACCTGAGGGAGTGCCATGAGCGACACCACGGCTGTGCAGGCGACACCGGGAGCCCTGCCTCCGTTCGCGCAGCCTGCTGAGGACGTCATCGCCGGGCTCCAGTCGTCAGCGGACGTAGGACTGACCTCGGCTGAGGCGACGTCTCGGCTGGCGAAGTTCGGGCCGAACAGCATCAAGGGTGAGAAGCCACCGTCGGTGGTGTCCATCGCGCTGGGCCAGCTTCGGGACCCGATGAATCTCATGCTGGTGGCGGTCGCGATCGTCAGCCTGATCATCGGCGAGGTCTCGACCGCTGTAGTGGTGGCGCTCCTCGTGGTGCTCAACCTCACCCTGGGCACCCGCCAGGAGCTCACCGCCCGGGCCAGCGTCGACGCCCTGTCCAAGCTGCAGGTCCCGCAGAGCCGTGTCGTGCGGGACGGCCAGCTCGTTCTCATCCCGGCGGAGGACGTTGTCCCGGGCGACATCGTGCAGGTCGAAGCCGGAGATCTGGTTCCCGCCGACGGCCGCCTGATCCGGTCGGCGACCTGCGAGACGCAGGAGGCCGCGCTGACCGGGGAGAGCGCCCCGGTCGCCAAGGGGACCGCCATGCTGGACAGCGCCGACGCGGCCCTCGGCGATCGCACCTGCATGCTCTTCCAGAACACCTCCGTCACGCGCGGCACCGGCGTCATGGTGGTCACGGCCACCGGCATGCAGACCCAGATGGGCCAGATCGCGAGCATGCTCACGTCGGTCAAGCGCACGCGGTCGCCGCTGCAGCAGGAGCTGGACAAGCTGACCTCGGTGATCGGCATCGTCGCCTGGACGGCCGTCGCGGTGATCGTCATCGTCGGCCTCTTCCGCGGGCTTCCGCTCTCCGACGTCCTCCTGCTCGGGGTTGCCATGGCGATCTCTGCGATCCCCACCGGCATGCCCGCCTTCGTGTCCGCCCTGCTGTCGCAGGGGGCCAGGAAGCTGGCAGACGCGAAGGCAGTGGTCAAGAACCTGGCCGACGTCGAGACGCTCGGTGCCACCAGCGCCATCAACACCGACAAGACCGGCACGCTGACGATGAACCAGATGATGGTCTCGACCATCTACGCGAACGGGAACTGGTTCACGGTCGAGGGAGACGGCTACCGGAAGTCGGGCGCGATCCTGTCGGTGGCCGGTGTCCAAGTGCCCGACTTCACCCGCCTCGCCTACGGCCTCGCTCTGGACACCGACGCCACGGTCAGCGACAGCGGGGATGTCGTCGGTGACCCTACGGAGGCGGCCCTCGTGGTACTCGCCGCCAAGCTCGGCGTGGACGCCGAGGAGACGCGCCGTGCCTATCCGCGACTGGCCGAGGTGCCGTTCGACTCGGACTACAAGTTCATGGCCACGTTCCACCGGGCGCAGATCGACGGCGCCGAGCGGCTGTTCGCGCTAGTGAAGGGCGGGCCGGACGTCGTCCTCGCCCGTTGCACGGAGGCGGGCAGCCCGCTGGGCAACGCGCAGGTCCCCATGGATGAGGCACGTGCCGACATCGAAGCCGCGAACGAGCGCCTGGCGGAGAAGGGCCTGCGCGTCCTCGCCTTCGCGGCTCGCCTGCTCGACGAGAGCGATCTCCCGGCCATGCAGGCCGATCCGATGTCCTTCGTGCAGGGCCTGTCGTTCGCGGGCATGGTGGGGATCATCGATCCGCTGCGTGCTGAGGCCAAGGACGCTGTCGAGGTTGCGCTGCGGGCGGGTATCGACGTGCGGATGATCACCGGTGACCACGCCGTCACCGCCGCCGCGATCGGCGAGAGCCTGGGCCTGGGCCCGGGCGCCATCAGCGGTCCGGAGCTGCAGCAGCTCACCGATGACGAGCTGAAGGCCCGGCTGCCGGAGCTGCACGTGTTCGGCCGGGTGACGCCCGACGACAAGCTGCGACTGGCGCGGGTGATGCAGGAGACGGGCCTCATCGTCGCCATGACGGGCGACGCTGTGAATGATGCGGCTGCGCTCAAGCAGGCGGACATCGGCGTGGCTATGGGGTCCGGGAGCGAGGTGACCAAGCAGGCGGCCCGCATGATCCTGACCGACGACAACTTTGGGACGCTCGTGCATGCGGTGGAGCTCGGGCGCATCACCTACGACAAGATCGTGTCGTTCGTGCGGGTGCAGATGTCGCAGCTGCTGTCGCTCGTGCTGCTGTTCGTGGCTGCGACGGTCTTCAACGTGAACGAGGGCATGGCGCTCACGCCGTCCATGGTCCTGTTCGTCGGCCTGCTCATCGTGATCTTCCCTGTCATCGTCGTGGCCCAGGATCCCGGGGCGCCGGACATCATGTCCCGTCCGCCGCGTGATCCCAAGGTGCCCCTGACGAACGCGGCCTCGGTGTGGCGATGGATCCTCTACGGGTCAGTCCGCTTCCTGCCGGCCTTCGCATGCCTGGTCTGGGGGCCGGATGCCCCCAGCCACGACGCTCCGAGCGCCTCGATGACGATGGCCTTCGCCGTCATCGCCCTGGGGGCTGTCTTCGGCGGCCTCGTCCTGCGCCGGGACCCGGTCAGCGGCCTGACCGCCCCGCTCCTCAAGGCCCTGGCCATCCTCTCGATCCCCGTCGTCCTCATCGTCCTTGCCACCGAGCTGCCGGTGCTCCAGCGGGCGTTCATGACGCAGTCGCTCACCGGTGGCCAGTGGCTGGTCGTCATCGGCCTGTCACTGATCGGCCCGATCGTCGTGGAGGTCGACAAGTGGATCCGTCGACGTCGGAGCCCGGCGGCGGCGCCCTCTGATGTGCGCGCGGCTGTCGAGCCGGCGCGCGCCCACCAGCCGACCACCCAGCACGCAACCACGGGGAAGTGACAGGCATGTCGAAGAAATCGAAGAAGTCCAAGCAGTCAAAGCAGTCGAGCAAGCCGAAGACGAAGCCCACGGGCAAGGCGACCGAGCAGGCCGTCGCCGTCGACGCGGATGTCGCGGCGCCCGCGAAGATGAAGGAGAAGGAGTACCAGAAGGCGCTGAAGCCGCTCCACGCCGAGCTCGTCGCCCTTCAGGACTGGGTGAAGTCGACGGGGGCCAAGGTGATCGTGGTCTTCGAGGGCCGCGACACTGCCGGGAAGGGCGGGGTCATCAAGGCGATCACCGAACGGGTGAGCCCACGGGTGTTCCGCGTCGTCGCCCTCCCCGCACCGAACGAGCGCGAGAAGTCGCAGATGTACGTGCAGCGGTACATGGCGCACTTCCCGTCGGCGGGAGAGGTCGTGATCTTCGATCGCAGCTGGTACAACCGTGCCGGGGTCGAGAGGGTCATGGGCTTCTGCACCCAGGAGCAGACGGACCGCTTCCTCGCCATGACCCCGGGCGTGGAGAAGGCCATGGTCGACGCAGGGATCACCCTGATCAAGTACTGGCTCGACGTCAGCCCCGAGGAGCAGACCCGACGTCTGGAGAGTCGCGTCGACGACCCTCGCAAGACGTGGAAGCTCACCGACATGGACCTTAAGTCGTACACGCACTGGTACGACTACGGGCGGGCACGCGACGCGATGCTCGAGGCCACCAGCACGCCGTGGGCGCCGTGGCACATCGCCATCACCGAGGACAAGAAGCGCGGGCGGCTCAACGTCATCACGCACCTGCTCAGCCAGATCCCGTACGAGCATCCGGCCGCGCGTGACGTGAAGCTGCCGAAACGGCAGGCGCGAGCCGGCTACGTCGAGCCTGATTTCGCGGCGCTGCACATCCCCGCCGCCTACTAGAAGGATCAGATCCGGAGAGGGAGGCGCCATGGCCAAGGAGCGAACGGAGGCTCCGGTGGGAGCGCCGAGTCGGTGGCTACCGTTGCTCCTCGCGATGGCGATGTTTGTGCTGGTCGTCGACACGACGATCATGAACGTATCGATCTCCGCCGTCGCGGAGGACCTGGGCTCGAGCGTCAGCAGCGTCCAGTCGGCGATCGCGCTCGAGGCGCTGGTATCTGCCGCCTTCATCCTGATCAACAGCAAGCTCGGCGACCTGATGGGCCGCAAGCGGGCCTACATCATCGGCCTGATCGCGTATGCCATCGGCGCCGTGGCCATGACTCTGGCGCAGAGCGTCACGGCGATCATCGTCTTCTGGGCGATCATCGGCGGGCTCGGAGCCTCCCTGCTCCTCCCCGCCATGCAGTCCCTCATCCACGGCAACTTCGAGGGGGCGGCCCGCGCCAAGGTGTACGCACTGGTCGGCGCCTCCATGGCGATAGCCGCCGCGATCGGGCCGCTCATCGGCGGCGTCATCACGACGTTCTGGTCCTGGCGCATCAACTTCGCGCTCGAGGCCGTGATCATCGTGGTCGTCCTCATCGGGGCGAGACTGGTCAGGGACGTCGCCTACACCGGTGACCGTTCCGTGGACGGTGTTGGCGCGCTGCTGTCGGTCGTCGGCATGGGCGGCGTCGTGCTCGGCATCCTGGTGTGGCAGGAGGGCGGCGAAGCCGTCCTCGCCCTCATCGGCGTCGGTGCCGTGGCGCTGTTCGGGTTCGCGCGGTGGCTGGTCAAGCGGAAGCGGGACGGCAAGCCCTTCCTGCTCGATCCGGGACTCTTCGCCCTGCCGCACTTCCGCATCGGCATCTCGCAGCAGATGCTGCAGCAGATCGCCCTCGGCGGGTCGATGATCGTCATCCCGATCTTCCTGCAGCTCGCGTTGGAGTACAACGCCCTCGAAGCGGGACTGGCGATCGCCCCGCTGTCGCTGAGCATGTTCCTGGTCGCCCTCGTGGCGGGGAAGCGCGCAGGACGTCGTCGGCCGGCGGTTCTGGTACGAAGCGGATTCGCCCTGGCGCTCCTGGGGATGATCCTGGTGATCCCGGTGGTCCCTCGTGCGGAGGCGAGTCAGGGTGCGTGGGTGCTCCTGGTGCCCCTGCTCATCGCCGGGTCGGGGCTCGGACTGCTGGTGTCCCAGCTCAACAACTACACCCTGGCTCCCATCGAGGAGGTGCGCGCCAGCGAGGCGGCCGGCGTCAACTCCGCTGGCGGCAACTTCGGGCTCTCTTTCGGCCTGGCTGTGGCGGGCGGGATCATGCTGGCCACCCTGTCGTTCTCGTTCACGGCCCTCACCAACGCCAGCACAGTCATTCCCGAGGACCAGAAGCTGACTGTTGCCGTCGCGCTCCAGGACAACGCCGAGATCGTGAGCGACACCCAGCTCGCAGCTGTCGTCGACGAGCAACCGCCCGCGGTCCAGGAGGAGATCCTGGCTATCAACGACCAGGCCCGGGCACTGTCCCTTCAGGTCGCGATGCTCGTGCCGGTCCTCGCCTGCCTGCTTGGTCTCGTCAACGCCTTCAGGATGGTGCGACTCCCTGACATCGAGCCGTCCTCGTCGATGGAGGGACTGGATTTCGGCTGATGGGACCGTGCGGGGCGAGCCGAGAACAGGGATCACCGGAAGTGAGCTGTCTTCGAGGGAGGGGCTGGGCTCAGGCACGAGGATCCTGCTGGACGAACTGAGCCGTTGCGGCGACTGACCCCGATTGCATAGGTGCAGATGGTCGTGAACTCGTCCATCGAGGCGGGCCAAGACGACGCTGCGTCGGGCCGGGAACCAGTCGCGGCACCCTATGGGCGCATAGCCATTCGACCACCCTGGACCCCTGCTGGAGGCTCCTCGGGTGACGTCGGTGGGCACCGGTGACGAGCCTTCTCGCTGCTTCGGAAGGCCGGCATCTGCACGGAGACGCCCCCTGCCCGGCCTCCTGCAACCAGTCCTCGAGGCCCCTGCCATTTGCCTCGTCTCCGGCCGAATGCGTGGCACCGAGGGGGTGACGTCGTTGTACGAGGTGAAGGCGGTTTCGGCTCCCGCGCCCCGGTTGTGGGTCACGCAGAGGCCAACCGCGTTAACCGAGTAGCAGGCGATCCCGAGGACGGCTTCGGGAGGCCGGACGGCGAGGAGTGGGCATGGAGATCCGTGCGGCAGGGCGTCCAGGGCGACCCAACGACAAGGACATCAACAAGACCCACGAAGACAAATCAAGCAACAAGTACAAAGACCAATTCACAAGACACAGAAAGACAAGAATCAACACGGCCAAGCACAACACACAAGATCAAAGCAACCACATCAAGAACAAGGACCAAGAACAGAATCAACATCCGGCTTGGAATCCGGATTCGCGGTGGTCGGCGTGACCGCGCACGCAAAGGTCACGACGATCGCTCACACCGCCGCCGGCCTGGGTCAGGTCTGGTACCGGGTCACGGGCAGCGCCGGTGTCGCCAACGTCCAGGTCGCCTATCGGGTCGGTGTCGGCGCTGAGGACTGCCGCAGGGTCCGGTTCGTCGGTGCGGGCGCGACGGCAGAACTCGTCGGGTTCCGGCCGGGGGAGTTGGTGACCGAACCCGTCGACTTCCTGCACATCGAGCTGGCGTTCTCCGGTCAGTACCTGACTCGCGGGGTCAAGACGCAGCGGTCGCGACTGGCGCGCCTACCGGCCGCACCGATCCGCGAGGTGATCGCCAGCGCGCTCGCCGACGCTGGCCTGGATGCGGGTGAGGTGTTCGCGTCGCGAGACGCGGCCAACTGGTGGCGCGCAATCACCCGGGCGGCCGAGCGGGACCGGTCGGTGTCGTTCCTGACGGCCGCGGGCGCGTTGCGCGTGGCGGACCGTGCCGGTGCGGGTGTGGCGGCGACCGAGCTGCACGAGCGACTGGGGCAGGCGGCGCGATCTCGCCTGGCCGGGCCGGTCGCCACCCGGGTGGGTCGCGACGCGGTCACTCAGCTCGACCTCGACGGGCTCGAAGCATCGTCGCTGACGGACGTGGAGCTCGGGGAGCGTGTGTGGTCGGCCGCGGTGGCGGCGGCGGCCCGGCGAGAGGCGGTGGGCAACGCGGGCTATGAGTTGACCCTGACGTTGCCGAAGTCGATCAGCCTGTATGCCGTGACCGGTGACCCGGCCAGGCGCGGTGAGTGGCTGGACGTCATGGAGGCCGCTGCGACGCGGGCGCTCGAGCGGCTGATGGCCGAGGCGGGGTTCTGCTCGACCGGTCATCGAGGAGACGGGCAGGACGTCAGCATCGTGGCGGCCGACGGGTGGGCGGGCTTCATCGCCACGGAGATCTCCTCCCGTGCCGGGGATCCTCACCTGCACGTGCACTGCACCTTGCCGAACGTCCTCGTCGGTCGGAATGGGGTGGTGCGCACGATGGCCGACGGTGGCCGGGAGCTGGTGATCAACGCTCCGAGGTTCGCCGCCTGGGGCCAGGAGTACGTCGTGGCCGAGGCGCAGGCGCGGGGCCTGCTGGGCGAGGTGTGGTTCAACCCCCGCACGGCTCAGTGGGAGGTGGGCGGGTTCAGCGACGAGACCCTGGCGGCGTTCTCTCGCGGGAGGAGCGCCGTGCTCACCGAGGACGAGGACCTCGACGACGCCAGGCCCGTCACCGCGCGGGCTCGATCGGCGCGCAACCGGGCGGCCAAGGGCCGGGCCACCGCCGCCAAGGCCGACATCCAGCCGACCTGGAACCAACTGCGGGAGCAGGCCCTCGCGCGAGCCGAGGGCCTGGGTCTGGACCTGGCTGCCGAGCGTGACGCGGGAGCCGAGCGGTTCGCGGCACCGGCGACGTGGTCCGACGACGACTGGGTCGCCTGGGTCAACTACGTCGCCTGCGAGCACGAGTCGGTCACGAGCCTGGCCCGCATTCGGTCCATCGTCGACCTCACGTCTGCGGGGATGCCGGAGCCGGAGCGCCGTAGGGTCACCCGGCTCGTGGTCGAGCAGGGGTTCGTGCGAGCCCACGAGTCCCACGACCGTGGCATGCGCAGCGGTGGACAGCAGTGGATCTCCCGGCTCGCCTTGGAAGCCGAGTCACGGCTGCTGGACCACATGGCCGCCAGCGCGACTCAGCCGCCGGTACCGACCTGGCGCACGGGTGCTGCGGTCAGCCGGTTCGAGGCCGACCGCGGGTGGTCGCTGTCCCATGAGCAGTGCATGGCGGTCCAGGCCATCGTCGACGGCACCGCGCCGCTCACCTTGATCTCGGGGGTCGGTGGGTCGGGCAAGACGAGTGTCCTGGCCGCCGCCCATCTGGGCCTGAAGAACGAGCGGTACGGCCTGCTGGTCACGTCAACCGCGACCAAGGCGGCGTCGGCTGCGGGGCACGAGTCCGGTGCGCCGTGGATGAACCTGGCTGCCCTCACCCAGTCCATCGTGAGCGGGCGGCCGGTACGGGCCCGGGTGATCGTCGTCGACGAGGCCTCCATGGCCGACGTGCGGTCCCTCGCCCGCATCGCCGACCACTGCGCGGCGACGGGCAAGCGGCTCGTGCTGCAAGGCGACGTCGCGCAGCTGCGAGCCGTCGGTGCGGGGGATGCGTTCAACGTCCTGTGCGCAGCGCATCCCGACTCGGTCGTGTGCCTGGAGACGAACCAGCGGCAGCGCACCGAGACCGGTCGAGCCGTCGCCGCCGCGCTCCACGCCCGGGACCTCGACAGCGCCTGGGGCCGCCTCACCGCTGACCGCGCCGTCCTGGTCGCCCGCAACCGTGAGCACAAGTTCGAGCTCCTGGCGAGCACCGTGGTCCGTGAGATCGCCGCTCACGGGAGCCAGAACGTCACCTGCGACGCGGTCACCAATGCCGAGGTCGACGAGCTCAACCACCGCATCCACGAACGACTCCTGGCCACCGGCGTCCTCGACCAAGGGCAGGCCGTCACCTACCGGACTCCGGCAGGCGACCGGGTCCTGGCACCCGGGACAGCCCTGGCCGTGCGCACTCCACGCGGCGATCGCAACGCTGACCGGCGGCTGGTCCGCGGCGACCGAGCCGTCGTCACCCACGCCGGACGCGACCGGGTCCGGGTACGGTTCGACGACGACCGGGAGCGGGCGCTCACCCCGCGGACGCTGCTGCGGCACCTCGACTACGGGTACGCCGGCACCACCCACAAGGTCCAAGGCCAGACCAGCGCCGTCCACATCGCCTCCCTCGGGCCGACCAAGGACGTGGCGAGCCTGTATGTCAGCGCCAGCCGGGCACGTGAGCGCACCCTGTTCGTCGCCGACGCCCGCGACTACCTGACCGACAAGGAGATGCGGACGGCCAGCCAGTGGAACCCGAATGACCTGGACGACGAGGTGCTCGACCGCGTCCACAAGGTCCTCGCCGCTCGGGTCGAGCAGATCGACTCCCCGAGCCGGGCACTCCGACCGCACTGGGACCCCCTTAACCCGATCTACGGCCCGAGCGTCGCCGGCGGCGGAATGGGGATGTCGCTATGAGCACCGAAACATGCGAGGCACCCAGGCGGAGAGGCCGTCGTCCGGGTGGGAGGCCAAGCGTGAACACCAGAGCGAATGCGAGGCACCGAGCCGGTCACACGCTTGAAGAAGTAGAGACACGTCGCGCAATCGCCGGCGCCGTCAGCGAGAGGACACCACAATGACGATTCTGGAGGGCTCGTCCCGGCGTTCGGCGACGCCGGTGTCTTCGTCGGGAGACTTGCTGACCGTCGAGCAGGCCGCCGACTACCTCAACATCACCGAGCACTTCGTGCGGCGCCTCATCCGCGAGCGTCGCATCCCCTTCCTGAAGGTCGGACGGCTGGTCCGGCTGCGCCGCACCGATATCGATGAGTACCTGGCCAGTCGCCTCGTCCCGGCGGTTCGGCGATGACCAGCCGTCGGTCAGCTGGCGACGAGGGTGGTGACCTTGGCCAGATCCTCGGCGTGGAGGTCGCGCTCGACCTCGAGGTCAAAGTCGGTCTGGATGTTGATCCAGAACCGGTCGTCGACGCCAAAGGCCTTGGAGAGGCGAAGCGCGGTGCCGATCGAGATGGCGCGCTTGCCTCGCACGATCTCGCTGATGCGAGTCTGAGGCAGCCCGGTCGCCTGGGCGAGGCGGTACTGGGTGATGCCGAGCGGCTCGAGGAACTCGGTGAGCAGGATCTCCCCGGGTGTGATCGGCTCGTGGGCCTTCGTCATCGCGTAGCCCTTCAGTGGTAGTCGGTGATCTCGACGTCCTCGGCACCCGCATCGGTCCAGACGAAGCAGATTCGGTACTGGTCGTTGATGCGGATCGAGTGCTGCCCCGATCGATTGCCGGCGAGCTTCTCGAGGCGGTTGCCTGGAGGAACGCGAAGGCTGTTCAGTTCGGACGCCGCGTTGATCAGGCGGGGCTTCTTCTGCGCGGCCCGCTGCAGGTCCGGCCCGAAGGCGCGAACCGGCTCACGGTTCCAGACCTTCTCGGTGCGGCTGTCCTTGAAGGACCGGATCACCCCTGAACCCTAACGTACAACGATACTATCGTCAAACGACATACTTGCCCTGCGTAGCGCCACCTCATGACGTCCGGATTGCGTTCACGATGTCGGGACACGAGGGGGGCAGCTTCAGCCCTGTGAGTTCCGTGGGCGAGAACCAGCGAACGTCGTCGTGCTCGTCTGGTGCGGCGTTCCCAGGCTCTCCTTGCCAACGCGTGATGCGGAACGCGTGAATGTCTTGGGCGGGTTCCGTGTGTGTCAACCGCATAGGCGCTGCGGGATTGATGGCGGTGGACCAGCAGGACGCGACCATCAGCAACGAGGCCGGCCGCGGCGATCGGGATGCGGCCGGGCCTTCGTCGAGCGCACTCACAGGTGCGACCTTCGCGTGCATCCCGTCGAGGGCCAGAGATCCCGGCGACCATGGGCAGTCGTTCGGGGACCGGCTATCTTGACCCGATGGCCCTTCACCGAGATGACATCGACGAGATCGCTCGACTGGCTATCGCCCCGGTGTATGCCCGTCCGCGGGCGGCGATCGGCACTCCCAAGGAAACGATCCCCGATGACGGGATGGATCCGCGTGTCGCCTACCGACTCATCCACGACGAGTTGATGCTGGACGGCAATTCGCGTCAGAACGTGGCGACGTTCGTGACGACGTTCATGGACGAGGAGGCGGACCGGCTGTTCGCCGAGACGGCCGACAAGAACATGATCGACAAGGACGAGTATCCGCAGACGGCCGAGATCGAGGGCCGGTGCGTGCGGATGCTGTCCAACCTGTGGAACTCGCCCAGTCACGAGGTCGCGACCGGCACATCAACGACTGGGTCGAGCGAGGCGGTGATGCTCGGGGGCCTGGCGTTGAAGTGGAAGTGGCGCCAGCGGCGGGCGGCCGCCGGACTGCCGACCGACAGGCCCAACCTCGTGATGGGCATCAACGTCCAGGTCGTGTGGGAGAAGTTCTGCCGGTACTGGGACGTCGAGCCACGCTACGCGCCGATCGAGGAGGGGCGCCTGCAGCTGAACGCCGAGGAGGCGGTCAAGTTGTGCGACGAGAACACGATCGGTGTGGTGGCGATCCTGGGCTCGACGTTCGACGGCTCGTACGAGCCGGTCAAGGAGATCGCGGACGCGCTCGACGAGCTGGCCGCCTCGGGTGGACCGGACATCCCCGTGCACGTCGATGCTGCCTCCGGGGGGTTCGTCGCCCCGTTCCTGGATCCGGATCTGGAGTGGGACTTCCGTGTTCCGCGGGTGCGATCCATCAACTCCTCGGGGCACAAGTACGGACTCGTGTACCCGGGCGTGGGCTGGGTCATCTGGCGCACGCCCGACGACCTGCCCGACGACCTCGTCTTCCACGTCAACTACCTCGGCGGTGACATGCCGACGTTCGCGCTCAACTTCTCCCGGCCGGGGGCACAGGTGATTGCCCAGTACTACAACCTGATTCGGCTGGGCAGGGAGGGCTATCGGGAGGTCCAGCAGGCCTGCCGCGACACTGCCCTCTACCTCTCGGGGCGTATCGCCGAACTGGGACCGTACGAGCTCCTGTCCGACGGTTCGCAGCTGCCGGTGTTCTTCTTCCGGCTCCGACGGGAGGTGACCAACTACACCGTCTTCGACGTGTCCGCCAAGATGCGCGAACGTGGCTGGCAGGTGCCGGCCTACACATTGCCGGCCGAACTGACCGAAGTCGCTGGTCTGCGCGTCGTCGTGCGCAACGGATTCGACCACGATCTCGCCGACCTGTTCTACGACGACCTGGCCAGGGCGACCACGTTCCTGGACAGCCTTCCTTCCCGGCTTCCGCACGACCCGAGTCACACCGAATCCTTCCGGCATTGACGCGGTCGCCTCTGGACGGACTGCCCACCCAGCTTCCCGCGGACGCATCCGACGTGGTCGTCAGCGGGCCGCGTCCATTCGTGACGGACATCCGCTACTCACGGGCAGACGGCAGGTCCGTGCATTGGCAGTCGCGCGCGGGCCGCAAGGCCAGGCACACCGCAGGACGTCGGGGCATGACGTGGTGGATCGGCCTGCTCTTCGTCATCGGGTCCGCATGCTTCGTCGTGGGACCCATCCCCGCCTACGTCAACGCCGTCGGCGGTGAGACCGCTGCCGTCACCTTCTTCGTCGGCTCGCTCTCCTTCACGACCGCGTCCTACCTGTCGTATGTACAAGTCATTCGCGAAGGCGACCACCGCTGGTTCGGCTGGATGCCGCACCACATCGGCTTCTGGGCGACTTTGATCCAACTGGCCGGCACCCTGTTCTTCAACGCGACGACCTTCCGCTCGCTGTCGGAGGTTCCCACCGACATGGCCAACCAGGTTATCTGGCGCCCCGATGCGCTGGGCTCCGCTTGCTTCCTCATCGCCTCGGCCATCGCGTTCGCCGAGGCAGGGCACCGATGGTGGTCATGGCGCCCCGGCCAGCGCGACTGGCAGATCACCGCCCTCAACCTGTGGGGCTCGGTCTTCTTCGGCGTATCTGCCATCGGTGCCTACGTCGAGCCGTCGGGAACGCTCCGCAACGCCGCCGTAGCCAACTCTGGAACATTCCTCGGAGCCCTGTGCTTCCTGATCGCGTCCAGACTGATGATGGCCGAGGGGAACTCCGCCGGTGCGACTTCGAGTTAGCGAGCCGACCCGAGCCACGACTCTGGTCCAGAACCGTGGCACGAACACCCGACGAAGAGGGAGGGGCCTTCGGCGATCGCAGGGCGCGAACCGATAGTCGGCGATCCACCTGCATCTCGTGGACTAGTATCCTGCGAGTGACGACCTCCCTCGATGCTCACCGAAAGGTGGCGCCGTGAAGAAGCCTCTGTCCGTCCTCGTGGCCGTCATCGTCCTCGTCGCATTGTTCGTGGTGTGCCTGGTCAGCGCTTTACAGTTGCTGGCACCGCGGGACATGCCGTTCGGCGTCACCGGGACATCCCCGGTGGTGACCGCCGTGCAGCAGGAGTACTCGCTGGATCTGATCACCTACGGTTCCCAGGCCGAGCTCACCGAAGCCGCGACGAACGGCGAGATCTACGGCGGCTACATCCCCGGGGACACCAGCGACACGCTGGTCACGGTGCCCGCCAAGAGCTTCTTCGGTGAGGTGTACGTCCGCGGTGGGTTCGCCGACGCCGCGAAGCAGGTGGGCCGCACCTACTCGACGACGGTGGTCGCTCCTCTCCCGCAGTCGGATCGGACCGGCGCCTTGATTGGGCTCTTGTTGCTCCCGACGCTGATCGGTGGCTACCTGATCGCCTCGATGATGTTCCCCTTCTCGGCTACCACATCGGCATGGCGACGCATCTTCGTGGTGCTGGCATTCGCCGTCGTTGTCGGGGCGATCACGTCCCTTGCCGGCCGCTTCACCGGAGCCATCCCCACGGATTCGGCGTGGATCCTGCTCCCCTGCTTTGCCCTGGTCACGGCCGCCGTCGGCCTGGCCTCGATTGGCATACAGGCGGTGCTCGGCAAGGCCGGCACGCTCGTCGTCGTGGTCGCGTTCATCGTCGTGGGAGGTGCTGGCGCCGGTGGCGGCGGAAGCGCCCTTCTCCCCACCTACTGGCAGTACATCGGGGCGCTCCTGCCGCCGCGCTACGCCGTGGAGCTCTATCGGAACGTTCACTACTTCGACGCGCACAACATCATCGTGCCGATTGCCGTTCTTGCCCTATACGCCTTGGCCGGCGTGGGACTCGTCCTGGTGATGGATCGCCGTAGAGGGGGCGGCTCGCCCGCACCGGCGGACCCTCCCGGCGCGAACGACGTCGCGGGGCGGACCCGGTTCGTCCCGAAGAACCTCGTCGCCCCTGTCACTATCGCCCTGATCATGAGCGCTTTCTTCGCCTTGAACTACATGAGCTCAGGACACGAGCCCGTTGCCGACAACATGCCATTCGGAGTCGTGGGATCCAGCAGCCTGGCCGTCGCTGCCCAAGGCGACCTGTTCTCCCTCCAGATCATCGAGTACACCGACGAGCAGTCCGCGACGGACGCCATCGACCGAGGGGAGATCTACGGCGCCCTCAACACCACGACGTCGCCTGCCGAGCTGGTGGTCGTCCCGTCGCTCAGCGACATCGCTCCACTCGACATAGCCGCCAACTTCGAAAAAGCGGCCGGAGCCGCGGGCGAGCAACTCACCGTCAAGCCCTACACGCCGACTCCGCTTGCGCCCAAGGATCCCTTCGCACTCGTCTTGGCGACGCTGCTCGTTCCCTTGCTCGTGGGTGGATACATGGCCGCCTCGCTGCTGACCAACGCCATGGGGACGGCCTCCGGCCGTTGGCGCGGGCTCTGGTTGCTGGGGTTCAGCGTCGCCGCGGCGCTCGTCGTCGACCTGATCGCCACGTACTGGCTCCAGGGCATCCCCAGCGCATCGTTCTGGGTGGCGTGGCCGATCATGACGCTCATCATCGCGACCGTGGCCCTGTTCGCCGCAGTCCTGCGACGTCTGCTCGGACCCATCGGCATCCTGCTCACGGTCATCTTGTTCCTGCAGTTCGGCAACCCGTCCTCGGGAGGATCGAACGGCTCGGTGTACCTGACGGGCTTCTGGCGGGACATCGGGCCACTGCTGCCTCCCCGAAACGCCTACGAACTGCTGCGCAACACCGTCTACTTCGGCGGCAACGGCATCGCCCAGGCACTCACCGTCCTCCTCATGTACACCATCGCAGCCGGAGCCCTGCTCGCCTTCCTGGACTGGCGTCGATCCCCGGAGCCATCCGTCCCCGGCATCGACGCCACAACCTCCGCCGACGCCGCTGCCGTCGCCGTCCCCATCGGTCCCCTGCCTTAACGGCCCCGCCGGACTGTCCGTAGCGAGCAGCGCACGTGTCGATTGAGCACTGCCCAGCGAGTTGGTGCCGTCCCGAGAAGGAACCGTTGCATTGACGGTTCGCCCGGGGCATTCGGGATTGCCGGCCACGCGCGGGCGGTACCTACCCCAGCCGCATCCCAGTCGCGCCCCACTTCGGAGTAGCCCAACGGGCGCGGTAACCGCTTGACACCTAGCCGATCTCGAAGCGGGCGCACAGCTGTCGCGGCCCGTCACCCGGGGTCCATCGGCCGTCCAATGTGTCTGATTCGTCCCTATTTTCTGACCTCGTAGCCGCCGCGACACGCCGGTTTGGGCCATTAGCGGGCCATTAGGAGGGCCCAATAGGGCGGTTTTGGGCCCAAGAGAGGATTGCCTACCTGGTCGCTAGAAAAGCGAAAACCCCTTGCTACCAAGGGGTTTTCGGTGGAGCGGGTGACCGGGATCGAACCGGCATGGCCAGCTTGGAAGGCTGGGGCTCTGCCATTGAGCTACACCCGCGAGGTGCAGGGGCAAGGATAGCCGCCCCACCACTCCGAACTGTCGAGTGGCGGCTGGTGGCGGCCCCTCGCAAGCTCGGGACCGCCACCAGCCGCCACTCGACGGGGTGGGGGGAGCCGAAATGGTGTGGCGGTAAGTTCTCGGATTGTGTCCCCGCCCCTGCGTATCGCCTGGCTCGTCTACCGCGGCAATCCGCACTGCGGAGGGCAGGGCGTCTACAGCCGCTACGTCGCGCGTGAGGTAGCGGCGCTGGGTCACCACATCGAGGTGTTCTCCGGCCAGCCGTGGCCCGAGCTGGACGACCCCGACCAGCTCGTGAAGGTGCCTGGACTGGACCTCTACCGCTCGCCCGACCCCTTCCGCATTCCGCGGCCGTCGGAGTTCCGCACCACGATCGACGCCGGCGAGTTCGCGATCATGTGCTCGGCCGGCTTCCCCGAGCCGTGGGCCTTCAGCCAGCGTGTGCGCCGGCTCCTGGCCGCTCGCCGCGACGACTTCGACCTCGTCCATGACAACCAGTGCCTGGGCTCCGGCGTCGCCGGCCTGATCGCCGATGGCTGGCCCGTCACCGCGACGATCCATCACCCCATCACCGTCGACCGCGAGCTCGATCTCGCGCACGCGACCACGTGGCGCCGCAAGATCGCCATGCGTCGCTGGTACGGCTTCCTGGGCATGCAGATGCAGGTGGCCGCCCAGATCCCGAGGATCGTCACGGTTTCGGAGTCGTCGCGACGTGACATCGCCGACCAGATGCACGTGCCGTACGAGCGCATGAGCGTCGTGCCGGTCGGTGTCGACGAGGCGATCTTCCGCCCACTGCCGCACATCTCGCGCGTGCCGGGGCGGCTCATGACGACCGCCAGCGCCGACGTGCCGCTCAAGGGCCTGCCGGACCTGCTCGAGGCGCTCGCGAAGGCCCGCGTCGAGCAGCCCCTGGCCCACCTGGTGGTCATCGGCCGGATGAAGGAGGGCAGCGCCGTGCCTGCGCTCATCGGACGGCTGGGGCTCGAGGGCGCCGTGCAGTTCGTCTCAGGTGTCACCGAGGAGCGAATCGTCGAGCTGTATGCGGAAGCCGAGGTGGCCGTCGTGCCCTCGCTGTACGAGGGGTTCTCGCTGCCGGCGATCGAGGCGATGGCCTGCGGAGTGCCCGTGCTCGCCACGACCGGCGGGGCCCTCCCGGAGGTCGTCGGCCCCAATGGAGTCAGCGCCCGCACGGTGCCGACGTCGGACCCGTCCGCACTGGCCTCCGCCATCGTCGAGCTCCTGGGCGACCCGCACCAGCGGGCCCGGCTCGGTGCCAGCGGCCGCGAGCGCGTGCTCGACCGGTTCACCTGGCACGCCTGCGCGCGGGGCATGGTCGAGACGTGGCAGGCCGAGCTCGACGAGCGCGAAGCCACGCTGCCCAGCGGTAGTCATGCTCACGGTTGACCTCGACCGCATGGGCATCGGTCCCGGCAGCACGGTGCTCGACATGGGCTGCGGAGGAGGTCGGCACGCCTTCGCGGCGCTGCGACGAGGTGCGCGAGTCGTCGCGCTCGACGCCGACGGCGGCGAGCTGAAGCAGGTTCAGGGCACGATGGTCGCGATGGTCGAGGCCGGGGAGGTGCCCGCCGGTGCGGACGGGTCGCAGGTGCAGGGCGACGCGCTGGCGCTGCCCTTCGCCGACGGCGCCTTCGACCGCATCATCGCGTCCGAGGTCCTGGAGCACATACTCGACGACGCCGGTGCGATCGCCGAACTGGCTCGGGTGCTGGCGCCCGGCGGGCGGATGGCCGTCACGGTGCCGGCCCGCTTCCCCGAGCGCATCAACTGGCTGCTCGACGACGAGTACCACGACTTCCCCGGCGGTCACATCCGCATCTACCGGCAGGGCGAGGTGGAGGAGCGGCTCGCGGCGGCCGGGCTGCGCGTGCGCGGCTCGCAGCACGCCCACGCCCTGCACTCGCCGTACTGGTGGATCCGTTGTGCGGGCGGCGTTAACAGGTTCGAACGCCTCGTCGCGAAGCGGTATCACGACCTGCTCGTCTGGCAGATCATGAAGAACCCGCCCGTGCTGCAGTGGGCCGACCGCGTGCTCAACCCCCTCATCGGCAAGAGCCTGATCGTGTACGCGGAGAAGCCCGCATGATCCCCGCCCTCTCGCCAGAGCAGGCGGCCGCCACGGTTGACGCGATCGCACGCGTCCAGGCCCCGGACGGCTGCCTGCCGTGGGTGCCGGGCGGCAAGGCCGATCCGTGGAACCATGTCGAGGCGGCGATGGCCCTCGACGTGGGCGGCCGTCATCACGAGGCACGACGCGCCTACGCCTGGCTGCAGGATCGCCAGCTTCCGCACGGGGGATGGCACGCGTACACCGTCGGTGACGAGGTCACCGACCACACCTTCGACACGAACATCTCCGCCTATGTGGCCACCGGCGTGTGGCACCACTACCTCGCCACGGGCGATGCCGCCTTCCTCGCCGCGATGTGGCCGGTCGTCGAGGCCGCCATCGACCACGTGCTCCAGTACCAGTCATCGACCGGCGAGATCGCCTGGCGCGCGGACGATCCCGCGGACGGCGCGCTGCTGACCGGCTCGTCCTCCATCCATCTGAGCGTGCGCTGCGCCGTCGCCGCGGCCCAGCGCCTGGGCTACGAGCGGCCCGACTGGGAGCTGTCGGCCGGCGCCCTGGCCACGGCGATCGCGCACCGGCCCGAGGTGTTCATGGACAAGTCGCGATGGGCGATGGACTGGTACTACCCGATCCTGGGCGGCGTGCTGCGCGGCGACGTCGCGCACCGTCGCATCGCCGACGGCTGGGACGAGTTCGTCGTCGAGGGCTTCGGCGTGCGCTGCGTGTCCGATCGGCCGTGGATCACCGCGGCCGAGACGTGCGAGCTGGTCATGGCACTCGACGCGATCGGCGACACCGACCGGGCGCGAGAGCTGTTCGGCTGGGTGCAGTTCCTGCGCCACGATGACGGCGGCTACTGGTGCGGGATGAACTTCGAGGGCGAGCGCTTCGACCGGCCGGGCCAGTACTTCACCGCAGACCAGCCGACCTGGAACTCCGCGGCCGTGGTGCTGGCGGCGCACGCACTCGACGGCGACGGCCCCACGGCGGGCCTGTTCCGCGGCGAGTCGCTGCCCATGGGGCTGACGCCAACACCCCCCGCCGCTCCCGCCGCTCCCGCCACCACCCCGAACGCCACTCCCGCCGAGCGGTGAGTTGTCGGGGCTGAAACGGCCGTTTCAGCCCCGACAACTCACCGCTCGGCGCTGGGCGGAGCTGGTGGCGCTGGGCGGAGCTGGTGGCGCTGGGCGCTGGTGGTGATTACTTGCGGCGCAGGGTTCTTAGGCTGCCGGTGCTTGTTTCCGGCTCGAAGCCCTCGTGACAGGCCCGCTGCCACACCAGGAACGGGGCCTGGCCCCCATCGGCCGGGTCCTCGAACACGTCGTGGATCGCCAGCTGGCCCCCGACCGCGACCAGGGGTGCCCACGCGGCGTAGTCGGCCATCGCCACGTCCAGGGCATGCCCCCCGTCGATGAACAGCAGGCCGAGGGGTGTCGTCCAGTAGCGGGCCACGGTGGTGGAGGTGCCGACGATCGCGACGACCACGTCTTCCAGCCCGGCATCGTGAAGCGTGCGCCGAAGGAAGGGGAGGGTGTCCATGCGACCGGTGCGCGGGTCGACGACTTCGGGGTCGTGGTGCTCCCACCCGGCCTGGTTCTCCTCGGATCCGTGGTGGTGGTCAACGCTGAACAGCACGGTGCCGGCCGCCCTCGCCGCCGCGCCCAGGTAGACCGCCGACTTCCCGCAGTACGAGCCGATCTCGAGGAGTGGCCCGATGCTGCCGCCGGCCAGACCGGCCTCATGCAGGGCGCGGCCCTCGTCGTCGGGCATGAAGCCCTTCGCGCCGATCGCGACCGCGAGGACGTGGTCGTCGAGTGACGTCACTTCTTAGCCGCGCGGGTGCTCTTGTTCTTGCGCAACGACATCGTGTGGTTGTAGGCCTCGATGTACTGCTCCATGCTGCAGGCCTTGACCGCGCGGCCGATCACGTCGAGCGGGAGGTCGTCGAGGGTTCGGAAGCGGACGCACGACTTGCCCATGTCGAGGCGCTTTCCCGTTGCCCGGTAGTCCTCCTCGAAGCTGATGCGCAGTTCGTCGCTGCCGTAGATGGCCATGAGGTACACCGACATGTAGTTCTTCTGCGACGCCAGGCCGGCGAACGCCAGCGGCTGACCGTTGTACGTGTCGGGGACGACGGACAGGGGGATCTCGTAGACGATCATGCCCCAGTTCATCGTCTCGACGAGGCCCGCGGGCAGGTTGGCCAGGATGACCTCGCGTACCGCCGAGATGGCGTCGCGACGATCGTCCGGAAGCTCGGCCAGGTAGTCCTCGACGGAGGCTGCGGCGCTCTGCATCGCGCCACGCTAACAGCAGCAGAACCGGCCCACCACCCCCGCCGAGTGGCGGCTCGTGGCGGCCGATTCGGGCTTTTCGGCCGCCACGAGCCGCCACTCGGCGGGGGGTGGGTTCGTGGGGGTGGCCCTTGGTTTGCTTCCCGTCCCTTCCATCGCCTACCCTGTGCCCTACTTAGGTAACCCTTACCTCTGGTTCCATCTGCGGCTTACGGGAGTTCTCGGTGCTCAGCAACTACCTCATCGGCCTTCGCGAGGGCCTCGAAGCCGCGCTGATCGTCGCGATCCTGGTGGCCTACCTCGTGCGGACGGGCAACGCGCACGCGGTCAGCCGCGTGTGGCAGGGAGTCGCGGCGGCCGTCGGGGTGTCGATCGTGCTCGGCGTCGTGCTCGTCCTGATCGAGGACTCCCTCGAGGAGACGGTCGAGCCCGCCTTCGCCGGCGTCATGTCGCTCATCGCCGTGGGACTGATCACCTGGATGGTCTTCTGGATGGCCTCGCGGGCCAAGGGCATCAGCGCCCACCTGCACGGTGAGGTCGACCGGGCGCTGGCGACCAGCACCGTCGCGGTCGCCATCGTGGCGTTCGTCGCCGTGCTGCGCGAGGGCGCCGAGACGGCCCTGTTCCTGTGGGCGGGCATCAACGCGGCAGGGAGCACCGCCGGCCCCCTGTTCGGCGCGGTCCTGGGGCTGCTCACCGCTGTGGCCCTGGGTGTCATCGTCTACAAGGGTGCCGTGCGGCTCAACCTGGGCCGACTGTTCACGTGGACCGGTGCGGCCCTGATCATCGTGGCCGGTGGCGTCCTGCGCTACGCGGTGCACGAGTTCCAGGAGATCGGCTGGCTGCCGGGCGAGGACAACATCGCCTTCGACGTGAGCGGGACATTCCCGGCCGACGGCATCCCCGCGACCTTGGTGCGCGGGTTCTTCAACCTGGTGCCGACGATGACGTGGCTCGAGGTCGTGGCGTGGTTCGCCTACGTGGTGCCCACGCTGATCGTCTTCATCGTCATGATCCGCCGCCGTGGCGCCGCGCCGGCGACGAAGCCGGCCGCGCAGGAAGCCGTCGTCAGCAACTAGGGCTGGCCCGTCACGGCGACCAGTACACGTACACCCGCGTGCCTACGGGCACCTTGTTGAACAGCCAGGTCGCCTTCTCCATGTCGCGCATGCCCACGCAGCCGTGCGACCCGCGGATGTAGCCGACGCTGGCGAAGTCGGGGGAGTAGTGGACGGCCTCGTCGCCGTTGAAGAACATGGCCCGTGGCATCCACGAGTGGTACAGGCTGGAGACGTGGTTGTAGCTCTTCTGCGTCACCGCGAAGGTGCCCTCGCCGGTCTCCATCCCGGGCGCGCCGAAGCGAGCGTCGGTGGACATCTTGACCTTGCCCTTGACCACGTAGCGCAGGATCTTCTGCGACTTGTCGATGCAGATGCTGGCCTTCACCTCGGTGCATCGCAGCGGCAGCACGCCCACCGGCGATGACGTCTTCGACAGCGCCTTCCACGTCGCCTTGTCGATCACGCCCGTGGCCTTGAGCCAGAACTTGGACTGGAAGGCCTTTACGGCGTTCTCGGTCGAGCCGCCGTACGCCTCGCGTTCGATGTTCATCTCGTTGATGGGGTAGCCGAGCCAGGTCAGACGCTCCTGGGCGCGCGCCACCATCGAGCCGTAGTGCTTCTTGCGCAGGGGCAGCTTGGCCCGCGGGGGCCGCACGGAGGGCGTGGCCAGGGTGTCGAGCGCAACGGGGGAGACGGTCGGCATCGGCGCCGGGTTGACGGCCAGCGGGGCGGGCGCGAACGAGGGGGTGGGTCCGAGGCTGGGCCACGGAGACGAGGGGGCCGTCGGGTCGAAGCTCGACGGGGGCGCCGACGGGTCGTCGGCGAGGGCCAGGGGCGCGGGCAGCAGCGTCAGGGCGACACCGGCGCCCAGCGCCGCGACCGTGAGACGACGCAGCATCATGGGCCAAAAGTACGGCCGCGGCGCGTGAGACGGCGTGTGACACGCGGGACCAATGTGATCAGTGTTACTCATGTGATTCAGCACATGTACTGGACGAACCACGTCTGGGCGAGCCGGCTCACCTGCGCCAGCGTCCCCGCCTCCTCGAACAGGTGCGTGGCACCGGGAACGATCTCCAGCAGGTTCGTGCAGCGCAGCTGCCGCTGGGCCTCCCGGTTGAGGTCGATGACCTGGTAGTCGTTCCCGCCGACGATGAGCAGCGTGGGCGCGGTGACGTTGGCCAGCCAGTCGCCGGCGAGGTCGGGACGGCCTCCTCGCGAGACCACCGCCGAGATCTCGCCCGGGATCTTCGCCTCGGCGACGAGCGCCGCGGCGGCGCCGGTGGACGCGCCGTAGTAGCCGATGCGAGCGCCCTGGCGCGCCGGGTGCGCCTGGATCCAGCGGGTGGCCAGCACGAGCCGGTCGGCGAGCAGCTCGATGTCGAACACGTTGCGCCGGTTGTCCGCCTCGTGGTCGGTGAGCAGGTCGAGCAGCAGCGTGCCCAGGCCCGCTCCGTTGAGGGCCTTCGCCACCGCGATGTTGCGCGGGCTCAGGCGGCCGCTGCCGCTCCCGTGCGCGAACAGCACGATGCCCTTGGCCTGGGCCGGGACGTGGAGGTGCCCGGCGAGCAGGTGCGGCCCCGCCTCGACGATGACGTCGCCGTCGACAACGTCCCCACTGGCCGCGAGCGGGGCGTCGCGACGCGGATGCGCCGAGAGCAGCCGAATCACCTCGTGGTCGCTCACCTGCTCGAAGTTGCCGTAGTGCCGGCCGACCGACATGAAGGGCGACGGCACGTCGAGGCAGATGACGTCGTCGGCGAGGGTGCGCAGCCACTCCACGGCCTCCGCGCTGGCCACGGGGGCAGCCACCGTGACGTGACTGGCGCCCTGATGGTCGACCACGGAAACGGCGGCGGCGGCGGTGGCGCCGGTGGCCATCCCGTCGTCGACGATGATGACGTTGCGGCCGGCGACGCCGAGCTTGTCGCGACCGCCTCGGTAGACCAGCACCCGCCGCTCGATCTCGCGCCCCTGCTCGGCTGCGATCTGGTCGACCTGCTCGCTGGAGATGTGGAGCTGGCGTCGCAGGTGGTGGTCGATGACGAGGGCGCCGTCCTCGCCGAGGGCGCCCATGGCGAACTCCGGGTTCCCGGGCACGCCCAGCTTGCGCACGACGAGCACGTCGAGGTCGGCGTCCAGCCGCGACGCGATCTCCGCGCCGACGGGCACGCCGCCGCGGGGCAGGGCGAGAACGAGGGGACGTGGATGGGGATAGGCCGCCAGGAGATCGGCCAGACGCAGGCCTGCTTCGGCTCGGTCGACGAACACGCGCACCACCTCCCCGCCACCGCCATCATCCCACCGGGGGGCGCGGCAAGGAACGCCCAGAAGGTGAGCGTCGGGTAAGCCGCGATCGGATCCCCCGGCGTCCTACGGCAAGTAGTCGACGAGCATGCAGGCGATGTCGGGTGACGTGAGCGGGCTGCCGCCGGCTTCGCTGGCCGCCAACGCCCTCAACGTCTCGAGCACGTCGGCGCCCTCGGCCGTCGACAGCAGGGCCGTGCGATTCAGATATGCCTTGCACGCGACGTCGACGGCCGTCGGAGCGGCCTCCTTGAGCTCGGCGAGGGCCTCCGTGAACCGGCTGCTCGCCGCGTCCGAGGTGACGACGTCGGCGTTCGCTTCGAGCACGTCGCCGAGCCGCGCCTCGACGTTGCTGCGCTCCGCGCCGAGCCCCCGAACGATGTCGTCCACCAGCGCGGAGGTGCTGCGGCCGGCGCTGGAGGCACCGCCGCACCCGGCGAGGAGTGTCCCGGCAATCGCTACGGCCACGGCGGCCCGTGCGCCTCGCCTCGACCCGCGAACCTGCATGGCCGCCCCCATTAGCGATCTCGCGTGTACGGAATGTCGGAATTGTGCCAGGGGGGCGTTCGCGGCACAAGGACGGCGCTGAGCGGGCAGGCGCAGCAGCCATGGAGGGACGGCGGGTGGTGCCGTGTCGGCGGAGGGTGGCGGAGCCTCTAGACTCGGCGGGCGATACGCGGGGCGTAGCGTAGTGGCTAGCGCGCCTGCTTTGGGAGCAGGAGATCGGGAGTTCGAGTCTCCCCGCCCCGACACATCAGGACCATCCAGTCCTGTGTAACCCTCAACCTGGAGATTGATCTGCCGTGAAGAGCGACGTCGAGACCCTGTCCCCGACCCGGGTCAAGCTGACCGTAGAGGTTCCCTTCGAGGAGCTGAAGCCCAGCATGGACGCGGCCTACGGCCGGATCGCCCAGAGCGTCAACGTGCCCGGGTTCCGCAAGGGCAAGGTCCCCGCCCGCATCATTGAGCAGCGCTTCGGCCGCGGTGCGGTCCTCGAGGAGGCCGTCAACGACGCGCTCCCCAAGGCCTATGACGAGGCCCTGCGCGAGAACAGCATCGTGCCCGTGGGCCGGCCCGACATCGACGTCGAGGAGCTGGAGGACGGCAAGCCGCTGTCCTTCACCGCCGAGGTCGACGTCCGCCCCGAGTTCGACCTCCCCGACTACTCCTCGCTCACGGTCGAGGTCGCCTCGGCCACGCCGAGCGACGAGGACGTCGACGCCCAGCTCGACTCCCTTCGCGGTCGCTTCGCCAGCCTCAAGGAGGTCGACCGCGCGGCCGCCAACGGCGACGTCCTGCTGGTCGACATCGCCGGGGCGACCGACACCGGCGACGCCGTCGACGACCTGTCCGGCTCGGCGCTGTCCTACGAGCTCGGCACCGATGGCATGCTGCCTGGCTTCGACGAGGCCGTCGTCGGCGCCGCCAAGGACGAGGTGCGCACCTTCGACTTCGTCCCCGAGAACGGCGACTGGGCCGGCGTCACGCTCGTGGTCACGGCCACCGTCAAGGCCGTGCGTGAGCGCGAGCTGCCCGAGCTCGACGACTCGTTCGCCCAGATGGCGTCGGAGTTCGACACCGTCGACGAGCTGCGCGACGACACGCGCACGCGCCTCGAGCGCCTGAAGCGGCTCGAGCAGGGCGGCGAGGCCCGCAACAAGGTGCTCGAGGTGCTCATGACGAGCATCGACATCCCGCTGCCCGAGGGCGTCATCGCCGCTGAGGTCGACGAGCACTTCCAGGACGGCCATGACAGCGGCGAGGAGCACCGCGCCGAGGTCGAGCAGCAGGCTCGGGAGTCGCTCAAGAGCCAGTTCGTGCTCGACAAGATCGCCGAGACCGAGGAGGTCAGCGTCGGGGAGACCGAGCTGTCCGCCTGGCTGATCCAGCAGGCGCCCCGCTACGGCATGAGCCCCGACGCGTTCGCGCAGGCGCTGGTCGAGGCCGGCCAGGTGCCGATGGCGATCCAGGACATCCGCCGCGCGAAGGCGCTGGCCGTCGTCCTCGAGTCGGCGAAGATCGTCGACGTCGACGGCAACGAGGTCGATCTGAAGGCGCTCGACGCGGAGATGATGGCGGCCCAGGAGCGCATCAACGCCCTGGACGACATCACGGAGATCCCCGCCCCGGCCGGCCACGACCACGACCACGATCACGAGGGCCACGACCACGACGATCACGAGGGCCACAACCACTGACGCCACGCCGCCAGCGGTGGCCTGAGCCGGCTCGACGGTTCCATACTGGATGCCGGGGCGACACCCCCGTCGTCCCGTCTTGGGAGGCGTCATGGCCGGCAACGGCAGCAACACGGGTGCAGCAGGCGGCGGAGCCGTCTACGGGCTGGGCCTGATCGGCGCACTGGTCTACAACTTCCAGCAGGCGAGCAACTTCTGGGGCTACGTCCTGGGGTTCTTCGAGTCGCTGGTCTGGCCGGCATTCCTCGTCTACTGGATGTTCGTCAGCTCCGTCACGTAGAGGCACAGCCACCCTCCTGCCGCCCGACGACGCCCGCCCTCGCTGACCGTGGGGTGCGGTGGATGACGTGCGCCCAAAGCCGGGCCTGACCCAGCGTGGTGGGTTCGGCTCATGGCGAACGCGGCCACGGGTGCGGAAGGTACCCGCCCCCCTTCACGTTAGGGTCAGGTACAAGGACACCGTCGATCAGCGGCGGCAACAGGAGGCGTGGTGAGCGACATCTTCGTGCCCGAGTTCCGAGGTAGCGGCAGCGGTATGACCGGCTTCGGCGACATGCTCGACGAACGGCTGCTCCGCGAGCGCATCATCTGGCTCGAGGGCGAGGTGCGTGACGAGAACTCCAACCGCATCGCCAAGCAGCTCCAGGTGCTGGCGGCCGAGGATCCCGACCGCGACATCAGCCTGTACATCAACTCCCCGGGCGGCTCGATCACCGCGGGCATGGTCATCTACGACACGATGCAGCTCATCCCGAACAAGATCACCACGGTGGCCATGGGACTCGCCGCGAGCATGGGCCAGTTCCTGCTCGTCGCCGGCGCTCCGGGCCAGCGCTACGCCACCCCGAACACGCGCATCATGATGCACCAGCCCTCGGGCGGCCTCGGCGGAACGGCCTCGGACATCAAGATCCAGGCCGAGCAGATGCTGTACATCAAGAAGCGCATGGCGGTGCTCATCGCCGAGCACAGCGGCCAGTCGATGGAGACCATCGAGGCCGACTCCGACCGCGACCGCTGGTTCACGGCGGAAGAGGCGCAGGCGTACGGCCTCATCGACCATGTCTACACCTCCGCGGCCAATGCGCCGGAGTCCAATGCGCGCAAGGGAGACGCCAAGTGACGATCAACCCCACCGGCCGCTACATCCTCCCGGAGTTCCGGGAGCGCAGCGCCACCGGCGAGCGCGTCCACAACCCGTACACCAAGCTGTTCGAGGAGCGCATCATCTTCCTCGGCGTGCAGATCGACGATGCCAGCGCCGACGACGTCATGGCCCAGCTGCTGTGCCTGGAGTCCATGGACCCCGATCGCGACATCCAGATCTACATCAACTCCCCGGGTGGCTCGTACACGGCGATGACGGCGATCTACGACACGATCCAGTTCGTCAAGCCGCAGGTCCAGACGGTCTGCCTTGGCCAGGCGGCCAGCGCGGCGGCGGTGCTGCTGGCGGCCGGTACGCCGGGCAAGCGCTTCGCCCTGCCGCACGCACGCATCCTCATCCACCAGCCCTACACCGAGGGCGGCGGCCAGGGATCCGACATCGAGATCCAGGCGAACGAGATCCTTCGCATGCGCGTGGAGATGGAGGGCATCCTCGCCAAGCACACCGGCCGGGATCCCGAGCAGGTGGCCAAGGACATCGAGCGCGACAAGATCCTCACCGCCGCCGACGCCAAGGAGTACGGGATCATCGACGCGGTGATCTCCTCCCGCAAGGCGTGAGCACGTAGCCTTCGGGCAGGAGGTGACGCCGTGAGCGTCGACAGCGACAAGACCGTGAGCAGCGTCGATCTCGCTGTCATCGGCATGACGTGCGCCTCCTGCGCGAACCGCATCGAGCGCAAGCTCAACAAGATGGACGGCGTCAGCGCGTCGGTCAACTACGCCACGGAGACGGCCCGGGTGCAGTTCGCCCCGAACGTCACGGTGGAGGACGTGCTGCGCACCGTGCACGACATCGGCTACGAGGCGCTCCCGCCGGAGCCCCCGAAGGCGCCCGACGCTCCGGTGAGCGCGTCCGAGGACGACCGCAGCAAGGCGGAGATCGCCGGCGACGCCGAGGTCGCCGACCTGCGGCGGCGGTTCTGGTTCTCCCTCGCCCTCGCCACGCCGGTGGTGCTCATCTCGATGATCCCGCCCCTGCAGTTCACGTACTGGCAGTGGCTGTGCTTCGCGCTGGCGACGCCCGTCGTGTTCTGGGGCGCCTGGCCGTTCCACCGCGCGGCCTGGCGCTCGCTGCGCCACGGCACCACCACGATGGACACGCTCATCAGCATGGGCTGCCTGGCGGCGTACCTGTGGAGCGTGTGGGCGCTGTTCCTGGGCGGCGCCGGCGTGCCCTGGTACAGCATGTCGGAGAGCCTGATCCCGAAGCTCGAGGTCGGCGGCTCGCCCACGGGCATGCCCAGCATCTACCTCGAGGTGGCCGCGGCGGTGCCCGTGTTCATCCTCGCCGGACGGTGGTTCGAGGCGCGGGCCAAGAGGCAGTCGGGCGCGGCGCTTCGAGCGCTCCTGCACCTGGGCGCCAAGGACGTCTCGGTCCTGCGCGACGGTGTCGAGACTCGCGTGCCGATCGGCATGCTGGGCGTCGGCGACCGCTTCGTCGTCCGGCCGGGCGAGCGCATCGCCACCGACGGGTTCGTCGTCGACGGCAGGAGCGCGGTTGACGAGTCGATGCTCACCGGGGAGTCGGTGCCCGTGGAGGTCGAGCCCGGCAGCGACGTCACCGGGGCGACGATCAACACCGACGGGCGCCTCCTCGTCGAGGCGACGCGCATCGGTGCCGACACCCGTCTCGCCCAGATCGCCAAGCTCGTCACCGACGCGCAGTCGGGCAAGGCACCCGTGCAGCGGCTGGCCGACCAGGTGTCGGCGGTGTTCGTGCCGACGGTGATCCTCATCTCGGCCCTCACGCTGATCGGCTGGCTCTGGGTGGGTCGCTGACCGCAGCCGCAGCCGCAGCCGCAGCCTGGCGCCGCCGACCCCCAGGTCCGGCCGGATGGGTGCGACGGGTCAGGAGGCGGATGGACTGGCCGCGGTACTCGGGCTCGGGCCGCCGCGACCCGCAGCCTCGGCGCCGCAGAGCGTCACGACCTTGTTCGTGGCCGCGGTGAGCAGGATGTCGTCCTTGCTCGTCGACGCCGCGAGGTTCGCCTGCGCCAACTTCACCTCGGCGGACTCCGGTCCGGCGCCGTCGGCCACGAGGCTGACGAGCACGCTGTAGGCGGCCACCGTGCGACGGTTGGCGTCCGTCTCCTCCTGCGAGAAGTACCCGAGGTCGCCGCCGTCCGCCCACAGCCGGTCGAACCGGTCGAGGGCCGCCAGCGACGTGGCCGCGTCGGCCGCGGTAACGCCGCCCTGCGACAGCGTGGTCGTGATCTCGGTGTAGCCGGCGCACCACTGCGCCGCGGCCGCGCTCGCCGAGGCGGACGACAACGGGGCAGCTGCCGACGCCGCGACGCTTGCCGCGGCCGAGCTCGCCGGGGTCGTGCTGCTCGTGGACGCGGTCGAACCCGAGCACCCGGACACGAACATGGCGATGGTCACGCCGACAGCGGCGACGGTCAGCGGCTTTATCACGAGGATCCCTGAGGTTGGGCGGCCGACGTCAGGACGACGCCGGGCTGGCGCTTGCGCTCGCGGACGGGATTGCGCTGGCGCTGGGCACCGTGCACAGCGCGAGCACCTTCTTGTCGGTCGACAGCAGGAGCTCCCGGTCCTTGCCGGTGACGGTGCTGAGCTCGGCCTGCGCCGCGGTGAGCTCGGGGGAGTCTGCAGCGGCGCCGTTGGCATACAGGGTGATGACGGCCTTGAAGGCGGCGATGGCGCGCTGGTTGGCGGCCATCTCCTCCGGGGTGACGTAGCCGCGGTCGGCGCCGTCGACCCACAGCTGCTCGAAGGCGTTGATCGCTCCCACGGCGAGCTTCGCGTCCGCGGCCGACGTGGTCGAGCTGGCGAGGGTGCCGGCGACGCTGGAGTAGTCGTCGCACCAGGCCTGCGTGGCGGCATCGCGCGGCGCGGCGCTGCCCGAGGCGGCGCTGGACGCCGAGGGGGCGCTGGGGGCCGAGGCCGCCGGGCTCGCCGCGGCCGTGGCCGACGCGACGGGTGCGGCCGCGGAGCTCACCGCGTCGGATCCGCTGGAGCTGCTGCAGCCGGCGAGGGTCGCGGCCATCGCCGAGCCGATCGCGAGGGTGAGGAGTGCGCGCTGGGTGATCACGAGCAGCACAGTACGTGGCGCAGGGTGGTCAGTTGGACGACGGGCTGGCGGCCGCGCCCGACGTGCTGCACAGGTCGATGACCTTCGTCGAGGCCGAATCCAGCAGGGCCGCGTCCTTGTCCGTGGTCGCCGTCATGTTCGTGCCCGCCGCAATGACCTCCGGGGAGTCCTGCGCGGCGCCGTCGGCGATGAGCTGGATGACGGCCCGGTAGGCCACGATGGCCCGCTGGTTGGCGGCCTTCTCGTCGGCGTTGACGTAGCCGCTCTGCTCGGCGGTGACCCAGAGCTGGTCGAAGTCGTCGAGGGTGGCCAGCGAAGCCTGCGCGTCGGACTGCTCGCTGCCGGAGTTCGAGAGTGCGTTGGTGATGGTGCCGTAGTCGAGGCACCACTGGGTGACGGCATCTGTGGTGGAGCCCAGCGACGACGGCGTCGGGTCGGCCTGCGTCGTGCCGGAGCAGGCGGCCACGCTCAGGCCGAGGGTGAGGGCCAGCGCCAGGGCCGGGAGTGCTCGCTTCGTGTTCACGGCAGCACAGTACGTGGGGGCGCAGGGCTCAGGATGACGCGGGGCTTGGGCTGGCGCTGCTCGACGCGCCGAGCGGGTTGCACAGGGCGGTCACCTTGGTGTCGGTGGCCCGCAGCAGTGCGTCGTCCTTCTTGGTCGCTGCCTCCATGTCCACCTGGGCCTGCTGCACCTCCGTGGAGTCGGCAGCCGCACCGGCAGCGATCAGCGTGAGGATGACCTTGAAGTTCGCCACGACGCGTCGGTTGGCGTCCGCCTCGTCCGCCGTGAGGAAGCCGGTGTCGGCGGCGTCCGCCCACAGCTGGTCGAAGTCGTCCACGGCGGGCAGGGCGGAGACCGCGTTCTCCTGCGTGCCGGTCATGGCGCTGAGCTGCGAGGCGATGGCGGCGTACTGCACGCACCACTGGGTCCCGGAGGCGGGCGCGTTCGACGAGGCCGCTGCCGACGACGGCGCGTCCGAAGCAGGGGTCCCCGATGCCGCGGCCGCCGACGAGGGAGCCGCCGATGCCGCGGCCGTCGTCGCCTCGGTCCCGGTCGAACTGGAGCAGCCAGCCAAAGCCAGGCCGAAGGTCAGGCTCAAGGCCACGGTCAGGGTCGCTCGGGTGTTCGCCACGGCAGCACAGTACGCGCAGGGGCAGAGCTCGCCGAAGCCACGGCGCGCCCAGGCCCCCCTCCACGTCTCACCGCTCGACGCGGGAGTGCCCCCCCAGTTTTGGGGAGGTAAGGCTTACCTGCGCGTAACCGATCCGGGTAGTGCGCTTTGCCGGGGTGACGGTGAACTACTCACATGTTCAACCACCTGGTCATCGGACCTCCCCTCACTCAAGGAGTCATCATGCGTCGTCTCACTGCAGTCACTGTCGCCTCGGCCCTCGCCCTCGCCGGCGGCATCGCTCTGGCCCCCTCCGCTGCCGCGAAGGACGGCGACCAGCGGGCGCGCGGCGCCTGCTCCGGTTCGTCCATGTACGCGGCCAAGGTGAAGGACCGCGACGGCGGCCTGCGCGTCGACTTCTGGGTCAAGAACAACACCATCGGCCAGTCCTGGGCCTACACCCTGACGCAGGGCGGCACGACGGTCACGTCGTCGACGAAGGCCACGAGGGCCAACGATGACTCGTCGAGCGACAACACCCCGCACACCGCCGAGGCGAAGTGGCGCTCGAGCCTGGCCGGCAAGACGGGCACGCTGGTGTTCACCGCCAAGTCGACGACCGGTCCGGCCGAGACCTGCACGGTGACGATCTAGCCGCGCACCAACGGCTGCTCCGCCGAGTGGCCAGCGGTGGTGTCCCTCCATCCCGGAGGACCACCACCCCCGGCCACTCGTCGTGGAGGGGTGCCACCATTGCTGGCGTGCACCTCTCCTTTCGGCCCTGGTGCGCGCTCCTGCCCTTCGCCGCCCTGGCGCTCGCGGGCTGCGGTGCCACTCCGGCCGCCGGCTCGTTCGGTCGGGTCGGTCCCGCATGGCCCTGGGCGCTGGGCTGCCCGTCGCCCTACGTCGAGGTGCCGCAGGAGGCCGCGGTGGCCAACATGGTGCGGGTCTGCTCGCCGAGGATCGGGGCCACCGGCACGTGGATCGAGAACCTCAGCGACACCTCCCTGCTCGTGTCCTTCGGTGCCGACCGCGAGACGTCGAGCTACCGGCTGGTCGACGCCCCCGACGACATGCTGCACGCCACCGCGCTGGAGACGGCCAACGCCGTGGCCGGCTCCGGGCCGGGCACCTTCCTGCTGCCGGCCGGCTCGGTGGTGAAGATCGGCGACCCGACGGCACCCGGGCCGGCCCTGTCCGTGACCCCCGACGTCGACCACTCCAAGCGTGCGCTGGCCGTCGGTGCAGCCGCCGACCTCTTCGGCCAGGCCCTCGGTCCCGGCGGGGATCAGGCCGCCGTCGGCGAACTGGTCGGCTCGTGCGTGCTCAAGGCCCTGCTCATCGTCAAGGCCGGCGAGGTCTCGAGCCTCACCGACGCGATGCCGCGAGCCCAGGAGTGCCAGGACGCGGCGGCGGCCGTCGCGTCGACGCCCTCCGCATCGCCAGCACCGACGCAGGACGAGGTGCTGGCATCCGTCATCGCCGGGATCCGCGCGCGGTCGCCGCAGCTGGGCGGCGCGCTCACCATCGCCGAGTCGACCGGCACCCTGCTGCCGCGCACGTAGTCGCCGCGGACACGCGGCGGCCGCCGATGCCCTGCGGTCGAGCAGGGAGCGGCCGTCGCGAAGGGCCTCACGTCTCGCCGAGGCGAGGCCGGCTCGTGGCTCGAGCGTGGAGGAGCGTTCAGGGGTGGGGTGTGCGGGCAGAGCCCCGTCATTGACCGGCCATTGGCGGCTTCCGGCGTGCCGTGGGGCTGCAATTACCCCCGACGCAAGGTACGGTCGGCCTTAGTCACGCCCTCAGGGGGCGCGACGGCATGGGGTTGCGCTCACGGGCGCGAAAGGGGCACGCATCGTGGCACGCATCGGCGAGAGCGGCGACCTGCTCAAGTGCTCCTTCTGCGGGAAGAGCCAGAAGCAGGTCAAGAAGCTCATCGCGGGCCCCGGGGTCTACATCTGCGACGAGTGCATCGACCTGTGCAACGAGATCATCGAGGAGGAGCTCAGCGAGGCCTCCGAGTCGTCGTGGGGCGACCTGCCCAAGCCGCGGGAGATCTTCGAGTTCCTCGACCAGTACGTCATCGGCCAGGACGCCGCGAAGAAGTCGCTGTCCGTTGCCGTCTACAACCACTACAAGCGCGTGCAGGCCGAGGCCTCCGCGCCCGAGCGCACCAAGGACGACCGCGTCGAGCTCGCGAAGTCGAACATCCTGCTCCTCGGCCCCACCGGCTGCGGCAAGACCTACCTCGCGCAGACCCTGGCCCGCATGCTCAACGTGCCGTTCGCCATCGCCGACGCCACCGCGCTGACGGAGGCCGGCTACGTCGGCGAGGACGTCGAGAACATCCTGCTCAAGCTCATCCAGGCCGCCGACTACGACGTCAAGCGCGCCGAGACCGGGATCATCTACATCGACGAGATCGACAAGGTCGCGCGCAAGAGCGAGAACCCGTCGATCACCCGCGACGTGTCGGGCGAGGGCGTGCAGCAGGCGCTGCTGAAGATCCTCGAGGGCACCACCGCCTCCGTGCCGCCGCAAGGCGGGCGCAAGCACCCGCACCAGGAGTTCATCCAGATCGACACCACCAACGTGCTGTTCATCGTCGGCGGCGCATTCTCCGGCCTCGAGCACATCGTCGAGCAGCGCCTCGGGCAGAAGCGGCTCGGCTTCACCTTCGACCTCGTCGACGGCGAGCGCGTCGACGACGACACCAACCCCGACGACATCTTCAAGCACGTCATGCCCGAGGACCTGCTGAAGTTCGGCATGATCCCCGAGTTCATCGGACGCCTGCCCGTGTTCACCACCGTGCAGAAGCTCGACCGCGACGCCCTCGTCGCCGTGCTGACCGAGCCGCGCAACGCCCTCGTCAAGCAGTACGAGCGGCTGTTCGAGCTCGACAGCGTGGAGCTGGAGTTCGAGCCCGAGGCGCTCGGCGAGATCGCCGACCAGGCGCTGCTGCGCGGCACCGGCGCGCGCGGCCTGCGCGCCATCCTCGAGGAGGTGCTGCTGAACGTCATGTACGACGTGCCCAGCCGCACCGACATCGCGAAGGTCGTCATCACCGGCGACGTCGTCCGCGACAACGTGCTGCCCACCCTGGTGCCCCGCGAGGCGCCCCGTCGCGAGCGTCGCGAGCGCGGCGAGAAGTCCGCCTAGCCACCCTCTGCTCGCCGGCACCCCGCCACGCGGACGTGCCTTCGCTTCGTCAACCGCTCGGCGTGGGCGGTGCCGTGGGCGCTCCCGACGGCGCCCCGCACAGGGCGACCACCTTGCCCGCGGAGGACTTCAGCAGCTCGCGGTCCGCATCCGTGACGGCGGTCAGGTCGGCCGACGCGGCCTTGACCTCGGGGGAGTCCTGCGCCGCACCGTCGGCCACGAGCCGGATGATCGCCGCGTAGGCGGCCACGGCCCGGGAGTTCGCGGCCACCTCGTCCGGGGTGCGGAACTCGGCCTTGCCCGCGAGGGTCCACAGCAGGTCGAAGCTGTCGAGGGTGGTGAGGGTGTCGGCCGCGCTGTCGGGCGAGGTGCCGGCGCTGGCGAGGTCGCCGCTGATCTGGCTGTACGCGTCGCACCAGTCCTTGGCCGGGTCGTCGCTGGCGGCCGCCGGTTCGGTGGGCGCCGGGGTCGGGCTTGACCCTGCGGACGCCGCCTGCGGGCTCGACGCCGCGGAAGCCGCCGCCTCGGGAGCGCTGCTGCAGCCGGCCAGCACCAGCGCGACCAGCGCCAGAACCAGCCCAGCCACCGTCGCGGAACCCGTCCGATGGCTGCCCATGTGTCGCACGGTGGGGATCAGGTGCCCGCGGGCGCGAGGGCAGGGGCCGGGCGTCTGGGTGCGCGGCGTCCGACGTCGCTCGTCACCGAGCGGAACCCCCGCAGGCGCAGCGAGTTGGCCACGACGAACACGCTGGACAGCGCCATGGCGGCGCCCGCCATGAGCGGGTTGAGCATGCCCAGTGCCGCCAGCGGGATCATGCACACGTTGTAGACGAACGCCCAGAACAGGTTGCCGCGGATCGTGCCGTAGGTGCGGCGCGACAGCCGGATCGCGTCGACGGCTGCAAGGAGGTCGGCGCGCACGAGAGTCAGGTCACTCGCCTCGACCGTGACGTCGGAGCCGCTGCCCATCGCGATGCCGAGATCGGCCTGCACCAGGGCGGCCGCGTCGTTGACTCCGTCGCCGACCATCGCCACGACCTTGCCCTGCGCCTGCAGCGCCTTGATCACGTCGACCTTGTCGGCGGGCAGCACCTCGGCGGTGACGTCGGTGATGCCGACCTCCTCGGCGACGGCCCGAGCCGCGCGCTCGTTGTCGCCGCTGAGGAGCACCGGTTCGATGCCGATCTTGCGGAACTGCGCGATGGCCTCGCGACTGGTCGGGCGGATCGCGTCGGCCACGGCGACCGCGCCGCGCACCTCGCCGGCCCAGCCCACGGCGACCACCGTGGCACCGCGGGCCTCCCAGTGGTCGACGAACTCGCCCAGCCAGGTCGCCGGCGGGAGCGCGAGGCCCAGGCTCGAGTCGATCCACGCCATGCGGCCGACCAGCACCTCGACGTCGTCGATGCGACCGCGCACCCCCAGCCCGCGCTCGTTGCGGAACCCGCTGACGGGGGAGTGCGGCCCGTTCTGGGCAGCGGCGGACGCGATGGCGCGGGCCACCGGGTGCTCGCTGGCGTGCTCGACGGCTCCGGCGCGCGCGAGCACGTCGGCCTCCGACCCGCCGGGTCCGGCCACGACGGCGGCCAGCTCCATGCGCCCGGTGGTGACCGTGCCCGTCTTGTCGACGACGACCACGTCGATGCGGCGGGTGCGCTCGAGCACCTCGGGCCCGCGGATGAGCACGCCCATTTGCGCGCCGCGGCCCGTGCCGACCAGCAGCGCCGTCGGCGTGGCCAGGCCGAGGGCGCACGGGCAGGCGATGATGAGGACGGCGACGGCGGCGGCGAACGCGTTCTGCACCGAGGAGACGTCGGCGGTGCCGGACGCACCGGGGTTGCGGGCACCGAGCCCCGGACCGATGCCGGTCATGCCGCCGTCCATCCCGGCGCCGCTGGCCGGGCCGTCGACGCCCACGACGCTGACCGTGATCTGCGCGGCCGTGATGTCGGCGGTGCCCTTCCTCACGGTGCCGATCACGAGGAAGGACGACAGCGTCGTCGGAACGTTCACCACGACCCGCGGTCGGTCCGCGGCGGTGAGAACGGGGGCGTAGGTCACGTTGCCGCCGGTGCTGAAGGACACCAAGGGGTCGCTGGCCTTGAAGGCGACGCTCTCGTCGGCCGCGAGCGTGGTTGCGGTGCCGTTCTCGGTGAGGTAGGTCAGGTTCAAGGTGAGCTGCGTGCCGGGATCGACCGTCGGCTCGGCGGGATCGAACTGGAGGGACACGGTGTCGTCCGCGTCCCAGGCGGCGGCGGGCACCGTGGCCGCGACGACCAGCAGGACCGTTGCCGACACGGCCATGAGCACCAGGGCGAGCCACCGCCCCACGGCCGCACTGATGGCTCCCGGGTGCCTGTGCCGCATGCTCACGGATGATACGCCCCCGGGTGTCCGTCCCCGGGTGTCCGAGCCGATCGCGGCCGGCGCCGGGCCTGCGGGTCCGGGGGGACCTACGTCCTTCACAAATGCAGTCGAAGGGCTCTAACGGGACAGATCGGGTGGCCAGAGACTGTGATCGCCAGTCGAGTGTCTCCGGCCCTATCCATGGTCGGTTCTCTGCTCGCGGGCACGTAGGAGCACGGTCCTGACGTGCAGGCCATCTCACGAGGATGGCCCGTCGTGAACCTTGGGGGTTCGGTATGCGCAAGGCCATGATCGCTGGGGTTGCCACACTCGCGCTGGTCGGCGCCAGTTTCCTGCCGGCGGCATCGGCCGCCGAGGGAACCGTCGACAACGTCGATACGGTTTCGACGACCGGAATCGGCGCCGCCCACGGCACTATCGTGATGGTGGACGACCCGTCGCCAGCCAGCCTTCAAGGCGCGCCGCTGCCCCATCTGGCGCAACTAATGGACAAGGCGAAGCAGGACCGCGAGAACCGCGTGACCGAGACGGAGCGGCAGGCGGCCGCCGAGCGATCCGGCGTCGAGGCGCCCGCGATCTCTGAGGCCGCGATCTCGGAGTTCGATCGTATTCAGGCGAGGCTTCAGGGGCAGGCCGCGCCAGGCGAAGTCACGACAGAGTCCGCTGTGGGCGGCGTCGTCCCTCACTACTTCGGCCCCTATGGCAACTACGCCAACAGCCCCCAGCACCTGCCTACGGCGATCGTCACCTTTGGCCCACCCGATCCGGCGGGCCTCGGCAGCCGGACGGCCATGGGCACTGCGGTTGTCAATGACGCTGGCGTGGTTACCGGAGTGACCGTGACGGATCCCGGCGCTGGATACTCGAGCGCTCCGGCCGTAACGTTCAGTGGCATCAGCGGCTCGGGTGCGGAAGCGACCGCGGTCATCAACGGCACCCTCGACAACCTGACGATCACCAACCACGGCGCTGGCTACAGCAATCCCGTTGTGGTGTTCACCGGCGGCGGCCTGCCCAACGGCTCGCCCAACCACGCGGCCGCCACGGCCACCATCGATACCAATGGCGTCATCCTCGACCTGACGATCACCCGATACGGGATCGGCTACACGTCGGCACCGACCGTGACGATCACGTCGTCGCCTGCCGCGACCACTGAGGCGACTGTTGTCGCCACCGTCTCCAGCGCAGTGGCCAGCGTCACCGTGACCAGTGGCGGTTCCGGCTACATCACCCCCGGAATCCGCAAGTTCGTCGATGGCCTCCCGGGCCTGAATGCCGGCGCCCAGAACAACCTCGGCCAGTTCATCCCGGTCGCCGTACCCGACACCACCACGTACCCGGGTGCGGACTACTACGAGATCGGCCTGGTGCAGTACCGCGAGAAGTTGCATAGCGACCTGCCCGCCACTCTGCTGCGGGGCTACGTCCAACTGTCGACCAGCGTGGTTCCAGGAAGTCAGGTCCAGCTCAGCAACGCCCAGTTGACCGGTGCCGATGAGAACATCGCGGGCATGTTCGGCGTCACCGCGCCGCACTACCTCGGCCCGCTGATCGTCGCCCAGAAGGACCGTCCGGTACGCGTGGTGTTCCGCAACCTGCTGCCGACCGGGGTCAAGGGCGACCTCTTCCTGCCCGTCGACACGACCGTGATGGGCGCGGGGCCCGGCCAGGGCGGCACCGACGGCTCTCAGGCGAACATGGGGGTCGGCGCACAACCGCAGAATCCGCTGTGCGGCCTCACCGCGAAGCCTTCCTGGTGCTACACCGAGAACCGGGCGACGATCCACCTGCATGGCGGTGCGACTCCGTGGATCAGCGACGGCACGCCGCACCAGTGGATCACGCCGGCGGGCGAGTCCAGGGACGGCACGCTGACGCCGTACCCGCAGGGCGTCAGCGTCAAGATGGTGCCCGACATGCCCGTGCCGGCGGGTGGCGCCTCGCTGCCGGGACAACGCGACGGCGTGCAGACGTTCTACTACACCAACCAGCAGTCCGCACGCATGCTCTTCTACCACGACCACGCGTGGGGGATCACGCGTATCAATGTCTACGCGGGCGAGGCCGCCGGATACATCATCGAGGATTCCACCGAGCAGGCCTTGGTGACGGCCGGAACGATCCCGAACGCTGCTTCGACCCTCCCGCTGATTATCGAGGACAAAACCTTCGTGCCCACCACGCAGGAACTGGCCGTGGCGGATCCCACGTGGGACACCGCCAAGTGGGGCGGCAAGGGCAACCTGTGGCTGCCGCACGTGTACGTGCCGGCCCAGAACCCCTGGGACACCGGTGGCGTCAACCAGTTCGGCCGATGGGCCTATGGCCCGTGGTTCCACCCGGCGACAACCGGCATCAACTTCCCGCCGGTCGCGAATCCCTACCGATCGCAGCCCCAAGGTCCCTGCAATCCGAACACCGCGGTCTGCGATCCTGAGGGGTACGTGCAGATCCCGGGGACGCCTAACGAGTCGATGGGGATGGAGGCCTTCGCCGACACTCCGGTCGTCAACGGCACCGCCTACCCGAAGGTGACTCTCGACCCGAAGTCGTATCGGTTCCGGGTGCTGAACGCGGCCAACGACCGCTTCTGGAACCTGTCCCTGTACGAGGCGTCGGGCGCCAACTGCTCGCCGTCTAGCGGCGTGGGCTGCACCGAGGTGGCGCTGAATCCCACCGAGGTCCTCGCGGCCAAGACCGACCCGATCGCCTTCCCGACCCCGATCGCCAACCCGGGCCCGGACTGGGTGCAGATCGGGACGGAGAGCGGATTCCTCGCCAACCCGGCCGTCATCCCGGCCCAGCCGATCACCTGGGTCACCGACCCAACCGTGTTCAACGCCGGCAACGTCGACAAGCACTCGCTGCTCCTCGGTCCAGCCGAGCGCGCCGACGTGATCGTCGACTTCTCGCAATGGGCGGGAAAGACCCTGATCCTGTACAACGACGCCCCCGCGGCCTTCCCGGCCCGTGATCCGCGACAGGACTACTACACCGACAACGCCGACCTGCGCGACACGGGCGGCGCGAACACGACGCCCGAGGGCTTCGGGCCGAACACCCGCACGGTCATGCAGATCACGATCGCGGGCACCGCACCGGCAGCGGCGTTCAACACGACCAAGCTGAACAAGGCCTTCGCTGCCACGTCGCTCGGCGGTGGCGGGGTCTTCGAGAACGGCCAGAGCCCGATCGTCGTCGGCCAGGGCGCCTACAACACCGCCTACGACACGAGTTTCGGCACGGACACTGCCATCGATCCCAACGACGGATTCGTGCGCATCACGAACTCGATGTTCACCTTCAACACCCTCGCCAGCGCCTCCGACAGGAACGCGGGTGCCACGATCACCGTGAATCTCGGGCCGAAGGCCCTGCACGACGAGATGGGTGCGTCGTGGGACAACCAGTACGGCCGCATGAGCGGAAACCTGGGCCTCGAGGCACCGAACAACCAGGCGGGCCTGGCCCAGAACCTGGTGCTGTACCCGTACGTCAACCCGGCGACGGAGACCTTCCCGACGTCGATCAACCTGCCACCGGGCGTGACCGCGGTGCCGATCGTCACCGGCACCCAATCCGTGAACTGCACTCCGCCACCGGTGGGCACGGTGGCTGACCCGATCTGCCCGACCGATGGGACGCAGATCTGGAAGATCACCCACAACGGGGTCGACACGCACCCGATCCACTTCCACTTCTCCGACGTGCAACTCATCAACCGGGTCGGGTGGGACGGCATCATCCGCCCGCCGGAGCCAAACGAAGTCGGCTGGAAGGACACGATCCGCGTCAGCCCGTTGGAGGACACCATCGTGGCGCTGCGGCCGATCGTGCCGCAGGCGACGTTCGGTATCGAGAAGAGCCAGCGGCTGCTCAATCCCGCGTTCCCGTTGAACTCAACAATCGGTTTCGTCAGCGTGGACGCGAGGGGCAACCCCATCGGGAACCCCACCGCGCCCATTCAGAACAAGATGACCAACTTCGACTGGGAGTACGTGTGGCACTGCCACATCCTCAGCCACGAGGAGATGGACATGATGCGACCGATCACCGTCACGGTGCCCGTGACCGTGCCGGACGCCTCTAGCCTGGTGGCCACGGGCACCGGGCCTGTCGCGCTGACGTGGACCGACCCCACCCCGACGAGCCTACGAACCACCATGGGCAACCCGAAGAACGAGGTCGGCTACACGGTCTACTCGGCGCCAGTGTCAGCGGGCGTCATTGGATCCTGGGCGCTGTTCACGTCGCCACTGGCGAATGCCACCACGAGCGCCGACGCCGCTGGGCTGCCGCTCACCGTCGCCTACAAGGTCGTGTCCAGGAATGCGGCGGGGGAGACCACGTCCAACGTCGCCATCGCCGGATTGCCGGCGCCGACAGGCCTGCTCGCGACGCCGGTGCCGGGCACGACGAGCGTCGGCTTCACCTGGGGCGCACCGGCCGGCCCGCCGACCGGTTACCGGATCCAGCGCTCCGCGTCTGACGCCGGGCCGTGGATCGATGTCACGCCCGATGTCGGGGCCACGACCTCTGCCAGCCGCTCCGTCCCCAGGGGCACCTGGTACTTCCGGGTGGCGGCGTTCCAGGGAAGCGCCCCGAATCAGGCGCTCGGGGCCTACTCGGCCACTGCTGGTCCGGTGACGGTCGACCCGACGACGACGGCACCGGTCATCACCACGATCTCCCCTGTGAACGGGGCGCCCGGTGCGAAGACCGCCGTCACGATCACCGGCGGAAACCTCCTCAACACCAGTTCGGTGACGTTCGGCGGCCTACCCAGCACGGACATCGTGGTCGTGAATGATGGCTTGTTGACCTTGAAGACCCCGACGCACACCGCCGGCGTCGTCGACGTGGTCGTCACCACGCCCGACGGAGAGGCGACGGCAACGAACGGATACACCTTCGCCGCCTTCAGCCCTCCGGGTGTGCCACGGGCCGTTCAAGGCCTGCGGGGCGTCGGCTTGGTCGCCGTGTCCTGGGCTCCGCCCGCGTCCGACGGTGGCAAGGCCATCACTGGCTACACGGCGGAGGTCTACCTGGCGGCAACTGGCGGAACGCCCGCGGGGTCGTGCACCACGACCGGCGCGCTCACCTGTCAGGTCACGGGACTGACGAACCAGCAGACCTACTACGTGCAGGTCTACGCGACGAACACGGCGACGCCTGGTGTGGGGCAGCCCAGCACGCCGCGGGTGGCCACGACGACGGCCACGGTGCCGTCGAAGCCGCAGACGGTGTCGGTCGGCTCCGCCGACTCCGCCGCCACGGTGGCGTGGATTGCTCCGTTGAACGACGGCGGTACTCCCGTGACTGGCTACGTTGCCAGGGCATGGGATGCCGCGTCCGGTGGCACCCAGATGGGCACCTGCACTACGACCGGTGCGCTCACCTGCGGGATCGGAGGCCTGACGAATGGCGCGACGTATTACATCGACGTGTACGCCACGAACCTCGTTGGCACCGGAGCGCTGTCGACGCCTAGGGTCTGGGTGATCCCGGCGACCCCGGGATCCGGTGGCGGCTCGTCCGGTGGTTCGAGCAGTGCCGACCCCGGCACGGGGGCCTCACCAGGGACACCGACGACGCCGACCACGCCGACGACACCGAAGCCGCCGACGACCCCGGTGACGCCGACGACCCCGGTGACGCCGAAGCCGCCAACGGCTCTTCCCCCGTGGAAGTTCATGCCGAACCCGGTGGTCGCCGAGCCCATGGGCGGCGGGGTCACGATGTCGAGCAAGAGCCAGGCGCAGACCCTGTCCCGCGTCATCATGACCAGCCCGCCGAACGCGAAGGCGAGCAAGGCGCCGATCGCGCTGGTGAAGAAGCACAAGGTCACCCGCGTGAAGATCGTGGGGCTGCCGGTCACCAAGCGCTCGACCGTTGCGGTGAAGATGCGCATCGACGGCGTGTGGAAGGACCTGGGCCTCGTGCGGACCAACGCGTCCGGAGTGATCGTCCTGCCGGCCCTGCACTTCACCAAGGCCGGGGACTACCTCGTGTCCATGAAGGTGGGCAGTAAGACCTGGTACATCACGATCAGGGTGAAGTAGTCGCGAAGGACGAAGGGGGTCCCGATGGGACCCCCTTCGTCCTTCGTCAGCAGAGGTCGGCCAGTTTCGTGACCTCGCCGCCGAGCACCTGCTGCACGTCCTGCGGGGTGATGGCGGGCGGGAACGCCAGCCCGATCTCGCCGACCACCAGGAACGAGGTTCGGTCGGTCACGATCTCGATCTTGTCGACGGCCGGGTTCTGCGACGACCCGTCGCCCACGAGTGCGGTGCACAGGCGGGTGAACGTCTCGTCGAGCTCGGCCTGGCCCATGACCATGACGGCGTAGCGCCCCGATCCGTCCATCGTCGTGCAGATGACGTAGTCCTCCTGGGAGCACACGGAGGCGAGGCTGGCCTCGACGAGGTCGAGGCGTGCCGAGTCCGCGGTCACTGCCTTCGTCGGTCCGGTGGGTTCGGCATCCGTCGCCGAGGTGCAGGAGGCGAGCAGAAGCGCGGCCGCGGCGGCGATCGTGGCGATGTGGCGAGTTCTCACGGGACCCCCGGGGTGGCGTGTGGATGAATGCTGAGCGGCGCTCGGTCGGGCGTTGACGAGCGGACGCGCGGCATCAGTCTAGGCAATCTGCGGCGGGACTTCTGGCCCCCGTTCGCCACCGGCTCGGGTGTCTAATGGATCGCATCGAGGCCTTGGGGGTTCTCATGCGCAGGTATGCGTTGGCCGCAGCCGCTTTCGTGCTTCTCGTGGGATGCTCCGCGTCGGTGTCCGTCGGCACGGACGCGCCCTCAGGCGAGGCCTCGGCCGGCAGTTCGGCCAGCGCGCCGGCACCGTCGGGCGGCGCGACGCCGGGCGCGAGTGCCTCCGCGGGATCCGAGGCGTCCGCCGCGCCGTCCGTCGGGCCGGGCTTCACCCTCGTGAGTCAGAACCTCGCCGAGCCGGGCAGGGGCGGCTTCAGCGCCGTGGGCGGGCTCGACGCCGTCGTCGCCGCCGCCACCTACACGATCGTCTCCGACGACGACTACGACGTGGGCATGGTGTTCTCCACCGACGGCGGCATGACGTGGACGCGGGGCGGCGTCATCACCCAGCCCGCCCTCCAGATCCTTTCCTCGCTGATGGTCACCGAGAAGGGCGTCGTCATGGTGGGCCACAGCAGCGTGAAGAAGGGCGACAGCTTCGTCAACGAGGCGCTGATCGTCGCGGCGCCCGCGCCCGACTACGTGCCCGAGGTAGTCGACAACCCGCCGGAGTTCGCCGGCAACGTCTCCCTGATCTCCGTGTTCAAGGATGGCACCGACTGGGTGATCATCGGCTCCACCGACAAGGCCGACCGCAAGAACATCGAGGAGTCGAACGACTTCCCCACGGTGTGGCGGTCCGCCGACGAGGGGTCGACGTGGTCGGCCAACGTGCTCAGCATCCCGGGCTCGCAGGACACGCCGCTGTCCAGCTTCACCCTCGGGCCGGACGGCTCGTGGAACCTGTTCGGCGAGTCGTACCCGGGCAGCGGCGACCAGCAGTTCAACGCCGCCTGGCTGCGCTCCACCGACTCCGGGGCCTCCTTCGAGCTCATGTATCCGAAGGCCTTCGCGGGCATCCACGACCAGGGGGCGCGGCGCGGGGTGTTCTCGGCGTCGGGGGCCATCGCGATTGACGGCTGGGACGAGGTGACCGATCAGGGCGACGAGGTCTCGGTCGCGTGGGCCGCAGGCGCCGGCGAGCAGATCCAGGCGATCGGCAGCCCCGAGCTGCCCGTCGAGGGCGGCACGCCGCCGGGGGACTTCGTCGACGGCCTGCTGTGGGACAACGAGACCCTGGTTATGTGGGGGAGCGCGGACGGCTCGTACCCGATGCCCGACGTGCAGTTCTGGGCGTTCGACGGAGCACAGTTCGTGCCGACGACGACGTTGCCCGGCGACGGCGAGCTCGTCGCGGTGAGCCGGATCCTCACCAGCGCGGGCACCGCGCTCGCGTTCGGCACGACCGGCCCGGACAAGGAGCAGCGCAACCTGGGCATCTGGGCAGGCCAACTAGGCGAGTAACCCCACCCACCGCACCCCACCCCACCCCCACGCCGAGCGGTGAGTTGTCGGGGTCAAACCGCGCGGATTTGCCCCGACAACTCACCGCTCGGCGTGGGCGGGGCAGGCTCCGGGGGCGCCTGCGGCTCCGGAGCCCGCTGGCCAGATGGGCCTTGATGTCCGACCATGGTCGATGTGAGCCCGCCATGCCCCGCCGATCGAGAGCCGTGCCGCGCCTCTGGACGCGTCCGCCTGACGCTGGTGGTCGTCGCGGCGTGCCTCGTCGTCTGTGCCTGTGCACCCGCCCTCGTCCTGACGACCCCGAGCCGCGAGGCTCCTCGGAGCCAGGCGACGCCCCCCGCTGCGGCGATCTCCGAAGCGCCCGTCGACGTGCCGCCGGGATTGGTGCTCGCCGGCCGCGGGGCCTCCGCGCCTCTGCCCGCCGTGGACCCGCCCAGGCACGCCTCGTCGACCGCTCCGGAGGCGTCACCGGAGCCGGACCCGGAGCCGGGCGCGGAGTCGAAGCCGACCACGGACGCCGAGTCGACGTCTTCGGGCGCAGAGCCGGACTCGTCGATTGCGCCGGTCGTCGGCGTCGTCGTCGAGATCACCAGCGACCCGGCACCCGTGGGGTCGCTCGTCCTCGGTGACTCCCTGCTCCTGTCGGCCGGCGTCGGACCGGTTCTCCAGGAGCGCGGCTACATCGTTGCTGGCACCGTCGGGCGGGGCGTCAGTGACGGTTACCTGCTCGACTACCTGCCGACCGAGCCGGCACAGGACGCGCCGGCCTGGGTCATCGAGCTCGGCACGAACAACCCCGGCGACCCCGGCACCGTCGCCCGGCTCGAGGGTTGGGTCGACCTCATCGACTCGCTGCGCAACCCGGATGACCCCCAGCACGTCTACTGGGTGCTCCCGTACCGACCCGAGGAGTACCACGGCCCTATGGACGGCTTCTCCCTCGACGCGTTCAACGCCGAGCTCGTCCGGCTGGCCGACGAGCGCCCCTGGCTCACCGTCCTCGACTTCGCCGGCGCGGCGGAGGTGAACCCGCAGTGGTTCGCCGCCGACACGGCGATGCACCTGCACCCGGACGCGGAGGGTCAGAGCCACCTGCTGAGGCTGATTGCCGGGGAGTGACCGTCATCTCCGTCCACCCCCGTTCCCGCGAGCGGTGAGTTGTCGGGCTCGCGAACCCCGGCTCGAGCCCGACGACTCACCGCTCGACGGGGTGGGGTGCGGCGCGGTGGGGTGCGGGGGGTGGGGTGGGGGCTTGGGGGTCAGGATCGCGCCCTTAGGGCGTTCAGCACCATTGGCGCCATCGTCCAGGGGCGCTTGAGGTCTGCCGCGGTGAACACGATCACCAGCCAGCCGGCCTCCTGAAGCAGGTTGCGGCGCTGCGCATCCGAGCGGCGACGCTGCTCATCGAGGTGGACGAGCCCGTCGTACTCGACGATGACGCGTTGCGCGGGCCAGGCCAGATCCGCCCGGGCCAGCCACTCACTCCGCACGACGATGTCGATGTTGCACTCCGGCTGCGGGACACTGCCCAGCATGAGGTGCACGCGGACGAGGGATTCCCCGGGTGATTCGGCGCGTGCGTCGACGAGGGTCAGGGCGTACCGGGCATTGACGACGCCCCGCCGCCGACGCGCCCAACCAACCATGGTGCGAAGGTCCATCGGGGTGGCGAGCGCTTCGTGCAGCGCGAAGTCGCCCATGGCCACCAGGGGTTCCAACGCGACGAGTTCGGCGCAGTCGATCCAGGTGCGCGCGGGCGTGGTGACCCGCTGGCCGGCCACCTCGGTGACGTGCTCCGGCGGCAGTCGCAGCCGGCGCCCGCGGACGCCTCGGCGCTGTGGTCGTGCCACGTCGGGCGGCACCGCGACCGTGACCGGGTGATCGTCGATGTGCAGGCCGATGCGCGGCGGCAGTGGGAGCCCCCATACCCGGGCGGCGGCAACATCGGCGAGGACGGCGGCCGGTGGCGCGGCGAGAATCGCAGCGGACCGCATCGCCCGCTCAGGGTCGGGAGTGGGTGTCGGAATCCGCACCCCGCGTGACGGACGAACGAAGCCGGGACCACGCAACTGGTCGGCGGACAGCCCGCGAGCGCCGCGGGCGGTGACGAGGAAGGGCTCGGTCGACATGAGCCAAGTGAGCAGCAGGTGGGGCACGCATTGAGTGCGGCGCCGCGGGCCTGTGCAGGCGGGCCCACGTCGTCACCCCCTGGGGAAGAACGCCAACCCCACGCCGAGTGGTGAGTCGTCGGGGTCAAATCGGGGCTTGTGAGCCCGACAACTCACCGCTCGACGAGGTGGGGTGGGGTGGGGCTAGCGGACTACTAGCTTGACGTAGTGCCGGGCCCCGCTGGGGTCGGTGATGCGCACCAGATAGGTGCCGGGCTTCGTCGGCTTCATGGCGGGCAGCGTGGCGCGTCCCGTGGCGCTCGTCGTGACCGAACCGAGCCGCACGAAGGAGCCGCCCACCTTGATCTGCACAGCGACCTTCGTCGACGCCGGCAAGCCAGGAACGCTCAGCCGCACGATGGTGCCGTGTTTCGTCGACGCCGTCGGCGCCTTGCCGGCGGTGGCCGCCGCAGGCGCGACGCTGGTCGGCCGGATGCTGGTGGCTTGCGCTGCCGACGGCCGAACGACGCCGGCACCGGCCGGCCCGATGAAGGTCACGGTCGCCACGGTGGTCGTCACGCTTGGCGTGACGGGAGCGGTCGGAACGATGGGCGGCGCGACCGGGGCGACGACGACCACCGGCGCCGGTGCCGAGCCGCCACCACCGGTGTCGGCGGAATCGCTCGACGTGCTGGCGCTGCCGCCCCCGCCCCCGCCCCCGCCGGTGGGCGGTGCCGACGCAACGGGCGTGACCGCGACCCTGGCCGACGGGGTGCCGGCGCCCGAGCCGTTCGTGGCGATGATGTCCACGTAGTAGGTGGTGGCGTTGGTCAGCCCGGTGATGGTGCAGGTCAGGCCCGTGAGCGGGCTGGGCTGGCAGGTGCCGCGGCTGGTGCCGCCCACCGCCGCGTCCCACGCGGTGGCGGTGTACGAGGTGATGGCGCTGCTGCCCGGGGAGGATGGCGCGATCCAGGTGAGCACCGCCGACCCGTCGCCGGCGAGCGCCGTCGGTGAGCGCGGCGCGGTCGGTGCCGTCGCCGGCGCGACCGGCGTCACGGTGGCTCGGGCCGAGGCGATGCTCGACCCGACGGCGTTCGTGGCGACTGCGTCGACGAAGTATGACGTCCCGTTGGCCAGGCCGGTGATGGTGCAGGTCAGGCCGGTGAGCGGGCTGGGCTGGCAGGTGCCGCGGCTGAGGCCACCGCTGGCGGCGCTCCAGGCCGTGGCGGTGTAGGAGGTGATGGCGCTGCCGCCGTTGGACGCCGGTATGGCCCAGCTGACCACGGCCGACGAGGCGCCCGCGACAGCCAGCACGGACTGCGGCGCGGACGGCCTGGCGGCGGGCGTGACGGGGATCCTCGTCGACGCGGCGCTCGCGCCTTCGGCGTTCGTGGCGAGCGCGTCGACGTAGTAGGTGGTGCCGTTGATCAGGCTGCCGACGGTGCAGGTCAGGGCGGTGAGCGGACTGGGCTGGCAGGTGCCCTGGGGGGTGCCCCCGCTGGCGGCGTTCCAGGCCGTCGCGGTGTACGACGTGATCGCGGTCCCGCCGCTGAGGATGGGCGAGGACCAGGTGACCACCGTCGCTGCGTCGCTCGGGGCGGCGGCCACCGCGCTCGGCGCGGACGTCGGGCCGAGGTAGAGGAGTCGGTTCGGGTCGGAGCCGCCACGGCTCACCGGGGGAACGGGCACGGTGGCGGCCGAGGTGATGGCGGTGGCCACCTGCGCCGGGGTGAGGGTGGGGGAGGCACTGAGGATGCGTGCCGCTGCACCGGCCACGTGCGGCGAGGCCATCGATGTGCCGGACATGGTCGCGGTGGCCGAGGGATCGGTGATCCCGGCGGAGAGGATGCTGTCCCCGGGCGCGTAGAGGTCGGTGCAGGCTCCGAAGTCCGAGGCCTGGGTCGGGGACCACACGGCGAACGCATCGAGACTCGTCGACGCGTTGACCGTGATGGCCGCCGCGATGTGCGCGGGGCTCAAGCCACATGCGTCAGTGTTCGAGTTGCCGGACGCCACGACCACCGTGATGCCGTCGGTGATCATCGCCTGGACGGCCACGTCGAGCGCCAGGTCGACCGAATTCACGGTGAGGCTCATGTTCGCAACCGCCGGCGTGCCGGCCGCATGGTTGCCCACGACCCAGTTGGCGCCGCTGATGACGTCGGAGATGGACGTCGTCGGATCGCACGGGAACACGCGCACGGGCACGAGGCTGACCTGCTTGGCGACCCCGTACGTGCTGCCGCCGATGGTGCCGGCCACGTGCGTGCCGTGCCCCTCGCAGTCCTCGGTGCCCGTGACTCCCGTCGCGAAGTTCGCTCCCGGCAGCACCCGTCCCGTGAACTCGGTGTGGGTCGACAGGATGCCGGTGTCGATGACGTACGCGGTGACGCCGGTGCCGTCGGTCGTGTACTGGTACGTCGAGTCGAGCGGCAATGCGCGCTCATCGACGCGGTCCAGGCCCCAGGGCCCCCCGACCCCGATCACCTGGCTCGCTGCGACGTCGGCGGCAGCGTCCAGCGTGACGATGCGATCGGGCTCGGCCCACGCGATCTCGGGAGACTGCGTGAGCTCGGTGGCGAGGGCCTCGGCGGAATCGATGCTCAGCGGCTCGGCGAGGGTGACCGTACGCAGCCCGAAGCCGATGGCCTCGCCGGGTGCGATCGAGGTCACGGTGACGTCGGACGAGCCGCTCGCCTCGCCGGTGGCCTCCGCTGGCGCGACGCCGGGCTCGTAGGCGACGATCATCGAGGTGACCGCGGGCTGAGGGTCGGCAGGCGCCCCGGGGGCGGATGCGGGTGAGGCGGCTACGGCCGGCGAGACGAGTGCCGGCACGAGGCCGAACGCCGCGACGGCAAGGACAATGGACGGAAGCCGCTTCACATCTCTCAGGGTACGCGACGTTGACGACCGCCCAAAAAGATGACGGCTAGTCGCGGATGCGACGCTCGGGAAGCAGCCCGATCTCGCGCGCCCGGCCCGCCGTCGCCCGTCGGTCCTGCGTGCCCAGGATCCGCATGATCGACTGCAGGTCCTTCTTGATCGTGGGGATCGAGTAGCCGAGCTCCTTCGCGATCTCACCGTTCGTGCGGTCGTTGCCGATGAGCTCGAGGATCTGGCGCTGCCGGTCGGAGATGCGCACCTCGCGGTGCGGCACGGGTGCCGTCCGCCGCCAGCGGTCGACGAGGATGCTGCGCTGGTTGTTCAGCCACATGCCGACGGCAGCGGTGACTCCGTCGAGGTACTGCCACTCATCCGAGGTCCATTCGAGCTCGGTCTCCCGCTGCAGGGACATGGCACCGATCGGCACGCCCGAGTTGATGACGGGAACGCAGATCATGTGCGTGCCGGGCGCGTTGTGAGCGGCCTCCGTCGCGTCGTGCTGCGAGGCCTCCAGGAACGGGTAGTCGTGGGTCAGCTGCCCCATGGCGACCACGATGGCCCGCATCGAGTTGAAGGTGTCGCACACCGGCAGGGGCAACGTGGTCGGCAGCGCGCGGAACGCCGCCGCCTCCTCGTCGTCGTAGCCGAAGTTGCCGACCAGCTCCAGGGAGTCGGCTCCGTTATGGGCGTACACCTGCCCGGCGCTGATGTGAACGGGGGCCAGCGCCCCGAGCACCATGGCCCGGGTGGCGGCGTCGCCGTCGGGGTTGCCGGCGAGGAAACGAAGAAAGTAGGTCAACGCGGTGATGCGGTCCCGCTCCATCTCAGCCTCCATGGCGAGCCTAGGTCACGAATGCCGGGAATTCGCGCTGAGAGGTGTAACCGGATATATCCCCTCAAGAGACGACTATCCGGCGGCTACGGGGGCGACGGCGTCGTAGCGTTAGCCCTGCAGGCGGGAAGCACTCGTCCGGGGGAGGACGAGCAGCGGAACGCTTGGGGTCAGTGGGCTGCCGAGGGGCGAGCCCATTGGCCCTTCGCATTGTCAGGGCATATGCGGAGCGGCGGAGCCGATCGACTCGCGCACCGACTCGTAGCGCTCGGCGGGGTCGATCCGCCAGCCCACGTTGTGCTCGGTGAGTTCGCGCGGATCGGCCCACTGGTCGGCGACACCGATGAGGCGCGTGTCATGCGAAGCGATGGCCGAGACCGTCTGCTGGATGGTCAGCCCGTCGACGCCGGCCGGGCCCTGGATCACATGCTGAGGGAAGACGACGCCCCAGCGCTGCCAGCCGAACAGGTCGGCGGGCTCGGCCGCAGCCGCCGCAGCCGCGGTGACGGCGATCTGGAGGCCTCGGTCGGACAGCAGGCGCAGCGCCTGACCCGCCCCGGTCGGCACGGTGTCGAACATCACGATGGTGCGCGCGCACTCGCGGCGGCTGAGGAACGGGGTGAGCAGGTTGGGCAGGGCCAGCTCGTTGGCGTCGGGGTGGAGCAGCGTGGGCGGCAGGGACACGACGATGGGCAGGTCGGCGTGGCCGAGGTGGTCGGCCTCCGCGTAGACCGCCTTCATCCGCTCCAGGATGATCCGGGTTGCCTCGGCCGCGAGTCGGGGCTGGCGGCCCACGAGACTCAGGAACGTGGACGCCTCGGAGAGGTCGAGCGTGCCGAAGGACCGTTGCCAGCCGACGAGCGCGACGAGGGCGTCGTGGTTGCCACCGGTCACCCGCACGACGGGCGTGAACTGCGTGGTGAAGGGATTGCCGGTGCTCGACACGTGGTCGGCGTTCAGCAGGTGCAGGACGTCGATGGCGGTGACCGGTCCGCTCGTGTCACCGATGATGTCCTCGGGCCGGATGTCGTAGGACATCAGGTTCTCGATGGCGAACGGGTCGCGAGAGCTCTGGTCGGCGGCCAGCCGATTGAGCGCGGTGGCCATGAGGCCGTCGCACGTGAACTCGTCGACCTGGTGCGCCGCGTAGCCGAACGAGACGCTCACATGGACGTCGACGTCGAGCCGCGCCGACGGCACCGACCCATGGTCGTTGATGTGCTGCTGGAGGCCCCGAAGCGTGGCGATGCCGTTGCGGATGATCGGCCCACCGCTGAGGGCCACCCACAGGCGGCCCGGTGCCTCGTACGCGACGAAGAGGTCGTGCCCGGCGAAATCGGCATGGCCGAGGGCGAGGCGCATCACCTGGGCGACGGCCGCCTGCTCGAACCGGCCACCCTCGAGCGCACCGAAGTCGTCGATGGCGTAGACGCCGATGATGAGCGAGTCGCTGTGCGGATTCTCGTCGGCCCTCGCCTGCATGCGCTCGACGGCCTGGCCGAACGCGTCGAGCGTGGGCCACCGGCTGACGCCGTCGAACATCGCGTCGAAGGCGGTGCCCAACCGGTCGTCGTCCGACGAGAGGACCGGGGTGAGCAGGGTCGAGGTGGCGAGGTCGGTGTAGAGCTCGACCAGCTGGCGGGATCGTGTCATGAACCAGCCGGTCCACAGCCAGCCCGCGATGGTGACGCTGCTGCGATTGGGATGGTCTGGAGTCGGGTAGAGAGGGAGGCGCAGGTTCGGCCGCAGCGTCACCGCATGCGGATCGGGTTCCGGCGCATGGTCGTACTGATCGACCGCGACCAAGTGGGTCGTGACGTGCCCCTTGGCATCGTCGAGCACGACCATCACGCGGGTCGCGCCGAAGATCGACACGGCCATGCGGGCGGCGATCGGCGCGGATGCCCTGCTGGCCAGTTCCGAGCCCAAGGACCCGTCGGCGATTCGCGTCATGATCTCGGCCGCGTGGGTGGCCCACATGGTCATGGTGCGCATCGCGTCGCGGCTCCACAGGCGGATCGCGACGAACCAGAGCACCAGCCACGCGGCGGCGAGCACGCCGAGTCCGGCAAGCGATCCGGCGACGACGCCGTCCCCGGTGACCAAAGTGCTCACGACGTCGCTGACGATCACGACCAGCCAGGCGATGAATGCACTAATAAAAACGACGACGATGCGCCGGGTGTCCACCGCATCGCGGGCGAAGGCCCAGCGGGTGCGATCGCCGTTGACCCACCGCTCCAGGGCGTTGAAGACCAGCCCCACGTACATCGCCACGAGGCCGGCCAGGACGAGGGGCGCGATCGATCCCTGGACGCTCACCGACGCGGCCAGCGGGCTGATGATGATGTAGGCCACACCGCCGCTGGCCGCCGAGGTCCACGCCAGGAGGAGGTTGTGGAACCGGGCGTTGGGGTCGGAGGCCAGGTCGGTTCGGCTCTTGAAGAACATCCGCAGGATGAGCGCAGCGCCGAAGAACAGGACCGACAGCTCGGCGTCGTAGTACAGGCCCGCCAGCATCGCGCCGACCAGGACCGCGTCGAAGGTGATGGTCGTCGACCGCCAAGGGCGGATCGGCGCGGAGGGGTTGCTGAGCACTTCGCGCGTGAGCGCCGCGTTGCGGGTGCGGAAGATGGCCTGCGGAGCGAAGACGGTCACGAGCACGAGCGAGATGGCCGCTACGAATGTGGTGGGGTTGATCTGGGGGAAGTGGGCGCCGGAGGAGATGTCCGGGATGAGCAGGACGATGGCCGCGAGCATGGTGATCGCCCCGGAGGCGATGAAGAAGATGCTGACCACGCCGACCCGGTACTGCAGGTGCCGCTCGAGTTCGCTGTGGGGCCGGTAGGCGGAAACCGGGTGCAACCAAGCGCCGACGGTCCGCCCAAAGGCAGCCGCCGTCGACCGAACACCGCTTGAGCGGGTCATGATTCATGGTAGCGCTGCGCGCCCTGCTTACGCGGAACGCAACGATGGTCCGATAATGGGGGCATGCGACGTCCACGGACTGCCGGGGGATCCCGTGCGCCCTTGGTCGTCGGCATGCTCTCCGGCACCCTGGTGGCCGGACTCCTGGGGTTCTCGCTCAGCGCGGCCCAGGCCGACAACGGTCCCGGCAAGGGGACCGACGACGCGACGTCCGGCCCGCTCCAGGCCGGTGGCGGCTCCGCCGGCTCGTCGTCCCCGAAGCCGAAGCCGGCCGATGGCAGCGAGATCGGCTCGGCCGACCCGCTCCAGGCCGGCGGGGGCGCGCTCCCGGGCGTGAAGCCGCAGAGTGCGGCCGATGCCGAACCGGCCACCGCGGGCGCCAGCGTGGGGGATGCCGCGCCGCCGATGGACCCGAACTTCGTCGACAACTACTCGCAGGTGTGGAAGCAGATCGAGTCGGGCAAGCGCCGCTCCGCCCGCCTCAGCGAGACCCTCGCATCGGCCAAGCGAAGCCTCGCCGGTTCGTCCAGCGATGTGGCCCAGGCCATCCGCGAGCGCGGCCGAGCCGATGCGCAGCTCGCCGGAGCCGAGGCCAAGTTCGGTGCGTCCGTGCGCAACCTGTACATCACCGGCACGACCGACGTCGACGTCATCCTCGGCGCGTTGGGCAGCAAGCCGGACGACCTGCTCGCCAACCTCGACTCCTTCGTCTATCTTCGCTCGGCGACGGGATCCAAGAGCGACGACTACATCGCGGCTCAGCAGACGTCGGTGGTCACCCAGTCGGCCGCGGCCGAGGCGATCATCCGCGAGAGCGACGAGCGCGACCGGATGGCGGAGATCCTCGCCGACCTGACGACCACGAAGAAGCGGTTGAAGAAGGACCAGGCCGAACTGCAGCGGCTGGTTGCCGCGGCTGCCCCGCAGACGGTGGTCGGCAAGAACGGCTGTCCCACGGAGGTGCTGGCCGGCACGGTGCCGGAGGGCGTCAGGATCAAGGCGCTGTGCAGCTACGCCGTCAAGCACGCACCGACGGTGCAGGCGGCCGTGGCCATCAAGTGGGCCCTGCTGCGTCTGGGCGCCCCGTATGCCTGCGAAGGCATCGGTCGCCTGGAGCCCTGGCGCTACGACTGCTCGTCGTACGTCTCGCGGGCCTACGCCGAAGGCGCCGGGCTCGGCACCGCTGGCGACACCTGGGCCCCGTCCACCCGCAACATGGTGCCCTGGGACGGAGTCCCGCTCGATCAGCACTACGCGCCGATCCCGCCGACGATGCTCCGCCCGGGCGACCTCGTCCTCTACGACACCTGCCCGGCCGGCGAGACCTGCAGCTACCGGCACGTCGCGATGTACCTCGGCCCGATGGTCAAGGGCGGCGCGCCGATGATGGCGCACACGAACGGCTGCGGCCTCGTCGCCCACGTCGCGCCCTTCACCGGCACCGACGTGCCCAACTACCTTGGCGCCCGCCGCGTGGTGGCGCTCAAGGGCGAGAAGATCCATACCGTGTTCGCCGTGCCGAAGAAGCCCGAAAAGCAGGACAAACCGGCCAAGAAGAACTGACCGCCTCGCAGGGCGGCAGCCGAACCCGAAGGTCGGCGGGTTATTGGCAACAGTCGCGCCTCGTTTGGTCCGAAACCCCTCATGGACTAGTCAGTCGGCGAGGGGTGTGCCATGAGCAGGCGAACTGCCTCAGGCATCCGCTGCGTGCACTCCGGTGCCGCGGTGCGACCCGCAGCGCCGGAGGACGGCTTCACCCTCGTCGAGGTCCTGGCCGCGATGTTCCTGTTCGTCATCCTGTCGACGGCCACGGCCGCCATCCTCATCCAGGGCATGACCGCCCTGCGCGAGAACGCCGATCGCGTCACGGCCGCCAACATCGCCCGCTCGGAGATCGAGTACCTGCGTGACCTGGCCCGCCTCGACCCGGACATCATCCCCATCGGCCAGTTCACCGGCGCCATCCCGCCGGCCACGGCCCCCGAGTTCGTCTCGCTCCTGTCCACCGACTACGTGGACCCGATCCTCCTGAACACCGACTACGAGATCAACACGACCAGCCAGTGGGTCGACTTCGCCTCCCTGGCCGACCCGAGCCCCGACGCGTCGGCGTGCGACGCCGAGTACCCCGTCGCGACCTACCTTCGCGTCGTCGTCACCGTGTCGAGCCCCACCCTGAAGGAGCCGGCCTCGCTCCAGACGAACATCACGCAGCAGCGGGTCGCGGACGCGGTCAGCGAGGACGCCGTCGGTGCGGCCGCCATCTCAGTGGTCAACTCCGCCACGGTGCCGGTGAGCGATGTCGTGGTCACCTTCACCGACGCCTTCCACCAGGAGAACAACAAGTCGGCCCTGACGACGGGTTTCGACGGCTGCCTGTTCCTGCCCAGCCTCGTGCCGACCGCCAGCCTCGTCGTCACCATCTCTCGCGACGGCTACGTGGCCTCGCCGGCGTCGGGGACCTCGAAGACGCTGGCCATCTCCGACGGAGTGGTCACCAAGGTGACCTTCGAGTACGCCGCCGCCGCGACCCTGCGGTTCACCGGCAACGACCCCGACCATCCGCTGCCGGCGGACCTGGCCGTGCAGTGGAAGGTCAAGGGCACGGGCGGCTCAATAGAGGACAACGCGATCACCGACGTCGTCACGGGCCTGTGGCCCGGTGACGAGGTCGAGGCATGGGCGGGCTTCTGCCCGGATGCCGATCCGCTGTTCACGGCGTCGGCCCGATCCTCCTTCGCCCTCTCGCCCGGGGCGACCACGGTGGCGCAGCTGCCCGTCGTCCCGCTGCGGATCCGCGGCCTGCTTCCCGACGAGCCCGTGACCGCCATCCACGCGGACGACTGCGACTCCACGCTCGCCCTCGGTCGCAGCGCAGAGACCGGTCCGCTCCTCGTGGGCGTTCCCTACGGCGACTGGAAGTTCAGGGCGGCGGGGGAGAACATCACGCCGGAGAATCCGCTGTCACCGCCGGCCCCCGGGGTGTCTGCGGAGGTCGTCGTCATCACCTTCACCCAGGACGAGATCAAGGCGACCCCGTCGCCCACGGCGACGGACTCGGGGTCACCGTCACCGTCACCCACGGAGCCGGAGCCCACGCCGACGGAGCCTGAACCCACGCCGACCCCCAGCGACTCGGGGTCTTTGGGCGAGGAACTGGGTCCATGATGACCGGGCCCAGGTTCTTGAGGCACCGACGACCGCCGGCCCCGACCGGCGACGACGGCTTCACACTGGTCGAGCTGCTGGCCGCCATGGCGATCTTCAGCATCCTCATGGCGCTGGTGTCGTCCGCCCTCCTCTCAGGGATGACGAGCGTGAGCCACCTGGCCCAACGCTCCGAGCAGCAGGCAAGTGACCGGGTCGTGTCGGAGACGATCTCTCGAATCCTGCGCTATGCCGTGGGTCCGGAGCGCGCCAGGGCAGCCTTCGAATCGGTGAGCGCGACCTCGCTGGTGTTCTACTCCGCATCCGGCTTCGCCGGCTCGAACGACCGGCCGAACCGGGTCGAGGTCCGGTTCGACCCGGCGACTGACCTGGTGGTGCTGACGGTCACGCCGCCGATGCTCAACCCGGACGCCGACTCCAGCATCGCCAGCGCCGACTCCTGGACGTGGCCCGCCGCGGGGGCCAACAGCCGGGTGCTCATGCGCTCGACCAACGGCCAGTCGCCCATCGCCTTCAGCGTGCGGCTGCGCTGCTTCAAGACCACCCCCGCCTGCCCGGTGCGGGCCCCTGGCACGGTGATCACCACGGCCCTCCTGCCGGCCAACGCGCTCGACGAGTTCGAGAACGAGTACGTCGAGTCGGTCGTCCTCACCGTCGGGGACCCCGAGTACCCGGACAACCTGGTCACTCAGCAGGTCCGCATGCAGAACCTCTACCGAGTCTCGGGGGTGTAGCCATGCGTCAGCGCCTGGGACATCGTGAGTCCACAACCTTCCGTGACGACTCCGGAATCGCCATGCTCCTCGTCATCGGCTTCAGCATGCTGATGCTGGGTCTTGCGCTTGTCGTCACGCAGTCGGTGATCCGGCAGATCGTGCCGTCGAACCGCGCCGACCACTCCTACTCGGCACTCGCCGCGGCCGAGGCCGGCATCTTCGACTACCACAAGCACCTGCTGGACGATCCGACGTACTACCTCGCCGACGAGGACAATCCCGCGGTCTCCGGCTGGGTGGAGGTGCCGGGCTACCAGGATCCGGACGGAGCCGACAACCCGTCAGGCGACAGCGAGTACCGGATCGTCGTCGACCGAACCAGACTCGGCAGCGCGGGCGAGCTCGTGGTCTTCGCCATCGGGCGTTCCCCCCGGAATCTCGCGGGCACCTCGGGTGACGGAACACAGGTGGTGCGCGCGGTCCAGGCGATCTGGTCCAAGAGGTCGACGCTCGACTATGTGTACATGAGCGACATCGAGACACCGGCCCCGGACCTGCCGGGCGCGTACTCCACGGCGGCCAACAGCGGCGGCACCGGAAAGACCGCGCAGCAGGTGGCCCGGCTGCTGTGCTCGCGTCGGTGGTACCAGGCCGGCCAGATCGACCCCTCGGGTACGCAGGGCAACCAGCGCAACCTCAACTTCTGCCAGTGGGCCGGCATCTACACGAGCGAGAAGCTCGTCGGCAGGCTGCACACCAACGACGTGTGGCGGCTCGAGGCGACCAACCTGACCAACACGGTCACCCCCGGGTACATCACGTCGTCATGCCGCAACTCGACCGAGGGTCTCGTCAGCGGAGAGGTCGGCTGCGGAACGGTGCGCCGGTTCATCTCGACCACGGCGAGCGGTCTCAACAGCAACAACGGCGCGAATGCGAAGTGGACGGCGAGCACGACCTTCCAGGGCGACGCCTGGCGCCCGAGCAACAGCGCTCCCGATCCGACGGGAATCAAGACCGCCTACGCCTCCGTGCTGGAGCTGCCGAACTCGCCGGCCCTGCTGAAGAAGAGGTCCGGGGACACCGGCTGCGTGTATACGGGCCCGACGCGCTTCCGGTTCACCAGCGACGGATACGTCTTCGTGACCAGTCCGGACACCAAGTTCACCAGCTCTGACTGCGGCGGCGGACCGTCCGGGAACGCCCTCATGGCGACCTCGGCCACCTCCCAGCCGACCGTAGCGGTGAATCTCGCGAGCTTCGTCGATCCGGTGTTCTACGTCCAGGACGTGCAACGGCCCGCGGCCGGCGGCGCGGATCCCGATCCTGACTTCGACTACGACACGCCCAACGAGTGGGCGAGCGTGACACCCCCGACTCTGCCGAATGAGCCGTCCTGCCAGCCGAAGTTCGGCACGAACATCTACCCGTTCGTCATCCCCAACGCGGCAGTCGACTCGGGCGAGGCGGCGGGCTTCAACGGGTCGGCGACCGGCCTGCACTACAAGGGCTTCCCCTCCGAGCTGGCTGACCCGGCATCGCCGTGGTACTCCTCGAACTGTGCTCTCGGCGACGCCTACGTGCAGGGAAAGTTCAACGGGCGCGTGACCCTGGCGACGGAAGGCAACATCGTCCTGACCAGCACCCTGGCCGACTCGACGTCGTCCACCGTCGTGGGGGCCAACTACGGAAAGCCCGCGACGACGTCCGAGAGCATCATCGGCCTCGTGTCCAAGAAGTTCACCTACATCTACCGTCCGTTCGCCGCACCGATCTCCACCAACCCACCGAAGTGGGTCGGCGACTGGAAGGAGGCCAACTCCCGCGATCCGGTGTTCAACTTCGCCATCCTCGCGATCGACCAGTGCTTCGCGGCGCAGGATCCGTACACCGCGACGTCCCCCAGCGACCCGACGTACGGGGACCGCAACGGCAACATCTACCTGTGGGGATCGCTGGCGCAGAAGTACCGCTGCGTCGTCGGGTCGACGGGCGGATACAACAAGGTCTACAAGTACGACGACCGCCTGATGCGCAGCGTCCCGCCCGCCATGCTCGAACTGTCCGACGAGGACTGGGGCACGGAGACGACGGACAGCGACGCGGCCATCAAGGCGCCGTTCAGCGAGATCACCCCCGTGCGCATGACCTACGGGGAGACGGACGCATGGTTCCCGCTGTCCATCGAGACCGACTACTCCAGTTCGATCAGCAACGTGCGCGTCATGCCGACCGGCAGCGCGGGGACCACACCGGCGGTCCAGTCGATGGCGTACGGCGGAGGGACGGCGTGGATGGTGCACGTGGAGCCCACCGGTCCGGGCGTCGTCATCATCCGGTACGACGTCACGCACGGCAGCCAGTCGACGACGGCCGTCATCAAGGAGTCCCGCAGCATGCTCGTCTGGGTCGACGATCCGCTCAACTGAGCCCAGTGTCACTATCGTTCGTTGTGCGGTCCGCCGCGTGAGGATCGATGTGGGAGGCGCTCGTGCAGGGGGTTGACAAGGACACGGCCGAGGAGTTCTTCGGCCGCCTCGTCAGCAGTGCGCAGATCCTGAGTGATGCCAGCCGCGACTACGCGCGAGACGGCGAGCCGGTGTCATCGGTCGCCTGCGCGTTGGGCGCCGACGTCGCAACGTTGGGGTCGGTCGTCTGGGAGCGGCTCAACATCGCGCCCCGCTCGCCCCAGCGGCAGTTCTTCGAGGCCGCCTCGGCGGTCATGGCATCGTTGGGCGGGCTCGGTTCGGGGCCGGGCGGCACGGTGACAGCGGCCGACGTCCTGACGGCCACCCGCGCCCGACTGGCCGCCTCCTTCGACGCGTCGCTGGCCGACGACGTGGCGACGCGCTGGCCGGGCATCGAGCACCTGGGTGGCATGCCAGCGCCCACGCAGGACGACGTCGATGCCGACGTGCTTCGACGGCTCGAGGGGCTCCGGCCCGGAGCCTTCGTCGAGGCACGGCGAGCGGCGGCCCTCAGCGCGATGCGCGTGGCCCAGGACAGCCGCATCCGCGGCGAGATCCCGGAGGCCATCCAGGCGGCCTACGAGAGTGACTACCTGTCGCTGGAGGCGTACCTCGTCGAGTCGGCGACGGCAGCCGGCGACGCGGCCCTGTTCACCGTGACGACACGGTGGGTGCTGGCGACGCATTCGCTGTCCGCCCTGACGGGCCTGCCGCCCGGCTTCCCGGAGGCCGTTGCGTGCATCCGTGATGCCCTCGTGGATGGGCTCGGGGATGCCGACGGCACCCGCCTTCGATCGACGTTGGTGCCGGCCTAGCTAGCCCTGCACGTCGCCGTTCGCCTGGGCTTCCTGCAGGAGTTGCTTCACGTTGGCCACGAGGTCCGGCAGCTTGGACTTGAGCACGAACATCGAGCCGCCGACCTTGATCATCTCCGTGTCGAACTTCTCGCCGTCGGTGCCGATGAGGATGGCGGAGGTCAGCTCCGTCGACGTGATGAGGATGGCGCGGTCAAGGGACTGCAGATTGTCGAGGAACCGCAGCAGATCCTTGCGATCCCCGTTTACCGTCAGGGAGATGTCCATCTGGGCGAGGTTGACGTTGGTCGCCGCCTTGCCGGAGTTCTTGGACGTGCGGCCGGAGTCCTCGGCCGTGCGGGGCACCGTCGTGCTGATGACGGAGATGTCGTTCGGCTTGATCCCGGCATCGGTGGCCGCAGCGGCGATCTGCGTCAGGACGGTGGGCAGGTCGGCCTCCTCCGGCATCGTCGAGAAGAGCGCCTGGGCGTCCGCTGCTGCCTGAGTCGTCGAGGCGGCCTGCTTGATCGTCTGGTTGTAGCGGTTCTGCAGCTGCAGGTTCGCGGCCGCCACCGTCTCGGCGTGGGCGTTGATGTCCGCCGCCTTGGACAGCCGCGGCGACAGGACCAGGAACCATGCGAGCGCACCGAGGGCGACGATGATGAGCGCCCCGAGGACCGTGGCGTTGCGAACGCGGTGGCTGGTCACGACGCGCCTCCGTCCTCGGACTCCGTATCGGCGACCGGCTTCGGGGGATTGCGGATGGCCTCGACCTGCTCGTCCGTGAGCGGGATCTGCAGAGCGTCCAGGGAGACCCCCGACGTCCCGGAGAAGGTCACCGTGCCGTCGTTGCCGACCGCATCGGTGGAGATCGTGGTGGTGTCGACGTAGGGGCCGATGAAGACGGGGTCCCTCGCCAGCACGCGCAGCAGCTCGGACACCTGCTCACGCGAGCCGGCCGTGGCCTCGAAGGTCATGCAGCCCACGGCGATGTCCGTGCCGAACGGATCCGGGTTCGCGCACTCGTTCAGCGGGTCGCCCTCGGCCGGAATGCCTTGATACGCAATGGAGATGGCGCTGAACTCGATGGGGCTGGCGCCACCGGGAACCCTTGCGGCTGCCAGCAGGTGACTGAAGACCGCGGCTGCCTGCGGCTGAGAGGCCATCGTGGTCTTGACGAGGTCCTTCTGGCTGGTGATCTGGAGGAACATCTCCTTGACCGGCGCCAGGGCCGTCACCTTGGCCTCGAGGACGACCGACTCGGACTGCGCCTCGGCGAGGGCCGCGTTGGCGTCGTCGATCTGGGATCCCTGCAGATACCACAGCCCGCCGGTGCACGCGGCGAGGAGAACGATGGCCGCGATGACGGCGCGGCGGACCTTGCGCAGACCGATGCTCTCGCGGACCTTGGCCGGCAGGAGGTCGACGCGCGGCAGTGTGGGGACGAACGGCGGGTGGTCGATGGCCTCGTCGTCACTCGACGCCTTCTTGCCGATCTCCAGCTGCCAGAAGCTCTTCTTCTCCTTGGGCTTGTGACCCTTGGAGCGGTGCGGGGATGCGGTGGGCGCGCTCATGGGGCCACCCCCATCGCGAGGCCGGTGGCGACCGCCAGGCGCGTGTCCCGCTCGAGCTGCTTGGTGACCCTGCGCGATGCACCAAGGCCGAGGAGGGGATCGAGCCGGTGGACGGGGATGGGCAGCTGGGTGGAGAGGCGGTCGACCATCCCGTCGAGCTCGGACGTACGTCCGGTGATTGTCAGCGACTGGATCGGAGTGGTGGGATCGGTCGCCTGGAAGTAGTCGAGGGAGTTGCGGATCTCGGCGATGAGGGTCGTCGCCCACGGGTTGAGCACGGCGACGGTCGTTGCCACCTGGAGGTCCATCGGCACCATCTCCGGTGCCGTGACGCCACCGAACACCGTCGACTCGGCGATGGGCGCGATGATCGGTGCGGGTCCGTTCAGGCCGGTGCCGCGCTTGAGCGCCTCCGCGTCGTCGGGTGCGATGTCCAGTTTCTCGGCAAGGGACAAGGTCGCCGACTCGCCACCGAGGTTGGAGATGGTCCGGATGAACCGGGGCTGCCCGCCCTGGTGCACGACGACGGTGAGCTGGTCGGCGCCGAGATCGGCGATGGCGAGCATCGACGTGTCGTCCGGGACCACGCCGCGGCACACGGCGCGGATGAGCGCGAAGGCCGACGAGTCGGCTCGCACGGGCTGGAGCCGTGCCTTCCGAACGGCAGCGGCCTCGACGGTGACGGCCTCGGTGTTGGCCGCGACGACGAGGATGCGGTTGGCGTCGATCTGCTGTCCGTGGCTGTCGACGGAAGGCCGCTCGTCCAGCAGGTGGTAGTCGATCTGGACGGTCCCGAGGTCCACGGGGAGGGCGTCGGCCACCTGGTAGCGAAGCGCGGCGCGGAAGTCCGCCGGAGGCATCCACGGCAGGTCGACCTGTCGGGTCAGGATGCTGCTGTCGGCGAGGCCGATGGCGACCTTGCGCGTGTGGAAGTGCCCCTTGCGCCACAGCTTCTTCAGGGCCTTGGCCACCTGGCGCTGGTCGACGACGGCGCCATTGCGCACGGCGCCCCGGGGCAATTCGACCGAGGCGGCCTTCGTGATGACGAAGGCGTTCTGCCGACGCTTCCAGGCGACCTCGACCGCGCGGATGCCGCTCGTGCCGATATCGAGGCCCACTAGCTTCGGAGCGGTCTTGGCCGCCATCGCCTGACCTCCCAGGTGTCCGTCCTGAGGTGGATATCGGCCCGATGGGGCGGAATCGACCCGTACGCGGCCGGGCCCGCATCCGTGGTTCGACTCCCCTTGGCGGGGCCGAACTGCTCCCACGGGCCGAAACCACGGGTATGGGCCTGCCGACCTCGCCGCCATTCGGTGCCACCGCTCAGGTGATGACCGAATCCTCGGACGTGCCTGAGCTGCGAACGATCCTCGCGACCGCGGTCGCGCACGGCGCCTCGGACGTCCACATCAGGGCGGGTGCGCCTCCGCTCATCCGCGTGGATGGCCAACTCATCCCGCTGGACCTGCCCGACCTCTCATCGGCCGCTGCCGAGGAACTCGTCCTGGGTGCGCTGCCCACCGCCGGAGATCGCCGTGCCTTCGACGCCGACCTGGAATGCGACTTCGCGCTGACCGCGGACGGCATCGGCCGGTTCCGCGTCAACGCGTACCGCGCGCGCGGCACGTCCTCCATGGTCCTCCGGCACGTGAAGGAGGTGATCCCCAGCATCGAGGAGCTGGGATTGCCGGGCATCGCCCGCGATCTGGCGCTTCGGCCCAGCGGTCTCGTGCTGGTGTGCGGTCCCACCGGATCAGGCAAGACGACGTCGCTGGCGGCCATGATCGACGTGATCAACGTCGAGCGGAGCTGCCACGTCCTCACGATCGAGGACCCCATCGAGTTCCTGCACCGTGACAAGCAGTCGACGATCAGCCAGCGCGAGCTGCACACCGACACGCACGATTTCGGGAGGGCCCTTCGCTCGGGCATGCGACAGGACCCCGATGTCATCCTCGTCGGCGAGATCCGCGACGCGACGACCATGCGCACCGCCCTGCAGGCCGCCGAGACAGGGCACCTGGTGCTGGCGAGCCTTCACGCGCGAACGGTCGTCGACGCGATCAACCGGATCATCGACATCTTCCCCGTCGAGGAGCAGCGCCAGGCGCGGGCCTCCATCGCGGAGTCGCTTCGCGGCATCATCTGCCAGCACCTGGTCACGTCCGCCTCGGGCGACGGGCGCACCGTCGTCGTCGAGGTTGCGGTCTCGACGCCTCGCATCCGTGAGGCCATCGCCGATGTCGTCAAGACACCGCTGCTGCAGGACATCGTCGCCGAGGGCGACTACTACGGGATGCGATCGTTCCAGCAGGACGCGGTGCGCAACGTCATGGCCGGCGCGATCACGCTGGAGGAGGCGGAGAAGGTCGTCACACGCGTGTCCGATCTCCACGTCGCCCTCAAGCGGGCGGGATACCGGTTCTAGAGATGAGCGGAGGGGGGAACGGCATGCGTGACGTCAGCGTCGACAGCGTCCTGAGCGCGCCGCCGGCCTTCGCTGCCCTGCCCATGGAGGAGCTGCGCACGGAGCGCATGGCTGCTCGGCGGGCCCTCGAACTCGCTCATCTGCGGATGCGGCAGGAAGGCAGCGGCGGCCAGGAGCGCGTCGACAGCCTGCACCGCCGCGTCCTGGCCCTGACCGAGGAGCTCATTCGCCGCTACCAGTACGACCTGTCGCTCGTCGACGGCCTGCTCGACTCGACGGCACGAGGCAAGGGTGGTGTGCGATGACTACGTCCGTCGTCGAGATCCTGGCGGCCGAAGGCCTGATCACCAGGGACCAGGTCGCAGCTGCGACGGTGAGTGCGGAGTCGGTCGGCGAGCCGGTGCTGACCCTCCTGGTGCGACAGGGTGCCGTGACGAAGAAGGACGTCGTTCGCTGCACGGTGCAGGCCGCCGGACTCGAGTTCGTCGAGGTCATGGACGTGCCGGTCGACCCGACAGCCGTGAGCCTCCTGACCGGCGACCAGGCGCGCAAGTACCAGGTGGTCCCGTGGATGTTCGACAAGGACGGCCTTGTCGTGGTGTCCGACTCTCAGACCGCGATGAACTGGCAGGTGCGCGATGACCTCCAGGCGATCACGCGTCATCCGGTCCGGTTCGCCTGTGCGATGAAGTCGGAGATCCAGTCGCGCATCAACCTGCTCTACCGGGCCGAGGCCGAGCTGGGCGAGCTCGTGCGCGACATGCTCGAGGAGGAGCCGACCCTCGACATCATGGCGCCCGTCGCCTCCACGAGCGATGCACCCCTCGTGCGCTACCTCAACCTCCTGCTGAACCAGGCGATCTCCGACAACGCGTCGGACATCCACGTGGAGCCGAGCGAGAACAACATCCGCATCCGGTTCCGCATCGACGGTGTGCTCAAGGAGATGGCCCCGGCCCCGAAGGAGATCCAGTCGGCGGTCATCTCCCGGCTCAAGATCATGAGCGAGATGGACATCGCGGAACGGCGCATCCCGCAGGACGGGCGCCTGTCCGTGGCGTCGCGCGGCAAGAAGATCGACCTGCGCGTGAGCTGCCTGCCGACGGTGTGGGGCGAGAAGATCGTCATGCGAATCCTCGACAACACCGCTGCGACGATGGCGCTGCCCGACCTCGGCTTCTCGCCGGAGAACCTCAAGAAGTGGCGCGCGGCCTACGAGCGCCCCTACGGCATGCTCATCGTGAGCGGACCGACGGGCTCGGGCAAGTCGACGTCGCTGTACGCCACGCTCCACGCGGTGTCGCGTCCCGAGGTCAACATCGTCACCGTCGAGGACCCGGTCGAGTATCGGATCCCCGGCATCAACCAGGTGCAGACGCACGCCAAGGCCGGGCTGACCTTCGCGGCCGCCCTCCGCTCGATCCTGCGAGCGGATCCGGACATCATCCTGATCGGCGAGATCCGCGACCACGAGACGGCGCAGATCGCCATCGAGTCCGCGCTCACCGGTCACCTTGTCCTGACCACCCTGCACACCAACGACGCACCCAGCGTCATCACCCGGCTGACGGAGATGGGCGTCGAGCCCTTCCTCGTGGGGTCGGCCCTGGAGTGCGCCACCGGACAGCGCCTCGCCCGACGCCTGTGCGTGAAGTGCCGCCGTCAGGTGGACAAGAGCGACTCGGAGCTGGCCGTGGTGAACTACGAGTACCCGCCCGGCGTCACGCCCACCTTCTACGAGCCGGTCGGATGCACCACCTGTGCCAACACCGGTTACCGCGGGCGCCTGGCCATGCACGAGGTCATGCCCATGACCGAGGAGATCGGCAAGCTCGCCCTGCGCAACGCATCGTCCGACGAAGTGCGCCGATCCGCCGTGGAGCAGGGCATGCGCACCCTCCGGCAGGACGGCTGGCTGAAGGTCGCCGAGGGACTCACCACGATCGGGGAGGTGCTCCGTGTCATCGCCTGACGAAGAAGTGTTCACGCTTCCGCTCGCTGACCTCGCCGCACGGGCGTCAGCGTCGAGCCCACCGCTCATCCCGCTCATGCCGCCGCCGACCCTGCCGACGGGGCCGGCGCCGCACCGGCCGTCGCCGCTGCCGACCCTGCCCATCGAGCTGGCGCCGGTCACGCCACCCATGGCCTCGGACGAAGGCATCATCACGATGCAGCGGCCCAGCGATCTCGGCAGCGACCCGGAGATCGTCCTCGACGAGCTGCTCATCTACCTGCTGGAGCACAAGGGCTCGGACCTCCACCTCAGCGTCCACTCGCCGCCGATGATCCGCGTCCACGGCGACCTCGAGCCGGTGCCCGGCTACACGGCACTCACGTCGCACCAGCTGCGCGAGGCGATCTACGCGATCCTCACCGACCGGCAGAAGCAGAAGTTCGAGGAGAGCAAGGAGCTCGACCTCGCATACGCGATGCCCGGCGCAGCCCGCTTCCGCGTGAACGTGTTCCAGCAGCAGGGCTCGCCGGGTGCGGTGCTCCGCTCCATCCCGTGGGACATCCTCCCGCTGGAGGCGCTGCACCTCCCCGAAGTCCTCGGCGACTTCGCCATGCTCCCGCGCGGGCTCGTCCTGGTGACCGGCCCGACCGGTTCGGGCAAATCGACGACCCTGGCCGCGATCATCGACAAGGCCAACCGCACCCGCAAGGGCCACATCGTCACCATCGAGGACCCGATCGAGTTCGTGCATCAGCACCGGGAGTGCGTGGTGAACCAGCGCGAGGTGGGGGAGGACACGCTGTCGTTCCAGAACGCGCTCGTCCACGCCCTGCGTCAGGATCCCGACATCATCCTGGTCGGCGAGATGCGCGACCTCGAGACGATCTCGATCGCCCTAACAGCGGCCGAGACCGGCCACCTCGTCTTCGGCACGCTGCACACGAGCTCGGCGGCGACGACGATCGACCGCATCGTCGACGTCTTCCCGCCCGGGCAGCAGTCGCAGATCCGCACGCAGCTGGCCGCGTCGATCCAGGCCATCGTGTGCCAGACGCTCTGCAAGACCGCGGACGGCAAGGGCCGGATCGCCGCGACCGAGGTGCTAATCGCCACGCCGGCCGTGCGCAACCTCATCCGCGAGGGCAAGCTGCAGTCGATCCCCTCCTCCCTGCAGACGGGCTCGCGCTTCGGGATGCACACCCTGAATCAGGACCTCGCGGAACTGGTCAAGGACGAGCGGATCACGTACGAGATGGCGCTGGAGAAGTGCTCCGACGTCGCGGAGATACAGCAACTGATGGGGATGAGCCCCGATGCCGCAGACTGAGTACCTGATCAAGGCGCGCTCCCGCACAGGGCACCTCGTCGAATCGAAGATCCGTGCCGCCAGCGAGTCGGACGCCCTCGTCCGCATCCGTCAGATGGGCATGACGCCCATCGCCGTCGAGGTCGCCCACTCGGGCATGAGCATGGAGATCAGGCTCGGCAAGGGCCGCGTGAAGCCCAAGGACCTCGCGATCTTCTCCAGGCAGTTCGCCACCATGCTGTCGTCCGGGCTGCCCATCCTGCGCTGCCTCGGCATCCTGGCCGAGCAGACCCAGAGCTCGCGCCTGCGCGACCTGCTCATCGAGGTGCGCGACGAGGTCGAGAGGGGCGACGCACTGTCGGAGTCGATGACCCGGCACAAGGAGTTCCCGCCCATCATGGTCAGCATGGTGCGCGCCGGTGAGACGGGCGGCTTCCTCGACTCGACGATGCTCCAGGTGGCGGACTCCCTCGAGGCGGATGTGCGACTTCGAGGCAAGATCAAGTCGGCGCTCACGTACCCCATCGCGGTGGGCGTCATCGCCGTGCTCATCACCACCGGAATGCTCGTGTTCGTCGTGCCCGTGTTCACCCAGCTCTTCGCCGCGTTCGGTGGCGAGCTGCCCATGCCCACGCAGATCCTCGTCGGCATGTCCAACGTCGTGAAGAACCCGCTGTTCTTCGTGCCCTTCCTCACGTTCATCATCGGATTCTCGCTGTGGTACCGCGCGAACAAGCACTCGATCCGCGTGCGCAATGTCGTCGATCCGCTGAAGTTCCGGCTGCCCGTGTTCGGCAAGCTGTTCCAGAAGGTCGCGCTCGCCCGCTTCACGCGCAACTTCTCGACGCTGATGCATTCAGGCGTCCCCATCCTCACGTCGCTCGACATCGTCGGAGACACCGCGGGCAACGTGGTGATCAGCAGGGCCGTCGCCGACGTGAAGGAGAGCGTGCGGCAGGGCACGGGCATGGCAAAGCCCTTGCAGGAGCATGCAGTATTCCCGCCCATGGTGGTGCAGATGATCTCCGTCGGCGAGGACACCGGTGCCCTGGACACGATGCTGCGCAAGATCGCGGACTTCTACGACCAGGAGGTCGAGGCCACGACGGAACAGTTGATGGCCTTGATCGAGCCGATCATGATCATGGTGCTGGGAGGCATCGTGGGCGGCATGATCGTGGCCATGTACCTGCCCATCTTCAAGATCTTCGAGGTCATCAAGTAGTGGTGACGACGCGAACGCGCGCCATAGGCATGGCCGCCTGCAGCATGTTCGGGGTCGTGCTGATTCTGCCTGCCTGCGACGCGTCCGGTGGCTCGGTGGCCACTCAGACATCAGCAGCGACAACGTCGCAGCCGTCGTCCGACCCCGGCCGCAGCGACGCGATCATGGCGAGCTTCATCCGGTCGGGTGGCATCGCCGGGACGACCGACACCGTCAAGGTGAGCTACGGCGGGCGCGTCGTCGTTGACAAGGACGGACGTGGGACCGTCGAGTACCAACTGTCGGACGACGAGCTGCTCGACCTACGTCAGTCCCTCGAGGATGCAGAGATGGGTTCACTCGACGAGACCTACCAGGACGACGGTGTGGCTGACGCGTACACCTACTGGGTGGCCTTCGACGGCCACCACATCGAGGCGACCCAGACCGTGCTGCCGGCATCGATGGAACCTGCTGTCGACGACCTCGAATCCCTCATCTCTCGTGCATCGTGAGACGTGCACAAAATAAGTCGTTGCAGGGGTTCATTTTCGACAACGCCGATCCGAAACACCCAGTGTCGAAACACAGTGATTCGACACCCCGCGGATGAGGGGTTCTTGATCGGAGAAGAAGATGCTTACTCGCATCATGAAGCCAAGGGACGATCGCGACGCGGGTTTCACCCTCATCGAGCTCCTGGTCGTCGTCGCAATCATCGGCATTCTTGCCGCTATCGCCATCCCCGTGTTCCTGAACCAGCGCGCCAGTGCTTATGACGCATCGGTAAAGGCCGACCTGAATGGCATCGCGAAGGTCATGGAGACGGTGTACGCCGATACTGGCGCCTACCCCGCTGACGAGACCGTCGCCGAGTTCACCGACCTCAACCCGGTGGTGTCCCAGGGCAACGCGATCGTCGTCGTGACGACCAGCAACCCTGACGCCTTCACCATCGTCGGCTGCAACGCCGGCTCGGAGAAGGAGTGGACATACGACTCCCAGGGTGGCGGACTCTCGCCTGATCCCACCGCGACTGACAACGTCTGCAGCGCGACCGCTGGCGCCGATGGAACGCTGGCCGTCAACTAGCCCAGACAGCACAGACCCAAACAGGAACCGGGACCCCGCAAGGGGCCCCGGTTCCTGTTCGTGTGGGTCCCTCACGGCGGGCAAGGTCTGACCGAGGATTATCCGGCCATAGCCTCAATAGGGGCCAATTGCCTCTCTCATCCCGTTTGCGACAGGCATACAGTCAATAAGGGAAGAGCAGTGCAGGCACAGTGAGGTGAAGCCATGGATCGTCGGATCGACGAGTATGCAGGCCTACGGCGCACAGTCGAGATCGGCATTCGCCTGGCCCCCACGGTGGCGGGCGCCGTGCCTGCAGCGAAGTCCGTCGCGAGTTACCTCGATGCAGATCCGAGCGTCCCGGTTCGCCTAGCCGGCATCTCGCGCGACGGCTCTCGTGTTCATCTGACTCTCGCGATCAACCTCGGCACCGTCGACGACGTCAAGGTGGCTGCGCCGCAGTCCCGTGCAGCCGTGCTGATGATCGCCTCCATCGTCGAGCGACTGAGCGCTTACGACCCCTCGCTCGTCACGCTTCCGCACCCGTCGTCGCCCGAGGCGCGCCTCGCCTCCGCAGTCGTCAGGGGTACCGTCTCGAGCTCACCGATGGTCGAGTCCACGGTGCGGCACCTGGTGGCGGTGGGCTAGGCCATGGATGAGTTCCTCGAGTTGGTGGCGCTGGAGCCGGCGCTCGACGAGACGATCGTCACCACCACGCACCGCGTCGGGCGCAAGGTGCCCAACCTGACCGTCCGCGGCATGGACGAGCACGACATCTTCGCGATGGCGCCGCTCATCGACTGCGACCGGGTGCACTGGGACACGGTCGACGACTTCGACCCGAGCGTGCTCGTCGCGGACCTCGGGATGGAGGCCTACACGCGGCGCTGGAGTGACGGGCAGCACCGGGTCTGGGTGCTGAAGGGCCGAGGATACGAAGCGCGAGAGCTCATCAAGCAGTGGTGCCTCGAGCACGACGTCGAGCCGGTGAACATGCGGGTGGAGGCGAACGTGCCCTTCCGCAACCTCGATCTCATCCCGGGCACCCTGTTCCAGGACCTCGTCGCGGCAGCCGTCGCGTGGCTCTATCCGCGCACGCACGCGATCCGCCGAAGGATCGTCGCCGACATCGACCTCGTCGAGGACCAGGACCTCCGGTCGATGATGTACCTGTTCATCTCCGACCACGCCGATCGCTACGACGCGGACCGGGTCGGTCGCAACGGCACGCTGAACTTCACCGCGTTCATCCTGGGCAAGCTTCGCACCTGGCCGCAGGACGTGGCTCGCACGGCTTTCGGCCGCAACGTCGTCGGCGACCGGGTCACCCTGCACCGGGCCGCGGACCAGATCCACGCCGACGAGCACCGCCACCCCACCGAAGTCGAGCTTGCGGACGCCCTGCACACGAGCGTCACGGACCTGCGTCATCGCGAGCAGGCGATCGCCGACCTGTCGAACCTGCGCAACTACCGATCACTGAGCAGCTCCGGTGTCGACTCCGAGCAGATGGACTTCGTCCAGGTCGCCGCGGACGTCGACGTCGAGCAGGAGGCGACCTCGTATGCCCGCAGCGCGGCCTTCACCCGCGCGATCATGTCGGCCGTGACCGAGCCGACGGCTCCGCACTCGCGGCGTGCCCAGGATCCCCTCGCCCTCGCTGCCGTGTACCTGACCTTCTGGGAGGACCTGCCCCGCCCAGCCGTCGCGCGCGAGCTGGAGGTGCTGCCCAAGACCGCGGCTGCCGCCGTCAACCGCGTCCTCGAGCACGTGGGCAGAGCCGACCTGTCGTGAGCACCGAGCTCATCGAGCCGATCCCGTGGACCTACACCGATGCACCGGGGGTCCTGCTGTGGACGTGGGTGTCGGAGCACTTCGTCGCGCGGATCGGCGGGGTCGAGGTCACCGACGAAGGCGAGCCGAGTGAGCGAAGGGTCATCCAGTCGTACTCCTGGGACCTGTCCGACCTCACCAAGACGAACCAGGGTCTGCCGCGGCTGCTCGTTGAGGGTGTCGCGGCGGACTTCGAGCATGCCGAGCGGTGCATCCGCGAGCACGTGGGCAAGAGCTATGACCCGCGTCTGGGCTACCGGAGGTTCTCCGGCCCCCTCGCGTACACGTTCCTGCTCTCGACGGGGGAGACGCTCGACGTTCGCGACCTCATCGGCACGCGCTGCACGGTCACCGTGCTGATGCCCGATCGCTCCGAGCGCACCGTCATGGGAGACCTGTCGGTCAATCACTACAAGTGGCGACTGACGACGAGTGAGCAGGTGCTCGACATCCTTCCCGAGCACGTCATCCGCGTGACCAACCGATCCGAGGCGGCCGACCGCGCCCACGCGATCACCCACGGCGACCTGTACTCCGGCATCGGGCGGATCTACCGCCAGGACCCGAAGCCGGGCTGCACGGGCAAGGCGGGTTTCATGGTCGGCACGGTCGACCACGCGGGCGCACCCAAGTGCCCCTTGCACGAAATGGGCGTCCCCGACCACCTCTTGCGCTGACTGCGAGGGCATCGCACCGGTACCTTGCCTTGGGACGGTCACGCACGAGCGGGCCGATCCCTGTAGTGGCAGGCGGACGAGGCACGGCGGGAGCGGGAATGGCACTGACCCTAGGGCGGCACAAGCATGAGGGTGCCGCGCCCGGCGTCACGTTCAACCGCGCCCTCGAGCACGAACTCACCTCGGTGGCGGCCAAGTCCTTCACCGGAGTGATCGAAGCCACGGACCACGCGACGGGTGCGCTGGCCCGCCTCTACCTGTTCGAGGGTGGCCTGTACTCGGTCCATCTCATGGGCTACGCCCCGCCGATCGTGTCACGCCTCGCGTCATCGGGAGCCCTGGACGACCATCGCCGAGCCCGGGTCCTCATGGCGGTGGACTCCGATCCGGGTGATCCTCGGGTGGGTGCCCTCATCGTGCATCAGGACTGGATCAGCGTCGAGGCACTCGCCACGCTGCACCAGGAGTACCTGCTCGCATCGCTGGGCGGCGTGCTGAGCCGTCCGAAGCTGAAGATCCGCCGCGTCGCCGGCCGGACGACATCGGCCTTCTGCACCCTGCCGCTGCCGGTGGCGACGCTCTTCGACGTCGTGCGCATGCGCGCCCAGCGCCTCACGAGCACGTGGGCGACCGTCTCCACGGATCTTCCGCCGTCCGCCTGTGGGCTCGCCCCCACCGGAGTGGCGGTGCCGGAGTCGATGGGGGTTCCCGAGGCGTCCGCCATGGCCGCGGCCGCCAGGGAGGACGCCTCCGTGGACGAGATCGCGCTCGGCATGGGCCTGACGCGCGCAGAGGCCGTTCACGTCGCGGCGCTGCTGGCCCGGGCCGATGTGGTGCGTCCGGTGCCGCTGCCTCGTCCCGTCGACGATGATCGCCTGCTCGTGCCCGAGGCGTTCGGGGTCGTGCGGGTGGTGGCGCCGACGGCCGCCGTCGTGCCGGAACCGGAGCCCGAACCCGAGCCGGAAGCGGAGCCGGAACCGGAACCGGAAGCGGAAGCAGAACCAGAGCCGGAACCAGAGCCGGAACCAGAACCAGAGCCGGAACCAGAACCGGAACCAGAGCCCGAACCGGAACCAGAACCGGAACCGGAGCCCGAACCGGAGCCCGAACCGGAGCCCGAACCAGAGCCCGAACCAGAGCCCGTGCCGCTCGTCGTGGCCCCACCGCCCGCGCCGGATCAGCATGTTCGCCAGCTACGCGCCGAGGTCGCTCGCGCCGAGGTCGCCGAACTCCAGGAGGCCCTGGCGGCCGCCGTGCAGTCCGAGCTCGACGTCATCGCTCGCACCGCCGCGGTGCGCGAGCGGCTGCGGTCGGCGCAGTCCTCGCTTTCCGAGCTGGAGCGTCCGCCAGCGGTCGATCCGGAGCGCGGCGACGTGATCGACCCGGAATGAGGCGGTCGTGATGGACGGCGTCTACGTCGCGTGGCTGGTCATCCTCGGCGGAGCCGGCCTGATCGTGGGGTCGTTCCTCAACGTGGTCATCTACCGGGTCCCCGCCGACCTGTCGATCGTGCGCCCCGGTTCCGCCTGCCCGACGTGCCACACGCCGATCGCGCCGCGCGACAACATCCCGATCCTGTCCTGGCTGCTGCTCAGGGGCCGATGCCGATCGTGCGGGATGCGCATTTCTGTGCGGTACCCGCTCGTGGAGGGGCTCACCGGCGTGCTGTGGGTCGCCCTGGGGTGGTGGGCCTGGGGGACCGACGGCATCGATCCGCTGCTCCCGCTGGTCCTCGTGCTGGGCAGTGCCGGCATCGCCCTGGCGTTCATCGACGTCGACCATCACCGGCTCCCGGACTCCATCGTGCTGCCGCTCTACCCCGTCACCGTCGTCGGACTCGTGCTCGACGGACTGCTCAGCGACCACTGGCCCTGGCAGTCGATGCTCATCGGGGCCGGAGCGTGGCTGGTGCTCATCGGCGGGCTGTGGTTCTTCTCGGGCGGCAGGGGCATGGGGTTCGGCGACGTCAAGCTCGCCCCTGTGCTCGGCGCCACCCTCGGGTGGGTCGGAGTCGGATCCGCTCTGGTGGGACTGATGGCCGCCTTCGTGCTGGGTGGAGTGGCGGGGGTCCTGCTCCTCATCCTGAGGCGGGCCGGCCGCCGCTCGCAGATCCCGTTCGGTCCCTACCTGCTCGTCGGCGCGCTCGTCGGGCTGTTCTGGGGAGGCGCGCTGTGGGATGCTTATGTCGGCTCGCTGGGCCTGTGACGAGGTCCCCCCTACTGGGGACGGATGCAGTCTCTTCAGGGGTTCAGGAGCCGCTTGAATGCTCCGATAACCCCAATGTGACGAGCGTGCTCATGCGGGTTCTTCGGGACGAGGGAGTGCACGATGCAGACCTGGGTTGAGGCCGACGCGGCGGGACGCCAGTATCTGGTGCGATCCGGCACCGGCGTGGTCACCGCGGTCGCGCCCGTGGGCATCATCGGACCCGACGACGAGCACACCACGTGCCGGGTCGAGATCTACTGCGACGCACCGCACGGTCGGCCGGGCGCCATCCGCTACAGCGTCCACCCCGTGGTCTCGGCGACGAGCCCCCTGTGCGCCGCTGCCTACGACGCGCTCGAGCAGGTGTGGCCCATCGCCTGGACCGTCGAATGGCACCGCCACGACTGGATCCCCGACGACCTCCCGGTCGGTGCGCTCAATCTCGTGACGGATGCACGGAGCGTGCTCAAGGGCCTCGACCGGGTGGCGCTGCCCGAGCCGGCCTTCGCCGACATTCCCGACTTCGCCGAAGTGCAGTGGCGAAGCGAGAGCACATGAGCCAGGACGACATCGGCCTTCAGTTCTTCACCGCTGAACAACGCGGGCCCTCGCCGGCGTCGGTGTTCGGGAAGGTGGACCAGGACGAGATCATCGCCCGCATCGATGACGTGCAGGACGACGACCTCGACAGCACCTTCTTCGGCGACTCGATCCAGGAGGTCGAGGACGCCGCGACGCGGGCGTTCGACATCGGCATCCGCACCCTGACCAACGAGCCGCAGCCCGCGGGCGCGCCGGCCTTCGGCGCGCCGCCTCCTCCCCAGATGCCGATGCCCGATCAGGGTGGCGGCTCGACGGAGGTCATCAGCGGTGCGGCGCTCAAGCAGGACGAGCGCGCGAGGCGGGCGTTCATTCTGGGCGGACCCCACGGAGCGGTCCAGTAGTCCGAAGGGCCCGCCGGACTCCGGCTATGCCGCGTCGCGGAGGGACTTGATGGCGCGACCGTGCACCTGGCACACTCGCGACTCGCTGACGTGGAGCACGCGGCCGATCTCCGCGAAGGTGAGCTCCTCGAAGTAGTACAGGGCGATGATCGCCCGGTCCCGCTGCGGGAGTCCGCGGATCCGCTCACGCATCCAGCGCTGGCTCTCCTCGTGGTCGTAGATCTCCTCAGGAAGCTCCTCGGTCTGGTCGACGAACTCCTGCCGCTGATGATCGTCATCCCCACCGGAGTCGCCGGACATCCGCTCGTCGAGGCTGGCCAGGTAGCCGTTCCGGTAGGCGGCGAGGGTGCTGCGCACGTCATCGCGTCCGAGCCCCGTCTCTGCGACGATCTCGTCGAGCCCAGGTTCGCAGCCATGGTCCTGCTCGAAAGCCGCTGTCGCCCGGTCGATCGAGTGCATCCGCCCCCGAATGGCCCTGGGCACCCAGTCCAGCGAGCGCAGCTCGTCGAGGATGGTGCCGCGGATCCGGGTGACCGCGTAGGTCTGGAACGTCAGGCCTCGGTCCATGTCGAAGCGATGGATGGCGTCGATGAGGCCGATCGTGCCGAAGCCGACGAGATCGGCCCGCTCGAGGCTGGGCGGCAGGGACACGTTCATGCGCGAGACGACATACCTGACCAGGGGCGTGTACGTGACCACGAGGCTCTGGACGGCCATCGCATCCTGGTCGAGCTTGGCGGCCACCCACGTCGTGGCCAGTTCCCTGTCGTCGTCGAAGATCGGCGCGTAGTGGGTGACGGGATCGGCCAACTGCTCGGTCGTGGTGTCACTCATCGTTCCCGTGACCTCCAGCCCGACGTGAACGGCGAGGTGCGCCGTCACCTTGGGTATTGGCCCGCGACGGTCATTTCGGTCCTAAGGAATGGTCATTTCTTGTCCGTTGCCCGCCGGCTTCGGCAGATGCAAGCGCCATCACCACGAGTAGAGTGACAAAGGGGGACATGAGGGGCGCCCGCATCCATGCGTGCGCCTTCGTGAGTGCACGTCATCGCGCCGGCCAGGAAGGACGCAGTGATGTACGGATCGTCTCCCGCGTCACCCGGCGTGATCGTCGTCGCCGAGCGTCCGGTGAGCGACCTGCTGGCCACCCACGGCGTGCAGTGGACGATCCAGGAGCGGCAGCCGAGCATCGCCGCAATGTGGGACGCGCTGTCCGGCGGTCGCCTCGACCAGCACTCGCGGGTCCTCGTCTTCTCCGACTCCCTGATGGAGGGCACGGCCACCGACGAGGCCGAGCTCGTCCAGACGGCGCGCGCACTCGTCGCGATGTCCCACGCCGGCGCGAGCGTCTTCGTCGCACTGTGGCGCCCGTCGCTGCTGCCGCACTTCCAGGACCTCATCGCCGCCGCTGCCGAAGGACAGGGTCTTGAGCCCGGCAGCCTCGTCTACCACCTCCTGCCGGTCGAGCAGGGCGGGCGCGCCGTGCTCGACTCCATGCGGCGGGTGCTCGGCGGGGAGGTCGAGTTCCCTGACGTGTATCCGGCGACCGTCGACGGGACCCTGTCGCGACAGGGTTTCACCGAGTCCCCGATCTGGGCCGCACCGCCGGAGGACGCCCCGCCGTCGGTGCCGGTGTCCCCGCCTCCTGCATCGCCGACGCCGCCCGCCGCCCCGGCTCCGGTCAGCGCGGGTCCGACGAGCGCGGGCCAGGGCAGCGTGGGTCGACGTCCCGTCCTGCCACCGATCGGGCCCGTCCCCGAGGCCGGCCGAGAGGGCCGGGCGCCCGGCCCCGTGTCCGACCTGCCGGCCAACGCCAGCCTCGAGCTCCTCGAGCAGCCCAAGCGGCCGGGACAGGTGACGATCACGGTCACGTCGAGCAAGGGCGGCTCGGGCAAGTCGACGGCGTCGATCCTGCTCGCCGGTTCGATCGCGCGAGCCTCACAGGCCGCCGGCAACCCGCTGTCCGTCTGCCTCATCGACCTCGACACGCGCGACGGCCAGGTGGCCTCCCTCATCGGCAAGTTCATGCCGACGGCGCTGAACATCCGGGTGCAGCCGGTGTGGGACGAGGACCGGATCCGCCGCAACCTCGTGCATGCCGACGGTCTCGACGTCGACACCCTCTTGGCCCCGATCCGGCCGCGCACGGCCGACACGGTCGGCCCGGACTTCTACCGCACGATCATCCGTAGCCTGCAGCGCATGTACGACGTCATCGTCATGGACACCAGCGTGCAGTACCTCGACCCGCTGATCGCCCAGGTCGCGCTGCCGGAGGCCGACGAGATCCTCTTCGTCACGACGCTGGCCTCCACGGCCGTGCAGGGCATGGCCCGAGCTCTTCGCGAGATCACCGCGCCCGCCGACGAATCGGGCCTGGGCATCCCGCGCGAGAAGATCGGCATCATCGTCAACCAGTCGGTGGCCAACGTCGGGTATGGAGCGCGACCAGGTGCTCGCGGCCGGCCTGGGCGTGCCCGTCGTGGGCGTCATCCCGCTGGCCACGAAGGACGTCCTCACGGCCACCAACCTCAATCGCATGTACACGCTGCTCGACCACCCACTGATCGGGCCGGCGTACAACGAGCTCGCGCGGGCCTGCCTGCCCGCGCGTCAGATGGCCCCATGGCAGTCATCCGGCGAGTCGCCGGACGCGCCGCGCGTGGTGATGGCAGGCGACGCTGCGCCGGTGCCCGCCGAGGTGGATGCCGCGCGACGCAAGGGGCTCTTCCGGCGATGACGATTCCCAGTGAGGCGATGGTGGCCGCCACGTACGCCATGTTCGCGCTCCAGCAGCCGATCTCGATGGACGAGCTGACGGCGGGTGGTCGAGACCGGACCTTCCCGGTGGCCTCCACCCGGACGCCGAACTGGTTCGCCGCCGCAGCGTCGACCGAGTCCAGCATCCTCGAGACCGCCCCGGAGCTGCTCGTGCTGGACCCGGGCAGCGAGTCGGGCGACGCCGTCGACGTCACCGGCATCGACCTCATCCACGTGTACGCCCCCGAGCTCGAGTCGCTCGAGGCCATCGAGGAGACCCCGGAGCCCGCCCCCCGGCGCCCGGCGCCCGATGCTCAGGGGACGCCGCGCACCTCAACGCAGTTCGGGCTTCTCAAGGAACTGTCCAACCTCGACCAGTAGGTCGGTGTCAGACCGACGCGCCCGGCTCACTAGGGCCGCTGTCCTCGTCGACGGCCGGGTCAGCTTCGGCGGCCGGGCGAGCGTCCTGGGCCGCGGCGATCCGGTAGGCCTCCTCCATGAGCAGTGTCATGGCAGCGTCGGACCGAGCCTGCGCGGCCAGGGAATGCCGACGCCAGCTGAGGAAGGCCATCGTGCCGGTGACCAGCACGACGGCCCCGACGAGGAGGCCGACGAGGGTGCCCATGGCGCGGGTATCGGCTCAGGCCTCGGCGAGGACGACGTCGACCTCGATCGGCCCGGCTCCGTCGACGATCGCCAGGTCGGCGATCCGTCCAGCAGCCTTGAGGTCAGCGGCGGCGAGCTCGATTCGGGCGGCCTGCGCCGCAGGGGCGGTGATCGTGGCCGACGCCACGTCGGCCCGCATCGACACCTTGGCCTCCGACTTCGCCTTGCGCACCAGCGTGAGCACCGCGGCGACGTCGTCGACGACCTCGGGCTGGCCGTCGGCCGCGAGAGAGGCCAGCCGCTCGGCATCGGGCCAGGCCTGCAGGTGCACGGAGCCGTCCTGCCACCACGACCAGACCTCCTCGGTGGTGAACGGCAGGAACGGGGCGAACAGACGTAGGAGCACGTTGAGCGAGGTGGCCAGCGTGGCCTTGGCGGACGCGGCCGCCGCCTCGCCCTGGCCGCCGTAGGCGCGGTCCTTGACCACCTCGACGTAGTCGTCGGTGAAGTTCCAGAAGAAGGTCTCGGCGACCTCGAGGGCCTTGGCGTAGTTGTAGTCCTCGAGGGCGTCGGTGGCCTGCTGCGCGGTCTGGGCGAGCCGGGCCAGCAGCGCCCGGTCGAGCGGATGCGTGATGGCGTCGTCGTCCTCGATGGCCTCGTGCCCGAGGACGAACTTGCTGGCGTTGAGCAGCTTGATCGCCAGGCGACGGCCGATCTTCATCTGCCCGATGTCGAACGCCGTGTCGGTGCCGGGGCGGGCGGACGCCGCCCAGTAGCGAAGGGCGTCCGAGCTGTACTCGTCGAGGAGCGCAGCGGGGGTGACCACGTTGCCCTTGGACTTGGCCATCTTCTTGCGGTCCGGGTCGAGGATCCAGCCGGAGATCGCGACGTTCGCCCACGGCAGGGCGTCGCTCTCCAGGTGGGCGCGCACCACGGAGGAGAACAGCCAGGTGCGGATGATCTCGTGCGCCTGCGGGCGCAGGTCCATCGGGAAGACCCGGGACCACAGGTCGGGATCGCGCTCCCAGCCGCCGGCGATCTGCGGCGTGAGGGACGAGGTGGCCCAGGTGTCCATGACGTCGGGGTCGCCGACGAAGCCGCCGGGCGTCCCCCGCTGCTGCTCGGTGTATCCCGGGGGAACGTCGGTGCTCGGGTCGATGGGCAGCGTGTCCTCGGCGGGGGCGATGGGCCGGTCGTAGACGGGGGTGCCGGTCTCGTCGAGCGGGTACCACAGCGGCAGAGGCACGCCGAAGAACCGCTGGCGCGAGATGAGCCAGTCGCCATTGAGGCCCTCGACCCAGTTCTGGTAGCGAACGGCCATGTGCGGCGGATGCCACTTCAGCTGGCGGCCGCGCTCGAGCAGCTCCTCGCGCAGCGTCGCGTCGCGACCCCCGTTCGTGATGTACCACTGGCGAGTGGTGACGATCTCGAGGGGCTTGTCGCCCTTCTCGAAGAACTTGACCGGGTGCGTGATCGGCTTGGGCTCGCCGACGAGGTCGCCGGTGGTGGTGAGGATCTGGACCATGCGCTCCTTGGCCGTGAAGCTCGTGGCTCCGGCGATCAGCGCGTAGTTCTCACGGCCGCCGTCGGTGGTGATCCACTCCGGCGTCTCGGGCAGGATGCGCCCGTCCCAGCCGATGATGGGGCGCGTGGGCAGCTGGAGCTCGCGCCACCACGTGACGTCGGTGAGGTCGCCGAACGTGCAGATCATCGCGATGCCCGAACCCTTATCGGGCTCGGCCAGGTGATGCGCGACGACGGGCACCTCGACGCCGAAGCCGGGCGTCGTGACCGTCGAGCCGAACATCGGCTGGTAGCGCTCGTCGTCGGGGTGCGCGACGAGGGCCACGCAGGCGGCGAGCAGCTCGGGGCGAGTGGTCTCGATGAAGACCAGCGTGGACGGGTCGGCCGTCGTCGGGAAGCCGAGACGGTAGTAGGCCCCGGGGCGTTCGCGGTCCTCGAGCTCCGCCTGGGCAACAGCCGTCTTGAAGGTGACGTCCCAGAGGGTCGGCGCCTCCGACTGGTAGGCCTCGCCGCGGGCCAGGTTGCGCAGGAAGCCGAGCTGGCTCGCGCGCTGTGCGTTGCCATCGATCGTCTGGTAGGTCTGCGTCCAGTCGATCGACAGGCCCATGCGCCGCCACAACTCCTCGAAGACGACCTCGTCCTCGACCGTCAGCCGCTCGCAGAGCTCCACGAAGTTCTTGCGCGAGATCGGGATCTGGTGCTTGGCGTCGGGCTCTGCCGGGGGAGCGAATGCGGGGTCGTAGGGCAGGCTCGGGTCGCAGCGAACACCGAAGTAGTTCTGCACCCTGCGCTCGGTGGGCAGGCCGTTGTCGTCCCAGCCCATCGGGTAGAACACCTCGAAGCCGCGCATGCGCTTGTAGCGCGCCATGCAGTCGGTGTGCGTGTACGAGAACACGTGACCGACGTGGAGCGAGCCGCTGACGGTCGGCGGCGGCGTGTCGATCGAGTAGACCTGCTCGCGGGCCTTGCTGCGGTCGAACGAGTACGTGCCCTGCTCCTGCCATACCTGAGCCCACTTCGCCTCGATGCCGTCGAGGGTGGGCTTGTCGGGTAGGGAGTTCGCAGTCATGGCGGGAGTCTATTTGCGCCCACGAACCCGACCGACCTCAAGGGCGGCGGGGTTGCCGGGGTTCGTGGGGGAGTCGGCGTCGGTCAGGCCGGGGGCGGAAGGCCCGGGAGTCCGTCGATGCTTCGTGCGTTCTTCTCCGCGCGGTAGGCGGCCAGCTTCTCCGGGCCCTTCTTGGCCGCGCTGAGGTCGAGCACGTCGCGATCGGCGTCCATGGTCATGAGCGGGACGGCGTAGCCGCACGATTCCGACGCCCTCGTGACGTCGATGACGACGACCGAGCGGACGCCCGGGTGCTCGCTGAACAGGCCGACGAGCCCGTCGAACTCGGCTTCGCCGGGCAGGACGGCGCGCCCGCGACCATGGAGCCGCACGATGGTGGGCCGGCCCTCGAAGGCGCAGAACATCAGCACGATTCGGCCGTTCTCGCGCAGGTGGGCGATGGTCTCGACTCCGCTGCCCGTGAGATCGAGGTAGGCCACGGTGTGCTCGTCGACGACGGCGAACGTGCCGGCCAGTCCCTTCGGGGAGAGGTTGATGAGCTGGTCGTCGGCGCGCGGGGCGGTGGCGACGAAGAACAGCGGCTGGGCCGTCAGCCAGGCAGCGAGACGCTCGTCGATTCCGTCGAGGGGGGTCGCCATGACGCCACCGTAGACTGCCGACGTGATCGTCGACGAGCCGTCCGGTACCCGGCTGGCGCAGCTGTGGGAGCACCTCGAGTCACGGTGGCCGGAGAACCTCATCGAGCCCACGCTCGCGCGGATCGCCGCGGTCACCAGCCTGCTCGGCGACCCGCAGCGCGCCTACCCGGTCATCCACGTCACCGGCACGAACGGGAAGAGCTCGACGGCTCGCATGGTCGAGTCCCTGCTGCGGGGGTTCGGCCTTCGTACCGGCCTGTTCACCTCGCCCCACCTCGTCGACCCCCGCGAGCGCATCTGCTTCGACGGGGAGCCCATCTCCGCCGAACGGCTCCTGGCCACCTGGGACGAGATCCGACCCTATGTCGAGGTCGTCGATGCGCGGTCGATCGCCGACGAGGGCATCCCCCTGTCGTACTTCGAGGTGTTCACCGCGCTGGCGCTCGCTGCGTTAGCCGACGCACCGGTCGATGTCGCCATCGTCGAGGTGGGCCTGGGCGGCTCCTGGGACTCGACGAATGTCGTCGACGGATCGGTGTGCGTCGTCACTCCCATCGGCCTGGACCATCAGGAGTACCTCGGCGGCACCGTCCTCGAGATCGCCGTGGAGAAGGCCGGCATCATCAAGCAGGGCGCGCAGGTGGTGCTGGCACAGCAGGAGCTGGCCGTTGCCGAGGTGCTGCTCGCGCGCTGCGTCGAGATGGATGCCGTGGTCGCCCGCGAGGACTCGAGTTCGGCGTCGTCGCCCGAGCGCTCGCCGTCGGCGGCCAGCTCATCACGATCAAGGGCCTCAACGCCCAGTACGACGACATCTTCCTGCCGCTGTTCGGCGAGCACCAGGCGCACAACGCCGCGGTCGCCCTCGCGGCCGCCGAGGCGTTCCTCGGCGGTGTCGGCCCGCTCGACGCCGACCTGGTGCATGCCGGCTTCGCCACCGCGACATCGCCGGGCCGGCTGGAGGCGCTGCGCCGCAGTCCCACGGTCCTCGTCGATGCGGCCCACAACCCGCATGGCGCCCGCGCCCTGGGCCGAGCGATCGACGACTCGTTCGAGTTCAACTCGCTCGTCGGGGTCGTCGGCATGCTGGGCGACAAGGACGCGCACGGGTTCCTGGCGGCCTTGGAGCCGACCCTGAACGAGGTCGTCATCACCAGGCCCTCGTCTCCGCGCGCGATGGACCCCGGCATCCTGGGCGCGATCGCCGTCGACGTCTTCGGCGACGACCGGGTCACCGTCGAGGCCGACCTGCCGGCCGCCGTCGACCGTGCGCTCGCGATCGCCGAGGCAAGTGACGCCTACGGCGGCGTCGGGGTGCTCATCACCGGATCGGTGGTGCTCGTGGGCGACGCCAAGCGGCTGCTGGCATGAGCGTCAGGGGGGCGCCATGAGGGTGCTCTGCTCGTCGGTGCTGGCCATCGAGGCGATCGTCGTCTTCCTGGCCACGTCGCTGGCGACGTCGAACGGATCCGTGAGCAACACCGCGCTCGCGTGGATCGTCGGCCTCGTGCTGATGGTCCTGCTGGTGCTGGCGATCGGAACGCTGGGGCGGCGATGGGGGGTCGCGCTGGGATGGGTGCTCCAGGCCTTGGTGCTCGCCACGAGCATCGTCGTCGGCTGGTCGATGCTCATCGTCGGCGGGGTCTTCGTGCTCCTGTGGTTCCTGGCCGTGCGCAACGGCAGCCGAGTCGACGCCCTCCGGTCGGCCGCTGGCGACGGCGAGGAGTTGCCCGGGTGATACCAGCTCGGTATCATCTGAACGTGGCTATGACCCTGCGCTTGTCCGATGAGGAATCCGCGGCACTGCGAGAGCGGGCGGAGCTCGAGGGACGCTCCATGCAGGAGGTCGCGCGTGAGGCGATCTCCGTGTACGTCAGCGGCCGCCCCGAGCGCCTGCGGGCAGCCATCCACAAGGTGGCTGCGGAGGATGCCGAGCTCCTCGATCGCCTGTCACGCTGACGGGCGATGGACATCGACTTCCTCAGCCTGGAGGACCTGCTCGAGATCGCCCAGGGCGTGCTGCCCGCGGTGGAGGTGCGCGACGTCGGCCTGCTCGAGTCAGCCTCGGCGCGCCCGCGGGCGAGTGTGCTCGGCGAGTGGGCCTATCCGAGCTTCGAGGAGCAGGCGGGCGCGCTGATGCACTCGCTGGCACGGAACCACCCACTTGTTGACGGCAACAAGCGATTGGCGTGGGCGGCCACCCGCACGTTCTTCCTGCTCAATGGGCGCGACCTGACATACGACGTTGATGAGGCGGAGGAGTTCGTCCTGGCGGTGGCTCGCGGGGAGCTAGAGGTCCCGAGCATTGCGGACTGGCTGAGGGCGCATTCGTCGGCAGGGACCGGTCAGTAGGGTGGTCCGTGGCTCAGTGCCCCATCGATGAAGGAGTCTTCGTGTCCGAGCGCACCCTTGTCCTTGTCAAGCCCGACGGCGTGGCCCGTGGCCTCGTCGGCGAAGTGCTGGGCCGCATCGAGCGCAAGGGCTTTCGCATCGTCGCGCTCGAGCTGCGCACCCTCGAGGTGGCCGTCGCCGAGGAGCACTACGGCGAGCACAGGGACAAGCCGTTCTTCGGCGACCTGGTCGCCTTCATCACCGGCGGCCCGCTCGTGGCGGCAGTCATCGAAGGCCCCGACGTGATCGTCTCGTGGCGCACGATGATGGGCGCCACCAACCCCGTCAACGCGGCGCCCGGCACCATCCGCGGCGACCTCGCCTCGGAGATGCAGAACAACGTGTCGCACGGCTCCGACTCCCCGGAGTCGGCCGCACGCGAGATCGCCCTCTTCTTCCCCGGCCTGGCTTAGCCGTGAAGCCCGCGCTGCTCGGCCTCGCGGCGGGGGCCGCGGTCGGTGGAGTCGTGGCCGCGCTCTCGCGGGGCGAGACCCTGGTGGTCTGGCCGGACAAGGTGCGGGCCGGCTTCCCGCTCGCCGTCGGCGGCCTCGCCGGGGTCGCCGCCGGGCTCAAGGTCGGCGTCGGGACGTCGCTCGTCAAGGCGCTCGCCGGCCGTGGTCCCGGGCCGATCACGACCGTGACCCCCGTTCTCGTCGGCGCCGGCGTCGTCGGTGGCGGCGTCCTCGCAGCCAACGTGGCCGCCGGTCGGCTGCTCGGCGGACTCGCCCAGGGCAGCCGCGACCTCGACGAGGGCTTCTCCACGCCTCCCACGAACCCGAACGTCACCGCGGGACCCGGCTCCGCTCTCACGTTCGCCGAGCTGGGGCGCGAGGGTGCCCGGTTCGTCGGGACGGTCGCTCCGCCCGAGGGCATCGTCGAGGTCACGGGCAAGCAGCCGGTCGCCTCTCCCGTGCGCGTGTTCGTCGGGCATGACTCCGCGGACACCCCCGAGCAGCGCGTCGGACTGGCGATGGAGGAACTGCGGCGCACCGGCGCGTTCGACCGAGCGCACCTGCTGGTGCAGGCGCCCGCCGGCACCGGATACGCGAACCCGACGCCCGTTGACGTGCTCGAACTCCTCACCCTCGGTGACTGCGCGTCGGTCGCGGTCGGCTACGGGCTCCTGCCGTCGTTCCTGTCCTTGAACAAGGTGCCCGTCGCCTCGCACACGCAGACGCTCCTGCTCGATGCGATCCGCGACGAGATGTCCGCGCGCTCGACGCGTCCGCGGCTCCTGCTGTACGGCGAGAGCCTGGGCGCGAAGGTGCAGGAGGCGGCCATCCCGGGCGGGCCGATCGATCTCGACCACTACGGCGTCGCCGCCGCCCTGTGGGTGGGGTCCCCGGGCAGCCAGGCCTCCGATGACTTCCATGCGCGCTGCGCGGGGGAGTCGTACACCGTCGATCGCCCGGAGCAGATCCCGGACCCGATGCCGCAGCCCCGTCCGCCCGTGTGGTTCCTCGAGCACGACGGTGACCCTGTGGTGCGCAGTCGCCCAGCTCTCCTGCTGCGCCGACCGGCGTGGCTGCCCGAGGACGGCAGTCGCGGGCGCAACGTCCCCGAGTCGATGACGTGGAAGCCCTTCATCACGTGGGCGCAGGCGCTGGTCGACACGCTCTTCGCGACGAACGTCAAGCCGGGCGACTTCCAGAGCCTGGGTCACGACTACCGCGCCGACCTGGGCGCCGTGGTGACCGCCGCGTACGACCTGGACGCGGACGCGGCAACGGCGGAGAGGCTCGAGAGCTACCTGAGGGCCAAGGAGCTGGAGCGGGCGAGAACGATCGGTGAAGCCTAGCTGGCAGGCAGGGAAACGGACATTTCGGTCGTAGGGGTCGGATGGTCCCTTGGGTTGGCCTAAGATGGGATCCCCTGCTCCCGCTTGGAAGGCCACTTCCCCCATGGCTGCTTCATCGTCCTTCGTCGGCCGCGACATGGCCGTCGATCTGGGCACCGCCAACACGTTGGTGTACGTGCGTGGCCGCGGCATCGTCCTCAACGAGCCGTCGGTCGTCGCCATCAACAACAACACCGGCGGCATCCTGGCGGTCGGGTCCGAGGCCAAGCGGATGATCGGCCGCACGCCCGGCAACATCGTCGCGATCCGTCCCCTCAAGGACGGCGTCATCGCCGACTTCGACACCACCGAGCGCATGCTGCGCTACTTCATCCAGAAGGTGCACAAGAGGCGACACCTGGCCAAGCCCCGCCTCATCGTCTGCGTGCCGTCCGGCATCACCGGCGTCGAGCAGCGCGCGGTCAAGGACGCCGGCTACGCGGCCGGCGCCCGCAAGGTGTTCATCATCGAGGAGCCGATGGCCGCCGCGATCGGCGCCGGGCTGCCCGTCCACGAGCCCACCGGCAACATGGTCGTCGACATCGGTGGTGGCACCTCCGAGGTCGCCGTCATCTCCCTGGGCGGCATCGTCTGCTCCCTGTCGGTGCGCGTCGGTGGCGACGAGCTCGACAACGCGATCATCCAGTACGTCAAGAAGGAGTACTCGCTGATGCTCGGCGAGCGCACCGCGGAGGAGATCAAGGTCGCGATCGGCTCCGCCTTCCCGATGCCGGACGAGCCGCACGCGGAGATCCGCGGTCGTGACCTCATCACGGGCCTGCCCCGCACCATCGTGGTGTCGGCAGAGGAGATCAGGCGGGCGATCGACGAGCCGGTCCACGCGATCGTCGACGCCGTCAAGGCCACCCTCGACCGGACTCCGCCCGAACTGTCCGGCGACATCATGGACCGCGGCATCGTCCTGACCGGCGGCGGAGCACTGCTGCGCGGGCTCGACGAGCGGCTGCGGCACGAGACCGGCATGCCGATCCTCATCGCCGATCGCCCGCTCGAGTGCGTGGCCCTCGGATCCGGCAAGTGCGTCGAGGAGTTCGAGGCTCTTCAGCAGGTCCTCATCTCGGAGCCCCGCCGCTAGCCCGACCTGATCAGGGGTCGCGACATACGTCGTGAGCTCTGGCAGGGGAGACTGTCCCTATGCTCTCGCGCCGAACCCGCATCGTGCTTTCGGTGCTCGTCGTCACGGCGCTCACGTTCATCATCCTCGACCTTCGCGGCGGGGAGGGCCCGCTCACGGGCGTGCGCAACGTCGCGGCCAACGCCCTCGGCGGGCTGGAGCGCATCGCCGCCACCGCCTTCTCGCCCATCACCAACGCCACCGGCTGGTGGTCGACCATGCGCGATCAGGCCACCCAGATCGAGAACCTGACGAAGGAGAACGACCGGCTGCGCGGCGAGTCCGAGACCTTTGCCAACGACCGGGCCAGGGTCGCCGCCCTCGACGGTCTCCTGCGCGTCGCCAGCGTCGGGGAGTACCGCATGGTTCCCGCCGAGGTCATCGCGGTCGGGCCGGCGCAGGACTTCTCGTGGACCGTCACCATCGACGCGGGCAAGGACGACGGCATCGAGCCCGACATGACCGTCATCAACGGCGAGGGCCTCGTCGGACGGGTGCTCAAGACCACCGCGAACACCTCCACCGTCGTGCTCATCGTCGATGCGACGTCCGCGGTCGGCGGACGAGTGGCCGGCTCGGAGGAGATCGGCATCGTCTCGGGAACGGGGCGCCAGGACTCCTTGGAGTTCCAGCTGCTGGATCCGCTGGCCGACCTGCGCATCGGTGATTCGCTCGTCACCTTCGGATCGAAGGGCGGGCGGCCCTTCGCCCCCGGCCTGCCGATCGGCGAGGTCGTCGAGGTCAGCGGCACCCCCGGCCAGCTGACGCGCGTCGCCACCGTCAAGCCGTTCATCGACGTGTCGACCCTGAGCGTCGTCGGGGTCGTCACCCGGCCGCCGCGCACGGATCCGCGCGACTCGGTGCTTCCCAAGTCGGCGACCGTGAACCCGTCACCCAGCCCGGTGCCGCTCGGGTCGGCCGCCGATGCGGCGGCAAGCGAGAGCCCGAGCCCGTCGACCGACGACGGCGCCAGCATCGCGCCGACTCCCGCGCCCGCCCCGACGAAGGAGACGGCCGCCACGCTGCAGCCCCGCAAGCCCAAGAAGGCGAGCGCGAGCCCGTCATGATGTGGCGACAGGTCCTCATCATCGGGGGCGCGGTGCTGGCGGCCGTCCTCATCGAGCTGACGCTGCTCTCGCGGCTCGACCTGCCCGGCGCGACCCCGGACCTCGTGGTCGTGACCATCGTGGCCATCGCGCTGGCGATGGGGCCGATGCAGGGCGCCGCCGCCGGGTTCACCGCCGGGATCCTGGTCGACCTGGCGCCGCCCGCGGACACCCTGCTCGGCGTCAACGCCATCGTGTACATCGCGATCGGCTTCGTCACCGGCTTCGTCATCGATCCGCGCGATCGCACCGTGCCCATCGAGATGGGCATCGTGGGGCTGTCTGCGGCCGCGGCCACGCTCGGAACGGCCGCCCTGGACACGCTGCTGGGCAGCGGCCGCGTCTCCTGGGAGGACATGCCGGGCATGGCGCTGAGCAGCGCCCTGTATGCCGTGATCCTGGCCCCGCTCGTCATCCTGGCCGTGGCCTGGATCGTCCAGAAGGCGACGCCCGAGATCCTCGTCACCTGATCCGTACAGAGAATATTTCGGGCAAAATGGGATAAATGGGGGTACGGGGAACGATCCTCGCCTCGAACACGTCGTACCGTCATACCTAGGACACGCGTGCTTCGGCATGCCCGAGGACCGACGACGTGCGGGTGCGGAAGGGAGCGGCGACGTGAGTGAGCGCTCGAATCTGCGCCTGCTCGTGCTCGCGGTGCTCGTTGCCTCCCTGCTGGGCACCCTCGTCGCGCGAGCCTTCTACCTGCAGGTCATGACCGGCGAGACGTATCGCGCGGCGGCCGAGGACAACACCGTCCGCGAACTCGTCGAGCCCGCCGTTCGCGGGCTCATCGTCGACCAGGCCGGCCGTCCGCTCGTCTCCAACCGCACGTCGGTCGTCGTCACGGTCGACCGACTGGCCCTTCAGCAGGAGCCGGACAACGGAGCGACCGTCATCACCCGGCTCGCCGACATCCTCGACATGCCGGTGGAGAAGATCACCGAGCGGCTCGACAACTGCGGCACGGAGGGTGCGAAGCCCCGCCCGTCTGCTGGAACGGGTCCCCGTACCAGCCGGTGCCGGTGGCGAGCGACGTCGACACGCAGATCGCCCTGTCGATCATGGAGCGGCGCCGCGACTTCCCGGGCATCTCGGCCAAGCTGGAGGCGATCCGCGAGTACCCGGCCCCGTTCAACGTGAACGCCGCGCACATGCTCGGGTACCTCGGCCCGGTCACCGAGGAGCAGATGACCGAGCAGGGCGACACCACGGCATTCGACCGGCTGCGGCGCACCGACGTGGTGGGCCGCTCCGGACTCGAGAAGTACTACGACGAGCAACTGCGCGGCGAGCCCGGAATCACCACGCTGGCGGTCGACACGGCCGGGCACGTCACCGGGACGCTCGAAGAGAAGGCGCCCACGGCCGGCGACTACATCGTCTCCAGCGTCGACTCGCACCTGCAGTCCGTCGTCGAGACCCAACTGGTCGGCGCCGTCCAGCGCGCCCGCAATCAGGGCTACCCGGGAACGTCCGGCGCCGCCGTCGTCGTCGACGTCCAGAACGGCCACGTCCTCGCCATGGCGAGCTACCCCACGTACGACCCGTCCATCTGGGTCGGCGGCGTGACGAAGAAGCAGTACAAGGACCTCATCTCCAGCGACTCGCTCTCGTCGAACGCCTATCAGGGCCTCTACGCCCCCGGCTCGACGTACAAGGTGGTGAGCACCGCGGCCGCCGGCAAGGAGGGCTTCAACCTCTACGGCAGCTACCGCTGCCCGAGCAACGTCAAGATCGGCGACCAGACCTTCCGCAACTTCGAGTCCGCCGCCTACGGAACCATCTCCCTCCAGCGCGCGATCGAGGTCTCCTGCAACACGGTCTTCTACGGGATCGCGGCGAAGATGTGGCAGGCGGCCGGCGGGCCCGACGCGGGCACCGACGGGGCGGACCCCATCGCGGTCGCGGCCGGACAGTTCGGCCTGGGCTCGCCCACCGGCGTCGATCTCCCCGGCGAGGCCACGGGCCGGGTGTCCAGCCGCACGTTCAAGGCCGACAACTGGGCGGCCATGAAGGACACGTGGTGCACCAACGCCGCGGGCGGCTACCCCGAGACCCGGAAGACCGACCCCAAGCTGGCCGACTACTACACGGCGCTGGACAAGGAGAACTGCACCGACGGCTACCAGTGGCGCGCAGGCGACGCGCTCAACGCTGCCATCGGTCAGGGCGACACGGCCGTCACGCCCCTGCAGATGGCCATGGTCTACGCCGCGGTCGCGAACGGCGGCACGGTCTACCAGCCGCAGGTGGCCAAGGCGATCGTGAGCGCCTCCGGCGAGGTGGTCGAGGAGTTCGATCCCGTCGTGAAGTCCGAGGTGGACATCCCCAGGTCGACGCTGAAGTTCCTGCGCAAGTCCCTGCCCGGCGTGACGACGGACGGGTCGGGCGAGACGCCGTTCCAGGGCTTCCCGCTCAAGCAGATACCGGTCGCGTCGAAGACGGGTTCGGCGCAGGTCACCAACAGCGAGGTGTCGACGTCGTGGTTCGCGTCGTACGCGCCGGCGAACAAGCCGCGGTACGCCGTGGTCATGATGGTCACGCAGGGTGGCACGGGATCGAAGACGTCCGGCCCCAGCGTGCGCAAGATCTACGAGGCCATCTTCGGCGTCCGCGGCACGTCCGTCGATCCGAGCCGGAGCGTGCTCGTCGGCGGCGCCCCCAACGACGCCCTGCCGGTGATCCGCGCGGACGGCACCCCGGTGCCCCCCAAGGGCAAGTCGTCAGGCGTGGCCCCAACCCGTACGGTGTCGACCGGAGGCGGATCATGAGCGCGATCTTCACGGCGGAGACCACGCCGAGGCCGATGCACCGCGGGCACGACGGCCGCGGCTACTGGCGAGACCTCGACTGGATCCTGCTTGTCGCCGCCCTGGCCGTCACGGTCTTCGGGTCGATGCTCGTGTGGTCGGCCAGCAAGGCCGACATGGCCTCGGGCAGCGACCCGCAGTCCTACCTCAAGCGGCACCTGATCAACGTCGCCATCGGCATCGCGCTCGGCTTCCTGGCCTCACGTATCGACTATCGGTGGCTGCGCGCCTACACGCCGCTCATCTACGGCCTGTCGGTGTTCCTGCTCTTCCTGCCGTTCGTCCCAGGCGTGGGTGCCCGGATCGCTGGCGCGCGAGCCTGGATCGACCTGCCCGGTGGGATGACCATCCAGCCGTCGGAGTTCGCCAAGGTCGCCGTCATCCTCATGATGGCGGTGCTGCTCTCGGAGAAGCGCGACATCGAGAGCGAGCCGCGTGATCGCGACGTGCTCCTGTCGCTGATGGTCGCCGTCCTTCCCATCCTCATCATCCTGGTCCAGAACGACACGGGCACGGTGCTCATCCTCGGCTCGGTGGCCCTGTCGATCATCGCGGTCTCGGGTGCGCGCACGCGCTGGGTGATCGGCCTGATCGGCGGAGCGATCATCGGCGTGATGCTGGCGATCCAGCTCGGTCTCCTGAAGGAGTACCAGGTCCAGCGCCTCACGTCGTTCATGAATCCCTCGGCCGACGTCACGAACGCGGCCTACAACTCCAACCAGGCGCGCATCGCGATCGGCGGCGGGGGCTGGTTCGGCTACGGGCTGTTCCAGGGCCCGCAGACGCAGGGGAAGTTCGTGCCCGTCAACGAGAGCGACTTCATCTTCACCGTGGTCGGTGAGGAGCTCGGATTCCTGGGCGCCGCGGTGCTCATCGTGCTGCTCGGCGTCGTTCTGTGGCGCGCGGTCGTCATCGCCTATCGGGCCGATGACCTGTTCGGCCGTCTCGTCGCCACGGGCATCGTCGCCTGGCTGGCCTTCCAGATGTTCGAGAACATCGGGATGTCGTTGGGCATCATGCCCATCACCGGCATCCCCTTGCCGCTCGTGTCGGCCGGAGGCACGTCGATGATGGCCACCTGGATCGCCGTGGGCCTGCTGCAGAACGTGCGACTGCACGCAGTGCGTGCCGGCGCCTAACCCCACTTCCGCCGACTGCAGCGTCCCGCGTCATTGCGGGGCGCCTGAATGACGCGGGACGCTGCAGTCGGCGAGGCGGGTACCCTAGGCCGGTGACTTCCCCCCAGCACGACCCTGCTCCCGAGCGCGGCCGCTCGGTGTTCGACCGACTCGAGGCCCTCCTGCCGCTGGTGACCAAGCCCATCCAGTACGTGGGCGGCGAGGTGAACGCGGTCGTCAAGGAGTGGGACGACGTGACGGTGCGCTGGGCCCTCATGTACCCCGATGCCTACGAGGTCGGCGCCCCCAACCAGGGCGTTCAGATCCTCTACGAGGTGATCAACGAGCGGGCCGACGCCCTCGCCGAGCGCACCTACGCCGTGTGGCCCGACCTCGAGCTCCTCATGCGCGAGCATTCCGTGCCGCAATTCACCGTCGATGCCCACCGGGCCGTCGGCGACTTCGACCTTCTCGGCCTGTCGTTCAGCACCGAGCTCGGATACACCAACATGCTCACGGCGCTCGACCTCGCGGGCATCCCCCTCCTGGCTGTCGACCGTGATGCCTCGCACCCGATCGTCGTCGCGGGCGGCCACGCCGCGTTCAACCCCGAGCCGATCTCCGACTTCGTCGACGCGGCCGTCCTCGGCGACGGAGAGGAGGCGGTCCTCCTCATCACCGATCTCGTTGGCGACTGGAAGCGAGCGGGCAGCCCGGGCGGGCGCGAGGGCCTGCTGCTGGAGCTCGCCAAGACCGGCTCCATCTACGTGCCCCGCTTCTACGACGTCGACTACCTGCCCGACGGGCGAATCCAGCGCATCGCGCCGAACCGTCCCGACGTCCCGTGGCGCGTGCGCAAGCACACCCTGATGAACCTCGACGACTGGGCGTACCCCAAGAACCCGTTGGTGCCGTTGGCCGAAACCGTGCACGAGCGCATGAGTGTGGAGATCTTCCGGGGATGCACACGCGGGTGCCGGTTCTGCCAGGCCGGCATGATCACGCGGCCCGTGCGCGAGCGCAGCATCACGAGCATCGCGGAGATCGTCGAGAACGGCCTGCAGAAGACCGGCTACGAGGAGGTCGGCCTACTCTCGCTGTCGAGCGCCGATCATTCCGAGATCGCGGACATCGCACGCAACCTCGCCGACCGCTACGAGGACAGCAAGACGTCGCTGTCGCTGCCGAGCACCCGCGTCGATGCGTTCAACGTCGACCTCGCGAACGAGCTCTCGCGCAACGGTCGCCGCAGCGGGCTCACGTTCGCGCCCGAGGGTGGCAGTGAGCGCATGCGCAGGGTGATCAACAAGCAGGTGACGGAGGAGGACCTCATCCGCACCGTGACCACCGCCTACGCCGGCGGATGGCGTCAGGTCAAGCTCTACTTCATGTGCGGGCTGCCCACCGAGACCGACGACGACGTGCTCCAGATCGCCCAGCTGGCCCGCGACGTGATCAAGGCGGGGCGGGAGGCCACCGGAAGTCGCGACATCCGATGCACCGTCTCCATCGGCGGGTTCGTGCCCAAGCCGCACACCCCGTTCCAGTGGGCCGCGCAACTCGACCACGAGACCACCGACGCGCGACTGTACAAGCTGCGCGATGCCATCCGCGCCGACAAGCAGTACGGCAAGGCGATCGGCCTGCGCTACCACGACGGCCGGCCCGGGATCGTCGAAGGGCTGCTGTCTCGTGGGGATCGGCGCGTCGGCGCGGTCATCCTGCAGGCGTGGCGCGACGGCCAGCGGTTCGACGGCTGGAGCGAGCACTTCTCCTTCGATCGATGGATGTCCGCGGCCGAAACCGCCCTAACGGGCGAAACCGTCGACGTCGACTGGTTCACGACACGCGAGCGCCAGCGCACCGAGGTGCTGCCCTGGGAGCATCTCGACTCGGGCCTGGACGCCGAGTGGCTGTGGGACGACTGGCAGGACGCACTCTCGGACATCGCGGTCGACGACTGCCGCTGGACTCCCTGCTTCGACTGCGGCGTCTGCGACCAGCTCGACACGGAGATCCAGATCGGTCCGACCGGTGTCGTGCAGCTGCCGATGCCGGCCGTCCGTCCGAGCCCGGTCCTCGCCACGGCCAGCGACACCTGACGTGGCCCGCAATCTGCCGCCCGATCGCGACACCGCGCCCACCGTCCAGAAGCTGCGACTGAAGTACGCCAAGCGTGGCCGCCTGCGGTTCTCCAGCCACCGTGACTTCCAGAGGGCGCTCGAGCGCGCGCTGCGGCGCGCCGACATCCCCATGGCCTACAGCGCCGGCTTCTCACCCCACCCCAAGGTCTCCTACGCCAACTCCGCCGCGACGGGCGTGGCCAGCGAGGCGGAGTACGTCGAGATCGGCGTGGCGGTCGCCTGCGACCCCGACGCGGTGCGCGATGCCCTCGACGCAGCACTGCCGCCCGGGCTCGACGTGGTCGAGGTGGTCGAGGCACGCACACCCGACTTCGCCAACCGCCTCGAGGCGAGCGTGTGGCGGATCGAGCTGCCTGGGGTGCCACCCGAACAGGCGGCCGCAGCGGTGGCCGGACTGATGGCCGCCGACGAGAGCACCGTCCAGCGCCTCATGAAGAACGGGCTGCGCACCTTTGACGCCCGGGCGTCGGTTCTGAGCGCCGAATGCGCGGCGCTCGACGATGCCGACCCCGACTGTGCGATACTCACCTTGGTCGTCCGGCACGGAACTCCGTCCGTACGACCCGACGACGTTCTCTCCGCGCTCCGAAGCGTGGCCGACCTCGTGCCGCCGAAGCCCCCTCGGGTGACCCGGCTGGCACAGGGGCCACTCGACGAGGCAGGAACCTCGGTGACCGATCCGCTCGAGCCAGACAGGGCCGGCTGAGGTCACCTGGCGGGAAGGTATCCCGATTGGTTCCGGCGAGGGATCGCTGCCGGCGGTACGAGGCCAGCGGCGCCCATGTGCGCGCTCCTCGGATCGCAGCCCACTACAGGCTTGACGAGGTCCGCGCCACCGGTTCGGCGCCTCGCACGAGGAGTGCTCGCCGTCGACCGTTCCGGTCGGGGAGGCACCGCTAAGGAGTACGACCTGATGGTCGACACGAACGACACCCCCACCCAGCTCGATCCCACCCAGCCGGCCGGTGTGGCCAAGCGCACACGCCGCCGTGCGGCGAGCCGCCCCGCGGGCCCGCCCGTGGTCGAGGCCCATGAGCCCGCCACCGAGGCCCCCGCCGCGGCTCCGGCCGCGAAGAAGACAGCGCGCAAGGCGCCATCCCGATCCCGGGCGAAGGCGGCGGACGCCGTCGCCGCCGAGCCGACCGAGTCGCCGGCCCCGAACGTCGTCGACGAGGCGCCAGCGCCGAAGAAGGCGACCAGGGCCGCGAAGAAGACCACCAAGGCAGCGAGCAAGAAGTCCGCCGTCGCGGCCGAGGGGCAGAAGGGCGCCGACGCGACCGACTCCGGCACCCGGATGGCCGTCCCGGCCTTCGTGGCACCGCTGTTCGTGGCCCCCGAGCCGCCCGCCGGCGTCGATGCCCGGGACGAGGCGGATGACGAGGCTCCGCGGACGCCCGCGCGCCGCTCACGCCGCAAGGCCGCCGAGCCGGCCGTCGTCGAGGCGGCACCTGAGGAGTCGTCCGCGACGGAGACGACCGACGACGAGGACGGCACCGGTCCCGATCAGGGAGACGGTCAGGGTCCCAGACGCCGCCGCCGTCGAGGCGGCCGAGGCCGCAAGCGCCGGGTCGGCGAGGACGACGACGAGGCGGCCGATGGCCCGTCCGCCGACGACACCGACTCCGCACGTCCCGCCGCGTCCGGGGACTCGGACGACGACGATCCCGATTCGCTCGCCGGAAAGCGCCGCCGACGCCGTCGCCGCCGCGGGGCCGACGGTGAGCTCGAATCTTCGCCCGACGATCCGCCGAACACTGTGGTGCGCGTTCGCGAGCCCCGCGCGCGCCGAGGTGCCGACCGTGGCGACAACAGCGGCGACCGCGGAGGCGACGACGTCACCAGCCTGCGCGGATCCACGCGCCTGGAGGCCAAGAAGCAGCGTCGTCGCGAGGGCCGCGAGGCGGGTCGGCGCCGGGCGCCGATCCTGACCGAGGCCGAGTTCCTCGCACGCCGTGAGGCCGTCGACCGCGTCATGGTCGTCCGGCAGAAGGGCGATCGCACGCAGATCGCGGTGCTGGAGGACGGTGTCCTCGTCGAGCACTACGTCACGCGCGGGTCCTCCTCGTCGATGGTCGGCAACGTCTACCTCGGACGCGTGCAGAACGTGCTGCCGAGCATGGAGGCGGCGTTCGTCGATGTCGGGCGTGGCCGCAACGCGGTGCTCTACGCCGGCGAGGTGAACTGGGACGCAGCCAGCCTCGAGGGACAGCCCAAGCGCATCGAGTTCGCCCTGAAGTCCGGCGATCCGGTCCTCGTGCAGGTCACCAAGGATCCCGTGGGGCAGAAGGGTGCTCGCCTGACCAGTCAGGTCTCCCTCCCGGGGCGATTCCTCGTCTACGTGCCGGACGGCTCCATGACGGGCATCAGCCGCAAGCTCCCCGACACCGAGCGCAGCCGCCTCAAGTCGATCCTCAAGCGCGTCATGCCCGAGGACGCCGGCGTGATCGTGCGCACGGCGGCCGAGGGCGCCCCCGAGGAGGCGCTCGAGCAGGACGTGGCGCGCCTGACGGCCCAGTGGGCGGACATCACCAAGGCGACGAAGTCGGCCAGCCCGCCGACCCTGCTGTACGGAGAGCCCGACCTGGCCATCAAGGTCGTGCGTGACATCTTCAACGAGGATGTCCACTCGCTGGTCATCGCGGGTGATTCGGCCTGGACGGACATCAGCGCCTACATCGGCGCCGTGGCCCCGGACCTCGCCGACCGCCTCAAGCACTCGATGAGCGACGACGTCTTCGCCGACTATCGCGTCGAGGAGCAGCTCATGAAGGCGCTCGACCGCAAGGTCTACCTGCCGTCGGGCGGCTCGCTCGTCATCGACCGCACCGAGGCGATGACGGTCGTCGACGTCAACACCGGCAAGTTCACCGGCGGGCGGCAACCTCGAGGAGACGGTCACCCGCAACAACATCGAGGCGGCCGAGGAGATCGTCCGCCAGCTCCGGCTGCGCGACATCGGCGGCATCATCGTCGTCGACTTCATCGACATGGTGCTCGAGAGCAACCGCGACCTGGTCCTTCGCCGGCTGGTGGAGTGCCTGGGTCGCGACCGCACCAAGCATCAGGTGGCGGAGGTCACGTCGCTCGGCCTCGTCCAGATGACGCGCAAGCGCATCGGTAGCGGCCTGCTGGAGTCCTTCTCCGAGACCTGCGAGCATTGCAGCGGTCGGGGCATCAAGGTCTCCCTGCACGGGGACCACGACCATTCGGAGCAGTCGCCCAAGTACCGACGACCGGCCAACGCGGTCGATCCGGCCGACGTGGCTGCACGGGCGCTGGCGGCCCATGAGCACGCTGACGCGGAGGTGGTGGACGTCGCCGACCGCGTTGACGTCGCCCCGGAGGCCCTGGAGGCCGCCGAGGTGCTTGACGTCCTTGCGGCGGAGGACCTCGTCGAGGCGGCGGAGCTGGTCAACGCGTTCGTGGACGCCGACCTGATGGAGGCTGACGAGAGCGTGCTGGCCGAGGAGTCCATAGAGGCCTGAGGGGGTGCGGTTTGACCCCGTGGGAGGGGCTTCCGTATCCTTGGCCTTTGCGCCTCGTTCGGCGCCCTTTGGCTTGTCGATTGCTCGGCTTGTTCGAAGACTGATCCAGGATAAGTAGCGACAGGAGTTAGTGGTGTACGCCATCGTTCGTGCCGGCGGCCGGCAAGAGAAGGTCGCAGTCGGCGACGTCGTCGTGCTTGACCGCCAAGCGGGGGAGCCGGGCGCGTCCTTGGCCCTGCCCGTCCTGCTCCTCGTCGACGGCGCTGCCGTCACTTCGGATCCCTCGGTACTGGCCAGCGCCACGTGCACCGCGGAGATCGTCGACCACCGTCGTGGTCCCAAGATCGACATCCTCAAGTACAAGAACAAGACCGGCTACCGCCGCCGTCAGGGGCACCGTCAGGAGCTCACTGCGGTCAAGGTCACCGACATCACCCCCGGGAAGTGAACTGATGGCACATAAGAAAGGTGCATCCAGCACCCGCAACGGCCGCGACTCCAATGCCCAGCGCCTTGGCGTGAAGCGGTTCGGTGGCCAGGAGGTCAACGCCGGCGAGATCATCGTGCGCCAGCGCGGCACGCACTTCCACCCGGGCGACAACGTCGGCCGTGGCGGCGACGACACCTTGTTCGCGCTCGCGGCCGGCAAGGTCGAGTTCGGCACCCACCGGGGCCGGCGCGTCATCAACATCGTCGCCGGCGAGTAAAGCAGGAACCACGTGTTTAGTGAGAGAGGCGGGCCTTTCGGCCCGCCTCTTCCCTGTTGAGTGGCGGCTTGTGGTCGCCAAACCGTGCCGGTTCGCCGCCACAAGCCGCCACTCGACGTGAAGGAAGGATCTTGGGGCCATGGCTACCTTTGTTGATCGCGTGACCTTGCATGCGCAGGGCGGCGATGGCGGGAACGGCTGCGCCTCCGTCCTCCGCGAGAAGTTCAAGCCGCTCGGGGGTCCCGATGGGGGCAACGGCGGGCGCGGCGGCAACGTCATCGCGCTCGTCGACGCCGGCGTGACGACACTCCTGGAGTTCCACCACGGCCCGCACAAGAAGGCGGGCAACGGCAAGCCCGGGCAGGGCAATCACCGCCACGGGGCCGAGGCCTCCGACATCGTCCTGCGGGTGCCCAGCGGCACCGTGCTGACGACCCCCGGCGGAGAGGTGCTCGCCGACCTCGTCGGCGCCGGTGCCTCATACGTCATCGCCCGCGGCGGGCGCGGCGGACTGGGCAACGCGGCCCTGTCCTCGCCGCGTCGCAAGGCACCGGGCTTCGCCCTTCTCGGCGAGCCGGGAGAGGCCCGCGACGTCGTCCTCGAGCTCAAGACGGTTGCCGACGTCGCCCTCGTCGGGTTCCCCAGCGCGGGCAAGAGCAGCGTCGTCGCCGCGATGTCCGCCGCCCGCCCGAAGATCGCCGACTACCCCTTCACGACCCTGGTGCCCAACCTCGGCGTCGTCACGGCCGGCGAGGTGGTCTACACCGTCGCCGACGTGCCCGGCCTGATCCCCGGTGCAAGCCAGGGCAAGGGCCTGGGCCTGGAGTTCCTCCGCCACGTTGAGCGGTGCAGCGTGCTGGTGCAGGTCCTCGACTGCGCCACGATCGATCCGGGGCGCGACCCGATCGACGACCTCGACGCGATCGAGAACGAACTGGCGCTCTACGGCGGCCTGGTCGACCGGCCGCGCCTCGTAGCCCTTAACAAGATCGATGTCCCCGATGCGCGGGTGCTCGCCGAGATGGTGCGACCGATCCTCGAGGAGCGCGGCTTCCGCGTGTTCGAGATCTCCGCTGCCACCCACGAGGGCCTTCGGCAGCTGAGCTTCGCCATGGCCGACCTGGTGATGGCGGCCCGCAAGGCGGCCGAGCCCGACGAGCAGGCCCGCGTCGTCGTCACGCCGAAGGCGGTCGACGACTCGGGCTTCACGGTGACGCTGGAGGAGGACGCGTTCCGCGTGCGGGGCGAGCGTCCCGAACGCTGGGTGCGCCAGACCGACTTCAGCAACGACGAAGCCGTCGGCTACCTGGCCGACCGGCTCGCGCGGTTGGGCGTCGAGGAGGAGCTCATCAAGGCGGGCGCCACCCCAGGCTCGACCGTGATGATCGGCGGCGACGATGCCGTCGTGTTCGACTGGTTCCCGACCATCCGTGCGGGCGACGTCGACATGGCCAGCCCTCGCGGCACGGACATCAGGCTCGACGCACGGCTCGACGAGTTCACCGGAGGTGACGCACGGTGAGCCACGAGGTGCGTGAGCGCATCGCGGGCGCGGCGCGCATGGTCATCAAGGTGGGGTCGTCCTCCCTCACCCGACCCGGGGGTGGACTAGACGTCGACCGCATCGACGCACTCGTCGGCGAGATCGCGGCGCGGCGCACGGCGGGTCATCAGGTGGTGCTGGTCTCCAGCGGCGCGATCGCCACGGGCTTCCCCGCTCTGGGCCTCAAGCGCCGTCCGCGCGACCTCGCGACCCAGCAGGCGGCGGCGTCCGTCGGCCAGGGCATGCTCGTCGCCCAGTACAGCGTGGCGTTCGCCCGGCACGGGCTCACGGTGGGGCAGGTACTCGTGACGGCCGAGGACGTCATCCGGCGAAGCCAGTACCGCAACGCCCAGCGCACGCTCTTCCGCCTCCTCGACCTCGGGGTCGTCCCCATCGTCAACGAGAACGACACGGTCGCCACGGACGAGATCCGCTTCGGTGACAACGACCGGCTCGCGGCCCTCGTCGCGCACGTCGTGCAGGCTGACGCGCTCATGCTCCTGTCGGACGTCGACGGGCTCTACGACGGCCCGCCCACGCGCGAGGGCACCACGCTGATCGCCGACGTGCGAGGACCAGACGACCTCCGCGGCGTCCGGGTGGGCGGTACCGGGGGCGCCGGCGTGGGCCTCGGCGGCATGACCACGAAGATCGAGGCGGCGAGCATCGCCACGTCCGCCGGCATCCCCGTGCTGCTCGCGTCTGCGGCCCAGGTGGCCCGAGCACTGTCCACGGCCGACGTCGGCACCGCGTTCCATCCCACCGGCGAGCGCACCTCCACCCGCCTCCTGTGGCTGGCGCACGCCAGCAGCGCGGCGGGCCGGCTGCATCTGGATGCCGGAGCCGTCGCGGCGGTGGTCAAACGACGCATGTCGCTGCTCCCGGCGGGGGTCACGTCGATCGAGGGCACGTTCGTCGCCGGGGATCCCGTCGACCTATTGGACGAAAACGGCAACATCGTCGCTCGAGGTTTGGTCAACTTTGACGCACAGGAGTTGCCGAGCCTGCTCGGACGCTCCACACGTGAACTGGCGCGTGAGCTCGGGCCTGCATATGAGCGCGAAGTCGTCCATCGGGACGCCTTGGTGATCCTGACGACCTGAGTCGGCGCCGACGACGATCGGGGAGCGGGCATGGAAGCGGTAGAGCCCATGCGCCTGCGCCCCGTCGACGAGAACACCGAGGCGCCGGGCCAGCCCAGGTCCATGTGGCACATCACCCTCACCGTCGCCGGCAAGCCCGTGGCCGAGCCCGTCATCAAGGGCGGGCTCGAGCGCCTGAGCCAGGAGCATCCCTTCCTGCTGTCCGGTCGGTACTCCACCGATCGCGCCGAGGTGCGCTACTGGGAGGAGGCCACGGACGTCGCCACTGCGCTGCGCATGGCGGTTCTGCTGTGGGACGAGCACGTGGCGTCCTCCCAGCTGCCGGCCTGGCGCGTGGTGGGGGTCGAGGTCGTCGACCGGGAGACCTTCCACCGCCGGGGCCGCTACATCCATGAGCAGCCCGGCCTGGTGGCGGCGGGTCGGGTCATTCCCTTCTGACGCCGGACGGCGAGCACGCTCCGGGCCGCGTGAGAGCCTTGGCCGCATGGATGTCCGCGCCGCCGCTGCCCTCTTCGCTCCCGAGGGCGCCTACCTCGACACCGCGACGGTCGGCCTCCCTCCTGATGTTGCGGTCGAGGCCGCCCGACGCGACCTCGACCGGTGGCGGGCCGGACGTCTCGTGCCCACCGAGTACGACGCGCTGATCCAGCGGTCGCGTCAGGCGTATGCGCGGCTCGTCGGCGGGTCGGCCGATCGGGTGGGGATCGTCTCGCAGGTGTCGGTCGCCAGCGCGGTGGCCGCGTCCGCACTGCGCCCCGGCGACCAGGTCCTCCTCGCCGAGGAGGACTTCACGTCGGTGCTGTTCCCGTTCCTGCAGACGCAGGGTGCCGGCGTCGATGTTCGGGTCGTGCCGCTCGACCGGCTGGTCGATGCGATCGAGCCGGCCACCACCATGGTCGCGGTCAGCGCGGTGCAGTCGGCGGATGGTCGCGTGCTCGACCTCGATGCCCTCGAGGGCGCCTCGAGGGCGCATGACGTCGTGACCTACGTCGACCTTTCCCAGGCCGCCAGCTGGCTGGCCATCGGGGCGGATCGCTTCGACATCACGGCGTGCGGTGCCTACAAGTGGCTGTGCTGCCCGCGCGGCACCGGCTTCATCAGCGTTGCGCCGTCGGTTGCCGACCGGCTCACCCCCGTGGCCGCCGGCTGGTACGCGGGCGAGGACCCCTGGTCGTCCATCTACCGGCCGCCGGTGCGGTTGGCGGGCGACGGCCGACGGTTCGACGTGTCGCCGGCGTGGGCCGGCTGGGTCGCGGCGGCGCCCACCCTCGAGCTGCTCGCGGACGTGGGTGCCGGCGCCATCGGCGCGCACGACGTCGGGCTCGCCAACCGCCTGCGTGCGGGCATCGGCCTGCCGCCGTCGGACAGTGCGATCGTCTCGCTCGACATGCCCGGCGCGGTCGAGGCCCTGAGGGCGCAGGACATCGCCTGCGCGGGCCGCGACGGGCGGCTTCGCCTGGCGTTCCACCTGTATGTGAACGAGGACGATGTCGATCGCGCCATCGCCGTGCTGCGCGACCTGTCGACGGGGGCCCGCGCCTCCGCGGACGGAAGCCGCTGACCCCATGAACGGCAGCGCTCCCGCGGTCACCACCGCCTGCGATGACGCCCTGGGCGACCACGACGCCGTCTCCCTGCTGGCCGCCATCGCGGCCGGAGCAGTCCATCCCGACGAAGTCCTGGCCGCCGCTCTCGGGCGCGCCCGGGTGGCCGACGAGCGTCTCAACGCGGTGGCGGCCTGGGTGCGGTCGCCCGTCACCGGCGCGGGTCCGTTCTCGGGGCTGCCGTCATTCATCAAGGACAACGAGAGCGTCGCGGGGCTGCCCGAGCGGCAGGGGTCGCGTGCGGTCCCGCCCAGGCCCGTCGCGGAGTCGTCGGAGTTCGTGGTGCACTTCGAGCGGCTCGGATTCACGGTCCTGGGCACGTCGACGATGCCCGAATTCGGTCTGACCGCGACGACCGAGCCGCTGCTCGGCGGACCCACCCGCAACCCCTGGAACCCCGGGCACTCCACGGGCGGGTCATCGGGGGGAGCGGCGGCCCTGGTCGCCGCGGGCGTCACGCCGATCGCGCACGGCAACGATGGCGGCGGGTCGATCCGCATCCCGGCCGCCTGCACCGGCCTTGTCGGACTGAAGCCGTCGCGCGGAAGGCTCGTGACGCGCCAAGGGCTCGAGCACCTGCCGGTGGCGATCTCCAGCCAGGGAGTGCTGACCCGCACCGTGCGGGACACGGCCCTGTTCTACGCCGAGATGGAGAAGGTGCACGCCGCCCTGCCGCCCATCGGCCACGTCACCCGGCCTCACGCTCGTCGCCTGCGCATCGCGGTCGTGACCGAGGGCATGGCCGGGATGGCCGTCGACCCAGACGTGCGTGGCACCGTCGAGCAGGCGGCCCTGGCGTGCGCGCACCTGGGCCACGCCGTCGAGGCGATCCCCTACCCGGCGACCGAGCAGTTCGGCCGGGACTTCCTGCGGTACTGGGCTCTCCTCGCCTTCAGCATCGAGCACGGCGGGGCCCGGCTGTACGGGGCCGGCTTCGACCGCCGGCGGCTCGAGCCGTTCACCCTCGGCCTGAGCCGTTACGCCCGGTCCCTGGCGCCCACCATGCCGGCAACGCTCGTGCGGCTGCGCCGGTTCGAGCAGCACTACACGAGGCTCCTGGCCCCGTATGACGTGCTGCTGTCACCGGTGCTGTCGCAGCCGGCTCCGCCGATCGGCTACCTCGCTCCGGACGTGGAGTTCCACACGCAACTGCTGCGACTGCTGCGGTACGTGCCGTTCACGTCCATCCAGAACGTCGCGGGCGCGCCCGCGATCTCGCTGCCCCTGGGGCGCAGCCGCTACGGCCTCCCGATCGGGGTCCAGGCGGCGGCTGGCTTCGGCCAGGAGGCGGTGCTGCTGTCGCTGGCCCTGGAGCTCGAGCAGGCATTCGCACCCGTCGCCGGTGGGTAGGGTTGGCCGCATGGATGAGCGTGAGCAGGTGCTGGCGGCCGCCCGCCGGGCTCGCACGGCCGCCGTCGACCTGAGGCAGCGCACTCGCAACGAGAAGGACGCCGCCCTGCTGGCCATGGCCGATGCCCTGGACAGGCGAACCGGCGAGATCGTCACTGCCAATGCGGCCGACGTGGACCGCGCCCGAGCCGCAGGGACGTCCGATGCGCTCGTCGATCGGCTGACCCTGACGGCGCCCCGGGTCGCGGCGATCGCGCAGGCGCTGCGTGACGTGGCCGGACTGGCCGATCCCGTGGGGGAGGTGATGCGCGGCTACGCCCTGCCCAACGGCCTGCAGGTGCGACAGGTGCGGGTCCCGCTCGGCGTCGTCGGGATGATCTACGAGGCCCGTCCCAACGTCACCGTCGACGCCGCCGGGCTGTGCCTGAAGAGCGGCAACGCGGCGCTCCTGCGCGGCTCGTCGTCGGCTGCCGCCAGCAACGCCGCGCTGATCGAGGTCATGCGAGACGCCGTCGAGTCCGTCGGCCTGCCCGCCGACGCGATCCAGATGGTCCCGGGCGACACCCATGAGGCCGTGCGCCACCTGATGACCGCGCGCGGGCTCGTCGACGTGCTCATCCCTCGTGGCGGCGCCGACCTCATCCGCAGCGTGGTGGACAACTCGAGCGTGCCGGTGATCGAGACCGGGGTTGGCAACTGCCACGTCTACGTCGACAAGGACGCCGACATCGACAAGGCCGTCGCGATCCTCCTCAACAGCAAGGCCCAGCGGGTCAGCGTGTGCAATGCGGCCGAGACGGTGCTCGTCCACGCACAGATCGCCGACGCGTTCCTTCCGCGGGCGCTAGAGGCGCTGCGCGAGGCCGGCGTCACGGTGCACGGCGACAGCCGGTTCGCGCTGCACGCGACCTCAGCCGGGGTCGGTTTCGCGGAGGTGACCGACGACGACTGGGCGGCCGAGTACTACTCGCTGGACATCGCGGCGGGCATCGTCGACAGCCTCGACGACGCCCTCGCGCACATTCGCCGCTGGTCGTCCGGGCACACCGAGGCGATCGTCACCGACAGCCAGTCGGCAGCCCAGCGCTTCATCGCGGGCGTCGACTCCGCCGCCGTGATGGTCAATGCGTCGACGCGGTTCACCGACGGCGGGGAGTTCGGCTTCGGTGCCGAGATCGGGATCTCCACGCAGAAGCTGCATGCGCGCGGTCCTATGGGATTGACGGAGCTGACGACCAGCACGTACATCGTCACCGGCGACGGGCACGTGCGGGGCTGACGGACCTCGCCGCACCGGCTGGTCCGCGCACTACAGTGGGCACCGTCACATCCGGCGTCGACGCACGCTGGAGCAGCAGCTCGCGGGAGGGCACCACATGGGCGTGATCAGCAGCGCGATCGTTCTTGCCGACGAGGCGGCGGCCGAGGGCTCTCAGGCCTCGCCGTGGCTGTTCGGCGCCACGGCACTCATCGCCCTCGTGGCGCTCCTCATCGTCACCATGATGATCAAGGTCGGCGACTAGCCGCACGCCCCTCCCCGAGGCGTTTCCCCCACGAGCGGAGGTCCGGGTCATGACCCACCACCGCATCGGAGTGATGGGCGGGTCCTTCGACCCCATCCACAACGGCCATCTCGTCGCCGCGTCGGAGGTGGCCCACCGCTTCGACCTCGATCGCGTCCTGTTCAGCCCGACCGGCCTGGCCTGGCGCAAGACCGCCGAGCACGCTGCCAGTGCCGAGCTCCGCTACCTCATGACGGTGGTCGCGACCGCGGCGGACGCCCGCTTCGACGTGACCCGCGTGGACATCGACCGCCAGGGTCCGACCTACACGGTGGACACCCTGCGCGACCTGCAGGCGCAGTTCGTGCAGGAGCACCCGGACGACACCGCCTCGTGGTTCTTCATCACGGGGGCCGATGCCCTCGCCGACATCGTGGCGTGGCGCGATCCCGACCAGATCCTCGCCCATGCGCACCTCATCGGCGTGACGCGCCCCGGGCACGAGCTCGCCGACCCGGGCCTGCCCGCGGGAGCGGCCACGCTGGTCGAGGTGCCCGCGCTGGCGATCTCGTCGACGGACATCCGGGCCAGGGTCGGCCGCGGGGAGCCGATCCGCTACCTCGTGCCCGCGGGCGTGCAGCACCTCATCGCCAAGCACGGCCTCTACGCCGCCCCCCAGCCGTAGCCGGCGATGGACCCCTCGTGACGGACCCCTCGTGACGGACTCATCGTGACGTGCCTGCCGTGACCGAACCCACCGAGCACGGCTTCCCGTGGCGCATGACGGCGCTGGTCGCCGCCGTCGTCATCGCTTCCACGGCCATCGCGGGCGTCATCCTGGCGCGCAACGGCGTCGAGGGCGTCGATCCGTCGACGGCCTCGATCTTCACGCCGGCGCCGAACCTGCTCCCGGTCGAGAAGCAGCGGCAGGTCACGGTGCTGCTGCAGATCCGCGACAAGAACAAGGAGGTCTCGAGCAGCGTCCTGTTCGGCGCCGGGGCCAACACCGGGTTCGTGGCGGAGCTGCTGCTGCCGCGCACCCTCCTGCTGCCGACGGTTCCGCCCGTCCAGCTCCAGAACGCCAACGGCCCCCGCGGGCCGGTACGACCCGACTACCCGTTGCAGACGCTCCTCGGGGTGCAGATCGATGCCAGCATCGAGCTCGACCGGCTGGCCTGGGCCGGGCTCATCGACTCCACGGGTGCGCTGGCCGACCCGGCCAACGGGGAGAGCGCGAGCGCCTTCCCGCTGGTGGTCGCGAGGGTCCTCGCGGCGCTGCCCGCGGACGAGGAGACCCTGGGCCAGCTGCTGACGAGCATGGGGTCCATGGCTCCGACCACGGTGACCAACGAGGATGCCAGCCACCTGCTGGCCGTGATCGGCGCCGGCCTGCGCACCATGCCCGTGAAGCGCGACGTCCTGCCCGTCACGTACCTGCGGGCCGGGGATGCCCAGGCCGCTGTCGCCCGCCAGCCGGACACCGACGAACTCATGGCCGACCTGTTCCCTCGAGCCCTCCTCCAGCCCGGGCATCCGGGGCCGGTGCGCGTGGTCGTCGAGCGGGCCGGTGCCGGTCTGGGGTCGGCCACGGCGGCCCGCATCACCCTGGCGGAGGCGGGTTTTGGGGCCGTCGACGGCCAGCCGGTGCTGCGCAGTCTCACGTCGTCGGTCGTCTACGTCCCCGACGACGCGGCCAGCACCGTGCAGCGCGGCAAGGATGTGGCGGCGGCGCTGGGCCTGCCGCCCGCCTCTGTGGTCGTCGACGGGGCGGAGGGGGCCACCGTCGACGTGCGCCTCGTGCTCGGCAGCGACTTCTCGCCCGTGTGAGAGGGTTGACCGTCTTGATCGCCTGCGTTCAGCAGGCGTCCACTACCCGTAGGGAAACCCTGTGACCGCAAGCACCGAAGCCGTTGCCGCAGCGATCGCCGCCGCCGAGGCTGCGTCCGACAAGCTGGCCGAGGACATCGTCGCGATCGACGTGAGCGAGAAGCTCGTCATCACCGACGTCTTCGTGCTCTGCTCGGCGGCCAACGAGCGTCAGGTCAAGGCCGTGGTCGACGGGGTGGAGGAGCGGTTGCACGGCATGGGCAGCAAGCCCCTGCGCCGCGAGGGCGAGGCGGAGGGCCGCTGGGTGCTCCTCGATTTCGGGGACATCGTCGTGCACGTGCAGCTCGCCGAGGAGCGCATCCACTACGCCATCGAGCGCCTGTGGAAGGACTGCCCGTTCATCGCCCTGCCGGAGGCGGTGAACCAGGGCCGTCGTCGGCCCGACGTGAGGGACGCCCAGTGAGCGCCCGAGGCCAGGGCGCCTCTACGTGGGGCGATCGGCTCGGTGCAGCGCGCCTGGTGGTGTTCTGGCGGCATGGGCGCACGTCCTGGAATGCCGAGCGGCGCTTCCAAGGCCAGACGGACATCCCGCTGGACGACGCCGGCCTCGGTCAGGCCGCGCGGGCGGCCAAGGCCCTCGCCCGCCTGACGCCCCATCGCCTGGTGTCCTCCGACCTCATGCGGGCCCGGGCGACGGCCGATGCGCTGTCCGCCCTCACCGGCCTGGAGGTGCTGACGGACGTGGGCCTTCGGGAGACCTTCGCCGGCGACTGGGAGGGGCTCACCCGAAGCGAGTTGGAGCATCGCTTCGGCGACGAGCTCTCGCAGTGGGGCGCCGGGGCCGACGTGCGTCCTGGTGGCGGCGAGACCCGCGTCGAGGTGGCCGTGCGGGTCGTCGAGGCGGTCGAGCGCGCGCTGACCGACGTGGCCCCGGGCCAGACGCTCGTGGTGGCCACCCACGGCGGCGCGGCCCGCGCGGGCATCGGCGCACTTCTGGGGCTGCCGCCCGAGCACTGGGCGGCGCTCGGAGTGCTCACCAACTGCGCCTGGTCGGTCCTGCAGGAGAACGTCTCCGGCGTAGGGCCGCCCTGGCGCCTGCAGGAGTACAACGCCGGCACGCTGCCCCAGACCGCCCTCGCCGACGACCGCTGACCGCGTCTTGTATAGTTCCAACTCCCGTAAGGGGCTGTAGCGCAGTTGGTAGCGCACCTCCATGGCATGGAGGGGGTCAGGGGTTCGAATCCCCTCAGCTCCACAAAGTAGGTCAGGATTCGAGGAGTAGCCGCGCAGCGGCGACGGGGTCCCCTCAGCTCCACACTCTCCACACTCTTCACGCGCCCCTGGTGGCCGGGCGAGGACGCCGGAAACCCTCGACGTGATGCCCCGGGCCAGCGACGCTTGAGCATGAGTGGACAAGGGCGGCGATGCTACCGTTATGGCAGCAGTTCGTGGGATTCTTCTGCCGTGCCGCAGGGTCGAGGGGGTCGTGATGTTTCGACGCAAGGGCTCTCGAGCCCGCACGTCGCCATCATCGACCCCGGCCCGCGGCTGGGGCGACCGCGGCGTCACGGCGGTCGAGTACGCCCTCATCGCGTCCCTCGTGGTCCTCGTCACGTTCGGTGCGGTTCGCCTCCTGAACAATGCCGCGACGAACAGTTACGACTCGGCAGAGACGCAGATCGGCGATCCGGCCACCATCTGCAGCATCGACAAGTGGTACAACGCGACCGAGGACAGGTGCGACCCGAAGACCGCCTGCGACACCGCTACCCAGTGGTACGACGTGGACACCAACACGTGCGCGGCCTTCGCCATCTGCGCCAGCCCCACCGCGTGGCGCAACCCGTTGACCAATACCTGCGAGGCGACCGCCGACTGCAGCACAAGTCCCGGCACGTACCTCGACACGGCCTCCAACACCTGCCTACCGATCCAGGGCGCATCGGCGCCCAACCTCTCCGCCGTCGCGGGCGTGAAGAGGGTCGACCTGTCCTGGACGGCCCCCACCGTGACGGGGGGCGGTGCCATCACCGGGTACTCAGTGCAGAGATCGCTCGACGGCACCACCTGGACGAACATCACCTACGCCAGCGCCCTGCCGCCGGCGACCACCCTCCCGGTCACCGGCCTGCTTGACGGAACGAAGTACTTCTTCCAGGTGGCGGCGATCACGACCGTCACGGGAGCGTACGGATCAGCCGTGGCGACGACCACAGGACAGCCTGTGGTGACGGCCGTGACCCCGAACTCCGGTCCGTTGGGTGGCCTCACGCTCATCACGATCACGGGCACCGGCTACATGACGGGCGCGACGGTGACGGTTGGCGGAAACGCCGCCACGGCCGTGACCATGGTGAACTCCACCAAGATCACCGCAAGGACGCCGCCGGGCACATCGGGCGGCAAGGCCGTCACGGTCACGAATCCGAACACCCTGGCGGGGACGCTGCCCTCGCCGGCCTTCACCTACGTCGCGTCGCCCTCGGCAACGACCCTCGCCCCGACCACGGTGACCAGCAGCACGGCCCGGCTCAACGGGACGGTCAACGCCAACGGTGCCTCGACGACCGTGACGTTCTGCTACGGCCTGTCCACCACGCTCAGCCCCTGCACGCCGGTGAACGCCACGCCCCTCACCGTCACGGGCTCCAGCCCGACGTCTGTTCTGGCGAACGTTTCCGGCCTCACGGCGAACAGGAACTACTACTTCAGGGTGTCGGCGGTCAATGCCAACGGCACGACGCCGGGCAGCATCATGCAGTTCACCACCCTGCCGGCCCTTCCCACCGGCCAGGCCGTCTCGAGCCCGAGCAAGGGCCTGTTGACGGCAACATGGTCGACCATCCCCAACGACGGTGGCAGTCCGCCCGCGGTCTACCGCGTTCAGATCGATCCGATGACCGGCACCACGTGCTCGACGAATGGCGCGGACTACGGCAGCGACCAGACCACCACCGCGGGCTCGCTCACGTTCACGGGTCTCACCGGGTCGAAGTACTGCGCCAGAGTGCGAGCGGAGAACAGCGCAGGGACCAGTGCCTGGACCTCCGGCGCCGGCCCGGCCACCGTGCTAGCCCCGACGGTCCCGGGCGCGCCGACCGGTGTCGTCGGCACACCGGGCAACACGTCCGTGTCGTTGTCGTGGACGGCTCCTGCGGACAACGGCGGAAGCGTCATCACGGACTACGTGGTGCAGAGGTCGGCCAATGGCTCGAGTGGTTGGACGACGGTCACTGATGGCGTGAGCTCTGCGACGACCGTCACAGTGACGGGCCTGACGAACGGCAACACGTACTACTTCAGGGTGGCCGCGAAGAACGCGATCGGCACGGGTGCCAACTCCGCCGTCTCAGCGGTCGTCACCCCCGGTACGACTGTGCCGGGCGCACCCACCGGGTTGACCAGGACTTCGGGTCGAGGCTCCGTCGCGCTGTCGTGGACGGCTCCCGCGGACAACGGTGGGAGAGCGATCACGGACTACGTGGTGCAGTACTCGACGAGCCGTACCGGCGGATGGACGACGTTCGCCGATGGCGTGAGCACCGCGACGACGGCCACCGTGACCGGGTTGACGAACGGCACGGTGTACTACTTCCGGGTGGCGGCGACGAACTCCAACGGTACGGGTCCCTACTCGACCATTTCCACGGGTGTGCGGCCGACGGCGGTGGTCCCAGGGGCGCCGACGGCCGTGTCCGGCACCGCACGCAACCGCTCGGTGGCATTGACGTGGACCGCTCCGGGTGACAACGGCGGGAGCGCGATCACCGACTACATGGTGCAGTACTCGACGAGCAACACCGGTCCGTGGACCTCCTTCGTGGATGGCGTGAGCACCGCAACGATCGCCACGGTGACCGGGCTGACGAACGGCACGCTCTACTACTTCCGCGTGGCCGCGAAGAATGCCATCGGCACGGGCCCGTACTCGACCGTCTCGGCGGGAGTGCGCCCGGCCATCGCGCCGCCCGGCCCGCCGACCAATGTCGATGCTGTCATGACCGTGGATGGGACCATCAGGACCTCATGGATCGCGCCCATCGACAACGGTGGCGCGACGATCTCGGGCTACGTGGTCGACTTCGAGCGCACGGGGGTCACGGCGGGCACGATCTGCACCAGTGCTCTCAGTTACAACGACGCCCAGGCGACGGCGGGGGCATTGGCGGTCTTCGTGGCCGAAGCGGGGCTGGGCTCGTCGTGGTACTGCGTGCGGGTCTACGCCGACAACTCCTCCACGGGCACGCCCAACTACGCCTACACCGGCCCCGTGTTTTCGGCCACGCCGGCAAAGCCGGCTGCGCCCTCGCCGTTCAGCGCCACTCGGACGGCGGCCGGGACGCTAACCTCGTCGTGGGGGACCCCGTTCGATGGTGGATCGGCGATCACGGGCTACACGCTGCAGTTCGAGAGCGATGGCATCACGGGCGGGTCGACGTGCACCGCCTCGAGCGGCAACTTCACGAATGCGACGGACTCGGCCCTGGCCGGGGAGACCTCGGAGGCGACAACGGGGTTGGGTAGTTCGTGGTACTGCGTGCGGATCTTCGCGACGAACGCCGCGACGGGCACCACCAACTACGCCTACGCCGGCCCGGCTTACTCGGGTACTCCGGTCAAGCCGGATGCGCCGGATTCGTTCGATGTGTCGCGAACGGCGGTCGGGACACTGACCTCGACGTGGGGGACCCCATTCGATGGTGGATCGGCGATCACCGGCTACACGCTGCAGTTCGAGAGCGATGGCATCACGGGCCGCTCCACCTGCACCGCCTCGAGCGGCAACTTCACGAATGCGACGGACTCGGCCCTCGCCGGAGCGACCTCCGAGGCAACCACCGGGCTGAACAGCAGGTGGTACTGCGTGCGGATCTTCGCGACGAACGCCGCTACGGGCACCACCAACTACGCTTACGCCGGCCCGGCTTACTCGGGTACGCCGGTCAAGCCGGATGCCCCCGGTTCGTTCAACGGCAGCAAGGCGGCCGCCCTGCTGCTGAGGGCGGTGTGGACGACCCCCTTCGACGGCGGCTCGGCCCTCACCGGATACATGATCGATGTCGAGGATGACGGCATCACGAACGGTACGAGTTGCGGTACTGGCCAGGTGTACGACGACGTGTCCGCCTCAGCGGCCTACAACCTGACGACGGTGGACGTTGCTGTACCCACGGCGAGCCGGGTGTGTGTACGCATATACGCGACAAACGGCGTGGCGACGGGTACTACCCAATATGCGTATAGGAAGGTGGACCTCCGCTAGCGCTGGACTTTGGTCGCCAAATGTGGTGACGGGCACGATTCCAGTGTGCGACCCAAGGTCGGCCGGCGGTCCCCACGCGCGGTCCGCCACCACCAACACCAGTGCGCGAGTCCATGGTGTCGAAATCACGCGCAGCGCAGGGCGGCCCGTCGCGGCCCGTGAGGTATTACGACAGGTGGCCGGGCAGGAGCCAGAGGGACCTTGCCAGCGCGCCTGCGCAGACCACGATGATGGCGACCTTGGCGATGCGCTGCGTCGTCGCCTCGTTGAAGCGGCGCCTGGCCAACTCCCCGCCCACGGAACCGGCGATGAGCGCACCTACCCACACCGCCGCCGCTCCGACCGACGGCACGTACACGCCCAGCAGCGGCAGGCTGACGAGGCTGAGAGTGGCGAAGACAACCTGCAGGGTCTTGACATAGGAGCCGAGGTCGAGTCCTCGGGTGACGAGGTAAGCGGCGATGGGTGGGCCGCCAACGCCGGCGACCGTGTTCACCGTGCCGCCCCAGGCGGCTGAGAGGAACCCGGCCAGGGGGCCGCGGAAGCGTCCGGCGAGCAGGAGCCAGGCCACCGATGCGCAGGCCGAGACGGCCACGATGACGTCGAAGAGTGCAGGTGAGCTGACCCGCAGGACGAGCCAGCCCAGGGCGACACCCATGACGAGACCTGGCACCATGCGCCGGATCTCCCGCCAGGCCAGGCGGGCGTCGGTGCGGGCGATGAGCCACACGTTCTGCACGATCGACAGGGCGTTGACCAGGCCGATCCCGGCGGTGCCCGGCACGATCTGCGAGACGACTGGGGCGGAGACGAGGGCGAAGCCGAGGCCGCTGAGGCCCTGCACCACTCCGCCCGCCGCGACGGCAATCGCGATGAGTGCCACGGTTCCGGCGTCCACGAGCCCCCTTCGCCGATACGGTCCTGTCGTGCCTGACCAGAGTCTCGGACGCCGAACCTATCTCGGCTACGCGCTGGGATCCGTCGGCACCGCCGGATTCAGCACGGTGCCCGGACTGCTGCTGGCCTACTACCTGACGAACAGCCTGGGGGTGGCGGCCGCGGTCGCCGCAGTCGTCGTGCTGGTGCCCAAGCTGTGGGACGTCGTGTTCCTGCCGATCGTCGGCACGCTGAGCGACCGCTCGGCGCAGCGGCGCCGGTCGCGCCGGCCGTTCCTGCTCGTCGGCGGGCTGACGCTGCCGGCCGTCTTCATCCTCATGTTCTCCGCGCCGACCGGCATCGGTACGGGCGCAGCGGCCGCGTGGGTGCTCGTCTTCTTCCTGCTTGCCGCGTCGGCGTTCGCCCTGTTCCAGGTGCCCTACATCGCCATGCCGGCCGAGATCACCGACTCGGTGGAGGAGCGCACGACGATGATGTCGTGGCGCGTGGCGTTCCTCGCCTTCGGCATCCTGCTCTTCGGCGTGGGCGCACCGGCGCTGCGCGATGCGGCGAGCGGCGGCGCCTCCGGCTACCTGCTCATGGCCGTCGGCGTGGCATCCGTTATCGCGATCGGGATGCTCGGCTGCTGGTGGGCGCTGCGCCGAACGAGGCCGGTGACCCTCGACTCGTCCGGAGCCCCATCGCACTCCCTGCGCCAGCAGTTCGCGGTCGCATGGAGGACGCGGGCGTTCCGCCTGCTGCTCGCCGCCTTCGTCATCCAGGCCCTGGCGACCGGAGCCATGCTCGCGGCCGCCCAGTACTTCGCCACCTACGTGCTGGGCAAGGAGTCGATGAGCGACGTGCTGTTCGCCGCGCTCATCGTGCCGGCCCTCGTCGTCATGCCCCTGTGGGCCTGGGTCGGGCACCATCACGGGAAGCGGGCCGGATACCTCCTGTCCTCCGTGGTCTTCCTCGCTGGCGCGCTGATGCTGCTCGCGTCCTCGCTGGTGCCGTCGGCCGTCGTGCTCGTGCTCGTCGGGCTGTGCGGCATCGGGTACGCGGGGATGCAGATGTTCCCGCTCGCGATGCTGCCCGACGCCATCGCGGCCGACGCCGCCGCCACCGGACAGCAGCGCGCCGGTGCGTTCACCGGGGTGTGGACAGCGGGGGAGACGGTCGGGTTCGCCGTCGGTCCCGCGCTGGTCCTGCTGGTCCTGGCCGTGAGCGGCTTCGTCTCGTCCTCGGGCGAGGCCGTCGACCAGCCCGACTCCGCCCGCGTCGGCGTGCTGCTCACCTTCTCGGTGCTGCCCGCCCTGCTCGTCGCGGCGAGCCTTCCGCTCATTCATCGTTTCCACATCGACCCGACCGACCCGCCCCAGGAGGAGCAGCATGAGCATTCCGCGACAGGGACGTAGCCCGGCCGTCGCGCTCGACGAGCTGAACGCCCTCCGGGCCGACGACGCGCCGGTGCACGGTGGCCGCGTGCTGGCCTACGTCTACGACGCCGGGCTGGCCGACGTCACGGACGCGGGGCTGCGGGCGCTCGCCGACTTCGGCGAGGTCAACGCCCTCGATCCCACGGTCTTCCCGAGCGTCGGACGCATCGAGAACGACCTCGTCGGCTGGGGGCTCGATCTCCTCGGCGGCGCGGAAGCATCGTGCGGCGTCGTCACCAGCGGGGGCACCGAGTCATGCCTGCTGGCCGTCCTGGCGGGCCGAGAGGACTGGCGGCGGCGCGGCGGCCAGGGCCAGCCCGTGCTGGTGATGCCGGTGACGGCGCACCCGGCCTTCGCGAAGGCGGCGCACCTGCTCGGCCTTCGGCTCAGGTTCGTGCCCGTCGACGGCGGGAGCATGCGGGTTCGGGCAGCCGACGTCGCCACCGCGCTCGACGAGGAGGGCACCGCTGTCGCCCTGGTGGTCGTCTCGTCGCCCTCCTACGCGCACGGCGTCGTCGATCCCGTGGCGGAGGTGGCGGCCATCGCCGCGGCCAGAGGCGTGCCGTGCCATTCCGATGCCTGCATCGGCGGCCTCGTGCTGCCCTACCTCAGGCGCAGCGGACGCGACATCCCCGACTTCGACCTGTCTGTCCCCGGAGTGCGATCGCTCTCCGTCGATCTGCACAAGTACGGGTTCGCGCCCAAGGGCACGTCCCTGCTGCTGTTCTCCGACGCCGAGTACCGGTCCGGCACGTACTTCACCTACTCCAGCTGGCCCGGATACCCCGTGGTCAACACCACCCTGCAGAGCACCAAGTCGGCCGGGCCGATGGCGGCCGCCTGGGTCGTCTCACGCGCGCTGGGGGACGAGGGCTATGCCGCCGCCGCGGATCGGGCGATCAGGGCGACCGACCTCGTCGTCGACGCCGTCGGATCCCTCCCCGGGTTGCGGGTGCTCGGCCCGCCCGACAGCACCCTTGTCGCGATCGCGGCGGAGGGGGCCGAGGCGGACGGCGGCGTCGACCCGTTCGTCCTCGCCGACCGCATGCGTGCCCGGGGCTGGTTCATCCAGCCGCAGCCGGCGTTCGCGGACCTGCCGCGCACCGTGCACCTGACCATGCAGCCCACGTCGATCGACACCGTCGACGAGTTCGTCGTGGACCTTCAGCGCTCGGCGGCCGAATGCGCCGGGGCTCCGTGGGCGGCGGCCGATCCCGCCCTCCTCGCGGCGGCGTCGGACCTCGAGGCCGCGACACTCGACGAAGCCACGGTGGCCGGGCTGCTGGCATTCGCCGGACTGGTCGGCGACGGGGGAGCCGGGCTGCCCGACGAGGCGGCCGGCATCCAGGCGCTGCTGGAGTCCCTGCCCGACCCACTGCGTGATCGCCTGCTCGCCGGGTTCTTCTCACTGGTGTTCAGCGCCCGTCGGGGGCCGGATGCCTGATGCCGGCACCTCTGTGTGATGCCGCTTTCGGCGCATAACCGGCGTAACGTGGAGGGCCGGAGGCGATCATCATGATCACGACAGCGCCGGTTCCCCATGACGGCCACACGTCGTTCGCCTGCCATCTCGGCCTGCACGAGTGGGCGATGGTGCGCGACGACGAGGAGAGGACGCACTACGTGTGCGTTCGGTGCGATGCGGCGAAGCCGTCGAATGACCCCTGGTGGGAGTTCGCGGCGGAGGCTGGGACCGGCTTCCACTGACGACCCGAGGTTCTCGGCGTCAGGCGTGCGGTTCTGACTCGACCAGCGGTGCCCTGCGCGTGGCCAGCCAGGAGCCGAGCAGCACGAGCGGGAAACCGATGGCGATGCCGAGGGTGAAGGGCTCGCCGAGCACGAGGATGCCGAGCAGCACGGCCACGGCCGGATTGACGTAGGTGATCAGCGTCGTCCGCGACGGCCCGACCTCGGCGATCAGCGCGAAGAAGATGAGGAACGCCCCGGCCGTGCACAGGGCACCGAGGAGCACCACCGACCACCACGCCTGCGCGGGCACCGGTGCCGTCGGTCTGGTGAGCCACGCGAACGGTGCGTAGATGACGGCGTTGATGGACAGCGACACGGCGATGACGGGCAGGCTCGGCACGCTCTGCAGTCTGCGGTCGACGATGATCGGGCCGAGCGAGTAGCCGACGACGGTGACGATGAGGGCGGCCACGGAGAGCAGGTCGCCGCCGCTCACGTCGAGGCCCACGAGCGCGCCGACGCCGACGAAGCCCACACCCAGGCCTAGGAGGCGCGAGCCGGTGAGGCGGTCGTCCATCCCGAACTGGCGCGCCATCAGGGCGGTGACCAACGGCACCGTGGCGATGAACAGGCCGGCGAGGGAGCTGGTGATGCGCTCCTCCGCCCACGTCAGCGCCCACCACGTGAACGTCATCTCGACGATGGCGAAGGCCGCTACCCAGCGCCAGTGGCCCTGGAGAAGTCGCAGCTGACCCCGTGCGATGGCGATGGGCAGCAGGATCGCCGCTCCCACGGCCAGCCGACCGAAGACGACCATGGGCGTGGAGAGGGACGTCACGCCGACCTTGATGAGCAGGTAGGGCAGGCCCCAGATGATGCCCAGCGAGGCGAAGAGGATCCAGCCGCGTCTTGACACGAGCGGCAGGCTAGCCCCACGCGGAATGCCCCGTCGGGCCGATACCCCCCGCGAGGGATCCCACCGTCCCGCTGCCCGAATACAATCAGGTGTCCGTCCATCAGTTGGGGTGCTCTGAATGTCATCTCGCGACGCGAATGAGCGCATGCGCGAAACACGCGCGCGCGGCCGCGGCCCGGGCCGGCGTGGCTACAGCGCGGTGGGGTACGCGGTCATCGCGCTTGTCGTCATCCTCATCGCGGTCGGAACCATCGTGCTCGCCTCGATGATCGGGTCGTCCTCCGCCGACGACAGCGCCGGGGCGGGGTCGGCCCTGGTGCCCACGGGAGTCAGCAGCACGCTGTCGTGCCCGAGCACGATGTGGCCGGACACGAGCACGGGCACCTGCGTCCGCAAGACCACGTGCCTGGACGATGCCGAGTACGACGAGGCGACGAACACCTGCGTCCTCCCCTTGGCGCTGGCCGTCCTGTCACTGGATCCCGCGAAGGGCCCCGTCGCCGGCGGAACCGAGGTGACGATCACCGGAACGCTGTTCGCCGACGGCGCGACCGTGACCATCGACAGCATTCCGGCCACCGACGTCGCGGTCGTCAACGACACGACCATCACCGCGGTGACGCCGAAGAACAAGCACGACTACCCCGTCGATGTCGTGGTCACCAACCCCAATGGCAGTTCCGCCACCCTGAACAACGGCTTCGCCTATGTCGCTCCGCCTCTGCCCCGTATCACCTCGATCCGGCCCGATCGCGGATCGAAGAACGGTGGCGAGACCGTGATCCTCAAGGGTGCGGGCTTCGTCGACGGTGCGAGCGTGGCCTTCGGCGGTGTGCCCGCTGAGTCCGTGACGATCATCGACCGCAAGACCATGCAGGTCAGCACCCCGGCGGGTGCGTCGGGGCCGGTCGACGTCTCTGTCGTGGTGCCCGGCCGACCCGAGTTCACGCGGCCGGAGGGCTTCACCTACTCGGACACCGCCCCTCGGGCCGTGGAGAAGGTCAGCCCCCGTAAGGGCTCCGACGCGGGCGGCACTGCCGTCGCCATCACCGGATCCGGCTTCCTGAGCGGGGCCACCGTCACCTTCGACGGTCGTCCGGCCAGCAATGTCAGGGTTGTCGGCCCGACGACGATCACCGCGGTGACGCCCTCCGGCTCGGTCGGCAAGGCGGACGTCGCGGTCACGAATCCCGGCGTGCCGGCGGCGACCCTGTCGAACGGGTTCGAGTACGTTCCCGCGGCTCGGGTCGTCGCGGTCCGACCGGGCAACGGCCCGGCGTCGGGCGGCACGCAGGTGGTCATCATCGGCACCGGCTTCGTCAAGGGAACCACGGTCACCATCGATGGCCAGCCGGCGAGGGATGTCACGGTCGTCAGCCCGACGGCCATCACGGCGACTATCCCGGCCGGTGCGACCGGGCCTGCCGACGTGGCCGTGAAGCTCCCGGCCGAGACGCCGGTCACCTTGGCGAAGGGATTCGTCTACCTCCCGGATGCGCCCGCCACCACCCCGTAGCCCCGGCCTCAGGCAACCGTCGCCGTTGGCAGCGCAGGCGCCTCGGTAGTGTGGGGGTCCGCTGGCCACGACCCAGCGCCCCGGGGAGATCGGTAGTTGACGGACATGACTGAGAGTGCGGAGAGCGTCCGCGAGGCGTACGACCATGACCAGATGCAGGAGCGCTGGCTCCCCGTCTGGGACGACCTGGCGCCATTCCGCTCCGGGCGACCGGACGACGTCCGCCCGAAGAAGTACGTCCTGGACATGTTCCCGTACCCGTCAGGCGACCTGCACATGGGTCACGCCGAGGCCTATGCGCTCGGCGACGTGATCGCCCGCTACTGGGTGCAGAAGGGCTTCAACGTCATGCATCCCATCGGCTGGGACGCCTTCGGGCTGCCGGCCGAGAACGCGGCGATCAAGCGCGGCGTCGATCCCGGCGAGTGGACGTACGCCAACATCGCGCAGGGCCTGTCGTCGATGCGCCGCTTCGCCTGCTCGTTCGACTGGGACCGCGTGTTCAACACCTGCGACCCCGACTACTACCGCTGGAACCAGTGGTTCTTCCTGCAGATGTTCAGGCGTGGCCTGGCGTACCGCAAGGACAGCGCCGTCAACTGGTGCCCCAACGACCAGACCGTGCTGGCCAATGAGCAGGTCGTCGGCGGCCTCTGCGAGCGATGCGACACACCGGTCACCAAGAAGAAGCTCACCCAGTGGTACCTGCGCATCACCGACTACGCCGACCGGCTGCTGGAGGACATGGAGCAGCTGCAGGGGCAGTGGCCGGACAAGGTCCTGCTCATGCAGAAGAACTGGATCGGCCGCTCTCAGGGGGCCGAGGTCGAGTTCGTGATCGAGGGTCGCGAGCAGCCGGTGACCGTGTACACGACGCGTCCCGACACGCTGTACGGCGCGACATTCTTCGTTGTCGCGGCCGACTTTGACCTCGCTGCCGAGCTGGCGGCCGGAACGACGGTCGAGGCCGAGTTCGCCGACTACGTCGAGAAGGTCAAGCACGAGTCCGAGATGGACCGGCTGGACTCCTCGCGCGCCAAGACGGGCGTGTTCCTGCAGAGGTACGCCATCAACCCGGTCAACGGTGAGCGCATCCCGGTGTGGGCGTCGGACTACGTCCTGGCCGACTACGGCACCGGCGCGATCATGGCCGTGCCGGCGCACGACCAGCGCGACCTCGACTTCGCCCGCACCTTCGGCCTCGACGTGCGCGTGGTGGTCGGCGGTGCCGAGGATCCGTCGATCACGGGCGAGGCGACGGCCGACGACGGCCCCCACGTGAACTCGGGGCCGCTCGACGGCCTGGACAAGGCTGACGCGATCGTCGCGATCACGCAGGTCCTGGCGGACAGGGGCACCGGTCGTCCGGCCACGAACTACCGCCTGCGTGACTGGCTGATCTCGCGCCAGCGCTACTGGGGAACGCCTATCCCCATCGTGCACTGCCCGTCCTGCGGCGAGGTGCCGGTCCCCGACGACCAGCTGCCCGTCGTGCTGCCGCCGGCGGCCGGGCTCGACCTCAAGCCCAAGGGTCAGTCGCCCCTGGGCGCGGCCACCGACTGGGTGAACACCACCTGCCCGAACTGCGGCGAGCCGGCCCTGCGCGACACGGACACCATGGACACGTTCATGGACTCGTCCTGGTACTTCCTGCGCTACGCCGATCCGCGCAACGACACCGCTCCCTTCGACCCGGCGCTCGTTCGCGAATGGCTGCCCGTCGACCAGTACGTCGGTGGCGTGACGCACGCGATCCTGCACCTGCTGTACTCGCGGTTCTTCACCAAGGTTCTGTTCGACATGGGCATGCTCGACTTCACGGAGCCCTTCTCCCGCCTGCTCAACCAGGGCATGGTCGTGATGGACGGCTCGGCGATGAGCAAGTCGCGCGGCAACCTCGTCCGCCTGTCCGACGAACTGGCGGTCAACGGCGTCGACGCGATCCGTCTGACGATGGTGTTCGCGGGCCCGCCCGAGGACGACGTCGACTGGGCGGAAGTGTCCCCGTCCGGCTCGAAGAAGTTCCTCGCCCGTGCCTGGCGGCTGTCGGGCGATGTCACGAGCGCGCCGGGCGTCGACGTCACCGCGGGCGACCACGAGCTGCGCAAGCTGACGCACAAGGCCATCCGCGACGCGGAGATGTCCGTCGAGTCCTTCCGCTTCAACGTCGCTGTAGCGCGCACGATGGAACTGGTGAACGTCACGCGCAAGGCGATCGACTCGGGCGTCGGCCCGGCCGACCCGGCCGTGCGGGAGGCGGCGGAGGCGGTCGCGATCATGCTGTCGCTTGTCGCGCCCTACACGGCAGAGGACATGTGGTCGCGGCTCGGGCACGCGCCCACGGTTGCGCTGGCGGGGTGGCCGGTGGTCGATCCCGCGCTCCTGGTCGAGGAGTCGGTCACGTGCATCGTGCAGGTCGCGGGCAAGGTCCGCGAGCGGCTCGAGGTGCCACCGGGGATCGGCGAGGACGAGCTGCGCACGATGGCCTTGGGTTCACCGGGTGTCGTGAAGGCGCTCGAGGGCCGCGGGATCCGCACCGTCATCGTGCGGGCGCCCAAGCTCGTCAACATCGTCCCGGAGTAGGCGGTGGCCGACACCCTCAGCGGCGACCAGGCCCGCCTGATCGCGCTGTGGCGGCAGGGCCTGGTCGATCCCTTCGATGGCGCCACTCCGTCGCGGGTGCAGCGGATGGGCGTCGACGCGCGAACGCGCACGGTGGAGTCGATGCTCGGGCGCCTTGGCGCGGTCCAGCTCGACACCATCTCCGTCCTGGCTCGCTCGCACGAGCTCGTCGCCTACTCCAGGTTCGGTGCGATCGGACGCGACGCGGTCGATCGCGCGTACTGGGACGGTGAGACGAGCTTCGAGTACTGGTCGCATGCCGCGTGCATCCTGCCGATGGGGGAGTGGCCGTTGTTCGCCTTCCGGCGACGCTGGTTCGCCAGAAGGGGGGTGCGCTGGCACGACCACACGACGCAGGCGGTGGCGGAGGTGCTCGCCCAGCTCGAGGGCGACGGGCCGCTGAACACCACGCACATCGGGGGAGCCAAGCGTGGCGGCCAGTGGTGGGACTGGTCGGACGCGAAGGTGGCCATCGAGTGGCTCCTCGACATCGGCACCGTCGTGGTGACGAAGCGGGTGGGGTGGCGTCGCGAGTACGACCTCGCGAAGCGGGTGGTGCCCATGCCCCTGCGCGTGGACGAGGCGTTCGTCGACGAGGATGGCGTCGTCGGTCCGACCGACGAGCACTGCGTGAGGATGCTCGTGGCTCGCTCCGCCGATGCCATGGGCGTGGGCACTGCCGACGACATCGCGGACGTCCATCGCCTGAGTAAGAAGGATGTCGAGCAGCATGCGGACGAGATCGGACTGGTGAGGGTGACGGTCGAGGGCTGGCGCCAGCCCGCCTTCGCCACCGCGGAGTCCCTCGCCTGGATCGACTCGAATCCCCGGGCCGCCGTGCGGACCACACTCCTGTCACCCTTCGACTCCCTCATCTGGTACCGCCCGCGCATGGAGCGGCTGTTCGGCATGGCGCACCGACTCGAGGCGTACACACCCGCGCACAAGCGCGTTCACGGCTACTTCGCGATGCCCGTGCTGCATCAGGGGCAGCTGGTCGCACGAGTCGACCCGAAGCGCGAGCGATCCTCGCTCGTGGCCCGGCGGGTCACGTTCGAGGCCACCGCGTTGCGCCGTGACGGCACTCCCAAGCCGGCCGCGGTGGCCGGCACCGCCAAGGCACTGCTCGAGGCGGCGAGCTGGGTCGGTGCCACCTCCGTGGAGGTCGGCGACGTCGTCCCCGCGGCGGCGGCACCAGCGCTCCGGCGCGAGGTGCAGGGCCGCCACTACCATGCCGACCATGGCTGAATCCCGTGTCGCGGTCATCGCCGACTCGACGTGCTACCTGCCGGCGGGCTGGGCCGCCGAGTACGGCGTCGGCATCGTCCCGGTCCAGGTCATCGTGGCCGGCCAGCCCTTCGACGAGACCGAGGACGTCCAGGCCCGGCGGGTCGCTGAGGCTCTCGCCGACTGGCAGCCCGTCACGACGTCACGTCCCTCGCCGATGCGGTTCCTCCAGGCGTACGAGTGGGCGGCGGAGGCCGGCGCCACGGAGATCGTGGTCGCCACCCTCTCCGCCGCGATGTCGGCCACGTACGAGTCGGCCGTCCTTGCGGGTAAGGAATGCGACCTGCCACTGCGGATCGTCGACTCCCGCAGCATCGCGATGGGCCTGGGTTTCGCCGTCCTCGACGGCGCACGGGCGGCGCGTGCCGGGGCGGATGCGGACACGGTCGCGGAGGTCATCGAGCGGAGGGCGCAGAGCGCGTCGGTCTTCTTCTACGTCGACACCCTCGAATACCTGCGACGGGGTGGACGCGTGAGTGCGGCGCGAGCGGCCGTGGGACACGCACTGAAGGTCAAGCCGCTGCTGCGCGTGGTCGACGGGCATGTGGCGCCCCTCGAGCAGGTGCGCACGGCCGGCCGAGCACTGGCCAGGCTCGAGGACCTGGCCGTTGCCGCCGCGGACGGGCACGTCGTCGACGTGGCGGTGCAGCACCTCGCTTCACCCGACCGCGCAGCCGACCTTGCCGCACGCCTTCGCAGCCGGCTGCCTCAGGCCCAGGTGGTCGAGTGTCCGGTGGGGGGCGTCGTCGGGGCGCATGTGGGTCCCGGCATGGTGGCGGTCGTGGTTGCCCCGGTGGCCGAGCACTCGAGGTCGACCACGGACCGCCCGACCCCGTGAGGACGGTGCCCGAGCTCGTGTGGTGGCTCGCCGCCGCGCTTGTCGGGTATGCCCTCGGCGCCATCAATCCCGCAGCGATCGTGGCGCGGATCTTCCATGTCGACCTGCGCAGCTCCGGATCCGGCAACCCGGGGGCGACGAACGTCGGCCGAGTGCTCGGTCCCAAGTGGGGGGTGATGGTCGGGACGCTGGACGTCCTCAAGGGCTTCATCCCTGCGGTGGTGTTCGGGATGCTGGGTGGGCAGACCGCGGGCGAGATCGCCGGGGTTGCGGTGGTCCTGGGGCACATCACGTCATCCTTCCTCAAGGGCCGTGGCGGCAAGGGCGTGGCAACCACGCTGGGGGCGATCCTCGGCGTGCAGCCACTGCTGGCGATCCCCGTCCTTGTCGCCTTCGGCATCGGCGTGGCCATCTGGCACAGGGTCGGCCTGGGGGCGGTGCTGGCGGCGATCACGCTGCTGGTCAGCGGCGTCGTCGGGTGGCGAATGGGGTGGACCGACCAGGCCGACATGGAGTTCGCCATCGTGCTGTCGGTGATCGTGCTGGTGCGGCACCAGCGGAACGTCCGCGAGGCATGGCGCGCTTTCCGGACGTGAACGACGCGTTAAATGACCGTTCGTTGACCTTGCGGCCATTGCCCTATCCGTGCGAGCGCTCCTACACTCCGTGAATCAGCGGCGCCAGGGGACACCGGCCATGCGCGAGTTGCTGATGGGTGGCCGGCAACTCGAAGCACCGGGCGGAGTGCTGCACGACGAGGAGGCACCATGGCTGGCGAACGCGTTTTCCGTTCACTGGGAACGATTTCCCGTGATCCCGACGAACTGGCCTTCCAGATCGCCGAGATCGACCCGACGCCATCCGAAGTGGCTCCGGTCTTCCGCGAGGTCTTCGCCGAGTCGCCGGTAAAGGCCCGTCGACTGGCCGCGGCCTACGCGCGCAGCCTGCCCACGATCGAGCAGCACCGCGCCGTCTTCCAGTCGGTGGCCCTGCTCGACGACCCCGTCGAGCGGCGCACCCTCATCAAGGGATACCGCGACGCCGGCCAGGACAGGTGGATCGTCCACGCCATCGGTGAGCTGCCGACGGCGCACGGACACGCCCTGATGGAGGACTTCGTCCTCACTCCCGCCGGCCGCCGCGACAACGCCGCGATCGAACAGGTCGCGCTGTACCTTGCCGACCTCGGCTCGCAGATCCGCACCGTGAAGGCGATCGACCCGGATGACCTCGACGAGCAGGGTCAGCCGATCCACGACGATGCCCTCATCGAGGCCATCAACGACGTCGCCGACTGGGTCGTTGAGCAGGTGAACAACATCGTCAATGCCATCGAGAACATCGTGGGCAGCATCGCGGGCTTCATCAGCACCGTGGTTGCCTGGACCGTCGATCAGCTCACCAACCTCGTCCAGTCGATCCTCACCACCGCGCACGGGATCTTCGACCTGCTCGAGGCCGCCGTCCAGTACGGCTACAACTTCATCCGGAACATGATCGAGGCGATCGGCCGGGTGGGCAGGGCGATGTGGGACGTGCTGAACGAGGCCGCGCGCTTCGTGGGCCAGCAGCTCCGGGACATCCTTCGGGCCATCGACAACCTCGGCCATCAGCTGTCTGAGCTGCTCCACTGGCTCGGCAGCCAGATCCGCGACGTCGTGCGCGGCATCGTGCGAGCCCTCCTGGACATCGGCAAGACCATCGGCAACCTGCTGCGTCAGGCGTTCGACGCGCTCGGCAACGTGCTCCAGTCGGTCGTCGACGCACTCATCGAGGCGGGCAAGAAGATCGGCGAGATCCTGCGGGCCGCCGCCGACGCCGCGTTCCACCTGGTTGGCGACGTGATTCGGGCCCTCGTGAACCTCGGCCGGCTCATCGCCGACATCGTGAGTGACATCGCCCGTACCGCCGCGGACCTGCTCAACGCCGTCGTGCGCGCCATCGTCGACATGGCGGGCGGGCTGCTGGAGCTCATGCGCATCATCGCCCAGGGCGTCGCACAGCTGGCGCGCGACGTGGCCCGCACCCTCCTCGAGATCGGGCGGAAGCTCGGCGAGCTCGTCAACGAGCTCGTCGCCTTCGGGATCGCCGCGGTCAAGCGCCTCGTGCAGGCGGCGATCGACCTCGGCTACGCCGTGATCCGCATCGTGCGCGAGGTGGCCCGCCTGACGACGGCAGCACTCGCCGCCGTCCTCGACTCGCTCATCCGCCTTGGCAAGGCGGTGGCCGAGGTGGTCAAGGCGGCGGTCGCCTTCACCTACCGGGCCGTGCGTCGCTTCGTCGAGGCTGCCATCCAGGCCGGAATCGCCCTCGTCGACCTGCTCAAGCACGCCGTCGAGGAGTCCTACTTCCTGCTGCGGCGGATCATCACGGGCATCCTGGCGGCCGGGCGTCTGGTCGGCGAGATCCTCGACTGGGTGGCCGCTCAGGCGGCGCACCTCTTCGACGAGATGCTGCGTCAGGCCGTGCTGGCGATCCGCTTCGTGCGGCGCGCTCTCGACGAGGCGCTCGACTGGGCGATGCAGGCCGGCCAGGACTTCCTCGAGGCGGTCGTGCGCGTGGCAGAGGACATCGGCTCGAAGCTGCGCGACATCATCGACTGGGCCAAGGCGGCCGGCGACGCCGCTCTCGACGCGCTGGCCGAGGTGTGGCAGCGCCTGGGCAACTCCATCAGCTACATCCTCGACTGGGTCGCCAAGGACCTGATCCCGGGAATCGTCAAGGTCGTGGAGGGACTGCTCAGGGCCGGGGCGGCACTGGCCGAGATCATCGCCTGGGCCATCCGCAAGTCGCTCGAGGCGGTCACCGCAACGGTCGAGGCCATCCTCGCGACCGGAGTGGCGCTCGTCGACCTGCTGGCCGAGATCGCGGCGAATCCCGGCAACGCCGGTGCCCTGTTCATGCAGGCGCTCCAGGACCTGGGCAACGACCTCGAGGCGATCCTCGAGCCCGCCTTCACCCTGAGCGACGACGACAAGCGGGTGCTCCTGCAGGCGCTGAAGGACGCCGGGACCGGACTCCAGGAGGTCCTCGACGGACTGATCGAGATCGTCGGCGGGGCCGTGTTCGCCGTCGTGGCGGTCGTGCTCGAGGTGTTCGGCGTCTTCCGCCCGCTGCTGAAGGGCGCGAACTCCGAGTACTCGCGGGCGAAGTCGGTGTTCAAGAACACGGTTCCCCTGGACGACGTCCAGCTGTTCATCGGCTCATACGTGTCCTGGGCCGCGGCGAACAACACCGGAGGAGCGACCGGGGTCACCACGGGGCGGATCATCCACTTCCCCGACTCCTACGACCCCAACGCCGTCGACCAGCAGGACTGGCTCATCCACGAGCTCATGCACGTGTGGCAGGAGACCCAGACGGGCCCGGCCTACATGGCGCATGCGCTCATCGGGCAGGCCACCGGCGGCTACGACTACGGCGGCACGGCCGGGCTGGCGGCGCACGACGCGGAGGGGCTGGAGGCCTTCAACCCCGAGCAGCAGGCGTCCATCATCCAGGACTACTTCGTGCTCGATCGTGACGGCGGAGACACCGCGCCCTACGCGACGTACATCGCCGAGGTGCGGGCTGCATGAGCTCACCGGACCCCCGCCGGTGGGTCCTCGCCTGCGAGCCGGGGGCGCTCGAGTCACTGGCGCCCCTGGTCAGCGCGCACGCGACGCGCCGCGAGGTGTCCGTGTCCACCGCTCCCATCCCCGGCGATCGTCGGGGATGGGAGCGACTGCTCGGGCGTGACGCGGGCGCGGTCCTGGTCGTCGGCCCGTACCGTCGGTCGGCGGGGCGCATGCTTCCCGGGGTCCTGCTGCGCGACCGAGACGGCCGGCCCGTTCCGGTCGGGTGGGTGCCTGCAGTGCGCGAGTTGGACGCATTCACGGCGGCCGCCGTCGACGTGCTCAGCCGCGAGGAGACCGACGCGCCGGTCGCGGTGCTCGGCCAGGTCAGCGCCCGGTACCGGCACCTCGCGGACCGGCTCGAGCACCATCTCGACGGCGTCCCGACCGTGCGGTGGGGGGCCGAACGGGTCACCCGGGAGGACATGCTCACGGGAGTGACCGCCGGCCTCGGGCTGGCGATCTACCTGGGACACGGGCGGCCCTCGGGGTGGGCCGCCTACCGCGGGCTGCGTGGTCCCGACCTCGCCCCTGTCGCCGAGCGCCCGCTCGGTTGCCTGATGTCCGTGACGTGCTGGACCGCGAGCCGCCGAGGGGTCGGCGTCAGCTTCGCCGAGCGCGTCGTGTTGCTCGGCGCCGCCGTGTCCTCGCTGGGTGCGATCCGTCCGGTCCTGCACCTGGACAGCACCCGAGTCGTCGTGGCTATCGCCCATGCCCTCGTGCGCCGTCCGGCGTCGGTCGAGGCCCTCATCACGGACACCTTCACCGACGCCGCCGGCGATCCGACGCCGGAGGCGTTCGCGTACCGGCTGTGCGGCGATCCCGCCGCCTCACTCGCCTCGGCCGCCGGCGCGGCGAAGCGGGCGAGCGACGTGTTCGCGCCCGCCCCCGACTTCGTGCCCCTGGGCGCGCGCCGAGTGCCCGCATGAGCGACCTCGAGGACCTTCGCGACCTCGTGGCGGAGCTGACCGAGCTTGATGCCGACCAGCTCGACGTGGACACGCCCTTCGCCGATGTCGGCATCGACTCGCTGATGGCCATGGAGATCGCCGTCCATGTCGAGCATCGCTACGGCGTCCGATTCAACGAGGGCGACCTGGCGACCGTCACCAGCGTGCGCGACCTGTCGACGCTCGTGGAGGCCCAGCGTGGCTGATGACGCGCTCGCGGTCATCAGTGCGGTCGGCATCGTCAGCCCCCTGGGCCGCGGAGCGGACGAGACCTGGTCGGCCCTCATGGCCGGCCGCAGCGGGATAGGCGCCGTCCGGTCCTTCTCCACGGAGCCGTTCGCCTCCGATCGGGGTGCGGAGGTGCGTGCGGACCTGCTGCCAGCGTCGTGGCGGCACGAGGACGGGACCCCGGCGGTGGGCCGGGCGGAGGCCCTCGCGGTCATGGCGATCCAGGATGCGCTCGCCGACGCGGGCATCGACGACGGCGACGTCGACCTCGTGGTCGGGACGACGATGGGGGAGCCGACGTGGATCGAGACGTGGCCGGACGACGACGCGCGCGCCGCTCCGACGCTGCCGCGGCGATCGCTGGAACTCCTCCACGGAACGCCCGACGGACTGGCGCAGCGCGTCGCCCGGCTGACCGGCGTCCGGGGGCGGGTCACGGCAGTGGGCGGGGCTTGCGCGGCCGGCAACTATGCCCTCGCGCAGGCGCTCGACGACGTGCGAGCGGGCCGATCGACTCGCGTCCTGGCCGGCGGCGTCGACGCCTTCAGCCGGACGGCCTATCTGGGCTTCGCGAAGCTGGGCGCGCTGTCGCCGACGCCGTGCCGGCCGTTCGGCCTGGATCGGGAGGGCCTGACGCTGGGGGAGGGCGCGGCCTTCCTCCTCGTGGAGTCGGCGGAGGCTGCGCGCAGCAGGGGTGCTCGATCGCGGGCCGCCCTTGCGGGCGCCGGGCTCTCGTGCGACGCCCATCATCCCACCACCCCCGACCCCGAGGGCCGCGGCGCCGCCGCCGCGTTGCGGGCCGCGCTGGCGGACGCGGGGGTGGGCCCGGACGAGGTCGACTGGATCTGCGCGCACGGCACGGGCACCCGCGCGAACGACCGCGCGGAGGTGGCCGCGATGACGGCGGTCTTCACCGGCCGCCGGCCACCCGCCTCGTCACTCAAGTCGTTGACCGGCCACGGCCTCGGAGCGGCCAGCGCCATCGAGGCGGTGGCCTGCGTGCTGGCCCTCGAGGCCGGGGTCGTGCCGCCGACCTGGGGGGTGGGTCCTCAGGATCCGGAGTGCGACTGGGACGTCGTCACCGACGGTCCTCGGAACCTTGTCGCGCAGGTGGTGGTCAACCAGTCGTACGCCTTCGGCGGCTGCAACGCGGTGACCGTCCTGCGACGGGCCGTGGCACCGTGAGCGGCGTCGTCATCGCGGACGCGGCCGCGTTCTGGCCGGGTGGTCGAGGAGTGGCCGCCTTGGCAGCTGCGGTCGCCGCGCAGGGGGGGAGGCAGTCAGCGACGGGCGGGCCCGACGCCGCCCCGGCGCGCTTCGCCGACGCCGATCTCGGGGCGGCACTGACCATGCGCGGACTGCGGCCCCTGTCGCGGACCGCCCGCCTCGCGATGGTGGCCGCCGTGGACATCTGGCCCAGCGCAGGTGCATCGACCACGAGGGATGCCATCGTGCTCGGATCCCGGTGGGCGGGCGTCGAGCCGTTGGCCGACTTCGTTCGCCAGGCAGCGATGCACGGTCCCGACATGGTCTTCCCGATGGCCTTCCCCAACACCGTGGCGAGCGTCCATGCCGGCTACGTGGCGATCCTGCTGGGCATCCCCGGAGCGAACATCACCGTCTGCGGACGCGAGTCCGGGCGGGAAGCCTTCGCCCGCGGCGTTTCGCTGATCGAGGCGGATCGGGCCGATCGGGTCCTCGTCCTGGCGGCCGATGCCGCCGAGGCGGCAGTGGTGGCCGGCGATCCCACGGCGGCCGAGGCCGCTGGCGCCCTCCTGCTCGTGAGCGACACGACCTTCCTGGCCGAGCACCGACGCCCGCTGGCGAGGGTGGAGTCCTGGCGGCTCGATCGACCAGATTCGCTGGGCCTCGATGCGTCCCGAGCCGCCGCGGACGACGGGCCGGACGCCGCCCTCGATCAGGTCGTGGGCGAGTGCGGCGCGGCGGCCGGACTCCTGGCCCTGGCCCTGGCGGCGCATGAGGTCGGTCGGACGAACACGTCGCGTCGGCCATCTGGTCCGTGCGGCGTGCGAGGCCACCTGTCCGTGACCCTGGCACCGTTCGAGTAGCGGCTCACGAACCCTGTCCACAGCGTTGCCCGTTGGTGGGCGCGCATCAACAGGGTCGCCGCGAGGGGCGCTGGGCGAGGCGTCCGTTCGTAGCGTGGCGGCATGTGGGGTGGGCAGCGGGGGCGAACGGACATCGGTTCGCGGGTGACCGGCGAGACCGGTGAGCGGCTGAAGCGGCTGTCGAGGCAGTGGAGTCCGGTGCCCGCCGAGGCGTCTCCCGAACCCGAAGGGGCCTCACCTGCGCCGACGAGCCCGTGGCAGAGGGTGCTCGACGACGCCGGTCCGGCGGGACCGCTCAGGGACGACGAGGCTCGTCGGCCGGACCGTCCACCGCGCCTCGTCGTGGGCCCATGGAACCGGTCGGCGGTGCGCGGCTTGGTCGTGATCACGTGCGCGGCCCTCGCGGTCGCCGGCTGGTGGTGGTGGTCGGGGCGTCCGCGCGCGATCGCGGTCGCACCGACGGTGCTGGCGACCGGGGCGCCCATCACCATGCTGCCGCTGGTGTCGGCACCGTCGGCGCCGGTCCCAGCGTCATCCGCCGACTCGATGAGCGCCGACCCGATCGCCGCCGACCCGATGAGCGTCGACCCGATCGACACGGGCGGGTTGTCTCCCACGACGCCGGTGGCTGACCCCTCAGCGCTGCTCGTGCCGGCATCGTCGGGGGCGCCCTCGTCCGGCCCTCCGGTGGTCGTCCACGTGATCGGCTTCATCCGACGTCCCGGCCTGGTCACGCTGCCGGCCGGCTCCCGCGTCGCCGATGCGGTCGAGGCCGCGGGAGGGGTCACGCGACGCCGGGCCGCCGATTCCGTCAATCTCGCGCGCGTGCTGGTCGACGGCGAGCAGATCGTCATCGCAGGCTCGGCAGCGCAGGGCGCTACCCGCGCCCGATCGTCCCCGACCGTTCCTGCCGGGCCGGTCACGCGGCCGGGGACGACCGGCGCGACACCGGCCGCGGCGATGGATCTCAATGCCGTGGATGCGGCGACGTTGGAGCTGCTGCCGGGCGTGGGTCCCGTGCTTGCGGATCGCATCGTCATGTGGCGCACGGCCAATGGCCCGTTCAGGTCGATCGAGGAGCTCGGGGAGGTCTCGGGCATCGGCGACTCGATCATGGCGCAGTTGCGGCCACTCGTCCGCGTGTGATCGACGGTCGACTGCTGGTGCCGACCGGCGCCGCGTGGGCCGCCGCGGCCGGCAGCCTGGTGCTCGCCGGGACGGTCGCCGACCTCGACCAGCGGCACGGCTGGGCGGTGCGCGGCCTGGTCGTCGTCGTGACCCTGGCAGCGCTCCTGCTGGGGCTGCTCGCCGAAGGGTGGCGGCGCGGTCGCGCGGGCGACCGCCGCGTGGCGTTGACGGCCGTCGCGGTCGGAGGAGCCCTGCTCGGCTCGACGGTCGCCTGCCTGCATGTCATCGCCCTGACCCCGGAGGGGCTGACTGCGTGGACGCGCGCCCGGGTCACGGCCGTGGTGCAGGGGGTCGTGGTCACCGAGCCCGTGATCCGTTCCCACCCCGGGGCGGCCGTGTGGCAGCGCACCTCCCGGAAGGAGATACGGCTGGCCACCAGTGCGATAGCGGCGCGCGGCGAGATCCTGGCGGTCGATGTGCCGATGCTCGTTCGCGTGCCCGATGACGCCGAGGTGCCACCCCCCGGCTCCGTGGTGGAGGTGACCGGACGGCTCTCCCCGGCGCCTGCGGCGGCTCAGGTGAGCGCCACGCTGACCACGGATGCGAGCCAGGCGCATCTGGTGGTCGTCGGCGACCCGGGGTGGATCGACCGCTGGACCCACGCCATGCGATCGGGCCTGAGGGAGGCCCTCGAGGGCACGCCACCGCGTGCCGGCGCCCTGGTCGCCGGGCTGGCAGTGGGCGATGAGTCGTTGCAGCCAGGAGATCTGGCAGAGCAGATGCGGGCCAGTGGCCTGTCGCATCTCACGGCTGTCTCAGGCGGAAACGTTTCGATCGTCGTTGTCCTCGTGGTGGGGATCGCGACTGCGCTCGGCGTCGGGCTCGTCATCCGGGTAGGCGCGGCCCTGATGGCCCTGGCGTTCTTCGTCGTGCTGGTCGGGCCGCAGCCGAGCGTCGTGCGGGCCGCCGCGATGGGTGGCCTCGTGCTGCTGGGCCTGCTCGCCGGTGGCCGTCGGGCGGGTCCTTCGGTGCTGGCCGCGTCGGTGCTCCTGCTCATCGTGCTAGCGCCCGGTCTTGCCGCCTCCTGGGGGCTGGCGCTGTCGGCCTTCGCCACGGGCGGTCTGGTGCTCCTCGCGCCTCGCGTGCAGCACTGGCTCGACACCAGCACGATCACCCGCAGGTGGCCGCCGGCCGTTCGCGAGGCCCTAGCGGTCACCATCTCCGCGCAGGTGGCCACGCTGCCGATCCTCGTGGCCATGGGCGCGACCGTGGGCTGGGTGTCCCTCCCCGCGAACCTGCTGGCGATGCCGGTTGTGGCGCCGATCACGGTGCTCGGGCTGCTGAGCTCGTTGTTCGCGCCGGTGAGCCTGCCGGTCGCCGCCGTGCTCTCCCAGGCGGCGTCGTGGCCAGCGGGGTGGATCGCGCGGGTGGCTGAGGTGGCCAGCGGCTTGCCGCTCGCGAGCCTGCCCTGGCCCACCGGCGTTTGGGGCGTGCTGCTGCTCGCGGGGGCCGGCCTGCTGGTCGTCGTCGCTCGGGCCGTCGGCCGGCGGGCCTACCCTGAGGGAACCCCGACCGTGGTCGGGCGCGTCGCGGCCGCGCTCACGGCCTGCCTCGTCGCCCTGTGGGTGCTCGCGCCGCCCGACCGGCGGGGCTGGCCGCCCGAGGGCTGGTTCCTGCTCATGTGCGATGTCGGGCAGGGTGACGCGATCCTCGTGCGCTCGGGACCGCAGTCGGCGATCGTCGTCGACGCCGGCCCCGATCCGATGCGGGTCGACCGCTGCCTCGACGACGCCGGAATCACGAGTGTCCCCGCTGTCGTGCTCACCCACTTCCATGCCGACCATGTCGATGGATTGACGGGGATCTTCCGTGGCCGCGACGTCGCGGCGGTGTTCGTCACGCCGATTCGCGACCCGCCCGAGGAGGCGGTGGCGGTCGAGGGATGGCTACGGACGGAAGGCCGAGCCGCCACCGTGCTCACGGCCGGTGACCGCCGGTCGATCGACGGGGTGACGTGGCGGGTGCTGTGGCCCAGGCGCCTCATCTCGGCGGGTTCCGTGCCGAACAACGCCAGTCTCGTGCTCGTGGTGGAGACCGCGGGCCATCGGATCCTGCTCACCGGCGACATCGAGGCCGAGGCTCAGGCGGCGATCTCTGCCGACCTCCTGCCGCTGACCTTCGACGTCGTGAAGATCCCCCACCACGGTTCGCGCTACCAGCATCCGCTGCTCACTACGTGGGCCCGGGCTCCCGTGGCCCTCATCAGCGTGGGGGAGGGGAACACGTACGGCCATCCGGCGTCGGAGACGATTGCCGACTGGGCCCGGCACGGCGCGATCGTGGGCCGTACCGACGTGCAGGGCGACATCGCGGTGGTCGAGGTGGAGGGCGGCGTGGGTGTGGCCGCCCGGCGTGGTCCGGGGTCGTGACCGCCGGGCGTCGGCCTCAGCCCAGGGCGGCGACCCACGAGCGCGCGAGCGCGTTGAAACGGTCGGGCTCCTCCCACATCGGGCAGTGCCCGCTGGCGTCGAAGACGTGCAGGTCCGCTTGGGGGAGGGTGGCCGCCAGCCAGTCGGCGGCGGCGAGCTTGCCCACCTGCTCGTCGGTGCCCCACACCAGGAGGTGGGGGACGGTGTAGGTCGGGATGTCGGCGCGGTAGTCCTGGACCGTCTGGTCGGCGAGGATCAGTGTCCCGGTATTGGGCCCTGCTCGGCCGATGTCGTCGAGCAGGCGGGTCAGCGTCCCGGGTTCGGGCGCCGTGTGGAACAGCGTCGGCAGGAACTCGCCGAGGAATAATCGGCTGTCGTCCTGCATCGCCGACAGGAAGGCGTGCAGTTCCGCGTCGTCGGCGATGCCGTGCGGCCAGTCCGCCTGGATGAGGTCCGACGGGCCCTGGGAGACCACGATGACGCCGCCAAGACGGTGGTCGTCGCCGAACTGGCGCAGGAAGTCCCACGCGACCAGGCTGCCCATCGACCAGCCGACGAGGACGGGTCGGTCGAGGCCGAGGTGGTCGATGAGCGCACGGACATCGCGCGCGTACTGCGCGACCGTATGTCCTCCCTCGACGTAGGGCGACGAGCCGTGCCCGCGGAAGTCGACCGCGATGACGCGATGGTCGCGGGACAGGTCCGACACGTTCTTCTCGAAGAACACGCTGGACATGGCGACCCCGTGCAGCAGCACCAACGGACGCCCCGCCCCCTCGTCCGTGTAGGACATCGCGGCGCCGGAGGGAAGCTCGAACAGGGTCATGGCACTCACCGTCTGTGGGTGGGGGATCGGTTGCGCGATGGTAGCCGCACTCGGACCGCGCCGGCATGGCATGCTGCCGTCATCATGAGCATCCCGCGCATCACGCTCGTCGTCGGGTCGGAGACCCTGCTGGTCGATCGGGCCGTGCTGGGGGTGTCCGCGGCCGCCCGGTCGGCCGACCCCTCGGTGCAGCGATCGGTGATCGCGGCGTCAGACGAGAACGGCGCTCACGAACTGCGTGAGGCCACCGCGCCGAACCTCTTCGGCGACGGCGGGGTGGTCGTCGTGACCGGCATCGACGCGGCGGACGACTCCCTCGACCGGGCGCTGCGCGAGGTCGTCGCCGACGTTCCCGACAACGTCTTCCTCGTGCTGACCCATCCCGGAGGGATGAAGGGCAAGTCGCTGCTCGACGCGGTGAAGGCCGCAGGCGCCGAGGTCGTCGACTGCGCACCGGTCAAGCGGGGCAAGCCCACGATCGAGTTCCTCGGCAAGGAGTTCGCGCGCCACCGGCGCAAGGTCACCGGTCCGGCCGTCGTGGCCCTGTACGAGTCCATCGGCCAGGATCTCGGACTCCTGGCAGGGGCCGTGTCCCAGCTGGTCAGCGACGTCGACGCCGTGCCGATCGACATCGACGACGTACGCGACTACTTCGCCGGCGTCGCCGATGTCTCGGGCTTCACGATCGCCGATGCGGTGTGGGACCGCAAGTACGTGGAAGCGATGCGGCTCCTTCGCCAGGCGATGATGTCGTCCGATCCCGGGCGCGTCGGACCGATGACGGTGTCCTCCCTCGCGTCGGGGCTTCGCTCGCTTGTGCGCGTCGGGGGCATGCCGCCCGGCACCGCGCAGGGGGTGATCGCCAAGGAGGCGGGCGTGCCGCCGTGGAAGGTCGAGGCGTTGCGCCGGCAGTGGGCGCGATGGAGTGGCGACCAGAGGCGCCTCGCGGCTGCGGTGGTGTCGTTGGCCGATGCCGATGGTGCCGTGAAGGGCGGAGTGCTTGAGGGATCCAGCCTCGATACCGAGCAGAAGCTGCTCACCCTCGAGATCCTCGTCTCGAGGACGGCGGGCCACTAGCCCTCGAGAAGCGCCTGCATGGTGTCGATCTCCGCGGCCTGGGCCTCGATGACCGATTCGGCAAGGGTGCGGACGTCGGGGTTGCCGGTGGTCTCGAGGACGTCCTCGGCCATGGAGATGGCCCCCTCGTGATGCGCGATCATCATCTCCAGCCACATGCGGTCGAAGTCGGCGCCCGTCGCCTTCGTCAGGGCGGCCAACTGATCGGCGGTCATCATGCCGTGTCCGGCGTCGGCGGAGTGATCGGCTTCGCCGGAGTGGCCCTCGTCCCCGGAGTGGTCGTCGGCGTGGCCGGGCTCCGGTGCGCCCCAGTCGACCAGCCATTGGGTCATGGCGTCGATCTCGGAGTCCTGCGCCGAGATGATGCGCTCGGCCAGCGACGTCACGTCCGCGGACGAGGAGTTGGTGGGGGCCAGCTGCGCCATGACGATCGCCTGCATGTGGTGGGGCAGCATCTCCTGCGCGAAGGCGACGTCCGTGGCCGAGCCCCCGACGGAAGCCGACGCTCCCAACGAGGGGCTGCCGGCGGTGCCGCCTCCGCAGGCGGCGAGGAGCAGCGCCATCGCCAGCCCTGAACCGGCCAGCAGGAGCGCTCGCCTCGTGGTGCGGGCTGATGTGACGAGCACGTTGGTCGTCTTCACGGAAGTCCTCCGGTCGGGGGCTGTGGGCGTCATTGTCGCAAGCGCGGCGTCTCGGTGTGTGCGCGCATCAGGGGATGTGGACGCTGAGTGCGTCGCCCTCCCCGGTCACCGAGACGGTCGCGCCGAAGGCCACGCTGAGGTGCTCCTCGGTGAGTACCTGCGCCGATGGGCCCATGAGCCGCACCCGACCCTCGTGCATGAGGATGAACTGGTCGCAGATGCGCACCAGGCGGTTGATGTCGTGGCTGACGACGACGGCGGTCTCGCCCCGCGCCCGATGCTCGACCACGAGATCGTCCACGACCCGCCGGCCGACGAGATCCAGGTCGGCGTCAGCCTCGTCGAGCAGGAGCACTGCCGCCCTCTGGGCCAGGACGCGCGCGATGTGCACGCGCTTGCGCTCGCCGCCCGACAGCGACGTGACGGGCCGGTCGACGAGCGCGGTCAGGTCCTGGCGGGTGATGGCGTCGTCGATGACGGCGTCGTCGTCGGCGGCGTGGGGGGTGCCCTGCCATGGAGTGCGTCCCCACGAGACGACGTCGCGCACGCTGAACGGGAAGGACACAGTGGTGTCCTGCGTCAGCACGGCTCGGCGGCGGGCGCGCTGCGTCAGTGTGAGGTCCTCGGTGTCGTCCCCGTCGAGGAGCACGTGGCCCGTGGTCGGCCGGATCTCCGAGGACATCAGGCCGAGCATGGTCGACTTGCCCGATCCGTTGCGCCCGATCACCGCCACGATGGTGCCGCGGGGCACCCGCAGGTTGGTGGGATGGAGGCGCAGCCGGTTGCCAGTCGTGCAGGACGCGTCGCGCAGTTCGAGCGCCGGGCCCCGCGTCATGCCCAACCGCCCTGTCGTGCCCGGGTGTGGCGCAGCAGGATGAAGAACACCGGGGCGCCGATGACGGCGGTGATGGCACCGATGGGGATCTCGATGGGATTCGCGACGAGTCGGGCAAGGGTGTCGGCCGCGAGAATGAGGAGCGCGCCGGCGAGGGCGCTGACGACCAGCAGTCGGCCGTGACGAGGGCCGATGATCATCCGCATGGCGTGGGGGATGAGCAGGCCCACGAACGCGATGATCCCGACGCTGGCCACGCCCGCCGCCACCAGCAGGACGACGGCGGCGAGCGCGCGGTAGCGCACGGCCGCGACGTCGACCCCGGCCGAGCTCGCCGCCCGGTCGCCCAAGGACAGCACGTCGAGCGAGCGCGCCGTCGTCATGGCGACGGCGGCACCCGCGACGACGAATGGGGCCACGGCCCAGACGGCGCCCCAGGTCGACAGGGCCAGGCTTCCGCTGGACCAGAAGGTGATCGAGCGCACGGCGGCCGATGCGCTCATCGAGACGATCATCGCCAGGACGGCCCCGCAGAATGCCGTGACGGCGACGCCGGCGAGCAGCAGGGTGACCACCTCAGGACGGCGGTCGTGCAGAGACACCGCGACGACGACGGCCGTGGCGGCAGCGGCTCCGAGGCAGGCGGCGACCGACGTCATCGGGGTGTTGAAGGCGGCCCCAAGGCCCACGGCCACCACCGCCCCGAACGCCGCGCCGGCCGACACGCCCACGATCCCGGGATCGGCGAGGGGGTTGCCGAGTGAACCCTGCATGAGCACGCCCGCCAGAGCGAGGCCACTGCCGACCACGAGGGCCATCGCGACCCGAGGCGCCCGGATGCTCCAGATGATCTCCGTCGTGGTCTGCGCGACCCCCACCTCGATCGCGACCACGCATAGGGCCACGAGCAGCACGGCGAGGAGCAGCGCCAGCAGCGCCCAGCGGGCTCGCATCAGGCCAGGCTTGCCGCGAGTGCTGAGCGCAGTGCCTCGACGAGACGTCCCGTGCGCGGCCCGAAGGAGAGCAGGAGCGTGTCGTCCACGGCGACGACCCGCTTCTCCCGTCCCGCTCGCGTCTGCGCCACGCCGGGCAGTGCGACGAGACCGTCGACGCCGCCGACGGACTCCAGGCCCTTGGTCATGACGAGGATCACGTCGGGGTCGAGGGTGGCGACGGCCTCGGCCGTGATGGGCGTGAAGGCGTCGTAGCCCGCAGCGGCGCCCGCGTCGATGGCACCGGCAGCGTTGACGAGGGTGTCAGCCCCCGATCCCTCCCCGCCCACGAGGTAGATCGCCGACGTGCCCCGCACGTAGAGGAAGGCGACGCGCGCCGCGCCGGGGGAGGGAGCGACGTATGGGGTGCTGCCGCCGGCCTCGGCGATGACGTCGTCCGCCACGGTCGAGGGCACGCCGACCGCCTCGGCGACGGCGCGCACGCGTGGCCCGAGGTCGGCAAGAGCCCAGGCCTCGGGCACCTCGACGACGCGCACGCCGGCGTCCTCGATCTGGGCCACGGCCTCCTTGGGTGCGGTCGCGGCGTCGACGATCACCAGGTCGGGCCGCAGCGAGAGCACCTTCTCGGCGCTGGCGGCGTGGGCCTTGGTGACCACCTCGGCCGACTCGATCTGCGGCACGCCGCTGGTCTCGTCGCGACCGACCACCCGGTCGGCGATGCCGAGCGCCGCGAGGGTCTCGCCGACGCCGGTGGCCAGGCTGACGATGCGCTGGGGAGCCGTGGCCGGGAGGGCCGCGGCGGGCACGTCCGGCATGGGGACGTCGCCGGAGGTGATCGTGACGAGATGGGTGCCCGGCGCCGGCGACGACGCGGCGTCCGCGGGCGCGGGCGCGGCCTCCACACTCGATGCTGCCGAGGTCGCCGACGATGCCGTGAGTGACGCCGAGGTCGACATCGTTGACCCGCAGGCCGCCGTTCCGAGGACGACAGCCGCGGCGAGCACGAACGGTGCGAGGGTCCGAGGCTCGGGAGGTCGCAGCACGGGCTGATTATCGCCGCGTCCCGCCGGACGCGTGCCGATGCAGTGTCGGGAAGGTGCCGACGCAGCGTCAGGCGGAGACGTCCGAATCGTCCCTAACCTTCGCGTGTGCTCTCCCGCAGTCCCGCGCGTCGCGCCACCCGATCGACCGCGCTCTCCTTCGCCGCGGCACTGGCGGCTGTCCTCGCGTGCGCCGTCGCGTCCCCGGCTCAGGCCGTCCCCGTGCCGACCGCGGCGGGCGGCAGCTCGACCGTCACCACGACGAGCGGTCTGACGGTCACCGCGACCCCGGTGCGGCGGCTCGATCCCGCAGGCGCCGTCGTGCGCGTCAGCGGGAAGGGCTTCGACCGGACGGTCGGCATCTATGTGGCCCTGTGCGTGACACCCAGGAAGGGCAGGCAGCCCTCGCCCTGCGGCGGAGGCGTCAACACCGGCGGCACGAGTCCCGCGTCGGCGTGGATCTCCTCCAACCCGCCGCCCTACGGATCGAACCTCGCGGTGCCCTTCGGCCGGGGAGGCTCCTTCGTCGCTCGCCTGCAGGTCTCGTCGATGATCGGCACCATCGACTGCCGCACGGTCTCGTGCTCTATCGTGACAAGGGCCGACCATACCCATCCCGGCGAACGCGGCTCCGACGTCGCCGTGCGCGTCACCTTCGCTCCCTGAGCCCGCCCCGTTCCCACGCCCGACCGCCCACCGCATGACCCCGGAGGAGACACCATGAAGAGCACGAGCCGACATGCCGCGATCGTCACCGCCGCCCTGTTGATCGCCGGGGGAGCACTCGCCGGTCCTGCGGCGGCCGACGGCGCCTACGACGCCACCGTCGCCGGCTTCAGCAGTCCCACGCCACTGGTGGCGCTGGCGACGTCGTCGACGCAGCAGGTGGTCGTGGGCAACCTGCCGGCCGGGGTCGGTGTCTACGCGCTGCACTGCAAGGTGCCCGCCGACCCGCGCCAGCCACCGACGGCGTGCGACGCATCGACCGGCTCCCTCGCCTACGTGCCGGCTGTCGCGGCGGCGCGCCTCGTTGACCACTCCGTTGAAGATCAACGGGGAGTTCTTCGGCACCAACCCCAACCCGACGGCCGGACCGTCGACGGGCGAGTCGGTGGACTGTCGCGCGGCCACGGGCAACCCCCGCTCGACGACCTGCGCCGTGTACATCCTCGGTGCCGGCAAGGAGAGCGCCAACCCTGCCTACATCCGGTTCTTCCCCACAGTCTTCTCGCCCGTGAAGCCCGATCGTCGGGCCGACGCGGCGCGGATCACCATCGAGGACATGGTGCTCACGAAGGACAGCAAGGTCTCGCTGTCCGCGGGCACTCCGTCTGCGTTCTCGATCTCCACGTCGTCGGGCCTGACCCCGTCCGTCTCCGGCGACAACTGCTCGGTCTCCCAAGGGCAGATCACGGCCCTGAAGAGCAGCGGGCTGTGCACGCTGCGGATCACGACGACCGGCGGCCGCAACTACCTTCCGCTGGTCACGACCCAGGTGTTCAGCCTGACGACGTAGCAGGCCGGAGGGCGGCCATCGCGGGCGTCAAGCCCGGTCGAGCCCGCCGCGGATGAACGACAAGGTCGCGGCCGTCTCGGTGGCCGGGTCGGCTTCGGCGGTCTCGATCCGGGTGATGGCGGCCTCGACGACCCCCCAAACGTAGGTAGACAGTCGGGCCGGCTCGCTCACGTTCAGCGCCACGAGTGACTCCTGCAGCGGGGCGATGAGCTCGCGGTGGAGAAGGCCGACCTCTGCGCGCCTCGTGGGCGGCAGCTCGATCGAGCCCGCTGCCCTGACCAGGGCGTGGCGACCGTCGGCCACATAGCCCAGCACGGCCTCCACCCAGGCGTCGACGACCGTCGCGGGCTCGGCCTTGTCGGCCGTGGCGGACCGCAGGTGATCGGCCCAGTCGGTCAACTCGTCGACGAGCACGTCGGCAACGAGGTCACCCGCTCCGCTGTAGTACTCGTAGACAGCCGATCGCGACAGCCCGACCTCAGCGGCAACCTCGGCCACCGTGAAGGACCGACCACGCAGGATCAGCCCGGTGGCGGCGGTCAGGAGGTCGGCGCGGCGCAGCTCGCGATTCTCGGCGACCGTCGGTGCGCTGATTCTCGGCATCTGCCTCGCCCTTCGTCGTGCGGAACCTGGCCGGTCTACAGCGAAAAGGCGTCCCCCCACGGAGACGCCTTCATGCCTGTGGTGCGGTCGTGCCGGTGGTGCAGTTCTAGAGGGCCGCGACCTTCTTGTCGATGGCCGACTTGCGGTTGGCCGCCTGGTTGGCGTGGATGACGCCCTTGCTGGCTGCCTTGTCCAGCGCCTGACCTGCCTCGCGGGCATAGGTGGTGGCCGCTGCGGTGTCGCCGGCGTCGGCGGCCTCGCGGAACTTGCGCACCGAAGTCTTCAACGAGGACTTGACCGCCTTGTTGCGCTGACGGGCCTTCTCGTTGGTGCGGTTGCGCTTGATCTGCGACTTGATGTTCGCCACGGGGACAACTTTCGTGAGTACGGGAAAAGACTGGGTGAAGCGGGGTCCAAGATTACCCGTAGGCTGCTCCCTAGCCCAAATCGCCCCCCATTCGCCCTCGTGAGGAACCTCCGTGTCCGTCCCGCAGCCCGGCAGCACCGACCCGTCGGTGATCCGGAATTTCTGCATCATCGCCCACATCGACCATGGCAAGTCGACGCTGGCCGACCGGATGCTGCAGCAGACCGGGGTCGTCGACGGCGGGCGATGCGCGCCCAGTACCTCGACCGGATGGACATCGAGCGCGAGCGCGGCATCACCATCAAGTCGCAGGCGGTCCGGCTGCCCTTCACAGCGGACGACGGCGGCACGTTCGTCCTGAACCTGATCGACACCCCCGGCCACGTCGACTTCACCTACGAGGTCTCCCGCTCGCTGGCCGCCTGCGAGGGGGCGGTGCTGCTCGTCGACGCGGCGCAGGGCATCGAGGCCCAGACGCTTGCCAACCTCTACCTCGCCCTGGAGAACGACCTCGCGATCATCCCGGTGCTCAACAAGATCGACCTGCCCGCGGCGCAGCCCGAGAAGTACGCTGCCGAGCTCTCCCGCATCATCGGCTGCGAGCCCGACGACGTGCTCAGGGTCTCCGCCAAGACGGGTGTCGGCGTGCACGAGCTGCTCGAGAAGATCGTGCGCGACATCCCCGCCCCTGTCGGCGCGGCGGACGCGCCGGCGCGCGCGATGATCTTCGACTCGGTCTACGACACCTATCGCGGCGTCATCACCTACATCCGCGTCATCGACGGGCATATCTCCACGCGGGAGCGCATCCAGATGATGTCCACCGGCGCCATCCACGAGCTGCTCGAGGTCGGGGTCATCTCGCCGGAGGCCGTTCCGGCAAAGGGTCTCGGGGTCGGCGAGGTGGGCTACCTGATCACCGGCGTGAAGGACGTCCGCCAATCCCGTGTCGGCGACACGATCACCTCCGAACGCAAGGGCGCCACCGAGGCGCTCGGCGGCTACCGCGACCCCAAGCCGATGGTCTACTCCGGCCTCTACCCGATCGACGGCTCCGACTACCCCGAGCTGCGCGACGCACTGGACAAGTTGAAGCTCAACGACGCCGCACTTGCCTATGAGCCCGAGACCTCGGTCGCGCTGGGCTTCGGCTTCCGCTGCGGCTTCCTCGGGCTGCTGCACCTGGAGATCGTCCGCGAGCGGCTCGAGCGCGAGTTCGACCTCGACCTGATCTCCACCCAGCCCAACGTCGTCTACCGGGTGTTCAGCGACGACGGTGAGGAGATCATCGTCACGAACCCCAGCGAGTTCCCGACGCAGAAGGTCGCCAAGATCCTCGAGCCGATCGTGAAGTCGACCATCATCACGCCCAGCGAGTTCGTGGGCACCGTCATGGAGCTGTGCCAGCAGCGCCGCGGCGTCATGCTCGGGATGGACTACCTGTCGGAGGACCGCGTCGAGATGCGGTACACGCTGCCGCTCGCCGAGATCGTCTTCGACTTCTTCGACCAGCTCAAGTCGCGCACGCGGGGTTACGCATCCCTCGACTACGACGTCACCGGCGAGCAGGAGGCCGACCTCGTCAAGGTCGACATCCTGCTGCACGGCGAGCCGGTCGACGCGTTCAGCGCGATCGTGCACAAGGACAAGGCCATGGCCTACGGGGTCATGATGACCGCGAAGCTGAAGGAGCTCATCCCGCGCCAGCAGTTCGAGGTGCCGATCCAGGCGGCGATCGGGTCACGTGTCATCACGCGCGAGACCATCCGCGCGATGCGCAAGGACGTCCTCGCCAAGTGCTACGGCGGCGACATCTCCCGCAAGCGCAAGCTCCTCGAGAAGCAGAAGGAGGGCAAGAAGCGCATGAAGATGGTCGGCCGGGTCGAAGTGCCGCAGGAAGCCTTCATCGCCGCGCTCTCCACCTCCGACGCGCCCAAGAAGTAGCCGTGCCGGACCGTCGGCCGTTCGGGCTGTACGTCCATGTTCCCTTCTGCAGCAGCCGCTGCGGCTACTGCGACTTCAACACCTACACGGCGGGCGAGCTCGGCGGGTCCGTGCACCGCGACACCTTCCACGAGGTGCTGGCGACGGAGGTCCGATTCGCGGCGGAGAGCATGGGCGACGCGCGTCGCGAGGTCGACACCGTGTTCGTCGGCGGGGGCACCCCGACCCTCCTCGGCTCGCACGGTCTCAACGCCGTCCTCGAGGCCATCCGCGGCGAGTTCGGGCTTGCGCCCGGCGCGGAGATCACCACGGAGGCCAACCCCGACAGCGTCGACGAACGGATGCTCGCCGAGCTTCGAGCGGGAGGCTTCACGCGCATCTCGTTCGGGATGCAGAGCACGTCGACGGCGGTGCTGCGCATCCTGGATCGCACGCACACCCCCGGAGCCAGCCTCGAGGCGGCCCGGTCGGCAGCCACGGCCGGCTTCGAGCACGTCAACCTCGACCTGATCTACGGCACGCCCGGCGAGAGTGACGACGACCTGCGCAGGTCGGTCGCCGACGCCGTCGAAGCCGGCGTCGACCACGTCTCCGCGTACGCGCTCATCGTCGAGGACCGCACCCCTCTAGCCAGGCGGGTACGCCGCGGCGAGATTCCGGCACCCGACGATGACGAGATGGCCGACCGGTACGTCATCGTCGACGACCTCCTCACCGACGCGGGGATGGCCTGGTACGAGGTCTCCAACTGGGCGCGCCCGGGAGGCGAGTGCCGACACAACCTGGGGTACTGGGCGGGCGACGGCTGGTGGGGCATCGGCCCTGGCGCGCACAGCCACCTGGGGGGCGTCCGCTGGTGGAACGTCAAGCATCCGAGCACGTACGCCGGCCTGCTCGCCGAGGGGCGGTCGCCGGAGGCCGAGCGCGAGGAGCTCACGGCCGAGCAGCGGAACATGGAGCGAGTCATGCTCGGCCTGCGCCTGTCCGGCGGGCTGCCCCTCGATGCTGTGTCCGACGACGCCGCGTCGCGCGTGCCCGACCTCGTGGCACGCGGACTGCTCGACCCGGAGGGAGTGGAGCGGGGCCGCCTGGCGCTCACGCTCCGGGGGCGTCTGCTCGCCGATGCGGTCATCCGCGACCTGGTTCCCTGATCTTGCTACTCGGGTAGCACTGAAGTGGCATCGCAGCGTGAAACTCAGCGTGAGCCTGCCGGACGACGACGTCGCCTTCCTCGACGCCTGCGCTGCCCGCGGCGGCTTCCCGTCGCGATCCGTGGTGCTCCACCGAGCCGTCGCCCTTCTCCGGGCCGGGGATCTGGTCAGCGCATACGAGCACGCCTTCGCCGGGTGGGTCGCCGAGGGCGAGGCCGATCCGTGGAACGAGACGGTGGCGGACGGCCTCGACCCCGTGGCCGGCTGAACCGTGAGGCGCGGTGACGTCTGCGTGGTCGACTTCGAACCGACCCTGGGCTCCGAGGCGGCGAGGGCGCGTCCGGCGGTGGTGGTCAGCAATGACGGGGCGAACATCGCGGCCGTCAGGTCGGGTCGTGGCGTCATCACGGTCGTCCCCCTGACGACCAACACCGAGCGGGTGTTCTCCTTCCAGGCACTCATCCCCTCTGGCCAGTCGGGACTCGAGCACGACGGCAAGGCGATGGCAGAACAGGTGCGGGCGGTCTCCGTCGCGAGAATGGGTCGAGTCATCGCCACGCTGCCCGAGCCGCTCATGGAGCGGGCCGACTCGGCCCTGCGCCTGCATCTCTCGCTGTGAGTGCTTCACCCCCCTCGCCCCTGTGCAGCGGCGCACCGGGTCGCGTCCCATGAAGTAGGCTTGGCACTCCCGGCACGCGAGTGCCAAGGTGACGAAGGACCAGCGTTCGGTGGAGGTGCGCATGCTCGAGGAGCGACGTCTCGCGGTGCTGCGCGCCATCGTCGAGGACTACGTGTCCACTCACGAGCCCGTGGGCTCGAAGGCTCTGGTGGAGCGGCATCATCTGGGTGTCTCGCCGGCCACGATCCGCAACGACATGGCGGCCCTCGAGGACGAGGGCTACATCGCCCAGCCGCACACGAGCGCCGGCCGCGTGCCCACCGACCTGGGGTACCGGCTGTTCGTCGACCGCCTGTCGGGTGTCAAGCCGCTGAGCCCGGCGGAGCGCCGCGCGATCCACCAGTTCCTCGACGACGCCGTCGACCTGGACGACGTCATGGCCCGCACGGTGCGACTGCTGGCCCAGATCACCAAGCAGGTGGCCCTCGTCCAGTACCCGTCGCTGTCGCGCAGCCGGGTGCGGCACGTCGAACTCGTCGCCCTGAGCTCGACACGGCTCATCATCGTCCTCATCGTCGACAGCGGACGCGTCGAGCAGCGCATCATCGAGTGCACGGCGCCGATCCAGGAGCAGGTGCTGGCCGACCTGCGCTCGCGCCTGATCGTGGCGCTGTCCGACAAGACGTTCACGGACGTCCCCGACGCGCTGTCCGGCTTCGACCAGGCCTTCACCCCCGACGACCGCCCGATGGTGCGATCCGTGCTCGCGTCCATCCTGGAGATGGTCACCGAGCGACTCGACGAACGCATCATGCTCGGCGGCACCGCGCACCTGGCCCGGTACGGCGAGTCGTTCCCGATTGCGATCCAGCCGGTGCTCGAGGCGCTCGAGGAGCAGGTCGTCCTGCTGCGCCTGCTCGGCGAGGCCAACGTGCCGCAGGGGGTGACCCAACAGGGCGTCACCGTCCGCATCGGGCACGAGAACCCGGTGGAGGGCCTCGAGGCGACGTCCGTCATCACCGCGAGGTACGCGCGCCGCGACCAGCCGGTCGCCTCCCTGGGGATCGTCGGACCGACGCACATGGACTACCCGGGAACAATGAGCGCCGTGCATGCTGTTGCCCAGTACGTGAGCAGACTGCTGGACGAGCAGTGAGTCGGGACGACGAGTGAGCACTGACTACTACGCCCTCCTGGGCGTCTCGCGCGATGCGTCGCCTGAGGAGATCAAGAAGGCCTACCGGCGGCTCGCGCGCGAGCTGCATCCCGACGTCAACCCCGATCCCGAACACCAGGAGCGGTTCAAGCTCGTCACAGCGGCCTACGAGGTGCTCAGCGACCCCGAGAAGCGGCAGATGTATGACCTCGGCGGCGATCCGCTGGGGTCCAACCGAGGCGGCTACGGGCCGGGGGCGACCTTCGACTTCGGCGACATCATGGATGCCTTCTTCGGCGGCGGCGGGCAGCGCGGGCCGCGTCAGCGGGCGCGACGTGGCCAGGATGCGCTGATCCGCCTGCAGATCGACCTGGCCGACGCGGTGTTCGGCAGCACCCAGGACCTCACCGTCGATACGGCGGCACTGTGCACCTCGTGCTCCGGCGCCGGCACGGCCCCGGGCAGCAACCCCGAGGTCTGCGTGCTGTGCAAGGGCCGCGGCGAGATCCAGCAGGTGCAGCGGTCCTTCCGCGGTCAGGTGATGACGTCGCGACCCTGCCCGCAGTGCCAGGGATTCGGGACGACGATCCCGCACCCGTGCCCCGAATGCTCTGGCGACGGGCGGGTGCGCACACGGCGCACCCTGACCGTGCAGATTCCGGCCGGCGTCGACACCGGTACCCGGATCCAGCTTGCCGGCGAGGGAGAGGTCGGTCCCAACGGCGGGCCGGCAGGCGACCTGTTCGTCGAGATCGTGGTGGCTGCTCACCCCATGTTCGAACGCCGTGGCGACGAGCTGCACTGCGTCGTCACCGTGCCCATGACGGCGGCGGCGCTCGGCACCAGCACGACCCTGGACACCCTCGACGGACCGATCGACGTCGCCATCAAGGCCGGCACCCAGGCGGGCGAGAGCGTCGTCCTGAAGGGCCACGGTGCCGCGCGGCTCCGTTCGAACGGGCGCGGCGACCTGCATGTGCATCTACGCGTGCAGACACCCACCAAGCTCGACCCGAAGCAGGAGGACCTGCTTCGTCAGCTCGCCGCCCTCCGCGAGGAGTCGACGGCGCAGCTGAGCACCGCCGCCTCGGAGTCCGGTGGCGGGCTGTTCTCGCGGCTCAAGGACGCGTTCACCGCCAAGTGACGCCGCCCGTCTTCGTCGCCGCCGCTGCCGACCTCGTATCCGCGGGGGTGGGCTCCACGGTGCGTCTGACCGGCCCCGAGGGTCGCCATGCCGTCACGGTGCGGCGGATCGGTCCGGGGGAGTCCGTGAGCGTGGTCGACGGCGCCGGCCGCCGCGTGCTGGGCTCAGTGAGCGCAGTGATCGATCGGCAGTCCCTCGACATCGTGGTATCCGACGTGGCCGACGAGCCGCCCGAGGCGCTTCGGTTCGTGGTGGTGCAGGCCCTGGCCAAGGGCGACCGAGGCGAGCTCGCGGTCGAACTGCTCACCGAGATCGGCGTCGATGAGATCGTCCCTTGGTCGGCGGAGAACTGCGTCGCGCACTGGCGTGGGGATCGCGTGGCCAAGTCGTGGCAGCGCTGGGCCGATGCCGCGGTGGCCGCGGCCAAGCAGTCCCGTCGGGCCCGCTTCCCCGTGCTCGCGCCGCTGGCCGCCACCGCCGAGGTGGAGGCCCGCGTCGCTGGGGCCGACCTCGCCGTCGTGCTGCATGAGAGCGCTGAGGCCTCCATCGGTTCGCTTCAGGTGCCGGATGCCGGCGAGGTGCTCCTGGTGGTCGGTCCGGAGGGTGGGATCAGCCCCGCGGAGCTCGCGACCCTGGCGGCTGCCGGCGCCCACATCGTGCGGCTTGGTCCATCGGTGCTGCGGACATCGTCCGCCGGGATGGCAGCCGTGGCCGTCCTCGCGGCGGGCACGGCCCGCTGGTCAGTGGCCACGGGCGACGGCACGGCTTCGACCCCGACGACCTTCGTGGAAGGATGACCGGCATGAGCGAGTGCCTGTTCTGCGCGATCGGCACGGGTGACATCCCCGCCGACATCGTGTTCAGCGACGACGCCATCGTGGCCTTTCGCGACATTTCGCCACAGGCGCCGGTACACGTGCTCGTCATCCCGCGGGCGCACCACGCCAATGCCGCCGAACTCGCTGCAGCCGACCCCGCGCTGGCCGCTGCCCTGCTCGAGACAACGGGCCGTGTTGCTCGGCAGGAAGGCATCGCCGAGACGGGGTACCGCGTCGTCACCAACACCGGTGAGGGCGCCGGCCAGTCGGTGCAGCACATCCACTTCCATGTTCTGGGCGGGCGGGCACTCGCCTGGCCCCCCGGATAGACGACCGCAGGAAGCCGAATGACCTCACCCGCTCCGCACAATCCCGACCCGGCGGCAGATGCACCCCGCGCGCAGACGACGATCATCGTGCCGAACTCCCAGCCGATGGTGGCGCTCCTCGGCACGCAGGACGAGTTCCTGCGGCTCGTCGAGAATGCCTTCCCGACCGCCGACATCATGGCTCGCGGCAACGAGATCACCGTGGGCGGTTCGCCGGAGGAGGTCGGCGTCATCGACACCCTGATCGGGGAGATGCTCGCGGTGCTGCGCACCGGTCAGCCGCTCACGGCGGAGTCGGTCGAGCGGAGCATCTCGCTCATGCGTTCGGGCACCCGCCCGACGGAGGTGCTCACCGCCAACATCCTGTCCAACCGCGGTCGCACCATCCGGGCCAAGACGCTGAACCAGAAGCGCTACGTCGATGCCATCGACACCAACACCGTCGTGTTCGGCATCGGTCCCGCCGGCACGGGCAAGACCTACCTCGCGGTCGCGAAGGCAGTGCAGGCGCTGCAGGCCAAGCGCGTCAACCGCATCGTCCTTACCCGACCTGCCGTCGAGGCCGGCGAGCGCCTGGGCTTCCTGCCCGGCACGCTGTCGGAGAAGATCGACCCCTACCTGCGGCCGCTCTACGACGCGCTGCACGACATGATCGATCCCGACTCGATCCCGCGCCTCATCACCAGCGGCACCATCGAGATCGCGCCGCTCGCCTACATGCGCGGGCGCACCCTGAACGACGCGTTCATCATCCTCGACGAGGCGCAGAACACGTCGGCGGAGCAGATGAAGATGTTCCTGACGCGGCTCGGCTTCGGCTCGACGATGGTGGTCACGGGTGACGTCACGCAGGTCGACCTCCCGGGTGGCACGACCAGCGGGCTCCGGGTGGTGTCGGACATCCTGCATGACATCGAGGACGTCGCCTTCTGCCGTCTGACGTCTCACGACGTCGTGCGGCACAAGCTCGTCGGCCGCATCGTCGATGCCTACGAGCGGTACGACGCGAAGCGGGCGACGTGACTCGACCGTTGCACCCGGCGGCGAACGTCACCGTCTCCAACGAGACTGCACAGGCCTGCGACACCGAGGGTCTTGAGCGGCTGGCTGGATTCCTGTTCCGCGAACTACGCCTCCATCCGGACTGCGAGCTCGGCGTCACGCTCGTCGACCACGAGCGCATGACCACGCTGCACGAGGACTGGATGCACGAGCCGGGGCCCACCGACGTGCTGTCCTTCCCGATCGACGAGCTGCGAAGCGCGCCCGAGGACACGGAGCCCCTGCCCGGCATCCTCGGCGACATCGTGCTGTGCCCGTCGTTCATCGGACCGCAGGCGGCGGCCGCAGGACGCACGATCGACGAGGAACTGCAGTTCCTCACCACGCATGGGACGCTGCACCTCATCGGGTACGACCACATGACGCAGGAGGAGTACGACGCGATGTTCGCCCTCCAGGACGAACTGCTCCAAGCATGGTGGTCGGCGTGACGCAGGACGCCCTGATCGCCATCCTCGCGGCTGTACTCGTCGTGGTGGCCGGCCTCCTTGTCGCAGCCGAGACGGCCATTGGGCGTGTCTCGAGGAGCCAGATCGAGGATGGCGGCAACGAGGACAGCGCCCGCGTTGCCCGGCTGCTCGCGGTCATCGCCGATCGTCCCCGCTTCGTCAACGTCCTTCTCTTCTTGTCCACGGTGGCCACGGTCACCGCGACCCTCCTCATCGGCTTCCTCTGCTTCACCGCGTTCGACGTCGCAGACGGCGGTTCGGGCTGGCTCGCACTGCTCGTTGCCGTCGTGGTCATGGTCACGGTGTCCTACGTGGTCCTCGGCGTGGCGGCCCGCACCCTCGGCCGCCAGCACGCGGAGCCGATCGCCATGGCCGCCGCGGGACCGGCCCGGTTCCTTGCCTCCATCCTCGGTCCCGTCACGACGCTCCTCATCCTCATCGGCAACGCGGTCACGCCGGGCAAGGGGTATCGCGAGGGGCCGTTCGCCTCGCAGGCCGAGCTGCGGGAGATGCTCGACCTGGCAGAGGCCGATGACCTCATCGAGGACGACGAGCGCCAGATGCTCCACTCGGTCTTCGAGCTCGGCGACACCTTCGCCAGGGAGGTGATGGTTCCTCGCACGGAGATGGTGTTCATCGAGCGCACCAAGACGCTTCGGCAGGCCATGTCGCTGAACCTGCGCTCGGGGTTCTCTCGGATCCCCGTCATCGGCGAGAACGCGGACGACATCGTGGGCATCGTCTATCTCAAGGACGTGGTGCGCCGGACGTACGAGCATCGCGAGGCGGAGAACACCGAGCGCGTCGAGTCGCTCATGCGCGCTCCCTACTACGTGCCCGACAGCAAGCCCGCCGATGCTCTGCTGCGCGAGATGCAGTCGGCCCGCGTCCACATGGCGGTCGTCGTCGACGAGTACGGCGGCACCGCTGGCCTCGTCACCATCGAGGACATCCTCGAGGAGATCGTCGGAGAGATCGCCGACGAGTACGACACGGCCGCTCCCGAGGTGACGCACGTCGCCGGGGGCGCCTACCGGGTGCTTGCTCGCCTGCATATCGACGACTTCGCCGATCTCACCGGCATCGAGATCGACTCGGAGGAGGAGGGCGTGGACACCGTCCTCGGGTTCGTCGCCAAGCGACTCGGCCATGTGCCGATCCCGGGTGCCAGCATCCGGGAGGGAGGCTGGCTCATCACGGCCGAGCAGGGCGCCGGGCGGCGCAATCGCATCGGCACGGTTCTGGCCCAGCCCATCCCGCGGGAGGCCGACGAGGCGGGCGAGGGTATCGATGCCTGACGAGCTGTCCGCTGAGGACGCGAAGCTCGTGACGCTCGCGCGGGGTGCGCGGGGGCGGGTGGGTGCGCCGGCGGGAGCCGCCATCCGAGATGAGACGGGCCGTACGTATGCCACCGCCGGGGTCGCCCTTCCCTCACTGACGCTGTCCGCGCTGGAGCTGGCGGTAGCGCAGGCCGTGGCTTCTGGGGCGCGGGGGGCCGAGTCCGCCGTCGTCGTGGGCCCCGATCCTGCCGATCACGACCTGTCCGTGCTGAGGGACCTTGCCGGACCAGGCATCCCCGTCATCGTGTGCGGGACGGACGGCTCCGTCCGCGTCATCGTCGCCACGTGACGGCTCGAACGCGAGCGGCCTTCGCCGTCATGGGCGCAGCGGCGCTGTTCGGCACCTCAGCGACGTCGCAGGCCCTCCTGACGCCCGATGCTCCGGGCGTCAGCGTCGCCGCGATGCGGCTGCTGGTCGGCTGCGCGGGGCTCGTGGGGTTCGTGCTCTGGCGCGGCAACGGTCCTGCGCTGCGGAGCCTGTGGCGCCGACCCCTCGTGTGGCTCATGGGGCTCGCCGTTGCGGGCTACCAGGCGTTCTTCTTCATCGGCGCCTCACGCACGGGCGTGGCCGTCGGCACGCTCATCTCGCTCGCCGTCGCGCCCTTCCTCGCCGGCCTGCTCGGGTGGGCCATGCGCGAAGGCCCGCCGGGCTGGATCTGGGCCCTGTCGACCTTCATCGCGATCACCGGAGTGGGCCTGCTCATGGTCGGCAACCTGTCGACCGGTGACCCTGTGGGCATGCTGAGCGCGGCGGCCGCCGGCGCCTGCTACGCGATCTACACGGTTCTCGGCGTGGGCCTGACCCGGGAGGGCTGGCCGGCCAGCGCCGTGCTCGCCTCGTCGTTCTCCGTCGGCGCCCTAGTGCTCCTGCCGGCTGCGGTGACGTCGACCTGGTGGTTCTCGGCGGCGGGCGTGTTCGAGGTGCTGTGGCTCGGACTCGTCACCACCACGGTCGCCTACCTGCTCTTCGGAATCGGCCTGCGCGAGCTGCAACCCGGACATATCGCCACCCTCAACCTGTTCGAGCCCGCCGTCGCGACGCTGCTGAGCGTGCTGGTGTTGGGCGAGTCACTCGGCACGATCGGCTGGATCGGATGCTTGCTCGTCGTCGGTGCCCTAGCGTTGCTGGGGATGACGGAGGGCCGTGCCGAATCCGACGAAGGCCGCGCCCACGGCACGGAGACCGAATCGACGGGAGTGACGACGTGACCTTCCGCAGTGGATTCGCCTGCCTTGTGGGGCGGCCGAACGCCGGGAAGTCCACCCTGACGAACGCCATGGTGGGTCGCAAGGTCGCGATCACCTCCGACCGGCCGCAGACCACGCGCCGCGTTCTTCGGGGCATCGTCAACCGCCCCGACGGTCAGTTGATCATGGTCGACACACCGGGTCTGCATCGGCCGAGGACGCTGCTCGGGGAGCGGCTCAACGATCAGGTGCGCGAGACGTGGTCGAGCGTCGACGTGGTGGGCTTGTGCATCCCGGCGAACGAGACCGTGGGCCCGGGGGATCGCTTCATCGCGACCCAGCTGTCCTTCCTGAGGCGCAAGCCGATCGTCGCCGTCGTCACCAAGACCGACCTCGTCACGAACAAGGTGCTGGCGGAGCGGCTCGCGCAGGTGTCCGAGCTGGCCGATGCGGTCGGCATCATCTGGGCCGAGGTCGTTCCCGTGTCGGCTCGGTCCGGCGATCACGTCGCCCTGCTCACCGAGCGGCTGATCGCGCAGATGCCAGAGGGCCCGGTGCTGTTCCCCGACGGGGACGCATCGGACGAGCCCGTCGACATGGCTGTCTCGGAGCTCATTCGCGAGGCGGCGCTGGACGGCGTGCAGGACGAGCTGCCGCACTCGATCGCGGTCGTGGTGGAGGAGATCGTGCCGCGAGAGGACCGTCCAGTCGAGCGTCCGCTGACCGACGTGCGGGCCACGCTCTACGTCGAGCGCGACTCGCAGAAGGCGATCGTCATCGGCAAGGCCGGCTCGCGGCTCAAGCAGGTGGGCACCCGCGCTCGCGCCGAGATCGAGGCGCTCCTCGGCGTCCCGGTCTACCTCGACATCCGAGTGAAGGTGGCCAAGGACTGGCAGAAGGACCCCAAGCAGTTGCGGCGCCTCGGCTTCTGACCGCCGGCCGCTAGTCCGCGGAGCGCTCCACGAACGGGTGGATGTCGTAGCGCTGTCCGTAGGCCTCGACGATCGCGATGATGATCGCGACCAGCGGGATGCCGATGATCGCCCCGATCGGCCCGAAGAGAGCGGCGCCGATGAAGACGGCTGCGAGTGCCACGCCGGAGTTGATGTCCATCGTCTTGTTGGAGATGCGCGGCGTGAAGACGTAGTTCTCGATCTGCTGGTAGACGGTCGCGAAGATGACGATCCACAGGACGTCGATCGGCTGCTCGAACACCGCGAACAGGGCGGGAAGGGCGACGCCGATGTACGTGCCGATCGTCGGGATGAACTGGCTCACCACGCCCGCGAAGATGCCCATCGGCAGCCAGTAAGGGATGTCGATGAGGTAGAAGAACCCACAGTGGAAGACAGCCGAGAGTGTGGCGAGCGCCAGCTTCGAGATGACGAATCCGCCGGCCTTCTGCACGGAGATGTCCCAGATCTTGATGAAGGTGACCTGGCGGGCCGGCTTCAGCCAGGAGGCGATGAACCGCTTGATCCGGGGGGAGTCGGCGGAGAAGTAGAACGAGAACACCACAACCGTCACGAAGTCGAAGAGGGCGCCGACGATGCCGACCAGCACTCCGAAGACGCCGCCCGCCAAGTTGGAGGCGATGTTTGTGATCTGCTCGGGGGTGAGGTTGAGGTTGTTGGTGATCTGGACGGGATCGATGTTCGCGTTGAATGTGCGGTTGATCCAGTCGACGATGTCGAGGACGAGCTGGGGGAGCGCCTCGACCAGTCCGGTGATCTGGGTCGCGAGCACGCCGCCGAACGCGGTGATGAAGGCGGCGAGGAGGAGGAGCACGGACGTCGCCACGATGGCCGTCGCGGCACCTCGTCGGATTCCCTTATGGGATAGCCAGCTGACGACCGGGTCGAAGGAGATGGCCACGAGCCAGGCGAGCAGGAGGTTGAAGGCGAAGCCCGCGAGCAGGGACCACGACCAGATGACGATCTGATAGGCGATGACCGCCACGAAGATCACGAACAGGGTTCGGCGCAGGGTCGCTGCGTCGAACTCGATCAGCGTGCGGGGGCGCTCGGCGCTCGAACCTGCGGCGGGGGGCGCAGGGGGCTTGACATCCGTCTCGTCAGCGGGGGGCGCAGGGAGCGGGACGTCCGTGTCGTCACCTGGGTCGTTCGTGGCCACCTGGGAATCCTCCGTGCGCCGATGCGGACCTGAACCCTTCCTCCAGAGAGAATGTAGCGTGCCCCTCTACCGAGACGAAGCCATCGTCCTTCGCACCCAGAAACTGGGCGAGGCCGATCGCATCGTGACGCTCCTCACGCGTGGGCGGGGCCGGGTGCGCGGGGTGGCGAGGGGGGTGCGCAAGACGTCGAGCCGCATCGGCGCGCGACTCGAGCCCTTCAGCCACGTCGATGTCCAGTTGTACGAGGGGCGCTCGCTCGACACGGTGACCCAGGTGGAGTCGATCGCCAATCACGGCGCCGAGCTCTCCTCGGACTATCCGCGGTGGACCGCCGGCACGGCAATGCTGGAGACGGCGGAGCGACTCACGCCCGAGGAGCGTGAGCCGGCGGTGCAGCAGTACGTGCTGCTCGTGTCCGGCCTCCGCTCGCTCGTGGCCGACGACCACGAGCCCACGCTGATCCTCGACTCCTTCCTGCTGCGCTCCTTGGCCATCGCCGGCTGGTCGCCGTCCTTCGACGACTGCGCCCGATGCGGTGCGCCTGGCCCCCACCGCGCCTTCTCGATCCCCACTGGCGGGGTGGTGTGTCCTGCGTGCCGGCCGCCCGGCTCCGCAGCTCCCTCAGCGCCCACGATCGCCCTGCTCGGCGCCCTGCTCAGCGGTGACTGGCCGCTCGCCGACGGGAGCGAGCCACGCGAGCAACGCGAGGCCAGTGGCCTCGTCGCGGCGTTCCTGCAATGGCACCTCGAACGGGGTCTGCGCTCTTTGCCGCTGGTCGACCGCCGATAACCCCCGAGGCCGCTCCTCGGGGTGTCAGGATGTGGGCATGGCCCGCCGACCTGCCGCCCCACCACGTCGAGGGCCGACCCCCCACCCGAGCGGCGCCCGCCCGCCCGTGATCCAGCGAGAGCTCGTGCCACGACACGTCGCGGTGGTGATGGACGGCAACGGTCGGTGGGCGAAGGAACGCGGCCTTCCGCGCACCGCCGGGCACGAGGCCGGCGAGTCGAGCCTGTTCGACTGCGTCGAGGGAGCGATAGAGCTCGGCATCACGTGGCTCTCGGCGTACGCCTTCTCCACAGAGAACTGGAAGCGCTCGCCAGACGAGGTGCGGTTCCTCATGGGATTCAACCGAGATGTCATCCGTCGGCGCCGAGACGAGATGAACGACCTCGGTGTTCGAGTGCGGTGGGCGGGCCGACGTCCGCGCCTGTGGCGCAGCGTCATCAACGAGCTGGAGGCTGCCGAGCAGCTCACGGCACGCAACTCCACGCTCACGCTCACCATGTGCGTCAACTACGGCGGACGCGCCGAGATCGCCGATGCGGCCGCGGCGATGGCGCGTGACGCGAGGGCGGGCCGTCTGGACCCCGACCGCATCGACGAGCGGATGTTCCATCGCTATCTCGACGAGCCGGACATGCCCGACGTCGACCTGTTCGTCCGCAGCTCGGGCGAGCAGCGCACGAGCAACTTCCTGCTCTGGCAGTCGGCCTACGCCGAGATGGTGTTCATGGACACGCTCTGGCCCGACTTCGATCGACGGCACCTGTGGCACGCGTGCGAGCTCTATGCCTCTCGCGACCGTCGCTACGGCGGCGCAGTCCCCAACGCCGTGCCGCCACCAGACGGGCGCTAGCCCCGACCTGCTGCGATCAGTTGCCGCGACGGGCTCGTCGTCGCGTGTACATGTCGTGGTCGGCCTGGTTGATCAGGTCGTTCACGTCGATCTGGTGCTGGCTGACCGATGCGGCGCCGATGCTGACCCCGCCGGGCCATTCGGCTGGATCGATGCCGCTGCGGTGGATCTCCTCCAGCACCCGCTGGGTGAAGGTGTCGGGGCTGGGCGCCAGCCCGAGCCCAAGGACGATGAACTCGTCGCCTCCCCATCGCCCGACCAGGTCCGCCGAGCGCGCGACGGCCCGGACGGCCTCGGCGACGACGGTGATCACCTCGTCGCCGAAGAGGTGACCGTGGTCGTCGTTGGCGGCCTTGAGCCCGTCGACGTCGACGAACAGTGCGAAGACCGACTCTTTGTGGCGCAGGGCAGTTGCGGCCAGCTCCGGGATCCGGTCCTCGATGCCCCGCCGGTTCAGCAGCCCCGTGAGCTGGTCCTTGGTCGCGAGCTCCTTGACGAGGTCCGACAGGTCACCCAGCTCGTTGATGCTCCGAAGCCGAATCCATAGCAGGGTCATGCCGATCGCTAATGCGGCGAGCGATGCGATGACCCAGTCGGTGGCGTCGACGGGCGGCCACTGCCTGGACACGATCACGCAGCCGGCGAACATGGGCACGGCCGCGATGATCGAGGGGAGCCAGCCCAGCGTCAACGGGCCGTACGCAACCATGATGAGCATGATGTAGACGAAACTGGCCGCGTCCGGTTTGAGCCACACCTGGATCTGGCCCGCGACCACCATCACGACGGCGCAACCCGCCGCGATCCACGGCGGGGCGGCGGCCGGAAGGTCGGCACGACGGATCACTAGTGCGCTCCCGAGAAGGATGATGCCGACGATGCTGTTAAGGAGCACCGACACGGCGGCCATCTGCGGGCCGAACATCGCGTTGGTCACAGTGATGCTGACGAAACACGCACACGTGACGGCCATGGCGCGGGGGGTTTCGCGGCGGCCGACGGACAGGCGGAAAGCCCGCTGACTCGCCGTGCTTCCTACCACCAGACAACCCCCGACGGACTCAGTCGACTGAGTGACCGAAGCGCGGGCCTCCATGTCAGGCTGACGAATGGGGGCTCGTAGTCCGTGTCGCCAACGCTAGTGTCCCGCGCCATGGGTGGTCGCGTCCATTCACAGCCGTCCGCAGAGGGCCGCAGACGTCCGTGGTGCCGTCGAGGCGCCGCTCATCCCCTCGAGACTCGTGACAGGAGGGGCGCTCCGCGGTGGGGCGAAGGCGGGGGTCGGTCGCCCTCAGATGGGCGGCGGTTGGTGGTCGTAGGTGCGGCCGTGGGGTGAGGTCCAGGTGCAGGATCCGTCGGGTCTGCTGTCGGTGATGGTCCAGCCGGCGTGGGTCTTGAGCTGGTGGTGGCGGAGGCAGAGGGCGCCGAGGTTGGCGGGGCTGGTGTCGCCGCCGTCGTTCCATGCTTGGGCGTGGTCGATCTGGGATCGGGCGGCGGCGCGGCGGCAGCCGGGGAACCGGCAGACCCGGTCGCGGGCCACGACGTACTCCCGCAGTCGCTGCGGCACCTGGTAGACCCGGCGGCCGTAGTCCAGGAGGTGTCCGGTGACGGGGTCGGTGACCAGCCGCCGCATCGTGACCGCGACCGTGGGGTCAGCCAGCAGGTCGCGGACCACGTCGGCGCTGACCGGACCCGCACCCCGCAGCTCCACCTGACCGCCGGTGCCGCCGTCGGCGAGGGCGAGCAGGGTGGGCAGGTCGATGACCAGGTCGAGGTGGGCCCGGACCTGCGGGGCCGGGACCTCGCCGGATCCGCCGCGATCGCCACCGTCGCTCTTGACACCACCGGCAGCCAGGGCGCGGAGGACCAGCGCGGCGAGGGCCTCGCCGCGGCGCTCACCGATCGTCGCGGTCTCGTGGCCGCGGGTGGGGCCGTCGGCGTGGGTGCCGTCGGTGAAGGGGCGGGCTGAATCGGTCGTCGTGGGCCAGGGCGTCCACGGCGGTCATCACCGCGTGGGCGGCCTCGGTGCTCATCCGGGCGATCAACGTCGAGATCCCGTCGAGCTCATCGACGACATACACGTCACGGGTGCACTTGGCTTCGCGGCGGCGACGGCGCTCCCCGGCCGCATCGATCGCCAGCACCGCCCGGCGTGCCGCGGCGCGGGTCATCGACACCGTGGCCCGGGCAGCGGTCGGCAGCACCCGGCGTTCGAGGTCCGCACAGGAAGACGTGAAGGCTGCCCGTTCGGTGTCGTCGCGCATCCAACGCCCCGGCAGCCGCCCCGCGGCCTCGACGATGGCGGCGACATGCCGGTCGGTGATCTCTCCCGCCGCGAGGGCCGCGGCGGTCGCGGCGAGGGGACCGGCCAGCAGGCGGGCGGTGTCGATGTGGTCCTGGGCGGTGGCGGCGGGCAGCCGCAGCGCGGCCCCGAGCTCCTCGCGGCGCACGTCGGCGATCCGGATCCTGCGCTCCTCGTCCGAACCCGGGACCAGGAGCGTGAACTCCTCGATCAGGGGCTCCGCCGCTGCGGCGGGGATGATCGCCTCCAGGCCGACCGCGGCCCACCACGCGGCGACCCGCTGATGGACCTGCAGGAACGTCACCGCGTCATCGTCCGACAACGCCGTGCGGTCGATACCGGCCAGCGCCGACATCACCCGCGCGTCGGGCCTCGAGTCGAGCAGGCGATCCAGCAGTTCCCGCACCGGCACGGGCCGCACGATGCCCACGTCGACCGCGTCCCACGGCTCCACCCACGCCGGATCGACGCCGGCATCAGCCAGCGCGGCCCACCACGAGTCGCCCGCGCCATCCCACGACGACACCGCGATCGCGTCCCACGAGGCGTCCAGCACCTCGCTCCCGCGAACGACCTCGTCGATGACCATGCCCCCACACTACGAGGACCCTCTGACATCCCATCCAGCGAAATCCACAGCAACCGCAAGGGTTGTGGACGACTCAGGCGAGGGGGATACGCGACGAGGCAGGTCAGATGCGGCCGGCGAACTTCATCGCGATGATGCCCAGTAGGGCCGCGAGCACGATCACGCGCAGGATCCTGGAACCGCCGGTGATCGCTGGCCACGACAGTGCCGTGAGCCACGCCAGCAGCGCCCAGATGATGAGCAGCAGGATGCCCCCGAGCCAGGCGAGCGATCCGGTCTGGAGCAGGCCGAGAAGCAGGATCACGGCCGGCAGTACCACGACGATCCAGCGCGGCACCTTGCTCATGGCCTGGATGAACGGGTAGCTGATGGTCTCGAAGCGCTTGCGCAGGTCCGACGAGCCGCCGGACGCACCACTCGACGAGGTCCTGGACCCGGGGCGTGCCTGCTGAGAGCCTCGCGCGGATGGCGGGGGTGGCGGGCCGCTGGGTCCGCGAACGCCGGGAGTGGCCTTGGGCACCTTCTTCGGCTTGTCGGCGCCGGACTTGCCGCCGCCGCTCTTCCCGGTGCTGCTCCGGTCAGGGCTCTGTGCCATGTGGGCTCCGGTGGGTCGTTTCGTGGCGGCGGACTAGCGTTCGTCGGGTGTCCAACCCTAGCCCGTGGCCCGCGCTCGACGGCGATGCCGCCGCCCTCCTCGTCATCACGAGGCATCGAGCAGCCAGCGAGGGGCGCGAGTCCTTCCTGGAGAGCGCCCGCCGCGCCGTCGCCGTCCTCTCGGAGCAGGCGGGATTCCTCGACGCGTCGATCGCGGTGGCCACCGACGAGGCGGGGCTCTACGTCATCGAGACTCACTGGATCGGCGTCGGCGCCTATCGGCGTGCGCTGTCGTCGTTCGACGTGAAGATGACGGCGATCCCGCTGCTGTCGACTGCGGTCGACGAGTCGTCGGCGTTCGAGATCGTCCATCGGCGGACCCCCGGCACCGAGACGAGCGCCCACAGCGGGCTGGCCGCCGACGCCGGCGAGGTGGGGCTCGGCAGCGCCTCCGGTCCGGACGTCAGGTCCGTTACGTCATGAGTGACTTCGCGAACCTCATCGATGGTGGACGTCGCCTCGGTCCGGCGCTGCGCGCTGCGTTGGCGGGCATGGGCGACACTGCCAGGAGCGCCCCGACCGTGCTGCTCCCGGTGCTGCCCAATGGCGTACCTGTGGCGATCGGTGTCGCGGAGTCGGGCGAGTGGCCGCTTCAGTCGCTCCCGGTCGTTCGATCCGATGACGGAGTCGAGGTGACCGCCCAGCCCGGTCTCGAGGGCCGCGTCGTGGTCGTCATCGACGACGGCGTCGAGACCGGCACGGTCGCCCGTGCCGCCGCGTTGGCGCTGCGCCAGTCCGGTGTGGCCCGTCTCGTCCTCGCCGTGCCGGTCTGCCCTCGAGAGGCATGGGCCGACCTGCAGGACCACTACGACCTCGTCGTCGCCGTGTCGACGCCGCTGACACGACGCGACCTGACGTGGCACTACGACGACTTCGACACGATCGACGAGGCCACGGCCCGTCGACTCCTGTGGGACCACAATTCGGGTGCCTGAGCGCACCTCGTAGAATCGCGCTGTCCGCCGACAACCAGCCGGAGTGGAGCGCGCAGTGCGCTCGAGAAGGAGCGCACCAATGGCCGCTGACCGCGTCGATGCCGTCGTCAACCTCTGCAAGCGTCGTGGATTCGTCTTCCCGTCGTCCGAGATCTACGGCGGAAGTCGATCCGCCTGGGACTACGGCCCCAATGGCGTCGAGCTCAAGGACAACGTCCGTCGCCAGTGGTGGCAGGCGGTGGTCCGCGGCCGTGACGACGTTGTCGGGCTCGACTCGTCGATCATTCTGGCCCCCCAGGTCTGGGAGGCGTCCGGCCATGTGGCCACGTTCACCGACCCGCTGACCGAGTGCAAGAAGTGCCACAAGCGGTGGCGTGCGGACCAGCTTCTCGAGGCATACGAGGAGAAGCACGGCCATGCGCCCGAGAACGGTCTGGCCGATGTCGTCTGCACGAACTGCGGCACCAAGGGCGACTTCACCGAGCCACGCGACTTCAACGGCATGCTCCGCACTGCGGTGGGGCCGGTCGAGGATGCCGGTGCCATCCACTACCTGCGCCCCGAGACCGCCCAGGGCATCTTCGTCAACTACCTGAACGTCATGAACGCCTCGCGCAAGAAGCCGCCGTTCGGCATCGGCCAGATCGGCAAGAGCTTCCGCAACGAGATCACGCCCGGCAACTTCATCTTCCGCACCCGCGAGTTCGAGCAGATGGAGATGGAGTTCTTCGTCAAGCCCGGCACCGACGAGCAGTGGCACGAGTACTGGCTCGAGCAGCGCTGGAACTGGTACGTCGACCTCGGGCTGAATCCCGAGAACATGCGCTTCTACGAGCACCCGAAGGAGAAGCTCTCCCACTACTCCAAGCGCACCGTCGACATCGAGTACCGCTTCGGCTTCGCCGGATCGGAGTGGGCGGAGCTCGAGGGCATCGCCAACCGCACGGACTTCGATCTGACGTCGCATGGCGAGAACTCGGGCACCGACCTGTCCTACTTCGACCAGGAGGCCAACGAGCGCTGGGTGCCTTACGTGATCGAGCCCGCAGCGGGCCTCACTCGGGCGGTGCTGGCGTTCCTCCTCGATGCGTACGACGAGGACCAAGCCCCCAATGCCAAGGGCGGCGTCGACACTCGCACGGTGCTGCGTCTGGATCCCCGCCTCGCGCCGGTCAAGGCCGCGGTGCTCCCGCTGTCCCGCAACGAGAACCTGTCGCCGAAGGCCAAGGACCTGGCGGCGGACCTGCGCAAGCGCTGGAACGTCGACTTCGACGACGCCGGCGCCATCGGTCGTCGCTACCGCCGACAGGACGAGATCGGCACTCCGTTCTGCATCACGGTCGACTTCGAGACGCTCGACGATCAGGCCGTGACGATCCGCGAGCGCGACTCCATGGCGCAGGAGCGCATTGGCCTGGACGCCGTCGTGGGGTGGCTCGGGGAGCGACTGCCGGCCTGCTGATGCGTCAGGGCCGCAGCCAGCGGGCCAGCACCTCGACCTCGACGCGGTCGTAACCGAGGGCGGTGTAGAACGCCGTTGCCTCGTCGTTGCCCGTGCGCACCATCAGTTCGACCTTCGGTGCGCCGCGCGTGTTGAGCCACTGCTCGGCCTCGGCCATCATCCGGCGACCCGCACCCACGCGCCGATGATCGGCTGCCACCGCGAGGTAGTAGACCCACCCCCGGTGCCCGTCGAAGCCGACCATCGCGGTTGCGACGGGGCGCTCATCCACGATCCCGACGAGGACGCACGAGGTGGGACCACTGCGTGCTCGCTCGAAGTCGAGGGCGGGATCGTTCCACGGACGCGTCAGGCCCGCCGACGTCCAGAGGGCGATGACGGCGTCGCAATCGGTGCTGGTCGCTTCGCGCACGTGCATGTCCTGACGCTAGTGCACCAGTGTAAACAGGTTGCGGTTGCTGTGGATTTCGCCGGTCGGAATGTCAGAGGGTCCTCGTAGTGTGAGGTCATGGAATCGAGGGCCGGGGTCGCGGACGTGGCGCCGGATCGGGTGGTGGACGACCCGGTCCTGGTGGACTTCGTCGATGGCCTGACCCCCGGTGAGCTGCTGGGGGTGCTGGCGGGGATGCGGCCCAGTGCGCTGGTGCTGGACGCGCTGATGACGATCGACCGGGCCGGCCTGTCGGATGTGGACGCGGTGGCGTTCCTGCAGGTCCACCAGCGGGTCGCCGCCTGGTGGGCGTCGGTGGGCCTGGAGGCGGTGATCCCGGCGGCCACGGCGGAGCCGCTGGTGGAGGAGTTCACGCTCCTGGTGCCGGGTTCGGAGGAGGAGCGCAGGATCCGGATCGCGGACGTGCGCCGGGAGGAGCTCGGGGCTGCGCTGCGGCTGCCCGCCGCTACGGCGCAGGACCGCATCGACACCGCCCGGCTGCTCGCCGGTCCCCTCGCCGCGACCGCCGCGGCCCTCGCGGCCGGGGAGGTCACCGACCGGCACGTGGCCGTGATCGTGGAGGCTGCGGGTCGGCTGCCGGGCCGGGGAATGCGCGACGACACCGAACGAGCCGCGTTCACCACGGCCTGCGCGGATCTGGAGCGCCGGGTGCTGCCGACCGCCGCCCGGGTGACGGTGTCGATGACCCGCGCGACCGCACGCCGAGCGGTGCTGGCGATCGACGCGGCCGGGGAACGCCGACGCCGCCGCGAAGCCAGATGCACCCGCGACGTGTATGTCGTCGATGAGCTCGACGGCATCTCCACCCTCATCGCCCGCATGTCCACCGAGGCCGCCCACGCGGTGATGACCGCGGTGGAGGCGCTGGCCCACGACGACCGGTTCACCCCCGACCCCGCGGCGACGATGGGCGAGCACCGCGCCGAGGCCCTCGCCGCGCTGGTCCTGGGCGCCCGCGATGCCACTGGCGCCGGCATCGGATCCGGCGTGGTCCCGGCCCCGCAGGTCCGGGCCCACCTCGACCTGGTCATCGACCTGCCCACCCTGCTCGCCCTCGCCGACGCCCTCGGCGGTGGGCAGTCCGGCGGTCCGGCCGGTCAGGTGGAACTGCGGGGTGCCGGGCCGGTCAGCGCCGACCTGGTCCGCGACCTGCTCACCGACCCCGAGGTGGCCGTGACGATGCGGCGGCTGGTCACCGACCCCGTCACCGGGCACCTCCTCGACTACGGCCGCCGGGTCTACCAGGTGCCGCAGCGGCTGCGGGAGTACGTCGTGGCCCGCGACCGGGTCTGCCGGTTCCCCGGCTGCCGCCGCGCCGCCGCCCGCTCCCAGATCGACCACGCCGACCCGTGGAACGGCGGCGGCACCACGAGCCCCGCCAACCTCGGCGCCCTCTGCCTCCGCCACCACCAGATCAAGACCCACGCCGGCTGGAGGATCACCGACAGCCGACCCGACGGATCCTGCACCTGGACCTCACCCCACGGCCGCACCTACGAACACGAACCGCCGCCGTACTGAGCCGAAGGTCGTGAGGGAGCGCTCCGCGTCAGGTGCACGCACACCGGTTTGTGCCGGTAGGCACCTGTCCGGTCACCAGCCCGGCATGGTCGACGGCCAACACCCGGTCGTCCACCTTGATCACGGCGAACGGGGCTGCATCCGTCATCGACTGGGCCACGAAGGCGGAGGTGAGCCCGTTCACGTCGATCACCGAGCCGATGTGGAACAACGACGTGGTCTCGTCGATGGCGTCGTCGCTGCCCGCCCTGATCACGACGTTGACGGCCTCGGCCACTGCCTGCGCAGAGATGGCTACCGCGATGTTGTCGCGCTCCTCACTGCTGGCGGCGACGATGGCCACCGCATTCCGCAGCCCTGTACGGCGAAGAACCCGACGCGACACGGCATCGCCGATGACCACGGGGATACCGAGGTCGCGGGCGATCGGCAGGCCAGGTGCGTCGGGGTATCGCTCGATACCGACGACTGCCACGCCGAGGGCGCGCAACTCCTGTGCCAGGCGCAGTCCCACTTGTCCCATGCCGGCAACCACGACGTGGCCGGACCGGGGCATGACCCGGCGGCCCACGAGTGCCACATGACGACCCGAGATGAGGTGGTGCACGATGCCAGCAGCGAAGGCTGCGGTGAACCCCATCACGAGGAGCGCGGCGATCGTGCCCCAGACGAGGAGCCAGGGTTCGTCGGCGAGTTCGGGGGCGGAGATGGTGGCGGTCGTGCGGGCCGCGTCGTAGATGGCGCGGATGAGGGAGTCGTGTCGCAGGCCGACGAGGGTGTCGATGAGGATGACGAGCAGCAGGCCGAAGGCGCCCCCGAGGAGGACCGACGAGCCGGCGTCGTAGGGGTGGAACTGCCCTCGAAGCATCCCGAGCAGGCCGCGGACCCGAAGGGATCCGTCGATCTCGAACGGACGCACGATGGCCTGGTCGACGCCCGGCTCCGCATCGATCGTCACCCAGCGCTTCTCGAGCGACGAGGATCGGCGCCGCACGGACACGTGCTCCGGGGCGATCGCCGAGGCCACCATGCTCGGTACGGCGATGGAGGCGGGGGAGAGGACGACGCAGTTCGGAACCGCCCGCTCGAGCTGGGCGCGCGCCGTGCCGTCGAACATGGCGACGAAGAGGCGGATGCCGGGACGGACGTGCTCGACCACGAGGCAGTAGCGCAGGGCGCGCATGTCGTCGTGCAGGAGGACCGCCACGCCGTCGACGTCGGGCGTGAGGGCAGCTCTGATGTCGACGTCGGATGGATCGTCGAGATGCCGGCTCGAGATCCCCTGCGCCGCGAGGAGGGCACACGTGCGCCTACCCACATCGGTGTGGCCGATGATGACGACCCTCGGCACGATCTACTCCTTCTTGGCCTTCTCCATCGGGGGTGTGTAGCCCTCGGACTCTACGCGGGCGGCGTTCTTCGGCAGGGCGAAGCTGGCGCCCAGGCCGAACAGGACGAACGCCCCGGCCACCCATGCGACGAGCTTGATGGCGTCGGCGAATCCGGCCGATGCGCCCTCGATGACGAGTTGCTCTGCCGGCGTCGCATTGGCGGGATCCTGCGCGCCGGGCAGTGCCTGGAAGGCCTGGCCGGCGGATGAGGCCATGGCATCGGAGATCTGCACGGCCTGCTCGGTCGGGACGCCTCGGTCCTCGAGCTGGCTGGCCACGTTGCCGAGGCCGAAGATCAGGGTGGCGCCGATGATGGCGGTGCCGATGGCGGCACCGACCTGCCGCGAGGTCGACTGGACCGCGCTGGCCTGGCCGGACTCCGCGACGGGCACCTCGGAGAGGACGACGCCCGTGAGCTGAGCGGTCGCGAAGCCCACGCCCATGCCGTAGAGGAAGAGCCATGGGGCCATCTGCCAGCCGGTGATGGACGGCGACAGGACGAAGCCCAGTCCGAAGATGCCGATCACCTCGAGTGCCATGCCCAGCTGCAGGACGCGTACGGGTCCGAGCCGCTGCGACAGGGGAGCGCCGAGCCCGGACGCGACGAACGAGCCGACCGCGAGCGCCAGCAGGATGTAGCCGGTCTGCAGGGCGTCGTAGCCGCGAGTGGCTTGAAGGAACAGCGGCAGGGCGAAGAGCAGACCGAACTCGCCGAGACTGACAACGGTGGCGACGACGTTGCCCGATCCGAAGGTGCGGATGCGGAAGAGGCGCAGGTCGACCACGACGACCTTCCCCTCCTTGACCCGGCGGGATTCGAGGGCCAGGAACAGGCCGATGGACACGATGCCGACGAGAGCGGCGACGAACACCACGGAGATCGACGTGAACGGCCACTCCCAGTTCCCGATGGTGAACGTCGCAATGGGCTTGACCCAGCCGTAGCGAAGGCCCTCGATGAGGGCGAACACGATGCCGGCCAGTCCCAGGGTGATGAGGACCGTGCCGATGACGTCCATGCCCTTCGGGCCGCCGAGCTCCTTGGTCTCCGGAACCGTCATGAGGACGCCGACGATGACGATGATGCCGATGGGCACGTTGATCAGAAAGGCCCAGTGCCAGGACGCGTAGGTGGTCAGCCAGCCGCCCACCAGCGGGCCGAGGGCGGCCATGCCGCCGATGGTGCCGCCCCAGACGGCGAAGGCGACGGCGCGGGACTTGCCCACGAAGACGGCGTTGATCACCGAGAGCGACGCGGGCAGGATCATGGCGCCGCCGACCCCCTGCAACGCGCGCGCCGCGATGAGCGTGACGGAGGTGTCGGATGCCGCGACGAGGACGCTGGCCGCGACGAAGACGACTACGCCGATGATGAACATGAGCTTGCGGCCGGGCGCGGTCGGCGATGCGACCGGAGAAGATGAGCAGGGAGGCGAACGTCAGCGAGTAGGCCGACGAGATCCACTCGGCCTCGCTCGTCGTCAGGCCAAGGTCCTGAACCATGGTGGGAATGGCGACGTTCACCACGGTGGCGTCGAGGATGATCATCGCCACGCCCAGCGCAAGGAACATCAAGGCGGCCCAGCGCTTCTTCCCGGTGAGGACCTTGCCGGCCTGGAACTCGATGGGCGTGGACATGGGACCTCTTCCGGGCTGACAAGAATTTTCCGACGTGGTGTCGGGTTGCAGTCTGCCGCATGGCCCCCCTGAAGGGGTGCTGGGGCGCAGCGGCCGCCGGCTCGTCACGGGGATGGGAGGATCAGCGGGTGATCTGGCCCGTCGACCCGCCCGTGGTGCTCGCGCCGATGGCGGGCATCACCAACCGGGCGTTCCGGCGGCTGTGCCGCGAGTCGAGCGTCGCGGCCACGGGACGGGTGGCCGGGCTGTACGTGTCGGAGATGGTCACGTCCCGAGCGCTTCTCGAGCGCAACGCCGAGACGATGGACCTGGTCACGTTCGGGGCAGACGAGTCCCCGCGTTCGGTACAGCTCTACGGGGTGGATCCTCACGTGATGGCCGAGGCCGTCCGGATCATCGTGGACGAGGACCGAGCCGACCACATCGACATGAACTTCGGATGTCCCGTCCCCAAGGTGACCCGCAAGGGGGGTGGCAGCGCTCTGCCCTGGAAGCGGGACCTGTTCCGCAGCATCGTCACGGAGGCGGTGTCGGCCGCCGATGGCCGCGTGCCCGTCTCGGTGAAGATGCGTACCGGCATCGACGACGACCACCTGACCTACCTCGACGCCGGGCGGGCCGCCGCGGAGGCGGGAGTGGCCTGGGTGGCGCTGCACGGCCGCACGGCCAGCCAGATGTATGCCGGGCAGGCCGACTGGGAGGCCATCGCCCGGCTGAAGGACGCGCTGGCGCCGCTCGGCACTCCAGTTCTGGGCAACGGTGACATCTGGACCGCCGCCGACGCCCTGCGGATGATGGCGCAGACGGGCGCCGACGGCGTGGTGGTGGGGCGCGGCTGCCTCGGCCGGCCATGGCTCTTCGGCCAGCTGGCGGCGGCGTTCGCGGGCGAGCCGGTGCCGGGCGATCCTGGCCTGGTCGAGGTACTGGCCACGTTGCGTCGGCACGCCCAGCTCCTGGTCGACGACTACGGCGAGCTGCGCGGCTGCCGCGACATCCGCAAGCACATGGCCTGGTACCTGAAGGGCTTCTCGGTGCGACAGCCGGTGCGGGTGTCACTCGGCACGGTCGTATCGCTGGCCGAGCTCGACGACCTGCTCGGGCGGATCGACGCCGATCAGGACTTCAACGTCGCCGTGGGTGAGGGGCCGAGGGGCCGTACGTCGGGCAACCGTCGTCCGACGCTGCCGGACGGCTGGCTGGACTCGCCCTTCCTCGATGGATCGGCCGCGATCGTGCTGGCGGAGGCCGAGCTTTCCGTGTCCGGTGGTTGAAATCACACCTAAGTAGGACGTTCAGGGCCGTTGGTCACTTGCATCAGTTACCCCCCGGGGTGTCGGGTGTGACCATGACGATTTCCTCTCCCGCGAATCCACAGACCTACGTGTACGACTTCTCCATGGGCGACCGCTCGCAGGGCGACCTGCTGGGCGGCAAGGGGGCGAACCTCGCCGAGATGACCCGCATGGGGTTGCCGGTCCCGCCTGGATTCACGATCACGACCGAGGCCTGCAGGTACTTCCTCGAGCATGGGCATGGCCCGGACGGCCTGCGCATCCAGATCGCCCAGGAGACGGCGCACCTCGAGGAGGTCATGGGCCGCCGGCTCGGCGACCCGGAGAACCCGCTGCTCGTGTCCGTGCGCTCCGGGGCCCGCTTCTCGATGCCCGGAATGATGGAGACCGTCCTCAACATCGGCCTGAACGACGCCAGCGTCGCCGGCCTCGCCCGGCATGCGGGCGACCAGCACTTCGCGTGGGACTCCTACCGCCGCCTCATCCAGATGTTCGGCAAGACCGTGCTCGACCTGCCCGGCGACGACTTCGAGCATGCGCTGGAGGACATGAAGGCCAGCGCTGGCGTCGTCACCGACATCGACCTGCCGGTTGCGTCCCTCAAGCGCCTCGTCGACGTCTACAAGTCGATCGTGCGCGAGGGCACCGGGCACGAGTTCCCGCAGGATCCGTACCAGCAGCTCGACCTCGCCATCCGCTCCGTCTTCCACTCGTGGAACACCGACCGCGCCCGGCTGTACCGCCGCCAGGAGCGCATCCCACACACGCTCGGCACCGCCGTCAACGTGCAGGTCATGGCGTTCGGCAACGCCGGGGAGGGCTCCGGCACCGGTGTCGCCTTCACGCGCGACCCGGGCTCGGGAGCCCGCGGCGTCTACGGCGACTACCTGCAGAACGCTCAGGGCGAGGACGTCGTCGCCGGCATCCGCAACGCGCTGCCCCTGCAGGATCTGGAGGGCATCGACAAGGCCGCCTACGACGAGCTCATCGACACCATGAACAAGCTGGAACTGCATTACCGCGACCTGTGCGACATCGAGTTCACGATCGAGAAGGGCAAGCTCTGGATGCTGCAGACGCGCGTCGGCAAGCGCACCGCCGCCGCTGCCTTCCGCATCGCCGTGCAGCTCGTCGACGAGGGCGTCATCTCGATGGACGAGGCCCTCATGCGCGTCACCGGCCACCAACTCGGCCAGCTCATGTTCCCGCGGTTCGCGTCGAGCGATTCCGACCAGAAGATCGGCAGGGGCATGAACGCGTCTCCGGGCGCAGCCGTCGGTCGCGTCGTCTTCGACTCGAAGACCGCCGTCGACTGGGCCGCCGCCGGTGAGCGCGTCATCCTCGTGCGTCGCGAGACCAACCCCGACGATCTCGAGGGCATGATCGCGGCGGCCGGCATCCTCACGAGCCGCGGCGGCAAGACGTCACATGCGGCCGTCGTCGCGCGCGGCATGGGCAAGACCGCCGTATGCGGCGCCGAGTCCCTCGACGTCGACACCAAGGCCCGCGTCATGACGACCGAGGACGGCCTGGTCGTCAAGGAGGGTGACGTCCTGTCGATCAACGGCTCGACCGGCGACGTCTTCCTCGGCGAGGTGCCCGTTGTCGAGAGCAACGTCGTCATGTACTTCGAGTCCGGTCTGGAAGCCGCCCTCGCCGATGCCGACGAGCCGACTGCGGAGCTCATCAAGGCGGTTGATCGGATCATGCAGCACGCCGACCACCAGCGCCGCCTGGCGGTGCGCGCCAATGCCGACACTCCCGAGGACGCCACGCGCGCCCGGCACATGGGGGCCGAGGGCATCGGCCTGCTGCGCACCGAGCACATGTTCCTGGGCGAGCGGAAGACCTACGTCGAGCGGCTCATCCTCGCCGACGACGAGGCCGACCGTAAGGAGGCGCTCGAGGCGCTGCTGCCCCTTCAGCGCAAGGACTTCATCCGGATCCTCGAGGCGATGGACGGCCTGCCCGTCACCATCCGCCTCATCGACCCGCCGCTTCACGAGTTCCTGCCCAACCTGACCGAGCTCGCGGTCCGCGTCGCTCTGGCCGAGGCGAGGGGCGAGGACGTCGAGTCCGACCTGCGCCTCCTGCAGGCGGTGAACCGACTGCACGAGCAGAACCCGATGCTCGGCCTGCGCGGCGTGCGGCTCGGGCTCGTGCTCCCCGGCCTGTTCGCCCTCCAGGTACGGGCCATCGCGGAGGCGGCCTGCTTCCGGCAGCGCATGGGTGGGCATCCGCGGGCGGAGATCATGATCCCGCTGGTGGGCTCGATCCAGGAGCTCGAGCTCGTCATCGACGAGGCCGCCGGCGTGCTCAAGGAGGTGGCCGACGCGAACGGCTGCACCCTGAGGTTCCCGATCGGCACGATGATCGAGCTCCCGCGGGCGGCCCTCACGGCCGGCCAGATCGCCGAGGCCGCGGAGTTCTTCTCGTTCGGCACCAACGACCTGACGCAGACCACGTGGGGCTTCAGCCGCGACGACGTCGAGTCCGCGTTCTTCTCCGCCTACCTGGAGAAGGGCGTCTTCGGGGTCTCGCCGTTCGAGTCCCTCGATCGCGAGGGCGTGGGCGAACTGGTCCGCATCGCCGTCGAGAAGGGTCGCCTCACGCGCCCGAACCTGCACTGCGGAGTGTGCGGCGAGCACGGCGGGGATCCCGACTCGATCCACTTCTTCGACCAGGTGGGTCTGGACTACGTGTCCTGCTCCCCGTTCCGGGTGCCGGTCGCTCGCCTCGAGGCCGGACGCGCGTCGCTGGAGCGTCACGTGTCGTCCGGTCAGGTCGGGGTGACGCTCAGCGACACCAGGTGAGCCCGCCGGCTGTGTCGTAGCGGCGATACTGGTGGGGCACGTGTGACGATTGGGACGTGAGCGCCACCTCCTACGTCTCCCGGGACGGCAGCGCTCCCTCGTCGTCGGTGCGCGCGGCCGTGCTCACCGTGCCCCGCACCGCTCGCGGGCTGGGGACGGCGACCGTCACGGTGGCCGTCGCCCTGGCGCTGCTCCTGCCCATCGGCGCGGTGCTGCAGATCGTGCTGACCGCCCAGATGGACGACCGATCGACCACTCAGGCGATCGTCGTCCTGGACCCGGCCCGGTACTGGGGCGACCCGACCCCGGTCCTCCAGGCCCGGCTCGCCCATGCGGCCGACCTGTACCGTGACGGCGTCGCGCCAGTGATCGTTCTCACCGGCCCGGCGCGGTCCGTGGGACCGGAACGCTACGACCTGATGGCCCACGGGGTGCCCAGCGAGGACATCGTGTCCTTCTCCACCGGCACCGACACGGTGGGCTCGCTTCGCGTGGTGGCCGGTGTCATGCGCGATCTGGGCTGGTCGGCCGCCACCGTGGTCACCGACCCGGCGCACGCCGCGCGGGCGCAGGCCACGGCGGCGACGCTCGGCATCGATGCCCACATGTCCCCGACGGAACGGGGCGCCGGCACCGCGCTGACGTCGGAGTACGTCGGCCGGGAGACGGTGGCGCTGCTGCGCTTCCACCTGCTGACCCGCTGGTCACTGCCGGACGTCGTCCGCGCGAACTAGATCACGGTTGAAGCGCTCGCCCCTCTTCTCCTCGCTCGCGAACCACTCCGCGGCGACATACATCATCCAGAACGAGTCGACCACCATCACAAGGGCCCACATGAGGGCGCCGGCGAGCTGCTGGTCGGCCTGGGGCCCGAGCCCGAACGGCCTGTCGACGGGGAAGGCCGGGTACAGGATTGTCGGCGAGAAGTAGATGACCGCCCCGACGATCGCCTCGGGGATCATCATCAGCGCGAGGGACAGCAGCCGCATCGCCTGAGGCGGCCGACGCGGCTGCAGGTTCGCGCCGATCAATGGCAGGTAGTACAGCAGCGCGGCTCCGAGGAAGAGCGGTTGCTGGATGAACTGGTCGGCATCGTGGTTCACCAGCGCCCAGTTGTAGAACGCCGTGAAGTGTGTGAGCAGGAGGGCGCTGGCGAACAGGATCCACGTGAACACCGGATGGGTCAGTAGTCGCACTGCCCGGCTGCGAAGAATCGGCACCACCCAGCGCCGTCGGGACTGGGGCCCGCTCGCCCGGAAGGCGAGAGTGATCGGCGCGCCCAGCACGATCAGCGGAGCAGCAGCCATCATCACGAGCAGGTGCTGGGTCATGTGCACCCAGAAGAACGTGTGCGACCAGGCGGCCAGTGGACCGACGTAGGCGATCGCCAGAATCGTGATGCCCGCGGCGTAGCACGCGGTGACCGATAACGGCCATGGGGCAGCGGGATCACGCCCGCCGACGCGACGCGCGGCCCAGGCGTACCAGGCCAGCGCCGCGGCGAGATTGACGATGACGAACAGGACGAGGCTCCACGCGTGGAAGAACGGCCCGAGCGACCAGTTCATCGACGCCACCCCGACCTTCCGCGAAATCGCCATGAAGAGGCCAATTGCGCCGATAGTATTCCGGGATTCGCGACGACAGGGCGTGAAGCTCGGCGACAGGCGAGTGAGGCGACATGAAGCGACTCCTGCTCACCCTCGCGACGGTGATCGTTGGCGTGGTACTGGTCGCAGGCTCCGTCGTCGCCCTGGGCAAGGGACAGTCAGAGCCCGCGATGATCTCCGCGACGGTCGTCGGGACGGCGTCGACTCCGCAGGGCGATCTGCCGCATGCGACGCTCGAGATGTCGATCTACCCGCAGGAGGGTCCCGGCAATCCCGCGCCGAATGTCGGTGCCTCGTCGAAGGTGGCCGCCGAGCAGTGGCCGTTCTACTCGCCGTCGACGTCGATCCAGCTGCCCGCGAACACGCTCATCACGGTCACCATCCACCAGTACGACAGCATGTCGCCCCTCTACAACGACTTCTTCGCGCGAGTGCACGGCACGGTCGACGGAACGGCCACCTACGACGGCGAGGGGCTGACCGAGATCGACAACGCGGCGGTCGCGCACACGTTCACCATCCACCAGTACCCCGAGGCCACCCAGCCGGATCTGTTCGTGAGCGTCCCGATGCTGGGAGTGGCGAACAACGCCCCCAACGAGGCGAATGGGTACCCCAAGCCGATCGACATCACCTTCTCCTTCGTCACCGGGGATCCAGGCGAGTACATCTGGAACTGCGAGGACCCGTGCGGTTCGGGGTACGTGGCGTTCGGTGGCCCCATGAGCGAGCGAGGGTTCATGAGCGGAACGGTCACGGTGGTCTGATGTCGACCGTCGACGACCGCCCCGTGGCAGAGGCCGACGAGCCGGAGGAGCCGACCAACCGGCCCGAGGCGTCCTACCGGCTGCGTGAGTGGCTCAGCCGACCCTACGTGCGGCACATCCTGATCATCGCGGCGGTCATCACCCTGCTCGTCGTCCCCGCCGCGTGGCTCGTGATCTTCTTCATGAACATGACGGGTGCGCCGGCGTCATCGATCATGAGCGAGATCGAGAAGACGATGTTCGTCTTCACCATCGTCTCGGCACCGCTCATGGCGATCACGCTCGCGATCCTCGCCTACAGCCTGCTCGGCTGGGGGAGGGTCAGCGGCGACGAGCCGCCCATGCAGGAGAGTCCGGCGATCCGCTCCAACCCGATCGCGATCACCTTGTGGATCGGGACGACCAGCGTCCTGGCCGCCTTCCTCGTGGTGTGGGGGGTCACGGAGCTCGCGACGATCACGGCGTACTCCTACGGATCGACGCCGGCCAACCAGCAGCCCAACGCCACGAAGCGCATCGACATCAACGTCACCGGTCAGCAGTGGCTCTGGACCTTCGCCTACCCCGACCAGAACGACATCACCGCCCCGGTGCTCGTCGTGCCGATCGACACGCCGTTGTACTTCAACGTCACCTCGCTCGACGTCGTGCACAACTTCTGGGTCGTCGAGCTGGGCATCAAGATCGACGCGAACCCCGGCGCCATCACCAACACCGGAGTCACCCCGAACAAGCTCGGCACGTTCAACATCCGGTGCGCTGAGCTCTGCGGACTGCATCACGCCTACATGCAGACGCAGATCAACGTGGTCACGCAGGAGGAGTTCGACTCCTGGGTGCGCGAGATGGGCGGGAGCAAGACGGTATGAGCGACACCGCGGTCATCCACGAGCACGGACACGTGCCCCAGCCCGTTCAGCACGGCAAGCCGGGCGGGATCCTGCGCCATACGAGCATCGTCACGGGGCTGGTCTCGGGCGTCGTGCTCGCTGTCATCGCCTATCTCGTGGGCGGCATGCTCATGCCGCAGGGCACCCTCGATGCGGACGGCATCCAGGTCGGCATCAACGCGCAGATCGCGGCGACGTACATCGCGTGGGTGGTCGGCTTCATGGCGGGCATCGGCGCGTTCGCCGGGCCGATCCGCTGGGCGATGGGCCACGACCTCACTCACGACGACGCGGAGTACATGGCGGGCAAGGGCCAGGGCAAGTGGCGCTACTGGAAGTACACGACCGATCACAAGGTCGTCGGTTTCCAGTACCTCGTCATCAGCATGGTGCTGCTCGGCCTCGGCGGCTTCCTCGCAATGCTCGTGCGGACGGAGCTCGGCGCGACGTGGACCGAGGTGTTCGACCCCAACTTCTACAACTCGATCATCGGCACGCACGGCATCGTGATGATCATCGCGATGATCATCGTCGTCACCGGGCCCCTGGGCAACTTCGTGGTGCCCATCATGATCGGTGCCCGCGACATGGCGTTCCCGCGGCTGAACGCGCTGAGTTTCTGGCTGCTCTTCGCCGCCGTGCCGCCGCTCGTCACCAACCTCATGCTGGGCGGGATGCGCGACGGCTGGACCGTCTACCAGCCGCTCGGCGCGCAGGCGCCCGTCGGCATGATCGGGTACCAGATCACCATCATCACGTTCGCCTTCTCGACGGGGATCGCGTCGGTGAACCTCATCACGACGATCGTCACCATGCGGGCGCGCGGCATGACGTGGAACCGGGTGCCGATCTTCGTGATCGGCATCATCGCCTCGTCGATCATGGGCCTCGTCTGGTTCCCGATGTTCCAGTACTCGCAGGTGTTCGCCCTCAGCGACCGGGTGATCGCCACGTCGTTCTACATACCGCAGATGGGCGGGTCGGTCTGGCTCTACGAGAACCTGTTCTGGCTGCTCGGCCATCCGGAGGTCTACGTCATCGTCGTGCCGGGCACGGCCGCCCTGATGGAGCTCATGGTGGTCTTCCTTCGAAAGCCGCTGTTCTCGTACAAGGTCGCGGTCGCGGGCTTCGCCGGCATCGTCGGGATCAGCTCCGTCGTGTGGGTGCACCACATGTACATGACCGGCTGGGCCCCGGCTGCCGGGTATCCGTTCATGCTCTCGACCGAGTTGATCTCGATCCCGTTCGGCTTCCTCGTGATGGTCATGCTGGGCACGATCTGGCGCGGCAAGGTCTGGACGCGCCTGCCGATGATGGCCGTCTTCGCCGTGCTGTGGAACAAGGTGATCGGTGGCATCACTGGCGTCTACCTGTCCGACGTGCCCGTCGACCAGTACATGCACGGCAGCATGTTCGTCGTCGCGCACTTCCACTTCATGCTCATGGGCGCCGGCCTGTTCGCCGCCATGGGGGCCATCTCCTACTGGTTCCCGAAGATGACCGGACGGATGCTCGACGAGCGGATCGGGTCCATCGGCTTCTGGACGGCGTTCGCCGGATTCCAGCTGACCTTCGGGTCGATGTTCGTGGCGGGACTGCAGGGCATGCCGCGCCGCGTCCTGCAGTTCGACGACGCCTTCAACGTGTCCAACTGGCTGTCCACCATCGGCGCCTACACGATCGGCATCGGCATGCTCGTGTTCCTGTATGCCATCGTCACGTCCTGGCGCAGCAGCGTCCTGGCCGCAGCCAACCCCTGGGGCGCCAAGACCCTCGAGTGGCAGACCGAAACCCCGGTGCCGCTCGAGAACTTCCCGGTCCTGCCCGTCGTGACCAGTGACCCCTACGGATACGGCGTTCCCGACCCGTACGACGAGATCGAGGAGCAATTGACCGACGAGGACGCCACGGTGGGAGCACGATGAGCACCACCAGGGCGACCCCGTCGACATCGGTGCCCAGGTCGCCAACGACCGGCGAGCCGGTCACGACGACGGCGCGCCGCAACCGCCTGGGCGTCTGGCTGCTCATCGTCTCCGACGTCACCGGGACGCTCGCACTGCTCGTCGCCTACTCGTACCTGTGGTCCCTCAACGTCAATTCCGCCTGGGCGCCGCCGGGCAATGCGTGGGCGACGCTGTGGCCGTTCTGGGCGCTGGTGGCCGGCCTCGTCGTCGCCACCCTGCTGATGTGGTGGGGCCTGGCCGGGCTGACGGCCGGCAACCGTGGTCGGCTTGTAGCGGCGGCCGGCCTCTCCTCGCTCATCGTCCTGGTTACCTGGATCGGTCAGATCGTGCAGCTCTCGACCTTCCCGTTCGGACCGTCGGATGGTGCGTACGCGTCGGCGACGTACTGGCTTGCCCTCGTCAATGCCGGCCACCTGTTCACGATCATGTTCCTGGTGGTCGCGATCCTCAACCGCACGCGCATGGGTCGCATCGCGCCGGACAACCCCCACCACGCGCGGCTCGTCGCCATGTGGATGACATGGATCTGCGTGGCGGCGTTCCTCGGCGCGCTGTTCGCCACCACCATGACGGTTAGCCCCAATACCAACAGCCCCAGCTTCGGGACCTTCTCGGAGTGAGGCCCGGGCCTGCGCTCGGCGCCCGACTGTGGTGGGGCGTACCCGTCGTGCTCGTCGCCGTGTGGGTGGGCGGTGCGCTCATCGTCTCGGCCATTCCCGGCCTCCCCGTCGCGCCTGCCGTCACGACATGGGCACTGCCGGTCGCCCGCTTCGCCCGGGACGTGTCGGCGATGATCACGGTGGGCGCGCTCGTCGTGGGCGGCGTGCTGCTGGCGGTGCCGCCCGCCCGGTTGCGCCGGTGGACCATCGGCTGGGCCGGTGCCTGGCTGGCGAGTCTCGTCATCCTGTTCGCGCTGACCCTGTCGGACATCCGGGCGGCCTCGCTGGCGGACGTTGTCGACCCGGCTGGTGCGTGGTCCTTCCTGTCGGGTGAGGCGATCGGCCACGTGTTCTTGTGGCAGTCCGCCGGAGTCGTCGCGGCCATCGTGCTGTCGACGCTCGGCTCCAGCCCTTGGCTGCGAAGACTCGCCGCCGTTCTCGCCGTGGGGGCGAGCGCCGCGCCGGCACTCCTCGGCCATTCAGGGGACATGGAGGGGCACGTGGGGGCGACGGTCAGCCTCGCCCTGCACATCGCCGCCGTGTCGATGTGGGTCGGCGGGCTGGCGGTGACCGTCGGCCTGCTGCGCATCGACGGCCGACTGGCTCCGGTGCTCGCGCCCCGATTCAGCCTCCTCGCGCTCTGGTGTGTCATCGTCATCGCCGAGACCGGACTGCTGAACGCTTCCCTTCGAGTGGGTACGGCGAGCGCGATGGTGTCCACGCCTTACGGCGCACTCGTGATCGCGAAGGCCGTGCTGTTCGCCGCCCTCGTCCGCCTGGGCTGGCTCCAGCGGCAGCATTCACTTGCCGACCTAGGCGCACGTCCCGCCGCCTCCGTGAGGAGCCTGGTCCGGTACGCGTCGTGGGAGTTCTGCGCCATGGGCGTCGCCGTCGCGCTGTCGGTCGCCCTGTCGCGCATCGGCCCGCCGCCCTCAGCGGCGACCTCGGGCGCGTTCTCGCCGCTCGCGGTCCTCTGCCTCGCCCTTGCCGCGCCGCTGCTCCTGACCTGGTGCTGGACGCCTGGCCCGGGACGTGCGTGGGTGCGAAGGCTCCGCGCGTACCCGGAGGTCTGGGCCGTCGTGCTCCTGTTCGTCGTGATCGAGACGGCGGGTGTGGGCCTCTTCACGACGATGCTGGGCCCCGATGCCGGGGCCGTCGTCGGATCCGTCGCCCTCCTCCTGGCCGGATCCGCGTGGGCCGTCGCGGTCTCGGACGCTCGAGGGCCAGGGGCGGTGATCGTCATGCTCGCGGGCTGGCCACTGGTCGGGCTCGTCGTGTTCGCGCTGACGGACGGCGATTCGGGGTGGCGTTCGGCGCTGGTGTCCGTCGTCGTCGGCGAGGCGCTGCTCCTACTGCTCCTTCGCTCCGGCGGTCAGCGCGCGGCATGGGCGACCCGTCCGGCAGTGGCGTCGGAGAAGCCCCCGGTGGGAGGCCCGGCCCGCCATGGCTGACGCACCCGCTCCACGCTCGTCGTCGCGCCGGCGCGATTTCTGGCAGCTGCACGTGCCCTTGGCTCTCGTGCTCGCGCTGTGCACGGTCGTGACGATCATCGAGGTACGCCGGGCTACGGAGGGAGTGTGGCGGGCTTGGGCCTACATGGTCGAGTGGCCGATGATCGGCCTGTTCTGCATCTGGATCTGGAACAGGTACCGCAAGCAGGGCAGTGTCACCAGGGGCCTAGCCGATCAATGGCGATCGCGGGTCGAGCGGATCTCGGCCGAGGCCGCTGCCGATGCGCCCACGCCGGCCGTCGATGATCAGGGGCTCGAGGCCTGGGAGTCGTACGTCGATGACCTGCACCGACGCCAGCCGCCAGGGCGCCCGCCCGCGGATTAGCATGCGAAGGTGAGTCGGCGCGTCTGGGCAGCCATCCTCGCGGGACTCCTCGTCCCGCTGCTCCTCGCCGGGTGTGGACGCGAGCAGCCCGCGGCCCTGCTCGTCGGCACCGAGATCGTCGAGCCGGCCGACCGCGAGCCCATGCCGCCGATCAGCGGGACCACCCTCGACGGGCAGAACCTCGATCTGGCGACGCTCAGGGGCACGGTGGTCGTCCTCAACTCGTGGGCGTCCTGGTGCGGCCCGTGCGTGGAGGAGGTGCCGGCGCTGGTCGAGCTGTCCGCCTCCCTCGATCCCGCCGACGCCCGGGTCATCGGGCTGAACGTCAGTGACGACCCGGCGGCCGCGGCGGCCTTCGCCGACCAGTACGAGATGGCCTATCCGAGCATCGCCGATCCTGAGGGTGCGATCCTGCCCATGATTCCGGGAGTGCCCCCGGCGGCCCTGCCCAGCACCGTCGTCGTCGACCGTCAGGGTCGCATCGCCGCGCGGGTCATCGGGGCCGTCGATGCCGCCGAACTGCAGGGAATCGTGGCCTCCGTCACAGCGGAACCGGCGTCAGGGTAATCAACCCATTGGGTCTATGTACGGGTCCTGTTAGGCGGGCCCTGTGCGGATCGATGTCCGCCTCGAGTGCGACAGCATGGACGCATGAGCATCCTCAGTCCCGGCCGGTCGGCTTCGCCGGCTCCCGCGCCCGGTGCGCGGCCCGGTGCCGCAGCCGGCGCGACCCGTGAGCCGAATCGCACAGTCCGACGGCTGCCCCGCCCGCGTGCCTCGCGCCTGCGCACGGGCGACCTGCTCGCCCTGCCCTGGTTCGTCACTCTGGTCACGGTCGGGCTCTGGGTGCGGCACGGTGGCGTCACCGCCCTGTTGTCCGGAGGGACCGACACGCTGCTGTCCATCGGGCAGATCTCGGGCCTCATCGCGGCGCTTGCCGCCATGGGCGGACTCATCCTCAGCTCGCGTCCCCGCTTCCTGGAGCGGCGCTACGGCCAGGACCAGCTCATCGCGGCGCACCGCTGGTTCGGCATCGTCACCGTCTTCACCGTCGTGCTGCATGCCGTCGCGGACACATGGGCCTGGGGCGCGGCCACGGGTGGCACGATCGTCACCGGCCTGGTCGACCTGCTCGCCAACGAAGCGTGGATGGTCGCCGCGCTCGTCGGCACGGTGCTCATGGTCGTCATCGGCCTGTCGTCCTGGCGCCGGCTGCGCCAGCTGATGCCCTACGAGACCTGGTACTTCGTCCACCTCACGGGCTATCTGGCCGTCCTCCTCGGCTTCGGTCACCAGCTCACTCTCGGGGCCGACATCGCCACCGACACCCTGGCCCTGTGGTGGTGGTGGGCCCTGGCGATCGTCACGGTCCTCGTCGTCACCTACTCGCGCCTCGGTGACCTCCTGCGATCGCTGACCCGTCGTTTCTACGTCACCGCCGTCTCGCGGGAGGCCAACGGCATCGGCTCGGTTCATGTCTCGGGCCCGGGTCTGGCGCGCCTGCGGGTGGCCGGCGGGCAGTTCTTCAACATCCGGGCCCTCACCGGAGACCTGTGGTGGCAGGCGCACCCGTACTCGGTGTCGGCCGCGCCGACCACGGCCGGCCTGAGGTTTACCGTCAAGGAACTCGGTGAGGACTCCACTCGGATGCTCCAGCTCAAGCCCGGCACCCGGCTGCTGCTCGAGGGTCCCTACGGGGTGTTCACCTCGGAGCAGGCGCACGGCGCCCCCGTCGTGCTCGTGGCGGGCGGAGTGGGCATCGCCCCGATCCGAGCGCTGCTCGAGGACTGCGGCCCGCACCAGACGCCGGTCGTCATCGTGCGGGTGCACGATGAGTTCGACCTCGCGCACAAGATCGAGCTCGAACGACTCGTCGCCTCCCGGAACGGCTCCCTGCACGTCCTCACCGGGCCACGCCAGTGGTTCACGCGCACCGACCCCTTCTCGGCGCAGACGCTCCGTGCCTGGATCCCCGACGTCGCGAGCCGCCACGTGTTCATGTGCGGCCCGGCTTCCCTGGAGTCCGCCGTGATGAAGGGCATGCGTAAGGCCGGCGTTCCCACAGCTCACATCCACAGCGAGAGATTCGGAGTCTGACATGGCTGGGCTAGCACGACGCCTTGCACCTGCCGCGGCCCTCGGCGGGCTGGCCGTCATCATCGTCGGCGTGGCCGACCCGGCCATCGCCGGTCGCGACGACGCCACGGCTGCCGGCACGACGGAGCAGACCGCGACGGCCACTCTCGACTCCGGCACCGCGACGTCGCCCGACACGGCGACTCAGCCGGACACCACGACGGTGCCGGACGTGACCACGCAGCCGGACACGACCGCGCAGGCGGCGTCGAGCTGTGACACGGCGGAGGCCGTCACCGGGCCATCCGTCATGACCCGCTGGGGGCCCGTGCAGGTTGCCGCGACCATCGCCGACGGCCAGCTGTGCGAGGTGCACGCGGTCGTGTGGCCCACCGGAGACGGCCGGTCGATGCAGATCAACGACTACGCGATCCCCATCATCGACGCCGCCGCCTCTCAGGTCGGAACGCAGTTCGACTACGTGTCGGGCGCGACCTACACGTCCGAGGGCTACCGCGAGTCTCTGCAGCAGCTGCTGGACTCGCTGTGACCACCCGCTCGGTCTTCCCCGTGATGGGCACGATGTGCACCATCGTCGTGGCCGAGTCCGACGTGGCCCGCATGGGCGACGTTGTCGCGAGAGCGGGCATGGCAGCGGCCCGGGGCCAGCTCGAGCTGATGGACCACCGGTTCAGCCACTACTCGCGGGAGAGCGAGATCAGCCGGTGGACGTCGGGCCTCGACGTGTCGCCCGATGCCCTCGCCGACATCGACTTCGTCATCCGCCAGTGCCTTCGCCTGCGTGACGAGTCCGACGGCGTGTTCGTCCACCAGAACCCGGTCACGAAGTCGATGGACACTGCGGGCTACGTCAAGGGCTACGCGATCCTGCTCGCGGTGCGTGCCATGAAGCGCAACGGGCTGCGCAACTTCATCGTCGGCGTGGGTGGCGACACGTTCTGCGCCGGCGTCGCCGGTGACGACCGGCCGTGGCGGGTCGGGGTGTCCGACCCGGCACGCAGCCACGGCGTCGTCGCCCTCGTCGACGCCACCGATCTCGCGGTCGCCACCTCCGGGCGGGCCGAGCGCGGCGAGCACATCTGGAACGGTTCCGCGCAGGCGAAGCCGGAGATCCTGTCGTTCAGCGTGATCGGCCCGGACATCGCCGAGGCCGACGCCTACGCCACCATCGGATACGCGATGGGCGAGCGCGGCATCGACTGGGTGGCGGGCCGCGAGGGCTATCGGTCGCTCGTCGTGCGCACCGATGGGTCGCTCGTCGGCGACGCCGCACTAGTCTCGGTGGCGTGAGTTCGGTACCCGCCGCTGGCTACGACGAGCATGATTCGGCCCGCATTGTCGAGGAGCCCGTCAAGAACTCCGCCCGCACGGCCTTCGCTCGCGATCGCGCGCGCGTGCTGCACTCCTCCGCCCTGCGCCGGCTGGCCTCCAAGACCCAGGTGATGGTGGCGGGAGAGTCCGACTTCCAGCGCACGCGCCTGACCCACACCCTCGAGGTCGCGCAGATCGCACGTGAGCTCGGCGACGCGCTGGGCTGCGATCCCGACGTAGTCGAGGTGGCGGGGCTCGCCCACGACATCGGGCATCCGCCGTTCGGGCACAACGGCGAGGAGGCCCTCAACGAGATCGCCGACCGCATCGGCGGGTTCGAGGGCAACGCCCAGTCGCTGCGCATCCTCAGCCGGCTCGAGGCCAAGGTGGTTGATCCCCGTACCGACGCCAGCGTCGGGCTCAACCTGAGCCGCGCGTCACTGGACGCGTCGTGCAAGTACCCGTGGACGCGCAAAGCCGGCCTGGTGAAGTTCGGCGCCTACGACGACGACCTCGAGGTGTTCGCGTGGCTGCGCGAGGGCGCGCCGGAGGAGCGCACCTGCATCGAGGAGCAGGTCATGGACTGGTCCGACGATGTCGCGTACTCCGTGCACGACTTCGAGGACGCCGTCCACTCCCGCATCGCCTCGCTCGACGTCTTCGGGTCGCGCGACGAGCGGCGGGCCCTGGTCGAGGTGGCCCACGAGCGCTTCCCCGACTCCGGCGAGATCGCCGAGCTGGAGGAGGCACTGGCCCGCCTCGTCGCGCTCGACTACTGGCCCACCCGGTTCGACGGGTCGATGACCGACCTCGTCGCGCTCAAGCGCTTCACCAGCTACCTCATCGGCCGGTTCTGCTCCACAGCGCAGGTGGCCACGCAGGTGGAGTACGGCCCCGGCCCGCACACGCGGTACCAGGCCGACCTCGTCGTGCCGGAGGAGGTGCGGGCCGAGGTGTCGGTGATGAAGGCGGTCGCCGTCCTGTACGTCATGCACCGACCGGGCGCCGACGAGGAGTACGCGCGGCAGCGTGAGGTGATCGCGGAGCTGGTCAACGCGCTCGTGCTCGACGGCGGCCGCTCGCTCGAGCCGTGGCTGCGCCCCTCGTACGATGAGGCCGTCTCGGATGGGGATCGGCTGCGGGTGATCGTCGACCAGGTGGCCAGCCTCACCGACGTCAGCATCCTGGGCTGGCACCGCCGCCTCGTCCGCTGACCGCCGACCACAGCGTCCGGCGTCATTGCGGGCGCCGTCACCGACGCGGGACGCTGTGGTCGGCGGTTAGCGGGCGTTCGCCACGACCTCCGCGAGTTTGTCGATCTCTTCCGTTGTGTTGTAGGCATGCGGGCTCACTCGCACCTGGCTCGTGATTCCGTGAGCGTCGAAGTCGCGACGCGCGTAGTCGGGCGTCGACAGGCTGACGTTGATCCCCGCCGCCGTGATCTGCCGGACGAGCTCGGGGGCCGGCACACCATCATGCGTGAACGTGACGATGCCGCTGCGCGCCACGCCTCGGTCGCGCACGATGACGCCGTCGATCGCCGACAGCGACTCCCGTGCATGCGCAGCAAGCTCGCCGATCCGCGCGGCGATGGCGTCGATCCCGAGGTCCAACGCGTAGTCGACCGCCGCGCCGAGGCCGAGCAGCGCCGCGTACGAGCGCTCCCAGTACTCGAACCGCCGTGCGCCGGCCGCGATCGTGTATCCGCCCGACTCCCACGTCGCCGAGTGCAGGTCGAGCGGGAACGGCTCGAGCTCGGTGGTCGCGCGCTCGGACGCGTACAGGAAACCGGTGCCGCGTGGTCCGCGCAGGAACTTGCGGCCCGTCGCAGAGACAAAGTCGGCACCGATCGCCGACGTGTCGAGCGGCAGCTGGCCGGCCGACTGGCACGCGTCGACGAGGTACCAGGCGTCCGATCCGCGCAGCGCGGCCCCGATCCCGGCCACGTCGTTGACGAGGCCGTTCTGCGACGGGCAGTGGGTGATCGCCACGAGCGCGACGTCGGAGTCGAGCATCGAGGTGAAGGCGGCCACGTCGACGCAGCCCGATGCGTCGTCGGGGATGAACTCGACTTTCGCTCCCGTGCGCGAGGCCACCTGCAGCAGGGGCAGGACGTTCGACGCATACTCGGCGCCGGACGCCAGCAGGCGATCGCCGGGCCGGAAGCCGCGCGTGAAGTGCACCGCCTGGAAGGCCCGCGACCAGCCCTCGGTGGCCGACTCCACGAGGGCCACCTGGTCCGGGCGGGAGCCGACGAGCCGCGCGACGGAGTCGTAGACAGCCTCCATCCGCTCCTGTGCCGCGGCGTGGGCCTCGTAACCGCCGATCTGCTCCTCGAGGCGCAGGTGTTCGACCACGGTGTCGGTCACGATGGCCGGCGGCAGGGCGGCACCGGCGTTGTTCAGGTGGACGACCCGGCCGCAGCCGGGCGTGTCGGCCCGCAGGCGGGCGATATCCCAAGGCGTGGTCACGGGGGACATTCAACCTGACGCCGGCTCGTACACTCGGGCCATGGCCGGACGCATCAGGGACGATGACATCGCCCTGGTCCGCGAGCGGGCCAAGATCGACGAGGTGGTTCGCGAGTACGTCAGCCTGAAGTCCGCGGGCGGCGGTTCCCTCAAGGGACTGTGCCCCTTCCACGACGAGCGCTCGCCCAGCTTCCACGTCACCCCTCATCGCGGCATGTGGTACTGCTTCGGCTGCGGCGAGGGCGGTGACGTCCTGTCGTTCCTGCAGAAGATCGACCACCTGAGCTTCGCCGAGGCCGTCGAGAAGCTCGCGGCCCGCACGGGCGTCGAGCTGAGGTACGTCGACGGCGGCGCCGCGATCAACCGGCAGCAGGGCCAGCGCACCCGGCTCGTCGAGGCCCACAAGCTCGCGGCCGAGTTCTACGTCGAGCGGCTCGCCGGGCAGGAGGCGGCGATCGGGCGCGACTTCCTCACCGGCCGCGGCTTCGACGCCGAGGCGGCCGCACACTTCGGCGTCGGCTTCGCCCCGAAGTCGTGGGACCAGCTCACCACCCACTTGCGACAGAAGGGCTTCACCGACGTCGAGCTGCTCGCCGGCGGCCTCGTCAGCCAGGGCAACCGGGGCGTCTACGACCGCTTCCGCGGCCGGCTCGTCTGGCCGATCCGCGATCTCGGCGGTGACGTGATCGGTTTCGGGGCGCGCAAGCTGTTCGACGACGACGACGGCCCGAAGTACCTGAACACCCCCGAGAGCCCGATCTACAAGAAGAGCCAGGTCCTCTACGGCATCGACCTGAGCAGGCGGGAGATCTCCAAGAGCCAGCAGGCGGTCATCGTCGAGGGCTACACCGACGTGATGGCGTGCCACCTCTCCGGCCTGACCACGGCCGTCGCCACCTGCGGCACCTCGTTCGGCACCGAGCACATCAAGGTCCTGCGCCGGCTGCTCATGGACGACGACCAGATGAAGGGCAATGTGATCTTCACGTTCGACGGCGATGCCGCTGGGCAGAAGGCCGCGCTGCGGGCGTTCGAGGAGGACCAGCGCTTCGTCACCCAGACTTTCGTCGCGGTGGAGCCCACGGGCCTGGACCCGTGCGACCTGCGACTGGAGCACGGTGACGCGGCCGTGCGGGCGCTCGTCGAGCGGCGTGTCCCGCTGTTCGAGTTCGCGATCAAGTCGACGCTGGCGGGGTACGACCTCGACTCGGCGGAGGGAAGGGTGTCGGCGTTGCGCGACGCCGCACCCGTCGTGGGCAAGATCCGTGACACCGCGCTGCGTCCGGAATACACGCGCCGACTCGCGGGCTGGCTCGGCATGGACGTCGAGACGGTCGCCCGCGCCGTGAGCGGTGCCGGGCTGCCCACGCCCCGCCCTGAGCCGGCCTCGCCGCGTCCGCCAGCGGAGCGCGCCGCCGCGCCGCGTGCTCAGTCGGGGGCCCGCCGTGACCCGGCGCTCGTCGTTGAGCGCGAGGCGCTCAAGTGCGCGCTGCAGGAGCCCGGTGCCGTCGCCCAGTGGTACGAGAGCGTCGAGGAGACGGCGTTCACCCACCCGAGCGCGCGACAGGTGCATGCGGCCATCGCTGGCGCGGGCTACCCGTCGGCCGACCTCAGCGGCCTGCTGTGGATTGACGCCGTCCTGGAGAACGCCGAGGACGACGAGGTGCGCCGCATGGTGCGCGAGCTCGCGGTGGAGCCGCTGCCCGCCGAGTTCGGCCAGGACACCCGCTACGCCATCGGCGTCATCTCCCGCCTGCTCGAGCTCGACGCGTCGCGCCGCATCGAGGACCTGCGCGGCCGGCTGCAGCGCACCGACCCCATCGGCCAGGACGCGGAGTACAAGCAGTGCTTCGCCGACCTGCTCGCGCTGGAGGACTACCGCCGATCCCTGCGGCAGGACGCGCTCGGCGGGGTGACGTGATGCGCGGCATGCCCTCGTTCGGGTCCCGCCTGCCTTCGCACGTGCCGGACCGCCTCGGGGTGGCGCCGGGGGAGAAGGTCGTGGCCTGGGGATGCGGACCAGGGGCGGACGTCACCGAGGCAACCTATGTACTGGCCTGCTCCACTTGCGGGTCGACCAGGCGCGCGACCTGCCGGCCGCCGTGCGCGACCGGGTGACGGCGAGCGTCGTGATCAGCGACCGGGTCGCCCTGGGCGAGGGCGCCAAGGCCCTGCTCGTCGCGCGACGGGGGAGCGACGACGGCGAGATCCGCTGGTCGGTGGTCTTCGACGCTGGGCTCGACCCGCGCGACCCCACGCTTCGGGCGGCTGCCGACGAGGCGCTCGCCCAGCTACGGGACTCGCTCGGCATCTGAGCCCTGCGCTGCCGGAGGCACGTGTCGGCAGCATCGCCGAGACTTGCTATCCTTCGCGGGCCGGTTCATCCGGTGCCATCCCCCATAGCTCAATTGGCAGAGCATTCGACTGTTAATCGAAGGGTTTCTGGTTCGAGTCCAGATGGGGGAGCTACCCGCCAGGCGTCGCCGAGAGTGATCGGCGCCGTCGCGGCTTTCGTCCCATCCACCCCTTGTGCCCCACCTTTGGTGGGTCCCCCATATCTTGCGGTCAATTGACCGGTCATGACCGGTTTGTGAGCAGACAATGGCCACCCGGCCCTTAACGGCAGGACCTTGGTCCCTTATGGTCGGCAAACGGACTTAACCTGACCTTGGCATTTCTCTAACGTTCGAGCCGATGTCGCGTTAAGTCTCAATATGTCAGGGCAGCATCCGTAAGAACACCAGGGATGTCGAGCGACCGGTGGGGGCATCGGCCGCTTGATGCAGGGGGAGTACTCAGTGCAGCACCAGGGAGAGATGACCCGGCCGCGGCCGGCGCGACGACTGGTCGTGCCCGTCGTGGCCGTCGTCGTGTCCATGATCATGACGTTGCTGACTGGGGCCCTCGCCTCGCCGGCTAGCGCCATCACCGGCGTGACTCCAGCAACCTTGGCGGCCATCGACGGAAAGGTTGGTGTGCCAATCGTCAGCTCAGCTCCGCTCGCGGGCACGAATCCCACGGGCACGGTCAGCTTCTCGATCACTCCTGACCCCGTCCTAATCGGCCTCGCCTTCAGCACCTCAAGTGGAGTGATCTCGGGAACACCATCGACGCCGACGATCACGACGACCTACACCATCACGGCGTCGGATTCGGGTGCACCAGAAACCTTCCCCGTCACGGTCGACATCACCGTTGTGGATCCGCCGCCGGTGCCGGGGATTGCCCCGGCCAGTCAGACCATCACCGGAACCGTCGGCGCTGCCATCACCGCAACGTCCTCCTTCACGCCGACGGCGCTCACCCTGCCCTTGAAATTCGCCCCTAGCGGTCCCCTCCCGACTGGCCTGACGATGGATGTGGACACGGGGATCATCACCGGCACACCCTCCGTCCTCGCGGCCGCGCTGCCCTTCACGATCACCGCCACTGACAGTTCGGCCTCGCCCCTACAGGTGACATCGAGCCTTTCGGTGACCGTGACGGCGGGTGTGCTCTCACCCGCAGTGCAGGCACCGGTCACGGGTGTTGCGGGTGTGGCCCTGGCGTCGCCGACCGCCTCCTACCCGGTGTCGCCGGCCTTCACCTACAGCGTCAGCCCGACGTTGCCAACCGGCCTCACCGTGAGTTCGACTACTGGCGCGATCTCGGGTACGCCGGCAAAGGCGCTGGCGGCGACGACCTTCACCATCGAGCAGCACGATGCCCTAGTGCCCGCGTCGATCCTGGCCACGGCGACGGTGTCGATCACCGTCGATTCGGTCTTCCCGGCGTCGCCGGTGACTGTCCCGCTCACCACCGGAACGTCCATTACGCCGGTCATTGCCTTCGGGCCGACGCAGGCGATGGCCACCGGACTCGTGGCGCCGATCACGTTCGCGATGAGCCCGATCGCGCCGACGGGACTGGACATCGATCCGAACACCGGCGTCATCTCAGGGATTCCGACGGTCGCGGCCGCTTCGACTCACGTGGTGACCGCCACGGATGTCAACGGGGCGAAGGCAACCGGCACGGTCAAGTTCATTCTGGCTGGTGTCCCAGCGCTGACGCCGAGTTCGCAGACCATCAACGCTGGCGTAGGCGTGCCGTTCTCGTCGTCTCCCCTGACGGCCGTCAGCATGACCGCCCCGGTCAAGTACACGATCTCCCCGCTTCTGAGCGTCGGCTTGACCCTCAACGCGAACACCGGAGCCGTGTCGGGAACGCCGACTGCGGCCCTGGTCGCCGGGGCCTACACAGTCACGGGAACGGACGCCCTGGGGGCGACCGCAACGGCCACGATTGTGTTCTCTGTCACGAAGGTGTCACTGAGCGCACCGGTCATCGGGTCGGTCACTCCCGGATCGCAGCCGGGTTCGCTCATCGTCTATTTCTCCAAGCCCCTGCAGGCTCCGGTCGGCCAGACCTACACCGTCAAGGTCTTTGACGCGAACGGCGTGAACCTGATCACGAGCGTCCCGGCGACGTCGTCACCAGTCACCATCCTGAATCTGACTCCGGGGGAGACGTACCAGATCGTGGTGGTCGCCAACGCCTCGGGCACACTCGACATGGTTGAGTCGTTGCCCAAGGCTGGAACCGCGGCCACGGCGAAGACCGCAGTCACGGGGACGGTCCCGACAGGTGTCGTTGCGACCACCACGAGCACCCCCCAGGCGGCCATTAAGCCGTCCGTGACGGTCTCTCAGGCGGGTTTCGTCTTGGCCACCGGGAGCCAGGCGAGCAGCGCCATCAAGGTGTTCGCCAGCAAGCCGCCGACGAGCAAGCCGAAGAAGGCGCCGAAGGTGCGGGTGCCGATCAACAGCTACGTGAGTGTGGTGCTGACCGGCGTGAAGGCCAAGGGCTTGTTGCCGATCAGCATCAAGGTCGGCACGCAGTGGGCCTTGCTTGGCAGTGCCACTGCCAAGAAGGGCTCGCTCACCCTTCCCGCATTCGCATCTACCCGGGCCGGGACCTATCTGTTCCGAATTGGCAAGACCCCCAAGACGTTCGTGTACCTCACACTCGTGATCAAGGCAGGGGTGTAGGCGCACGGATGGAACAAGCAAACGGCATTCATCTAGCAGTTGCCGTCCACATAGTACGACCGCTTCACCTCACGCTGCGGAAGCAGATGCCGTCAGCACCCACCAGGGAGACAACACATGAAATCAACCCGCGCTAAGCGGCGGCTGCATAGGGCAGCAGCAGGAGGCACCGCTCTCCTGCTGGGTGCTGGCATGCTGTCAATGGCGGTGGCGCCGAGTGCGTCTGCCGCGTCAAGTGAGCTGGTCCTCGACAACTCGGACCTCGCCTTCATCCTCAAGCAGATCCAGATCGCCGAGGCGCACGCAACCGAGGAGGGTGGGGGCCTGGGTCAGATCGTCCCGGCCACGTCGGTTCTGGGCAACGGCCCGAACGACGTCCCGGCGGCGAACCTGCCTTACGGCATTCGTCAGGTTGACGGCCGGAACAACAACCTCGGTGTGGGCCGGGCGAACGCGGGCGCGGCCGACCAGCCGTTCCCGCGCCTCACCGTGCCGCAATGGCGCCCGATCTACGGAACAGGCGTCCCGGCGCCCAACCCGAACGGCAGCCTGCAGAACGGCACCGGCCCCTCGGGACCTGCCGGACCCCCGCCGAGCGTGCTCGTCGACAACTCGCCGCGCATGATCAGCAACCTGATCGCCGACATGACGCCCGCTGCTGCGGAACCCGGCGAGAACTCGAACCCGGCCGCCGTTGCCGCGTCGATCGCCTCCGGCAGCAACGGTCAGCGTGTTCCGCTTTCCGGTGGCTTCGGCTTCGGGTCGGTCGAGGTCCTGAACATCGCCCCCAACGCCGGCGTCGCGCCGCCGACCAACGCGATGTTCTCCTTCTTCGGCCAGTTCTTCGACCACGGCCTGGACCTCGTCGGCAAGTCGGGCACCGAGTTCATCCAGTTCTCGGCCACTGAGCCGAAGGATCCGCTGAACGGCCAGGGTCCCATGTTCATGTCCCGCGGCCTGTCGAACGTGCAGGTCTCGGCCGGCACGAACCGGACGACCCCCTGGATCGACCAGAATCAGACCTACGCCTCGACGCCGTCCAAGCAGGTCCTCATCCGTGAGTACCAGGTGGGCGTCAACGGTCCGGTGGCCACGGGCAACCTGCTGGGCTCGACGGCGCACCAGGCCACGGCGATCACCGGGACCCAGCCGGCCGAGCCTTCGGTTCCGGCGATCGCCGGCAACATCGGCTCGTGGCGCGATGTCAAGGAGCAGGCCCGCAACGTGCTGGGCATCGAGCTCCGTGACACCGACATCGGCAGCGTGCCGCTGTTCCTCACGGACGAGTACGGCCGCTACCTGCGTGGGCCCAACAACCTTCCGCAGCTGGTGACCACCACCGTCGTGGGCGGCGTCAACGCGGTGATCGAGGGCAACCTCGCCAGCCCGGTCGCGACGTCCGGCACCTTCCCGGCAAACTACCCGATCGTCGCCCTGCAGAATCAGCCGTACACGGCGCAGAGCACCGGGCACACCTTCCTGGACGACATCGCGCACTTTGCGGTGCCGGTCAACGGCCAGACGGGTGCGGAGCTCCTTGCCGACGCCGACACCTCTCCGGGCAACGTCCCGGGTGCTGGTGAGTACGACAACGAGTTGCTTGACGCGCACTTCATCACCGGTGACGGCCGAGGCAACGAGAACATCGGCCTGACCACGATCCACACGGTGTTCCACGCCGAGCACAACCGGCTCGTGGCCGACATCGCCAGCAAGGTCAACGCCCTGCCGGCAGCGGATCCCACGCGTCTGGGCTTCGAGGCGGCGGGCTGGGGTCTGGGCGAGCGGCTGTTCCAGGCCGCCCGCATGGTGAACGAGAACGAGTACCAGCACCTGGTCTTCGAGACCTTCGTGCGCAAGATCGAGCCGGGAATTCACGCCTTCGCGGCGTACAACCCGTCGATCAACCCGGATGTCTCGGTGGAGTTCTCGCAGGCGGTCTACCGTCTGGGTCACTCCATGCTCAACGAGACGATCCCGAGGAAGAACGCCGGCACGATCAGCCTGTTCGACGGCTTCCTCAACCCGCTTGCGTTCTCTGGCACTGGCCCCAACGCCAGTGGCGCCAATGGCCTCATCGCAGCAGCGAACATCGCTGAGGGTGCGGCTACGCAGCGCAGCAACGAGATCGACGAGTTCGTCACCGGAGCCCTCCGCAACAACCTCGTCGGCACCCCGCTCGACCTCCCCGCGATCAACATCGCCCGCGGCCGCGATCTCGGTGTCCCGTCGTTGAACAACACCCGTTACCAGCTGTGGCTGCAGACGGGCAATGCCGCACTGTTCCCGTACGACTCGTGGAACGCCCTGGCCACGGCCGGTGCGCTGCGTCACCAGGAGTCGTTCGTGAACTTCCTCGCGGCCTACGCCAAGTGGCCGACCATCACGGCCGCCACGACTGTTGCGGCCAAGAGGCAGGCAGCAAACAACCTCATCACTCTGTCGCAGCAGCTGACCCCTGCAGGCGCGGACGCCGCGGCGTTCCTTGCCGGCACGGACAACTCATCAGCCCTGCCGCCGTTCAACGGCAAATATTCGCGGACCAAGGACGCCAATGGCGTTCCTGTGCTCGTGGGCGGACTGCTCGACAGCCCGACCGGAATCGACGATATCGACCTGTGGATGGGTGGACTCGCCGAGGGCCGCGGTCAGCTGGCTGGGATGCTCGGATCGACGTTCACGCAGATCTTCCGAGATCAGATTGAGCGTCTGCAGAACAGCGATCGGTTCTACTACATCGACCGTCTGGCCGGCACCAACATGTTCGTCGAGATCGAGAACAACACCCTCGCCGACATGTTCGTCCGCAACACCCCCGCGACCGGTCTCGCGGCCGACATGTTCTCGGCTCCGGCTGTGACTGTCGACCTCAACAACCTGGTCACGGGAGCGGTCACCGGCGGCACCGTCACGGCGCCGGCCGGAGCCAACGGCCTGGTCACCTACAACGGTACGAGCCCGGCGGTCTTCATCGGCCGCGACACGGCACCGAACAACGACCAGATGACCAGCGGGACCGGCGATGACACGATGCGTGGCTTCGACGGCAACGACACCATCCAGGGTGGGGCCGGGTCGGACAACCTGCAGGGCGGCACGGGCAACGACGTGCTGGTCGACAGCGGCAGCGACGGCGCTGATCTGGCCGTCGGTGGCAGCGGCGATGACTTCTTCGACACCGGACTCGGCGTCGGCGACTTCAACGGCGGTGGCACAGGTGCCGACACGTTCTCACTCGGTCAGGACGGCGGCATCGTCGATGGCGGAGCCGGCAACGATCTCGTCCAGGGTGGCGTCGGCGGTGCCACCGTCAGCGGTCAGTCGGGCGACGACTGGATGCAGGGTGGCGCAGGTCCCGATGGCTTCACCGGCGACTCGGCGCTTCCTCCCCTGGGCATCGACATCCTCACCCCGGGCAATGACGTGCTCATTGGCGGGCTGGGTGTCGATCTCTCCGATGGTGGTGGCGGAAGCGACGTCATCGGCGGCGGCGACAGCGACCTGACGACGTTCACGGCCGACAGTGCCGTGGGTGGCAACGGGTTCGACTGGCAGACCTACACGACCGGTGCCTTCACGGGTCCGGCCGGCCTCAAGCCAGGTCAGGTCGCTGACCTCACCCTGGTGGCCCAGGCAGTAGGCGACCTCGCGCAGGCCGACATGGACACGTTCCCGAACACCGATGTCGAGGGTCTGTCCGGCGGCAATGGTGACGACACCCTCTCGGGTGACTCGTTCACCTCGTTCGTCACGCCGGTTGGTGGCGATGGCACGCTTGATGCCGCAGGTATCGCTCAGGTCAGTGGGCTCGCGCAGCTCATCTCTGGCGGGGCCAATGGCACCAGCGGCAACATCATCATCGGTGGTCCGGGCTCGGACGTCATCGAAGGTCGCGGTGGTAACGACCTCATCGATGGTGACGCGGCACTGACCGTCGGCCTGACCAATACCTGCCCGACGGGTCCGGCGAACGCCTCCCTGGCGACGCTGATCACCCAGATCCGCAACGGCACGATCGGCAACACCTGCACCGCAGGCAATGTGACGATCACCCGCGCGATCGTGGCTGGCCCCCAGGCCGGTACCGACGTGGCGGTGTTCTCGGGCAACTCCGGCTCGTACACCGTGACGGGTGCGGCACCGCAGTTCACCGTTGCTGGTCCTGATGGTACGGACGTCGTCCGTAACATCGAGACCCTGCGCTTCGCCAACGGTGACTTCGCTCCGGCCAGCCTGGTCGGCGTCGTCAACCCGCCGGCAGGCGGCGGTGGCGGTGGCGCAGTGACGCCTCCGGCAGCGGGTGGCAGTGCGGGTGGTAGCACCGGTGGTAGCAGCTCGAGCTCGTCGGGCGGTTCCAGCGCGGCGGCCGCTCCGGCAGCACCCGCGGCGGCTGCTCCGGCGGCCCCGGCAGCACCGGTTGTTCCCGGTGTGACGCCGGCGGCTGGTACGACCGCTGTTGTTCTGGTGGTGTCGGGCGAGCCGGGCACGACCCTCGCCAAGGCACCTGTGGTGTCCGCCAAGGCTGGTCAGGCGGTGACCCTGAAGCTCAAGGGTCTGCCGGCGAAGACCACCATGGTGGTCAAGGTGAAGATCAACGGCAAGTGGGTCACGCTGGGTAGCGTCAAGACCAGCAAGACCGGAGCAGTCACTCTGCCTGCGTTCCTCGCAGCCAAGGCCGGCTCCTACCCCGTCAAGGTGACGGGTGGCGGCACGACCGCGTACGCCAAGGTGAGCGTTTCCTAGGCGCACTCGAAGCACCAAACGGTGGGCGTCGGACCTTCGGGTCCGGCGCCCACCGGCGTTTCCAGGGACGCGGGTCTGGGTCTGGTTGAGGCTAGGCGCGGAGCGCTGCGAGGGTGAGCCGCGCGGCGGCCTCGTCGTCGTCGGTGACGTCGATCTCGAGCACCTTGGAACGAGACGTGTGTCCCGAGACGAGGGACACTTGGCGTGGACGCAGGCCGAGGGCATCAGCCACCGCCTTGATCACTGCATCATTGGCAGCACCTTCGACCGGGGCAGCGCTCACTGCGACAACCAGTTGCTGGTCGTCGCCGTAGCTCCCACCGACTTTCGCGCGCGAACTAGCGGGCTTCACGCGAACGGCGATGCGGAAGGGGGCCATGTCGGGATCCTGCCATCCAGCCGGCGCTCGATAGACTTCAGCGCCCGTTGGGGGCGGTAGCTCAGCTGGTTAGAGCCCCGGACTCATAATCTGGTCGTCGTCGGTTCGAGCCCGACCCGCCCCACCACCCGAAAGCCGTTGCCGCGCAACGAGTTTCGGCAGAGCCCATTTCTACTAGATCGCAGGAAATGGGCTCTCTTGCGCCCCTCTCCAGTGGCACGGATCTGGCACCCCTCACGAGATCGCGTCCGGAAAACGGGGGGGGGGGGGGCGGCGACGACGACCAGTGTGGGTGCTGGGACGAGCGCCCGAAAGACGTCCGCTAAGGGGATCACGATAATATCGCCAGCGTGCCTCAACCCACGGTGTGCCCGTGGGCGACTGGGGCTATGGGGGCAGACGAGTCGGCGCCACCGGAGGGGGGGGAGCCGGACCCGCCGGGGGAGCGAGGCAAGGGGGACGCTTTCATGGTTGGGGGGGCTCAGTGGGGGGGGGCGGGGCGAAGCGACTCTGGCGGCAGTGGTGGTAGCCGTCATGGCCGCCATCTATGCCAAGCGGCAATGGGTCGCTTCCCAGGCTCATCTGCACGAGGCGCAATTGGCGGGAAGCCAATCGCAAGCAGGAGCAGAGTCGACCTTTCGTTGTCGTTGACTTCGAGCCGAGTCCCGTTTGGGGGCGGTCTCAAGCGGCTGTTGCACGTAGGGCCTCTTCGAGGGCCTGCGCTGGAGTCTGCCAGTTGAGGGTTTGGCGTGGACGGGTGTTGAGGCGGTCTGCGACGGTGTCGCATTCGGCCTGAGTGAGTTGGCGAAGGTCAGCGCCCTTGGGGAAGTACTGGCGCAGCAGCCCGTTGGTGTTCTCGTTCGTGCCGCGCTGCCAGGGGCTGCTGGGGTCGGCGAAGTAGATGGCGATGCCGGCATCGATGCTGATCTGCTGGTGTTGAGCCATCTCCTTGCCCTGGTCCCACGTCAGCGACCGGCGCAGCGCCTCGGGCAGGGACGTGATGATCGGGGTCAGGGCCTCCTGCAGGTCGATCGCCTTATGCGTGTCCGGGGAGCGGGGCGAGCAGCACGAACCGGGTGGACCGCTCGACCAGGGTGATCACTGCCCCTTGCCGATCCCGCCCATCAGCAGGTCGCCCTCCCAGTGCCCGGGGACGGCACGGTCCACGGCCTCGGCCGGCCGCGTGCCGTATCGACACCATCCCGGCCAGCGTTCCGCGGGCCGCCTCGCTGCCCTGCGGGCTGCGGCTGGTCCGCCTGGTGCGCAGGTGCGTGGCCAGCTCCCGGCGCAGCTCGCCCACGGCCTGCACGAACAGCGACCGGTAGATCGTCTCGTGGCTCACCCGCCAACCCTCCTGGTCGGGAAGAGCCGCGGCAGCATCGCCGAGATCTGCCCAGGGGACCAGTCCGCCGCCAGCAGCCCCGACACCACCCGCCCCAGATCGCCGCGAGGCTTGAACGGCTTGGGCCGCCGGGCCCTCCTGGCACCGCGCGCCGGTGCGCCTTCACGGCCTGATAGACGCGGCTTACGCCCCCGGCACCGTTTGCCCCGGCGGCGTACGTCGAGGAGGAGGATTCACTCGCGACCCCGCCCCGCGAGCCACCTCCCGCGCCACCGTCGTGCGGTGCTTACCCACCAGCACGCCGATCTGCGTCCACGACAGCCCCTGCCCCAGCGCCCGCTCGATCACACCCCGGTCATGCTCCGTCAAACGCGAACCCGACATCCCCACCTCCACGTCACATCGTGACGTGCAACCACCAGTTGAGACCGCCGGGCAATTTCATCGACTTAGTGATCGAGAACGTCGGGTCGACCCTTGCCAAGAACGTGACCTTCGAGTTCGAGCCTGCGCTTGAGAGCAGTATTGGCGATCGGGACGGCTATGACTTCAAGGAGTCCGTCCTGTTCCTCAAGGCATCCCGGCAATGCCTCCACGAAAGCGCGTCTCGACTTTGTTTGACGTCTCACACGACCGCCTCAAGGCCGGCTTACCTATGACCTATCGCGTCACCGTCAACTCGGACGATGCGCAGGGTCGTCCGCAGGAGCCGCTTCAGTACGTCCTCGACTTGAACTTCCTGTTTGGTCTGCGCCAGATCGAGGTCAAGACGGTTCATGACGTTGCGAAGTCCTTGAAGGAGATCGAACGCAGCGTGAGCCGTTGGACACAGCACTTCAACGGGCTCAGAGTTTGGGTGCGGGACGAAGACTCCTATTTGGCACGCCAAGAAGAGGCGTACCTCCAGAGACGGGCGGCTCAAGAAGTGGATCTCGCGAACGAGTCAGCGGCGCAAGTGAGCGACGAGTAGACCCGGGTCCTGTGGTGAATCTTCTCCTTCGGCGCGATGGCTGACAGTGGCCGAGTCGCCGACAGGCGGCGGCTTGCTACACCCCGAGATGGGGTCTGCGGCACGTTCTCAATCGAAACCTGCCGCACTCGGTAGCCTTCTGGTCACATGTGCGCAGGACGGGGGTGAACGATGGCCGCAGCGACGGGTCAGCCTGAGCAGCGTGCCCGCGTGCTCATCGACCGCCAGTTATCCGGAGGCGGGCTGGTACGTGTGCGACAAGGCGGACGTGGACCTGGTCAACCATCAGGGGTGCGCAGCCCGCGAGGTGGTCGTCGGGGAAGCCGGCCGTGCCGACTACATCCTGTACGTCGACCGCCGGGTCGTGGGCATCATCGAGGCCAAGCCCGAGGGCACCCCCTTGAGCGGCGTGCAGTGGCAGACGAACCGGTACGCCGAGGGCCTGTCCGCAGATGCGTCTGGGGCGGCTCTGGTGAAGGACCGGCTCCCCGTTCTGCTTCGAGGCGTCCGGCTCGGAGACCGTCTTCACGAACGGTTTCGATCCCGACCCGGCGTCGCGGCACCTGTTCGCGTTCCCGCGCCCGGAGTCGCTCGCCCGGGTGCTGCGCGACGCCGACGCGACGCCAGAGAAGGCCAGGCCTGGCGGGCCGAGTCCTCGCGATGCCGTCGTTGGACGGTTACGACATGCGGCCGGCGTCGGCGCGGTCGGTGCTGGCGATCGAGGCGTCCATGGCGTCGGGCAAGCCCCGCAGCCTGGTGCAGATGGCCACCGGTGCGGGCAAGACCCGGATGTCGGTCACGGAGGCCTACCGGCTGCTGAAGTTCGGCGGCGTCAACCGCATCCTGTTCCTGGTCGACCGCAATAACCTCGCGGACCAGACCCTGCGGGAGTTCCGGGACTGGACCTCCCCGGACGATGGCCGAAAGTTCACCGAGCTCTACAACGTCGACAAGCTCACGAGCGCCGGGGTCGTGGGGTCGAGCAAGGTCGTCATCTCCACGATCCAGCGGGTCTGGTCGGTCCTGAAGGGCCAGGGAGTCCCCGAGGGTGACGACCCGGGCATCGACGACTACACACCCGACGCCCCGTCGAGGTCCAATACAACGCGCAACTGCCTCCAGAGGCGTTCGATGTGGTTATCGTCGATGAAGCCCCCGCGGCATCTATGGGCTGTGGCGGGGTGTGGTCGAATACTTCGATGCCCACGTCATCGGGCTTACGGCGACGCCGATGAAGCAAACGTTCGGATTCTTCAACCAGAACCTCGTCGCCGAGTACACCTACCCCCAGTCCGTCGCGGACGGGGTGAACGTCGACTTCGACGTTTACCGCATCTCCACCCAGATCACGGCGTCTGGCTCGACCATCGAAGCAGGCACTGTCGTTCCCGTCATGGACAAGCGGACCCGCAGGCAGCGGTACGAGGCCGTCGACGAGGACGTCCTGCACGGCGCGACCGAACTCGACCGCAAGGTGATGAGCAGGACCAGATCCGCACCATCCTGACCGTCTTCCGCGATCGGCTGTTCACCGAGATCTTCCCCGGCCGCTCCGTCGTCCCCAAGACGCTGATCTTCGCCAAGGACGACAACCACGCCGAGGAGATCGTCGCCCAGGTGCGCCAGGTCTTCGGCAAAGGCAACGACTTCGCCGCCAAGATCACCTACAACGCCCGAGACCCCAAGGGCCAGCTGCAGGCCTTCCGCAACTCGCCGACCCTGCGGATCGCGGTCACCGTCGACATGATCGCCACCGGCACCGACGTCAAGCCCATCGAGTGCGTCATGTTCATGCGCGACGTCCGCTCCGCCTCCTACTTCGAGCAGATGAAGGGCCGCGGAGCCCGCACCATCGACCCCGCCACCTTCCAGGCCCTCACCCCCGACGCCGGCACCAAGGACCGGTTCGTCATCATCGACGCCGTCGGGGTCACCGAACACGACTTCGTCGACGCCGCGCCCCTGCAGCGCGACCGGACCATCACGCTCAAGCAGCTCCTCGACAAGGCCACCACCTTCACCATCACCCCGGACGAGACCACCACCCTCGCCTCCCGGCTCGCGCGCCTGGAGCGGCAGATGACCTCCGCGGAGCGCGCCGAGGTCGATGCGGTCGCCGGCCAACCCCTGTCCAGCATCCTCGCGGGGCTGATCAGCGTGGCCGACCCCGACGTCATAGCCGCCACCCTCGCCCACGCGCCCATCAAGGACGGCCACCCAGACGAGCAAGCCGCCATGCGCGCCCTCGTCGGCACGGTGATCGAGCCTCTCGCCGGCAACGCCCCCCTGCGGCAGCGGCTCCTCGGGCTGCGGGCGGCCCACGACCTCATGATCGACGAGACCTCCGTCGACGTGCTGCTCAACGCCTCGGGCCACGTGGACAAGGACAAGGCCAGCGCCATCGTCACCTCCTGGCGCGAGTACCTCGACAGCCACAAGGACGAGATCGCCGCCATCCAGCTCGTTGCTAGCCAGCCCAAGACCCCCAGGGTCGCATACGCCGAGCTCAGGGAGCTGGCCGACCGGATCAGCCGCCCGCCCCACAACTGGACCGTCGACACTCTCTGGGCTGCCTACGAGGCCGTCGACACCGACAGGGTTCACCACTCCAACCGCCACACAGCGACCGACCTCGTGGCCCTCATCCGGTTCGCCCTCGGCTACGACAACGAGCTCGTCCCCTACGCCTCCACCATCGAGGAGCGCTGGGCTACCTGGCTCGCCCAGCAAGCCCAAGCAGGCACCGAGTTCACTGACACCGAGATGTGGTGGCTCGAAACATCAAGGACACCGTCATCCAGTCCGGCGACTTCCACACCACCGCCCTCGAACTCCCACCCTTCACGGAACGCGGCGGCACCGACGGGGCCATCCGCGACCTTGGGCCACAAGTCGCGCCCCTCCTGCAGGGGCTCGCTGAGGGCCTTACAGCATGAGAACTGTGCCCCCTGAGTGGTCGATCGTTGCGCTCGGCGAAGTCGCCGACACGCAGTTGGGGAAAATGCTGGACTCCGCGCGGCAGACCGAGGGGGCGCGAGGTCACGTACCTCCGCAATGTCAATGTCCGGTGGGGAAATTCGACCTCACGGATCTCAAGACACTGCGCCTCGACGAATCCGACATCAGGAAGTTCTCAGTCCAGCAAAGGTGATCTCGTTCTCTGCGAGGGCGAACCCGGGCGCTGCGCGACATGGACTTCACCGGAGCCGATGGTCTTCCAGAAGTCGCTCCACAGAATCCGGGCGGGCGCTGCCATTGACGTCGGGTTCCTCCGCTACGTCATGGAATGGCTGGCGGCGACCCGCCGGCTTGATGAGCACTTCACAGGGGTGACCATCGCCCACCTACCGCAGGAACGCCTCAGACGATTGGAGATCCCACTGCCACCCTTGAGGAGCAGCGTCGGATCGTTGCCCTCCTGGACGACTATCTCAGCCGGCAGGAACATGCCGAAGCGGCTATCGCTCGTGCCCATGCACTGGCCGCATCGGCATGGACGTCCTTTCTCTCCTGGGCCCTCGACGAGGCCGCTGAGGTCGGCACCAGCAGACCCTTTGGTGATGTGGCTACAACTCGGCTCGGGAAGATGCTCGACGCGAAGAGGAACACGGGAGTGTCTACTCCCTACCTGAGAAACCACAATGTGCAGTGGCGTTCCATCGACTTCGTCGACGTCCTCGAAGTTCCATTGTCCGCTTCCGAGGTAGCCGATCTGGTCGTAGAGGTGGGGACCTCCTCGTCTGCGAGGGAGGCGAGCCGGGTCGGTGTGCCGTCGTTGAGGCTGCCCCCGCTCGCCCGGTGGCCTTTCAGAAGGCACTGCACCGGGTGCGGGCCAACGATGGGGTCAGCGTTCATTACCTTCAACTGGTCATAGAAGCCCTTGCGCGGCGGGGCGCTTTGGAGCCGCTCTTGACGGGGACCACGATCAAGCACCTGCCTCAAGAGCGCCCGAGGCGCTGGAGGTCCCTATGCCCAACCGGGATGTGCAGCGAGCATTGGTCGACCGTGCAACCACCATGCGCGCCTACCTTGACGCCCTCCTCGAGGATCTTCATCGAGTGGAATCTCAGTCACAAGCGCTGAGGCGGTCGTTGTTTTCAGCTGCCTTCGCCGGTCAACTCCTGAAGGAGTCCTCCCTTGTCTGAGTCACGCCGCCTTGTCGAGAAACTGTGGTCGTACTGCAATGTGCTGCGCGATGACGGTGTCTCGACGATCGACTACACGGAGCAGTTGACCTACCTGCTGTTCCTTAAGATGGCGCATGAGCGGGAGACGCGGCCTCTCAACGCGGAGCAAATCGTCCCTGCGGACTGCTCGTGGCAGCGGCTGGACGCCGACGGGGACGAGCTGGAGATCACCTACCGGCACATCCTGGAGACTCTGGGCCGGCAGAAGGGCACCCTCGGGGTCATCTTCCGCAGGCCCAGAACAAGATCAAGACCCGGCCAAGCTCAGCGCCTCATCGTCGACCTGATCGACAAAGAGAACTGGTCCGCATCCGGCGTCGACCTCAAAGGCGACGCTTACGAAGAGCCGCTCCAGAAGGCGCGGAGGACATCAAGTCCGGGGCCGGGCGGTACTTCACGCCCGCGCCCTGATCCACGCGATGGTCGACGTCGTCCAGCCCACCGTGAAGGACTCCAGTCTGCGACCCCGCGTGCGGCACGGGCGGCTTCCTGCTCGTGGCCTACGAGTACGCCAGCCAGGCGGCAAGCAGCCTGACCCCGATCAGGCCCGTGCACCTGCGGGACGCTTTCGTCCACGGCATCGAAGTGGTCGACGGCACCGCGCGGCTTGCCTCGATGAACATGTTGTTGCACGGCATCGGCACCCCGGACGGGGAGAGCCTGATTGAAGTGAAGGACGCCCTCACCGCCGACCCCGGCAGCCGCTACTCCGTGGTGCTCGCCAACCCGCCGTTCGGCACCAAGTCCAGCGTCAAGATGATCGGGGCCGACGGGCGGGAGACCAGCAGCAACCTGGAGATTGTCCGCGACGACTTCTGGGTCACGACGTCGAACAAGCAGCTCAACTTCGTCCAGCACATCAAGACCATTCTCGACATGAACGGCCGGGCGGCCGTCGTCCTGCCCGACAACGTCCTCTTCGAGGGAGGAGCGGGCGAGACCCTTCGGCGCAGGCTCCTGAAGGAGTTCGACGTCCACACCCTGCTGCGGCTGCCAACCGGGACTCTTCGCCGGTGGAGTGAAGGCCAACGTGCTGTTCTTCGACAAGAAACCGGCCGCGGAGACGCCGTGGACCGAGCACCTGTGGGTGTACGACTTCCGCACGAACGAGCACTTCACAATGAAGCCCAGAACCCACTGCGCCGCGAGCATCTGCAGGACTTCCACGCCTACCGGCCCGGACATCGGGACCAGCGGGTCGAGTCCGAGCGCTTCCACTCGTTCGCGTACGACGAGCCGTGGCCCGCGACAAGGCGAACCTCGACATCATCTGGCTCAAGGACGACTCCCTCGAGGACGCCGAGAACCTCCCGGCCCCGGAGGTCATCGCCGCGGAGATTGTCGAGGAACTGCAGGCCGCACTGAACGAGTTTCAGGTCATCGCCGACACCTTGTCCCGCGACGTGCGATCAGGGTACTGAGAGGCGAGAAAGAGTTGACCCTTGGCGTGCCGGCATTGCCATTGGATGTCAGTCGTTGCCCGTACTCCCAATCTGGTTCGCCTCCGCGAGCCTGTCCTCGAACGGGATCGACTCCGTTACGACGAAGCGCTGTCGGATTCCGCCCGCTGCAAGTTCGGCAGCGTTCTCAAAACGAGAGACCACAGACGGGGCACTCGAATCCTTCGGCAACGAAGACTGCGTCGCTGAGCAGATCGTCTCCTTCGACTCGTTCATTGAGGAGTCGAATTTGAGCGGTCCGGACGATGCCCAGCGATCCGCAAGCCGGGCACGCGACGATCTGTCTAGAGTCGGATCAGGGCCCCGAAATCAGGGCCAACGGCAGCCTCCGCGATGCGGCCTCTTCGTCTGTGAGCGCGGCGTAGCCGGCTGGGGCTTGTGTAATGCGCTCCGAGACTCGCGCCTTGCACCCGCCGATTGGCCTCTTGCGAGAGTGCTCGTCCCTCACGTTCGACGTCGTCACCAATCAGATCCGCGGTGGTTAGTCCAAGGTTCTGACACAGGCAGTCAACGACACGGACGGGTCGGGGGAGCCAGTGCTCCTGAGACAAGTTCGCCAGGGCTCAAGGCGGTATGCAACTCCGCGTTCCGCAGGTCGAGAAGGAATCTGGCATCGTCCCTTGTTGATGCGTCGAATTCATCAACGACGAGCACCACTCTGGCGAGGAGCGAATGCATCGGGAGCGTCTTCGCGGCTCCGGTTGTTGCGATTCCGTGTGCCTGTAGCAGCGAGTCACCATCCATCGCCGCCACCAGGCCGGGATGAATCTTGGCCAAGGATGACCTGAGTAGGGAACTCAAGTGCCAAGAGGGACCAGAGAATCGACTCTTCGGAGTCAGCCAACGGTTGCTGTCTCGCGCGCGTGAAGTAGTCCTGCGCCTTCGCTATGTACGACTCATACGACCACATGTCAGTCGGTCCATACGTACTGTCGCTCAAGTTCGCGGGTCCCCCTCTGTGATGGCGGGACGCCTGTGCAGCATCCGACGATTGTCCAGCACAAGCAGCAAGTCCTGATGCCACTCGATCCGATCAGTAGGCCTGCAATCCCCGACTATTTGGTTGGTCTTGGGGACATTCGGCGAACACTTGAGCGGGTCCCACCGGACAACCTATTCCGCCGTCTCTCGGAAGGTATGCGGGAAATCGCCGAACTCTGCCTGTGGAGCAACGCAGGTCAGGTATGTCCGCTTGAGGAGTTGGATCATCTTCGCTGGGGATCCAGTAGGCTCGGTTGGTGCAGGCGCGGAATGCGAGCTTTCGTGGCCGCCAGTAGGACAAACGCGGGTGGACGAAGGCTGACTGCCGTCTGTATGCTAAGGAAGCGCGCCAAGACCCAGGAATCCGAGAATGAGTAACCGCCTTCCGGCCGCCGTGGTCGTGCGCGTAGGGTCTCGGGCGCGCTGGCTCGGCCGAGTCGCTGGGCCACTTCGCTGGAGTGCTGATGTGTGCATAGTGACCGAGCCCGGCTCAAGGAGTGGTCTCGTACCGCCTATGCCGCTGCCTCCAACTCCAATCGTTGACTAGCGCTCGACGTACGGTGCCCGTGCGGCCAACCAGATCCATTGTTCCGGGTACGCCCAGAATGGCGGTGACGCGTCCTCGATCAGCTCGACCACGGCCAGGCAGCGAGTCGCGTCTCCACGGCCGAGAGATAGAGGCGCGTTTTAGAGCAGGGCCGATGTCCTTCAGGAGGCGTACCGGGATGACCGGCGCCGGTTGGCTCGCGCCTCGACGCGGAGCGGCTGTACGAGTTCGAGCCAGGACTCCGCGAGCTGGTGCAGGTCGACGGGCTGCTCCGCCATGGCCGGGTGGGTCAACTGCTGGATATGTGTCCAGCGGGCCGCGGTGTCGATGTCGTCAGATCGAGCGGCCTCCGCCGACCAACGCCCGCAGAACTGCGACATCTGGATGAGCGCCCGCTGCAGTCGCCGGGGAAGGAGGTGGATCTCGGCCGTGGTGGCGGCGGTGAGGAATGTGGCCAGCCACGTTTCGCGGTGACGTCGAACCCTCGCGATGGAGGGTCGGGATTCAAGTGGTCCCGAAGTCGATCGGCGATGTCGGCGAGATCCGTCACGGGGACAGAGCGGGCGCCTTCGAGGAGGAGCCAGCGGGGAGCACCGTGCTTGTGTCCGCGGATGGCGAAGAAGGCCCACGGCTCGGGTGAGGTGACGGGGCTGACGCGGGCTATCACGCGACCCGGCCGGGCCTTGATCTCCTCGTAGACGTCTCGGGGGACGAGGCGCGTTTGGCCGTGGACGAGGTGGCGAACGGGCTCGAGGGCGTCGCGGATGCCATCCCAGGACTCGTCCCTCGGTGCGGTGGCCTCCTCGGCGAGTTCATGGACGTCGATCGGGTCGTCCCGGCGTTGGACCTCGTCGGGCACGACGAGGTTCGATCCCAGAAGGGCCGCGCTCTCGGCGTTGCGTTCGGCGAGCCTCTCGTTGGCTCGGGTCGCGAACGCTGGGCCGTCGTCGGGCCACCAGCTGTGGATCTCGTCGTAGGGGCTGTCCATGCGGTCGACGCGGCCGACGCGCTGCTCCGCGACGCGGAGCGTGGTCGGCAGGTCGAGGTGGATGACGACGTCAGCACCCTGCAGGTTCAGGCCCTCGTTCGTGGCGTCCGAGACGGCGATCCCCCGCTCGGTGGATCCCGCAGCGAGGGCCTTCTTCACCTTCTTCTTGCCCTGCACATGTGAGCCGGTGGCCAACAGGACAGGAACCGTGTCGACTTCGATCAGGGGTCCGATGGCGGCCAGCGTGATGGGGTGCCGGTCGAAGGCGATGATGCGCTCATGGTCCGCCGCCAACCGTGAGATGAGTGCTGCCTTGGTCTGCTCGCGGGCGGTCGACAGCCTGCCCATGAGGTCGAGAATCGCCCGGTAGCGAGCCTTCTCCTCGTAGCAGGCAAGTTTCCATGCCTCGGGGTCGAGGAGCCAGTCGGGGACCTCGCACTGGAGCAGGACAGCCGGTGGGCCGGCGTCCGCCAGGTCCTGCATGCGGGCGATGGCGTCTCCCGTGACGCCGGCCTTGGGCTGGCCGAGGCCGAGTTGCCGGGCGGCCTCCTCGGTCCCGACCAGGTGCTCGAGGAGGGCTGCCTTGGAGGACCGCATTGCCGAGAGGACGTGGTGCCCGGCCAGGCCCTTGGCGCTGCTCAGGCGAACGTTCAGCCACCGCTCATCGGTGTAATCGCGGCGCAGCGCCGGGGGAACAGCCAGTTGCCGGCCTAGCTGCCGAATGCCGAGCAGCTCGCTGGCGATCGTGCGGATCTGTGCCGCGATCGCCTCGTCTTCCGGCGTCTCTCCCGTCGGGTAAGGATGGGCCGACTGCCGCGGGTAGCGGCTGACCTCAGCCCACAGGTCAGCGCCTCACGCCGCCACTGGTCCTGCACCGCGGGTGGGCAGACGAGGACGCTCAGGTCGCTGTGGACGCGGCCGGTGGCCCACAGTCGGTCGCGCACGGCTCGGGTCAGGTGGGCGCCCATGCGGGTCTTGCCGCTGCCCGTCGCATCGGCGACCAGGACGCTGCCGACGTTCTCGACTACCCACAGTGCTTCGGCGATGCCCGCGACCTGGGAGTTCCAAATGCGTCCGCGCGGCTGATCCGGGGGAGGTACTTCTGCGCCCACTGGCCCTCGAGCAGCTCGGCGCAGGCCTTGGCCAGGGCCTCCTGCCACGGGACGGAACTGCAGCAGTTGATTGAGCAAGTCGACAGGAACTGGCGCTCCAGTCCTCACCCACCGCCCAGTAGTTCTCGGCGATCTGGACAGCCTCGTACCGGTAGGGGTTCGGCCTCGCGGGTGAACCGTGAGTTCGCCTCGAACTGGGCTCGCAGCCCGTTGTTCGTGAAGTTGCTTGACCCGATCGTCACCGCCTGATCCGAGGCGTAGATCTTCGCGTGCAGGCGGGTATCGCCGGGCACGAACCGCACCTCGAAAGCCCCCGCTTCGACGGCCTGAATGGCTTGGACGATCTTCGCGGACAGCCGCAGAGAAACCCCACGCTCTCGGTCCAGTAGTCGCGCACCTGCTGGGTGAACGCCGCCGCGGGTGAACCGAAGCTGACCCGCGTGGTGGCGAACAGTTCCGTGCCCAGAAGCACCCTGGTCGGCCAGGCCGTGCGGCGCGCGAGCGCGGCGATTCGACCACTTGCCCGATGGAAGCGAAGCCCGTCACGACCACCGCGGAGTGCCCCTGCTGGAGGTCGGCCCAGACGTGGTCGGCAACCCGGTGCCCGCGTGGTTCACGGGGAATCGACCCGCCTCCGGCCATGCCATGCCCTGCAATCGGAGCGGGAGCAGAGGGGACGAAGGAGTCGAGAACAAGTCCTCGACCGGTGAATGACTGCTGCTCTTCCGACGCATCGTGCGCTCCCCGTCGACCCGCGCACGGTTCGCGCCATGCGTCCCCCGGAGGCTAGTGCGCCCCTCTGACAGCGTCCTGCCTGCCGCATAGGTGGCCTGAAGATGCGAGGCACCGAGGGGCCTACGTCGTTGGAGGTAGTGGAGGCGGTTCTCCCCGTCGCGCCCCGGTTGTGGGACACGGAGAGGGCAACCGCGTTAACCGATTGGCAGGGCGAACTCGAGGACGGCTTCGGGGCCCGGAGGGGACGGTGTGGACATGGAGATCCGCGCGGACGGGCGTCTTGGACGACCCAACGACAAGGAAATCAACAAGGCCAAGGAATCAAAGACAAGAACCAAGAACAAAGACCAAATCACAAGACAAAGCACATCAATAATCAAGAAGACCAAGGACAAAGAACAAGAAGACAACAACCAATCCAAGAACAAGAACCAAGAACGCAATCAATATCCGGCTTGGAATCCGGATTCGCGGTGGTCGGCGTGACCGCGCACGCGAAGGTGACGACGATCGCTCACACCGCCGCCGGCCTGGGTCAGGTCTGGTACCGGGTCACGGGCAGCACCGGCGTCGCCAACGTCCAGGTCGCCTATCGGGCCGGCGTCGGCGCCGAGGACTGCCGCAGGGTCCGGTTCGTCGGTGCTGGTGCGACCGCGGAGCTCGTCGGGTTCCAGCCGGGGGAGTTGGTGACCGAGCCGGTCGACTTCCTGCACATCGGGCTGGCGTTCTCCGGTCAGTACCTGACTCGCGGGGTCAAGACGCAGCGGTCGCGCCTGGCTCGGTTGCCAGCCGCGCCGATCCGTGACGTGATTTCAACTGCGCTTGCCGAAGCTGGCCTGGAGGCGAGCAGGGCGTTCGCGTCGAGGGACGCGGCCAACTGGTGGCGCGCCATCACCCGGGCGGCCGAGCGGGACCGGTCGGTGTCGTTCCTGACCGCCTCCGGAGCGCTGCGCATTACCGACCGCGCCGGCGCTGCGGTTGACGAGTCCGACCTGCACGAGTGGCTCGGGAGGGTGGCACGATCACGATTGACCGAGCCCCGTCGCCACCCGTGCGCCGCGCGACGCCGTCACCCAGTTGAACCTCGAGCACCTGGAGGCGCTGTCGCTGAGCGACCGGGAACTGGGGGCACGTGTGTGGGCGGCCGCGGTGGCCGCAGCGAGTCGGCGAGAGGCCGCTGGCAACGCCGGCTATGAGCTGACACTGACGCTGCCCAAGTCCTTCAGCCTGTACGCGGTGACCGGCGACCCGGCGCTACGCGGCCAGTGGCTCGAGGTGATGGAGACGGCCGCCGCTCGGGCGCTGGAGCAGTTGATGGCCGAGGCAGGGTTCTGCTCCACCGGTCACCGGGGCGACGGGCAGGACGTGCAGGTCCTCGAGGCCGACGGCTGGGCGGGGTTCATCGCCACCGAGATATCTTCGCGCGCCGGCGACCCCCACCTGCACGTGCACTGCACCCTACCCAACGTCCTGGTGGGCCGAGACGGCGTCGTACGAACGATGGCCGACGGCGGTCGCGAGCTGATCCTCAACTCCTCGCGGTTCGCCGCCTGGGGCCAGGCATTCGTCATCGAGGAGGCGAGGGCACGCGGGCTATTCACGGACACGTGGTTGAACGTCACGACCCGCCAATGGGAGGTCGGGGGATTCAGCTCGGAGACGATAGACCTGTTCTCCCGCGGCCGGCAGGCCGTGCTCGCGGAAGAGAGCGTCACCGACGACTCTGCTGCCCGGGACCAGCGCGGTCGGGGTCGGGTGTCCCGCGCGGCCAAGGGCCGGGCGACCTCCGCCAAGGCGGACGAGCAGCCGTCGTGGGGACAGTTGCGCGCCACCGCGCTGCACCAGGCCGCCAGACCAGGGACTGGATCTGGCCGCTGGCGGACGCGGATCGTCAGCGCTCCGCTCCCGCCGCCCTGGTGGAGCGACGAGGATTGGGTCGGCTGGGTTGCCCGCGTCACGTGCGAGCACGAGTCGACGACGAGTCGCGCACAGATCAACGCCGTGGTCGACCTGACCGGCGTTCTGCTGCCGCCTGCCGAGCGGGAGCGGCTAGGATCACCCTCGAGACAGGCTTCACCCGTGGGCACGCGTCGCGCGATCTCGGAATGCGCACGGGCGGACAGAAGTGGATCTCGACGCTGGCCCTGCGCGCCGAGCAGCGTCTGCTGCGGCCACTGGCCGCCGGCGGGCCCGGCCGCCGGCCTCGACCTGGCGCACGGGCGCTGTAGCGGTCAACCGACTCGAGGCCGCCAACGGTTGGTCGCTGCGCGAGGAGCAGTGCGCGGCGGTCCAGGCGATGGTCGACGGCACCTGCCCCGTCACCCTCGTCTCGGGCGTCGGCGGGTCCGGGAAGACCACGGTCCTGGCCGCCGTCAACGAGGCGAACAAGAACCACCGTTACGGCCTGCTCGTGGCGTCCACGGCCACGATCGCTGCCTCGACGGCCGGCGATGCCTCGGGCGCCCGGTGGATGAATCTCACCGCGCTTCGGCACGCCATCTGGGACAAGCGCCCAATCGCGGCGCACATCATCGTCATCGACGAGGCGAGCATGGCCGACGGCTCGCCACCATCGACCAGGGGCCACGGGTGCGCGCAGACCGGCAAGCGGCTCGTCCTGATGGGCGACCTCCGGCAGCTGCGCGCCGTCGGCGCCGGCGCCGCGTTCAACGCCCTGTGCGCGGAACATCCGGACCGCGTCGTGCGGCTGCAGACCAATCAGCGGCAGCGCACCGACCTGGGCCGGACCATCGCCGACGCCTTGCACTCGCGCGATGTCGAGTCCGCGTGGGAGCACATGACGGCCGACGGCGCTGTCCTGGTCGCCCGCAGCCGTGAGCACAAACTCCACGTTCTCGCGGCCACGGTCGCCTCCCGGATCGATCAACACGGCGCGGGCCAGGTGACGTGCGACGCAGTGACGAACGCCGAGGTCGACGAGCTCAACGCCCGCATCCACGAGCGCCTCATCGCCGCTGGCAACGTCGACACTGCCGGCGTCGTGACGTATCGGTCCAGCAGAGGCGAGCGCCGCATCGGGGTGGGCACCGTGCTGCGCGTGACCCGGCCCACGGGAGTCGCGGCGAAGCCCGGAACGCAATTGATCCGGGGGGAACGCGCGACTGTCACGAGCACCAGCCGCGAGCGCGTCACGGTCACCTTCGATGATGGACGCACCCGGGCGATCAAACCGCGGACCCTCCTGGCCCACTTCGACTACGGATACGCCGGCACCACCCACAAGGTGCAGGGGCAGACGAGCTCGGTCCACGTCGCTTCCCTCGGGCCGGCGAAGGACATCGCCAGCATGTACGTCAGCGCCACGCGGGCCCGCGACGAGACCCTGTTCGTCCTCGACGCCCGCGACTACCTCACCGACAAGGAGATGCGGGAGGTCTCCTCCAGTGGAACCCGAGCGATCTCGACGACGAGGTTCTGGAGCGCGTGCGCACGGTGCTCTCCAGTCGGGCCGAGCGCCTCGACTCGCCGCATTCGGCGCTGCAGCCGACGTGCTGGGTTGGCCCAAGCCACCCTATGGCCCGAGTGCCGGGAGTGGCGGAATGGGGATGTCGATGTGACGGGCGAACTTGCGCGAGGCACCGAGGGGTCGCGTCGTTGTGCAGGTAGGACGGCAACCGCAATTGAGAGGCACCGAGGAGTCACGCGCGTGAGCAAGTGCGGGCACATCACCGACGAGCAAGGGCAGAACACGAAAGGACTGACGATGACCAACCGGAGGGCGCAACCCGGCGTTCGGCGACGCCGGTCAGCTCGTCCGGTGATCTGCTGACGGTCGAACAGGCCGCCGACTACCTGAACATCACCGAGCACTTCGTCCGCCGACTGATCCGAGCGGTATTCCTTCCTGAAGGTCGGGAGGCTCGTCCGGCTCCGCCGCACGGACATCGAGGCGTACCTCGCTGGATGCGCCGTACCGGCGGTCCGTCGGTGACTCCACCGCCGCTTTCGCTGATCTGTTATCGAGATATTCCGATGGGTCATTGGTATCGGAATATCTCGATAAACCAATACTATAGGAATATTCCTATAGTACCGTGTAACCATGGCACTCACCGGCACCGTCTCAGTCCGCAGGCCTGG
>JADKGE010000008.1 GCA_016717115.1 Actinomycetota bacterium
CTTCGACTTCGCCAATCGACACCTCGACTGGATACTCACAGTGCTGCGATCGCTGGCTACCGCTGGTCACCTGGGCGAGTTCGAGAATGTCGCTGCTTCGTACGTCCTGGCCGTCAAGATGTGGGACCGCTATCCGCATAACGCCGAGCTTGCTCAGTGGCTGAGGACCCTCGACGGTCCTCAGGCATCAACGCTGGCGCGCGTGATCCGCCAAGCGGGTGTGCAGGAGTACTTCGCCCAGACGTTCGCTGGTCGAGGTCCGTTCCGTAACTGTTGTCGCTAGTGTTGCTGAAACAAGTAGCAGCCCCTCGGTGGTTGGCACCGCTCAGGCGACTCGACCTCCTGTGGCTGCTCATGTCGCTGACGCTTCAGCGCTGGGCGTTCATCCGCTGCGGCGATGCGGCCGTTGTCACGGGAGCGTGCGCATGGGCCATCGCCGCGTTGACCGTCGAGTGACCCATCCGGCGTTGGAGGTCCCGGTGAGGTCGCACCGTTCGTCGCGGCCAGCGAAGCGACCTGGTGACGCAGAGTCGTGGACGCGCACGCTCTCGTAACCGCTGAGCAATGTCCTCGTGATGGCCAGCTGGATGCCAGTTTGTAAGCGCACCCGCCGGCCCGGGTGGGGAAGACCAGGCCTTCCTTCGGGACCGATGGGGAGTAGTCCCTCATGGCTCGCGCAGGGCACCGCGTGACGAAAGCGCCGGCAGCACGATGGTGCGCACTCCCGCGTTCGACTTGGGCGTCTGCACCAGGTACTCGCCGTGAATCGGGTAGACCGCGCGCTGGACGCGGATCTGAGAATGCTTGAGGTCCACGTCCTTGCGCCGTAACTCGGGCCTCCCGGGCAGGACCAGCCAGGCCAGCAGGTAGACCGTCGCCTTGTAGCGGTCGGGCACCTTCTGGGCGAGCTCCTCGATCTCGTCGATCCCCAGGGTGGGCCGCTCTGAGTGCCGGTAGGTGCTCGCCCCCTTGATGCGGCAGGGGTTGCCGGGGATGAGCTCGTCCTCGAGCGCGGTGTTCATGACCGCCTTGAGAAGCCGGTACGCTGGGCCAGAGTCGCCGATCCGGCCTGGTCGACGGTCTGAGATCCCCGGCCCCGCCCCGCCAGTGACGTCCGCAGGTGCTCGCCGAGCTCCGCGTACCACTCACGCACGACCGCGGGGAACACGTCGCCGATCTGGTAGGTGCCGATCCGTGGATCGATGTGAAGGTTCCAGGCCGAGCGGTAGCGCTCGCGCGTCGAGGCTTTGATCGGCCGCTGGTCGATCCAGGTCCGACCGAACTCCCCGAGCGTGATCCGGGCGTGCCTCGGCGCCTTCCAGGTCTCGCGGACGAGGTCGGACTGGACCGTGGCGAGGTAGGCGTTGGCATCGGCCTTGGTCCCGTACGTGCGCGGCGCAGTGTGCTGCAGGCCGTCACTGCCCGTGTAGCGCACCTGATACCGCCCGGACGGCAGCTGCCGAACGTTGCCGAACGTGCTCTTGCGCGACGCCTTCACGACCACGTCATCCCCCCTATTCGTACTGTGTCAAACCTGTCCTCTCGTCGTCCCACTTGGGCTCAACAAGTGGCACGCCAATGGCACGATGATGACATTATCGCCGTAAGTTGTTGCAGCGCAACATGTTTCTTCACCAGAAAAGGACTCATAATCTGGTCGTCGTCGGTTCGAGCCCGACCCGCCCCACGTCGAACATGCGGCATGCCTCGATGACCATGTCGACGTCGACGTCGAAGTCCGACTCCGGCCTCACCTTGCGTCCCGCCACCATCCGACCGGTGCAGTAGCCAGGATGTCGACGTGCGGCTTCGCGATAGCCACGACCATGCGGCGGGTCAACGCCTCGTTCGGCATCCGTTGCATCGAGTAGACGCTGGCCACGACGAGGTCCAAACGCTCAAGCAGGGCGTCATCCTTCGAGGCTTCCATCCGCGTCGATGTACCTCGATGCCGGGCAGATAGTGGAACTGCGCCGATTCGAGGTTGATGCCGGCGACAAGGTCACGTTGCGCCTGCAGTCGCTCGCGCGACAAGCCCCGGGCCACGGTGTGGCGCGGACTGTGATCCGCGAATACCGTCCACCCGTGACCGAGCCGGTCGCACGTCGCGGCCATTTGCAGCGGGACGCTGCCCAGGCGCCAGTCAAGAGTCCTTCATTCGCAGCACGCTCACGAGCAGGAGTTCGGCGTCCCCCGTGTGGCCGATTGCATCAGACGGACGTGCCTGCGCGCCCCGTTCAGCTGCCCTGAGATTCGTCGCGGCCCGCCGAAGTTGTGCGGATGGCCCACCCCTGTCAGATAGCGCGCTGCGAACTGGGCGGAAGCACCGAGTCGTAGGTGGCCGCGTCCACACCGAGCAGGAGAGCAGCCTCCCGTGCGGGCAGGTCGTGCTCCATCGCGTGCATAGCGATGGCAGCGGAGCGCTCGTAGCCGATGATGGGGGACAGGGCTGTGATCACCATGACGGACCTGTCAAGGTTGGATGCGATCTGGGGAAGGTTCAATTCCGTGCCCCGGATCAGGAAGTCGTTCAGGTTACGGACCGCGTCTGCGAGGAGTGCGGCCGATGTCAGGTAGTCGTTGATGACGATTGGCCGGAAGGCATTCAGTTCGAAGTTGCCTTCCGCCCCTGCCATCGTCACCGCGGTGTCGAGGCCGACGACCTGGATGCAGGCCATCAACGTCGCCTCGGCCTGGGAGGGGTTGACCTTGCCGGGCATGATGCTGGACCCGGGCTCGTTGGCTGGGATGCGAAGTTCCTGCAGTCCGCTCCTTGGTCCCGAGGCAAGCCAACGCAGGTCGTTGGCGATTTTGTATAGGGTGACGGCCGCCGATTTCAGGGCGGCATGGGCTCGGACAATGGGATCGAGCGTCGCCTGCGCTGCGAAGGGATGGTTCGCCGGGTGGAAGGCATGTCCGGTGGACTCGGTCAGCATTTGGGTGGCGCGAGGAGTGAATTCGGGCGGCGTGTTGAGGCCCGTGCCCACGGCCGTGCCTCCGAGTGCGACGGCCAGTAGGCCGGCGCTTGCCCGATCAATGTCATCGGCAACATCGCCTAGAGCTGCCGCGTAGCCGGACCACTCCTGGCCGACGGTCAACGTGGTCGCGTCCATGAGGTGGGTGCGGCCCACTTTCATGACATCTGCCCACGCGACGGCCTTGACTGAGATCGACTCCTTCAGCGAACGCAACTCGGGAAGGGTCGTGCGGGTGACGGCATCGTAGGCGGCGACGTGCATCGCCGTGGGGAACGTGTCATTGCTGGACTGGCTCATATTGACGTCGTCATTGGGGTGTAGCGGACCGCCGGTTCCGGGCTCGTGACCCGCCAACTGGTTACCGCGATTCGCGATCACCTCGTTGACATTGGCGTTGGTGTGCGTTCCCGATCCGCTCTGGAAGACGCTGAGCGGGAAGTGGTTGTCCAGGGATCCGGACAGGATCTCGTCACAGACCCTGACGATGATCGCCCCCTTCCAAGCGGGAAGGACGCCGGCCTCGACATTCGCAAGAGCCGCGGCCCTCTTCACATGTCCGTAGGCGCGAAACACCTCCACGGGCATCCGGTCGGCGCCGATGCTGAAATGCTTCAAGCTGCGCTGGGTCTGGGCACCCCAGTAGCGGTCGGCGGGGACTTGGATCTCCCCGAGGCTGTCGGACTCAGTCCGGGAGCCGGTTCCGTCGATGCCGACAGGAGCATCGAGCGAGGGCGTCGCTACGCCCGCGGACCCGAGAAGGTCCGAATCCGCTGTGGCCGACGATTGGGCATTTGGCGATTCGTCTTCCCACACCTCAGAGGCCAGTTCATCCGAAGAAGCATCCCGACTCGCTACGTCCTCGTCTTGCACGGTCCCCTCCTACCTCGGTCTTGGATGTTGGTCCAATTCCAGATTCCGCAGAGATCCTCGAGTGACAAGCAAGGCTACAGGCAATCCCGCCTGCTCAGGAGTCGTCAGCGCCGAGGGCGTGCCGACGCCGCTTCTCCCGTCGGCTCGCAGCACGGCATTGCTGCAGATGAGCGTGGCGCGTACGCTGGGCGAGCGTGGGATTCGAGATCTCAACCGAAGCGTACGGGCAGTTCATGGGCAGGTTCTCGGGCCCACTGGCCCAAGAATTCATTGCGTTCGTTGGCATCGAAGAAGGCCAGACGGCACTTGATGTCGGTTGCGGTGCTGGAGCACTCACTGTCCCGCTCATCGAGCGCCTCGGTGTCGCCAGTGTCGCCGCCCTGGACCCTTCCAGCGCGTTCGTGAGTTCTCTACGGACGTCTCACCCCGATTGGAGCGTGCTGCGGGGTTCGGCGGAGGCCATCCCGTTCGCCGACGAGCAGTTCGACCGGACTCTGGCCCAGCTAGTCGTGCACTTCATGAGCGATCCGGTTATGGGGTTGCGAGAGATGGCTCGAGTGACACGTCCGCGCGGCATCGTCGCCGCGTCAGTCTGGGACCACGCAGGCGAGGCGGGCCCACTGGCCGCGTTCTGGCGCGCGGCCCGGGACTTGGACCCCGCAGTTCGGGACGAGTCGGGGCTTCCGGGGGTCCGTCAGGGACATCTTGAATCGTTGTTCAGGGCGGCAGGTATGCCCGCCTTGCGGTCTACCGTCTTGCGGGTGTCGATCCAGTGCGCGACCTTCGACGACTGGTGGAGGCCGTTCACCTTGGGTGCCGGTCCGGCCGGCGAGTATGTGGCTTCTCTGGCACCCGAGGATCGCGAGCGACTGCGGCTGCATTGCTTTGCGGCTATGCCGCAAGCTCCGTTCAGCGTCGACGCCGCTGCGTGGACCGTGAGCTGCACGAAGGAGCTGTCAACCAGATGAACGGGACGTGGGTCCTTCGCGACCTGCGCGACCGGCTTGTCCCGCTGCCCAGTCAGTCCAACGGCCCGTCCCGGACCTCCTGCGGATACGACGAAGGAATACGGACTCCTTCAAGCGAACATCGTCGCCTCCCATCAAAGTGCCCGGACAAGCGGGGGGACCTCGACCTGTTACCCGTCACCCGAACGACCACCGCCCCACCGCCCGGTTTGTTCAGTTGCGGCTGATCCTTTCGGCTGAGCCATGCGGTCGCTGCGCGATGACCGCCGACTATCCGGTCAGGTCGAGGACCATTCCCTCACGCGCCACGATGAGCGGCACGCCGCTGGGGATGCCGTCGCAGATACCGTCGAGGGCCGCGTCGTTGCGATAGGGCCCGTGGTGGAACAGCACGAGGGTGCCGGCGCCGACGCGCTCGGCGAGGTCGACGGCGTCCGCGATCGTGGCGTGGCCGTAGGCATCGCAGATGACCCGCTCGGTCTCGACGAACTGGGCGTCGTGGATGAGCAGGTCGACCCCGCTCATGGCGGCTAGGGCCTCGTCGCTCACGCCCGCGGCCGGCGCGTGGTCGGGGACGTAGGCGATCGAGCCGGCGGCCGTCTCGACGCGATAGCCGTAGGTGCGACCGCCCTTGTGCTCGACCTCGAACGCGGTGACGCTGAACTCGTCGGCCTCGAACACCCCTGGGTCGATGGCGTCGAAGGTCCAGTCGCCCCTGAGCCCGTCGGGGGTGATGGGGAACGCGGGTGGCGACAGGAACTGCGCCATGAGGTCGTAGCCCTTCTTGCCGTCCTGGGCGGGCAGGAAGACGTCGACGCGGGCGTCGTCGCGATCACCCGCGCCGAAGAACGGCACTCCTTGAACATGGTCCCAGTGCAGGTGGCTCAGCAGGAGCGATCCATTGAACGACGCCCCGCCGAGGAGGCCGGTGAGCGAGCGCAGGCCCGTGCCGGCATCGAGGGCGAGGGTTGGCAGCGCATCCTGCCCGTGGGCCACCACGACGCACGACGTGTGCCCGCCGTAGCGCACGTACTCGGCGCCGGGCGACGGCGTGGAGCCCCGAACGCCCAGGAACGTCAGTCGCACGTGCTTCCCCAATCGGTCGAGGCGGTTGCGGTGGCCGCCCACCCTGCTTTCGCGCTGCGCGGGGCGGGGCGCTCGGTAGTCTTCCATGCGTGACCGATTTGCGCAGACACGTTCCGCAGGTCGCGCTGACGTGGGACGAAGAGGTGCCCGGCGCGCGGTGGCGCGTCATCGACGGGACCCTCGTCTTCGCCGACATCTCCGGCTTCACCGCCCTGACGGAGCGGCTGTCGAAGAAGGGCCGCATCGGCGCTGAGGAGATCGTCGAGACCCTCAACCGCGTGTTCGGCGGCATGCTCGACACCGCCGCCGAGCGCGGCGCCGACCTGCTCAAGTTCGGCGGCGACGCGCTGCTGTTCCTCTTCCGCGGTGAGGGGCACGTGGAGCGCGCCTGCGACGCGGCCGTCGAGATGCGGATCGCGCTCCGCGAGGCCGCTTCTGTCCCGACGTCCGTCGGGCGCCTTCGGTTCGGCATGTCCGTCGGCATTCACTCCGGCGACATCCATCTGTTCCTCGTCGGCGAGCCCACTCGCGAACTGGTCGTGCTCGGCCCCGGAGCCACCGCGACGGCTGACGCGGAAAAGGCCGCCAACGCGGGCGAAATCATCGTGACCGAGGGCACCGCGTCGAGGCTGGCGGGGAACGCCACCCGGCCACGCGAGGACGGTGCACTGCTTCTTCGTCGCAGGCTTCCGGCGCATCCCGCCGACGGCCGCCCGCCCGCCCCGGAGGTCGATCACGAGCGGATGCGGACCCTGTTCCCGCATGCACTGGGGGAGTACCTCGACCCCGGACCTCCGGATCCCGAGCATCGGCTCGCCACGATCGCCTTCGCCCGCTTCGCCGGGACCGACAGCATGCTGGCCGAGCAGGGCCCGGACGCGGTGGCCGACGCCGTGCACGCGATCGTGACCCGGGCCAAGGAGTGCCTCGACGCTGAGGGCATCACCCTCCTGGCGACCGACCTCGGCAGCGACGGCAGCGCGTTCTTCCTGGCTTCCGGGGTGCCCCAGTCCACCGAGGACGACGAGGGCCGGATGCTGCGTGCGCTGCGCCGCTTCGTCGACTCCGACCTGCCGCTCCCGGTCCAGGCGGGGGTTAACCGAGGGCATGTGTTCGTTGCCGAGGTGCGCGCTTCCTCCCGGGCCGCCTTCTCCGCGATGGGTGACACCACCAACACCGCGGCGCGCATCATGTCGAAGGCCACGGCGGGCCTGCTCTACGCGCATCCCGTGGTGCTGGAGCACTCTCGAACCCTGTTCGCGACGACGCCCGCCGGTCCCTTCGCGATGAAGGGCAAAGCAGTGCCGCTGCTCGTGTACGACATCGGCGAGGAGGCCGGAACACGAGAGGCCAGTGACCAGGGTCGTCTCCAGCTTCTCGGCCGCGAAGAGGAGCTGGCCATCGTCCGCGACGCCCTCATCGCCGCCGTCGATGGTGCGGGGGGAGTCGTCACCGTCAGCGGCACGACCGGAATGGGCAAGTCGCGGCTCGTCCGCGAGGCTCTGGCGGGGGTCGACGATGTCACCGTGGTCACCGTGCGCGCCGAGCCCTACGGGGCGGCGAGCTCGTATCGCGTCTTCCGCGACCCGCTCCGGCAGCTGCTCGGGGTCGTGCGCGACACGCCGGACGTCATGGGGCGCCAGCTGCTCGAGACGCTGGAAGCAGCGGCACCGGAGCTGCTGCCCATGGCACCGCTCATCGCCGATGTCGCGCAGGTCGAGGTGCCGGCCACGCCCGAGGCGGACGCGATCGATCCGCAGTACCGGCCCGACCGGCTGGCCGACGTGCTGGTGCAGCTCGTCGGCACGATGCTGCCGGGACGCCTCGTGCTCATCGCGGAGGAGGCGCACTGGGCCGACATGGCGTCGACACACCTGCTCGAGCGAATCGCGGCTGCTGCCGTGGCCCGGCCCTGGGCTGTGGTGTCGGTCCGCCGGGGGCTGGAGGGCGGGTTCCTGCCCTCGTCCGGAGTCAGCGTCACGCTCGGCCCGCTTCCCGACGACGTCGTCGAGCGGCTCGTCATCGAGGCCACGGAGGCGGCGCCGCTTCGCCCCCACGAGGTTCGGGCCATCGTCGAGCGGGCCCAGGGCAACCCGCTGTTCGTCGAGGAGGCCGCCAAGGTCGCGCGCGCGGCGGGATCCCTGGATCAGATGCCGGGATCGCTTCAGGCAGCGATGGCGGCCCAGATCGACCTCCTCGACCCCACCACCCGACGGATCCTGCGGTACGCCTCCGTGCTGGGCCGCAGCTTCCGGCGCCGCGTGCTGAATCAGACGCTCGCCGCGGACGGTCTGGCCATCGACCCGGCTACCATCGCCTCGCTCTCTGAGTTCCTCGAGGCTGACGGACGGGACCGGCTGCGCTTCCGCAACACCCTACTTCGGGACGCCGCCTACGAGGAACTGGCCTACCGCACCAGGGCGAGGCTCCACCGCGCCGCAGGCGTGGCACTTGAGCGCTTGAGCACCGATCTCGAGGTCGACGCACCGACACTGTCGTTGCACTTCTCCCGCGCGGGCGACGACGAGCGCACGTACCGTTATGCACTTATGGCGGGGGAGGTCGCGCGTCGCTCATACGCGAACGCCGACGCGGCAGCGCAGTTTGAGCTGGCCCTTGACGCGGCCAGGCGCCTCGACGTGCCGCGGCAGGACCTCGTCGAGGCATGGGGGGTGCTCGGCGAGCTCCGGCAGTTGTCTGGGGAGCTCGACGCCTCGGTAGCGGCCTACCGCAAGGCCGCGGACCTTGCCGCACACGACCCCGTGATGCAGGCCGAGCTGCAGGCCCTGCGGGCGAGGGTGCACGTGCGGGCCGGCGCATATGTCACCGCGCTTCGTGTGGTCGCTCGGGCGCGTCGGCTCCTAGAGGAGGCCGACGGGAGCTCGGTCGACCGGGCCCGCGTGCGGCTGGACAACCTCAGCGCCGTCATCAGGCTGGGCCAGGAGCGCCCCAAGGAGGCACGGGCATGGGCGATGAAGGCGGTCGACGGGGCGCGTCAGACCGACGACCCGGTCACGCTCGTGCAGGCCCTCATCGCCATCGACCATGCCGAGCTGTACCTCGGCATGCCGGTGGAGGGTCGGTACACGGCGGAGGCGTTGGAGATCTGCATCGCCAACGGCTACCGGCCGCGGGAGTCCGCGGCCCGCACGAACCTCGGCAACTTCGCCTTCTACGCCGGCCGGTGGGACGAGGCGCTGGAATGGCACGAGTCCAGTCGCCGGGTCGCCCTCGAGGCCGGCAACGCGTTCGGCGCCGCCGAGACCGACCTGAGCATCGGCGAGATCCTCGTCAACCGCGGGCAGCTCGACGAAGCCGAGGCCGTGCTGCGCAACTGCATCCGCGTGTTGAGGGTCTCCGGCATCGACTTCGCCGTGGCCTACGGCGAGATGCAGATGGCACGTGTGCACCTCGCGCGGGGCCGCCTCGATGAGGCCGACGCCGCACTCATCGCTCTGGTGGACACGTTCATGGGATTCGGCGCGCGCATGACGGCACTTGAGGCGAGCCTGATCCGCGCCGAGGTAGCGATCGCGCGAGGCGACTTCGACGAGGCGCTCGAGATCATCGACCGCGCCGAACGGGCCGCGCACGGGGAGGCAGCGCCGCTGCGCGCGCGATCGTGCCTGCAGCGGGCCACTGCGCTCCTTGCGCTGGGGCGGACCGCCGAGTGCGCGGCCACGCTGGAGGTCGGCCTGGAGTCGGCGCGGGAGCAGGCCCTGCCATACGAGGAGGCGCTGCTGCTGAAGGTCCGCGGCGAACTGAACCTCGATCGCGACCCGGCCGCGGCGGCTGCCGACGTGGCCGAGTCGCAGCGTCTCCTAGAAGAACTGGGTGCCCGCGCCTGACGGCACGGACACCCAGTTCGACGTAGCGGAGCGTTGCGGGACTACCCGCGCATGTAGGCGTCACCGGTCAGGTAGATCTGCTCGACGGCAGTCCACGAACCCGGGCCATTGCTCGTGTAGGTGGCAGCACCGATGCAGGCGTACTGGATTCCGGCCGCTGGATCCTGGTCATCGCCGGGTCCGGGTGGCGTCTGGAGTCCTGTGAGGACGCCACCGGTGACCTCCGGGAGGAGGCACTGCGGAATGGCGATATCGCCCAGACCGGACTCCCAGTCGACCGTGGTCGGGAGGGTCTGCTGGACGAGGTTGCCGGCCTTCGTCCAGGTCACGTTGAAGATGTACTGCGCGGGGATCTGGAAGTCGAGGGGCTTGACGAAGTGCACCTCGCTGCCCTCGCTGGTCAGGCTGAAGGCGACCGGCAGGCAGGGAGAGTCGTCCGCGTTCGTCTCGAGCCGGGTCAAGATCACCGGAGCATCGTTGCCTCCGCCGACCTGGTCGGTGGTCTCACCGCACTTGATCACGTCGGCCGCGAGCTCGAAGAAGCTGGCCTTCGGCGGCAGTCCGACCGGAAGCGTTACTCCCGGGCGACCCCAGTCCGCGCCGCCCTCGAGCGAGAATGCACCCTTCGTCGCCTCGAGAGTCAGGGAGTCGAAGTACTGGCCGTCGTCGGGCCCGAGCCATGTGGGGGTGCTGATCGCCCAGCGGCAGTTACCCGTCTCGTGGTCGTCGTTGCCGTAGTCGTCATTGGTCCGGCAACTGGACGGGATGCCGTCGCCGGCAACTGCGGAACCCGTCAGAAGTTGGAACTGCGGGCCGACCGGGACACCGCCCAGCTTGGGCGTGGCGACGATGCGGCTGCTGCCCTTGACCTCGATGTCGAGGAACGCGGCCGAGGCGACCGGTCCGTCGAGATTGATCGTGAGGTCGAGCTTCTCAGTCAAGGCATTGACCTGCGCGCAGGACTTGCTGGTGCCCGTCGCGGTGCCGACGACGCCGATCGATCCGTACTTCAAGGCCACTGCGCTGGGGCTGCTGGGGTTGCCGACCCAACCCCCGAAGCCGAGCAGTGACGAGTCCGTCGCCAGTTGCTGGCAGGACGCGCCTGCGGTCAGCGGCTGAGTGGCTGCTGCGGGGCCGGCAACGGGGAAGTAGGCGACCCGGTTGACGGCTCCGGTCTCCAACGTGAGCCAGCCTCCCGTCGGCGTTCCCGCGACGGGAGGCGCCGGTGGCGCGACGGTCGTCGGCACGGCTCCGTTGGCGGAGCTGATGGCCGTGCCGAGCAGCAGCGTGGCGGCAGCCGCGGCGATGAGCCCGGTGCGGACGAGCCGCTTGCGGCCGCGCGTGGACGTGGGTTGTGGCGTATTCAAGGGGAGCCCCCGATTCGTTGGTGCGGTGGACGGTGAGGTGGAGATCGCTTGACAGTACCTTTCCATACAAGCAAATTTCGGACAATATCCGGACATAAAGAATGTTCGCCGTGTGACTGCATCGTCACGTCTGCTCAAGAGCGGCGACGTCGGCGGTCGAGTAGCGCAGGCGTTGCGACAGGCTGCGCGCGATGGCCAGCCCGAGCGCGGCGTAGGCGGCGGGCGCCGACGCCCAGAGGTCGGCGAACGCCGCGGGCGACAGCACGAAGCACATGGTCGGCTCGATCGCGACGATCCGCGTCGAGCGGCGGCGCCCGTCGATCAGGGCGAGCTCGCCGAAGGACGATCCGCTGGCGATCGAGCTGAGCCGGCGCCGCCCGCCGCGACCGGCCAGCTTGACGTCGGCCGCGACCTGGCCGGCACCCACGAAGTAGAGGCCGTCGGACTCGTCGCCCTCCTCGAACACCACGGTGCCCGCCGTGAAGATCCTCGTTGTCGTGCGCGCCTCGATGGCTGCGACGACGTCTGCCGGCAGTCCGTCGAGCAGATCCTGTTGGGCCAGCGGTATCAGTTCGTCTGGCAGGGCGCTGTTGACGCCGTGCTGGCTCAGCAGTTCCGTCTCGCACCATTCCATGGCGGCGTCCGCATCGGGGAAGCGATGCCTGGCCGGATCGAGCTCACGCGCGACCATGCGCGGAGCATGTGCACGGGGTTCGACGATCACGACCTCGACCCCGTCCGCACCCAGCTGCCGGATCAGGCCGTCGAGCAGCATCTGCGCAGCCGTGTCGATCCGGGTGGCCCGTCGCAGGTCGAGCACCAGCCAGCGGGCGGAGGCGTCGGCGAGCACCGTGCGCACGAGCGGTTCGACCGAGGCGAAGGCCTGGTCGCCCACGAGCTCGTCGACGACGATCGATCCGCCGTGCTCGTCGAGCAGGTCTCGGTGGGCCTGCACGCGAACCCGCCGGGAGCGCATGAGGTCAGCGCGGTAGGACCGCCGCAAGCCCGAGCGCACCTTCTCGACGGGCACGAGCAGGTGCAGTCCGAGCTGGTCGGACAGGAGCTCGCACGCCGCCACGCCGCGCACGCTGTTGCCCCGCGCGTCGAGCTTCGGGCTGTGCGCGGCAAGGCCGAGCTGGCCGGGCAGCACTGCGGCGACGGCCCCGCTCACCCCGCTCTTCGCCGGCAGACCCACGCGATAGAGCCACTCGCCCGAGTAGTCGTACATGCCGCACGTCGCCATCACTGTCAGCACGGCCGCGACGACATCGCGAGGCACGACCTCCTCGCCCGTGACCGGGTTGACGCCGGCGTTGGCGAACGTCGCGGACATCACTGCCAGATCCCTGACGGTGACCACGATCGAGCACTGGCGGAAGTAGTTGGCGATCTGCTCCTCGACGTCCTCGTCGAGGAGCCCCGCCGAGCGCATGAGGTAGGCAATTGCCCGGTTGCGGTCGCCCGTCTCCCGCTCCGACGTGAAGACATCCTCGTCGACGTCGAGCGGGCGGCCCGCGAAGGCGGACAGCCCGGTGAGGATGCGGGTGAACTGCTCGTCGCGCGTGCGCCCGGCGACGAGCGTCGCCGTGACGATGGCGCCGGCGTTGACCATGGGGTTGGGCGCGCGTCCGGTCGCCTCGTCGAGGCTGATGGAGTTGAACGGGTCGCCAGTGGGCTCGGCACCGACCCGGGCGAGGACGGCCGCGGGTCCGCTGTCGGCGAGGGCGAGGGCGTAGACGAACGGCTTGGACACCGACTGGATCGTGAACGGCACGAGGTCGCCGGCGGTGTAGACCTGGCCGTCGAGGGTGGCCAGGCTCAGTCCGCAGACGGCCGGGTCGGCGGTCGCCAGCGCCGGTATGTACGTCGCCACGTCTCCCGAGTCGATCTGGCAGACCTGGCGCCACACGTCATCCAGCAGCCGATCGATGGGGCCTTCTACCGCATCGGCCACTGCACGTTCCCACCTCTCTATGCGCGCATGCCGGGACTCCCGAAGGACGGCGACTTGGACCGAAACCCTAGGAGGGTCCCGTTACCGCGGCGTTAACTCACGGAGGGGGTGGTCAGGAGCCCCCGCTCGAATTGACTCCGCCCCGTGACGGGGCGACTATCCACGTAGGGCGCCGGGTCACCTGGAACCACGGGATCGGGGGCGATTCGTGGGCGGTAGGCGCTCGGCTGGGGAGGCGAGATGAGGGGCACGTCGCCGGGGGAGCCCGGTCTGGCGGACCACGCTCGTCGGCATGGCGACTTCCGCGCCTCTCCCACGATGGTCGACATGTTCCAGCTGCTCATGTCCAGGCCGAGCTGCGACCGCATCGCCCAGCACCTGGTGCTCCGGGTCATGCGCGCTCACGAGGTGCGGGCCGCCGTGATCAGCGTCTTCGTGCCGGACGGCACCCTGCACGAGGTGGGCATGTTCGGACTGTCGCGTACCGAGTTCGAGGACGTGCGGTGCCTGGCCCTGACCGATCGCACCCCCATGACCGATGCCGCCCGCAGTGGGGATCCGGTCGTCCTGGCGACGGGTGGGGCGGTGCTGGCGCGCTACCCGTGGATGGGGTCCCCGTGGCGTGAGTGCGACCCGATGGCCGCTTGGCCGTTGACGCTCCCGGACGAATACGTGGGCGCTGTGCAGTTCACGTTCCTTGCCCCGCCGGATGTGGAGGCGCTGCGGGCGGACGCCGATGGCGTAGCCGCCGTCCTCGCGCTGTACCTGAGCCTGCTGAGGGACGCCGAGCCCGCCATGGAGCAGATCGCCGAGCCCGATGCCGAGGCGTTGGACGCGGCCCCCAACGTGACCCGGCTTCGGCCCTACACCCGACGCAGCGAATCCGAGACGCAGCCGTCGTTTCCCGCGGACCCGCCGGTCGCGGGCAGCAGCGATCCGGCCGAACGACGCCTCACCCCTCGTCAGTTGCGCATCCTCTCGCTGATGGCGGAGGGGCTCTCGCACGCGCAGATCTCCGTTCGCATCGGCTTCAGCGAGTCCACGGTGCGCCACGAGTCGATGACCATCTACCGCATGCTCGGAGTCACCGACCGCCGGGAGGCGGTGCGCCAGGCGCGCCTGCACGGACTGGTGGCCACCTCGAACGAGTGAGCGGTGGACCGGACAAGGCATCCATTGCACGGACATTTGCACATCCCGCGCCTCCTTGGCCTCCGTTCCTGAGCAGGGTGAGGGCAGATCGTTTGCCACGAGCCATGGAGGGAACAATGAACAGGAAATGGCGCACTCGCGCACCGGCCGAGGGCGCGGCCGCGCCATCGACGCTAAGCCTCGGGAAGCTCGTGCCCCTGATCGGCTCCGTCAGTCTGATGTTCATGGGCATGGTGGCTGTGGGGGCGACCCCCGCCGTTGCCGACAGCGAAGGCAGCTATGCGCCGATCTGCGACACCAAGGACGGCTACCACTACGACCACCACTCGAACCTGTGCGAGAAGGACGCCCTCGTCGAGACGAATGGGACGATGACCGTCGTCTACGTCGGGACCTGCAGCGCCGGCCAGTACTCCGCCGTGGAAGCAGAGGCCGCGCTGACGGAGGAGGAGTTGGCGGACATCGCCAAGGGTGGCTACACGCCCCCGTCACCGGGGGGACCGTGGACGTTCGATCCGGCGACGGGTCTGTGCACTCTCACCAAGGGCGCGAACACTGAGACCAAGCCCGGGAACATCACCGACATCCTGCGGACGTGCGATACCGCCAACGGCTGGCAGTTGAAGTCCCATGACGGCAACTACCGTTGCGAGAGAACCACTACTTACCCGGACCAGACTCCGCAGTGCAACAAGGGTGACACCTTCGACCCGCAGGGAGATGTCTGTCGAGTGCCCCGCCCGCCGAGCGACAGGGAGCTCTGCCTGGCCGACGGTGGCTCCTGGACCCACCCTATGTCTGTGCAGCACACCAACACGCCGCCCAAGGGTCACTGTGACTACACGGGTCGCGACGAGTGCGTGGCCAGTGGCGGAACCTGGACGGATGGCACCGCGGACGAGGCGAACAGGAAGCCGCCGATCGACGACTCCGACGCTACGTCCACATGGACGTGTCTCCTGCCGAGCACCCCGCCGGCCGTTGCCGTGACGACCGAGGGCGCTCCGGGCGGACCGACGCCCGTCATCGACTACTGCGACAACCTCGAGGGCGTGCAGTGGGAGAACTACGACTGCGCGACCGGTGCGGTTCCGGTGATCCTGGAGCCTGCGCCTGCAGTGGTCGTCGACAGTGCGACGGTCGCCGCGGTGAGTCCGGAGGCGGCGACGGTGCCGACGCCGGCGAAGAAGCCGGCCAAGGTGGTTGCTCCCCAGGCCGCAGTGGTCCCGGCCGCAGTGCCGGCCGGTGGCGGATCGTCCGCTCCCGGATCTGATGTCCCGCCGCTGGGGCTGCTGATGATCGTGGTCGGCACGCTCGGTGCCATGGGCGCTGGACTCCGCTTGACGGGAGCCAGCAGCCGGTAGCCGATCGGATGGGCTGACCAGAGAGGTGAAGGGCGACCCACGCCCCGCAGTGCCCGCTCGTCCGGGCGCTCGCGGGGCGCGGGTCGTTTCGTCGTCCAACGTCCCCGCCGTGAGGCAATTGACCGGTTTGTCCGTTCATTGACCGGGTAAGGGCAGCCTTGCCTATAGCCAGTCGCCGAGGTCACCCCCTATCGTCCAACCACTTCCAACCCCGAGACGGAAGGACCGATGCGACCAACGGGTAGGTCGCCTCGGTTCGGCTTCTCGGGTCCTCATGACCGCCTTGCGGCTGAGGGGAGGTGACCAACCGGTGTCGCGAGCCTTGCGCTGGCCGTCCATGGTCTGCAGCGCCCTTCTCACGCTCGCCCTCGTCGAGGGGGCAGCCGCCACCCATGCTCATGCGGCCCCGGGGCCTATGGCCCCTGCAGACTCCTCGGCCACCTTCCGCGTCAACGTGGAGATCACCCCCGTCACCTTCTCGGCGACCGGCGTGGGAGCCATCAGCTACAGCGCGGCGAGCCTTCCGGATGGTCTTCTGCTTGATCCCGTGAGCGGCCAACTCGCCGGCACCCCGGTGCTCCCTGCCGCCGCCACTCCATACACCGTCGTCGCCACGGATGCCGATGACTCACTGACCAGCAGCACCACGATCACGATCACGGTGCTGCCTGCGACCATCGACCCACCGACCCAATCGGTCACCGCGATCGTCGGGGTCCCCTTCACGACGCCGCCCCTGTCCGGCGTCGGCTTCCCCGGCCCCGTCGTCTACTCGATCGAGCCGGCACCTCCCCTGGACTGGACCTGGGATCCCGACACCGGGGTTCTCGGGGCCGCCCTCGCGGCTCCGCTGGCCCAGACGGACTTCACCGTGACAGGCGCGTCCGGCGCGACCACCGCGACCGCAACCGTGTCGATTCGAGGTCCACCGGCCGCCTTGTCCCCGTCGAGCCAGACCCTGAATGTCGCCGTCGGCTCGGCCGTGGCTCCGGTGCTCCCCGCCCCGAGCGGCTTCGCGACCACCGTTGAGTACGGCCTGAGCCCCTCCGCACTGCCCGCCGGCCTCTCCTTCACCCCCGCCACCGGAGTCGTCTCCGGCTCTCCGTCGACGGCGTGGCCAACCACGGTCTACACGGTCACCGGAGCGGACGGAGTGTCCTCCGCCACGAGCACGTTCGACCTGACGGTTGTTGCGCCCCCACTGGCGCCGGCCACCCAGACCATCACCGCGACAACAGGCACGGCGATCACCGCGACGGCAGTGCTCCAGGCGGCTGGGCTCTCGCCGCCGATCACCTACGCGATTACTCCTCCACTGCCGGCGGGGCTCGCGCTCAACGCGACCACGGGGGTGGTCACAGGCAAGCCCACAGTTGTCAGTGCCCTCGCCGCCCACACGATCACGGCGACAGACGCGAACAAGGCGACATCGACCGGTGTCGTCAACGTGGATGTGGCCAAGGGCCAACTCGCGGCGCCGGTGGTCACGGCCGTCCAGCAGGGCACCACGCCGGGGTCGCTCCGAGTCGCCTTCACGGCGTCGTCGAATGCCCCGATCGGGCAGGTGTACGCGGCCGAGGTGACTGACGCGTCGTCCGGGTCGATCGTCCGGACGGTGCGCCCTGTGTCCACGAACACGACGATCACCGGACTGACACCCGGGGCGCCCTATGAAGTGGTGATCATCGCCGATGGGTCGGTCAACTACCTCGAAGGCCGCTCTGCGCCGCGGTCGGGCATCGCCACCGCTGCCGCACGCATGACGGCGCCCACGATCGTCAGCCTCTCAGGAGGCACCACGCCGGGGTCCGTCCAGCTGACCTTCACCGCGGCCGGGAACGCGCCCCCGGGGCAGACCTACACCGTGAACGTGTTCGACGAGACGCAGGCGACGGTGGTCAAGAGCGTGGCACGAGCCGTCTCTCCCGCGGTGATCACCGGACTCACCCCCGGCACGACCTACTACGTGGTGGTCTCGGCCGACGCGTCCGCCGACTCGGCAGAACTGCCCTCGCGTGGCCGAACCGTGGTGGCCACCCCCAATCGCACGGCGGGCACTACGGCTCTCCCTGGTGTCGTAGTGCCCGCCGCTGCTTCGATCGCCGACTCGCGGCCATCCACGAGACCCACCCGTCTGGGGGGCGGCTGGTCGCTCGTGCCTGCTGACCAGGCCGCTACGGCGAAGAAGGTGTCGTCGAAGGCCCGCCCCGGCGCCACCATCAAGACAGCTCCGAAGGTTGCCATCCCGCGCGGGCGCGCCGTGATGCTGCGCGTCAAGGGGCTGCCGGCCAAGGCGAACGTCACGATCGAGATCCGGGTCAAGCGCGTGTGGATCTCGCTGGGTTCGGCTCGAGCCTCCGCGAAGGGGCTCCTCGTCCTTCCTGTCTTCCGCGCCGACACCGCCGGCACCTTCGCCGTGCGGTTCACGCCGTCCACGGCCACGGCGGGCTACCTCGCCCTGGTCGTCAAGCGCGGGGAAGGGGGGTCGCCATGACACGTATGGAGCGAAGTACTTAGCGGGCACCGCCCGCCGCCCCGAGCACGGCGAATCACTGCGACAACACCTCACAGCCCCGAGCAGACGAGGTCACGCGCACCTGGGTAGGTCGCGCAATCGCCAGTAATCGCAACGAGAACTGGCTTGACCACACTCGTATAGGGAGAGAAATTGTGAGTACCAAGCAGCGACGGAGACGCCTCACGCGTCTCACGGCGGGCGGATCCGCCCTCCTCCTCGGTGCCGGGATGCTGGCGACAGCGACCGTGATGGCACCGGGTGCACAAGGGGCCCCGGTCGGGGCGGGCTTCCAGCTCGACGAATCCGACCTCCGGTTCATCCTCAAGCAGATCCAGATCGCCGAGACACATGCCATCTCAAACAACGGCGCGCTGGGCAATGTCATCCCGGCGACGTCGGTCCTGGGCAACGGACAGTTCGATTTGCCGAGCCCGCTGGTTCCCTGGGGTCTTCGCGAGACGTCCGGGCACAACAACAACCTCTTCGCCGGCCGCGCCGGATGGGGCGCCGCGGACGAGGTCTTCCCGGACATGAGCAGCATCCGGCGCTGGCGGGACACCGAAGCGCTGGGCGCTCCGTTCAACCTCGCCGCGTCGAACTACCAGACGCGCGGGAACAGCGTCGCTGACTCCGATCCGAGGACGATCAGCAACCTGATCGTCGACCAGTCGCCGAGCAATCCTGCGGCCGTCGATGCCGCCGGACCCGGAGCAACCCCTGATCCCAATTCGAACTCGTTCTTCATCCCGAACATGACGCCTGACGGCGGCCTCTCGGCGCCGTACAACTCGGTCTTCACCCTGTTCGGTCAGTTCTTCGACCATGGCCTCGACCTCGTCGGCAAGTCCGGCACCGAGTCGGTGGTCGTCCCGCTGCAGCCCGACGACCCGCTGTACGTCGACGGCGCTCCCACGAACTTCATGGTCGCCAGCCGAACGATCCTGAACGGCGCGGGGCAGGCGACGAACACCACGACGCCCTATGTCGATCAGAACCAGACGTACACTTCGCATCCCTCCCACCAGGTGTTCCTGCGCCAGTACGTGGCCAGCGGAACAGGACCGGTTTCAACCGGCGACCTCCTGGACGGTGCGATCGTCGGCAACATCGCGAACTGGACCGAGGTGAAGGCGCAGGCTGCGACGATTCTGGGTATCCAGCTCGTCGATGCCGACGTTCTCAACGTCCCGCTCCTGCTCACCGACGAGTACGGTCGCTTCCTTCGTGGGCCCAACGGGTTCCCGCAGATGGTGCTCACCGGCGGTGGCGCCGTGGAGGGCAACCCCGGCGCCCCAGTGCCGACGACAGGTGTCGTGAAGACCGGGCACGCCTTCCTCGATGACATCGCCCACAACGCGGTGCCGACGACTCCCGGCTACGACGCCGCCCTGCTCGGTGATCACTTCATCACCGGCGACGGCCGTGGCAACGAGAACATCGGCCTCACGGCGATCCACTCAGTCTTCCACTCCGAGCACAACCGGCTGGCGGCCGACATCGACTCGATGCTGTCGGCTCCGGGCGCGGATCCTAACCTCGTGGCGGGATTCAACGCTCCCGGCTGGGGATACGGCGAGCGACTGTTCCAAGCGGCGAAATTCGTCACCGAGATGCAGTACCAGCACCTCGTGTTCGAGGAGTTCGCCCGCAAGGTGCAGCCGGCCGTTCGCGTCTTCGCCGGCTACGACCCCACGCTGAACGGATCGATCGTCAGCGAGTTCGCCCACGCGGTCTACCGATTCGGGCACTCGATGCTGACGGAGTCCGTCGATCGGGTCAACGCCGACGGCACGCGCAACGACATCGCGCTGCTCGACGCCTTCCTCAACCCGCGCGCGTTCAACGATGGCGGCTCCGCCGGCACGCTCAACGCTTCGCAGGCGATCGGCAGCGTCGTTCGTGGCATGTCCGAGCAGGTCGGCAATGAGCTCGACGAGTTCGTCACGGGCGCGCTGCGCAACAGCCTGCTCGGCCTCCCGCTCGACCTTGCGACGCTGAACCTGGTCCGTGGGCGAGACACCGGCACGCCGTCGCTGAATGACGCGCGCCAGGCGTTCTCGGCCGTGGACCCTGCCCTCGCTCCGTATGGCAGCTGGGCCGAGTTCGCGCTTGAGCTGCGTCATCCGGACTCGATCGTGAACTTCATCGCGGCCTACGGCACCGACCCGTCGATCACGGGCGAGACGACGGTCGCGGGCAAGAGGGCGGCCGCGCAGGCGCTGGTCGACGCGGCGAATGCACTGGAGCCGACTGCCCTGGCGTTCATGACGTCCAATGCGACCGGCATCAACGACGTCGACCTGTGGTCGGGTGGCCTGGCCGAGAAGCAGACGCCGTTCGGCGGCCTGCTCGGCACGACCTTCAACCACGTCTTCCAGACGCAGATGGAGGATCTCCAGGAGGGCGACCGGTTCTACTACCTCGACCGCACCGCCGGCCTCAACCTGCTCACCCAACTCGAGGGCAACTCGCTCGCGGAACTGATCATGCGCAACAGCAATGCGGAGAACCTGCCCGCGGACGTGTTCTCGCGTCCGGGCATGGTGTTCGACCTCCGCAACACCGGCAACTTCTGCAATGTCCTTGCCGACGATCCTGCTACTCCCTACAACGAGGCAACGATCCTCACCAAGGCGGCGGACGGCACCGTGCGCTACGTCGTCGGTCCGGTGGACCACGTCGTGCTCGGCGGCACCAACTTCGACGACCGCATCTGGTCGGACCTCGGTGACGACACGGTTCACGGCAACGACGGCAACGACTGGGTCCAAGGTGGTGCCGGTGTGGACAACATCGTCGGCGGCGCCGGAGACGACATCCTCAATGACTCCGGTCAGGACGATGTCATCAAGGGCGGTCCCGGCCATGACGTCATCAACTCCGGTCCGGGCATCGACCTGAACCAGGGTGGCACGGGCGCCGACTTCGTCACTGGCGGAACCGGCGGCGTTGAGACACTGGCGGGATTGGGCAATGATCTGGTGTTCGCCGGACTCGCAGCCGACGTCGTCCTCGGTGACGACGGCGACGACTGGATCGAGGGTGGGGCGTCAGCAGACGGGCTCACCGGCGACGCTGGTGCGCCGCTCGAGATCGACCTGGTCGTTCCTGGCAACGATGTCCTCGTCGGCGGTAGCGGAGCGGACGGCAACGTCGGCGAAGGTGGCGGCGACATCGACATCGCCGGTGACGGCGTCGATGCCTTCGACGGCGACTTCGGATACGACTGGCACACCCACAAGGGCAGCCTCGAGACTGAGGCTGACCTGGCGAATCCGTTGATCCTGCCGCCGACGGCGCCACTGCCCAACCAGCTGATGGACAAGTTCGCGCTTGTCGAGGCCCTGTCCGGATTCACCGGAGATGACACCCTCAGCGGCGACGACGTCCTGACACTGGCGGCCAACCCAGCCGTGCCTGGCTCCGACCAGGAGATCACGGCCGGCGACAGGACAAGGATCAATGGGCTGAACCAGCTCATCGGCACCGGAGCCACGGGTGACCAAGCGGTGCTCGCGGACAACCCGATTGGGTCGTTGACCACGCTCGCCAACATCATCATCGGCGGGCCTGGCAGCGACACCCTGATGGGTCGGGCGGGCAACGACGTCCTCGACGGTGACGCGTGGTTGAACGTCCAGCTGCAGGTCCCGGATCTTGCGGGCGGTGCAACGGCCACCAAGTTCGTCGATGGCCTTACCGAGATCCGTCAGGAGATGGTCAACGGCCTGATGAATCCGGCTGACGTCCGGATCGTCCGGAGCATCGTTCGGACGGCAGGCGGCACAGACACGGCCGTCTTCCAGGGCCTCGAGGGTGACTACACCATCGACGTCGCGGGCGACAAGGTGACGGTGACGGACACCAACGCGGCTCCGGTCGGACGCCTCAACGACGGCGTCGACATCCTTCGCGGTATCGAGGTCATCTCGTTCCTGGGTATCGACGGGGTCAACGCCCCGATCCCGACCGATGTGCTGACGTCGGCACTGCCTGTGCCGCCGACGGCCCCAGTGGGAATCGCTGGGCCCACACCGGTAGCCGAGGTGCGTGAGAACAATTCCTTGCCTCGGGCGGCCTGCGTCGCGGGCATCCCCGGAGCGCCGGAGAACGTCAGCGCCAGCGCTGGGGTGGGCTCGGCAACGGTGACCTGGAACGCCCCCGCATCCAGCGGTGGCTCCCAGCTTCTGCGCTACGAGGTCGAGATGGCGACGGAGAGCATCGGCCCGTGGGCGAGCGTGGATGCCAACGCCTCGTCGCCCAAGGTCGTCGGTGGCCTCGCTGCCAATGACACGGTGTGGTTCCGCGTCCGCGCGATAACCGCCAACGGTCCGGGACCGTTCGCCGTGTCGAACCCGGTTGCCGCGAACGCAGCAGGCGGCGGTGGTGGGGGCGGTGCCGGCAGCGGCGCTGCATCTACTCCGAGCGGCGGGTCCAGCTCGAGCGGCGGGTCAAGTTCGAGCAACAGCTCGAGTGCCGCCGGACCGTCGGCCCCGGCAGGACCGTCGCCAGCGGTCACTCCGGGCAACCCGCAGGCGGGAACCGCCGCGGTCGTCGTGGTGGTCTCGAAGGCGCCGAGCAAGAAGCTCAGCTCGGCACCGGCAGTGGCTGCCCAGATCGGCAAGGCGGTCAGCCTTAAGCTCAAGGGGCTGCCGAAGTCGACCAACCTGTCGGTCAAGGTCAAGTCGGGCGGCGTGTGGACGTCGCTGGGCAAGATCAAGACGACAAAGGCCGGACAAGCCACCGTGCCCACGTTTACCGTGGACAAGGCTGGCACGTACAGCCTCCGGCTCACGACGGCCAAGGGCGTGAACTACTACGTCAAGGTGCTCGTCGCGTAACTAGAGGTTCCACAGACGGTGGGAGCCGGACCTCGGGGGTCCGGCTCCCACCCTTGTGTGGGGACGTTCTGCTGGCGGGTGCAGATTGGCACCGATACGGATGTCGCGCCATTCGGGGGACGTTGTGCCGCCGTGCGGAGGACGAATGGCCCTGTGGCGTTGCCGACAAATCGGGTCAAGTGGCAGTTGACTAGGGGCCAGGGCGGTTTCCATCGAGTTCGGGGGGCGACATGCCGAAGCGGCAGTTCGCGGCAACGCGCGTCGCCGCGCTCTCGCTTGTCGTGTTCGCGCTCAGCACCTCCGGACACGCGGCCGAGTCGGCGGTACTGCCCAGCACGCTCGGCCTGGCCCTGACGCTCGTCCTGTCGATCGGACTGACGTCGGCCGCCGTGGCCCGACCGCGATCGATCGTGTGGCTGCTGCTGTACCTGGCCGGTGCCCAGGCCGTCATCCACGTCGTGCTCGTGGTGTCCGCTTCGAGTCATCATCCGACGTCGATGACCGTGGCGCCGCTCCTGCCGTCGGGGATGATGGTCGCTGCGCATCTGGCCGTCTCCGTCGTCGCCGCCGCGGTGCTGGCCTTCGGCGAGCGCACGCTCGTCGCGTGGGCACGGTTGCTCGCCGTAGCCATCGGAGCGCGGATCATCGCCTGCTTGCGGCTCGCCCAAGCCTCGGCGGCCATCGTGGCCGGCGATTCGGTGGTCGTCACGCTCAGACATGCCTCATGGGGTGTTGCCCGGCGTGGGCCTCCGGCACTTGCATCGATGTAGAGCTCTGCCCCGCGGTGCCGCGCGCACCTCACCCCTTCAGACCTGGGCGCCCACCGCCCTGCCACCGCATCACGAGAACGAGGAACGCCCATGACCTTCAGTTCGATATCCGCAGGCGTCTTGCTGGAGGACTCGATGAGTCCGAGCCCGATGCCGTCCATGGGATCCAGCCACATGATGTCGCCGGGCGCCAGCCCCATGGGATCGATGGGCGCCAGCCCGATGTCCTCCGACGTGGGCACCATGGATCCGGGGATGATGGCGATGTCCGGTCCCGATCTGCTGCCGCCGTGGGTGACCTGGCTTTGGCTCATCGCCCTGACCGCCGTGCTGGTCTTCCACTGCGCCCACTTCATCCGGATGGGCGGGCAGCACCGCTGGTTCCACGCCAGCCACATCCTGATGCTCGTCAGCATGCTCTACATGTACGCATCCATGGAGTTCAGGTGGACCTGGCTGTCGGCGGACGCGCAGGCGATCGTGTTCGGCCTGTCGAGCGCCGCCATCCTCATCTGGCTGATCACCTGGGTGGTGCAGAAGCAGCCGTTCAGCTACCTGTGGATCCTTGCCCTGATCATGCAGGTCGCAATGATCTACATGTGGCTGCCGGACTGGATCCCAGCCCTGACCTGGGCGCTCGTGGTCTACTACGGCCTCGAGACGCTGGCTTGGCTGTTCGGCCTGATCGACGACACGAAGGGCAAGGGCGCCATTGGCCCAGGCGACCGCTCTGCCTTCGTCCCGCTCGCGCACCCCTCCCTCCTGGGGAACGCGTCGATGGCCATCATGGCCGCGAGCATGGGCTACATGTTCGCCGCGATGCAGGTGATGAGGTGACGCCGTGACCCCGCCTCCCGATCAGTTGATGGGGACTCGAGTGCTCGTCGAGGGACTTAACTGCGGCGGATGCGTGGGCACCCTGACGCGCAGGGTGGGCGGCATCGACGGCGTGCTCGGGGTGGAGGTGGACCTCCACCCCGGCCAGACGTCGGCGGTCGTCATCACGCACGGGCCGTCGATCGAACCGCAGGCACTGCCCGGCACCGTGGCGGGGCTGGGGTACCGCGTCGTCCCTGGGGGTCCGGCCGCAGGGGCGTAGCTGGGGCCGCCGGCTGCCGGGAAACAGCGGGAAGTTCCAGGTTTGGCCGGTTTGGGTTGCGGGTATGCCGACGACGTCGCGGTGAGTGGTCACCACGGTCGCGGCTTCGCGCCGACGGGATGCTCACGATATTGACTGGTCATGACCATTGTCTTGACTGGTCATGACCATCTGTGTCAAACTACAGGTGGATCGCAGCAAGATTGTCCCAACTGAACGGCGTGGAACACCACGGAAATGACCGGTCTAGACAATGATCGGTCAGTAGGGTTCGGGCAGCGCAAGCTGTCCGGCACAGGGAGGCACCAGATGAACGCCGAACCAGTCGGCCAGGAAGACACGGTACCCGCGCCGTACCGTCGGCGACGCGATGACCTGATGAACTCGCGTGCCATGCTCGACATGGTGCGATTCTTGATGTCTCGGCCCAGTGGCGACCAGATCGCCCAGCACCTCGTGCTCAACCTTCTCAACTCCCACCGTCCCCGCACCGCCGTCATCAGCCTGTTCGGAGCGGACGGCTCCCTGCACGCCGTCGGAGCCTTCGGCATGTCGGGCGCAGCCATCGAGCCCTACAAGACCCTGTCCCTATGGGACTCGTCGCCCATGAGCGACGCGGTGCGCAGCGGCGAGCCGATCATCCTGGGCACCGTCGAGGAGGTCGAGGAGCGCTTCCCCTGGCTCGGCTCGAAGGAATCTCCCTACGAGCCACTGGCCGTTTGGCCCCTGAGCCTGCCCAGCCAGCGCGTCGGAGCGGTGCAGATCAGCTTCACCGACCCGCCCGACGGCGAGGCCCTGCGCACGGACGTCACGGGCGTCGCCGCGGTCCTTGCCCTCTATCTCTCCCTGCTCACGTCTCCCAGTTCGGTGACGGAGCGGCCCCCGATGGGGCAGGAACGCGACGAGCGTGTGGTCTCCGGCCCATCCCTGTCACTCGTCGAGGGCATCGTCCCGGACGAGGCGGGCACGACGCCCTACCGTCGGCCGGCGCCAGGAGTGCTGTCCGAGCGGCAGATGCGCATCCTGGGCCTGATGGCCAAGGGACTGACCAACTCCCAGATCTCCAAGCGGGTGGGCTTCAGCGAGTCGACCGTGCGCCAGGAGACGATGGCGATCTACCGGTACTTCGGAGTGGGGGGCCGTCGCGAGGCCGTTCGACTGGCCGGGATGAGGGGCATGCTGGACGCCAGCGTCGGTTAGATCCGGACATTCCGCCTTTGTCCGGTTAATGTACGGGCTATCCGGGCATTTGACCGAATTGACGTTGATTTTGCCACGCTCTTAACCCATGGTGAGGACTGCAGAAGTCCGTCCAGTCCACATCTCGGGGAGAGCCCATGTCCGCAAGCCCACGTACGCGTGCTCCCAAGCACGCCGCCTCCGCGTCGACGACGCGCAGGCTGGTAGCCCTCCTGGGCTCCCTGAGTCTCATGGTCATTGGCCTGGTCGGGACCTTCACCGCGATGTCGGCTCCGGCCTCCGCGGTCACCGTGGCCATCGTCCAGACGGACGACCAGGTCGACGCGGAGAAGAACAAGCCCAAGGACGAGCCGTCTGATCCCTGCCTGGACGGCAACAGCGTCAGGACGACCGTGGGCTGTGGGGAGCCCGATCCCTGCAAGGACGACAAGAAGGGCGTCAAGTCCGGCAGCCGTGAGGGCTGTGGGGAGCCCGATCCGTGCAAGGACGACAAGAAGGGCGTCAAGTCCGGCAGCCGTGAGGGCTGTGGGGAGCCCGATCCGTGCAAGGACGACAAGAAGGGCGTCAAGTCCGGCAGCCGTGAGGGCTGTGGGGAGCCCGATCCGTGCAAGGACGAGGCGAGCCTGAGCAGCGGTAGCGGCAGCAAGCCCGAGCACTGCAACCCCGATCCGTGCAAGGACGAGGCGAGCCTGAGCAGCGGTAGCGGCAGCAAGCCCGAGCACTGCAACCCCGATCCGTGCAAGGACGTCGTGACGCCGGCCAGCAGCAACGGCGGCCAGGAGTCGCACCACGGCAAGTGCACGGCTACGGCCGAGTGGCCCCTGGAGAAGCCCATCTGCGTGCCGACTGAGGGCGACAAGATGAACGTCCTCGTCAAGGTGACGGGCAAGGGCACAGGCTCTGGCAAGACCCAGGCCGATGCCGATGCTGAGGCCCTCGCCAATGCCAAGACCAACGCCGATGTGCTGATGACCGCTGCACTCGCTCAGTACCCGGGCTACAAGGACGGCGTCTGTGTCTGGACGGCAGAGACCACGTTCGATGACGGCACCAGCTTCTGCAGCTTGAACGGAAACCCTGCGGGCAGTTCCACCGTGCCGGTTCCCGTGACGCTCAACGTCACCGGCGTGAGTGGTGTGCAGGAGAGCCTCCTGTCGCAGGAGGACGCCAACACGAAGGCTCTGGACGCTGCCAAGGCAAGCGCTGCGACGCAGTTGACGGCAGCGACGGCTCCGTTCACGAGCACGCAGGCGCTTCCGTGTCCCGTGCCGTCGGTCCCGGTGGTACCGGGCGGAAACACCCCGCCGAGCGTGACAACGACGTCGGTGCCGCCAGTACCTGCCGTCGTGGCACCGGTGGCAATCGTCCCGGCGCCCGCCGAGGTCGCTCCCGTGCCCGTCGTGGTGACTCCGGAGGCTGGCACCACGCCCGCCAAGCCGGCCAAGCCCGCGAAGCCCGCGAAGCCGCAGGCTGGAACGGTGCCTGAGGCTGCGACCATCCCGTCGGCAGTCCCCGCCGGTGGCGGTTCGTCCGCACCGGCAGGTGTGCCGATGTGGGCCCTGACGCTGCTGGTCGTCGGAGCACTCGGTGCAGCCGGGGCAGGCTTCCGCCTCGCCGGTGCGCGCAAGTAGTAGGACTCAGCTAGGCACGTAACACGATGTCGGCCTCGTCACCCACAAGGGTGACGAGGCCGACGTCGTCGTGGGAACGCGACGTCGCCAGGAACCGTCCAAAGCGTGCACCGGCCATGCGCCGGACCGAGGAATCGCCCCAGGAAGGTTAGAATCAACCGGTGAACAAGCCCCGCCCGGCGCTCGTGGTGCTCATCGTGAGCATCGCGCTGATCGCCGTGACGTCCGGGGTCCTACTGTTCACCAGCCTCCGGTCCCAGGAGGAGGCGACGATCGAGTCGGTGGGCAGCCGCGACCTGGCGAGCCTGCAGGCCGAGGTGCCGTCTCCGTCTCCGACACCGACACCGACACCGAGCGTGACCGCATCGCCGACCCCCACCGAGGAGCCGGGGATGGTCGTGCCGCGGCGCGTGAAGATCCCCGCGATCAACGTCGACACTCGGGTCCTGCCCGTCGGACTGGATGCCAACCGCGCCGTCGAGATCCCTGAGGACATCACCAAGGTCGGCTGGTACGACCTCGGCGTGGCCCCGGGTGCACCGCAGGGCTCGGCGGTCCTGGTGGCGCATCGGGACGGCCGCGTGCAGGGACACGGGGTCTTCTACGACCTCGGACAGCTGTCCGTGGGAGACAAGGTGGTCGTCACCGACGCCGCGGGCACCAAGCTGAAGTACAAGGTGGTGGCCCGCGAACTGATCTCGAAGAAGGGCCTGCCGCTCAAGGAGCTCTTCGCGATCGACGGTCCGCACCGCCTGACCCTCATCAGCTGCGGCGGGTACTACGACAAGAACAACGGCGGATACCAGGACAACGTCGTCGTCACGGCCGTACTCGACGAGGCGTCGGCGTAGTCACGAACTCACGCGGTGGTGCACGGCTTCGTCATGGACTGCACGCCGTTCACGTCACCGGCACCGAGGGCCACGTGGTCGCTGACGATCGGGTACATGATGTTCGCCACGTCCGCTGCGTGCGCCAGTCCGAGCACATGGCCGAGTTCGTGCAGGTACAGGCTCTTGGCCTCTCGTACGCCGGCGCTCTTCACGTGGTCGACGCGGAAGGCCGCCTCACCGGCGACGATCTCCTTGGCTGCGGCCATCACCTGCGACGGCGAGGCGAGCCCGACGACTCCGCCGCCGAGTCGGGCGGAATCGCTGTCGAGGACGAAGTCGAGGTAGACGTGGCGCACTGCGGGCTCGGTGCCGTCCGCAGGAGTCATCAGGAAGGCGTCGTCGTCGTAGGAAACGGCGAGCTGGCCGGCGTACTCGAAGGTGAGGCCGGATGCCTGCGCCCACTCGCCGAAGGCCCAGGCCAGGTTGGCCACCTGCTCGGCCGCCTCGGTGTCGCTGAGCTGACGGGAGTCGACGGTCCAGGCGATGGGCGCGGCGCAGGCCGCCCAGCCGCTGTCGGCCAGGCTGGCGTTCGCGTCGGTGAAGATCGAGGCGTAGTCGGCCGCTGAGGCCGCGGCGCTGGCCGAACGGGTCGTGCTGGTGCTGGTACTGGTGGCCTTGGCCGGATGGGACTTCGCGGAGAGTGGGGCGCTGACGGAGGTGGCGTTCGCGACAGGACCGGTAATGACGGCCATCGCGGCGACCAGGGAGATCACTGAGGTGAGCCGCGCCGCGGTCTGTGCGGTCCCGATCATCTGGCTCACCTCCACCTATCGAGGCAAGTCTGACTGAACGGTCATGAGCGGTCAATATGACCGGTCAAGGGGAAAGCCGCAAGTATCTTCTTGACAGGAGCGATTCGCGCGCGATTATGGGGCCCCAGAAGCGGGTGCGGTAGGTACTACGTCCTGAAACAGACAAATTGTAATGACCGGTCAATATGTCGTTTGGGTGAGATTAGGGGATAGTAGGCCGAGAACGAGCGACAAGAGCGGAAGAGTGCCGACAAACGGTCAGTGCGGACGACGGTGCGGCGCCCGACGTATCGGGCGCCGCACCGCCGCGTGGCGAACGGGGAAGGTGAGCCGTCCCCGGGCGGCGGGGCGGCTAGCCGACGATGACCGTCAGCGAGCCGTCGAGGGACTTCTTGCCGCCGCCGGGCGGCGTCGCATAGAACTTCACGACCGCTGTGCCCTTCGCCTTCGCCGTGACGGTCCACGTGGTTGTGCCGGGCGCGCCGACGAGATCGGTGACCGGCGCCTTGTAGACGCCCGCGGACACCGTGACGGCCCCCGTGTCGCCGACGACCTTGGTGGACCAGCTGTAACCCGTGGTGAGGTTGGTCGACAGTCGGACGTTGACCGACTCCGTCGGCACGAGGCGCACCTGGGCCGGCAGCTCGGTGACCGTCAGGGTGATGTTCTTCTTGGCGGGGGACGTCGCCTGTGCCGGCGCTGCCGCGACGATTGCCGACGCAGCGACCACGAATGCGGCGGCCACGGCGAGGATGCGTGGCGAGCGGTGGATTGCCATGTGTGCCTCCGGTTGAGTGGACGAGCCCCCTCAGTATCGCCTCCGCCGCTGCGCGATGGCCGACTCACGATCGTCCGGCGATTCGTATGCCGTTTGACAAGCGCCGGTCTCCAAAAGGCACGAGAATGGAAACCGCAGGAGACGCTCGTTCAGTTCACATTTCGCAGCGTGAAGGAGCGCACCATGAAGAGCAACACCTCGGGCCCGAACCGCCTCAGCCGCACCGCTGCCAAGGAAGTCCCGCACCGGACGGATGAACGGTTCTTCGCCGCCAAGGCGGACGTCAAGAAGGCCTGTGAGGATCTCCTCCACGATCTTCGTCATTCGGCCGCGCACGAGCCGATGGTCGCCGACCTCGTCACGGCGGTGAATCGTGTCCAGCAGCAGCTCAAGGACCTCACCCCGGACATGCCCAAGGCCAGTTCCACGGTGCGGGACATCGCCAAGGAGGTGCAGCACCTGCAGCTCGCGGAGACCTGGGTGGAGTCGACGGAGCGCGTCCTCACGCGGCTCGGCACGGGTGCCTCCAAGGACATGCGCGACGGCCTCCTCGAGGCGCAGGACACGGTGATGTGGTGCGTGCGGGCCGAGCATTGGGACGGGCAGTTGACCGCGGCCGTCACGCAGCTGCAGAAGCTCGTTCAGGAAGCAGAGGCGCAGGCCTCGCGTGTCGCCGGCTGACGCGACCGCCGGTGACGCCCGACGGCGCCTGCTGGTCGCGGTGGTGGTGGCGGCCTCGCTGATCGTCGGATTCGCCGTCGCCCAGGGCACGGGAATGCGATGGCTGGGCGCCATCGTCCTGATCCTGGGTGGCGCCTGGTGCGCGGTGGTGATGTGGCGCGCTGTGGGCGTGGGACGCACAGCGGTCGTCGCTGTCGTCTACGTCGGAGCCTTCGTTGTCTCGCACCCGCTGGCCACGGCGATCGGCACGTGGCAAGCGGTGCTGGTCGTGGCGGCCGTTGCGGCCGCGGTGGCCTACGCCGAGATGCGTCCGCCCGCGAGCCGCGTCTCGCGAGCCTCGCCGCCGGTGACGTCGACGCGGTAGGCGGCCGGTCCCTGGGGTGTGGCGGGGACCTCGTCGACGATGACCTCGACGGGCTCGAGGCCCTCGTAGAGGATCCCGACGGAATCGTCGGTGGCGTACGAGGTGGGCAGCGAGCCCTCGGCGACCAGCCGATGCAGTAATGGGCGCCGCTGCTCCTCGCTGTCGTAGTGGACACCGTTGCCGAAGGGCAGGAATGCCAGGCCGTTCGCGACGTTCTGGAGTTCACTGCCGAACGAGTCGGTGGGCCCGCCGACATGCCAGCAGATGGAGCCGGCACTGACCCCGCCGAGGACGGCCCCCCGCTCCCATGCGTCGGACATGGCCTCGTCGACGCCGTGAAGACGCCACAGGGCGAGCAGGTTCGCGACGCTGCCACCACCGACCCACACCACGTCGGCCGCGCCGATGACGTCGGCCGGCCGACGGTTGGGCTGCGGGAACAGGGCCAGGTGATCGACGTCGCAACCGAGCGAGCCGAGCGCGGAATAGGTGCTGGCGAGATAGGCAGGATCATCGCCGCTCGCCGTCATGACCAGGCACACCCGCGGCCGGTCAGCCCCGCTCAGGCGCAGCGCTTCGAGGATGATGCGACCCGGGCGCACGACCCCCCACAGGCCGGTGCCCAGGAAGCCGCCGCTGGTGGCGAGGATACGGCGAGTGGGCGGCACGTCGGGCTACTCCTGACCCAGGGTGGAGGCGAGGGCGCCGTCGATGAAGGCGACAACGGCGCGGATCTCGTCGTCGGGCACGCACTCGCCGCCCTCGATGCGGTGGATGGCGGCATCGACGACACCCCACACGAACCGCGCATCACGCACGGGATCGGGGGAGTGCGCCGAGACGAGTGCGTCGACCAGCGGTGCGATCACCGAAAGGTGCAGCAGCTGCAGGTCGTCCCGCCTCTCGGAAGGCAGCTCGATGGACCCCGCCGAGCGCAGGAGAGCATGACGGCCGTCGACCACGTAGGAGAGCACGCCGTGAATCCACGCATGCACGCGGTCGCGGGGGCTCCACGTCGGATCAGTGGCCTCACCCAGCGACGCCGACCACGCGGTGAGCTCGTCGACGAGGACGTCGGCGATGAGCTCGGCCGCACTGCTGTAGTACTCGTAGACCGCCGAGCGAGACAGGCCGACCTCACGCGCCACCTCGGCCACCGTGAACCCGCCACCACGCTGCATGAGGCTGGCGGCGGCGATCAGGAGGGACTCGCGCCGATGCTCGCGGTTCTCGGCAACGGTGGCGGCGGCGATCTTCGGCACCGCACCATTGTGCCGTGCGGCGGGCGGTGCCGTCGGCAGTGCGCGACATCGGTGCCGGCGGCGACGGTACGATACCCCAAGGGGTATGACTGAGGGGGCATGGTGAGCGGTCCGGACATGCGGAAGCACCCGGCGTGGTTCGGCGCAGTCATGGGGACGGGCGCCACCTCGCTCGTCCTCCTGGAGCAGGGCGCGATCTGGGGCTGGTCCGTCCTCGACACCCTCGCCGTCGTCTTCCTGCTGCTGGCGTCGTTGCTCGCCGTGCTGCTCTGGCCGCGCTACGTGGCCCGGCTCGGCGACCGCGCGGCGCTGCATGCGGAGATGAGCGATCCCGGGCACGGGGCCATGCTCGGCACCTTCCCCGCCGGCCTCCTCGTGCTGGCCGTCGCGTGGGGCAAGGTCGGCCCGCAACTGGTTCCCGCGACGGTCGCGCTGTGGGCCGACGTCGCCCTGCTCGTCGTGGGCGCGGTGATCGCCGTTGCACTGGGCATCGCCTGGGCCAGTTCGATCTCGATGGGCACCCAGGATCTCGCGTCCGTGAACGGTGGCTGGCTGATCCCGCCGGTCATGAACCTGCTGGTGCCGATCGCCCTCGTGCCCGTGATCGTTCGCTTTCCGGACCAAGCCCCGTGGCTGCTCGTTGTCGGCTTCGCCTTCCTCGGAATCGGAACCGTGCTCTTCCTTGCGATGTTCGGCCTGCTCGTGACACGCCTGGCCCTGCGCCCGCCGCCGGCGGCGCCGCTGGCTCCCTCGCTGTGGATCCCGCTTGCCCCGGCCGGGATCCTCGGTGTCGCCTTCCTCAGGCTCCTGCAGGCGGCTGAGCGGTCCGGCGTCGACGGCTTCTCGTCCGACACCGCGGGCATCGTCATCGCGTCGATGGGCGTGGGACTGGGCCTGTGGTGGGCGTTGTTCGCCACCGTCGAACTCCTGCGCATCCGCCGGTCCGGCGAAGTCCCCTTCCACCCGGGGTGGTGGGGGTACGTCTTCCCCATCGCCGCGATGACGCTGTCGATCGCGATCATCGGGGAGGCCGTCGGATCCACCGCCATAGAGATCGTCAGCGCCGGTGCCGCCGTCATTCTGCTCGTCGTCTGGGGACTGGTCGCCGTTCGGACGATCGGCTTGGTCCGGAGCGGCCGCACTCGCTAGCATCACGGGACGGTGCCTGCTGCCAGATGGGCTGACGGCGTGCCGGCCTCGCGGCGCTATGTCCCCGAGGGCGAATGAAGGACCGACGTCCATGAGCACCCAGTCCCGATCAGCCGACGCCGCCCGCATGCACCGACCCGATCCGGAGATGACGCAGGTGATCCTCGGGTACGTCGCCGACCGCCTCCTGCGCGATGAGGTGCCTCTCGACGGCCTCGCCGACCGTGCCCAGCTCAGTGCCGTCCTGGACGGTCTCATCACCGAGGACGGGAACGACTTCCGTCAGGTCCTCGACATCTACGCCGACCACCTCGCCCTCACGGTGCTGTCGGCCGACAGTCCGCGCATGCTCACCTTCATCCCCTCGGCGCCGACCAAGGCCTCCCTGCTGTTCGACATGGTCGTGTCGGCTGCCTCCTTGCAGGGCATCTCCTGGTTCGAGGCGGCCGGAGCGGTGATGGCGGAGAACCAGGTGCTGCGCACGCTCGCCGACATCGCCGGGATGCCGGCGTCCACTGGGGGAGTGTTCGTCTCGGGCGGCTCGGCGGCCAACCTCTCCGCTCTCGTCGTCGCTCGCGACACCGAGCGACGGCGCCGGGCCAAGGCCGGGCTGCCGGACGTGCCACTGCGGGTGGCGGTCAGCGACCAAGCGCACTCGTCCATCACCAACGCGCTCAATATCACCGCAATGAGCGCATTCGTCGTGGAGACGGCCGACGGGCAGCTCACCGGCGAGTCCCTCCGCGCGGCGATCGCGCGGGCCGAGGACGTGTCCGACGTCTGCGCCGTCGTGGCAACCGCGGGGACGACCAACGCTGGCATCATCGACGACGTCGCCGGAATCGGCGAGGTCGCGAGGGAGCGGGGCTGGTGGCTGCACGTCGACGGCGCCTATGGGGGTGCGGGCATGCTCGCCCCCTCGATCCGTCACCGGTACGCCGGCGTCGAGCTCGCCGACTCGATCGTGATGGATCCGCACAAGTGGTGGTTCGCCCCGTTCGACTCCGCCGCGCTCCTGTACCGGGAGCCACGGCTGGCGAAGGCCGTGCACACGCAGGATGCCAGCTACCTCGACGTGATCCACGAGCACGAGGAGGACTTCAACCCCAGTGACCTTGCGTTCCACCTGACCCGTCGGGCGCGCGGCCTGCCACTGTGGTTCTCGATGGCCGTCAACGGCATCGGCGCCTACCGCGATGCCGTCGAGCACTCCCTCGAGATGGCGCGGTACGCGGCGGCGCGGATCGAGGATCGGTCCGACTGTGAACTCGTGCGGATGCCCGACCTGTCCGTGGTGCTGTTCCGGCGCAGCGGCTGGGAGGCTCGCGAGTACGAGCAGTGGTCGCGCCGGCTGCTGGAGACGCAGCGGGCTTTCGTCACCTCCAGCCGATGGCATGGGCAGACGGTCGGCCGGCTGGTCTTCCTGCACCCAGCGACCACCACCGAGATGGTCGACGAGGTGCTGTCCGCACTCGACTGACGCACGTCGAGACTGCGCCCGGGGCCTTTGGGAGGATCGGAGAGTGACGTTCCTGGGTGTGCTGTGGCAGGTGATCCCCCTCGGCATCGCCGCCGCATTCACACCCTCGTTGCTCGCCCTCCAGATCCTCATCGTCTCGGGAGACCCCTGGCGCAAGCGTGCCCTAGCGGTGGCCGTGGGCGGGAGTGCCGCGTTCGTCCTGGTGGGATTCCTGCTCCTCGTCGGGTTTCGTCAACTGCCCGACATCGGCGGGGACCTGATCGACCCGTTCGGCACGTGGCTTCGGATCGTCGCCGGCCTGGCCCTGTGGCTGGCCGCTGCCTACCTGTTCCGTCCGCACCCTGCGCTGCAGGCCCGCGCAGAGCACGACATCGGTGGCTACGTGGCCCACGCATCGACGTGGGTCTTCCTTGGCATCGCCTTCGCCCTGAGCATCAAGGACGTGTCGTCGTTCATCGTCCTGGCTCCGGCCCTTCGCACGATCACCGCGTCGCGGCTCAACGACGCCGAGCAGGCCGCCCTCGTCGTCATCCTCTACGCGCTCGCGTTGTCGCCGGTGCTCCTCCCGCCTGCGCTGCGGCTACTGTTTGGACATCGGATAGATGCCGCGTTCAAGGCCGTGTACAGGTTCACTCTCGTGCACCAGTTCCAGCTCGTCGGCTCGATGGCCGCGATCGTCGGTGGCTACCTGTTGATCAGCGGCATCGTCCGGTTGTGAGGGGGGACTCATGAACGACTACATGCCGATCGACGGCAGGCCCCTTGGCGTGGCGATGGGGACGCGCCCGCTCGACCTGAACGAGTGGATCGAGATCGACGACCAGCGCGTCGCGGTCCTGGAGGAGAAGGACCGCCTGCTCGCCACGCGCCGCGACGAGGTGCTCGCGCACCTGCCGGCGGGAAGACCCGGTGCCGAGGAGACGCTCGACCTGCTCATCGAGCACCTGCCCATCCGGTTCCCGGACGTGTACGGAGCGCGCCCGGACGGCCTCACGGACCGGCAGCGGGGCATCGTCGTGCGCCGCGATGCCGGCCATCCCATCGTCGTCGCGGGCCGCCTGGTGCAGGAGGACCTGTGCATCATGACCCGCACGGACGACGGTCGCTGGGTGCTGTCGGCAGCCTCCCTGTGCTTCCCCTCCCGCTGGCGCCTGGCGGACAAGATCGGCAGGGACCTCGGTGACATCCACGGACCGGTCCCGTACTACGCCGAGACCATCGGCAACCCCGTGGACAGGTTCTTCGAGCGGATCACGCCGGACAACCCCGTGTGGCGCACGAACTGGCACCTGCTCGACGATGCCGCGCTGTTCCAGCCGCAGGCATCGAGGACCTGGCGGGACCGCATGGATCTCGACGGCCGCGACGTCGGCGATGCCCTGCACTTCCGCGTCGAGCGGCAGACGCTGCGCGCCCTGCCGTCCAGCGGTGCGGTCCTGTTCACGATTCGCACGTACGTGCGGCCCATGCGTGACCTGGAGACCCTGCGACCGGGTGCCTTCTCCGAACTCGCGGACACGCTCGAGGCGACGCCGCGAGCAACCGCTGCCTACAAGGGCTGGACGCCGCTGCTCGACGAGACGGTGGCGTGGCTGCGGGAGAGGTCAACGACGAGCGCCATCGAAGAGCCGACCGGCTAGTCGGTGAGGCCGGCCTTGCGAAGGCCGCGCCACGTGAGGGGCAGCAGGCCCGCAGCGGCGGCGATCTTGATGGCGTCGCCGATGAGGAACGGGGTCAGACCCAGCGCGATCGCGGTGCCGACGTCGACGCCGAGGGCGAACTTCAGCCAGGTGACGCCGATGGCGTAGATGACCAGGTTGCCCACCACCATGAGGCCCGCAGTGCGCGCGGGTGAACGCGTGGCACCACCCTCCGCGATCCGGCCGACGATGAAGGCCGCGACGACGAAGCCGAGGATGTAGCCGAAGGAGGGTGCGGCATAGCCCGACGAGCCCTGCGCGAACCAGGGGACGCCCGCCATGCCGACCGCCGCATACACGACCATCGCGAGGGCGCCACGCATCGACCCCAGGGCAGCACCGGTGAGGAGCACGGCGAAGGTCTGCAAAGTGAGGGGCACCGGGGTGAACGGCAGGGGGATGGCGATCTGGGCGCTGATCCCGACGAACGCGGCACCACCGACGACGAGCACCAACTGACGCACCCAGGTACGCGGTACGACGTCGGCGAGGACGCGCGGTTGCGGTGCGGCGATAGCCATGATTCCTCCGGTGAGTCGTTCGGGAGCGACGCGAGAACCCTATCGAAAGTGCGGGGCGGCGTGCGCTCCAATGCGGGTGGGGGCGTTATCCTCATCACAAGTTCACCGCATCGCGTGAGCGCTTCATCGAGAACGCTGGGGAAGGCGACTCTCGAAGGAGGCTGATGTGACGGTCGTGGTGAACGCCAAAGGCGCGTCCGACGCGGCCGGTCCCTCCATGGGACCGGGGCGCGGCGTTGTCTTCATTCACTCCTGCCCGCGTGCGGTCAGCCCGCACGTGGAGTGGGCGCTGGCGCGCGTGTTCGGTCAGCAGGTCTCCATCGACTGGGCCGACCAGCCCGTGGCGCCCGGTTCCGTGCGTGCCGAGCTGATCTGGGGCGGGCCGACGGGTACCGGTGCGCGCGTGGCAAGCGCACTGCACGCCTTCAAGCAGGTGCGCCACGAAGTGACGGAGGATCCGAGTCCGGGCCGCGAGGGTGAGCGCTTCTCCTCGACGCCGGGACTGGGCCTGTTCCGCGCATCGATCGGCGTGCACGGCGACGTGATGGTGCCGGAGGACCGCCTCAAGAGCGCCGTCGTCCAGGCCGCCCTGACGGGTGAGTCGCTGGCCGAGGAGATCGGCCGGCTCATCGGCAGGCCGTGGGACGAGGAGCTGGAGCCGTTCCGCTGCGCCCACGAGGGCTCCACGGTGCGCGTGCTCCACCAGGTGGTCTGACGGCTGCGCCCGCTGGGTGTCGCTTCGCTGCAGCTAGAGCGGGATGTTGCCGTGCAGTCCGCGGACGCCGGGGGTGTCGAGCAGCACGCTGGCCACGGCCCGACGGGTCAGTGCCGGCTCGAGGATCTCGTCGACGAAACCGAGCTCGATCGCCCGCGCGACGCCGCCCGAGATGACCTCATGCTCCGCCGCGAGCTCGAGCTCGACCTGTGCCCTCGCGTCCTCCGGGACCTCGGCGAGGCGTCGCCGGTGCAGGATGCGGATCGCTGCGACTGCTCCCATGACGGCCACTTCGGCGTCGGGCCAGGCGTAGACCTTGGTGGCGCCGAGCGACGCCGAGTTCATGGCCACGTACGCGCCGCCGTAGGCCTTGCGAGTGACCACCGTGACGCGGGGAACGACGCACTCGGCGAACGCGTGCAGCAGCTTCGCACCGCGCCGGACCACGCCTTCCCATTCCTGCCCGACGCCCGGCAGGTAGCCGGGCACGTCGACGATCACGACGAGCGGCACCGCGAAGGCGTCGCACATCCGAACGAAGCGGGCCGCCTTCTCGGCGCTGGAGGAGTCGAGGCAGCCGCCGAGACGCAGCGGGTTGTTGGCCACCATGCCGACCGTGCGGCCGCCGAATGGACGTCGTAGGCGCGACGTGACGACTCCGGAAGCGTGGCGCCGAGGTCGACGTCGGCAATCGAGTCGATGTCGAGCGAACCCTGATGCCCGAGCAGGTACGTCAGCTTGCGCGCCTCCTCGAGCGCCTCGGCCTCGCTGTCCGTCGTGATGTGGACGACGCCGCTGCGCCGACCGTGCGGCTCGGGGCCGCCGAGGCGCTCCATGTCGACGTCCTCGCCCGTGACGGATCGCACGACCTCCGGGCCGGTGACGAAGATGCGTCCGGCCGGCCCAAGGATGACGATGTCGGTCAGCGCGGGCCCATAGGCTGCGCCGCCCGCCGCCGGTCCGAGCACCACCGAGATCTGCGGCACCTTGCCGGAGGCTCGGGTCATCGCCGCGAAGACGCGGCCGACGGCGTCGAGACTCGCGACGCCCTCGCGAAGGCGGGCCCCACCGGAATGCCAGAGGCCGACCACGGGTGCGGAGTCGGCGAACGCCCTGTCATAGGCCGTGACGATGGCTCGACAGCCACCGGAGCCCATCGCCCCGCCCTGCACCGTGGGATCCGTGGCGAAGGCGACGACGTGCGTGCCGTTTGCCCGGCCCACCGCGGCGAGCACCCCGCGGTCATCCTCGGGCGTGATGGTCGTGAAGGCGCCGTCGTCGAAGAACGCGGCGAGCCGGACTCGCGGCGAACGTGGGTCGAGGACGGGCTCGGCGGCCGCGTCGCCGACCGAAGCCTCCGTCGTCATCAGACGCTCCGGAAGACGAGCGCGACGTCGTGGCCGCCGAAGCCGAAGGAGTTGTTGAGTGCGGCGATATCACCCGAGGGAAGCTCGCGGGGCGCCCCCGCGGCAACGTCAAGATCGACCGCTGGATCCTGGTCGACGAGGTTCGCGGTCGGCGGCACCAACCGATCGCGCAGCGCCAGGAGCGTGAAGATCGACTCGACGGCCCCGGCCCCGCCCAGCAGATGGCCGGTCATCGACTTGGTGCCGGTGACCACCGCACGATCGGCGTCCTCACCCAGAGCGAGCCGGATGGCCGTCGCCTCGGCGATGTCGCCCTGGGGGGTCGACGTGGCATGGGCATTGACGTGGACGACATCGCGCGTGGTCAGGCCCGCGTCCTCGAGCGCCAGCGACATCGCGCGCGCGGCGCCCTTGCCCTCGGGATCGGGCTGCGCGATGTGGTGGCCGTCGGACGTGAGTCCTGATCCGGCGTAGATGCCGTACACGGTGGCGCCGCGGGCAGCGGCGTGCTCGGCGCTCTCGAGGACGACGAGGCCGGCGCCCTCGCCCATGACGAAGCCGTCGCGGCCCAGGTCGTAGGGACGTGATGCACCGGCGGGATCGTCGTTGCGGGTCGAGAGGGCGCGCATCGCGGCGAAGCCGGCCATCGTGATCGGGTGGATGCAGGCCTCCGTGCCGCCCGCGATGACGACGTCGGCGCGGCCGGTCTGGATCATGCGGGCGCCGTAGGAGATGGCCTCGGCGCCCGACGCGCAGGCGCTGACCGGGGTATGGACGCCGGCTCGTGCGCCCACCTCGAGGCCGACGATCGCGGCCGGTCCGTTGGGCATGATCATCGTGACCATGTGGGGCGAGATGCGCGAGGGTCCGCGCTCGCGGAGCGTGTCGTAGGAGTCCATGAGGGAGATGACGCCGCCGATTCCCGACGCGACGACGGCGCCGAGGCGCTCCTTGTCGACGTCGGGTGCGCCGGCGTGCGCCCAGGCCTCGCGCGCGGCGACGATGGCCGCCTGCTGGGAGCGGTCCATCCTGCGGGCCTCCACCCGATCGAGGACGTCGGCCGGGTCGACCGCCATGATGCCGGCGATCTTCGACGGCTGCTCGGCGGTCCAGTCTCCGTCGATGAGCCGGATGCCGGGCCGACCGGCCAGCAGGCCGGCCCACGTCGACTCGACGTCGCCGCCGACCGGCGTGGTCATGCCCATGCCCGTCACTACGACCTGACGCGTCATGTGAATCCCTCCTGGCTCACGGCAGTCCACCGCGGCCTTGAGGCTCGGCGCGTTCTCCCGAGGGGAGTGCGCCGAGCCTCAAGGCCGGCGGGGCGGGCCGTTCTGGCTACTTGTTGGCGGCGATGAAGTTGACGGCGTCGCCGACGGTCTTGAGGTTCTTGACCTCGCTGTCGGGGATCTTCACGCCCCACTTGTCCTCGGCAGCCATGACGACCTCGACCATGGACAGGGAGTCGATGTCGAGATCGTCCACGAACGACTTGTCGGTCTGGACGTCCTCGACGGGCACGCCGGCGACCTCGTTGACGATGGTGGCGAGGCCTTCCAGGATCTCCTGGCTCATGTGATTCCTTCCGGTTCCTTGGTGGGTGGTGCGGTGCGGTGGTGCGGTGGTGCGGATCTAGGGCAGCGTGACGACCTGCGCGGCGTACGCGAGCCCGGCGCCGAACCCGATGAGCAGCGCGGTGCCGCCGTGCGGTGCCTCGCCGGACTCGAGCATATTGGCCATCGCGAGGGGCACCGACGCCGCTGACGTGTTGCCCGCGTAGGCGATGTCCCGTGCGACGGGAACGTGCGCGGGGAGCTTGAGGGCTCGCACCATCGCGTCGGTGATGCGCATGTTCGCCTGGTGCGGGATGAAGGCGTCGAGGTCGGTGGCCGCCACACCCGCCACGTCGAGGGCTCGCTGCGAGGCCTTCGACATCTCGCCGACGGCCCAGCGGAAGACCTGCTGGCCCTGCATCTCCAGCGTCGGGAAGGTCTCGCTGCCGGTGTCGCGGAACTCGATCAGGGACTGCGTCATCGTGATCGCGTCCTTCTGCGAGCCGTCCGAACCCCACACCACGGGCCCGATGGCCGGTTCGTCGGACGGTCCCACGACGACGGCGCCGGCGCCGTCGGCGAAGATGAACGCGGTGCCGCGGTCCTCGGGGTTCACCCAGTCGGTGAGCTTCTCGACGCCGACGAGGACGACGTAGCGGGCGCTCCCGCCGCGGATCATGTCGCTGGCCAGGGCCAGGCCGTAGCAGAATCCGGCGCAGGCCGCGGAGATGTCCATCGCCGCGCCCGAGGTCCCGAGGCGCGAAGCGACCTCGACGGCAGCGGATGGCGTCTGGTACGGATGCGTCACCGTCGCGAGGATCACCATGCCCACCTGATCGCCCGTGATGCCGGCTTGGGTGAGGGCCTCCTGCGCGGCGCTCGTCGCCATGTCGACCACGGACTCGTCGGGGCCCGCATAGCGCCGTTCGATGATGCCGGAACGCTCGCGGATCCATTCGTCGGAGGAGTCGATGTGCTCGCACACCTCGGCGTTCGTCACGATGCGGCTCGGGCGGTGGACGCCGATGGACATGATTCGCGCGTACTCGGCGCCAATCGAGGGATTGATGCGGGCACTCACGCGTGGGCCTCCTGGGCGATCGGGTGAAGTCGCACGATGGGCTGGCCGGGTGCCACCGGGTCGCCGTCCTCGACGAGCCACTCTACGACCACGCCGCCGTGCGGAGCGACGACAGGAATCGTCTCGCGGAGGGTCTCCACGGTGCCGATGGTCGCGTCGACCGTGAACTCGTCGCCCACGGCAACCGGGGTACCGAGCCGGAAGGCGCCCTTGATGGGGGCCACGAGGAGTCGCCACGTGGGTTGGTTGTCGAGGTTCGCGGAGGCGCCGTGCTGCTCGATGATGCGCCAGGCCTCGGGCAGGTCGTCGGGAGTCTTCACCGCGAGGGTCTCGACCCCGGGCAGTGCGCGCTTGATGAGGCCGGTCAGGGTGCCGGCCGGTGGGATCTCGATGACGGCGGTGACGCCGAGGTCGGCCATGGCGCTCATGCACAGGTCCCAGCGCACCGGGTTGCTCACCTGCGTGACGAGACGGCGCATGACGTCGCGGCCGTCGTGCACCACACGGCCATCGGCGTTCGAGATGAGGGGGATGCGGGGATCATGCGTGGTGATCGCCCTGGAGTAGTGGGACAGCACATCGACGGCTGGCGTCATGTGGCTGGTGTGGAACGCGCCGGCGACCTCAAGCGGGCGGACCCGCGAGCCCTCGGGCGGATCGCCGGCGAATGCGGCCAGTTGTTCGAGAGTGCCGGCGACGACGATCTGGCCGGCACCGTTCATGTTCGCCGCCGTCAGCCCGTGCTTCGTCGCCGATGCGACCACTGTCTCGGGGTCCCCGCCCAGCACAGCGCTCATGCCGGTGGGGGTGAGTGCCGCGGCCCGGGCCATCTGGCGCCCTCGCTCGCGCACGAAGACCATGGCCTGCTCGGCGGTCAGGACGCCGGACCCGACCGCTGCCGTGATCTCGCCCACGGAGTGCCCCGCGCCCGCGCCGATGCGGGCGAAGGCGTTGCCGGGTTGGGGGAAGAGGCTGAGGAGCGTGACCAGGCCGGCCCCGACGATGAGGGGTTGGGCAATGGCCGTGTCGCGGATGGTCTGCGCGTCGGAGACCGTGCCATGCTCGATCAGGTCGACGCCACTGACGACGGACAGCCAGGCGAGGCGTTCCCGGACTCCGGGGACCTCGAGCCATGGGGTGAGGAAGCCGGGCGACTGGGAGCCCTGTCCGGGCGCGACGACAACGAGCACACTCGTAGCCTTCCGTGGTGCGGCCGCGGCGTGCGCTGTTGAGCGTGCCAATCTCGGGCCGTTTGGTTTGTAGGAATCCTACAAGTGCGGAGGAGTCCGCTACGTGCCGAGGTCGTCGATCACGAGCCGCCCGAGGGTCAGGCCGATGCGCAGCGTGAAGGCTCCTCGGGCATCGGTGGGGCTGTAGCCGGTGACATCGGCGATGCGGCGCAGTCGGTAGCGCACGGTGTTGGGGTGGATGAACAGCGCCCGGGCGGTCGCCTCCAGGGAGGGGGTGCGTTCCAGGTAGGTGGTCGCCGTGTCGTAGAGGGCGGCGTCGTTCAGCAGCAGCAGGTGGGTCGCTTCGACCAGGGCCGCGACCGCGTCCGGTGTCACCGGCCAGTGCTCGCTCCGGCAGCAGGTCGCTCGCCGCGACGGGCCTGGGGGCGTCCGGCCAGCCCCAGGCGGCCCGCAGCCCCGACAGGGCCGCACGTGCGGCACCTGGCACCAGCGCGAGCGAGGCCACCGGATCGCTCGCCACCACGGGACCGGGTCCGAAGTGCGGCGCGAGGAGTCGGGCTGCCTTCATGTGGTCGCTGCCCCGGCCGACCACGGCCAGCAGGGTCGCGCCGTGGATGCCCGTGAGCAGGTCGAGGCGCTGGTGGTCGGCGGCCCGCCGCAGCACATCGAGGGCGTTCGCCGGATCCCCGAGCGGGGCCGCCCCTGCGAGCACGATCATCGCCGACTGGGTCGACCAGCCGAGCGTCGCGACCCTGCCGAGTACCGACTCGTCCACCTCGTCGCGCAGGAGCGCATCGACCACGAGCGCCTCCAGTCGCGCATCCCATGCGCCGCGGGCCTCGGCCGCCCGGGCGTACACCTCGGCCGCCGAGAACGCGATCTCGCGCGAGTAGCGCAGCACGGCGAGGCGTAGCTCGGGCTGGTCCGCCTCGGTGGCGAGCCGATCGATCGCCGACTCGACGACACCGACGGTGGTGCGCACGAGGTCAACCGTCTGCTCCAGCGAGATGACGCGCGCGAGTTCGCGCGGGGCGGCGCCGAAGACGTCTGCGGTCAGGGCCGGAGGCTCGTCGGGCGCCGCGAACCAGTCGATGAAGGCGGTGATGCCGGCCTGGGCCACGAGCGAGACCCACGATCTCTCGTCCGGACCGAGTTCGCGGAACCAGGGCAGCGTCTCCTCCATCCGCTTCGTTGCGGCGGTGGTCAGTTCGCCCGTGGCGCGCGTGATGAGCTCGACCTCCGGAGCACTGCTCATGCGGGTGCCCGCTAGCCGACGGAGATGCCGATGATGCGGCCCACGCCGAAGGTGACCAGCGCCGCGCCCACTCCCCATGCGAGTTGCCGCAGGGCCGAGAAGACGACTCCCCGCCCGGACAGACGGCCCACCACGCCACCCACGACGAGCAGGGCGACCATCGACATGGTGATCGCGAGCACGAGGGCGGGGGTGCCCGACAGGAACAGGAACGGGATCACGACCACCGACGCGCCGATCGCGAACGCGACGAAGCTCGAGATCGCCACCCGCACGGGGTTGCCCAGTCCGTCGGGGTCCAAGCCCAGCTCCTCGCGAGCGAGGGTGTCCAGGGCGGTCTTCGGGTCGGCCATGATGCGCTCGGCCACCTGCGCGGCCTGCGCGCGATCGAGCCCCTTGGCACGGTAGATGAGCTCCAGCTCCTTCTGCTCCTCCTCGGGCTTCTCGCGGAGCTCGCTCGCCTCCATCTCGATCTCACGGCGGAACAGGTCGCGCTGGCTCGCGACGCTCACGTACTCGCCGGCGGCCATCGAGAACGCGCCGGCAAGCAGGCCGGCGAGGCCGGCGAACACGATGGTGCGGTTGTCGGGAGCGGCGCCGGCGAAACCCATCACGAGGGCGGTGTTCGACACCAGGCCGTCACTCACGCCGAAGACCGCGGCCCGCGTCGAGCCGGATCGGTCGCCCCGGTGCCACGGCTCCCCATCGCCCGGAGAGGGGGCCCGTCGTGGCGGCAACGGCGCGACGGGCGCGGTGCTGCCGTCGGGCTGGAGCGACGTGCGCATCTGCTGGAACACCTCGATGTGGTCGCGCTCGTCGTCGGACATCGACGTCGGTGCCTCAGGCTCCTCGTCGTACATGCCGGCGTCCGCGCCCTCCGCAGCCTCCAAGTGGCGCAGCACGTCGGCGAAGCCCGCGCCGCGTGCGCGGGCGACCAGGGCCGCGTCGGACGGATCGAGCTGCGTCGGCGCGGGTGGTACCGGCACACCGTTCTCGGTGAGCTTGTCGATCCAGTGCGCGGCGTGCTGCTCCTCGATCTCCGCGAGCTCCAGCAGCGCATCGCGTCGGTCGCCTTGGACCGTGCCGGCGAGCGCGCGATAGAGCATGGCAGCACTGCGCTCCGCCTTGAGGTACCTCAGGAAGCGCTTCGGGTCGGCGGCCATCGTCAGCCGCTGCCCTCGGTGTTGCCGGCGTCGGCCGCGGCCGGATCGTCGAGGCGGTAGCGGGCGATGGCCTCACTCAGGCGCCCGCGATCGAATTCGCCTCGCTTGGCCAGCATCGCCAGCGTCTGAACCGTGATCGACTCAGCGTCGACGAGGAAATGCCGACGCAGGGCACCACGGGTATCGGACATGCCCCAGCCGTCGGTGCCCAGCGACACGAAGTCGGCGGGCACCCAGTCGCGGATCTGGTCCTGAACGGCGCGCATCCAGTCGGACACCGCGACGACCGGACCCGGGCGGCCGGCAAGCCGGCTGGTGACGTACGCCTCGCGGGGATCCTCGTCGGGGTTGAGGAGGTTGTGACGGTCGACGGCGAGGCCGTCGCGGCGCAGTTCGTTCCAGGACGTGACCGACCAGACATCGGCGCTCACGCCCCAGGCAAGGCCCAGTTGACGCCGACCACGCTGGCCAGCACCTGCGCCTTCGGTCCGTCCGACCCGCCCTCGCTGATGAGGTGCATTCCGCGAAGGATGCCGTCGATGTCGACGTCGTCCGGCTCCGCCGGCTGGGCGTAGGGCTCGTTGTAGATCGTCATGTAGTAGTAGACGTTCTCGGGGTCCTCGCCGTACATCCGACGCAAGCCGTCCTTGAAGATGTGGCCGATCTCGTACCCGAACGCCGGGTCGTAGGCGACGACCGCGGGATTCGTGGCGGCGAGCAGCAGCGAGTGCCCGTCCTCGTGCTGGAGGCCCTCGCCGTTGAGCGTGGTCCGGCCCGCGGTGGCACCGAGGACGAAGCCACGAGCCATCTGGTCCATCGCCGCCCAGAAGCCGTCGCCGGTGCGCTGGAACCCGAACATGGAGTAGAAGATGTAGATCGGGATCATCGGCTCACCGTGCGTCGCGTAGGACGTGCCAACGGCGGTGAACGACGCGACCGAACCGGCCTCGTTGATGCCCTCGTGCAGGATCTGGCCGGTCTTCGACTCCTTGTACGACAGCATGAGCTCGCGGTCGACGGACAGGTACTGCTGTCCGTGAGGGGAGTAGATCTTCGCCGTCGGGAACAGGGAGTCCATGCCGAATGTGCGGGCCTCGTCGGGGATGACGGGCACGAAGCGGCCGCCGATCTCCGGATCCTTCATGAGGTCCTTCAGCATGCGGACGAAGGCCATCGTCGTGGCGACCTGCTGCTTGCCCGGATCCTCGTTCATCACGTGTAGACGTCGTCCCCGGGCAGGGTCAGAGCCTGGCCTCGGTCCGGCGGGTGGGCACCGAACCGCCGAGGCGTCGCCGCGTCTCGAGCATGTACTGCACGGCCTCGTCGTCGGGTCCTGGGTGGTAGTACGGCGGCAGGTAGGGGTTCTCCTCGAGCTGGCTGTCGGAGATCGGGATGTGCACCGTGTCGCGGAACTCCTTGAGGTCGTCAAGGGTCAGCTTCTTCATCTGGTGGGTGGAGTTGCGGCCCTCGAAGTGCGAGCCCAGGGTCCAGCCCTTGATGGTCTTGGCCAGAACGACTGTGGGCTGGCCCTTGACCCGCGTCGCGGCCTCGTACGCCGCGTACATCTTCCGGTAGTCGTGGCCTCCGCGCTGCAGGCTCCACACCTCGTCGTCGGTCCATCCCTCGACGAGCCTCGCGGTGCGTGCGTCACGGCCGAAGAAGTGCTCGCGGACGAAGGCGCCGTCCTCGCTCTTGTAGGTCTGGAAGTCGCCGTCGGGGGTGTTGTTCATCAGACTGACAAGTGCGCCGTCGCGGTCCTTGGCCAGCAGCTCGTCCCACTTGCGGCCCCAGACGACCTTGATGACGTTCCACCCGGCGCCGCGGAACAGGCTCTCCAGCTCCTGGATGATCTTGCCGTTGCCGCGGACCGGGCCGTCGAGTCGCTGCAGGTTGCAGTTCACGACGAAGGTCAGGTTGTCGAGTTCCTCGCGTGCCGCCAGGGTGAGCGCGCCGACCGCGTCGACCTCGTCGGTCTCGCCGTCGCCGAGGAATGCCCACACGTGCTGGTCGGAGGCGTCCTTGATGCCGCGATGCGCGAGGTACCTGTTGAAGCGCGCCTGGTAAATCGCCTGGATCGGGCCTAGGCCCATGGAGACCGTCGGGAACTGCCAGAACCACGGCATGAGCCTGGGGTGGGGGTAGGAGGGAAGCCCACCGCCGGGATGCGAGACCTCCTGCCGGAATCCGTCGAGCTGATGCTCGGTGAGCCGGCCCTCGACGAACGCCCGCGCATACATGCCGGGGGAGGCGTGCCCCTGGAAGAAGACCTGATCGCCGCCGCCCGGATGGTCGGGCCCGCGGAAGAAGTGGTTGAAGCCCACTTCGTAGAGGGTGGCGGACGATGCGTAGCTCGAGATGTGGCCGCCCACGGAGATGCCGGGCCGCTGGGCTCGATGGACCATGATCGCCGCGTTCCAGCGCACGATCTGGCGGATGCGCTTCTCGAGCGACTCGTTGCCGGGGAATGCCGGCTCCCGCTCGGGAGGGATCGTGTTGATGTAGTCGGTGCTGCGCAGGCTAGGCACTCCGACGTTGCGCTCTGCCGCTCGGCGGAGCAGCGAGAGCATCAGGTAGCGCGCCCGGTAGTTGCCGGACTGGTCGACGATGTTGTCGAAGGACTCGACCCATTCGGCCGTTTCGTCGGGGTCGACGTCCACGTACTGGGTGGGAAGTCCGCCCGCGAGCAGCGGGTCTCGGTCACGTCCGGGGGCCACGGTGCACCCTTCGATTCGGCCGGCGCTCGGGATCACCGAAGGCCAGGGATTCGGATTGTGGTCAATCAGGATTGTGCGCTCATCCTTGCTCATGCTGGTCCGATTGTCGTCGGGAGGGCCGAAATGCGTCCTCGCGGCAAGAAACGTGATCCAATTCGGCCCTGATGCTTGCGCGTCGGCGCCACGTCCGGTGGACTACGGCGAGGAAGCGGAGCACTCCGCTTCGTCAGAGATGACGATCGGGGGTCTCCAGCCCCGGGTCGCAACGAGGTGAGGAGAGAAGTGACCGCCGCTGCGGAGGACGAGGCTCGCGATCGGGCCCGTCGACTCGGACTTCAGTCCGGTCTCACCGTTCAGGAAATGGGCTACGACGACGACGTCGATCAGGCGTTGCGTGCGGGCATCGAGAGTGTCATCGGAAGTGAGCTCGTCGACGAGGACTACGACGACGTCGTCGATGTGGTGGTCATGTGGTGGCGGGATGATGACGGCGACCTCGCCGACGGCCTCCTCGATGCCATCGGCCCGCTCACCGATCACGGCGTCGTATGGCTGATGACGCCGAAGCCTGGACGTAGCGGGCACATCGAGGCCGAGGACATCGCCGATGCAGCACCCACCGCGGGCCTCCAGCAGACCAGCACGATCAGCGCCGGCTCGCACTGGCAGGGCACTCGATTGGTGGCTCCGCGCGCCAAGAGGTAGCGTCGAACCGCGCGCGACCCTTCGTCCGCGCCCGATCATCTCTTGAGGAGTCTTCGATGTCCGTTGCCGTTGGCCAGGAAGCACCCGACTTCACCCTGACGAACCAGTCCGGCGACAAGGTGTCCTTGTCCGACTACCGGGGCAAGAAGAACGTCGTTCTGATGTTCTACCCCTTCGCCTTCTCGGGAATGTGCACCACCGAGCTGTGCGCCCTCCGGGATCGCTACGTCGACTTCGTCAATGACGACTCGGTCGTGCTGAGCGTCTCGTGCGACAGCCGCCACACGCTCAGGGCCTTCGCGGAGGCGGAGGGGCTCACTCACTCGCTGCTGGCCGACTTCTGGCCGCACGGTGCCGTGGCGCAGACCTACGGAGCCTTCCTCGACGAGCTGGGCTTCGACACGCGGGCGACGTTCGTCATCGACAAGGACGGCATCGTCCGCTGGTCAGTGGTCAACGGCCCGGGTGAGGCCCGCAGTGCGGACGACTACGCGCAGGCCCTCGCCGACCTGGCCTGATCCGGTCCAGGCTCGGCCGATCAGGGGGTTGTCGGCTTGGGCAGGGCGATGCTCAGGTCGGCGTTGTTCTTCGCGGCGCCTGACGCGTTCTCCGTGAGAACGGTGACGGAGTGCGTCTTGCCGGATTCCAGCCCGTTGACCTGGAAGCCGCCCGTCGTGAGGCCGTACGCCATGACATTGCCGTCCACGATCACGCTGTAGGTCACCGGGTTGGCGGTGTACTGAGGTGCCTGCCACGCGAGCGTGATCGACGTCGGCGTCTTGGCGGGCGAGATGAGCCCGACCACCATCGACGGCAGCGTGAGCACGTTGATGGAGTTGCGGCCGACCCTCTTCGTCACCGTGCGCGTGATCTTCTGACCCTTCGACGGTCCGCTCTGGATCGTGACTTCCTTCTTGATGGACTTGTAGACGGTCAGGATGTAGCCGTAGGACGTGTTGGGCAGCAGGTTGATGTCCTTGAGACTCGACGCAGACGTCTTGGACACCAGCATCGCGCCATCACTGCGCTGGACCTGGTAGAGCATCGTCGCGGCCTCGTACTGCTTGCTTGGCGTCCAGGACAAGGCGACGAACTTGTCGTCTCCGTAGCCGATGAACACGGCCGCGCCGTTGCCCTCGGAGATGATCGCGTTGGGGGGCGGGGGTGCGGTGTCCGCGTGCGCGGGCACCGTGGCCAGTCCGCAGACCACCAGTGCACTGATAGCGACAATCGTCGCAAAACGCCTCATGCCATCCCCCCGGAGTCGAGAGTCATCTCCACGGGGTCGGTATCGGCCCGGGTGTCCCGAGCAGGCCCAGGCTGTCGGGCCCCACTCGCGGTCTCGCGCTGCGCGCTCGCCCTTCGTGGGCCCAGGCTGTCGGGCCCCACTCGCGGTCTCGCGCTGCGCGCTCGCCCTTCGTGGGCCCAGGCTGTCGGGCCCCACTCGCGGTCTCGCGCTGCGCGCTCGCCCTTCGTGGGCCCAGCCGGACTCGAACCGACGACATCCTCCTTGTAAGGGAGGCGCTCTACCAACTGAGCTATGGGCCCACGCGGAGGCTACCGACGTCGCGCCGGGCCGCCCCCATCTGGGTAGCCTGACGTCCGTGCCCGCAACTGCCCGCCTCGGCGACGTCGTCGCCGTCCTCGAAGCGCGTTACCCGCCCTCGCTGGCCGCCGACTGGGATGCCGTCGGACTCGTCTGCGGTGATCCCGACGCGACCGTCCGCCGGATCCTCTTCGCGGTCGACCCGGTGCTCGCGGTGGTCGATGAGGCGCTGCTCCTCCAAGCCGACCTGATCGTCACGCATCACCCCCTCTTCCTGCGGGGCGTGCACTCGGTCGCGGCCACGGATCACAAGGGGTCTGTCGTGCATACCCTCATTTCGCACGGGATCGCCCTGTTCGCCGCCCACACCAACGCCGATCATGCCGATCCCGGCGTCTCCGACGCGCTGGCGACGGCCCTGGGGCTGGTCGATACCAGACCTCTCGTGCCCGAGCCCGGCGATGAGACGATCGGCACGGGCCGGCTGGGTCGCGTTCCCGCCGCCACGACTCTCGGCGCGTTCGCTGGCGTGGTCGCTGCCGCCCTGCCGCCCACGAGCCAGGGGGTCCGCATCGCGGGCGATCTCGATCGGACGGTGCGCACGATCGCGGTGTGCGGCGGGTCGGGTGATGCGTTCCTCGCCGAGGCTGCCCTGCTGGCCGATGCCTACGTGACGTCGGACCTTCGTCACCATCGCGCCCAGGACCACCTCGTCGACGGCGGCTGCGCCCTCATCGACGTCGCGCACTGGGCGAGCGAATGGCCCTGGCTTCCTGTGGCCGCCACCCATCTCGAGGCAGAGCTTGCCGCGCGCGGCAGTACGGTGGATGTCCACGTGTCCAGGATCTGCACGGATCCATGGACCTCGCACCTAGGGAGCCCCCGCTGAACGCCGACCCCGACATCCAGTTGCGTCTGCTCGAAGTCCAGGACAAGGACACGAGGCTCACGCAATTGGCCCATCGGGCACGAACCCTGCCGGACGCGGCCCGCCTCGCCGAGTTGGACACGCGATGGGCGCGACTTCGCGACGAGGTGGTGGCCGCCGACACGATCGTCGGCGACCTGGAGCTGCAACAGGCCAAGGCCGACCAGGACGTGGAGCAGGTGCGTGACCGAGCGACCCGCGACCGCGACCTCCTCGATTCCGGGTCGATCGGCGATCCGAAGCAGCTGCAGTCCCTCCAGTCCGAACTGGAGTCGCTGGGCCGTCGACAGGCGGATCTCGAAGACGTCGAGCTGGAGATCATGGAACGCGTGGAGGGCGCTCGCGCGGCGGTCGTCCAGTTGACCCGTCAGCGAGATGAGCTGGCGGAGGAGCGCGATCAACTCGGCGTCGACGTCCGCGACCAGCTGGGAATCGTCGACACGGAACGCGTCAGCGTCGAGAGCGAGCGAGCCGCCCTCGCCGCCACGATCCCGGTCGACCTGCTGGCGCTCTACGACAAGATCCGCGCCGATCACGGCGGGGTCGGCGCCGCTCCTCTCCACCGCGGACGATGCGAGGGGTGCCGTCTCGAACTCCCGCCGAACGAGATCGAGGACCTCCGCGCTGCGCCCCCGGACGCCGTGATCCGCTGCGAGGAGTGCCGGCGCATCCTCGTCCGCACGCCGGAATCGGGCCTGTAGGGGATGCCGCGCACACTCATCGTCGAGGCGGATGGCGGGTCACGGGGCAACCCGGCCCGGCCGCCTACGGCACCGTCGTCCGTGACGGGGCCACGGGGGAGGTGCTCGTCGAGCTGGCCGAGTACCTCGACGTCGTCACCAACAACGTCGCCGAGTACAGGGGAGCGATAGCCGGGCTGTCGCAGGCGCGCGCGATCGATGCCGACGCCCTGGTGGAGGTGCGCCTGGACTCGAAGCTCATCGTCGAGCAGATGAGCGGTCGGTGGAAGATCAAGCACAAGGACATGCAGCAGCTGGCCCTCGAGGCGCGCGGCATCTTCCCTGCAGGGCAGGTCGCCTACACCTGGGTGCCCCGCGAGCAGAACCGTCTGGCCGATGCGCTCGTCAACGAGATGATCGACGCCGCTCTCGCGCGCGGCGAGCGGGTCATCCGTCGCCTCGACGGGGCCCCACCGGAGGACACCGCGGCGGAGGACGTCGTCGGGAGCATCGACGTCGAGCTCAACCGGGCCGTCGTCGAGCAGCAGGTGGCGGAGCAGCCTCCGTCGGTCATGGTCGGGTGGGCGGACCTGGCCCGCCCCACGGTCACCGTCCTGGCGCGGCACGGCGCAACGGCACTGAGCCTGGAGAAGAGGTTCAGCGGCAGCGGCGGGTTCGATGCCCCGCTGGCCCCCATCGGCGAGGCGCAGGCCAGCGCCCTGGCCGACGAGCTCGTGCGGCGCGACGACGTCACGCGGATCGTGTGCTCGCCCCTGCTGCGGACGCGCCAGACCGCGGCGATCGTGGCCGCGCAGCTGGGGCTCGAGGTCGAGGTCGAGGACGGGTTCGCGGAGTGCGGCTTCGGCGAATGGGACGGTCGCTCATTCCTCGAGGTCAAGGAGGAATGGCCCAAGGCGCTGGAGGAGTGGCTCAGCTCGACCGAGGTCGCCCCGCCGGGCGGGGAGTCGTTCAGCGCGTGCAAGGCCCGCGTGGCCGCCGCGCAGCGCCGCGTCGTCGAGCGGTACCCAGGGGAGCGGCTGCTCGTTGTGGCGCACGTGACCCCCATCAAGATCCTGGTCAGCATGGCAGTCGACGCACCACTGCGCAGCCTCTACCGCATGGAACTGCCGCCATGCTCCCTGTCGACGCTTGCCTGGTTCCCCGACGGCAACGCATCGATGTTCAGCTTCGCCGAGGCGTCGCACCTGCGCTCCGTCCCTGTTCCGGACGGGACCTAGTCGGCCGCCACGATCACGTCGAACCCCGTGGCCGCACCGGGCCGTGGGGGCGCGCCCGTCTCGACGCTGAAGCCGCAGCCGGTAAGGGTGTCGGCGAACTGCGCCGGGGTGGCTGGTCTGGCCGTCGAGATGAGGACCGCCCGAGCGATGCGCCCCTTCGCCGACTTGTTGTGGTGGCTGACGACAGAGCGCGTCCCGTCCCTCTCCTGCAGCACGCGCACCGTCACGGCACGATCAGCGCACGAGGCGGGCACGGGGCCGAGCGCCTGATACATGCCGGACCGGAGGTCGATGATCAGCCCGGGCTCCTCCTCGATCGCCGCGGACACCGGCACGTGCCAGACCCGAGACATCGTGCCCAGACCCGGGAGGCTGGTCGACCCGCTGAGCCGGTAGTGGGGTATCAGGTCGCGTGGGCGCACCAGCCCCCACAGCGCGGACGCGACGGCGATATCTCGATCGGCCCGCCGTCGAGCGACGGCCGGGAGGCTCGAGTACTCGAGGGCCTCGAACAGCACCCCGGAGTACACCGACAGAGCAGGCGCACACGGCGCCTTCTTGATTGCGGCGTTCCGGCCCACCTCATGACCCTGACGCACTCCGAGCCCCAGGGCTTCGGCGGCACCCTCAGGGTCGACGCGGCACAGTCGGGCCAGCGAGTCCAGTACCACCGAGCGCGTCCGCGTGAGGCCGAGGAAGGACAGCGAACCGAGATCGAGCCGTGGTCCGGAGGTGGGAATCGACTTGCCTTCGCTGGGGGAGCAAGATGAGCACCTTCGCAGGCTAGCGAGAGAGGTGGCCATGTCCACATCGGGAAACCTGGAGCACTGGGAGCTGCTCGCCGGATTCCACGGCACGGGCTCGGACGACTACTACGACGTGCCCGCGCTGATCCGCGGGGAGATGAGCCTGCGACCGCTGGAGGTGGCCGGACTCGACACCGCAACACGGGGGAGTGGGGTCGACGGGCTCCGGGTGGCCCACGTCCAGTCGCACATCGGCATCGATACCGTCCACCTGGCCCGTCTGGGCGCGACCGTCACTGCGTTCGACTTCTCGCCGGTCGCGCTCGAGCGCCTTCGCGCGATCGCCGCGGCGTGCGGAGTGGAGGTCGACACCGTGCTGGCGGACTCGCAGGCCCTCGGATCGACGCACTTCGCTGCCTGGCATGGGCGCTTCGACGTGGTCTACGCGACGATCGGCGTCATCTGCTGGATCGCCGACCTCGACGCCTGGATGCAGGGGGCGGCGGCACTGCTGAAGCCTGGGGGCCGCCTGCTGCTGCTGGACGTCCACCCCCTCTACTGCATGGGGGAGTCCTTCACCCCCCTCGTCCTGGACTTTCCCTACGTCAACGACGGGCCGAGGCACTTCGAGGGCAGCGGTTCCTACGCGAACCCGGATGCGGACCTTCCGTGGTCGATCGAGGAGTACGCCTGGTCGATCGGCGAGACGGTCAACGCGGCGATCGGTGCCGGCATGACGATCGTTCGGCTCGACGAGCACGTCGCGTCGGCGTCCGATCCGCGCGGCGACTGCATGACAAGAGAGCCCGACGGACTGTTCCGGCTGCGCGCGGGTCGTGGTGGCGCCGGCGCCCTCCCGGAGCCGTTGCCGGTGCTGTTCACGCTGGTGGCCGAGCGACCGGGGCCGCGGGGTACCCTGAGCGAGGACGAGCCAGTCGGGTGATCGCGGCACGCGAGTGTCGAGGAAAGTCCGGCCTCCACAGGGCAAGGTGGTGGGTAACGCCCACCCGGGGTGACCCGCGGGAAAGTGCCACAGAAAACAGACCGCCAGGAGCAATCCTGGTAAGGGTGAAAAGGTGGTGTAAGAGACCACCAGCGCCGCAGGTGACTGCGGCGGCTAGGCAAACCCCACCTGGAGCAAGGTCAAGAGGGCCGGCATGCCGGCCTGCGCAGGCGAGCGGCCCGCTCCATGCCTGCGGGTAGACCGCACCAGGCTGCTGGCAACAGCAGTCGCAGATGGATGATCACCGGTCAGCCTCGGCGGGCCACAGAAGCCGGCTTACAGGCTGGCTCGTCCCCCTTGCCTCTCGCTCGCGACCGCAGGATCCGGCCGGTTGGCCGCCTTCGGTGGAGTGCGGGCGGGTCGGGGGTCCATGCTGGTGGGCATGAGCATCGAAGGCGAGCCGTCCGTGCGCCGCGAGGTGGTCCGGCTGCACGGTCACCGGATCACGTATCAAGTCGCCGGGGATCCGGCACGTCCGGTCCTGCTCCTCGTCCATGGCATCACGAGCAGCAGCGCCACCTGGGACCCGGTGATCCCGGCGCTGGCGGAGCAGGCGTACGTCATCGCCCCCGACCTGCTGGGTCATGGCCATTCCGACAAGCCGCATGCCGACTACTCGCTGGGCGCCCTGGCAAGCGGGCTTCGAGATCTCTTAGACCTGCTCGACATCGACCGAGTCACGGTGGTGGGCCATTCGCTGGGCGGCGGCGTCGCCATGCAGTTCGCGTACCAGTACTACGAGTACTGCGAGAGGATGGTGCTCGTCGCGAGCGGCGGGCTTGGACGCGAGGTCAGCGTGGCACTTCGCGCAGCGACGCTTCCCGGCGCCGAGCTGGTCCTTCCGGTGATCGCGCATCCCTACGTGCGGGATGCGGGCGTGGCCCTGTCCCGGGTGTTCGGCCGGATTCCGCTGCCCGTCCGGCCGTCGGTTGCGGAGGCGGCCCGCGGTTATGCGTCGCTTGCGGACAGTCCAGCCCGGTCGGCCTTCGTCGACACCCTGCGAAGCGTGGTCGGCCCCGGCGGTCAGCGAGTGAGCGCGGAGAACCTGCTGTACCTGACGGCGGGTCGACCCACGCTGATCGTGTGGGGGGCTCTGGACACCGTTATCCCTGTCGCTCACGCGCGCAGGGCCCACGGCACGATGCCGGGCAGCAGGCTGGAGATCTTCGAGCAGTCCCGCCACTTTCCGCACATGGACGAACCCGTGCGCTTCACCAACGTGCTGCTGGACTTCCTGGGCACCACGGAGCCGGCCGCCATCGACAAGCCAACACTGCGCACGCGCCTGTCCGGCCAAGGTGAATCGGCGCCGGGCCCCGTGACCTGACGTCGTGCGCGGGGGCTACGCGCTCGGGATCGTGTGGAGGTGGTCGGCGACGTGCTGGCAGGCCTTGCCGAGCGCGGCGAAATCCCGCGCGCTCAACTGGTCGACGAGGTGGGCTCTGACACCGTCGACATGATCGGGGGCGGCCGCGACGAGGGCGTCCCAGCCCTGTGGCGTCAGGGCCGCGAAGGATCCGCGGCGGTCGTCGGCGCACTCCTGCCGCTCGATCAGGCCACCCTTCTCCATGCGGTCGATCTGATGCGAGAGACGGCTGCGCGATGACAGCGTGGCCGTGGCCAGCTCACTCATGCGCATGCGCCGGTCGGGCTGCTCGGAGAGGCGAACGAGGATCTCGTAGTCGGCAATGGTTATGCCGTGCCGCTCCTGCAGTTCTCGACTGAGCCGGTCGTTGAGCAGCAGTGACGCTGCCAGCCAGGCACGCCAGCTCTTCTGTTCTTCCTCGGTCAGCCATCGGGTCATGAGCGCAGTCTAGCCCATATAGTTGAAAACCGGACTTTATCGGCCCCACGGCACCCGATCAGGCGTCGAGGTCCCAGACGCGAACTCCGCCGAGGATGCCCGACGTGTTGGGCACCACGGTCCCCTTCGGACCGATGTCGCCAGGGGTCAGGTGCTTCGCGTTACCGCCACCGACGTAGATGCGGTCGAAGAACAGCATGTCATCGAAGTCACGAATAGCCTTGCGGACCCGCTTTGCCCAGCGCTCGTTGCCGATCGACTTGCGCTGGCTGTTGCCGAGGGCGATGTCGAAAGAGAGTCCGTCCCGGAACGGGCCGTGAGAGAGCTCGAGGTGGGGCAGCAGCACGCCGTCGTTGAACAGCGCCGTTCCGACTCCCGTTCCCAGGGTGATGACGAACTCCAGGCCCGAGCCCGATACCACTGCGCACCCCTGCATGTCGGCGTCGTTCACGACCTTCGTCGGCAACTGGAACTCCTGGGCCAGGGCGTGCGCGAGGTCGAAGCCGTGCCACGCCGCGGCGAGGTCGCCATCACGTTCGCCGCCGTACTCCGCGCGTGAAAGCGACGGAACCTCGATCACGTGACCGTGTCGCACGAGGCCGGGGAAACCCACGGACACCCGGTGCACGTCGAGCAGGTCGGCGACAAGCTGCTTCAGAGTGGCGACCAGCAGCTCGGGGGTGCAGGGATAGGGGGTGTCGACGCGCACTCGCTCGGTGATCATCACGCCTTGCGCATTGACGATGGACGCCTTGAAGCCGGATCCACCGATGTCGATCGAGAGTGTCTGCACCTCCGGTGGCCACACGGTGTCGGTGCGGGCTGTCGTCATCTACCAGTTCCCTTCTTCGGCTCCACTGGGAAGCGTGAGGATCTCGCAGCCGGTGTCGGTGACGAGCAGGGTGTGCTCGAACTGGGCCGTCCAGCGTCGATCCTTCGTGACGACGGTCCAGGTGTCGTCCCAGATGTCGTAGTCGTAGGTGCCGAGAGTGATCATGGGCTCGATGGTGAACGTCATGCCGGGGTGCATGATCAGGTCGGCGTGCGGATCGTCGTAGTGGGGGATGACCAGACCGGTGTGGAAGGCCGTGCCGATGCCGTGGCCGGTGAAGTCGCGAACGACGCCGTATCCGAAGCGTCGCGCGTAGCTCTCGATGACACGGCCGATGACGTTGATCGGCCGCCCCGGGGCCACTGATGCGATCGCCCGTCGCGTGGCCTCCTTCGTGCGCGCGACGAGGTCGCGCACGTCGGGCTCGACGTCGCCGACAAGGTAGGTCGCGTTCGTGTCGCCGTGCACTCCGCCGATGTAGGCGGTGATATCGATGTTGCAGATGTCGCCGTCCTCCAGTGCCGTGGAGTCGGGGATGCCGTGGCAGATGACCTCGTTGAGCGAGGTGCACAACGACTTCGGGAATCCCCGGTAGCCGAGTGTCGATGGGTAGGCGCCGTGGTCGCAGAGGTACTCATGACCGATCCGGTCGAGTGCGTCGGTGGTCACTCCCGGCGCGATGGCGCGCCCCACCTCGGCCAGTGCGTCGGCGGCGAGACGTCCGGCGAGTCGCATGGCGACGATGGTCTCGGCATCCTTCACCTCCGGCCCGGAGTACGTCTCGGGGCCGGGTCGTCCGACGTACTCAGGACGGGCGATGCCGGCCGGCACGCTTCGCATTGCTGACATGCGTCCCGCCGTCAGGGGTTGCCGCGCGTTCGGTGACATGGCCTGAGTCTAGATGCGAGGCGAGGTCGCTACATTTGGGGTGAGACAACACGAACAAGCGCGTTGACGGCAGACGGGAGAACCGATGAGCTACTACTACTGCCTCGTCCACCAGAGAGTGGAACCCGAGGCCGGCTGCGCCAACGCCGAGCGCCTGGGCCCGTACGCGACGGAGGCTGAGGCAGAAGGCGCGCTCGCCCTTGCCAAGGAACGGAACGCGGCGTTCGACGACCCCGACGACGACTGACCAGTCCCGCCGACGACTCAACGCAAGGGGCCCACACCGATCGGTGCGGGCCCCTTCACGTCGTGCGACGCAAGTGCGTCACATCTACTTGGCGATCCTGCGAACGGTGGTCTTGCGCGCGGGTGCCTTCTTGGCGGGTGCCTTGCGGACCGGTGCCTTCTTGGCGACGGGTGCCTTCTTGGCGGGTGCCTTGCGGACCGGTGCCTTCTTGGCGACGGGTGCCTTCTTGGCGGGTGCCTTGCGGACCGGTGCCTTCTTGGCGACGGGTGCCTTCTTGGCCGGTGCCTTGCGGACCGGTGCCTTCTTGGCGACGGGTGCCTTCTGGCGGGTGCCTTGCGGACCGGTGCCTTCTTGGCGACGGTGCCTTCTCTGGCGGGTGCCTTGCGGACCGGTGCCTTCTTGGCGACGGGTGCCTTCTTGGCGGGTGCCTTGCGGACCGGTGCCTTCTTGGCGACGGGTGCCTTCTTGGCCGGTGCCTTGCGGACCGGTGCCTTCTTGGCGACGGCCTTCTTGGCCGGTGCCTTCTTCGCAGTCTTCTTTGCGACCGCCACGTTTGCCTCCCGTGTACTCGATCTCTGCGTTAGTGCAGAGGTTCTCTGTTACAACTCTGACAGAGCATGACAGAAAAAACAAAACCATTCGCGGCGACGAGAGCACGCGTGTCGTCGCCGTGATATGCGTCAACGTGCAGTGCAGTGCGAGCATCGCGTTCGCGTTGCGCGCATCGGTTACGACTCATCACGTCGTGCATCGCGTTCGCGAATTGCATCCTCGCTGTAGCGGTCGTCGTAATTCCATAGTGATGGCAACGCAATTGCGGCGATGGCGACGCCGACGACGCACAGCACTCCACCGGACACGAGCGATGCGCGCAGTGACGTCAGTGATGCGGCCGTACTGCTGCGCACCTGTCCGAGCAGCGGACCGATCGAGTAGCTGAGTAGTTCGATTCCCGCCATGCGTCCGCGCACATCATCGGGAATCGTCTGGTTCCACATCACCGCACGGAAGATCCCGCTCACCATGTCCGCGCCACCCGCGATAGCGAGGAAGAGCAACACCAAGGGCAGCGAAGTTGTTGCGCCGACAAGCGAAATGCCGAGGCCCCACATCGCAGCTGCCACGACGATGGCGCGTCCGTGCCGATGAACGGTTGATGTCCATCCGCTCGTCAACGTGACGATGAGCGACCCGACTGCACCTGCGGAGTACAACAACCCCAACGCCCACGGCGCACCGAGATCCTCGGCGAGGAATGGGAAGAGCGCGTAGGGAAATGCGAAGGCCATCGCGATCATGTCGACGGCGTAGGTGCCCAGGAGGTCCTTGCGGCTCATGGCGTAGTGCACTCCGTCGACGACATGTCGAAGCGATGCACGTTGGGTCCCAGCACCTGTTGCCTTGATGCTGCGCACACGCCACAGAAGGACGATGGAGAGTACGAAGGTGACGACGTCGAATCCGTACGCGGCCACGGCTCCCCCCGCACTGAGCAGCAGGCCTCCGACGGCCGGGCCGATGATGCTGCCGAACTGCCACTTGATCGCGTTCAACGCTGCGGCGGCGGCGAGCTGGTCGTGCGCCACCACGCGGGGAGTCATGGCGTCGAGGGAGGGCCGCTGGAGTCCGTCGACCGCGGCGAGGAGCATCGCAACGACGTACAGGACCCACAGCTGCGGCGACGACAGCAGTGAGTTGAGGAGGAGCATCATCACCAGCACGCCGGCCGCGACCTCAGTCGCGACCACCATGATCCGTCGATCCAGTGAGTCCGCGAGCGCGCCTCCCCACAGTCCGAAGACGACGAGGGGCACGAGTTCGGCCAGGCCGATGAGGCCCACTGCGACGAACGAACCGGTGATCGCCGCAACCTGGAAGGGCAGGGCAACGTACGTGATCATCGACCCCAAGTAGGTGATCACTCCGCTGAAGAAGAGCAGCCGGAAGTCACGTGATGCGCGAAGCGGCGTGACGTCGACATGCATCCGGGCGACCCAGCTCGGCGGCTGCTGCTGCGCGGAAGCGCTCATCGGTGCATTGTGGCAGGATCACGGATCGTGACCGATCACCCTGCACCTGCCCCGGCCCCTGCGGATCCCCGTCTCCTGCCCGATGTGAGCGCGCTTCGCGTCGGGGTGCTGGGTGGAACGGGGGAGCAGGGCCGAGGGCTGGCACGGCGTCTGGCCCTCGCCGGTCATGACGTGATCATCGGGTCGCGCGACGCGGGACGCGCAGCACAGTCCGCCGCCGATCTGGGCCACGGCGTGACGGGGCTCGCCAACGAGGACTGCGCCCGTGCGGCCGACATCGTCATCGTTGCCGTGCCCTGGGAGGGGCACGCCACCCTGCTTGCCTCGCTGAGGGAAGCCCTGGCCGGCAAGGTCGTCGTCGACTGCGTCAACCCGCTGGGATTCGACAAGCAGGGTGCCTACGCGCTGAAGGTCGACGAGGGGTCAGCGGCCGAGCAGGCTGCGGGCATCCTCACCGACAGCAGGGTCGTGGCCGCGTTCCATCACATCTCGGCCGTGCTGCTTCTCGACGAGTCCGTCGACTCGATCGACACCGACATCATCGTGCTGGGCGACGACCGCGAGGCCACGGACACGGTGCAGGCGCTGGCCGCACGGATCAGCGGCATGCGGGGTGTGTTCGGTGGCCGCCTCCGCAACGCGGGCCAGGTCGAAGGCCTGACGGCGAACCTCATCTCGATGAACCGTCGCTACAAGGCGCACGCAGGGATCCGCATCACCGACGTCTAGGGCGTCCGCATCACCGACGTCTGGGGCGTCAGCGGTACTCGTGCTCCTCCGTGGGGTAGGCACCCGACGTCACGTCGGCACTCCACTGCGCGGCGGCCTCCGCGATCACGCTGCGAACGTCGGCGTACTTCTTGACGAAGCGCGGCGCCGGTCCTTCGGTGAGTCCGACCATGTCCTGCCACACGTTGACCTGCGCGTCGGTGCCGCCGCCGGCACCGATACCGATCGTCGGGATGGTGAGAACCTCGCTGACCCGTGCGGCGAGTTCGGCCGGCACCACTTCGAGGACGACAGCGCAGGCGCCGGCGGCCTCCATCGCCTTGGCGTCGCGCATGAGCATCTCGCCCGCCTCGCCGCGGCCCTGCACGCGGTAGCCGCCGAGCAGGTTGACGGACTGCGGGGTGAGGCCAAGGTGGCCGATGACCGGCACGCCGGCATTGGCGAGAGCCTCGACCTGGGGAAGCATCGGCGCGCCGCCCTCCAGCTTGACGGCATGCGCGCCGCCCTGCTTCATGAACGCTGCTGCGGTGTCCAGCGCCTGCGCGGGCGATGACTGGTAGGAGCCGAACGGCAGGTCGGCGATGACCAAGGCCCGTGACGAGCCGCGCACGACGGCGCGGACGAGCGGGATGAGCTCGTCAACCGTGACGGGCAGTGTCGAGTCATGGCCGTAGACGACCATGGCGGCCGAGTCGCCCACGAGCAGCGCCGGTATCCCGGCCTCATCGAAGATCTTCGCGGTCAGTGCGTCGTAGGCCGTGATCATCGGCCACTTCTCGCCGCGTCGGGTTGCCTCCGCCAGATCGCGCATCGTCACGCGACGGCCTTCGGGCACGCCATAGAAGGACATCGTCTACTCCGATCTCGAGGCTCCTCGGTGGAGTCCCCGGACGCCTACATGATGGCATGCCCGGTGCCGAAAAGACGAGCCTGTCCCGCGTGGCGTCAATACGCTACGTTGGCGTTTCGTTAGTGGGCACGATCGTCGATGCCCCGGATCGGAGACCCGCATGCCGACGAACGCGTGGATGACGTCCGGAGAGGGCCACCCGAGGCGATGGGCCATCCTCGCCGTGCTCGTGGTCAGCCTCCTTGTCGTCGTGCTCGACAACACCATCCTGAACATCGCGCTGCCCACGATCCAGCGTGACCTCAACGCCTCGCAGAGCGAGTTGGTGTGGGCGGTCGACTCGTACATCCTCGTCTTCGCGTCGCTGCTGTTCACGTGGGGCGTGGTCGGCGATCGCGTGGGGCGCAAGAAGGTGCTCATCATCGGGCTGACGATCTTCGGGATCGCGTCGGCGATCTGCGCGTTCTCGGTCTCGGCGAACATGCTCATCGGCTTCCGGGCGCTCATGGGCGTCGGCGGCGCCGCCGTCCTGCCGACGACTCTCGCCATCATCACCGTGGTCTTCCCGCCGCACGAGCGCGGCAAGGCCATCGGCGCCTGGGCCGGCGGAGTGGGTGCGGCCGTCGCTCTCGGCCCCGTCCTGGGCGGCATCCTGCTCGAGCATCCCGAGTGGAGCAACTGGCTGACCGGTAACGACTGGGGGTCGGTGTTCCTCATCAACGTCCCGATCGTCATCGTCGGCCTGTTCTTCATCTGGCGCGTCGTGCCCGAGACGAAGAACCCCATCCGAGGAAGCTCGACATCCCCGGCCTGCTCATCTCCGCGAGCGGACTGATCCTGCTCGTCTACGGCATCATCAACGCGTCATCCACGCGCGACTGGCTGGCCCCGTCAGTCGTGGTTCCCATGGCGGCCGGCATCGTCCTCATCGCGTTCTTCCTCTGGACCGAGGCACGCAGCGATCACGCCAGCTTCGACGTGTCGCTCTTCCGCAACCGCGGCTATGCGGTGAGCCTCGCGGCGGTGAGCCTGTCGTTCTTCGCCATGTCCGGCATCACGTTCTCGCTGCCGTTCTACCTCCAGATCCTGCGGGGCTACTCCACGCTCGCTGCCGGCCTGTGCTTCCTGCCCTTCGCACTCGGCCAGCTCATCGCCGCCCCGCGCAGCGCCGCGATGGTCAAGCGATTCGGCTACCGACCGGTCATGACGGTCGGACTCGTCTTCGTCGCCGTGTCGATGTTCATGCTCGCGCGGGTGCCGATGGATGCGCCCCTGTGGGCCCTGCTGGTCGTGTTCTTCCTGTTCGGCTTCGGTATGGGCAATGTCATCGCCCCCGGGTCGACGGTGATGCAGAACGTGCTGCCGCTCGCCAGGGCGGGCGCGGGATCGGCGGTGCAGAACACCGTTCGTCAGGTGGCCGGCGCCCTCGGCGTGGCCATCGTCGGCACCGTCCTCGCGACGCAGTACGCCGCGAACCTCACATCGGTCCTTGACAAGGTTCCGTCGACGTTCCCCGACGAGGCCAAGCAGGCGGCCACCGAGTCCGTCATCGCTGCCGACCAGATCCTCAACCAGGCGCTCGCCCAGGGTGCGCCCGCGGCGGTCATCGACCCACTGCGCGCCGGCGCCTACGAGGCCTTCCTCAGCGCCGCGCACGTGACCTCCTACATCTCCCTCGTCGTGGTCGTCATCGCTGCGCTGCTCGTCGCCTTCCTCCTGCCGCAGATCACCCCGCCGGAGCGAGGGGACCGGGCCGTCGGCGCTCCGAAGGATCCCGCAGACGCCCTCGTGCGCGAGGAGATCGAGCACTACTCGGAGGAGGCGGCCGAGGAGTACGGACTGCCCGGGAAGCCCGGACCGGAAGCATGAGCCTGACGGCGAGCGCCGTGGTCGGGGGCACGGCGGGCGCGCGGAAGGGTCGGCCCCGCGACGAGCGCATCGACCAGGACATCACCCGTGCGGCACTCGAGGTGCTCGCCGACGTCGGGTTCGACCGGTTCTCCGTGGAGGCCGTCGCGCAGAGGGCCCGGGTCGCCAAGACCACCGTCTATCGGCGATTCCCCAATCGGGAGGAACTCATCGCCGGGGCGCTCGAACGGCTCAACGACGACCTGCCGGCGGAGCCGCCCACGGGAGACGTGCGCCGTCAACTGGTCGAGGTGCTCGACGCGATTCGCCGTCGCACGCCCGACTCCGCGCGCGGGCGGATCCTCATGCATGCGGTGGGCGAGGGGGCGCGCGAGCCCGCACTGGCCGAACTCGTGCACGAGCGGGTGCTGGCACCCAGACGCCGACTGCTGCGCGCCGTCATCCAGGGCGGAATCGACAGCGGGGAGCTGCGTTCCGACATCGACGCGGACGTCATCATCCCGGTGCTGGTCGGCCCGATGTTGTACCTCGGGATGTGGAACATGTGCGACGTCGCGCAGCGCGTGAGCGTTGCGGACGTCGTCGACCTGCTCATGAAGGGGCTGACTCGCGCCAACGACTCGTGATCGGCAGCCGGCGGTCGCGGCCGAAGGCGCGCAGCGAGATCTTGGTTCCGGGCGGGTACTGACGGCGCTTGTACTCGGCGAGGTCCGTCAACCGCAGGATACGTTCGACGACTCCGGGCTCGAATCCAGCGCGGACGAGGTCGACGGCGCTGTGGTCGCCGGCCACGTACGCCTCCAGAAGCTGGTCGAGGAGGTCGTAGTCGGGGAGCGAGTCGGAGTCCTTCTGGTCGGGTCGGAGCTCGGCGCTGGGTGGCTTCTCGATGCTGCTGGCCGGGATCGGCGGCGTCTCGCCGTCGGCCGTCGCCCGCTCGTTGCGCCAGCGCGCGAGATCCCAGACGAGCGTCTTCGGCACGTCCTTGATCGGCGCGAAGCCCCCGACGGCATCGCCGTAGATCGTCGAGTAGCCGACGGAGAGCTCGCTCTTGTTGCCGGTGGCCAGGACGAGGTGCCCCTCCTGGTTCGAGATCGCCATCAACGTGGTGCCGCGCACGCGAGCCTGCAGGTTCTCCTCGGCCAGGCCCGTGAGCGTGAGTCCGGCCATGTAGGCGTCGACCATCGGCGCGATCGGCACGGTGCGGATGAGCGCACCGGTGCGCTGGGCCAGCTCGTAGGCGTCGTCGATCGAATGCTGCGACGAGTAGCGGCTGGGCATGGCGACGCCGAACACCCGTCCGGCCCCGAAGGCGTCGCACGCGATCGCCGCCACCAGCGCCGAGTCGATGCCGCCGCTCAGTCCAAGGAGAACCGACCGGAATCCGTTCTTCTCGACATAGTCACGCAGGCCCATGACGAGTGCGGCATACACCTCGGCCAACGGCTCGAGACGCGCTGCCGCGGGTTGGGGGACGGGCGATTCGGTGTCGATGTCCACGCACATCAGCGCCTGCTCGAACTGCGGTGCCCGCGCGATCACCGTGCCGTCGGCAGCCACCACGAGCGAGTCCCCGTCGAACACCAGCTCGTCCTGGCCGCCGATCATGTTCACATAGACGACAGTCGCCCCCGACTCGCGGGCCCGCACCCGGCACAGGGACAGGCGCACGTCGTCCTTGTCCCGCTCGTAGGGCGAGGCGTTGAGCACAGCGAGCACGTCGCACCGTGCCTCGCGTGCCCAGGCGACCGGGCCGCCCTCCTGCCAGAGGTCCTCGCAGATCGCCACGGCGACGGAGGTCCCGCCGATCGACAGGATGAGGGGCTCGTCGCCCGGCACGAAGTAGCGCGCCTCGTCGAAGACCCCGTAGTTGGGCAGGTGGTGCTTGACGTAGCGATGCGTGACCGTGCCGTGCTGCACGACGGCAGCGGCGTTGACGGGCGCACGACGAGGGCGTCCGGCGGCGGACCGCGCGTCGTCGTCGAGGTAGTCGAGGTAGCCCACCAGGCACGTGAGGTCGCCGTATCCGTCGTCGGCGAGGTTGCGGGCCAGGTCGTGCAGCGCGGCGCGGGACGCATCCTGGAAGGACGGTCGCAGCGCGAGGTCCTCGACAGGGGTAGCCGGTCAGGACCATCTCCGGCAGCACCAGGAGATCGGCGCCCTGGGCGACGGCCTGAGCCGCCGCACTCCGCACGAGGCGGCGTTGCCCGGCAGGTCGCCCACGGTGGGATTCAGCTGGGCGAGGGCGATCGACAGTCGGGCCACGACGCGACACTACTGCGGCCCGGAGTCGGTGCGGTTGCGTTGACGGGTTCGACAGCGCCGGCGTCTGTCGCGCCGGTGTCGCCATCGGCCACGCTCACGTCAACCGCGCCGGGGGCGAGTTCCGGTATCACGGTCGACTGGACCACCCACACCGCTTGGGTGTCCTCAGTCTTCACGGTCGACTTCACGGGCTTCACCGCGCGCAACGCCTTCGGGCCGGTGGCGTGCGGTGGTGACGCGGCGGTCACGATCGCCGGAATGACGGCAGCAAACGACTGCACCTGGTCCCAAGGAGTCAGCGGAGCCCGGCTCACCTTCGTTCTGGTGATCCCCGGCGGCCCGAGCTTGCTCAATGCGGCCTCGCGGCTTGTGCTCTCGGATGCGCTTGTCACGAACCCGTCGACCCCCGGCTCCTACGACATCAGCGTGAGCATGGACGGATCCCCGGCGGGTACTGCCACGACGAGCGTCACCATTGGTGCTGCCCGCTGGTCAGCCTCGTGGGCGGCGTGGATGAACTCAGGGATCGGTGGCTGGGTCTGCAATCGTGAGGAGTACTGGACCGGCAGCGGGTGAGCCTCTCGACTGGCTCCCGGGCACAAGCGATAGCGACGTCTGCGGCGCGGAGCATGGCTCACGTGAGTGCGGCGAGTTAACCCGCCCGTAACACGAAAAGGGCCACTATGGGCGTATGGACAAGCAGGCCGAGTTCGTGCTCCGCACCATCGAGGAACGCGACATCCGTTTCGTCCGGCTGTGGTTCACCGATGTGCTCGGCACGCTCAAGTCCGTCGCGATAGCTCCGGCTGAACTGGAGGGCGCCTTCGCCGAGGGGATCGGTTTCGACGGGTCCGCCATCGAGGGCTTCGCACGCGTATTCGAGTCCGACATGCTTGCGAAGCCGGACCCCGCGACGTTCTCGCTGCTGCCCTGGCGAAACGAGGGCCCCGGCGTCGCCCGATTGTTCTGCGACATCCTCATGCCCGACGGTGCCCCCTCCTACGCCGATCCGCGGTACGTGCTGAAGCGCACGCTGGGCAAGGCCGCCGACCTGGGCTTCACCTTCTACACGCACCCCGAGGTCGAGTTCTACCTGTTCAAGGGCGCGCCGGTGCCAGGCGTGACGCCGGTCCCTGTCGACGGCTACGGGTACTTCGACAACACCCCGCACGGCGTCGCGCACGACTTCCGCCGGCAGGCCATCACCCTGCTGGAGCAGATGGGCATCTCCGTCGAGTTCAGCCATCACGAGGGCGGGCCGGGGCAGCAGGAGATCGACCTGCGGTACGCCGACGCGCTGACCACGGCCGACAACCTCATGACCTTCCGGCTCGTCGTCCAGGAGGTCGCCCTCGAGCAGGGCCTGTACGCCTCCTTCATGCCCAAGCCCTTCCGCGACTACCCCGGCTCCGGCATGCACACGCACCTGTCGCTGTTCGAAGGAGACCGCAACGCGTTCTTCGAGGCCGGTGCGGAGTTCCAGCTGTCCAAGGTGGCGCGGTCCTTCATCGCCGGCCTCCTCGTGCACGCGCCCGAGATCACGGCGGTCACCAACCAGTGGGTCAACTCCTACAAGCGACTCGCCGGAGGCGCCGAGGCCCCTGCCTGGATCTGCTGGGGCCACAACAACCGTTCGTCGCTCATCCGAGTCCCGATGTACAAGCCGTCCAAGGGCAACAGCACGCGCATCGAGTTCCGCTCGCTGGACAGCGCAGCCAACCCCTACCTGGCGTTCGCGGTACTGCTGGCCGCTGGGCTCAAGGGCATCGAGGAGGGCTACGAGCTGCCGCGGGGCGCGGAGGACGACGTCTGGTCCCTGACCGAGGCCGAGCGGCGGGCGATGGGCATGAAGCCGCTCCCGTCGAGCCTCAACCAGGCGATCCAGTCGATGGAGCGTTCCGAGCTCGTCGCGGAGACCCTCGGCGAGCATGTCTTCGACTTCTTCCTGCGCAACAAGCAGGCGGAGTGGGAGGAATACCGACGCCAGGTGACGCAGTGGGAGCTGGACCGCTACCTTCCGTTGTTGTGACCGCCCAGCCGTACGTCCTGGCGATCCAGAACGATCCCACCGACCCGCCCCTGCTCGTCGGCGAGTGGCTGGCCGAGGACGGGATCCACGTCGAGGTCATCGAGGCATGCTTCGGGGCTCCCGTGCCCTCTGCCGTCCCCTCGGGGGTCCACGGCATCCTTCCGCTGGGCGGCGCGATGGGCGCCAATGACGACGCGATCGCGCCATGGCTGGTCGCCGAGCGCAGCCTCCTACGCGACGCCGTCGAGCGCGGCATCCCCGTTCTCGGCCTCTGCCTCGGCGGGCAGCTGCTGGCGGCTGCCAACGGCGGCTTCGTCGAGCTCGGACCGGTCACCGAAATCGGGGTCGTCGACGTCCAGCGCACGGTCGACGGCCTCCTCGACCCGGTCCTCTCTGCGGCGGTGCCCCGGGCCGGGTCGGACATCCCCGCGGCCCAGTGGCATCAGGACCACATCGCGGAGCTGCCCGACTCAGCCGTGCTCCTGCTCACCAATGCCGCCTGCCCCGTGCAGGGCTTCCGGCTCGGTGACTGCGCCTACGGACTTCAGCTGCACCCGGAGGTCGATGCCGCGACCTTCGCATCCTGGGCGGACATGACGGACGAGGCGCTCGACCGCTCGGGCCGCGATCCGCGCACGGCCAGCGCCGAAGTGTACGAGGCGGAGCGTGACCTCATCTCCGCTTGGCGCCCGGTCACGCGCGCCTGGGGCGACCTCGTGCGCAGCCACGCCCGCGACGACGACCGACAGCTCACGCCGCCGGCATGATCGACCGCCGCAACTCCGACACTGGCCGCCTGATCCGCGCCGGCCTCCAGGACCTCGACCTCGCGCGACGCCTGTGCGAGTCGCCGCGGCTGGAGCCGTTGCTGACCGAGGACGGGTACGGCGACGTCCTGGCCGACATCGGTGCCGCCGCTGATCCCGACCAGGCGCTGCTCCTGCTCGTCCGCATCCTGGACGCCTGCGACGAGCGCGAATGGCGACGTCTCGTCTCCTCCCTGCAGGCCGACGACGACCTGAGACGACGCCTCATCGACGTCGTGGGGATGTCCGAGGCGCTGGGCGACTTCATGGCGAGGCACCGCGGCACCTGGTCGGTCCTCGCCGACGGCGAGGCGCTGACACAGGCGCCGTCGGCCCGGCGCATGCGCGACGACCTCCTGCGAGCGGTCGGGGCGCACCCCGAGATGGCCCAGCCCGTGGCGTCCTCGAACACGGAACCCGTGCTCAACGCACTGCGCGTCGCCTACCGCACGGAGTTGCTGGGGATCGCGGCCCGCGACCTCAGCGGCCTGGCCACGATGGACACCATCGCCGCCTGGCTGTCGGATCTGGCCGATGCCGTCCTCGAGGCCGCGCTGGCCGTGGCGCGCTCCGGTGTCGGCGACACGTGGGAGGCATGCCGGTTCGCGGTCATCGGCATGGGCAAGTGCGGTGCCCGAGAGCTGAACTACGTCAGCGACGTCGACGTGATCTTCGTCGCGGAGCCGGCCGACGGCGCTGACGAGCAGCAGGCGCTTGCCGCGGCAACCGCACTCGCCACCGGTCTCATGCGGGCATGCACCGCCGCGACGTCCGAGGGCTCGATCTGGGAGGTCGACCCGGCACTGCGCCCAGAGGGCAAGCAGGGCGCGCTCGTCCGCACCATCGCGTCACATGTCGGCTACTACGAGCGATGGGCGAAGACGTGGGAGTTCCAGGCGCTGCTGAAGGCTCGCCCGGTGGCCGGCGACCTCATGCTCGGAGCCGAGTACGTCGACGCCGTCTCGCCCTTCGTCTGGAGCGCGGCCGACCATCCGGGGTTCGTCGAGGACGTGCAGGCCATGCGACGACGCGTCGAGCAGCACGTGCCGGCGCGGGTGGCCGACCGGGAGCTGAAGCTCGGCCCGGGCGGGCTGCGCGACGTCGAGTTCGCCGTTCAGCTGCTCCAGCTCGTGCACGGCCGCAGCGACGTGATGCTGCGCAGCCCCACCACCATGGCAGCGCTCGAGTCGCTGGCGACGTGGGGCTACGTCGGCCGAGACGATGCCGCCACGCTCGCCGACGCGTACCGGTTCCTGCGCACCCTCGAGCATCGACTGCAGCTGTATCGCCTGCGTCGCACCCACACGATGCCCGAGGACGACCGCGACCTTCGCCGTCTCGGCCGCTCGCTGGGATACCGCCAGGACCCCGTCGGAGAGCTCGTCGGCGTCTGGCGCAGGCACGCTCGCGAGGTGCGCCGGCTGCACGAGAAGCTCTTCTACCGGCCGCTTCTCCAGTCGGTGGCCCGGCTCGACGCAGGCGAGGCGAGACTGTCGCTTCAGGCGGCCGAGCAGCGGCTGGAAGCCCTCGGCTACATCGATCCCCAGAGTGCGCTGCGCCATCTGCAGGCGCTGACGTCGGGGGTCAGCCGTCGTGCCGCGATCCAGCGCACCCTGCTCCCGGTGATGCTGGGCTGGTTCGCCGACGCGCCGGACCCGGACGCCGGACTTCTGGGCTTCCGTCGGGTCAGCGACGCACTAGGCGCCACCCACTGGTACCTCCGGCTGCTTCGCGACGAGTCGGTGGTGGCGGAGCGGCTCGCCCGGGTGCTGGCCACCAGCCGGTACGCCACTGATCTGCTCATGAGGGCGCCGGAGTCCGTGGCCATGCTCGCCGACGAGAGCGACCTCGAGCCGCGCACCCTCGCCTCGCTCCAGGCGGAGGTCGCCTCGGTGGTGGAGCGGCACGACGAGCCGGAGAGTGCAGTGGCGGCCATCCGCTCGATGCGCCGGCGGGAGCTCTTCCGCATCGCGGCGGCCGAGGTGCTGCGCACTGCCGATCCCGAGCAGGCCGGCGCCGCCCTCAGCGACGTGGCGACCGCCGCCGTCGAGGGTGCCCTGCGCGTGGCGCGCTACTCCACTGCGGGCGCCGGTGAGGACGTCGTCGCGTTCGCCGTCGTCGGCATGGGCCGCTTCGGCGGTCACGAACTCGGCTTCGGCAGCGACATCGACGTCATCTTCGTGTTCGATCCACGACCCGGCGTCGACGAGACCGTGGCGACGCGGGCAGCGGCCGCGCTCGCCGAGGAGATGCGCCGGCTGCTTATGGCGCCCAGCGGTGATCCGCCGGTCGATATCGACGCGGGCCTGCGGCCCGAGGGCAAGCAGGGGCCACTGGTGCGCTCGCTCGGCTCCTATGCCGCCTACTACGAGCGCTGGTCGGCGACGTGGGAGGCGCAGGCGCTGCTGCGCGCCGCCTTCACGGCGGGCGACCGGGACCTCGGCGGGGCGTTCATGGAGCTCGTCGACGGCATCCGCTGGGGCGGCACCCTCAGCGGCGACGAGCTCACCGAGGTGCGTCGGCTCAAGGCCCGCATGGAGGCCGAGCGCCTCCCTCGGGGCGCGAATCCCAATATGCACACCAAGCTCGGAAGGGGTGGGCTCAGCGACGTGGAGTGGGTCGTGCAGATGCTGCAGATGCAGCACGCGCGCGAGGTGCCGACGCTGCGCACCACCCGCACGCTCGCGGCCCTGGAGGCGGCCAGGCAGGCCGGACTCATCGAGGACGGCGACGCGCGTGAGCTCGCCGAGTCGTGGCAGCTCGCCACGGCGATCCGCAACGCGGTGATGCTCGTGCGCGGTCACGCCAGCGACATGGTGCCCGTGGACGTGCGCGAACTGCGCGCCGTGGCCTTCGTCCTCGGCTACCCGGTGGGCGACTCGGGCCGACTGCTTGAGGACTACCTGAGAGTGACGCGCAGGGCACGGCTGGTGTTCGAGCGGCTCTTCTACGGGGCCAGCGACGAGCAGGTCGACTAGGTGCCGCTCAGGCTCCGCGCGAGGAAGTGGAAGCTGTCTCGCTTGTAGGGGAGAAGGAACCGGTCGCACGGTCCCTGGATCGCCGGATCGAGGTAGCGGCACAGGGGCTGACCGTCCTTCTTGTGCCTGAAGTAGAAGCCGGCCGTCCAGTAGTCGTTCATGTCCAGCACCATGGCGCGCTTGACGCCGGCCCCGGCGAGGACGTCGGCAAGTCCCTCCGCCGACAGGTACGGCGCGCCGACGTAGACGATGCTGCCGTCGGGCCGCTGTCCCAGCGCTGCGCGCCAGGCGAGGCTCTCCTTGTCCGTGGTGGCGCCCCAGATCACGTGATCGGCCCCGTTCGACACCTGTGACACGCCCTTGTCGACGATGAGGTCGAGGTTCTGGCGCACGACCTCGACGTCCTTGGACATCTTCAGGTCCCGTCCCCACTTGCCGATCTGGATCGAGCCGTCCTTGTAGATGACGGCCGCCGCCTTGCCATCGACGAGGGGCTTGACCGTCTCGCCCTGGTAGTAGTAGCCGCCCAGCGTGTCGTCGAGCCGGAAGGCGCCGTTGATGTTGGCGAGTACGTCGGGCCACAGGGACTTCGGCAGGGCCCCGTCGTAGGGATTGGGCCCGCCCGGCTCCTCCCGTCCCGGGACGAGCATCGCCTTCGTGAGCAGGGTGTCAATCCACATCACCGAGGCGTAGTAGCTGGTGTGGACGTCGTCGGCGCGCACGCGCGTGACGTAGACGGCCGGTATGCCGTCGACCCGGGATGCGACGGGCTGCCATTCCCCCTCTCGCGGCTGCGGGGTCGTCACGGGCGACGAGATGGTGGGAGGGGGAGACAGGTGCGGGCGCGGCGGGGCCACGTACGGCGAGGGCTTCGGCATCGGGGCGGTCGAGGGTCGCGGACTGGGGTTTGCCGGCCCCAGAAGGACGGGCGAGGAGTCCGCTGCCGCCGCGATCGGCACGGTCGGCGGGCCGGGATCGACGGGCTGGATGTCACTGTCGTCGGCGCCGGCGTCATTCTCGGCGGACAGGTCCGCGCTGACGGTAGGGATACCGCCGACCTCGGGAGTGTCGATGTACCGGTAGTAGACGTTCTCGAGTTGGGCGACCAGCGCACCCATGTGGTTGTCGCGCATCCACGTGGCCACGATGACCGGGGTGGGCTCGCCGTCGGCCTCCCTGTAGGTGGCGTAGAAGGTGACGCCCGCCCACGCGGAACCGAGCAGGAGGACGCCGATCACGGACCAGGTCACGACCCTGCGGACGATGCCGCGCTGCTGCCGGTGCCGGCCGGGGGAGGGGCGATCGGCGCTCACGCGCGGTCCTCCCTTCTTGGCGGCTTCGGCACGAGGCCTCCGGTGGTTGCCGCCCAAGCGTCCCACTGCGGGCCGTACTCCTCGCGCAGCAGGCTGTCCTCCCACCGGGACTTGGCCGTGAAGAACACCACGATGACGACGCCCCACGCCCAGCCCCAGACGGTGCCGGCCGCGACAAGGAGGCCCAGTGTCGCGAGCAGCAGGGCGCTGTAGATGGGGTGGCGGACGAGCCGGTAGGCGCCGGTGGTGCGCAGCCCGGCGCCGGCGATCGGCACTGGCGTCGGCGTCAAGGCTCCGCCGAGGCCCCGCGCCGCGATCAGGGCGAGCGCGACGCCCGCGAGAACCAGGGCGCCGCCGACCACGATCCCGAGCACGGTCGGAGGTCGCCAGGGCAGGACGACGAGGACGACGAAGAGCAGCACCTGCCCGCCCACCAGGATCCAGCCGACCGTGCTGCGCCTCATCCCCTGATTGGACCGCTCATCGGCGGCGAACCGTGGTCCGACACGCCTATCGAGCGGAGGAGACGATGCGACGGGACAGGGCGACGGGCGGCCACCCGAAGGTGACCGCCCGCCGTTTCCCTGTGCGCGCGAGGCGAATCGACGCGGAGGGAGTCCTGCTCATGACCCCGGTGGGGTCGTGTTCCTAGATGTCGTAGTAGAGCTCGAACTCGTGCGGGTGCGGCCGCAGGCGGATGGGATCCACCTCGTGGGTGCGCTTGTAGTCGACCCAGGTCTCGATGAGGTCGGCCGGGAACACGTTGCCGGCCTGCAGGTACTCGTTGTCCGCCTCGAGGGCAGCGAGGACCTCGGGCAGCGAACCCGGCACCTGCGGGATCGCGGCGTGCTCGTCCGGCGGGAGCTCGTAGAGGTCCTTGTCGACGGGAGCGAGTGGCTCGATCTTGTTGCGGATGCCGTCCAGCCCGGCCATCAACTGCGCCGAGAACGCCAGGTACGGGTTGCTCGACGGGTCGGGGACGCGGAACTCGATGCGCTTGGCCTTGGGCGAGCTGCCCGTGACCGGGATGCGGATGCAGGCCGAGCGGTTGCGGGCCGAGTAGACGAGGTTGACGGGAGCCTCGTACCCCGGGACGAGCCGGTGGTAGGAGTTGACCGTCGGGTTGGTGAACGCCAGCAGGGACGGTGCGTGCGCGAGCAGGCCGCCGATGTACCAGCGGGCCGTGTCGGACAGGCCGCCGTAGCCGCGCTCGTCGTAGAACAGCGGGACGCCGTCCTTCCACAGAGACTGGTGGCAGTGCATGCCCGACCCGTTGTCACCGAAGAGCGGCTTGGGCATGAAGGTGGCCGTCTTGCCGAAGCCCCAGGCGACGTTCTTGATGATGTACTTGAACAGCATCAGCTCGTCGGCGGCATGCTGAAGGGTGTTGAAGACGTAGTTGATCTCGCCCTGGCCGGCGGTGCCGACCTCGTGGTGCGAGCGCTCGACGCGCAGCCCCACCTGCAGGAGCTTGTTGACCATCTCGTCGCGGATGTCCGCGAAGTGGTCAACCGGCGGCACGGGGAAGTAGCCGCCCTTGTAGCGCGTCTTGTATCCGCGGTTGCCGCCCTCTTCGACGCGACCGGTGTTCCAGGCACCCTCGATCGAGTCGATGTGGTAGTACGACTCGTGCTGGTTGGTCTCGAACCGCACGTCGTCGAACACGTAGAACTCGGCCTCGGCACCGAAGTAGACCGTGTCGGCGATGCCGGTCGACCTGAGGTACGCCTCAGCGTTGGCCGCGATGTTGCGCGGGTCGCGGCTGTACTTCTCGTTCGTGAACGGGTCGCGGATCGAGAAGTTCATGACCAGCGTCTTGTTCTCGCGGAACGGGTCGACGAACGCGGTGGCGGGGTCCGGGATGAGCTTCATGTCCGACTCGTGGATCGCCTGGAAGCCGCGGATCGATGAACCGTCGAACATCAGGCCTTCGTCGAAGACGGCCTGGTCGAAGGATTCCACGGGAATGTTGAAGTGCTGCATCACACCGGGAAGGTCGATGAACCGTACATCGACGAACTTGACGTCTTCGTCCTTGATGTACTTCAGGACTTCCTCTGAATTGCTGAACATGGCACCTCCTGCTCGCCGCGGCGAGCGGTCGTTGTGCACCCCTCGGGTGCGTTCGCCTCGCACGGGTCTGTTCCCGTCGGGTCGGGGGCGGGTGCCTCCGACGTACCTGACTCTAGGAAGGGAGGGTGTCTGCTCGGTGTCCCGACTGTTTCGCGCGTGTTAACGCCCCTGCTGGCTGCCGGGCGCCCGCGCGGTGTCGCTAGCCTGAGGCGATGACCTGTGGTGCCCCGGAGGGGCTGGTGGGGCTCCCGTGAGCGAGGCAGCGGAGCGGGTATCGGCGGGATTCGGCCGGCGGGTGGCGGCGCTGTGCCTGGACTGGGCGGTGAGCATCGGCATCTCCCTGCTGCTCTTCCGGCAGGTGGCGTACGGATCCCCCGAGTCGTCCGCCGCGATCCTGCTGATCTTCGCGGCTGAGGTCATCCTGCTGACTTGGCTGTCCTCGGCGTCCTTCGGGCAGCGCATCGTCGGACTCGTCGTGCTGCGCACGGACGGCGGCCGCCTGAGTCTGTGGCGGGTCGCGCTGCGCACCGCGCTGATCTGCCTCGTCATCCCGGCATTGGTCTACGACTCCGACGGTCGGGGTCTCCACGACCGGGCCGTCGACTCCGTCGTGCTCCGGCAGCCTCGAACTGACGTGGCCGAGCGCACGGACCTGCGGGGGAACTAGCGCGGGCGGCGTACCTGGCGCGCGCTCGTGGGCATGGGGCCCTTGGGGATCGGCATGGCGTTCTGGGCATTGCCCAGGGCATCGAGCCGGCGGCGCATGTCGGTGATCTCGCCGCCGCGCAGGTTGCGCGGCAACTTGGCGAGAGCCGACTGAAGCTTGAGCAGGGGCACCTGGCCCTCGTCGTTGCCCACCTGGATCTCGTAGATCGGCACCTCGGGCAGCCAGCGCGCGGTCTTCTTGCGCTCGTTGGCGAGCATCGGGGTCACCCGGCTCGACGGGCCTTCGGAGACGAGAACGACGCCCGGACGGCCCACCACGCGCGTGATGATGTCCTGGCTCTTGTTCACGGCCACTGCCGGCGTAACCGCCCAGTTGTTGCCCCTGATCGACTGGATCACGGCCGCCGCGGCACCCGACTGCCCGTCGATCTGCTTGTATGCCGCCCGCATGGCGCGACGACTGAACCAGAAGGTGGCGGCGAGCAGGGCGGCCGGGAGCGCGAGGATCACGGCCGTTACCCAGTTGAGCAGCAGTCCGATCGGGATCGCGACCACGAGGAAGGTGGCCACGAACAGGCCGCCCACCTCGAACGGAAGGGCCGGGTAGGTCTTCCTGGTCATCGACCAGTTCTGGGCGAGCGAGGACAGGGTGGAGCGGATGCGACCTTTTGCCATGGTCGGAAGCCTAGATGAGTGGTCGGGACCCAGGGTCAGTGGACGCCCGGAGGTCAGGGAATGACGAGAGTGAGGGTTTCGCCGGTCCGCACCACGCCCGGATGCTCCACCCAGCCCGTTACGCCCCGCCGCCTGATCGCGGCCTTGGGGAAGGCCTCCGCACGCGTGCCGTGCGCCGCCTGGACCATCGAGCCCGCGATCGTGCAGGGGGCGTTCTCCCCGCCCAGCATGATCACCGCGCCCCCGCCGAAGACCATGCGGGTCATGCGAGGCAGCGCCGTGAGATCCGGGATGCCCTCGGTGCAGATGTTGTCGGCGATCAGGCCGGGCTCGATCTCGGCGATCCCGAGGGCAGCGGCGATGGCGGCCAGCTCGGCCGCGTCGACCAGGGAGAGCTGTCGGTGGTTGCGGATCAGGGTGCCACGGGTGAACACATCGGCCTGGCGAACGTCGGACAGCATCGTCTCGCCGTGGTGACGATCGCCGACCGGTCCGCCCCAGTCGAGCGTGAGCTCGTCGCAGGCGACGGGCGTGGGCTCTCCGACGGGCCACACATGCGTGGCGACGACGCGAGCGCTCACGCGTGACCCACGGTGATGCTGGCACCGGCGCCGGATCCGCGCGCGGCACGAGCCTGCTCGTACAGGCGGCCGGCCCGGTAACTCGACCGGACCAGCGGCCCGCTCATCACTCCGGCGAAACCCACGTCGGTGGCGACGTCGGCCAGGGCGACGAACTCCTCCGGTCGCACCCACCGCTCGACGGGGTGGTGACGCGGCGTCGGACGCAGGTACTGGGTGATGGTGACGAGGTCGCAGCCGGCGTCGTGCAGGTCGGCGAGGGCCTGGTGCACCTCGTCGATCTCCTCGCCCATGCCCAGGATGAGGTTGCTCTTGGTGACGAGGCCGAAGTCGTGGGCCTGGGTGATCACGTCGAGGCTGCGCTCGTAGGTGAACGCCGGCCGGATGCGCTTGAACAGGCGGGGCACGGTCTCGACGTTGTGGGCCAGCACGGCTGGGCCGGACTCGAACACCTCGCGCAGGAGGACCGGGTTGCCGGAGAAGTCGGGGATGAGCACCTCGACGCCCGTGTCGGGGTTGAGGGTGCGGATCTCGCGGATGGTCTGGGCGTAGAGCCAGGCCCCCTCGTCGGGCAGGTCGTCACGCGCGACACCGGTGATCGTGGCGTAGCGCAGCCCCATCGTGCGCACGGACTCAGCCACGCGACGCGGCTCGTCCCTGTCGAGGGGGGCAGGCTTGCCGGTGTCGATCTGGCAGAAGTCGCAGCGCCGCGTGCACTGCTCGCCGCCGATGAGGAAGGTGGCCTCCCGGTCCTCCCAGCACTCGTAGATGTTCGGGCAGCCGGCCTCCTGGCACACGGTGTGCAGGCCCTCGTTCTTCACCAGGGCGTGGATCTCGGTGAACTGGGGGCCGGTCTTCATCCGGGTGCGGATCCACTCGGGCTTGCGCTCGATGGGCACCTCGGCATTGCGTGCCTCGATGCGCAGCAGCCGTCGGCCGTCGCTGACCGCGCCGTTGAACGCAGGATCGGTAGTGGTCACTCGCGCCACCCTACGCCGCGGCCACGGCGCCGACGACCGTCGGCAGGTGCGCCTCGAGGACGGGCAGGACCTCGGCGATGGGCACGTCACGACCGAGCTCGCGCGACAGGCTCGTGACCTCGGCGTCGGCGATGCCGCACGGGACGATGCGGTCGAACCAGGCCAGATCGCAGTCGCAGTTGAGGGCGAAACCGTGCATCGTCACGCCCTCCGTGACCCGGATCCCGATGGCCGCGACCTTGCGGTCCGGGCCCCTGTCGTCGGCGGGCACCCAGACGCCGCTGCGACCGGCCACCTGGGTCGTGGTCACGCCCAGGTCGGCGCACACGTCGATGAGCATCCGCTCGATCCGACGAACGTGCGCGACCACGTCCATCGGGTCGGGGAGCCGGATGATCGGGTAGCCGACGATCTGGCCGGGGCCGTGCCACGTGATCTTGCCTCCGCGGTCGACGTCCACGACGGGCGTGCCGTCGAAGGGTCGCTCGAGGGGCTCCGTGCGACGGCCCGCGGTGTAGACGGACTGGTGCTCGAGGAGGAGCACGGTGTTCGGCCGTCGCCCGGCCACGACGTCAGAGTGAACGCTGCGCTGGAGGTCCCAACCGGCCTGGTACTCGACGGCGAGGGGGCCGAAGCCGACCAGGTCCACAGTCAGCAGGTGAGCGGGGGCTAGCGTCACGAAGCCAACCCTAACTCTCCGTCGAGCGGTGAGTTGTCGGGGTCGTCGGACCCCCGACGACCCCGACAACTCACCACTCGACGGGGCGGGTGGTGGGGTGGAGGTGGCTCAGCACGGCTTGTGCGGCCCGTCGGCCGCTCACCATGGCGCCCTGGATCGACGCCGTGTCGCGGTGGTCGCCGGCGACGTAGAGCCACTCGCCGAGCGCCACGGGCTGCCGGACGTCGAGCGGGGCACACATCGCGGGAAGGGCGTACGGGATGACGTAGGTGCGAACGTGCTGCCACCGTGACGTGTCGACCCCGTAGATGAGAGCCAGGTGCGCCAGCACGCGCGCCTGCATCGGCGCTTCGGAGTGCTCCCCGAGAGCGGACGCGGACACGAGCACGCGTCCACCGCTGGCGTACGACGGTGCCGCATGCGTGAGGACCACGGTGTTGAGCACGGGCCCGCGGCCCAGCCCATCGACGAGCAGGACGGCCTCGCCGTCGCTGAGCAATGCTGGATCGCCGTCGGCCACGAAGTACCACGTGGTCACGGCGCGGCCGGCCGGAACGTGCAGGCCGGGGAGCAGCTCCGCGGCGGTGGGCGGATCGGTGGCCACGATCACCGCTTGCGCGGCGACGACCCCGTCGTCGGTCTCGACGGTGCCGGAGCCGATGGTCCTCGCTCGCATACCCAGGCGCACGGCACCGGGCGGCAGAGCGGCGCTGAGTTGTTCGGGGATGGCCTGCATTCCAGCAGCCGGCAGGGAGGGTGTGCCCTTGACGAAGCTGGTCAGGATGAGGTCGAGGAACCGACGGGAGGTCTCGAGCCGGTCCTCCAGGAACACGCCCGCCAGGAAGGGTCGCAGGACGGTCTCGAGGAAGACGTCGTCGATGCCGGCGGAGCGCAGGGCTACCTCGGCCGGGAAGTCGGTCGACGTGGCCAGCCGCGCGGCCGCGGTGCGCGAGGCGCGCCACGCGTAGGCGGCGAAGCGCACCTTCCCGGCGAGGGTGCCGGAGCGAGGCGCCAGCGCGTCGGGTGCCCACAGTGGTCGTCGTCTGGGGTCGCCCAGGCGCACAGGTCCGCCTCGAGTGGCGGCGATCACGCCGGGAACGAACGCCTTGAGGTCCAGGGCCGCGTGATCCAGCACCCGGGCCGCCTCCGGGTAGGCGGGGTTGTACAGCTGGAAGCCCCGGTCGAGCTGCAGTCCGTCGACGAGGTCGGTCCGCACCCGGCCGCCGACCGCGTCCGAGGCCTCGAGCACGACGACATCGAGGCCGTGGATCGACAGATGCCGCGCGGCGGCCAGGCCGGCCAGTCCGGCACCGACGATCGCGACGTCATGGGACACGGACTAGGCGTCCTTCAGAGCCGTGCGGATCGCCGACTCGATGGTTGGGTCCTGGAACGCGAAGCCGGCGTCCTCGAGCACCGCGGGCACCACGCGCACGCTGCCGAGCACCTCGCTGGAGAACTCGCCGAGCACGGCCTTCAACGCGAAGGCAGGTGCGGGCAGGAGCGTGGGGCGGCCCATCACGTGGCCCATCACTCGGGTGATCTCGGCGTTCGTCACCGGGTTCGGCCCGGTGATGTTGACCGGTCCGGCGACGTGGTCCTGCTCGAGGAGGAACTGCAGTGCGCAGACCTCGTCGCGTAGCGACACCCACGACCACCACTGGCTTCCGGGACCGAGCTTGCCGCCGAGGCCGAACCTGAACAGCGGGAACATGCGGGCCCACGCGCCCCCGTTCCTCGCGACCACCAGACCGGTGCGCGGATGGACGACTCGGATGCCGATCGAGGCGGCCGGCTGCGCGGCCGACTCCCAGGCGCGAACCACGTCGGCCAGGAAGCCCGTGCCGGCGGGGTCCGTCTCGTCGACCACCCGATCGCCGGTGTCGCCGTACCAGCCGATCGCCGAGGCCGACACCAGAACGCGGGGCAGTGGATCGAGTTGCGACATGGCCCGGACGATGGCGTGGGTGCCGTCGATACGGCTGTCAAGGATCTCGCGCTTGTAGTCGTCGGTCCAGCGGTGATCCCCGACACCCGCACCGGCCAGGTGGACGACGCCCTCGACGCCAGCGAGCCCGGCGAGGTCGACGGTCCCCGCAGCGGGATCCCAGGTCACCTCGTCGGGACGCGTCGCCGGTCGGCGGACGAGTCGAACGACCTCGTGTCCAACCGAACGCAGATGGGGGACGAGCGCCGAGCCGATCAGACCGGACGCGCCGGTGACAGCAACCTTCATGGAGACAGCCTCTCGCGTAGGCACCGCTGGCGCATGTTCAGCCCCCTACAACAGGCGAGTGGCGGCTTGTGGCGGCACCGCGCTCCGCGCGGGCCGCCACAAGCCGCCACTCGACGAGGGGCTAGAGCCCGAGTTCCGCGTCGAACGCCGCATCCTCGAGGCGCTGCTTCATCGTGCTGAGGAAGCGAGCGGCGTCGGCGCCGTCGACCAGGCGGTGGTCGTACGTGAGGGCCAGGTACACCATCGACCGGATCGAGATGACGTCCTGGCCGGTGGCATCCGGCACGATGACGGGCCGCTTCACGACAGCACCGGTGCCCAGGATGGCGACCTGCGGCTGGTTGATGATCGGGGTGTCGAACAGCGCGCCCCGGCTGCCGGTGTTGGTGACCGTGAACGTACCGCCGCTCAGCTCGTCGGGCGACAGCTTGTTGGTGCGGGTGCGCTCGGCGAGATCGGCGATCCGACGGGCCAGTCCGGCGATGTTGAGGTCGCCGGCATCGCGGATGACCGGCACGAGGAGTCCGCGCTCGCTGTCGACAGCGATGCCGAGGTGCTCGGCGTCGAAGTAGGTGATGGTCCCCTCGTCGATGTTGATCGTGGCGTTGACCTGCGGGAACGCCTTCAGCGCCTCGACCGACGCCTTGCAGAAGAACGGCAGGAACGACAGCTTCACACCCTCGCGGGCCTCGAAGTCCCTCTTGACCTTGTTCCGCAGGTTGGCGATGCGCGTGACATCCACCTCGACGACGGTGGTGAGCTGAGCGGACACCTGGAGAGAGTTCACCATGCGCTCGGCGATGACCTTGCGCAGGCGGCTCATCTTCTCGGTCTTGCCGCGCAGGTCAGAGGCGCCCGTCGGGGCCGCGGCGGGAGTGGCCGGGGCTGCGCTGGCTGCCGGTGCGGTCGCCGGCGCGGCCTGCGCCGGAGTCGCCTTGGCCGCGACGGCGGCGAGAACGTCCTGCTTGCGGATGCGGCCACCGACTCCCGTTCCGGTGACGCCGGCGAGGTCGATGCCGTTCTGCGCGGCCAGGCGGCGGACCAGGGGCGTGACGTAGGCGTCGGCATTGCCGGCCGGGGTCGCCACGGCCGGCGGCGCAGGCGCTACCGGAGCGGCGGGCGCAGATGCCGGTGCCGGTGCCGGTGCGGTCGCGGTCGGCGCAGGGGGCGCCGACGGAACGGGCGCGGGTGCCGGGGCGCCGGCGGCCGCGCCGACCACGCCGAGTTCACTGCCCACGGCGACGGTGGCGTCCTCGGGGACCGCGATCGACAGCAGCACTCCGGCGACGGGTGAGGGGATCTCGGTGTCGACCTTGTCGGTCGAGACCTCCAGCAGTGCCTCGTCGACGGCGATCGTGTCGCCGACGGCCTTGAGCCAGCGGGTGACCGTGCCCTCGGTGACGCTCTCGCCGAGAGCGGGCATGAGGATCGACGTTCCCGCCGACGGCGTCGGAGGGGTTGGCGAGGCGGACGGCGGGACGGGCTCGACGGGCTCGACGGGCTGCTCGGCCGGCGCTGCTGCCACCGGCTCGGGGGCGGGCGCAGCGGGCTCCGACTCGGGCGCAACCGCAGCGGGCGCGGGCGCGGCGCTGGAGTCGCCGATGACGGCGAGCTCGGCACCGACCGCGACGGTCTCGTCCTCGCCCACGCTGATCGACAGCAGCACGCCCGATGCCGGTGCGGGGATCTCGGTGTCCACCTTGTCGGTGGACACCTCGAGAAGTGGCTCGTCCGCGGTGATCGTGTCGCCGACGGCCTTCAGCCAGCGGGTGACCGTGCCCTCGGTGACACTCTCGCCCAGTGCGGGCATCGTGACGGAGACCGACATGTGTTCTGCGCTCCTTTGAGTTCGGGTCAGGCGTGCGCGTGCAGGGGCTTGCCGGCGAGGGCGAGGTGGGCCTCGCCCATGGCCTCGTTCTGCGTCGGATGCGCGTGGACCAAGGTGGCGACGTCGTCCGGATGCGCCTCCCAGTTGACGATGAGCTGAGCCTCGCCGATCTGCTCGCCGATGCGGGAGCCGACCATATGGATGCCGACGACGGGCCCGTCGGTGACCTGGACGAGCTTGATGAACCCCGTCGTGGCGAGGATCTGGCTCTTGCCGTTGCCGCCGAGGTTGTACTCGTAGACGGCCACGTTGTTGCCGTGGACCTCGCGGGCCTGAGCCTCCGTGAGGCCAACGCTGGCCACCTCCGGCTCGCAGTAGGTCACGCGGGGGATGTTCACGTCGGCGATGACGACCGGATTGAGGCCGCCGAGCTCCTCGGCCACGAAGATGCCCTGGGAGAAGCCGCGATGCGCGAGCTGCAGCCCTGGGGTGATGTCGCCCACGGCGAAGACCCCCGGCACGTTGGTGCGCAGGCGTTCGTCCACGAGCACCCAGCCCCGCTCCATGGCGACGCCCTGCTCCTCGAAGCCCATGTCCGCGGTGTTGGGCCCACGGCCGACCGCGACGAGCAGCAGTTCGGCGTCGAACTGCTTGCCGTCCTCCAGAGTGACGTGCACGCCCGCGTCGTCCTGCGTGGCCGAGGCGAACCGGACGCCCAGGCTGAAGGCGATACCGCGCTTGCGGAAGGCGCGCTCAAGGGCCTTCGAGCACGCGATGTCCTCGTTGGGCACGAGGTTCGGCAACGCCTCGACGATGGTGACGTCGGCACCGAAGGACTTCCAGACGCTCGCGAACTCGACGCCGATGACGCCGCCGCCGAGCACGACGACGCTCTTCGGGACGTAGTCGAGGTTCAGGGCCTGGTCGGAGGTCATGATGCGTCCGGAGATCTCCAGGCCGGGCAGGCTGCGTGAGTAGGAGCCGGTGGCGAGAACGACCGTGGTGCCGGTGTACCGCTCGCCATTGACCTCGACCGTGTCCGGCGCAACCAGGCGGCCGGATCCCTCGACGAAAGTCACGTTGCGACTCTTCACCAGCCCTTGGAGGCCCTTGTACAGCCGGCCCACCACGCCGTCGCGGTACTCGTTCACCTTGGGCATGTCGATGCCCTCGAACGTCGCGCGCACGCCGAAGGCGCCGCTCTCCTTGGCGCTGTCCGCCACCTCGGCGGCGTGCAGGAGCGCCTTGGTCGGGATACACCCCCGGTGCAGGCAGGTGCCGCCCAGCTTGTCCTTGTCGATGAGGATGACGGACATCCCGAGCTCGGACGCCCGCAGCGCGCAGGCATAGCCGCCGCTGCCACCACCGAGGATCACCAGGTCTGCATTGGCCACTGTCGCTGACTCCTGTCGCCGTGAACGTGCTCATCGCCGCATGAATGATCCCCGTCGAGGGATGCGTCGTCACATCCTTCCACCGAATGGCCGGGACGCGACATGCCCCCCGACCCGAGGCGCCTAGGACGCGCCCAACGCCATCTGCCCGGCAACCTGAACGAACGTGCGCACGGCCGCGCCCGTGCCGCCCTTGGGGGTGTACCCGTAGGGCCCCTTCTCGTTGAAGGCCGGGCCGGCGATGTCCATGTGGACCCATGCCTGGCCGGTGGGGACGAACTCCTTGAGGAAGATCCCGGCGGACAGCATGCCGCCGAGCCGGTCGCCGAGGTTGGCGATGTCGGCGGTGGACGAGTCGAGGGTGGAGCGGAGGTCCGCGGGCAGGGGCATCGGCCATACGTCCTCGCCCGCGCGACCGGCCGCCGCGCAGACCGCCTCACGGGCGGCATCGTCGTTCGCCATGACGGCGGCGGTGCGGCTGCCGAGGGCGACGCGCTGAGCGCCCGTCAGCGTGGCCGCATCGATGATGAGGTCGGGCTTCTCGGCGGCGGCCATGACGAGCGCGTCGGCGAGGACGAGGCGGCCCTCGGCATCGGTGTTGAGCACCTCGACCGTGGTGCCGCCGTACATGGTGATGACGTCACCGGGGCGCTGCGCCCCGCCGCCGGGCATGTTCTCCGCGGTGGGGATCCATCCGGTAACGCGCACGGGAATCGCCAGCGCCGCGATGGCCCGGACGGCGCCGATCACAGCAGCGGCCCCGGCCATGTCCGCCTTCATCTCGTCCATGTTCGCCGCCGGCTTGATGGAGATGCCGCCGGTGTCGAACGTGATGCCCTTGCCGACGAGGGCCAGGTGCGCGACGGCACCCTCGGGTGCGTACTCCATTCGAGCCAGGCGAGGGGGATTGGCCGACCCCTGGCCCACGGCGAGGATGCCGCCGAGGCCGTCGCGGAGGAGGTCGTTCTCGTCCCAGATCGTGACCGTGACGGGCAGGCCCTCGACCGCGCTGGAGGCCGCCTCGGCCAGGGCTGCCGGGGGCAGGGCATTCGGTGGGGTGTTGACGAGGTCGCGGGTGAGGTTGACGGCCGTGGCAACGGCCGTGATCTCCTTGATCGCGTGCTTCTGCTCGGCGGTGGGAGGGCTCTCGAGCACGATCGTGATCGAGCGGGTGGATGCGTTCTTGCCCCCGGAGGTGGCGCTGCGGAAGGCGACGAACTCGTAGGCGGCCAACTGACCGGCGATCGCCACGGTGAGGAGCCCCTCGAGGTCGGCGAGGGGGAGGGCCAGGGCGACCCGGCGGATGCCGGACAGGGTGCGGATGGCATTGCCGACCGCCCGGCGCACCAGTTCGGGGTCCTTCTGCTGGGCCGCGGAGCCCAGGCCCAGGCCGACGATCGTCGGCGCCTTGAAGGTGCCCCCGCCGGGCAGGCGGAGGACCTCGCCGCTCTGCCCCGTCGCTCCGACTGCCGTGAAGGCCTCGGCCAGGCGCGTGCGTGACGCCGGGGACAGCCCCGGACTGATCACCTCGATCTTGCGGCCCCGCACGGGGGCGATGGCAACCACGAGGGCATCGGTGACCGTGGCGGCGGGCTTGGTGTCGACGAGAGTGATCTTCGGCGTGGGCGTGGAGGTCATGACCGCACTGTATTCGGCGTGGCGATTCGCCGCTGAGAGCCTTCCGGGCCGCTGCCACGCACTACGGTCATCCCGTGACTGACGCCCCCCTGAAGCAGACGCCCCTGTTCGACCGGCACGTGGCCCTCGGCGCCAAGACGGCAGACTTCGGCGGCTGGGACATGCCCATCGAGTACGAGGGCGTGGTGGCGGAGCATCTGGCCGTCCGGTCGGCGGTCGGCCTCTTCGACGTGTCCCACATGGGCAAGGTCCGCATCCACGGCCCGGGGGCCGCCCGGTTCCTCAACTCCGTGCTCGCCAACGACCTCGACCGCGTTTCGGCGGGCCAGGCGCAGTACTCGATGCTCTGCAACGATGCGGGCGGCGTGATCGATGACCTCATCGTCTACCGCTGGTCCGACGACGAGGTCTTCATGATCCCGAACGCGGCGAATGCGTCCACCGTCGTCGCGGTTCTGCAGGCGGCGGCCCCGCCCGGGGTCACGGTCGACGACCACCACCTCGACCACGGCATCATCGCGGTCCAGGGACCGCGCAGCGCGGAACTCATCGGGGCCATGGGCCTGCCGGCCGACCACGACTACATGACCATGGTGTCCGCCCAGTTCGCTGGTGAGCCGGTGATCGTGTGCCGCACCGGCTACACCGGAGAGCACGGTTACGAGCTCGTGGCACCGGTGGGCACCCTCGGCGACCTGTGGGACGAACTGCTCCGGGAGGGGGCCACGATGGGTGTCGTGGCGGCCGGACTGGGCGCCCGCGACACCCTGCGCACCGAGATGGGCTATCCGCTGCATGGCCAGGACATCAGCCCGACCATCACGCCCGTCGAGGCCATGATCGCCTGGGCCGTCGGCTGGGACAAGCCCGCTTTCGCCGGCAGGGAGGCGCTTGTCGGCCAGCGCGCGGCGGGTCCGACTCGTCGCCTGCGCGGGCTGGTGTCCCTCGAGCGCGGCATCCCCCGACCGCACATGGCGGTTCGCCGCCCCAGCGCGGACAGCGCGGCACCGCTGAGCGGCGACCCGATCGGCGAGGTCACCAGCGGCACGTTCTCCCCGACCCTCAAGCAGGACATCGGCCTGGCGCTGCTCGACGTGTCGGTCAGCGTGGGCGACGAGGTGGTCGTCGACGTGCGGGGCCGAGCGTCGCGCTTCCGGGTGACGAAGCCCCCGTTCGTGGAGCCGAGCACCCGCGCCACCCCTGCCGAGTAGGCATGAGGCGCGGCTGCGCCACGTTGCGCCTGCTACGACCGGACCCGGGCCGTCACTCGTCGAGGGTGATGGTGATGCCGACGTGGTCGCCGCCCGCATTCCCGTTGCGCGCGTCGGCGAGCCACGAGAAGACCCGCCCCATGAAGCCGTAGCGGTGCTGGATCATGCTGGCCGTCAGGTGAGTCTCGATCTCGTCCTGCAGCCTGGCCGTCCCGCCGACCATGGCGCCCTTGAGCGTGCCGCGGGCATCGCAGGGGGCCACGAGTACGCGAGGGTTGTTGCGGAGCCGCTTGGCCTTGCCCGACGCCGCCTGGGTGAGCACGAGAAGCTCGCCTCGGCGCTGCACGAGCCACACGGGTGTTGCCACCGCGGTGCCGTCCTTCTTGAACGTCGTCACCGAGATGTACTTGCCGGTGCCGAGCTCATCGACGGCCGTCATGCGTCGTCACGGTCGAGGGCCGTGAGCACGTGGCCCAGCTGCCGGGCCAGGACGGGGAGGGCGTCGGGCTCGATCGGGTCCACGAACATGTGCCGGACCCGCTCGAGGTGGGGCGTCTGGGCTGCGGCGAACACCGCCGCCCCCTCCCTGGTCAGGACGACGAAGGCACCTCGCCCGTCAGACGCGCAGCTGCGCCGCTCGACGAGACCGCGCCGCGCCATGCGCTGGAAGCGGTAGGTCACGTTCGCCTTGGGCATGCGCAGGGTGTGCGCGATGTCGCTGAACCGGACGGCGCCGTCGGGCGAGCGGGACAGCACGGCGAGGATCCCGTAGTCGTCGAGGCTGAGGTCGTGGTCGGCGTGCAGCGCTCGATCCAGGCGGGTCGTGACCTGCATTGCCGATACGACGAAGGCGAGCCACGCGTCGCCCTCGTCGGGCGTCAACCCGGTCCCGTTCGCCATTCGCCGATGCTAGCCCCGCTGAGGCGGCGCGCTGGCCAGAACGGCGGCGAGGGGCAGGAGCGCCAGCGTCGCGGCCGCTCCCATCCCGCACTCGTCGGCAAGGCCCAACGGCAGGCCGGGGGTCAGGTCGACCCGATCGACGGCCATCCTCCGTGCCGGATCGGTCGACGTCGCCCCCTCGCGCCACCACGCCTTGGCGCGGTAGGACATCCGATCCGCGACCAGCGCTGCGGCGGACGGCTCAGTTCCGTCGACGAGGCAGGGCGTTCTTCGCGCCGCGGACTCCAGCAGGACGCCGACGAGGAAGGCGATGCGGTGCCCGCCTACGGCGTCGAGCAGGCCCAGGGGATCCGGTCGCAGATCGACGGCGTCGCGGATGGCGTCGCGGATCGCCGCGCACTCCGCCATCCAGTTCGTGTCCGGCATGCCCTCGGGCTGGGCGAGAACCGACGAGGCCTCGCGACGGCTCAGCAGGGCGATGAGAGTGCGGGCGGACCGCAGGTCGCCGGGGCCGGGCACCGGCACGATCACCGTGGCGCCCGAGTCGATCGCCCGGTCGGCGGCGGCGAAGCCCGCGGCCATGGCCTCGGACGCGGGCCGGGGGGCTTCGGGGGTCGCCACGTGTCCGGGCGTCGGCACGACCTGCGACGACACCGAGCGCCACCACAGGAGGAGCCGCGCCAGCTCGCCGGTGACCTCCGGGGGGAGGGGAGCATCGCGCTCGTCCGGGAGCCCGACGCGATCGAGCACCGCGGCGATCGCGGTGGGCAGCGGGTCGGTCACGGGTGTCCTTCAGGGGCGTCGGCAGGGGTGCGTGACGGTGATCGTCGGTCAGGGGGCCAGGGCAAGTATGACGAGCGTCGCGGCGCACGTGAGCTCGACCGTGGCGCCGAGCACGTCGCCGGTGATGCCGCCGAGGCGTCGCACCCCGGTGTGCAGGACGACGACCGCCGTCCCGAGGCCGACCGTCGCTGCGGCGAGAGCGGCGACGCTGTGGGTCGGCTCGACCAGGGCCCCCGCCACCCCGCACGCGGCGAGCCAGAGCAGGACCGCAAGGGCCGCGACCGGGCGCGGGACGGTGCCCGCGACGGTGGCGCCGAGTCCGTCACTGCGCGCGGCCGGGACGCCTCGGGTGCACCCGAGGACGAGGGCGAGGCGCGAGGTCCCGAGCGCGATCGCCAGGCCCACTGCCGCCCGCCCGTCGGCGACGACGCCCGAGTAGGCGGCCACCTGCACCAGCACCACCAGGGCGATCGTGACGACACCGAACGGACCGATGTCCGATCGCCGGGCGATCTCGAGGGCCTGGGGCGCGGGGCGGCCGCTGCCGAGGGCGTCGGCGGTGTCGGCGAGGCCGTCGAGGTGCAGCCCGCGGGTCAGGTAGGCAAGGGCCGCCACGACGAGCGCCGAGACGAGGAGGGGCGACGCGGACCCGGGCAGGAGCGACGCGAGCGCCTGCGCGACGCCGCCGACGACGACGGCGAGGACGACGGCCACCACGGGGGCGAGCACCATCGCCTGCCCGGCGACCCGTGCGTCGACCCGTGACGGCGGCGGGACGGGAATGCGGGTGAGGGTGCCGACGATGAGGCGCACCGCGTCAGGCATCGGCGGCCTTGTCGGAGACGCCGGCCGAGTCGAAGGTCGCCATCTCGGCCAGCGTCGCCCCCGCGGCGGCCAGCACGGGCAGGGCGAGGAGGGCACCCGTGCCCTCGCCGAGCCGCAGGCCCAGATCGAGAACCGGGTCGAGGTGCAGGGCATCGAGGGCGCGTGCGGCCGCGGGCTCGGTCGACAGGTGCCCGGCGACCCACCACGGCGACGCCTCAGGAGCCAGCGCGGCCGCCACCAGCGCCGCCGCGCAGGACACGATCCCGTCTAGGACCACCGGCACGGAGCGCACGGAGGCCTGGACGAGGAAGCCGGTCATCGCGGCGATGTCGGGGCTTCCGACGGTGGTGAGCAGCGACGTCGGGTCGCCGGCGTGCGCGGCCCCCCGAGCCATGGCGGCCGCGACGATCACCGTCTTGCGGGCGAGGGCGGCATCGTCGATCCCGGTGCCGCGGCCGGTGACGTCCTCGGCTGCTCCTGCGGTGAGGATGCCGACGAGCACGGCGGCGGGCGTGGTGTTGCCGATGCCCATGTCGCCGGCGATGAGCACGTCGGCCCCGCGCCCGATCTCCTCGTCCGCGAGGTCCCGGCCGAGCCGGATGGCCGCCGCGCACTCGGCGGACGTCATCGCGTCCTCACGATCGATCGAGCCCGACGACCGGCGCACCCGGCGCGAGGCGACCTCCGCGTCGAGGGCGTCCATGTACCCGGGGTTGGCGTCGACGCTGACGTCGACCACACGAACCGTCGCCCCCGCCAGTCGGGCCAGGACGTTCGCCGCGGCGCCACCGGTGACGAAGTTCATCACCATCTGGGCCGTCACCTCGGGCGGATAGGCCGATGTCCCCGGCGTCCGCGCGACGCCGTGGTCGCCGGCGAAGATCACGACGGCCGGTCGGGCGAACGGCGCCGGCGGGCATACGCCCTGGACTCCGGCCATCCACACGGACAGCTCCTCGAGCCGGCCCAGGGCGCCGGTCTTCTTCGTCAGCGTCGACTGGCGGGCGAAGGCCTCGGCGCGGGCGGTCCGGCTCGGTGGGGTGATGGCGTCCACGTCATCTCCTTCGCGAGGGTGCGGCTGTCGCCGACAGTGGGATGGCCAGGGGCTGCCCGGCAACGATCAGCGTGGTCTCGTCGCAGGCGGCCGCGACGCGGGCGTTCAGCGTGCCGAGCAGGTCGCGGAAGAGCCGGCCCGAGGCGGTGGCCGGCACCACACCCATCCCGACCTCGTTGGACACGATGACGACGTCGGCGGGGCAGCGGGCGAGCGCTGCGCACAGGCCCGCGCCGCTCGCGTCGATCTCCGCCGTGACCTCCGCGACCTGGCCGCGGTCGAGCCTCGCCCACGCGTCCAGCCCATCAAGCTGTCCCGCCAGCCACAGCGACAGGCAGTCGATGAGCACGAGTTCGGCCGGCCCCGCCGAGTCGAGGACCTTCGCCACGTCGATCGTCTCGACGGTGGTCCAGTGAGCGGGGCGGCGCGCCCGGTGCGCGGCCACGCGTTGCCGCCAGTCCGGGTCGTCTGGCCGGTCGCCGCCCGTCGCGACGTAGGTGACCGCGTCCGTGGTTGCAGCCAGCCGCTCCGCGAAGACGGACTTGCCCGATCGAGCGCCGCCGAGCACGAGCCGGCGGCTGGGTGGCCTCCCGCCGGGGTAGGCGGTATCGATGACGGACAGGTCGTCGAGCACCTGGACGCCGAGGGGACGCAGTCGTTCGCGGAGGGTCGGGGTGGGCGGGTTGTGGTGGCTGAGGTGGGTGGCGACGATGGTGGTCGCCGACGTGACGGCGCCGCCGGTTCGCAGCGCGTCCAGGAAGCCCGGAAGGGTGCCGAGGTCGAGGTGGCCGGTGCCGTGATCACGGGTGTCGCCGAACGTCTCGTCGACGATGACGGCGTCGAGGGGGGCCGTGATCCGCGCGATGGTGGCCGGTGGCAGCGACGCCGTGTCGGTGGCATACAGCAGTCGGGAGCCGTCTGGGCCCTCGATCTCGAACAGGACCGCCTCGGCGGCGAGCACATCCCCGTTGCCCGAGGAGTGCGCCGCGGGCAGCACCTGAACGCGATAGCCGTTGCCGCGCGCGGCGAGGTCGAGGATCTCGCCGGGCTCGACGGCGTGCAGGGCGACGGGCGACTCGGGGCCGACCCACGGACGGCACAGGTCGATGGCGCCGGGAGGGCCCCACACGTGAAGGACGTGTGGGCTGGTCACCCAGTCGCGGCTCAACAGGAACGACGGATGCAGGTGGTCGGGGTGGCCATGCGTGATGAGCACGTGCTCGACGTGCAGCAGGGATCGTCCGGCCGCGCTGATGGAGTGCGGCGCCGTTGGGCCGCAGTCCAGCAGGAGGACGTCGTCGACGAGGGCCGCGCTGGGCTGCCGCGACCGACCGTCGCTCCGCTCCGCCGCACACGAGACGCACGCGCAGAACGGGTTGGGCCAGCCATCAGCCGAGCCGGTGCCGAGCAGGAGGATGCGCATCTAGCGCTCGGCCGGTGCGAACGTGACGGGAGCACCGAATGCCGCCTTGCGCGACATGCGCCGCAGGGCGATGAGGATCGGCCGGCCCGCGACGAGGATGAGCACGACGGTGAGGATGGCCCGGGGGATGTCGTAGCCCAGGGACGTGACGACGCAGAAGCGCAGCCACGAGAGCAGGTTCTCCCCGGCCGGCCCGCCAGCGGCACGAAGGACAGCTGCTCGGGCAGGCCGGAGGTGAACGGCCAGAACCACAGGTTGAGCAGGAAGCCGTAGGCGATGCAGGCGACGCGCCGTAGGCGGAAAGCAGCACCAGTTCGCGGCGTCCGGTGGCGGGAGGCAGCAGCCCGGCGCCGAGGCCGACCCACGCAGCCCCGAGCATCTGGAACGGGAGCCACGGCCCCACCCCGCCGGTGAGCAGGGCCGAGGCGAACAGCGAGATCGCGCCGAGGCAGAAGCCGAAGCCTGGTCCGAGCGCCCGGCCGCCGAGGATGAGCACGACCCAGATCGGCTCGAGCCCGGCCGTACCGCCGCCCAGGGGTCGCAGCGCGGAGATGACGGCGGCGAGGACGCCGAGCATCGCGATCGACTTGGCATCCATGCCGCCGTCGCCCACCTGGGCGAGGACGACGAGCAGGAGCAACGGCACCACCAGTGCGAACAGCACCGGCGCGTCGGTCGCGTGCGCCACAGCGGCGGAGTCCGGTGCCGCGACGAGGGGCCAGGCGAAGGCGACCAGACCGACGGCCGAGGCGAGCGCGATGGCGGCGCTCGACGATCGACCGAGCAGCACGGCGGGGCGCGCGGGAGTCGTCATCGTCATCCCGCCTCCTCGCGCGAGGCGCTGGGGGAGATCGCCGCGGCCACCTGGTCGACGGTCAGCCACACCTGTGGCGACAGGATCTTCGCCACCTGAGGGGCGAACATCGGAGACGACGTCACGACCTCGGTTGTGGGCCCGTTGGCGACGACCTCGCCCTCGGCCAGGATCACCACGCGGTCGGCGACCTCGGCGACCAGTTCGACGTCATGGGTGGCGAGCACGATTGCGTGGCCCGCCTCGGCAAGGTCGGTGAGCACGCGGCCCAGGCGCGCCTTGGTGGGGTAGTCCAGGCCGCGCGTCGGCTCGTCGAGAAGGAGCAGCGGCGGCCGCGCGGCCAGGACGACGCACAGCACGAGCAGCAGCCGTTGGCCCTCCGAGAGGTCACGGGGATGCGTGGCGTCGCCGATGTCCGGGGCCATCAGGGCCAGCAGCGCGCGCGTCGTGCCCGGGGCGCATGCCGCATCGCGATCGGAGGCCCGGCACTCGTCAGCCACCGTGGTCGCCTCCAGGAGATCGCCCGGCTCCTGCGGCACGAGACCGACGGAACGCAGCAGGTCCGGTCCGCTCAGGGTGACGGGTCGCGGCCGTTGACGCGTACCGCACCCGTGCCGACGGGGCCGATCCCGACGAGGGCACCGAGCAGCGTCGACTTGCCGGCCCCGTTTCGCCCCATCAGGGCGACGATCTCGCCGGCGGCGACGTCGAGCGTCACTCCGCGCAGTGCCACCTGACGGCCGTACCGCACGACGAGATCCTCGGTGCTCGCGAGCACGTGAGAGCGATCGGGGACGGCGCGCAGATGCGGGGTGTGGCCGACCAGCAGGTCGCGCAGGGGCCCGGCGGCCCGGCGGGCGTCGCGCACCGACAGGGGCAGCGGCTGCCAGCCGGCCAACCGACCCAGTTCGACGACCGGGGGAGCGATGGGCGCGCTGCGCATGATGTCGCCGGGCGTGCCCGACAGGACGGGCAGGCCGCCGCCGGGAACGATCACCACCGAGTCGGCGTACTGAACGACCCGCTCGAGCCGGTGCTCGGCCATGACCACCGTCACGCCGAGGTCGTGGACGAGCCGCTGCAGGGCAGCGAGCACCTCCTCGGAGGCGCCTGGGTCGAGGGCCGACGTCGGCTCGTCGAGAACGAGGATGCGCGGGTGCGACGTCAGGACGGCGCCGATCGCGACCCGCTGGCGCTGCCCCCCGGACAGCGAGCGGAGGGGTCGTTGACGGATGTCGGCGAGGCCGAGCAGGTCGAGGATCTCCTCGACCCGCCGTCGCATGACGTCCGGCGCCAGCCCGAGGCACTCCATCCCGTACGCGAGCTCGTCCTCGACGACGTCGGTGACGAAACCGCTCATCGGATCCTGCGGGACGACTCCGACCAGGTCGGCGAGCTCGCGCGGGGGGTGGGTCGCCGTGTCGCGGCCGTCGACGATCACGCGTCCGGTCAGCGTGCCGCCCGTGAAGTGGGGCACCAGGCCGTTGATGGCCCGCAGGAGTGTCGACTTCCCGGTCCCGGTGCGACCGACGACGAGCACCAGCTCGCCCTCGGGGATGACGAGGTCGACGTCGACGAGTGTCGGGTACGAGGCGCCCGGGTAGGTGATCGTGACGTGGTCGAAGACGATCATGCGGCGACCCTCTCGATGGGGGTACTGGGTCGGGCGGTCGAGGCGACGGCCGACTCCGGCAGGTGGGGCGACGTCCAGGCGGGCGTCACGGCGATGGCGATGCCCACCAGCGGCAGCAGCGGCAGAGCGGGCCACGCGGGCGGATCGACCGGTGTGTCCATCCCGGCGATCCCCAGCCAGCCGCCGGCGGCGAACAGCAGCGCGGTGGTGACCCCGGCGCCGAGCACCAGCCACTCGGGCGAGCGCCAGGGATCGGGGCGGTAGCGCGTTCGCACGGAGCGGCGCGCGGCGAGCATCGTTCCGGCCAGGGCGAGGGCGACGCCCGCGACCAGCATCGGGAGCCCGAGCAGCGCGGGGGAGCCGGTCGAGACGAGGCCGTAGGCCCCGACGCAGGCGGCGGCGAGCCCCGCGAGCAGGGCCGTGGACGACAGCCGTCGATGTCGGGCGCTGATGCTGCCCCGACGGCCGTACCCGCGCGAGTCCATCGCGGCTGCGAGCATGACCGACCGCTCGAGGGCACCCTCCAGCACGGGTACCGCCGAGCCGGCGATGGCCCTCGGGCCTCGGGTGGGTCGCCCCCGCAGTCGTCGCGAGGTGCGCAGCCGGTCGACGTCGGCCATCAGTTGAGGGGTGAACGTCATGGCGACCACGACGCTGACGCCCAGCTCGTACAGGGCCGCCGGCACCGACTTCAGCAGTCGGGTCGGAGACGCCAGCGAGTTGGCCGCCCCGACGCAGACGAGGATCGTCGCCAGCCGGAGGCCGTCGTAGAAGGCCATGAGGATCGACTCGAACGTGACGTCCCCGCCGATGCGCACCCCGGCCAGCCAGGTCGGCAGCCCGAAGCCCGGGAGGTGGAACAGCGGAGTCGTCCCGATGGCGGCGCCGAAGAGCACCTGAACGCCCACCCGCACGACGATGATGACCACGCCCAGGCGAAGGAAGAAGGAGAACGACCGTCCCCACGGGGCATCGGGCCGTCGCGCGTGGACGACGACCCCCGCCACCAGCACGAGCAGGGCGAGCAGCAGGGGGTTCGTCGTGCGACTGGCGGCCGCGGCGAGACCCAGGGCCCACGCCCACCAGGCCCCCGGGTGCAGCCAGCGCTCAGGCGTCACGACGCCGCCTCCACAGGAGCAGGGCCACGCCCGCCGCGACGACGGCCACGGCCAGCGTGAGCCACGGAGTCCCCGAGCCGGGGGCCCCGTCGGCGGCGGCCGGCATGGCGGCCTGCGTCGTCGGGTCCGGTGCCGGCGAGCCGGCCGTGTCGGTTGCGGCCGTGGCCACGGGCGCCACGACGGCCTCGTCGATGACTGGCGCACACTCGCCCGTCGGGTAGTCGGCCACGCCGCAGATCAGTCCGCCATCCGTCCGCACGGTGGCCACGGCCCGAAGCACCTGGTAGCCGGTCGCATCGCTCGGGACCACGACGCAGGTGGACACCAGGGCTGGCGGAGTCTGCCCCTGCGGCGCGATTCCCGCGGTTCCCGAATCGATGACCAGGGCGACGCGCTTGCTGCCCTCACGCGTGGGGGTGGCTCCGCAGATGCCGTCGAAGGAGGCGGCGGCGGACGGTGCGTCGCCCGCCCGCCCGGCCTGCGTGGTCACCGCGAAGCGCCAGCCCTCGATCGACCCGTCGGCCGGGATGGTCGCGGCCGGGCCCGCCGAGGCGAACGACCAGGCGCCCGCGGCGCCCTGCCAGTACGTCCAGTACCGGTAGGCCGACGCCTCGGCCGGGGCGGGCCATGCCAGCGCGCCGGCGACCGTGAAGAGCAACGCGATGGGCAGGGTCGACGCGGCCAGGCGCCTGCTGCGTCCTCGTCGCGTCGACCCGGCCATGACTGCCGCCCCTACTTCTGCAAGGTCCGAAGGAGCAGCGCCACCACGTTGGTGCGCGCCGGACCGAAGGCCCGGGGGTTGGTGTTCGCGCCGACCGCCGCCTGGATGAGCGTTCCCGCGGCGGCCGGTGACACATCGGATCCGGTGCCGACGTACGCCGCGGTGTTGGCGCCGAGCGACGCGATGCCGGCAGCGATCGCGGTGGGAGCCGCACCCGCGGTGGTGAGTTCGACCACCGCGGTCGCCGTGGCGTTCCAGTCGACCTGCTTGGCGTCCAGAGGGGACGCGAGGCGTCCCTTCGTGGACCGCATCAGGCGGTCGAGGTGGGACGCGACCCGCTCGACCAGGGGGTCGCGGCAGGTGGCGCCGGCGACTCCGGTTGCAGCGATGGGGTCGAACGGCAGTGTTCCGGCCAGGCCGATCAGGCCCTGAGCGGTGGCAAGGGCGTTGACCGCCTGCCCGGGCTGGTACGGCAGGCCGAACCGCTGCGACGGCTTCGCGCTGCACGGGATGGCGGCCTTGCCCAGGTAGCCGGTCGCCCGACCGACGGCCCGTCGCGTCACGGGCGTCGCCGCACCGCCCTTGACCGCGGCGAGGGCCAGGCCGGTGGAGTTGACGTCGGACGGGCTGCCGAGGGTGTATCCCCAGCCGCCATCGGCGTTCTGCGCCTCGGCGAGGGCCGCCCGAGCCCGTGCGGCAGCGGCCGCCTGGCCCGTGGCGTCGAGGGCCATCGCAGCCAGCGCGGTCGAGTTGGAGTCGGGGCCGGTGAACGCGGCCGGATCGGGGCTCGAGCACGGCGCCGACGGATCGGCCCGGAACGCCTCGAACGCGCCGCTGGCGCACTGCTGGCCGACGAGCCAGCCGACCGCAGAGGGCGGGATGGGCGTCTGGGCGGCGCGGAGCCCGACGAGCGCGATGGACTGACGGAAGACCCCGTCGTACGTGGGGTCGGACGTGCCGAAGATCCCCGGCGGGGCCTGGGTCGCGGCGCTGGCGGGGGACGGGAGGATGGCGGGCAGGACCAGCGCTGCCGCGGCAGCGGCAACGGTGATGCGTGTGGTGGTGCGGGCAAGCGTTGACTGCATGTGATTCCTTTGGGTGAGCGGTCCGGAACCGATGCTCACGTCACACGACGGTCAAAGAAGAACCCCTTTGCGAACAACGCAAAGGGGGCGACCGGGCCATGACCCGAGCTCCCGCCCCGTTACCTCGACGGATGGAGCCGCTCGCGCTCGCCAGGTGCTCCGACTCACCCCACTGGGGGGAACACGGTTGCGGGACAGCGCCGGGATCTCACCGGACTTCCCCTGGAACTCGAACACGTGGATGAAGTTGTGTGCTGATCCGACCACGGCGTCGATGCCGGTGTCAAAGCGGGAGTGGGCAACCAACTGACGTCCTTGCCCACCGCCGTGATACTCGGTGGATGAGTCCTGATCCCGCGGCGTACGACGCTGCCCTCGACCGCGCCGACGCCCATGCCCGAGCGTGGCTCGCAGGGATCCCGCAGCGGCCCCTTCCACCGACGAGCGATGTCGAGGCCGTCGCCGCGGCCCTGGGCGGCAGCCTCCCCGACGGCCCGACCGATCCTGCGGAGGTGATCGACCTGCTCGCACGCGTCGTGGAACCCGGGCTCATGTCGATGGGGTCGGGCCGGTTCTTCGGATGGGTGATCGGGGGCACGCTGCCCGCAGCTCTTGGCGCCGACTGGCTGGTGAGCGCGTGGGACCAGAACGCCGCCATCCGGTTCGCGACGCCCGGCGTCGTGGGCGCCGAGCAGGCGGCGGGGGCGTGGCTGCTCGACCTGCTCGGGCTGCCGCAGTCCGCTCAGGTGGCGTTCGTGACGGGCGGGACGACGGCGAACTTCGCCGGACTGGCGGCCGGACGGCAGCGGGTGCTCGAGGCCGCCGGCTGGGACCTTGATCGCAACGGACTCAGCGGCTCGCCACGCGTGACGGTGCTCGCCGGGGCCGACCGACACGTGACGATCGACATCGCGCTGCGCTACCTCGGCCTGGGCGCGCCCACTCTCGTGGAGGCCGACGACCAGGGCCGGATCCGTCCTGACGCGCTCGCCGCGGCGCTGGCCACGGTGGAGGGACCCCTGATCGTCGCCCTGCAGGCCGGCAACCTCCACTCCGGCGCCTTCGACGCGATCGGCGAGTGTGCCGACCTGGTCCACAAGAAGGGCGGCTGGGTCCACGTGGACGGGGCATTCGGGCTCTGGGCCGCGACGTCCCCCCGGCAGCGACACCTGGTGCCCGGCCTCGAGCGAGCCGACTCGTGGGCGACGGATGCGCACAAGTCGCTCAACACGCCCTACGACTGCGGCGTCTCCATCGTGCGCGACCCGGCGGCCCTGCGCGCGGCGTTCGGCTTCAGCGCTGCCTACCTCATCCGGGCCGACGACGACCCCGATCCCTACGAGACGGTCCCGGAGTTCTCGCGCCGCGCGCGGGGCGTGCCGGTGTGGGCGGCCCTCAGATCGCTCGGTCGGGAGGGCGTCGCCGCCCTCGTCGACGCCTTCGTGGCGAACGCCCAGGCGATTGCGGCGGGAATCTCCGAGATCCCCGGCGCGCAGGTCCTCAACGACGTGGTCTACTCCCAGGTCTGCGTCGCGTTCGAGTCCGACGAGCGGACGCGGGCGGTGACGGAGCGGCTGCTCGCCGACGGCGTCACCTGGATGTCGGGGTCGACGTGGAAGGGCCGGGCCGTCATGCGCGTCTCGGTGAGCAACTGGTCGACCGACGACGAGGACGTGCGCCTGAGCATCGACGCCGTGCGTCGAGCCGCCGCGCCAGGCTAGCCGAGCCGCCTACTCCGCCGGGTGCAGGCTCATGGGGCCGTAGACGACGCGCTCGTCCTCGAGCAACGTCACTTGGTCGACGCCCCCGTCGAGCAGCTCGCGCCACGTCTCGCCGATCCACGTCTCCGCGTCCGACTGCGTCGGGAAACCCTGCGCGGCCGGCGCCGCGGCGGTCTCGGTTCCGTCGGAGCTCTCGTAGCGCCAGGTCCAGGCCATGGGCCCTCCTTCAGTCGCGTCGGACATCTTCACGGTCGGGTGGCGGGGGAGACGGTCAGGGCCGGATCCGACGTGACGACGCCGGCGAGGGCCGCGTCGATCGCGTCGAGGGTCTCGACGTCGAGGGAGACGCCGGCGGCCTTGACGTTGTCGACGATCTGCTGGGGCCGGGACGCTCCGACGATGGCCGACGAGACGTTGGGATTGGCCAGGACCCAGGCGATGGCGAGCTGCGCCGGCGTGAGGCCGAGGTCAGCCGCGATGGGCACCAGCGCCTGGACCGCCGTGAGCACGTCGTCGCGCATCCACCGGGAGATCATGTTGGCCGCCTCGCCCTCGGACGAGGCACGGGTGTCCGGCGGGGGCGGCGCTCCGGGCAGGTACTTGCCGCTCAGGACGCCTTGTGCCATGGGCGACCACACGATCTGGCCGACCCCGAGCTCCGCGCTGGTGGGGACCACCTCAGCCTCGATCACCCGCCACAGCATCGAGTACTGCGGCTGGTTGGAGATGATCCGGTCCAGACCCATCTGCGCCGCGAGGTCGACCGCGTCCCTGATCTGGGTCGCCGTCCACTCCGAGACACCGACGTACAGCACCTTCCCCTGCCGCACGAGGTCGTCGAATGCCCGCAGGGTCTCCTCGAGCGGGGTCTCGTAGTCGAACCGGTGCGCCTGGTACAGGTCGACGTAGTCGGTCTGGAGCCGCCTGAGGGAGGCGTGGCACGACTCCATGATGTGCTTGCGAGACAGCCCCCGGTCGTTGATGCCTGGGCCGGTCGGCCAGTAGACCTTGGTGAAGATCTCGAGGCCCTCACGTCGCTGGTCCTTCAGGGCTTGGCCCATGACGACCTCGGCCTTGGTGCCGGCATAGACGTCGGCGGTGTCGAACGTGGTGATGCCCGCGTCGAGGGCCGCGTGGATGGTCGCCTGCGCCGTTCGGTCGTCGACCTGCGACCCATGGGTGATCCAGTTGCCGAAGGTGATCTCGCTGATCTTCAGGCCGCTGCGCCCGAGCGGACGGAACTCCATGGGCAGGCTCCTTGGTTACGGGGACTAGCTCTTCGGTGGCTTGGGCGCCCCGCCGCGCTTGACCCGCGGCGGGGGCAGGCGCAGGCGGCGCAGCTGCAGGGTGCGCAGCGCGGCGTACAGGGTGATTCCCTTGCGGTCCTGCGGCTCGGGGAACATCTTCTTGGCGCGGAGGTTGAGCTGCACCAGGAGCACGATCGTGTCGACCGCGATGAGCGCGGTGAAGGCGAAGAAGCCGATCGACACCGCCGACTGCACGACGGGGTTGCGGATGAACCCGAGCACCAGCACCCCGATGGCGATGAAGATGAAGAACTCGGCCATGGTGAAGCGGGAGTCGACGAAATCGCGGGTGAAGGCGCGTGCGGGGCCCTTGTCACGGGCGGGCAGGTAGCGCTCGTCGCCCGCCATCATGGCGGTCCGTGAGCGGGCACGCTCCTCGCGATCCCGTTCGCGGCTGGCCTTCTTGGCCTCCTTGGGATCCTTCGGGATCTTGAGCTGCTGCTTGCGGGCAGCCTCGGCCTCGCGGCGTGACGGGGTGGGCCGGCCCTTGGGCGAGGTGGGGTCGAGGGACTCCGCGGCATCGGCTGTGGTGGAGGCGTTCTCGCCTGAGGGTGGGGTCGTTTTGCGTCCGAACATGATCCCTGAGCCTAGTCGGTGCGATGCGGCGGGCTGGCGCATAGGCTGGTAGCCACGTCTCCGGCTAGGGAAGGTTCGAACCATGGGTCTGTGGCAGCGCTTCACCATGATCTTCAAGTCGAAGGCCAACAAGGCCCTCGACAAGGCCGAGGATCCTCGTGAGACCCTGGACTACTCGTACGAGAAGCAGCTCGAGCTGCTGCAGAAGGTGCGCCGCGGCGTGGCCGACGTTGCGACCAGCCGCAAGCGCCTCGAGCTTCAGATCCAGGGACTCGCCCAGCAGACGACGAAGCTCGACGAGCAGGCGCGTGCCGCCCTCGCCGGTGGTCGTGAGGACCTCGCCCGCGAGGCGCTGACGCGCAAGAGCGGCCTGACCCAGCAGATCGCTGACCTGCAGACCCAGCTGGCAACGCTGAGCGACCAGGAGGCCAAGTTGACGGTCGCCGCCCAGCAGCTCCAGACCAAGGTCGAGACCTTCCGCACCAAGAAGGAGACCATCAAGGCGACCTACTCGGCTGCTGAGGCCCAGACCAAGATCAACGAGGCGTTCGCGGGCATCTCCTCCGAGCTCGGCGACGTCGGCCTGGCGGTTCAGCGCGCCGAGGACAAGACGCAGCAGATGCAGGCCAGGGCCGGGGCGATCGACGAGCTCCTGGCCTCGGGCGCGCTCGAGGATGCGAGCGGCATGGGCAAGGACTCGATCACGGTCGAGCTGGAGCGCATGGCCAGCACGTCCGAGGTGGACCAGCAGCTCGCCGCGATGAAGGCGGAGCTCGGCCCCGCCGCCCCCAAGCCGGAGATCGAAGGCTAGGACCGACGCATGTCTCGTACCCGGTACGAATCGGACCGGGGTCTTTCGGCACGGATGGTCGGGACCCTGTTCGGCATCGGGCTGCTCTACGTAGTGCTCGCGGCCGTGCTCCTGGCCATCGGGGTCAACGCCATCTGGGTGCTCGGCATCAGCGCGGCCATGCTGTTCGGGCAGTGGTGGTTCTCCGACTCCATGGCGATGTCCGCGATGCGTGCGGTCGTCGTCACCCCCGAGCAGGCGCCACAGCTGCACGCGGTGATCGACCGCATCTGCGCCATGGCCGACATGCAGAAGCCGCGCGTGGGCGTCGCCGACAGCGACGTGCCCAACGCGTTCGCCACGGGTCGCTCGCCCGGCCGATCCGTCGTCGTCGTCACCACGGGCCTGCTCAAGCGCCTCGATCCCGAGGAGCTCGAGGGCGTGCTGGCACATGAGCTCTCGCACGTGGCACACCGCGATGTGACCGTGATGACGATCGCGTCGTTCACGGCGATCCTGGCGGGCTTCATGATGCGCAGTGCGATGTGGGGATCGTTCTCCCGCAACCGCGACCAGAACGCGGCACTGGTGTTCATCGCGGTCACGGTGGTCAGCGTGGTCGTCTACTTCGTCTCGTACATCCTCATGAGGGCGCTGTCCCGGTACCGGGAGCTCGGCGCCGATCGAGGCGCGGCGCTGCTCACGGGCAAGCCGTCTGCCCTGGCGCGGGCACTGCAGAAGGTGTCGGGTGACATAGCCAGCATTCCCACTCGTGACCTTCGCCAGATGGAGCCGGTCAGCTCGTTCGCCTTCGCGCCGGCACTGAGCGCCGGGAAGGGGATCAACCTCGGCCAGCTGATGTCGACGCATCCGCCGCTGGAGAAGCGGCTGGAGCAGCTCGCACGGATCTCCGCGCAGCTCGGCGAGCGGTAGCCGGTGGGCTTCCTCGACTCGATTCTCGGCCGCAAGAAGCCGGTCGGCCCGAACCTCGACGCCCTCTTCGCCCTGCCCTCGGCGGCCATCTCCCTTCAGGTCAGCCTCGACATGGTGCCCACGGGTCGTGGATCCGTGGCCTTCCGCGCCCCGGAGGGCCGGGCCTTCGCCGACGTGGAGGCCGATGTCCGGCGGCTGCTCGACGCCGACGGTGGCCCGCCGGTACAGGTCGCCACGGACGACTTCGGCTTCACGTGGCTCGTCATCGCTACCGATCCGCCCGACGTGGCGGCTGCGGTGACCGACGTGCACGCCGTCAACACGTCGCTCGTCGAAGCGGGCTTCGGTCCCCAGCTGCTCTGCTCCGTAGTGTCGTTCCGTGATCCCCAGGACCGGGCGCTCGGCATGGTCTACCTGTTCAAGCGGGGCACGTTCTACCCCTTCGCCCCGCAGGGCGATCCCGCCACCAGCCAGCAACGCGACAACGTGCTCGAGCTTCGGGTGCGCGATCTGCTGGCGGGCGAGCTGCCCATCGAGGCTGACCTGTCGCGCTGGTTCGCGGTGTGGGGAGCCCCGGGTCTCTAGCTCGCCGACTGCAGCGCCCGGCGTCAGTCAGCGCTGCATCAATGACGCGGGGCGCTGCAGTCGGCGGGATCAGTCCTTGGCGGGGGTGGCGCCCGGCAGGGCGAGCATGCGGTCGAGGGCGACGCGCGCCCAGTGCGCGGTGTCGGCATCAACCTCGATGCGGTTGACGACAGTGCCGGCGACCAGCGACTCGAGCACCCACACGAGGTGCGGCAGGTCGATGCGGTTCATCGTCGAGCAGTAGCAGACCGTGCGATCGAGATAGACGACTTCCTTGTCCGGGTTGGCCACGGCGAGCCGCTTGACGAGGTTGAGCTCGGTGCCGACCGCCCAGGCGGTGCCCGGTGCGGCTGCGGTGATCGTCGAGATGATCCGCTCGGTCGAGCCGACCGCGTCGGCCTTGGCGACGACCTCGTACTGGCACTCGGGATGGACCATCACGATGACGCCCGGCACGCGTTCGCGCACCTCGTCGACGCACTCCGGGGTGAACCGGCCATGCACCGAGCAATGTCCCTTCCACAGGATCACCTTCGCGGCGCGGATCTGCTCCACCGTGAGACCGCCGTTGGGCCGGTTCGGGTTGTACAGGACGCAATCGGCGGGGCGCAGACCCAGGTCGCGCACGGCGGTGTTGCGCCCGAGGTGCTGGTCAGGCAGGAACAGCACCTTCTCACCCTGCTCGAAGGCCCACCGCAGGCTCCTCTCGGCATTGCTCGACGTGCACACGGCACCCCCGTGGCGTCCGGTGAACGCCTTGATCGCCGCCGTGGAGTTCATGTACGTGATGGGCACCGTGCTCCCGGCGACTCCGGCCGCCTCGAGCGCGGACCAGCAGTCCTCGACCTGGCCGATCTCGGCCATGTCGGCCATGGAGCAGCCGGCGGCAAGGTCGGGCAGGATCACCTGCTGGTCGGGCGAGGTCAGGATGTCCGCGCTCTCCGCCATGAAGTGGACACCGGCGAAGACGATGTACTCGGCCTCGGGATGAGCGGCCGCCTGCTGGGCCAACTTGAACGAGTCGCCCGTGACGTCGGCGAACTGGATGACCTCGTCGCGCTGGTAGTGGTGCCCGAGGATGAACACGCGGTCGCCGAGGGCGGCCTTCGCCGCCGCTGCCCGCCGCACCAGGTCGGGATCCGATGCCGCCGGGAGCTCACCCGGGCAGTCGACACCGCGTTCGCTGTCGGGGTCGGACTGCTGCCCAAGGAGCAGCAGCGCGAGGGGGGTCGGCTGGGGTTCGACGAAGGTGTTGCCCATCCGCACAGTCTCCCCCACGCGGGGCCTGCTCGCGCATCCGGCCTTCGTGTGAGACTGTTGGGAATACCTAGGGTCCGCATGCGGTTCCCGTCAGCATCGTCACCCATCTCCCCCGCGGGGGAGTCCTTGTCGAAAGGGACAGCACCATGTCGGCAGACACGACCACAACGGAGGCCCCCGTCACCGACGGCGTCCTCCTCACAGAGACCGCAGCATCCAAGGTCAAGGCGCTCCTGGATGCCGAGGGTCGCGATGACCTCGCCCTGCGCGTCGCCGTTCAGCCGGGTGGGTGCTCGGGCCTGCGGTACCAGTTGTTCTTCGACGATCGAAGCCTCGACGGTGACGTCGTGAAGGACTTCGGCGGCGTCGGCGTCGTCACGGATCGCATGAGTGCCCCGTACCTCAGCGGCGCGACGATCGACTTCGTCGACACGATCGAGAAGCAGGGCTTCACCATCGACAACCCGAACGCCACCGGCTCCTGCGCCTGCGGCGACTCCTTCCACTAGGCACCCAGCACCCCCAGCCGAGTGGCGGCTTGTGGCGGCCGAACCGACGGGTTCGGCCGCCACAAGCCGCCACTCGGCTGAGTTTCTTGGAGGGTCTGTGTCCTTCGCCGCCCGATCCACACCGCGGCTGCTGCTGCGCCCGTTCGTGGCGTCCGATGCAGCGGATGTGCTCGCCTACCGGGGGTCGCCCGAGGTCTCCCGGTACCTCATGCACGAGCCGATGGACGAGGCCGCCGTGGCGGCCTTCCTCGCCTCGGTGACGCCCGCCCGCCACGCCCGCGTTGACGGCCATCGGCTCCAGCTCGCGGTCGAGTGGCAGGGGAGGGTGATCGGCGACGTGAATCTGCGCGTCAGCTCCGTCCAGAGCAGGCAGACGGAGATCGGCTGGGTGTTCAACCCCACGCACCATGGTCGTGGATTCGCGACCGAGGCCGCCTCGGAGCTGCTCAAGGTGGCGTTCGAGGAGTGGGGCAGCCATCGGGTGTTTGCCCAGCTCGACCCGAAGAACGCCGCGTCCGCCCGGCTCTGCGAGCGGCTCGGCCTGCGCAGGGAGGCCCACCTGCGCGAGGAGTCCTGGTTCAAGGGGGAGTGGGGCGATCTGCTGATCTACGCCGTGCTCGCGCAGGAGTGGGCGACGCCCGCGGAATCCTGACCGGCCGCCCGTCCCGGCGCGATGCCGATAGGGTCACGCCTCGTGGCTGTCCTCATCACCGGTTCCATCGCGACCGATCACCTCATGACCTTTCCCGGCAGGTTCTCTGACTCGCTCGTGGCCGACAAGCTCGACAAGGTGTCCTTGTCGTTCCTGGTGGACGAGCTGGAGGTCCGGCGTGGAGGGGTCGCCCCCAACATCGCCTTCGGGATGGGGTGCCTCGGCCTGAAGCCCGTGCTCGTCGGAGCGGTCGGCCCGGATTTCGCGGACTACGAGTCGTGGCTGCAGCGGCACAACGTCGACACCCGTGGCGTGCACGTCTCTGAGGCGCGACACACCGCACGGTTCGTCTGCACGACCGACAGCGAGCAGAACCAGATCGCGTCCTTCTACCCCGGCGCCATGTCCGAGGCCCGGAACATCGAGCTGCGCCCGGTGGTTGACCTGGTCGGCTCCGTCGAGATCGTGCTCGTCGGTGCCAACGACCCTGAGGCCATGCTGCGGCACACGGAGGAGTGCCGGTTCCGCGGCTATCCCTTCGCCGCGGACCCTTCACAGCAGCTCGCCCGCATGAGCGGTGAGGAGGTCAAGCCTCTCATCGAGGGTGCCACGTACCTGTTCACGAACGAGTACGAGGCAGCGCTCATCGAGCAGAAGACCGGCTGGTCGGCGGCGGACATCGCTTCGATGGTCGAGACGCGCGTGACCACCCTCGGCCCGGACGGCGCCCGCGTCGAGCGTCGCGGGGAGGCCCCTGTGGCGGTGCGGGTCCCGGAGGAGGAACTGCGGGCCGATCCGACCGGCGTGGGGGACGCCTTCCGGGCCGGATACCTGTCGGGTCAGGCCTGGGGCCTGTCCGACGAGCGGTCGGCGCAGATCGGATCCTTGCTGGCGACGTATGTGATCGAGACCGTGGGCACGCAGGAGTACGAGCTCGCGCAACGCCACTTCCTCGAGCGCATGGCCCGCACCTACGGTGACGACGCGGCGGCCGATGTCGAGCCGCACATCTCCTGCATCCGTCCCTGACGGACGGCATGCGCACGAGTCCGGCGGCCAGCGGGTGGAACCTGCCTGACCCCGGGGATGCCGAGCCCGGCCAGGAGATCATCGCGGTCGGCGCCGATCTCGACGTGTCCACGGTGTTCGCCGCCTACCGCGTCGGCTTGTTCCCGATGCACCTGGAGACCGGTGAGCTGGCGTGGTGGTCACCCGATCCGCGGGGGGTGCTGCCGCTGGACCGCCTGCGCGTGACGCGATCGCTCCGCCGCTCGATGCGCAGGTTCGAGGTGACCGTCGATGCCGCCTTCGTCGACGTCATGAGGTCCTGCGGGGACGGGCGGCGCGATGGCGCGTGGATCACGGATGACTTCGTCGCCACCTACTCAGCGCTGCACACGATGGGCTGGGCGCACTCGATAGAGGTGTGGTCGCCCGACGGCGACCTCGCGGGCGGCCTGTACGGGCTCGAGATCGGCGGACTGTTCGCGGGGGAGTCGATGTTCCATCGCCAGCGGGATGCGTCGAAGGTGGCGCTGGCGGCGCTCGTCGGCATCCTCGAGGCCGCGGGTGGCGATCGCGTGCTCGACGTGCAGTGGAGCACCGATCATCTGGCCTCGATGGGTGCCGTGGAGATCCCCCGTCTGGAGTACCTGGCCAGACTCCGGTCGGCCCTCGCGCTCGATCCCTGCTTCTCCTAGGGCTCCAGGCCGGCCCGAGCGGCGGCGACCGCCGACGGGAACTCGCGGAGCAGGAGGTCGACGGTGGCCGCGGAGCAGCCCAGCGGAAGGGACACGCGGACGCTCGCATCGCTGGCCGGCCCCATCGCCGGCAGGACATGACTGGCCATGCGGGCGTCGGCCGTGCACGCCGAGCCGCTCGCCACGCTCACCCCACGACGGTCGAGCTCACCGACGAGCACCTCGCCGACCACGCCCTCGCAGGTGAAGGTGACGATGTGCGGGAGGCGATCGACCGGGTCGCCGACGACTCCGATGCCGGAGGCCAGGGTGGGCAGTTGGCGCCGGATGAGGTCGACCAGGCCGAAGAGCCGAGCCGACTCGGCAGCCGCCACCGGGGTGAGGTACTCCAAGGCGGTCGCGGCGGCGGCGGCGGCGGCGATGTCGGGGAACCCGCCCACCCAGCCGCGATCGGGGCTCTGGTCGGGCCGCCAGCGCACGGAGGGGCGCACGGCCAGGACGCCCACGCCCGAGGGGCCGCCCCAGTCGCGAGCCGACGCTGCCAGCACGTCCCAGTCCTCGGGCACCGGGTCGCGGCCGATGACCTGGATGGCGTGGACGAGAAGGGGTACGTCGTGGTCCCGAGCGAGCCGGGCGACCCTGGCGAGCGGCTGGCGGGTGCCGACCTCCGCATTGGCGGCCTGGAGGCAGGCCAGGGCCGCCGGACGGGCCAGAGCCTCGGCGAACGCGTCGAGGTCGACCCGACCGACGCCGTCGACGGGGATGACCATGACCTCGTCGGCCAGAGCGTGGACGGGCTCGAGGACGGCCAGGCTCTCCACGGCGCCCACCACGGCGCCCGCAGACGCCCCGGCCCGGGCCCGAAGGAGGCCGTCGACGGCGATGCGGATGGCCGTCGGACCCGAGGACGTGAAGTAGACGTCGACGGGCCGGACGCCCAGGGCGGTGGCGATGCTCGCCCGGGCGGCATCGAGGACCATGCCGGCCCGTCGACCCGCGTGGTGGAGGCGTGCGGGGTCCGACCAGGCCTGGTCCAGGGCGGCTCTTTGGGCCCGCAGGGCGCGGGGGAGGAGCGGCTGGCCGCCGACGGCGTCGAGGTAGCCAAGGGGTGGCGTCGGGGCCGGTTCCGGCAGGGGGGACGGCACGTCGGTGGCGGGCACGGGCGTCACGCTAGTCGGGGCTCGAGGAAACCTTCTTTCCGCCTCGTGGGGCCGCCTGCAAATCGGCCCTCCGGTGCGCTAGTCTGCCCAGCGTCCACCGACTCAGAGAGGCGATCCGTGCGGGAGAACATCGAGGTGCGCTCCGTTGGAGCACCCGGGTCCATTCAGCGCCCGGCTCGCCGCCGAGTGCGTGCGGCCGCGATCGCCGTTGGGGCGCTCGCCGTCACGCTGACGGCATCGGCGTGTACGGCAAACGAGGCCTTCTTCATGGACCTGCCCGAGCCGGCCACGAAGGAAGGCGCGATCACCCAGAACCTGTGGCAGGGCTCCTGGATCGCGGCGTGGGCCGTCGGCCTCGTCACCTGGGCGCTCATGCTGTGGGCGGCCTTCGCCTACCGTCGCCGGCACAAGAACGACGTGCCCGAGCAGACCAAGTACAACGTGCCGATCGAGATCCTCTACACGCTCGTGCCGCTGATCATGATCCTGGGCCTGTTCTGGTTCACGGCCAAGGACCAGAGCGAGATCCTGGCGCTGAGCAACGACCAGAAGCAGACCGTCAACGTGGTCGGGTTCCGCTGGAACTGGGGTTTCAACTACCTCGACGAGGGCGCCTACGCGGTGGGCACGCCCAATCTGCCTGCGACGCTGGTGCTCCCGGTGGACGAGAAGGTGCGCTTCGAGCTCACCTCGCCCGACGTGATCCACTCCTTCTGGGTGCCGGCCTTCTTGTTCAAGATGGACGTCATCCCGGGCAAGACCAATGCCTTCGAGCTCACTCCGGACAAGGTCGGCACCTACGCCGGCAAGTGCGCCGAGCTGTGCGGCGTCGATCATTCGCGCATGCTCTTCAACGTGAAGGTCGTCGAACGTGCCGAGTTCGACCAGTACATCGCCGACCTGAAGGCCCGGGGGCAGTCGGGGCTGCTCGACACCGGCATGAGTAACAACGACGGCCAGATGCCAGGGGAGAAGACGACATGACGATTCTGAGCGAGCGTGTCGTCCCGTCGGGCCCGACGCCCGCGGCTCCGCCCAGCGGCCGCAAGCGCAACCTCGGCGGCGCGGTCGTCAACTGGGTCACGTCGACCGATCACAAGGTGATCGGGTACCTCTACATCATCACCGCGACTTTCTGGTTCTTCGTCGCCGGACTCATGGCCCTGGCGATCCGCGCCGAGCTCGCGGCCCCTGGCCTGCAGTTCGTCTCCCTCGAGCAGTACAACCAGCTGTTCACCATGCACGGCACCGTGATGCTGTTCCTGTTCGCGACGCCGCTGTTCGTGGGGTTCGGCAACGTGATCATGCCGCTGCAGATCGGCGCGCCCGACGTCGCCTTCCCACGGCTCAACATGCTGGGCTACTGGCTCTTCTTCTTCGGCGGACTCACGGCCGCGCTGGGCTTCATCACCCCGGGCGGCGCCGCGGCCTTCGGGTGGTTCGCCTACGCCCCCCTGAGTAACGCGGTGTACTCACCTGAGGTGGGTGGCGACCTGTGGCTGCTCGGACTGGCCATGGGTGGTCTCGGCACGATCCTGGGGTCAGTGAACTTCATCACCACCATCTTCTGCATGCGTGCACCCGGCATGACCATGTTCCGGATGCCGATCTTCACCTGGACGATCTTCGTCACCAGCATCCTGGTGATCCTGTGCTTCCCGGTGCTCGCCGCTGCCCTGGCCCTCGCCTTCATCGACCGGCAGTTCGGCGCCGTGGTCTTCGACCCGGAGAACGGTGGGCCGATGCTCTGGCAGCACCTGTTCTGGTTCTTCGGGCATCCCGAGGTGTACATCCTCGCCCTGCCGTTCTTCGGCATCGCGAGCGAGATCATCCCGGTGTTCTCGCGCAAGCCCATCTTCGGCTACAAGGGCCTGGTCTTCGCGACCCTCGCGATCGGTGCCCTGTCGATGGCCGTCTGGGCGCACCACCTGTACGTCACGGGCTCGGTGTACCTGCCGTACTTCGCCATCATGACGATGCTCATCGCGGTGCCCACCGGCGTGAAGTTCTTCAACTGGATCGGCACGATGTGGAAGGGATCGGTGCAGTTCGACACGCCGATGCTCTGGACGATGGGCTTCCTCATCACGTTCCTGTTCGGGGGACTGACCGGGATCATCCTGTCCGCGCCGCCGCTGGACTTCCACGTGTCGGACAGCTACTTCGTCGTGGCCCACTTCCACTACACGGTCTTCGGCACCGTCGTGTTCCTCTTCTTCGCCGGCCTGTACTTCTGGTGGCCGAAGATGACCGGCAAGATGCTCGACGAGCGGCTGGGCAAGGTGCACTTCTGGTTGCTGTTCGTCGGCTTCCAGGTGACCTTCCTCATCCAGCACTGGCTGGGAGTCAAGGGCATGCCGCGTCGCTATGGCGACTACCTGCCCGCTGACAACTTCGAATTGCTGAACCAGGTGTCGACCGTCGGCTCGGCCATCCTTGGCGTCTCGACGCTCGTGTTCATCTGGAACGTGCTCAAGACCTGGCGCAGCGCCCCCAAGGTCACGGTCGACGATCCGTGGGGCTGGGGTGGCTCGCTCGAGTGGGCGACCTCCTGCCCGCCGCCGCGCCACAACTTCGTGTCCTTGCCGCGGATCCGCTCGGAGCGTCCGGCATTCGACCTTCATCATCCCGAGCTTGCGGCGGCCGGAGCGCATGCGGTCCCCGCCGCCGCGGCTCCCGCGGCGACGATCGAGGGGGGCGACAAGTGAAGATCGAAGGCCTGATCTTCGCCCTCGGGGCGGCGTTCTTCTGGATCGTCTCGGGCATCTACTGGTACGTGGCCCGCGATCCCATCGGCACGACGGCACTCGCCCTGTGCGGCGGTCTCGCGTTCCTCGTGGCGTTCTACGTGCTCTACACGTCCAAGCGCGTCTACCCGCGACCCGAAGACCGGCTCGACGCGGAAATCGATGAGGCAGACCCCGAGTACGGGTTCTTCAGCCCGCACTCGTGGTGGCCGTTCATGATCGGCCTGGCCACCTTCGTCGTGGTCCTCGGCCTCATCTTCGCGGTCTGGGTCATCGCGGTCGGCGTGACCCTCCTCCTGATCTCCCTCGTGGGCTGGCTCTTCGAGTACTACCGGGGCGATTTCGCCGTCTAGTACCCCTTCTGGGCCGTTCTCGGGGCATCTGAGCCCCGCGCAACAGGTGGCTCCTGTTCCCGCGTGGGAACTGGGCTAGGGGCATGCCCGTCGTACCCTTACACTTGTCTTCCCGCAGGTCGCCCGCCGTCAGGAGTACGAACGTGGTTTTCCCCGCACGCACGATGGTCGTCGGTTTGGGCGCGGTCGCCCTCGCCGTCAGTGCCTGTGCGCCGGCCGCGACCAGCGTCGAGTTCCGCACCGTTGCGCCATCGGACGACTCCAGGGCCACCGTTATCGCCCAGCCCTCGGGCGCCAAGCGAGTCGATCCCGCGCAGAAGATCGTCGTCACCGCGAACGGCGGCCAGCTGGCCGACGTCACGGTCATGGGCCCCAAGGGACCGATGAAGGGCAAGATCTCCGACGACGGCACCGTCTGGACGGCCAAGAAGAACAACCTCGACTTCGGTGCCACCTACACCGTCTCCGCCACCGCCGTCGACTCCCGCGGGGTGCCGACCACGCAGACCGACCAGTTCCGCACGGTCGAGCCGAAGGACTTCTTCAACGGTTCCGTGCAACCGGGCGAAGGCACGACGGTCGGCGTGGGGATGCCCATCACCGTGGTGTTCGACCACGAGGTCAAGAACAAGGAGGAGGTCGAGCGGGCTCTTGTCGTGCGCACGCCCACCCCTCTCGTCGGGGCCTGGTCGTGGAACTCCGGCAGTGAGGTTCAGTTCCGGCCCAAGAAGTACTGGCCCGGCAACATCGACGTCACCGTTGACCTGAACCTCAAGGGCGTCCAGGGAGACAAGGGCGTCTACGGTGACCAGAACACCTCGACCACCTTCCGCGTCGGCACGTCGATGGTGATCAAGGTCGATGCCGACGCCCACCAGGCGAAGGTCGTCCGTGACGGCGAGAAGGTGCGCACCATCCCTGTCACGACGGGCAAGGACGGCTTCGAGACCCGGTCCGGCACGAAACTCATCGTCAGCAAGGAGCGCACCCGGATCATGGACGCCGCCACCGGCGGAACCGATCCGAATGACCCCGAGTACTACCGCCTCGAGGTCGAGTACGCGATGCGCATCACCTACTCAGGGGAGTTCCTGCATGCCGCCCCGTGGTCGGTGGGCTCCCAGGGGTACGCCAACGTCAGCCACGGCTGCGTGGGCATGAGCACCGACAACGCCGCGTGGCTGTACGACCTCGCCAAGGTGGGCGACGTCGTCGAGGTCACCGGCACCTCCAACGAGCAGAACCTGGGCAACGGGATCACCGTGTGGAGCGAGACGTGGGACGAGTGGCTCGAAGGCTCGAAGAACGGCCCGGTCGAGACAGTCGGCCCTGAGGCGATTGCGCCCGAGCCGAGCAGCACGGACACGGCCGCACCGGACGGAACGACACCGGGCCTGGCTCCGGAGGCCACTGCTCCGAGCACGCCGATCGACGCGCCCTCGGCCAGTCCGTCGGTGGGCACGCAGCAGACCGCCTACCGTCGCTGAGCCTGGATCGCCCGCACGACGAAGGCCTCCGCTGAGGCCGGGATGAACGAACCTCACCGACATCACTCCCGCAGGGTGACATCACCGTGGCCGACATGCGGAAGGGGCCCGGATCCATACTGGATCCGGGCCCCTTCCGATATGCCTGGCTGGCTCAGTGCTGCGAGCGCTCGTCCATCTGCTCGGCGTTCGTCTCCGCCATGCCCGGATGATGAAGGGCACCGCCGCGTCCGGGGCTGATCTGGTCCGCGTCCTCGTACTCGTGGAGCGGCGCCTCGAGTGCGGCATCGTGCTCCGCGTGGTGCTGACCCGCCTCGATCTCTGCGTCCGTGGGCCGGGCGACGTTGTCGCCGAAGAACGCCGTGCTCAGGCGATGGCGGAGGGTTCCGATGCGGTAGTGCTTGTTGCGCACCCCGTCGGCGTCGGCCTTCTCGGGTGCCGGCAGGGGAGCGACGTCGGTCTTCGCGGTGATGACCGCGAGGTCCTTGGCCGACAAGGGCTGGTGCACCTCGATGAACTCACCGTGCGGCAGGCGAAGCACCCGACCTGACTCATAGCCGTGCAGCAGCTTGTCGCGGTCGCGCCGTTGGAGACCGAGGCAGATGCGCTTCGTCACCACGAACGCGATCGGAGGCAGGATGAAGATGCTCACGCGCAGGAACCAGATGATCGAGTTGATCGACAGGTCAAAGGCCGTGGCGATGATGTCGTTCGCGCCGCCGACCCACAGAAGCGCATAGAAGGTGATGGCCATGACGCCGATGCCCGTGCGGACCGGGGCATTGCGTGGACGGTCAAGCAGGTTGTGCTCCCGCTTGTCACCCGTGAGCCATGACTCGAGGAACGGGTAGAGCCCCAGTGCGGTGAACATGAGGCCGGGCAGGATCATCGCCGGAATGATGATGTTCCAGGAGATGGTGATCCCCCAGAACGACGACTCCCAGTTGGGCATCATGCGCAGGGCGCCGTCGAGGAAGCCGATGTACCAGTCGGGCTGGGAGCCGGCGGAGACCTGGTCGGGGGTGAAGGGGCCGAAGATCCAGATCGGGTTGATCGTCACCAGGCCGCCGACGAGAGCGATGATCCCGAAGACGATGAAGAAGAAGCCGCCCGCCTTGGCCATGTACACCGGCAGCAGGGGGTAGCCCACGACGTTGTCGTTCGTGCGGCCCGGCCCGGGGAACTGGGTGTGCTTCTGCGTCCAGACGAGCATCAGGTGGGCGGTGACCAACCCGAGGATCAGCCCGGGGATGAGCAGGATGTGGACGGAGTACAGGCGTGAGATGAAGTCCGTGCCCGGGAACTCGCCACCGAACAGCAGGAACGCCGCCCATGTGCCGACGATGGGGGCCGCCTGCATGATGCCTCGCGCGATCTGGAGCCCGGTGCCGGAGAGGAGGTCGTCTGGCAGGGAGTAGCCGGAGAACCCGGCCAGCAGGCCCAGAGTCGTGAGCCCCACGCCGATGAGCCAGTTGAACTCGCGCGGCTTGCGGAAGGCGCCGGTGAAGAAGACGCGGAACATGTGAACGGCCATGGCAGCGACGAAGATGAGCGCTGCCCAGTGGTGCATCTGGCGAAGGAGCATGCCGCCGCGCACGTCGAACGAGATGTCCAGGGCCGAGGCATAGGCCTCCGACATCTTGATGCCCTGAAGGGGCACGTAGGAGCCGTCGTACACGACCTCGACCATCGACGGCTTGAACCACAGGGTGAGGAACACGCCGGTGAGCAGGACGACGATGAAGCTGTAGAGGGCGATCTCGCCCAGCATGAAGGACCAGTGGTCGGGGAACACCTTGCCGAGGTTGCGCGACAGGAACTTGTTGCTGCCGATCCGCTTGTCGACGTACTGGGCCGTCGCCCCGCCCGCCTTCTCCACAGGGCTCGTCGTGGTCATCCGCGCTCCCAGAAACTCGGTCCGACAGGTTCGGCGAAGTCCGACTTCGCCACGAGGTAGCCCTCCGCGTCAACGCCGATCTGCAACTGCGGCATACGGCGGGCCGCAGGACCGAAGACGACGTTGCCGGCGTCGGCAAGATCGAAGGTGGACTGGTGGCACGGGCAGAGCAGGTGGTGCGTGCGCTGCTCGTACAGGGCGATGGGGCAGCCCACGTGGGTGCAGATCTTCGAGTAGGCCAGGATCCCCTGGTAGTCCCAGCCGTCGCCCTGCTGTGCGCGGATCTCGTCAGGCTCCATGCGCACGAGGATGATGGCCGCCTTGCCGCGCGCGTTGAGGTTGCCCTGGAGCTCCTCGACCTCCTGCAGGTCGGCCGGGACCGCGGAGATGAGTCCGCCGACGGGGAGATCCTCGGGGCGGACAGGCTTGTAGGTGCCGTCGGAGACGATGCGCATGTCGGCCGTCCACAGCGTCGTAGACAGGATGTCGGCAGGCGACTTGCCCTCCTCCTCGGGCGTGGGGACCCACAGGTCCTTCAGCATGATCACGAGGGGGATCGGGAAGACGATGAGTGCCCCGATGAGCGTCCGGCGAAGCATCCGGAATCGAGCGAAGCCGGACTCCTCCTTGCCCCGCTCGTAGTTGGCCGCGGCCTCCTGGGTGTCGCTGTCGGGCGAGAGCTGGTCATGCCGCTGCTGGACGACCTCGACGTCGGGCATGAGCTTCTTCGCCCACTGGATGGCGCCGGCGCCGATGAGGAAGATGGCGAGCCCGAGGGTGAGCCCGAGCGCGATGTTGAGCGCGCTGGTGAGGCCGAAGACGGGGATGTACACCTCGGTCGAGGGGTCGATCCCGATGTAGGCGACCACGAAGAGGACGACGAAGACCATGGACAGCAGGAACATCGACGTGACCTGGCGCTCGGCCCGTCGGGCCGCCTTCGGGTCGGTGTCGGCGAGGCGCAGGCGGTGCTCGATGTCGGCCCTCGGGGAGTAGCCGAGCTTCGCGGGCTGCTGGTCGTGTCCGCCGTGGGGCGTGATGTCGGTCATCGCGACTTGATTCCGATCCAGACGGCCGCCGCGATGAGGGCGGCGAACACAGCGGTGACTAGGAAGACGCCCTCGGTCACCGGACCGAGCCGGCCGAGGCTGAGGCCGCCGGGGTTCGAGGACTCCTGCAGGGTCATGACGTACTTGATGATGTGCTGCTTGGACTCCGTGTCCAGTTGGGCGTCGCTGAAGACCGGCATGCTCTGCGGGCCGGTCAGCATGGCCATGTAGATCTCTCTCGGCTCAGCGGCCATCAGGTTCGGCGCGTACTTGCCCTGCGTGAGGGCGCCACCCTGGCCGGCGGCCTGGTGGCACTGCGAGCAGTTGATGCGGAAGAGCTCGCCGCCGATGGCTGCGTCGGCGTTGGCGTAGTCGTACTGCTCGGCGGTGGGGATGGCCGGGCCGGGTGCCAGGGAGCCGATGTAGGCAGCCAGGGCCGCCACCTGCTCCTCGTTGTAGGTGGCCGCGACCGCCGGAGCCTGAGCTCCCGGTGCGGCGAGGGGCATGCGTCCCGACGACACCTGGAAGTCGACGGCTGCCGCGCCGACGCCGATGAGCGTGGGACCGCTCTGGGTGCCCTGGGCCTCGAGGCCGTGGCACGAGGAGCAGCCCTCGAGATACAGCTGCCTGCCGGCCTCGACCTGGGTCTCGGAGCCGACGGTGATCGCTGCCTGGGCCGGCTGGACGGCCGCAATGACCGCATAGCCTCCGCCCACAGTTGCCAGTGCCCCGATCAACAACGCTGATGCCACGAGCGGGCTGCGCCGTCGTGCGGCCAGGAACTTCACTGTCGCTGAACCTCTCTGGTCGGGAGATGTGGTCATCGTGCTGTGGTCTCGCGAAGGGTCAGGCGTGCGGCTACTTCAGGATGTAGATCATGAAGAACAGGGCGATCCAAACCACGTCGACGAAGTGCCAGTAGTACGAGGTGACGATGGCGCGGGTGGCCTGGTCGTGGGTGAATCGCTTCGCGACGTAGGTGGTGGCCAGTACGAACAGGAAGGCCACCAGGCCGCCCGTGACGTGGAGGCCGTGGAAGCCCGTCGTGAGGTAGAAGGCCGAGCCGTACGCATTGGTGTCGAGGCGCAGGCCCTCGTGCACCAGCGACGCGTACTCGGTGACCTGGCCCGCGATGAAGACGGAACCCATGAGGAAGGTGATGATGAACCAGCGACGCAGGCCCTTGACGTCTCCGCGCTCAGCGGCGAACACGCCGAGCTGGCATGTCACGCTGGACAGTACGAGGATGATCGTGTTGACGGAGGCGAAGGGGACGTTGAGGAGTTGTGTCTCCTGGGCCCACAACTCGGGGTTGACCGCGCGCAGCGTGAAGTACATCGCGAACAGCGCCGCGAAGAACATCAACTCGCTGGACAGCCAGACGATGGTGCCGATGGCCACCATGTTGGGCCGGTTGGCCGGGGCATGGGTGTAGGCCTGGGGGATGGTCGTTGCGTTCGCCACGGGGGGAGTCTGGCAGATCCTCGCCCGACTTTCAGCGTGACCCCCCGACCTTTTCGACACTTTGTCGGAAGCGGATTCCGGGCGGGTCCTCGACGGGGGGTGCAGATGGCTAGAGTTTGGGCCGTGGCTCACGACGACACCCCGGCTCAGGCACCCGAGCGGCCCCTCAAGGTCCTCCTCTACAGCGACGACCGCATCGTGCGGCAGCAGGTGCGCCAGGCGCTCGGAAGGCGGCCCGCACCCGAGCTCGCACCCGTCGAATACGTCGAGGTCGCGACCGAGCCCACCGTGATCGCCCAGGCTGATCGCGGCGGCTTCGACCTGCTCATCCTCGACGGCGAGGCGGTGCCGGCCGGCGGCATGGGGATCTGCCGCCAGCTCAAGGACGAGATCTACAGGTGTCCGCCCATCCTGATCCTCGTCGGCCGACCTCAGGACGCCTGGCTGGCCACGTGATCGCGGACCGACGGCGTGGTCTCGCACCCCATCAACACCGTGACCCTCTCCACCGTGGCCGCGAAGCTGCTTCGTCGGCGCACGTCCGTCGTCCCCGCATCCTGACGGGCGGGCCGTGACCATTCAGGGCACCGCGGGCACCTGGCCGGCGGTGCTGAACCGGCTCATGTCGGGGGCCGACCTCGGTGACGGACAAGCCGCCTGGGCGATGACGCAGATCCTGACCGGTGAGGCGACCCCTGCCCAGATCGCCGGCTTCGTGACCACGCTGCGGGCCAAGGGCGAGACTCCCGCGGAGGTGGATGCCCTCGTGACCGTCATGCTCGACCACGCACGACTGCTCGATCTCGGTCCCAGCGGACCTCGAGTCGTCCTCGACGTCGTTGGCACGGGCGGCGACCAGTCGCATTCGGTGAACATCTCGACCATGGCCGCGATCGTCTGTGCGGCGGCCGGCGCCCCCATCGTCAAGCACGGTAACCGCGCGGCCTCGTCGTCGACGGGGACCGCGGACGTCCTCGAGGAACTCGGAGTGGCGATCGATCTGGAGCCCGAGGCGGTGTCGGCCAGCGTGCTCGAGGCAGGCATCGGGTTCTGCTTCGCCCCGACGCATCACCCCGCCATGAGGTTCGCTGGGCCCACCCGTCGGGAACTCGGGGTGCCGACGGTGTTCAACATCCTCGGCCCCCTCACCAATCCGGGCCGCGCCCAGGCGGCCCTGATCGGGTGCGCGAGCCCGGTCCTGGCCCCGGTGATGGCCGACGTCCTGCATCGTCGCGGGGTGCGAGCCCTGGTGGTGCGTGGCGATGACGGCCTCGACGAGATCTCGACGGTGACGACGACGCAGATCTGGGACGTGACGGGCGCCGAGGTCACCCACCTCGTCCTCGACCCCGTCCAGATCGGCATCGCGCGGATCGAACCGGAACTGCTGCGCGGCGGCGATCGCGAGCGCAACGCGCTGCTCCTGCGGAAGGTAATGGGCGGCGTCGGCGCGGCCGATCCGGATGCTGACCGCGTGGCCGCCATCGTCGATACCGTGGCCCTCAATGCGGCGGCCGCGCTCGTGGCCTTCGACGCGGCGGTCTCGGCCGATCAGGTCGGCTCGACGCTGCCCCTCATCGACCGGATCGAGGCGTTGCTGCCGCGGGCCCGCGAGGCGATCGAGTCGGGTGCGGCGCTCGCCGTCCTGGACCGCTGGATACGGGTGACCCAGGGGCTCAGGCGCTGAGGATCCGCGTGACCGGCGGGCTGTCCACCGGTCCGAGGGGCCGACTGAACTCCCCGACCTCGCGGTAGTGCTGCGGGGTGAACTCGTGTCGTGGCCACGCGTGGCGCACTTCGGCGAGGCGGCGCTCGACCGCGCCCCCGCAGTGCAGCGGGAGGTGCAGGGCCCGGTCGGACCGCACCAGGCGCACGGACGGCCGGTCGAGCCATCGCAGCAGCTCGAGGGTCTCCTCCGTGAGCGCCGCGGGCGCGGGGGCGGGTGCGGGCTCGACGTGCTCGGCGGCGGCGATGAGCGCCTCCACGGTCGGCCGCGGATCGATCGCGGGCGGGGCGTGACCAGCGGCGGCCAGGCGCCCGTGCCGGATCACATGGATGTCCCAGCCGCTGTCGTCGGTGGGCTCGGCCGCGACGACGAGCTCAGCCGAGGACAAGGTCAGCAGTCGATGCGTGCGAAGGCTCCCCGCCGCGAGCTGGGAAAGGCGCTCACGCCAGGTGGCGGCCTCCTCGAACCGCTCCTCCGCGGCAAGGACATGCATGCGGTGCTCGAGGGCCGCGGTGGCGGCGCGGAGGTCACCGGACATGGCCTGCCTGAGCTGGTCGACGACGGCCATGTAGGCCTCGCGGTCGGCGCCCGATCGGCACGGGGCATGGCACTTCCCGAGTTCGGCCAGCGCGCAGGCCGCCGATGCTCTGCGGGGTGAACGGGCCAGCGTCGTGGTGCACGTACGGATCGGATAGGCGAGCAGGAGCGCCTCCGCCGCCTGGGTTGCCGCACCCCTCGAGCCGAACGGGCCGAGGTAGCGGGCGCCCGAGCAGACGTCGTCGTCGACGATGCGGACGACGGCCAACCTGGGGGACGGCTCGACGGTGAGCTTGAGCCAGCACTGCGCCTCCGGCCGCCGTGAGCGACGGTTGTATCGCGGCTGCTCCGAAGCGATGAGCCGGATCTCGCGCACGTGGGCCTCCAGCGCCGTGGCGCAGACGATGGGCACCACCCGCTCGGCGATGCGCACCATCTCGGCCATTCGGCGTCGCTGCTCGGATGCGGTGAAGTAGCTGCGCACGCGCGTACGGATGTTGCGGGAGGTGCCCACGTACAAGGCGGTGCCCTGGGCGTCCTCGAACACGTAGACACCGGGCTTGGCGGGCAGGTCGGTCGCCAGGTGACGCTTCGTACGCTGGGCCGTGCTCACTCGCGAGGAGAAGGCCTGCAGATCCTCCAGGCTGCTGACACCGAGGTCGCCGACCCGCCCGATGAGCGCGTGCAGGACGTCGGCGGTGGCACGGGCGTCGTCGAAGGCACGATGCGTGGGTGACACCGTGGCCCTGAAGTGCGCGGCGAGCGTGGAGAGCTTGCAGTTGCGCACCTCGTCCCGGTGCAGCGCGACCCTGGCCAGGCGTGCGGTGTCGACGACGGGCGCGTCGATCCAGTCGTAACCGAACTTCACGCAGGCCGCCTTGAGGAAGCCGACGTCGTACGGCGCGTTGTGCGCGACCAGCACACTGCCGCGCGCGAACTCCAGGAAGCCGGGCAGGACGGCGCGGACGTCGGGCGCCAAGGCGACCAGTGCGTCGGTGATCCCCGTCAGGGCTGCGACGAACGGCGGGATGGCCATCCCAGGGTTGGTCAGGGACTGGAACTCTCCGATGACTTCGCCGCCGCGCACCTTCACTGCGCCGAACTCCGTGATGCCGGCATCGACCGGCGCCCCGCCCGTGGTCTCGAGGTCGACGACGACGAAGGTGACGTCGGACAGGGGGGTGCCGAGATCGTGGATCGTCGACTGTCGGTAGAGCACCTCTCGACCGTAGGGGACGGCCCTGACAGGTTCGGTGCTGCGACACGGAGACGGCTAGGCTCAGCGCGTGGCCGATTCCCGTTCGATTCCCGACGCCCGATCACGCTGGCGGTGCGCGCACTGCGGCAACCTCACCCGCTTCGATGTCGTCCGCAGCACTCGCTCTCGCGAGTACTGGCACATGTCGATGGCCGGCGAGCCGAGCGTCGAGGAGCGTGAGGTCCTCGCGGAGACGGTCGAACAGGTGGTCTGCCGGTGGTGCGGCGCTGGCGACCGGGTGGAGATCGTCGATCGTCCCGAGTTCGGCGGCCCCGCGGACGAGGGTCCAGGCGACGGCGGCCCCTGATTGTCAGAGGGGCGTTCTAGCGTCCTTGCCATGATCATCGACTGTGGTGCGTGCGTCCATTCCCCGGGCCGTGCCTCGGCGCCTACGCCGAGTCCCGGACCCGAGCCGGCCCTCGAGTCCGCCTGCGACGACTGCGTCGTGTCCTTCCTGCTCGGTGCCGGCGACCACGAGTCGATCGTGTCCCACGTCGACGACGACCACGCGGCGGCGATGAACGTGCTGGCCCAGTCTGGCCTGGTTCCACCGCTCCGACTGGTGCGCAGGCCCCGAGCGAGCTGACCGCACGCGGCGAGGGCGTGGTCCTTGTCACGTTGCCCCCAAAATGGGGGAGAACCGTCCGTTTTGCACCGTTTGTGACCGGTATCGGCTCCAGCCGGGCCCGGCCCGCCGACACCAATCTGTTACCTTGGAGGGCATTGGGCTGGCCTCCCCTGCCGCCCGGTTGAGCGTTGGGTGATCGTCACCGGCGGCCCTGTGTGGCCGATGCGAAAGGACTGCGCGTGCACCAGCGGAACCCCTGGCGTCGCTGGATCACGACAGCGGTGGCCGGGAGCGCGCTGCTGATCTCCGGCGTCGTGGCCGCTCCCGCGGTCAGCGCCGTCCCGAGTCGCGACATCAATCAGGTGCGCACGCAGGTGCGCGACCTGCAGGCCAGGGCCGAGGCCGCCACCGAGCGCTACAACAAGGCCCGCAGCGACCTCGCCGCCGTCCAGGACACCCTCGACGGCCTGCATCAGCGCATCTCCCGCGAGCGCGCGCAGCTGCAGGAGATCCTCTCGACCGTCGACGACCTGGCGCGGTCCACGTACACCAGCGGGGGCATGGACAGTTCTCTGCAAGTCCTGCTAGCCGACAATCCGAGCGAATTCCTCGCCCAGGCGGCCGCCCTGGACCAGGTGGCCCAGTCGCAGACGTCGGCCCTCCGGCGCACACAGACCGCCCGGCTACGACTCGCCCAGAGTGAGGCAGAGGTCAAGGACAAGGAAGCCATCGCGCAGAAGTACCGCGATGACATGGCCTCGTCCAAGGAAGAGGCTGATCAGAGGCTGAATGAAGCCGAGGGGGTGCTCGCCGGCCTCGAGGCGGCTGAGCGTGCGCGCCTGGCGGCCATCGACGAGGCCGAGCGCCAGGCGGGCATCGCAGCCGGCAACACCGCGTCGGCCAACCTGTCCTTCAACGGCCCGAGCAGCGCCGGCGGCGGCTATGCCGGCGGTGGTCGTGCGTCGGCGGCTGTCTCGTACGCGCTGTCCCAGGTCGGCGACCGGTATGTGGCGGCAGCGGCTGGCCCCGACGCGTTCGACTGCTCGGGGCTCATGCTCGCCGCATGGCGGCAGGCGGGCGTCTCGCTGCCGCACTACAGCTACTCCCAGTACAGCTCCACCCGGCGGATCCCGCTCAGTGAAGCGCAGCCGGGAGATCTGGTCTTCTACTTCGGGGGCGGTGTTCACCACGTGGGCATGTATGTCGGCAACGGCAAGATGGTGCATGCCGCCAATCCGGGTGACGGCGTCATCGTGTCCGACGTGCTCGGCCCGTGGTACGAGAACTACTTCAGTGGCGTTGGTCGCGTCGTCGGCTGATCGACCCCCCGACTGCAGCGTCGCGCGTCATTCACGCTTGCGTGAATGACGCGCGACGCTGCAGTCGGCGCTAGGAGTAGAGGGAGTCGACGTCTGCGGCGAACTCCTTCATCACGACGTTCCTCTTCAGCTTGAGTGACGGCGTGATCTGGCCGCCCTCCTCCGTCCAGTCCACCGGCAGGATCTTGAACTTCTTGATCGCCTCGGCATGGGACACGGCCTTGTTGGCGTCGTCGACGGCCGACTGGACGTCGGCGATGAGGGCCGGATCGTTGACGACATCGGCGACCGTCGTGCCCGGTGCCTTGTCGTGCTGCTTCGCCCAGGCCGGGAACGCCTCCGGGTCGATCGTCACGAGGGCGGCGATGAAGGGCTGCGCGTCGCCCACCACCATGCACTGGCTCACGAGCCAGTTCGCCCGCAGTCGGTCCTCGAGAACGGCAGGGGCCACGTTCTTGCCGGCCGCCGTCACGAGGAGCTCCTTCTTGCGGCCGGTGATCTTCACGAAGCCGTCGTCGTCGATCTCGCCGATGTCACCGGAGTGGAACCAGCCGTCGGACTCGAGCGCCTCCGCCGTGGCCGCAGGGTTGTTCCAGTAGCCGATGAAGATCTGGTCGCCCCCCAGCATGAGCTCGCCGTCGTCGGCGACCTTCACCTTCGCGCCGGGCAGCGGCTGTCCGACCGTGCCGATGCGGATCGCCGCCGGCCGGTTGACGGTCGTCGCGGCCGACGTCTCGGTGAGGCCGTAGCCCTCGAGAATGATGACGTTGATCCCGCGGAAGAAGTGCCCGAGGCGGGCCCCCAGCGGTGCCCCGCCGGAGACCGCCCAGCGCATCTGCCCGCCCATGGCGTGGCGGATCTTGCTGTAGACGAGCCGGTCGAACACGGCGTGCTTGATCCTCAGCACGATCCCGGCACCGCCGGTGTCGATGGCCTTGCTGTAGTCGATCGCCACCTGCGCGGCGGTGTTGAAAATGTTGCCCTTGCCCTCGGCAACGGCCTTCTGCTGCGAGGAGTTGAAGATCTTCTCGAACACCCGCGGGACGGCGAGCAGGAAGGTGGGCTGGAACGACGCCAGCCCGGGCAGCAGCTCCTTGATGTCGGCGGAGTGGCCCAGCCGGACACCCGCTCGGATGCACCCCAGCTGGATGGCCCGTCCGAAGACGTGGGCGACCGGCAGGAACAGCAGGGTGGAGGAGCCGGGTGCCAGGAACACGTCCGGCAGTCCGTTGACAACCTGGTCGACCTCGAACATGAAATTGCGGTGAGTGAGGCTGCAGCCCTTGGGGCGGCCGGTCGTGCCGGACGTGTAGATGATGGTGGCGATCGTGTCCGGGGTCACCGCTCGGCGTCGGGCCTCAAGCTCGTCGTCGGGGACGTCCTTGCCGTCGGTCTTCAGCTGGTCGATGATCCCGTCGTCGAAGACCCACACCCGCGTCACGGTGGGAATCTCCACGGAGACCTGATCGAAGGCGGCCTTGTTCTTCTCGCTCTCGAGGAAGAGCGCCACCGACCCGGAGTCGCTCAGCATCCACTGGATCTGCTCGGGCGAGGATGTCTCGTACACGGGGACACTGACCGCGCCGGCGTACCAGATGGCGTAGTCGACCAGGGTCCACTCGTACCGGGTCCGGGACATGACGCCGATCCGGTCTCCCGGCTCGATGGCGTTGGCGACGATGCCCTTGGCCACGGCGCGGACTTCGGCGAGGAACTGGGCGGACGTGATGCCGACCCAGGCGTCTCCGCGTTTGACGGAGAGGGCGACGTGGTCGGGCGTCCTCTCGGCGTTCTCGACGACGTGATCGGCGAGGCCGCCACTGGTGGGGGAGGGCACGACTGGGGGGACGGAGAATTCCTGCTTCATTTCACCAACGTAGAACAAACGGGTCGACTACGCGACCGATTCGGCCTCCAACGGCCGCCGCAGGGGCGGGCGTGGCATTGTGAGGAGGATGGTCGCCGTCGTACACCCGGATCAGCCCCCGGACTCGGGGTGCGCGGGCTGATGCGCGTCCATGTGGTCAGCGATGTGCACGGCGCCGGTGAGGCATTGGCTCGAGCGGCAGACGGGTCCGACGTCTTCGTGTGCCTCGGCGACCTCATCTTGTTCCTGGACTACGACGACCCTTCCCGAGGCATCTTCGCCGACCTCTTCGGGTCGGACTACGCGCGCGCCTACATCGAAGCCCGCACCGCCAACGACTTCGACCGGGCCCGCGAGCTGAGCTCGGCCGCCTGGGCGGGACGGGGCATCGCGGACTCCGGGCAGCGCTGGACGGTCATGCAGGCGATGGTGGAGCAGCAGTACGAGGAGCTCTTCGCGGCGATGCCGAGTCCTGCCGTCCTCACGTATGGCAACGTCGACGTGCCGGGCCTGTGGCCGCAGTTCCTCAGGGCGGGCCAGACGGTGGTGGACGGCGGCGTCGTAGAAGTCGGCACCATGCGGTGGGGTTTCGTCGGCGGCGGCCTGGTCAGCCCCATGCGCACGCCCTACGAGATCCCCGAGGTCGACTTCGCCCGGAAGGTGGCCGACCTGGAACCCGTCGACGTGCTGTTCACTCACATCCCGCCCGCCATCGCCGACCTAACCTACGACGTCGTCGCGCGCAGGTTCGAGGTCGGCAGCCTCGCGCTCCTCGAGTACATCCGCGACGTCCAGCCGAGGTACCACCTGTTCGGCCACGTGCACCAGCCCCTGGCCCGCCGCACCCGAATCGGCCGCACCGAATGCGTGAACGTCGGCCACTTCAACGCGCTGCGCCGCCCGTTCATGATCGATCTCTAGCGAAGGCAGTTTGTCGTCCGGCCGCGGGAGCGGGGGCGGTAGCCTTCCCTCCATGGCCGACCAGACCGAATCCAGCATCGTCATCAATGCCGCCCCTGCCGCGATCATGGATGTCATCGCCGACCTCCCCGCGTACCCGGACTGGAGCGACGGCATCAACGAGGTGAAGGTCCTGAGCGTGTTCGAGGACGACAACCGGCCCGCCGATGCGCACTTCAGCCTGGTAACCGGCGCCATCAAAGACGACTACGAGCTCGAGTACGACTGGGACGGCGACACCAAGGTGTCGTGGACGCTGACCAAGGGCGACATGCTGACGGCCATGGACGGCGTCTACGAGCTCACGCCCAACGGCGACGGCACCACCACGGTCAACTACAAGCTCTCGGTGGACGTGAAGATCCCGATGATCGGCATGATCAAGCGGAAGGCCGAGAAGGTCATCGTCGATACCGCCCTCAAGGGGTTGAAGAAGCGTGTCGAGTCGCTCGCGTCTCCTGCTGCTTAGCGGTACCGGAGGCGCCGGAACCTCCACCTTGTGCGCAGCCACGGCCGAGGCCCTGCGTGAGGAGGGCCTGCGCGGCGTTGTGGTCGACGCGACCAGCGGGGCAGGCACGCATCCCCTTGCGGCGGCCTGGTCGAGTGCGAGTCTCGGCCGGCTGGGCGCGGAGGCCGGCGCCGATCCGCTGCCCGCCACCCACTGGGCCTCGCTCGCGTCGATCCAGCAGCTGTCGGCCCTGCTCCACGTGCGCGATGCGCTGGACGCCGGATCGGACACCGTCATCGTCGACTGCGGTCCGCTCGATCGCGCTCGTCAGCTCCTCGAGCTGCCGACGATCGTGCTGCGCGTCCTCGACGCGGCGCTCACCCCGCGCCTCGCCATGCGGCGCCGCGTCCCGCCCGACGGGTCGCCGACCGACCCCGCGACGGACCCCCCGCCGACGCTGTTCGAGGAGTTCGAGGGCATCCGAGGCGAGGTGGCCTCGCTGGCCGCCGCACTGGCGCACCCAGCGACGACGATGCGCCTTGCCTGCCTGCCGGAGGCCGACTCCGTCGACCGGATCCTGCGGGCGACGGCGCTGATCTCGATGATGGGCGTCAGCGTCGATGGGCTCGTGGCCAATCGGTGCGGGCGCAAGGCCGACGGCTGGGCCAAGGAGCTCCTCGCCCAGCAGGACGCGCAGGTGGCCCGACTCGAGGGTGCCCATTCGGGCGCGCTGGTCTGGCGATCGACCACGCGAGTCCGGGCCGTGCCCAAGGGACGATCGGTCGTCGGCCCCCTCGGTGGAACGGCGGTGCTCGACGAGCAGACGGCCCACCTCACCGCCCAGGATGAGGAGTACGTCCTCGACCTGCCGCTCGTCGGCGCGGCGGCGACCGAGGCGCAGGTGGGCCGGCTCGACGATGCCCTCGTCGTCGCCTTCGACGGCGTTCACCGTTGGCTGACCCTGCCGCCCGTCCTGCGGCGCTGTCGGGCTACCTCGGCGGTGCGGACCGAAGCGGGCCTGCGAGTGAGCTTCGTGCCCGACATGTCGGTGTGGCGCCAGGACGCACGCGGGAGCGCCGCATGACCGCGCGCCGCCAGCCGTGGTGGTTCTCGGGCGACGACGCTGAACAGCCCGATGCCGTGGTCGACGAGGACTCGGGGCCCGATCGACCCGATGGGGGGCTCGACGAGGACTCCGTGTCCGACGGGTCGGCGGACCAGGGCGAGCCGGAGCCGGTTGTCACGGGATCACGGCCCGGAGGGGACGACGCATCCTCGAACGGCATCGAGTGGACGGCGCTGCTGGCCGGCGCACAGCGCATGGTCGACTGGGCGACCGAGAAGGTGCTGGCACCGCACGCGGAGCACACGGATCCCGCGGATCACCCGCAGTGCGTGGTCTGCCGCACCATGGTCCTGATCGGCGAGGGCCGCTCGCTGGTCACCGACGATGAACCGGTGACCGACCCCCAAGGGGCGGGCGCCGAGGACGTCGAGGCCGAGTCCGGGCCCGTCCCCGCGACCGGGGAGATCATGTGGATCCCCATCCGGGAGCAGGTCCGGGAGCCCTAGGCTGTCGGTCGTGGGACTCAGCATCGGCGTGGACATCGGCGGCACCAAGATCCTGGCGGGCATCGTCACCGACGAGGGCGACGTCGTGTCGACGGCTCGGCGGCCGACGCCGCGCAATGACGCCAACGACGTGCTCGATCTCGTCGCCGAGGTCGTCAACGAACTGGTCGAGAGCACGCCCGAGCCCATCGTCGGCGTGGGCCTGGGGGTCGCTGGCCTGGTCGACGCCGACCGATCCCGTGTCTACTTCGCGCCGAACCTGCGGTGGTCCCAGGTGCCGGTACGTGCCCTGCTCGAAGCCTCGACGGGGCTGCCCGTCGTGGTCGAGAACGACGGCAATGTTGCGGCCTGGGGCGAGTACGTGTACGGCGCCGGTCGGGGCGTCCGAGACCTCATCCTGGTCACGGTGGGCACCGGTATCGGCGGCGGGATCGTGATCGACGGGGCGCTCTTCCGTGGCGCCCATGGTGTCGCTGGCGAGATCGGTCACATCAATGCGGTGCCCGACGGCCGGCCCTGCGGGTGCGGCCGCAACGGCTGCCTGGAGCAGTACGCGAGCGGCAACGCCCTCGTCCGCGAGGCCCGGCTGCTGGCGGCGGAACGGCGCTCGGAGGCGGGTGCTCTCCTGGCGCTCGGCGACGGCACCCCCGAGGGGGTCCAGGGGGTGCACGTGACGGAGGCCGCGAAGGCCGGCGATCCGGTGGCGACCGAGGCCTTCTCCGTGGTGGGCACATGGTTGGGCCGCGGGCTGGCCGACCTGGCCGCCACCTTGGATCCTGAGGTGTTCGTCATCGGGGGCGGGGTGTCCGATGCCGGCGATCTCCTGCTCGCCAGCGCCCGCCAGACGCTGGCCGACAAGCTCATCGGCCAGCAGAACCGGCCGGCGCCCTTGGTACGGGTGGCCGAACTGACGAACAGCGCTGGGCTGGTCGGCGCCGCCGACCTCGCTCGCCACCCCCGCGCGTAGCGCGGCCGGGCGGCTCCTGCTGAAGGACGGGCCTCAGACGACCGCGCCGTCGTCGTCCTCGTCGTCGCGGTCGTTCATCCGCCAGACCAGGGAGACGAAGCCGCCCACGGTCAGCGCAACGCCCAGGTTCGCCAGCCAGCGGTCCCAGCCGAGGATGGTGACGAGCACGAGCAGCGGGCCGCCGAGCACCGCCGCCCAGGAGAACCGGCCGATGGCGTCGGCCGGTCGGGGGATCGGTGGCGGCTGCGGCGGCACGTAGCCCTCATCGGGTTCCTCGTCGACGAGGTGGGCGGCCGCGACCGGCTCGGTGGGTGGCGGCAAGGGTGGGGGAGTGAACTCGGGACCGAGATCGATCTGTCCACTGAGATCGGCGACGATCGCGTCCCACGCCCGCTGATCGTGCTCAGGCAGGCCCGAGCCCGCTGCCGTCACTCCGAGAGCCGCTTCACGAACGCGATGCTGTCGCGGACGATGACCTCGGCATCGAAGTCCAAGGTGGCCACATGGTAGGAGTCGGCGAGAACGATCTCCGTGACGTCCGTCGACGCGACATGGCTCAGGACGAACGCCGCGTTCGATGGCTCGACGACGTGGTCCTGCGCACTCCGGAACAGCAGCACCGGCACCGCGACCTTCGCGATGTCGGCCTTGACCAAGGCCCACAGCTTCGACAACGAGTGCGCTGCGCGAAGGGGGATCTTGTCGTACGCGCCCTCGTCCTGGCCGGGCTTCGCGATGTCGTTCGAGATGCCGGGGAACGAGCCGATGAACCGCTGCAGCAGCGGCAGCAGGTGGCGGTCGGCACGCTCGCTGTGGACGGCAGGGTTCACGAGGACGATTCCCACAATCTCGTCGCCGTGCTCCTCGGCGAGGCGCAGCGTGAGCGATCCGCCCATGGACAGGCCCATGACGAACACCTGCGTGCACCGATCCGTGAGGTCGCGCAGGTGGCGCTCGGCCTCGGCGTACCAGTCCTCCCACGTCGTCAGGTTCATCTCCTGCCACGTCGTGCCATGGCCCGGAAGCCGGGGGACCCGAACCGTCCAGCCCTCGGCGGCGAGGTCCTTCGCCCAGGGGGTCACGGACTTGGGGGAGCCGGTGAAGCCGTGCAGGACGAGCACTCCGACGTGGTTGCCGTCCGCGGACCAGGGTTCGGCTCCGGGCATGACGTCCATGGGGGTCCTTTCGCGGGAGGTCGTCCCCGTGGATCGACCTGACCACTAGTGTGCCACCCGTGAGGAGGTGGCACGGATGCTGTACTGGGTCCTGAAGTACATCGTCGTCGGACCGTGGCTGCGCGTGCTCTTCCGCCCCTGGGTCGAAGGCGCCGACCACGTCCCCGAGCAGGGCGGCGCGCTCCTCGCGAGCAACCACCTGTCGTTCTCGGACTCGTTCTTCCTGCCCCTCGTCGTCCCCCGGCCGATCACCTTCCTCGCCAAGAGCGACTACTTCACCGGGCCGGGCGTCAAGGGCTTCTTCACCAAGCTGTTCTTCGCCGGCGTTGGGCAGGTTCCGGTCGACCGATCCGGTGGACGCGCGTCGGAGGCCGCGATGCGCACCGGGTTGCGCATCCTCGGGGAGGGCAGTCTGCTCGGCATCTACCCCGAGGGCACCCGGTCGCCGAATGGCACGCTGTACCGCGGCAAGACGGGCGTGGCCCGGATGGCCATGGAGGCCCATGTGCCGATCATCCCCGTGGCCATGATCAACACCTACGAGATCCAGCCGCCCGGGCAGGTGCGGCCGAGCCTGCGGCGGGTGGGTGTGCGTATCGGCCGCCCGCTCGACTTCTCCCGCTACGAGGGGCTGGAGAACGACCGCTTCGTCCTTCGGTCGGTCACCGATGAGGTGATGTACGAACTGATGTCGCTGTCCGGCCAGGAGTACGTCGACATGTACGCGACCCGTGCCAAGGAGCTCATCGCCGATGGTTCACCGGCCGATTCCCGTTCGATGGTGGACCCGGACTGAGCCGTCTGGTCGCCTCGCCCGGCTAGACCACCCACGCCCGACTGCGCTGCACTGCTGACCGCCATCGCTCGCGGGCGGCCGGGTCGTCGTCACCAGGCTCGAAGATGCCCGACGAGTGCCGAGTCGAGATCAGGTCGTCGAACGACGGCCACATGCCGATGCCCAGGCCCGCGAGGAAGGCTGCGCCGAGTCCGGTGGTCTGGAGCTCGGCCGAGCGATCCACGGTGAGCTGGAGCATGTCGGCCTGAAGTTGGCACAGCAGGTCGTTCGCGGCCGCGCCACCGTCGATCGACAGGCGCGCCAAGGGCACGCCCCCGTCGGCCGTCATCAGCTCGACGACGTCGCGGACCTGATGGGCGATGGCCTCCAGGGCGGCCCGGACGATGTGCGCCCGGGTCGTGCCGCGGGTGATGCCGATGATGAGCCCCCGCGCCGTGGGGTCCCATTCGGGGGCACCCAGCCCCGTAAGCGCCGGGACGAAGACGACACCGCCGGAGTCGGGGACGCTGGCCGCGAGCGCCTGCGTCTCCGCCGCGCTCTCGATGATCTCGAGGCCGTCGCGCAGCCACTGGATGGCGGCCCCGGTGACGAACACCGCGCCCTCGAGCGCGTAGTCGCGCCGTCCGTCGGGGTGGGCCAGGGCGACGGTCGTCAGCAGTCCATGGGTGGAGCGGGCCGGTCGGTCCCCGGTGTGCACGAGCAGGAACGAGCCCGTGCCGTAGGTGCACTTCGCGGATCCGCTCGTGAAGCCGGCCTGCCCGACCAGCGCCGCCTGCTGGTCGCCGGCGATGCCCGCAATGGGCACGTCGAGGCCGAGGAAGGCCGCGGGATCGGCGTGGCCGATGTCACCGTATGACGGCACGATCTCCGGCAGGGCCGACATCGGCACGCCGAACAGGTCGCACAGTTCGGGGCTCCAAGCGCCGGTGGAGAGGTCGTACAGGAGGGTCCGAGAGGCGTTGGTTCCGTCGGTGACGTGCAGCAGGCCGCGCGTCATCCGCGCGATGAGGTAGGAGTCGACGGTGCCGACGGCGACGTCCCCCGAGACGACGCGGGCCCAGGTGTGCGGATCGTTGTCGCGCACCCAGGCGATCTTCGTCGCGGAGAAGTAGGGGTCGATCCGCAGGCCGGTGAGCTCCGTCACGCGGGCCGAGTGGCCGGCCCGGACGAGGTCCTCGCACAGCGTGGCCGTCCGGCGGTCCTGCCACACGATTGCCCTCCGGGGCGCGCCCAGCGTCTCGCGGTCCCAGAAGCAGACGGTCTCGCGCTGGTTGGTGATGCCGATCGCGCGGATGGTGGCGTCGGCGGCGGCGAGCGCCTCGCGCGCGGCGGCCAGGGTGGCCGACCACATCTCCCCGAGGTCGTGCTCGACCCAGCCGTCGGCCGGGAAGTGCTGGGGGAACTCACGGTAGCCGCGGGCGACGATGGTGGCCGTCGCATCAACGACGAGTGCGGTGATGCCCGTGGTGCCCGCGTCTATTGCCAAGATCGCATCCATGGCCCGACCATAGTTGGCGACGGGGACCTGCCCGTCGGGCACAAGCTGATGACAGCGATTACATGGATCGCTAGAGTTGGCAACGGTGGAGCCGGGCGGATGGAGCCGGGCGCAACTCGGGCCTTGAGCCCACAACGAAAGGTGCATGACCCATGCGCGTCGGCATTCTCACTGGTGGAGGCGACTGCCCCGGACTCAACGCGGTCATCCGTGGCGTCGTCCGTCGGGGGGTCACCGAGTACGGCTACGACTTCGTCGGCTTCCGCGACGGCTGGAAGGGCCCCCTAGAGGGGAACACCATCCCGCTCGACGTGCCCACGGTCCGTGGGATCCTGCCGCGCGGTGGCACCATCCTGGGCTCATCGCGCACCAACCCGATCAAGATCGAGGGCGGCATCGAGCGGATCGAGGAGAACCTCGAGAAGCTGGGCATCGATGCCCTCGTGGCGATCGGTGGGGAGGACACCCTCGGCGTGGCCACGACGCTCACCGAGCATGGCTTCCATGTCATCGGCGTCCCGAAGACGATCGACAACGACCTCAGCGCCACCGACGTGACCTTCGGGTTCGACACGTCCGTGAACATCGCCACCGAGGCCATCGATCGGCTGCACACCACGGCGGAGTCACATCACCGCATCCTCATCTGCGAGGTCATGGGCCGTCATGCCGGCTGGATCGCCCTGCACTCCGGCATGGCTGGCGGCGCCGCCGGCATCCTCATCCCCGAGGTGCCGTTCGACCTCGACGAGGTCGTCGGCTGGTGCACGAGCCGGTTCGCGGACGGCTTCGCCCCGATCATCGTCGTGGCCGAAGGCGCCCTGCCGAAGGACGGCGACCTCATCACCAAGGACGGCACGCTCGACGCGTTCGGGCACGTCAAGCTGTCCGGCATCGGTGACTGGCTGGCCGGCCAGATCGAGGCGCGCACCGGCAACGAGGCACGCAACACCGTCCTCGGGCACATCCAGCGCGGCGGCTCGCCGACGGCATTCGACCGGGTGCTCGCCACTCGCTTCGGTCTCCATGCGATCACGGCCGTGAAGGATGAGGCCTGGGGGATGATGGTGGCCCTGCACGGCACCGACATCGTCCGGGTGCCCCTTCAGGAGGCCACCGGCGTGCTCAAGACCGTGCCGATGGAGCGCTACGAAGAGGCCAAGTCCTTCTTCGGCTAGGCCGGTTCGCGCACCTACGACATCACCAGGGCACGGCCGGCAGTGGTCCCTACGGACCACTGCCGGCCGTGCCTTAGCCTTGTCGCATGCTTACCCCCCTCCGCTGGCCCGACCTGCCGGCTGCCCAGCAGCCCCCGTGGCCGGACGCCGCCGAGCTCGAGGCCGCCATGCAGGAGCTGTCGACGCTGCCGCCGCTCGTGTTCGCGGGCGAGTGCGACCTGCTCGGCGCGCGGCTAGCGGACGCCGCCGAGGGCCGTGCCTTCGTGCTCATGGGTGGCGACTGCGCGGAGACGTTCGCCGCGAACAACGCCGAGTCCATCCGGGCACGACTCAAGACCGTTCTGCAGATGTCGGTGGTCCTCACGTACGCCGCCTCGCTGCCCGTGATCAAGGTGGGGCGCCTGGCGGGCCAGTACTTCAAGCCCCGCAGCAACGTCGTCGAGACGCGAGACGGCGTCGAGCTCACCTCCTACCTGGGTGACGCCGTCAACGCACTGCCCTTCGATGCGGCCTCCCGCCGCCCCGACCCGCAGCGGCTGGTGAAGGCGTACAACGCGTCCAGCGCGGCGCTCAACCTCGTCCGCGCGTTCACGCAGGGCGGCTACGCCGACCTGCGACAGGTGCATGCCTGGAACCAGGACTTCGTGCGCGACTCGGTCGCCGGCCAGCGGTACGAGGCGATGGCGGGAGACCTCGATCGTGCGCTGGCGTTCATGCGCGCCATCGGCGCCGACCCCGAGGAGCTCCAGCGGGTCGAGTTCTACGCCGCGCACGAGGCGCTGTCGATCGACTACGAGCGGGCGCTCACCCGCATCGACTCGCGGACCGGACTGCCCTACGACGTGTCCGGGCACTTCCTCTGGATCGGCGAGCGCACCCGGCAGCTCGACGGCGCGCACATCCACTTCGCGTCCACCATTCGCAACCCGATCGGGGTCAAGGTGGGCCCGACGGCCTCGCCGGATGATGTCGTGCAGATGTGCGAGATCCTCAATCCCGAGCGCACGCCGGGACGGCTCACCCTCATCACGCGCATGGGATCGACCAAGGTGCGCGAGGCCCTGCCGGGCATCGTGCAGAAGGTCGACGGCAGCGGCGTCCCCGTGGTCTGGGTGTGCGACCCCATGCATGGCAACACGCGCGAGGCGGCCACCGGGCACAAGACGCGCGTGTTCGACGACGTCGTCGACGAGGTGCAGGGGTTCTTCGAGGTGCACCGGGATCTCGGCACGGTGCCCGGTGGGCTGCACATCGAGCTCACCGGAGACGACGTCACCGAATGCGTCGGTGGCACCGGGGGGGGTCCTCGAGGGCAACTCTCGGCGACCGATACGAGACGGCCTGTGATCCGCGCCTGAACCGCGAGCAGAGCCTGGAGCTGTCCTTCCTCGTCGCCGACATGCTGTTGTCCCGGTAGTCGTCGTGGGCGGAGGACGACCCTGATGGCGCACGTCGGAGGCGCGCTCCTCGCGGCCGCCCACCGCCTGCCTGGCGGCATCCTGACCGTGGTCGTCGATCCGCACGTTGCTGGCGATCTGGGGCCTAAGGAGTACGGAGCGGTCGTCGCCACGACCTTCCGTGACCTCGACGACGCACTGGACCGGCTGCCGGGAGGACCTCGGGAGGTGCACCCGCGCAGTCCGGTGCCCTTCATCCGCGACGTGCTGGAGCGGTACTGCGACGGTGACCTCGATGCGCTGGAGGAGGTGTCGGTCAGCCAGTTCGGCGGGCCGTTCCAGCAGCAGGCCTGGCGGGCGATGCGCACGATCCGCGCCGGCAGCGTCGACACGTATGCCGGTCTCGCTCGGCGCGCCGGGACTCCGCGAGCCGCGCGCGCGGCCGGCACGGTGTGCTCGTCGAACCTCGTCGCACCTTTCGTGCCCTGCCACCGCGTCGTGGCGGCCAACGGCATCGGTGGCTACGGCTACGGACTCGACGTCAAGATCGCGCTGCTCGAGCACGAAGGCGTCATGCTCTAGGGCTGACTGCCCTGACGCGTAGCCCGCTCGTCGCGATCCGCGTCGCGCGGGCGTCCCGGCCGCCGTCGCCGCACCTCCTCGCGCAGCATGAACTCGACCTGGGCGTTCACGCTGCGCAACTCGGCCGCGGCCATGCGCTCAATCTCGGCCCATAGCACCGGGTCGATGCGGAGCGGGAACTGCTTGCGGGGAGCCACTGACGTCCCTACTGGTACAGGGTTCCGGTGTTCAGGACCGGCGTCACGTCGGCCTCGCCGCACAGCACGACGAGCAGGTTGCTCACCATCACCGCGCGACGCTCGTTGTCGAGGTCGACGACGTGCTTCGCCTCGAGCTCGTCGAGCGCCATCTCCACCATGCTCACCGCTCCGGTCACGATCTTGCGGCGGGCGGCGATGACGGCCTCGGCCTGCTGGCGGCGCAGCATGGCCTGGGCGATCTCCGGCGCGTAGGCGAGGTGGGTGAGGCGGGCGTCGTCGACGACGACGCCGGCGGCGGCCAGTCGGGTGCCGAGGTCCTCGCGCAGCGTCGCCGAGACCTCGTCCGGGTTGCCGCGCAGCGTGATCTCGCTCTCCGAAGCGGTCCCGTCCTCGCCCTGGTCGTAGCTGTAGGCGGTGGCGATGTGGCGCAGCGCCGTCTCGGCCTGCGTCGTCACGTACGTCTCGTAGTTGTCCACGTCGAACACTGCCTGGGCGGTGTCCTGCACGTGCCACACGACCATCGCGGCGATCTCGACCGGGTTGCCCCGCTTGTCGTTCACCTTGAGCTTGTCGCCGAGGAAGGTCCTGGCGCGCAGCGACACCTTGAAGCGGCCGCCGCTCCCGGGCTTCCTCGTGGCCCCCTTCGACGCCTTCGCACCGCTGCTCTCGTCTCCGGATGGCGACTGCACCGGGTTTCCGTTGCTGTAGAAGGGGTTGGCCCAATGGAATCCACCCTTGCGCACCGTGCCGCGGTAGTTGCCGAACAGCACGAGAACCCGGGACTCGTTGGGCTGCAGGGTGAAGAAGCCGGGCAGGAGCCCGACGAAGCCGATCAGCAGCACCATGCCGGTGATGAACAGCACCCAGTTCGGCTCTCCGTCCGACCCGCCGGACGTGAACGCGAGGACGACCGCGGCGACGCTGGCCACCGCCACGAGAATGGCGACGGGCAGCATGATCGCGCCCCGCAGGACAGTGACAACACGCTCGGTACTCATGGCTGACTCCGGTTTCCGGCCGGCCTCCCGGCCTCGGACTCATGATATCACCATGATCTCTTGGTGGTATTGGTCAGACGATGTTGACCTCGCCGCGCAGGGCGCCGGCCACGAAGCGCTGTGCCGTCAGCGGGGTCACGTCGACGACGGGCTCGCGACGTAGGTACAGGTCGCGCAGCACCTCTCCCACGGCGGGCCCCTGGAGGAAGCCGTGCCCGGAGAACCCGGTCGCGTAGAGGAACCGCGAGACGTCGGGCGCCTCGCCGATCAGCGCATTGTGGTCGGGTGTGTCCTCGTAGAGTCCCGACCACCGATGGGCGATGCCCACGTCGAGCAGGACCGGGCACCGCAGGTCGATGGCGGCCATGAGCTCGGGCAGCCACTCCTCGCTGTAGTCGAGGTGGAAGCCGGGTTGCTCGCCGCGGTAGGACATGCCGAGCAGGAGCGCAGGCCCTTCGCGGTGCAGGTAGAACGTCGAGGCGGCATCGATGGTCATGGGCATCGACTCCGGCAGCATGCGGACCAGATCGGGGCCGAGCGCCTCGGTGATGAGGATCTGCCGACGCAGCGGCGCCACTGGCAGGTGCACCCCGGCCATGTCGCCGATGGCGGCCGACCACGGCCCGGCTGCGCACACGACGGCCGTGGTGCGGACCGTGCCAGAGGTCGTCGAGACCGATTCGATGTCGCCGCCGGTCACGGTCACGCCGGTGACCTCCACCCCCGTGCGGATCCGTGCACCGAGGCGCCGAGCACCGGTGGCGTAGCCCAGGACGACGGATTCCGGCGAGCAGTAGCCGTCGCGCGGGTGGAACGAGGCAGCCAGCACGTCATCAGTGACGACACCGGGGGACAGCGCCGCGGCCTGCGCGGGCGTGAGCATGCGGCTGTCCACGCCCATCTCGTTCTGCAGTGCAACGGAGGCCTCGTAGACCGTCACGTCGGCGGCGTCGGTCAGCAAGAACAGGTACCCCACCTGGCGCAGGTCGATCACCTGGCCGGGATGCTCGGGGAAGGCCTCGAAGGCGGCCAGGCTCCGTGCGCCGAGGGCGATGTTCACCGGGTCGGAGAACTGGGCGCGGACACCTCCCGCCGCCTTCGACGTCGAGCCGCTGCCCAGCTGGTCGCGCTCGAGCAGGAGCACATCGGTGATGCCTGCCTCGGCGAGATGGAAGGCGACGCTCGCGCCCATGACGCCGCCGCCGATGACGACGACCTCGGCCGATTCCGGCAGCGGCACGGCCGGGGAAGCGCTCATCCGAAGTTCACTCCCTGGGCGAGGGGCAGCTCGCTGGAGTAGTTGATGGTGTTGGTGGCGCGGCGCATGTACCCGCGCCAGGCGTCGGAGCCGGACTCGCGTCCGCCGCCCGTGGACTTCTCCCCGCCGAAGGCCCCGCCGATCTCCGCGCCGGACGTGCCGATGTTCACGTTGACGATGCCGCAGTCCGAGCCGGCCGACGACATGAACAGCTCGGCCTCCCGCTGGTCGAGCGTGAAGATGCTCGAGGAGAGTCCTTGCGGGACGTCATTGTGGAGGGCGATGGCCTCGTCGAGGTCGTTGTACGTCAGGACGTACAGCAGGGGGGCAAAGGTCTCGCGGCGCACGACGTCGGTCTGGCTCGGCATCCGCACCAGGGCCGGCCGCACGTAGTAGGCGGCTGGATCGCCGACGTCCTGCCGGTCACCGCCCACCACCAGGGTGCCGCCGTCGGCGACGGCCTGCGCGATCGAGGCCTGCATCGACTCGAACGCGCGGGCATTGATGAGGGGTCCGACGAGGGTGGCGGCATCCACGGGGTCGCCGACGGTCAGCCCCGCATAGACCGCCGAGATGCGGCGCACGAGCTCGTCGGCGATCGACTCGTGGGCGATGACGCGACGCAGGCTCGTGCAGCGCTGACCGGCCGTGCCGGCTGCCGCGAAGACGATCCCCCGAACGGCGAGGTCCATGTCGGCGGAGGGCGCGACGACGGCAGCGTTGTTGCCGCCCAGCTCGAGGATGGCGTGGCCGAAACGGGCCGCGACGCGAGGGCCGACCTCGGCCCCCATCCTCTCGGACCCGGTGGCGCTGACAACAGCCACGTTCGGGCTGTCGACCAGGGCGGCGCCTGCCTCGCGGTCGGCGATGACCAGTTGGTGCACGTCGGCGGGGACGTCGCACTCCTCCATCGCCCGGTCGAGCAGGGCGCTGCACGCAAGGGAGGTCAGGGGGGTGAGCTCGGAGGGCTTCCAGATGACGGTGTTGCCGCACACGAGGGCGATCGCCGTGTTCCAGGCCCAGACCGCGGCCGGGAAGTTGAAGGCCGAGATGACCGCGACCACCCCGCGCGGGTGCCAGGTCTCCATGAGCCGGTGTCCGGGCCGCTCGGAGGGCATCGTGCGGCCTTCGAGCTGGCGGGACAGCCCGACGGCGAAGTCGCAGACGTCGATCATCTCCTGGATCTCGCCCACGGCCTCGGCATGGATCTTGCCCACCTCGATCGTGACCAGCCTGGCCAGGTCGGCCTTGTGCTCCTCCAGGAGCCGGCCGTAGTGCTTCACGAGGGCGCCCCGACGAGGTGCGGGCACGGTACGCCAGTCCAGGAACGCCGCATGGGCGTGCGCGATCGCCTCATCGATCTCGGCGGCGTCGACCGCGGGCACCGGGAAGAGGTCACCGCCCGTGATCGGCGAGCGGGACGGGATGGGTGTCGCCGTGCCGCTCGGCATGGTCGCACCGCAGGCGGCGAGCGAGCGCAGGGCGGCGGTGTTGAGTGCGAGGTCCTCGAAGGTCATGGCCGCAGTCTGCCGTGCCGCCGTGGCCCGCCTGACGGCAGATCCGGTGGTCCTCAGATGACCCGGATCGTGACCGTGCTGCCCTTCGGGATGGAGGTGCCCGGAGACGGGTCCTGGGAGTAGACGCGATCCAGCGGCGTCGCTGCCCCCTGCACGACCTTGGCTCGCAGGCCGAGCCCCTGAAGCGTGGCCACGGCCTTGTCCTTGGGCATGTCGATGAGGTTGGGCACCGGTACCGGTGGGGGACCCTTGGAGACGACGAGGCTCACCCGCGTGCCCGAGTCGATGACCGTCCCGGCCTTGGGCTTGACGGAGATCACCACGTTGTCGGCCACCGATTCGGAGTACTTCTGGGTGACGTCGGACTTGAGGCCGGCGTCCGCCAGCGCGGCCTTGGCCGCCCCGGCCTTCTGTCCCGCGACGTCGGGCACGGGGACCGGCTTCGGACCCTTGGAGACCACGAGCGCAACTGGCGTGCCGGGCTTGACCGACGCGCCGGCCTTCGGGGTCGAGGAGATCACCGAGCCCGCGTCGACCTTGTCGTCGAAGGCCTGGGTCACCTCGCCGACCGCGAGGTTGGCCGACGTGATCAGCGCGGCGGCCTGATCCTGCTGCTTGCCCTTCACGGCGGGGACGTCGTAGCGCTCGGGTCCCCTGGAGACCACCACCGACACGGTGCCCTCGGTACGCACGCTCTCACCCGCGGGGGGATCGGTGCTGATGACGGTTCCGGCGGGCGCGGTCTCGCTGTACTGCTCCTCGGCGACGGCGAAGGTCAGGCCCGCCTTGCCGATCGCGGCCTGCGCAACGTCGGCGCTCTGCCCGACGACGCTCGGCACCGGAACGGCCTTGCCCGGCCCCGCCGCGATGTACCAACCGGCGAAGGCGGCCGCGAGGGCCGCCAGGACGAGCAGGGCGACCACCCACGGGGCCTTGCGTCGTCGGTACCTCGGACGAGGCTCCCTCGCCGTCGCAGAGGTCGACGTGGGCGGGGGCGCCGGCGGGCGGGCAGGCGGCTTCGCCAGTGCTTGCGCCGCCGTTGCCTGCGCGGCGGCAGCCAGCTGCGCCGACATGGTCGAGTCGACGACGAGCGTGTCGCGGGAGTCGACGAATGGGCGCGGCGGGGGCAGGCTGGCCCGAACCCTGCGGACGTCGGCCAGGAAGTCGGTGGCGTTCTGGTAGCGCAGGCTGGGGTCGCGCCTGGTGGCGGTGACCACCAGGGCGTCCACGTCGGCCGGGATCTCCCGGCGCAGCGACGACGGCGCGGGCACGTCGGTGTTCACGTGCTGGTAGGCCACGGACAGGGGGCTCTCTCTGGCGTGGGGCACCTGTCTGGTGATCATCTCGAACAGCAGGATGCCGGTGCTGTAGACGTTCGAGCGTCCGTCGGCCTCGCTTCGTTTCATCTGCTCCGGTGAGAGGTAGGCGACGGTGCCGATGATCATGCCCTGGGTGATGCTCTTGTCACTGGGCACCAGGGCCCGGGCGAGGCCGAAGTCCGCGACCTTCACCCTGCCGTCGTCCGAGATGAGGACGTTCTCGGGCTTGACGTCGCGATGCACGAACCCCGCGGCGTGCGCGGCGGCCAGAGCCTCGAGAACCGGGTCGAGGAACACCAGCGCCTGCTCGGGTGACAGCGGACCGTACTGGCGAAGCACGTCGCGCAGGGTGCGACCGGGCACGTACTCCATCGCCAGGTAGATCAGGCCGTTGTCCTCGCCCTGGTCGTAGACGGCGACGACATGGGCGTGGGTCAGGCGAGCCGCGGACTTCGCCTCGCGCTGGAACCGGCTGACGAAGGCCTGGTCGTGCGCAAGGTGGGGATGCATGACCTTGAGGGCCACGACGCGGTCCAGGCGGAGGTCGGTGGCCTGGTAGACGGTGGCCATTCCGCCCCGGGCAAGCTGGGAGAGCACCTGATAGCGGCCGTCGACGATCGTGCCGACCAGGCCGCTGTGCCCAGACGTCTCCACCCTCGCGAGTCTAGGTTGGCGCGCTGGACGCTCAGGGTTGCCACGCCCGCCGCACGAGCTCCGCCCGCTCCTCGAGCGTTCCCCGGGCCACCAGCACCGTCAGTCCCGCCGGTTCGAGCCGGTCGTGAACCACGTGCGCGAGGAGGCCGTGCACGAGGTCGCGATGGCCCGGACCGTCGCGGTGGCCGTGGTCCGGCGCCCAGGGCATGTCGGGGTCGCACCAGACGACGAGCGAGTAGCGCAGAGTGTCGGCCACAGCCTCGTCGAGGAGCCGGTCGTCATCGAAGTAGGCCTGGCTGTAGACGGCGGTCATCAAGGGTGCCGGATCGCCGATGACGACGTCGTGGGCGCAGGAGGCGGCCGCATGGTCCTCGGCCGCCATCTGTGCGCGCATCACTCCGGCCTGCTCCTCGGCTCGGGGCGTCCGTCCGTGCCGCTCGACGAATTCGCGAAGGGCCTCCGATGCGACGCAGGCGGGCAGCAGCGTGCCCAGCCGGGCCGCGAGGGTGGTCTTGCCGGTGCTCTCGGCCCCGATGAGGCCGATTCGTGCGACGCTGGGGGGCACGGTGCGAGGTTACGCGGTAGCGTCGTCGATCGTGGTCGGCCGGTTCTCCTACGTCGCGATCCTCGTGTTCGTCCTCGTCGGGTGCCTGTGGCTCGAGGTGGCGCTGCGCACGCGGGTTCTCGCCCGACCGCGTCGTCTCGTGCTCACGATCCTGCCCGTGGTCCTGGTGTTCTACCTGTGGGACGCCTATGCGATTAGCCAGGGTCACTGGTGGTTCGACCGGGAGCGCATCCTCGGGATCTACCTGCCGGGATCGGTACCGCTGGACGAGGTCCTGTTCTTCGTCACGATCCCCCTGGCCGCCATCCTCACGCTCGAGGCCGTGCGCAGCGTGCGCGGTTGGCCGGCCGGTGACGAGGGGGGTGACGGACCGTGACGTACACGCAGATCGGGCTGCTCGCCGTGGTCGCGGCGTCCGCCTGCGACCTGTGGGCCTTCCGCACGAGGCTGCTGACACGGCGCGTCTTCTGGACCGCCTACGCCATCATCGTGTTCTTCCAGCTCGTCACGAACGCCATGTTCACCGGGTCCGGGATCGTGCAGTACGACGGTGCGGCGATCATCGGCAGCACGTCGCCCGCCGAGGGCCCACCGCCGTTCCTCGGCGACGGACGCATCGCCTTCGCGCCGGTGGAGGATCTGCTCTTCGGGTTCGCCCTTGTGCTGATGTCGCTCACGCTGTGGATCTGGTGGGGCCGCCGCGGCGTCGACCGGAACCCTACGGCGGGGCCGCCCCTCTGGCGACGTCGCTGAGGCGACCGGCCCTCAGCCCAGCGGTGAGGCCAGGGCCTCGACGACGTGGGCGAACATCGTCTGCTTGATGGCCCCCAGCGTCGCCGGGTCCTTGCCGGCGAGCTCACGGGCCAGTGCCGCTGCCTCGGTCGGCAGCTGCTCGAGGGTGGTGACGGCATCGACCAGGCCCGCGTCGAGCGCGGCCTGAGCCGGGTAGCGCCGCCCGGTGGTCATGGCGTCGACCGCCGTGCGGGGCGGGACCTTGGCCATGATGAGCGCGGACATGCCCGCGGTGAAGGGGATGCGGATGTCCACCTCCGGCAGGCAGACGTACCCGCGATCGTCGCGCATCACGCGGTAGTCGTGCGCCAGTGCGAACATGGCGCCGCCCGCGAAGGCGTGCCCGTTCAGGGCGGCGACGGTGGGCACCGGCAAGGTGAGCATCCGGGCGAAGAGAGCCTGGACTCGATCCACGTAGGAGCCGAACTGGTCGGGGTGGGCGCCGAGCCAGTCGAGGTCGAGCCCGTTCGAGTAGATCTTCCCGAGGCCGATCGTCATGAGGGCCGCGGGTTCGGCACTGCTGGCGACCGTGTCGAGCGCCTCGGTGACGGCGTCGATCCAGTCCGGTGAGAGCCGGTTCTCGTCGTCACCGAGGGTGACCGTCCAGACCGGCCCCTCCTGGCTCAGCGTGGGGGACATGGGACTCCTTCCGTGTTGGTGGTTGACCCGACCCGAACTCGCGCCGGGCCCTGCGCGCGCGCCACAGCGCGGGTCCGGCCACGGCGAGACGACGACGCATGGGAACGGTGGCGCGGCGCCCGAAGACGTCGAAGTCATTGCGCTCGACCTCGTCGACGATCCCGCAGTACAGGACGCGGGCGGCCTCGATGCAGTCGCGCGATGAGGGGTGCAGCATCTCGACACCCGGTCGAGACCGCTCCTCGAGGTCGCGCACCCGCTGGACCTGGAACTTCAGGGCCTCGACGATGTCCGGCGTCATTGTGCGCCTCTCGAGGTCCGCGCGGGTGACGCCGAACGACTCCAGTTCATCGAGGGGGAGGTAGACCCGGCCCCGGTCGAGGTCCTCGCCGACGTCGCGAACGAAGTTGGCCAGCTGGAAGGCGACACCGAGGTCGACGGCGCGGTCGTAGGCCTCTGGCCGGGTCGGCCCCAGGATCGGCACCATCTGGAGCCCGATGACGGCAGCGGATCCGTAGACGTACTCGTACAGGTCGTCGTACGTGCGGTACTCGGTCACGGTGAGGTCCATGGCCATCGAGTGCAGAAAGGCCTCGAAATGGGCTGTGGGGATGTCCCAGGTGAGCACCGTGTCGACCACGGCCATGCTCACCGGGTCGTCCGACCACCCTCGTTGGACATCGTCGAGGAACGCCTGTCCCCAGCTGCCGAGCCAGTCCGCCTTCTCCGCGTCGGTGAGCGTCGATGCGAGGTCGTCGACGATCTCGTCGGCGTAGCGCGCGAACCCGTACAGCGCATGCACGTACGGCCGCTTGCTCGACGGGAGCAGGAGCGTGGCCAGGTAGTAGGTCTTGCCGTGCGCCGCGTTCAGTTCACGGCAGGTCTCGTAGGACTCCCGCAGGTAGGGGTCGCTGATGCCGGCCGCATCGAGTTCACGCGTGCTCACGACCGCATCCTCGCACCGACCGGCCAGCGCATCGAGGCGGCCCGTTCCTGCTCGTCGGGCGCAGACGGGGTCAGGCCCCCCGAGTGAGCCGGACCGAGCACGAGACGCCGCTCACGCGGACTGGCGGCGAGGATGAGGACCACCACGAGGATGGAGATGACGAAACTGACGGTGTCGGCGATGTCGGTGAGGTTGTCGGCGTTGGCGGAGCTCTCGATCATCCCGTGAACGGTGAAGCCGGCCGTCAGGATGATGGCGGCCCGCAGTTCGGGCACGGACAGTCCGGTGGCCGCGAACAGCGGCAGGAACCACAGCAGGTACCAGGGCTGGACCACCGGTCCGAGCAGGACGATGACGGCGAAGGCCAGCGCGGCACCTCGGACGGGGCTGCGCCCGCCCGGGCGCAGGATGAGCCACAGGACGACGATCAGGCCGACCGCGGCTCCGGCGAGCCGCACCGCGGCGAGCACGGGGCTCGCGTCCTCGGTGAGCCCGATGCCGCTGGTGAGGGTGCCGAGGATCTTGCCGAGCGCAGTCGCCGGCGAGAGCCACGTGAGCACACCGGAGGGAGTGCCGAAGGCGGCCTTGATGACTCCGTCGCCGGCCTGGGCGAGGAGGAACACCGACGCGAGTGTGCAGGCCATGGCCAGTGCGGCGAAGGCCCACGAGCGGATGCGGTCGACCCATGAGCCGTCACGGCCGGCCCACAGCAGCCCGACGAAGGGCAGGGCCACGATCGCGATCGGCTTGACCGCCACGGCGAGGCTGACGGCGATGGCTCCCCACATGCAGCGATGCTCCGCCGCGAGCGCCAGGCCGGCGACCACGAGGCCGACCATGAGGGCGTCGTTGTGTGCTCCGGCGACGAAGTGCATGAGGACCACGGGGTTCAGGACGCCCAGCCACAGCGCTCGGCTGGGGTCGATGCCATGGAGCCGGGCCAGCCGGGGCAGGTAGTAGGCGATCAGGTTTACACCGATCAGGGCCACTCCGCGGAACAGCAGGGCGCCGAGATAGGCGTTCGGATGGGCGAAGTTCGCGATGCCGCGCTCGATCATCAAGAACACGGGGCCGTACGGTGTGGGGGACTCGACCCACATGGGATCGGCGCCGTCGTCGAACCAGCCTGGGATGACGTCGACTCCGATGGTCGTCGGATCGAAGCCGGCCCCGAAGACCCGGCCCTGCACGTAGTAGGAGTAGGCATCGCGGCTGAACAGCGGGGGGGCGAGCAGCAGGGGCGCCGCCCACATCCCGAGGACGCCGAGGATGCTGCCGACCGGGATGCCGTCGTCGGGCCGGTCGCGGGCAAGAAGCTCGGACCCGAGCACCAGCCAGGCCTGGAGGAGAATGGCGAGGCCGATGACGACCATCGCGCGCGCCGACAGGGAACCGGCCAGCGACCCCCGCAGGAGGTTCACCAGCGGGTTGGCCAGCATGTTCGACGTGAGGGGCAACCAGCCCACGCCCAGGGCGCCGATCGCGACCAGGGCGGAGCCGGCCAGTCCGGGCGTTCCGTGCCGGACGACGAAGGACGGCAGGCCGATCACGTCCGCCGGGCGCGCGACCGGTAACTGGGATCCTTGCCCGTGACACGCTCGGCGGCGAGGCGCCCGGAGATGAGCACCATGGGCACGCCCACACCCGGCTGGGTGCCCGACCCGGTGAACACGACGTTCTGGCCCCAGATGTTGCCGGGCCGGAAGGGACCGGTCTGGAAGAACGAGTGTGCGGAGGCGAACGGCGCACCACGCTCCATCCCCCTGGCCTGCCAGTCGAGCGGCGTGGTGATGTTCTCCACCTCGATTGCGTCACCGAAGCCGATGTACCCCCGTGACTCCAGGGTCCGGACGGCCTCGTCGCGGTAGCGGGCCCCCTCGGTGCGCCAGTCGATCGGTGCGTCGAGGTTCGGGGTCGGGAACAGCACGTAGTAGAGCTCCTTGCCGGGCGGGGCCAGCGCGGCGTCCGAGCGGGTGGGGTTCGTGACCAGCACGCTGGGGTCGGTCATGAGCGTGCGCCGGTCGATGAGGTCGTCGAAGACGCCGCGCCAGGACCGGCCGAAGTGGATGTTGTGGTGCGCGATCTTGCTGTACGACGCCGAGGAGCCGGCCAGCATGAGGAAGCACGACGGGGAGTACGTCAGCCGGCGCACCGCCCAGGGGTCTCGGCCGAGAAGGTCGCGGTAGGCGACCGGCAGGTCGGGGTTGAGCACCACGACGTCGGCGGCGATGCGCTCGCCGTCAGCCGTGTGGACGGCGACGGCTCGGTCGCCGACGGTCTCCACCGACGTCACCTCCGTGCCGAAGCGGAACGTCACGCCATGCTTCTCCGCTGCCGCGGCCATGGCGACCGGAACCGAGTGGAGACCGCCCTTGGGGAAGAACACGCCCGCTACCGAGTCCATGTAGGCGATGACCGCGTAGATGGCGAGGGCGTCGTAGGGGGACAGCCCGGCGTACATAGCCTGGAAGGAGTAGATGCGCTCCGTGCGCGGATCCGTCATGTACTGGCGCACCTTCGGGGCGAGCTTGCGGAATCCGCCGATCGCCACGAGCCGGGCGAGGTCGGGGGTCAGCAGGTCGAAGGGCGAGTCGATGTTGCGGTCGATGAAGTCCTTCATCTCGTAGCGGTAGAGCTGGGAGACGAACTCCACGTAGCGCCGGTACCCGGCCGCCTCGTCCGGACCGATGACCGCTCGGATCTCCTCGGTCATCTCGTCGACGTCCGACAGCACGTTGAGCACGGAGCCGTCGGGGTAGAACGCGCGATACAACGGCGCCACCGGCTCCAGGGTGATCCAGTCGGACATCTCCTCGCCGACGCAGTCGAAGGCGTCCGCGATGAGGTCGGGCATCGTCAGCACCGTCGGACCGGTGTCGAACTGGTAGGTGCCGGCTGGGCCTTCGAGGTCGAGTCGGCCGGCCCGACCGCCGGGGATGGCCTCCCGCTCGAGGACCGTGACCTGGCGACCGGCCCCGGACAGCCGCATGGCGGCGGAGAGTCCGGCCAGTCCCGCGCCGACGACGACGACGTGGTCGGTGGGGCCCTTGACGGTGCGCATCAGACGTTCCTCCTGGTGGCGGCGAAGGCGAGGCCGGTGAGGATCTCGCGCGCCTGGGGGTCGATGTCGGCGCTGTGCAGGGCCGCGAGAGCGTTCTCGAGCATCTCGGTGATGAGGTTCTCGGTGTAGTCCTGCGCCCCCGTGTCGGTGATGATCTCGCGCAGTGCGGTCACGCCGTCGGCGTCGAGCCCCGGATCGCCGAGGTGGCGACGGATGACCGCTGCCTGCTTGGGCGTGCTGCGCTCGACGGCGATGGCCACCAGGACGGTGCGCTTCCCCTCGCGCAGGTCGTCGCCAGCCGGCTTGCCGGTCTCCTTGGGGTCGCCGAAGACGCCCAGGACGTCGTCGCGCAGCTGGAAGGCCTCGCCCAGCGGGAGCCCGTAGCGACTGTAGGCGTCGACCACGGACGCGTCGGCACCCGCCAGCGCGGCACCGAGGTGCAGGGGTCGTTCGATCGTGTACTTCGCGGACTTGTACCGCACGACCCGCAGGGCGCGCTCCACCGAGCCGCCGCCTCGGGCCTGCTCGAGCAGGTCGAGGTACTGACCGGCCATGAGCTCGGTACGCATCTCGTCGTACACGTCCTTGCCACGCCGGAGGGCGTCGTGCGAGAACCCCGTGGTGAGGAGCATCTCGTCGGCCCACGACAGGCACAGGTCGCCGAGCAGGATCGCGGCGCCGACGCCGAAGTTCTCCGGACTGCCGAGCCACTCGGCGCCGCGATGCACGCCAGCGAAGCGCCGGTGGGCGAACGGCAGACCCCGGCGAGTGTCGAACCCGTCCATCACGTCGTCGTGGATGAGTGCGCACGCCTGGAGGAACTCCAGCGACGCGGCGGCGCGCAGGGCGTCGTCGTCGTGGCCCGCGTCGCCACCCGCGCCGCGCCAGCCCCAGTAGCAGAAGGCGGGGCGCATCCGCTTGCCACCGGAGAGCAGCTCGGTGAGGGCATCGACCATGGGAGTGAGGTCGTCGCTGACCTTCGCAAGGACCGCGCCCTGCTGCGCCAGCACCTCGTCGACCACGGCCTGGACGCGCGCCCGCAGATCGGCCGCGTCGAGGGGACTGCTGGTCGCGGGCACGCTCCCGAGCCTACGGGCTTTCGGTTGCGTGGGCCTCCCGGCCGCCGCGGCCCTGCCCGTAGTCTGTGGCCATGCACGCGACGCCTTCGCTCGGGGCGATCCTGTCCGGTGGGCAGCGGTCCTTCTCCTTCGAGCTGTTCCCGCCCAAGACCGAGGAGGGCGAGCGCACCCTGTGGCGCACGGTCCGCGAGATCGAGGCGCTCAAGCCCACCTTCGTGTCGGTGACCTACGGTGCGGGCGGCTCGACCCAGGATCGCACGGTCAGGCTCACGGGAGAGATCGCCCGGGAGACGACGCTCACGCCGGTCGCGCACCTCACCTGCGTCGGCGCCAGCCGTGAGGAGCTCCACGACGTCGTGGGCCAATACGCCGCGGGCGGCGTCACGACCCTCCTCGCGCTGCGTGGCGATCCCCCGACCGGGCTCGACACCGCGTGGGAGCCGCACCCGGGCGGGCTGGAGCACGCCGACGAGCTCGTCGCCCTCATCCGGTCACTGGGCAACTTCAGCGTCGGCGTCGCCGCGTTCCCCGAGGGTCATCCCGAGTCCCGCGACCTCGATCAGGACGCGAGGGTCCTGGCCGCCAAGCAGGAGGCCGGCGCGGAGTTCGCCATCACCCAGCTGTTCTTCCGCGTGGAGGACTACGAGCGGCTCGTCGACCGGGCCGCGGCCTTCGGCTGCACCATGCCCATCGTGCCGGGGATCATGCCGGTCACCAACGTGTCCCAGATCGAGCGGTTCGCGGCGCTCTCGGGTGCCGTGTTCCCGTCCGAGCTCGCCGAGCGCTTCGAGGCGATCGCCGACGACACCGACGCCGTCGTGGAGCTCGGGGTGGAGGTGGCGGCGCGGATGTCCCAGCGGCTGCTGGAGATCGGCGCGCCCGGCTTGCACTTCTACACGCTGAACCGTTCCCACTCGACGATCGAGGTGTACGAGGCGCTGGGCCTCGGTGCCGCGACCGGATAGACGACAGGGGATGGGATGACGCTGGACGGGCTCGCTCCCGCGCTGCTCGTCGGGGCGGTCATCGTCCTCGTCTCGGTCCTGGGCGTCCGCCTGGCCGGACGGCTCGGTGTCCCCGGCCTCCTGCTGTACCTGCTGCTGGGTCTGGCGCTCGGCACCCTCGTCCCAGCGCTCGACCTGCAGGACGCGCAGCTGGCCACCGTGCTCGGGTACAGCGCTCTCGTGCTCATCCTCGCTCAGGGCGGATTGACCACTCGGGTCACCGCGCTGCGGCCGGTGCTGTGGCCGGCCATCGCCCTGGCATCGGTCGGGGTCGCGGTCAGCATCGCCGTGGTCGCGCTCCCGCTGATCTGGCTGCTCGACGTGCCGGTGCAGATCGCCCTGCTGCTCGGCGCGGTCCTCGCGGCCACCGATGCGGCCGCGGTGTTCTCCGTGATGCGGCGCATGCGGGTCTCGGAGCGGGTGCGCACCCTGCTGGAGGCGGAGGCCGGCTTCAACGACGCGCCGGTCGTCGTCCTTGTCTCCGTCATCGCCAGTGGGGCGTTGACGGACACGCCGTGGTGGCAGATACCGCTCGTGGTGCTGGCCGAGCTCGTGGGCGGAGCCGCCGTCGGCGTCGCGATGGGCTACTTCGCCCGCTGGCTGCTGCCGCGCCTTGCCCTGCCGGCCGTCGGCCTCTACCCGATCGCGGCGCTCGCCCTGCTGGTGGCGTCCTACGGGGCTGCCAGCGTCCCTGCACGCATCTGGCTTCATGGCGGTGTACATCACCGCCATCCTCATCGGGTCTGCTGCCCGCCTTCCCCACCGTCGCTCGATCGTCGGCTTCGCGGACGGGCTCGCCTGGATCGCCGAGATCGGGCTGTTCGTCATGCTCGGCATGCTGGCCGAGGTGAGCCGGCTGCCGGAGGCGGTTCCGCTGGCGCTGTTCGTCGCGGGGTTGCTCGTCCTTGTCGCGCGGCCGCTGGCCGTGCTGGTGTCGCTGGCACCCTTCCGATGGCCACGCCGGGCGATGGCGTTCGCAGCGGTCGCCGGCCTTCGCGGTGCGGTGCCGATCGTGTTCGCGGCCATACCGCTGGCCGCCGGCGTGGCCGAGGCCCACCAGGTCTTCGACGTGACCTTGATCGTGGTGCTTGCGCTGCTCCTGGTCCAGTCGCCGATCCTCGCGCCCCTGGGCCGACGGCTGGGGGTCGTCCTGCCCGACGAGGCGGTCGAGCTCGAGGTCGAGAGCGCCCCCCTCGACGGCATGCGCGCGCACGTCCTGGGCGTCGAGGTGGGGGAGGGCTCCGGATTCGTCGGGACCTTCGTGACGGAGGTCGGGCTTCCCGACGGCGCCGTTGTGGCACTGGTGGTGCGCGGCGAGCGGGCGATAGCGCCGGACGAGCACACCCGGGTACGGGCCGGAGACCAACTGCTGTTCGTCACGACCGAGGAGGTGCGCCGCGTCACGGAGGACCGCATCCGCGCGGTGGCGCGTGGCGGCCGGCTGGTGCGCTGGCTCGAGGACTGACCCGAGCAGCGAGGAGACGCCGAACGCTAGGCTCCGCGGCATGGTCGTGTCTTACGCGGACATCCAGACCGCGGCGGCGGCGATCGACGGTCAGGTCGTGCGCACCACGACGGCCACGAGCCGGGTGCTCAGCGAGCTCACGGGTGCCGAGGTCGTGCTGAAGTACGAGACCCAGCAGTTCACCGGCTCGTACAAGGAACGAGGGGCGCTGAACCGCCTGCTGGCGCTGACACCGGCGGAGCGGCAGCGGGGCGTCGTAGCCATCTCGGCCGGCAACCATGCGCAGGGTGTCGCCCACCACGCGACCCGACTCGGCATCGCCGCGACGATCGTCATGCCGGTCGGCACGCCGTTCGTGAAGGTCGCTCGTACGCGCGCGCTCGGCGCGGTCGTGGAGCTGTTCGGGACGACCTTCGACGAGGCTGCGGTGCGCGGTCTCGAGATCGCCGACGGCGGCGCGGTCCTCATCCACCCCTTCGATGATCCGCTGATCATCGCCGGTCAGGGCACCGTGGGCGTGGAGATGCTCGAGGCGCGACCTGACCTGGACGTCCTGCTCATCCGATCGGCGGGGGTGGGCTTGCCAGCGGAATCTGCCTGGCTGCCGCGGAACTCGCCCCGGAGGTCGAGCTCATCGGGGTGCAGTCCGAGCGCTACCCCGGAATGGCACGGGCCCTGGCCGGCGACGACACGCCCGTGCCGGGAGGGGCAACCCTCGCCGAGGGCATCGCCGTGGCCCGCCCGGGCATCTTGACCACCGCGTTGCTGCGGGACCGGCTGGCCGACCTCGCGCTGGTGTCGGAGGGGGCGATCGAGGACGCCGTCAACAGCCTGATCGAGGTCGAGCGCATCGTCGTGGAGGGTGCCGGGGCAGCCAGCCTCGCCGCACTCCAGTCGGACCCCGAACGCTTCCGCGGCCGCCGGGTCGGACTGGTCCTCACGGGCAGCAACATCGACCAGCGCGTGCTGGCGGAGATCATCGCGCGAGGGCTGGTCAGGGGCGGCCGCGTGTCCACGCTGCGACTGCTGCTGGACGATGCTCCGGGGCGCCTCGCGCAGATCCTCGCCGTGGTCGCCACCACGGGTGCAAACCTGCTCGAGGTGCAGCACGAGCGCAGATCGGCTGAGGCACCGGTACGCGAGGTCGTGGTGACCATCACCGTGGAGACGCTGGACGCCGACCACCTGTCCGACGTGCGGGCGGCGCTCGAGCAGTCCGGCGCGCACCTGGTGTAAGGGGCCGGCGCTCGCTCAGTCCTCTCCTGAGCCCGTCGGCCGGCCGATCAGTTCGGCGACGATCTCCGCACCCATGCCCACGAGCGGAAGGCCGCCGCCGGGATGGGCGGAGCCGCCGACGAGGAAGAGCCCCGGGATGGGCGACTGGTTGGCGGGTCGCTGGAAGGCCGCGCGGGCGCCGTTGCTCGACGTCCCGTAGATCGACCCGCCCGGCGCCCGGGTCGACCGCTCGAGGTCGGCCGGGCTGTGCACCTCGCGCCACAGGATGCGATCGCGCACGTCCATGCCGCGTTCCGCCAGCCGCTCGAGCAGGTGGTCGGCGTAGGCCTCGGTGACGCCAGTGGCGTCCCAGTCGACCGTGCCCTTCGTGCCGTCGCCGTTGCGGGGGGTGTTGACGAGGATGAACCAGGACTCGGAGTCGTCGTCGGGTCGCATCAGTGGGTCGTCGGGGGCGCACACGTAGATCGCCGGGTCATGGGCCGGATGGGGGTGGGGACCGAAGATCGCGTCGAACTCTCCGTCGTAGTCGGCCGGGAACCAGACGTTGTGGTGCTGGAGACCGCTCGTGCGGCCGCGCAGGGCGAGCAGAATGACGAAACCGGAGAGCGACGGTGTCGTCCGGGCCAGGTCCTTCGCCAGCCTCGCTGCGCGCTTGTCGTTGATCAGGTCGCCGTACACCTGCTGGGCGTCGGCGTTGGCCACCACGATGTCGGCGTCGATCACCTCGCCATCGGCCAGTCGGACCCCGCTCACGGACCCGTCAGTGAGCTCGATCCGGTCGACGTCGGTGGCCAGGCGCATCGTCACGCCGCGCTCCCGGCACCGGGTCGCGAGGGCGTCGGCAAGGCGTCCGAGTCCGCCGCCGATGTGCCATGCGCCGAAGGTCTGCTCGATGTAGGGGACCGTGGCGAGCACGGCGGGCGCCTTGCGGGGATCGGATCCGGTGTACGTGGCGTAGCGGTCGAGCACCTGCCGCAGACGCCAGTCGCTCAGGTACTCGCGCCCGAGGTCGCGCAGGGACGTGCGCGGCGCGACGGTGCGGACGTCGCTCGGATCCCTGGCCAGCGACAGCAGCGTGCGCCAGCCGGCGAGAGGTGACTGGAGGAACGGCTCACGGGTGATCCGCCACATGCGCCCCGCCCGCTCGATCAGGGCGCGCCAGTCCTCGTTGGCGCTGCCTCCGAAGGCGTCGCCGAACGCCTTGGCGCAGCGGGCCGGATCGACGCCGGGCACGACCACCGACGACCCGTCGGCGAAGTGGTAGCCGAAGGCCGGCTCGACCGGCTGCAGGTCGACCGACTGCTCCAACGACCGGCCGGTCTTGAGGAACAGGTCCCGGTAGACGGCGGGGAGGGTGAACAGGCTGGGACCGGTGTCGAAGACGAAGCCGTCGCGCTCGTAGAGAGCCAGCTTCCCACCCCACGTGGGCGCCTGCTCGACGATCGTGACCTCGTGCCCCTTGACGGCGAGCCGGGCGGCGGCCGCCATGCCTCCCACGCCCGCGCCGATGACGACGACGCGGCTCATGGTGTCGCCCCGACGACCACCGGCCGGCCCTTCCAGGCGTTGGCGCCCCTGCGGTGCCGGCGCCACGAGATGCCGGTCAGTGCGACGAAGGCGGCGATGGATGCCGGTTGGGCGAGGGCGTCGGGGACGAGGCGCTCGCCCGTACGCCGGGCGACGAGAGCGCGGCTCGCCACCCCGGCCGCATACCCGATCGCACCGACGGCGCGAGTGCGTCGATTGCGGGCCACGACCGCCCCGACAGCCGGCGCGACGTAGCAGGTGGACAGCACGATCGCCACGGCGAGTGAGCCGGCGGGTCCACCGAAGGCCGCCCACAGGGACTTGGCGTAGCCATCGACCACTGCGCCGGCCCCGTCGTACATGCGGCACTCGGCGAGGTGGGACCCGTCGGCCGTGACCGTGCGGAAGCCTGCCGACTTCAGGGCACGCATGAGGCCGATGTCCTCAAGGACGTTGTCCCGCACCGCGGCATGGCCTCCGATCGAGCGATAGGCCTCGGCGTCGAGGAACAGGATCTGCCCGTTGGCTGCCGACAGGGACGGCCGCGTCGACGTCTCAGCCCAGCGCAACGGCATCGTCGCCACCCACGACCACGTGACCAGCGGTTGGACGAGGCGTTCCAGCCAGGTGACCGCCGCCTGGAACGGGTAGGGGGCGACGAGGGCGAACGCGCCTGTGCGTAGTTGGCTCGCCAAGGCGCGCACGGTGTGCGGGTGCACGATGACGTCCGCGTCGACGAAGCAGAGGAGGTCGGCATCCGTCGCCTCGGCAAGGCGGGCACAGGCCCAGGGCTTCCCCAGCCAGCCTGGCGGTGGGGCCCCGTGCCCCCCTTCGATCAGGCGTAGCCGCGAGTCGTCATCGGCGACCCGCCGGACGATGTCCGCGGTCTGGTCGGTCGATCCGTCATCGAGGACGAGCACCGACAGGCCCGGCACCCCTTGCTGGGCGAGCACGGACCGAACGGTCGCCTCGATGTGAGAAGCCTCGTCACGGGCGGGGATCAGCACGGCCACCCGGTCGTTCGCCTGCGGGCCGTCGACTCCGGGGGTTCGCAGGAACGCGAGGTTCACCGCCGTGTGCGCCGCGATGGCGACAGCGCCCGCCGTGCCCACCCACACCAGGCCGCGCCCGGTCGTCGTCGACGTCACCATTGCGGCTGGCTCCACATCCGCCACAGCCAGGGGACGACGACCACTCCCATGCAGATCCCGCCCCACAGGGCAACGCCCGGACGGCCGAAGAACACGAGGTTCGCGAAGACGCTCGAGGCGTAGACCCACATGAGCATGACGTTGGGCACGGCGTCGGAGACGGTCTTGCGCGGCAGCCGGTCGAGCAGCGCCATGAGCACGATGGCCGCCAGGAGCCAGCCGAGGAAGTTCTGCATGGGGATCCCGGGGATGCCCGGCAGGGCCCAGCCGGCGTCCTCCCAGGACCAATAGCCCTGTCCCACCATCTGGGGGTCGAGGAAGAGGTCCCAGGCGGCGAGCACCCACCCGCCGATGAGCGCGGTGCCGAGTGCCGTGGTGGACAGTCGCTGCGCGGCGAGCAGGCATGGGTACGCCATCATCGACCAGGCGAGCGGGATGACCAGAGGAACTCCGGCGATGGCCGGCCCCAGCGCGGATGCGTACTCGTAGGTGCCGAAGGGGAAGGACGTGGCCAGGCCCAGCACTTCCACGGCCCAGCCGAAGACCAGCGAGATGGCCAGGTATCCGCTGGCCCAGGCCGCTCCGCGCAGCAGGTAGGCGTGGGTCGCGCTGGCGAGGAAGAAGGTGACGACCGTGATGATCGTCAGGACCGTGCGCGCGCCGTCGCCGACGAGCACCCAGAGGATCTGCCCGAGGACGGTGGCGGCCGCGAATCCCCACGGCACGTAGCTCACCCAGCCCGAGGGACCCCCACCCCGGTCGGAGTGCGGGCCCGTGTAGACGCGGATGCTCACGCCGTCGAGTCTAGGGTTGGCAGCATGGGCGACCGCGCAGAGATCGTGGAGACCGGCTCGCGATGGGCGAAGTCGGCAAGGATCGTGATCGATGCCCCGGCCCAGCGCATCTTCGACGTCCTCGCCGACCCTGCGGCCCACGCGATGTTCGACGGATCCGACACCCTCCAGGGGCTGGTCTCCGGGCCCGACCGCCTCTTCCTGGGCGCCCACTTCGGGATGGGGATGCGCATCCGCCTGCCCTATCGCACGGACAACACGGTCGTGGAGTTCGAGGACGGCAGGCTGATCGCCTGGTGCCACTTCTACCGGCACCGCTGGCGCTACGAGCTCGAGCAGCTCGACGACGGTTCTCGGACGTCGGTGACCGAGACGTTCGACGGACGCACCTCGCTGTTCCCGCCCGGCCTGCTCCTGATCAACGCGCTCGCCAACAACCAGGTGGCGGTGGCGAAGTCACTCGTGCGACTCAAGCACGTCGTCGAGACCGCGCAGGTGGCCCCGTGACCGTCGCGGTGATCTTCGTCTCTCGGCGTGCCGCAGGGCACGACGTCGAGTACGCCGCGATGGCGGACCGGATGGACGAGCTCGCTCGCCAGCAGCCCGGTTTCGTCGAGATGGTCAGCGTCCGCGATCCGAAGACGCGCGTCGGGCTCACGGTGTCGTACTTCGTGGACGAGGAGTCGGCCCGCGCATGGAAGCAGCATCCGGAGCACCTCGTGGCCCAGAGCCGTGGGGCCGCGGAGTTCTACGAGGAGTACCGCGTGACGGTGGCCGAGGTCACGCGGAGCTACGGCTTCCCATGATCGCGCCCTGGGTCCGAGCGGGTACGGGATCGGTGCTGGCGCTGCTCCTGATCGGCGGCGCCCTCCCCGATGCTGCAAGCGCGGCGCCCGACGCTCGGCGGGAACCGATCTCGATGACGGCGCCGGCAGAGGTGCCGGCGTACTCGACCTTCGTCGTCGCCGTTGTGGTCCCCCCGGCGGAGGGACTGCCCCGGCGGAAGGCCGTTCTGACAGGTTCGAGGGGCGGCACCACGTTCGCCCCCGTCGCCTCGTGGCCGGTTGCCGGGCTGGGTCGGCACTCCCTGGTCGTCTCGTCCGGTACGACGCCCGGTCGGCTGTGGCTGCGAACGGTGGTCACGGGCAAGGGCCTGCGCCCTCAGACGCGGACGATCAGCATCCGTGTCACGAATCCCTACCGGCCAAGCGTGCCCGGCGACGTGGAGATACCTGAGCAGGGGATCACCGTGCCGGGCACCCTCTTCGGCAATCACCCGGTCGCCGGGGTGCCGGAGTTCGCGGCCGCCGTGCGCCTGTGGGACACAAGCACGTCCTGGAACCAGATCGAGAAGGCCCGCGGCCAGTATTCGTGGGACGCCCTCGACCGGGCCGTGGCCGTGGCCGAACGGGCCGACCAAGAGGTGCTTCTCGTCCTCGGCGGCACCCCCGCGTGGGCGGCCGTGGCGGCTGCGCCGGGCAGTGAGTTCGCGGGGGTGGGCTCATCGATGCCGATGACCGATGCGGTCCTGTTCGAGGAGTACGTGCGCGCGGTCGTCACCCGGTACGGCCCGCGCATCCAGGCGTACCAGATCTGGAACGAGGCCAACATCGCTTCCTTCTGGCGCGGGACGCCGCAGCTGATGGCCGACCTCACCGCTCGTGCGTACCGCGTGATCAAGGAGGCCCAGCCAGGGGCGACCGTCGTGGCCGCATCGACGGGCTCGCGCTGGGTCAAGGGGTTCACGGAGTTCTACCCCGCCTACCTCGCCTCGCTCGCCGACGTCGGGTGGCCGATCGACGCGTACTCCGTGCACCTGTACCCCTTGGCCACCGGCACGCCGCGCGACCGCTCCTACCTCCTTGGTCTCATGCGAACGGCGCTACGCATCGCGGCTGCGCCGGCGAAGCCCATCTGGGAGACCGAGATCAACTACGGCGTGACGAATCCGGGCCTGGGCGAGACGGCCCGCGCAATCCCGGCGGAGGACATTCCCGAGTACGTCTCGCGCACCTACCTCGACTCGCTTCGCTACGGGATCGCCCGCACCTACTGGTACGCCTGGACACCGGAGTACCGGCTGCTGGGGATCCAGATGTGGAACGGCTACCCGGCGAGTGTCGCGTATCACCAGGTGCGCGACTGGGTGGTCGGTGCCACCTTCACTGGATGCACCACCAGCGGAGTCGTCGTCCAGTGCAGTTTCGATCGCGGAGGCGGCCCGTTCTACGTCGCGTACACCGACGACGCGTCCACCACACAGGTGCCCGCGCCCGCGGGCGTGTCGGTCGTCACCACGCTGGAGGGCGCCACGAGCCCGGCCGGCGCCGCCGTCACCGTGGGGGGAACCCCGGTGCGGATCTCCTGATCACCGGCGCGTGACTCCGGCAACGAGCAGCCGGGCGAGCACCTCGAGGTTCCGGCGGTGCTGGACGGACGACGTCGCTCCGTAGGCGGCTCCGTGCCCGGCCTGCATGAGGGCTGCGACGAAGCCGGAGCGGCTGATCCGCGCACCGGCGAGGTCGATCTCGCCGGTGCGGGACGCGCCGACGACGACTCCCGTCAGGATCGATCGGTAGGCCTCGTCCGCGAGCTCGGTGGCCGTCCGCGACGTCTCTTCGCTGGAGGCGAGGAGGTCGGCTGCGTGGGGGGAGCTGTGGACCAGGTCGAAGACGCGGGAGAACTTCGCACTGAGGACGTCCGTGATCCGCTGCTCGAGGCTGCCCTCCTCGGCTGCGGCGGCGCGGGCTTCGGCGAGGATGCCTGCGAGCACGTCGTCGACGACCGCGGCGAAGACGGCCTGCTTGTCGACGAAGTAGGCGTACAGGGTCGGCTTGGCGACACCGGCCTCGGCCGCGAGCTGGTCCATGGACGTCCGCCGGAATCCGTAGGCGGCGAAGAGCACCGTGGCCGCCTCGATGATTCGGGCGCGTCGAGCCGCGTCGAGCGCCATCTCCACTCCTTTGACGATACTGAACTATATGAACTAATGTGGTTCAGTATGACAGACACGCGGCATGAAACGACCGACGACACGGTCGTGGTGACGGGAGCCGCAGGCTTCATCGCCTCGCACCTCGTCAGGCAACTCCTCGAGGCCGGCTACGTGGTGCGCGGCACCGTGCGAAACCTCGCCAGGCGGGAGGGCTACGCGCACCTGCTGGCCTTGCCGGGGGCCGACGCCCGCCTTGAGCTCGTGGAGGCTGACCTGACGACGGCAGGCGCGTTCGACGCCGTCGTCGACGGTGCCGCGTTCGTCATGCACACCGCGAGCCCGTACGCCCTGAGCGTCGCCGATCCGCAAAGGGATCTTGTCGACCCGGCGGTGAAGGGCACGCTGAACGTACTTGAGGCCTGCGCTCGAGCGAGCAGCGTCAGGCGGGTCGTGCTCACGTCATCCATGGCGGCCATCACCGACGAGCCGGGTGGTGACCACGTGCTCACGGAGGCCGACTGGAACGACAAGTCGTCGCTGTCGCGCAATCCTTACTACTTCTCCAAGGCCGAGGCCGAGCGCGAAGCGTGGGCCTTCATGCGGTCGGTCGATCGGGGATTCGACCTGGTCGTCGTGAACCCCTTCCTGGTCATCGGCCCCGCCATCGGCCCTGCCTCGAACGAGTCCACGCAGGTCTTCGTCGACCTCCAGCAGGGTGGGTACCCGGGGATCCTCGACCTCACGTGGGGCTTCGTCGACGTGCGTGACGTTGCTGACGCGCACGTGAGGGCGATGATCACCCCAGCCGCGTCGGGCCGGTACATCTGCGCGGGCGATGTGCTGAGCATGCGCCAGGTCGTAGCCGTGCTGCGCGAGTGTCTGCCGAACTCCGGGAAGCTGCCCTCTCGGGGCCTGGACAACTCCCTCGGAACGCGTGTGGTCAAGCTGGCGTCGTACACGCAGCCCTCAGGCGCGGGCACCTACCTGCGCACGCACCTCGGCCGGGTGCCCCGCTACGACGCTTCCAAGATCCAGCGCGAGCTGGGCGTCACGTTCCGCCCGGCGACCGACTCCATCCGGGACACCGTCGACGACCTCGTGGCCAGGGGTCGCATGGCGGACTGAGGTGGCGCCTAGGGTGTCGCCATGACCCCCCAGACCACCGCACGAATCGCGGCCGCCATCTTCGCCGCAGTGGCCGCCTTCCAGGTTCTCGTGGCCCTGGGTGCTCCCTGGGGAGCCTTCACCCAGGGAGGGGGCACCGACGGCGCGCTGCCCGTCGTCGGCCGGGGGATCGCCGCGGTGTCGGCGCTGATCGTGCTCGTCATGGCGGGGGCGATGCTGGCCCGGGCGGGACTGGGACCGTTCCGGTCCGCCCCACGGGTCGTCATCACGGTGCTGGCCTGGCTCACCACGATCTACAGCGGGCTGGCGGTGATCGTCAACATCATCACGCCTTCGGTGCCCGAACGTGCCGTGTGGGCACCGGTGAGCATCGTCCTGTTCGTGCTGGTCGTGCTGACGATGGCCAAGACCAGGAGCGCCGCGGCGCAGGAGGCTTCGTGAGGCAGGGTCCGTCGGGTACTGTCGCCGCGCGGGGCCGACGAGAGGACGAATCATGAACGGGATCAGCACCTTTCTGTGGTTCGATGATCAGGCCCTCGAGGCCGCGCAGCATTACGTGTCGATCTTCCCGAACTCGCGCATCCTGGGTGACGCTGCCTACGCGGAGAACACTCCCGGTGAGGCCGGCACGGTGATGACCGTGTCCTTCCAGATCGACGGGCGGGACTTCACCGCCCTCAACGGCGGCCCGCTGTACCGCTTCACGCCGGCGATCTCCTTCCCCGTCTCGTGCGCGGACCAGGCCGAGGTCGACTACTTCTGGGAACGGCTCACCGAGGGCGGCGGCGAGGGTGGCCAATGCGGCTGGCTGACCGACCGGTTCGGCGTCAGCTGGCAGGTGGTGCCCGAGGCGCTCTTCGGCTACATCGGCGGCCCGGATCCCGACGGCGCCGCTCGCGCCATGCAGGCGATGCTGGGGATGGGAAAGCTCGACATCGAGGTGCTTCGAACCGCCTACGAGGGTTCGTAGCCGCCAGCGCCGAGACCTGCAGCAAGCGTCGCACGGCTGCCCGGGTGTGACGTCTGCTGCAGGTGTCGACTCGACGGCGGACAGCGACGATGATTGACGTGTGTGCTGGCCGGACGTTGTGCCTTGGCTGCGTTCCGGGGACCCGTCGATCGCGTGGCAGGTGGAACGAGAGGTCCTGGCGGAGCCCGAGTCGGTGTGGCGTGCGACTCGTCAGCGGGTCGCGGACGACGGCTGGGGCGGACGCATCCTCGAGCATCGGACCAGTGACGGCCTCTGGGCCGGTGCCCTCTACTCCCCGAAGTGGACGTCGACCTTCTACAGCATGCAGACCCTTGCCGGTCTCGGCCTGCCGTGCGACGACCCGCGTGCGCGAGCCACTGCCAGCCTGCTCCTCGAGCGCGGGGTGCGGGCCGATGGCTCCGTCGCCCTGTGGTCGACGGACTCACCCGACACCTGCGTCGCTGGCATGCTGCTCAGGACGGTGGCCTCGTTCGGGCTGAGCGACGACGCTCGCACGCGCGCTGTCGTTCATCACCTGCTGGATCAACAACTGGCTGATGGCGGCTGGAACTGTCGGCGGGCCCGGGGGGCCACTCACTCGTCCTTCCACACGACCCTCAGCGTGCTCGAGGGGCTTGACGCCTGGAGCGCGAACACGGGCGGCGAGAGGATGGATGTCCCGCCGGCCGAGGCGGCCGGCCGGGAGTTCCTCCTCGTCCACCGACTGTTCCGTTCCCACCGCGACGGCGCGGTCGTGAGCGACGCGATGACGCGCTTCTCCTACCCGCGCTACTGGTACTACGACATCCTGCGGGCCCTCGAGTACCTGGCGGCATCCGGCGCCGCGCCGGATGCCCGCTGCGTGGACGCGGTCGACATCGTGCTCGGTCGGCGGGGCCGTGACGGGCGGTGGAGGCTCGGTCCTCGGCACGGCGGAAGGACGTGGCTGGTCATGGAGCGGGGTGGCGAGCCCAGCCGGCGGGTGACCCTGGGTGCCCTTCGTGTGCTGACGTGGTGGGATCACTCGTCCGCGCTCGCGGAACCGGGGAGGATGGCCACGTGAAGCCGACATTCAGGGTCGAGACCAGCGCGGATCGGGCGCAGGTGCGCCGCCTCGTGGAGGCGGCGTTCGGGGACGAGGGGCCGGTGATCGCCGACCTCATCGATGTCCTGCGCGTCCATCCGTGCGGACGTGACCACCTGTCGTTGGTGGCTGACGTCGAGGGGCGGACGGTCGGTCACGCGATGCTGACGCGAGGCCGGCTGGACACGTTCCGCCGGCTCGTCGACGTCGCTGTGCTGGCGCCGGTGGCGGTGGATCCGCCGCATCACGGCCAGGGCGTAGGCAGTGCTCTCGTTCGTCATGCGCTCGAGGTGGCGTCGCAGGCCGGCTTCCCCGCTGTGTTCCTCGAGGGCGATCCGGCCTACTACGGGCGGCTGGGCTTCGTGGCCGGCAAGCCGCTCGGCTTCCGCAAGCCCTCGATCCGTATCCCGGACGACGCCTTCCAGGTGGTGCTGCTGCCCGGGTACGAGGAGTGGATGACGGGGACCCTCGTCTACGCCGAGCCGTTCTGGGACCTCGACTGCGTGGGCCTGCGTGACCCTGCGTTCCTCGACTGGCTGGGCGCGGAGGTCGTAGCGGGTCGTCAGTGGTGAGGGACACCGCGGACGTCGCGGGGCCTGCCCCGATCGGCTAGGTCGCGAACGCGCTCACGCCCAAGGCGACGGCCATCGCGACGACGAGGCCGTATCCGAACACCGCCGTACCGCGACGCAGGCCCGGTCCGAGACGCGGGCCGAGGAACGCACCGCCGAGACCGAGCACGAGCTGCCACGAGACCGAGCCGAGGAACACTCCGGTGACGAACAGCAGACCGCTGCCGGGTCCCGTCATACGTCCACCAAGGCCGGCAGCGAGAGCGACGAAGTACAGGGCGGTCAGCGGATTGATGGCCGTGAGCCCGAAGAAGCGCCAGAAGGCGCCCATCACGCCCTTGCCCTCGCGGGAACCGGTGTCGTCGAGGTCCTTCGCTGGGTCGGTGCGCAGCGCCCCGATCATGCCGCGCAGTCCGATCGCGAGAAGCACGAGTGCGGCGACGATCTTCACGGTCGTCTCGCGACCGGTCAGCAGACTCGACACGAGAGTGCCCGCGAGGAGGGCCAACGTGGCGTACACGAGGTCGACGGTCGCGACGCCGAAGGCGGCGGCGGCCGCGGAGGCGTGCCCACGGCGAAGGCCCTCGGTGATGAGCAGGACCCCGATGGCGCCGAGGGGCACCGCGATGGCGAGGCCCGCGAGCACACCGGCGACCAGCGCGCCCACAGGATCCACGGCGCAAGCATGGCAGTCGCCCTGACGGGGCCCTGTCGAAGCCCACGCGCGGGCAGCGGGGTTGGGCTGGAGATACTGAACCGTGACCGATTCCCCGGAGTCGTCGGCAACGAGCCTGACGGACCTGCCCGTGGACCAGCGCACAGCGCTCCTCGCAGCCGCGCCCAACTTCCGTGATGCCGGGGGACTCGACGCAGGACGTGGTCGCGACCTGCGGTCGGGCACCTTCTTCAGAACCGGGCAGCTGGTCGCGATGGACGCGGCGGCCCAGGCGGCCCTCACGTCCCTGGGTATCGCGCGGGTGTTCGATCTGCGGACCGAGGCCGAGCGCGTCGGCGGCCCCGACACGCTGCCGCTGCACGTCGAGCTGGTGATCGCGGACGTTCTTGCCGACACTCCCCACAGTGGCGCCACGGCGGTGGCCGCTCTTGGCAACAGCCGCGGCAGGGGGTTCCCGGTGGACGAGATCGATGCGGTCATCGGGGGAGGTCGGGCCAAGGACCTCATGATCGACACCTACCGGGACTTCATCCAGCTCCCGTCGGCCAACGCGGCCTACCGAGCTCTGGTCTCCTCGGTGATTCACGACTCCGGTGCGGTCGCCTTCCACTGCACGGCGGGCAAGGACCGCACCGGTTGGGCGGCGGCCCTCCTGCAGATGGTGGCGGGCGTCGACGAGACCGCGGTCATGGCCGACTACCTGGCGAGCAACGCCCGCACCGCGGCCCAGTACGGCCCCGTGGTCGACGCCTTCGGCGCGGCCGGCGGCGATGCGGCCGCGCTGAGGTGCCTCGTCGACGTCGACGAGGACTACCTCGAGGCGGCCCTCGCGCAGATGACCGCAACACACGGGGGATGGGAGGCCTACCTCGGCAACGGACTGGGGCTCAGCGCGGCCGAGATGGACACCCTGACGGAGCGGCTCCTCGCCTGATCCCCCTCGGGGCTCAGGCGCCGATCTCGGCGGCTTCTCCCGCCGTGATGCGCAGCAGTTCGTCGTAGCTCGTCGGGAAGACGTAGTGCGGATGCCCGCCCGCGGCCCAGACCTCGTCGAACCGGCTCAGGGCGATGTCGACGATCGTGCGCATGGGGTGCGGGTAGCCCACCGGTGCCACGCCGCCGATGGCGAACCCCGTCGCCTTGCGCACTTGATCGGCCGACGCCTTGGTGATCTCGCTGACCTCGAGGATCGCGGCCAGCTGCAGCGTGTCGACACGGTGACCGCCGGACGCGATGACGAGCACCGGCACGCCGTCGCCCAGGAAGATCAGAGAGCTCGCGATCTGGCCCACCTCGATGCCGAGGGCGTCTGCGGCCTCCTTAGCCGTGCGGGCGCTGTCGTCGAGGGCGCGCACCTCGCCCCGTGCACCGAGCAGAGCCAGTGCCTTGCGCACCTTGATGACGGACTGCTGCTCGCTCTGCTCGCTCATGCGTGGAGGCTAGTACTCATCGGGTTCGCGGACGGGATGGGGCGGTGGAGGCCCGCACGATGAGCTGAGGCTGGAACTGGACGCGCTGGTGCGCATGGGTGGCGGGATCCTCGCACTCGCCGATGACGAGCTTGGCGGCCGCGTAGCCCAGTTCGTACTTGGGCTGTCGGACGGAGGTCAGCGGTACTGCGGCGCTGGCCGCGAACTCGATGTCGTCGTACCCGATGACGGAGACGTCGTCCGGCACCTTCAGGCCCGCGCGGTTCAGTGCGCGGATCGCTCCAAGTGCCAGGAGGTCGTTGGCGCACAGCAGTGCGGTGGCGTCGAGTCCGTTCGCGAGCGCAGAGTCCATGGCGGTGTCGCCCGCGGCCGTGGTCATCTGAGCCGCGGCGATCCGGGTGACGTGCACCTTCGCGCTGCGGGCCGCCTTCATGAGTCCCGCCTCCCTGTCGGACACCCGGGGGATGTCGCGCGGACCGGCCAGCCATACCAGCCGCGTGTGCCCGAGCTCGATCGCGTGCTCGGCGGCCAGGCCGCCGCCGAGGGTGTCGTCGACGGAGGCGCTGCACACATCGTGGCTGATCGCGGCGTTGCCGAGCAGCGTCACGGCAACGCCGTGCTGCAGCAGGCGGCTCAACGGTTTGAGGCTCTTGCGGACCGGAGCGATGAGGATTCCGCCGACGCGCTGGGACTCGAGCACGGCGAGGTACCGGTCCTCGCGCTCAGCCTGCTCGTCGGAGTTGCACAGGATCACCACGTACCCGGACTCGAGGGCGGCATCCTCGACCCCCCTCGCGACCTCCATGAAGTAGGGGTTGGCGATGTCGGGAACGACCAGGCCCAGGACCTTCGCCCGGCCGGCCCGAAGCTGCTGGGCGGCGGCACTCGGGATGAAGCCGAGATCGCGAATGGCTTCCTCGACGCGCAGGCGGGTCGAGGTCGCGACGAGGTCGGGGTGGTTGAGGACGTTGGACACGGTGCCGAGCGAGACCGACGCCCGGGCGGCGACGTCCTTCATGCTCGCTGCCATGAGTCGCCCTTCCCCCGTCGCTGCTTCGGACATCATGGATCGTAGGGGTGAAATGAAACGTGTCAATTTGGCGACGGGGGAATCCTGGAATTCGACTGACATGACCCGCACCCCACCGTACTTTCGGCGCCAGCGTGATTGGAAGGGTTCAATTCGACTGGAGCCCGGCGTGGCTTCATGCTCACCCAGTGCCACAGCATCGAGCCCAAGACCCCGGTCGGATTCGGTCGATCCTCAACGTGCAGGAGTCGGTGGCCAAGGTGCCCCTCGTCGACCAGGCGCCCGTTGCTCGCCGAAGAGCGGGTCGAGCGCGGACTCGACCCCGAGCCGATGAGGGCCGACGCGTCGTCCGGATACGCTGAGCGAATCGCCGCTGAGCGGGTAGGCGGGAGCCAGGCCGGCTGGGCGCCTGACCACGATGACCGCCGACGCATCGAGACAAGGAATCCATTCGACATGACCGTCCCGACACCCGCCGCAGATCTCCTCGGCCGGTCGAACCGCCTCGGCGCCGACCGCCGCAACACCAACTTCGCGGGGGGAAACACCTCGGCGAAGGGCACGGCCATCGACCCCGTCACGCAGGAGCCCGTGGAGCTGATGTGGGTGAAGGGGTCGGGAGGAGACCTCGGGACCCTCACCGAGGCCGGCCTGTCGGTGCTGCGGATGGACCGGCTGCGTGCGCTCGTCGGCGTGTACCCCGGCGTCGACCGCGAGGACGAGATGGTGCACGCCTTCGACTACTGCCTGCACGGAACCGGCGGGGCCGCTCCGTCGATCGACACCGCCATGCACGGGTTGGTCGAGTGCGCGCACGTCGACCACCTGCATCCGGACTCGGGTATCGCCCTGGCGACCGCGGCGGACGGTGAGGCCCTGACGGCGCAGTGCTTCGGCGACCGTGTCGTGTGGGTGCCGTGGCGACGACCGGGCTTCCAGCTCGGACTGGACATCGCGGAGATCCAGCGCGAGAACCCCCTGGCGATCGGCTGCATCCTGGGCGGGCATGGCATCACGGCCTGGGGTGCGACCAGTGAGGAGTGCGAGAGCAACTCCCTCGAGATCATCCGGTCCGCCGAGGCGTTCCTCGCCGAGAACGGCACAGGGGAGCCCTTCGGCGAGGTCATCGCGGGGTACGAGCCACTGCCCGACGACGAGCGTCGAGGCCCGTGCCGCGGCCCTCGCGCCGGTGGTCCGGGGGATCGCGTCGGCGGACCGCCGCATGGTGGGGCACTTCGACGACAGCGCCGTCGTGCTCGACTTCGTCAGCCGCGAGCGCCATCCGGAACTGGCGGCCCTGGGCACCTCGTGTCCCGACCACTTCCTTCGCACCAAGATCCGTCCGATGGTGCTGGACCTGCCGCCGAGCGCGCCCATCGACGAGGTGATCGAACGGCTCCACGCGCTCCACGTGGAGTACCGCGAGCACTACGCCGCCTACTACGCGCGATACGCGACGCCGGACAGCCCACCGATGAGGGGGGCCGACCCGGCAATCGTCCTGGTGCCCGGTGTGGGCATGTTCTCCTTCGGCGCGAACAAGCAGACCGCGAGAGTGGCGGGCGAGTTCTACATCAACGCCATCAACGTCATGCACGGCGCCGAGTCCGTCTCCACGTATGCCCCGATCGACGAGCGCCAGAAGTTCCGCATCGAGTACTGGGTGCTCGAGGAGGCGAAGCTCCGGCGGCTGCCCAAGCCCAAGCGGCTGGCCACGCGCGTGGCACTGGTCACCGGCGGCGCGAGCGGTATCGGTCGCGCCACCGTGAAGGCGCTGGTGGCGGAAGGCGCGTGCGTGGTCGTGGCCGACCGCGACCTCGAGGGAGCGGCGGCGCTTGCCGCCGAGCTCGGTGGACCGGACACGGCGGTCGCGATCGAGGCCGACGTCACGTCGGAGGACGCGATCCGGGCGCTCATGGCGGAGGCGTGCCTCGCCTTCGGGGGAGTCGACCTGGTGGTCAACAACGCCGGCCTGTCGGTGAGCCGGGCCCTGGTCGACACCACGGTCGAGGACTGGGACATCCAGCACGACGTGATGTCGCGCGGCTCCTTCCTCATCAGTCGCGAGGCGGCCCGGGTGATGATCGCCCAGCGGATGGGCGGCGACATCGTCTACATCGCCAGCAAGAACGCCATCTTCGCCGGGCCCTCGAACATCGCCTACAGCGCGGCCAAGGCGGCGCAGGCGCATCAGGTACGGCTGCTCGCAGTCGAGCTCGGCGAGTTCGGTATCCGGGTCAACGGGATCAACCCCGACGGTGTCGTCCAGGGCTCGGGGCTCTTCGCGAGCGGCTGGGGTGCCAACCGAGCCGCCGTGTACGGCGTCAAGGAGGAGGACCTCGGGCAGTTCTACGCGCAGCGCACCATCCTCAAGCGCGAGGTCCTGCCGGAGCATGTGGCCAGTGCAGTGGCGGCCCTGGTGTCGGAGGAGTTCTCCCGAACGACGGGCCTCCTCGTTCCGGTCGACTCCGGCGTCGCCGCCGCCTTCCTCCGCTGAGGCTGCCATGACGAGGGTGGCCGCTGTCGACATCGGGGCGACCAGCGGCCGCGTCGTGCTCGCCGAGTTCCACAGCGACGGGCCGCGGCTCACCGAGGTCGCCCGATTCCCCAACACGCTGCGCGAGTCCGCCGGCGAGTGGACGTGGGACATCGAGACCCTGCACCGGTCGATGATCGACGGACTTGCCATCGCGGCGGCGGCCGGCGCGGAAGCGTGGGGAGTGGACACATGGGCCGTCGACTACGGCGTGCTTCGCGACGGGCGCCTCGTCGGCCCGGTGCGCGCCTATCGTGACCCCCGCAACGAGCGGGGTCGGGGCACTCTGCTCGGCGCCTTGCCCTGGCCTGATCTCTACGCGATCACCGGCATCCAGGACATTCTCATCAACACGGCCTACCAGGTGGCGGCCGACGACCCACAGCGGATCGTCGAGGGCGCCACGTTCCTCCTGGTGCCCGACCTGCTCTCCTACTGGGCCACCGGTGTGATGGCGACGGACATCACCAACGCCTCGACCACCGCGATGGTCGACGTGCGCACGCGGCGGTGGTCGTCGACGGTCCTCTCCGCCCTTGGCGTGCCGGCCTCGTCGTTCCTCGTGCCCGACGATCCAGGGTCGATCCGGGGCACGGCGGTCGATCCCCGGCTCAACGGCCTGCCGCTGATCGGTGTCGCGACCCACGACACCGCCAGTGCGTTCGTCGGCACGCCCGTCGCCGATCGCGACAGCGCGCTCATTCTGTCGCTCGGCACGTGGGCCCTCATCGGCGCCGAGGCAACGGGCGTCACCCCCACGGACGAATCCCGGCGCCTCAACGTCACGCACGAACTCGGCGTCGACGGCACCGTTCGCTCCTGCGCAACTGTGCGGGATGTGGCTGCTCGAGGAGTGTCGCCGCGCCTGGGCGCTGGAGGACGGCGTCGACCCGTCGGTGCCCGACCTGTTGTCCGAGGCCGAGCGGGCACCCGCATTCGCCGCCATCCTCGACGTGGATCACCCGGCGCTCGCCCGGCCGGGCCAGTCGCCACGCACGATCGAGCCCCACGTGGTGGGCTCGTGGACGGGAACGAAGGGTGCCGTCGTGCGCACGATCCTGGAGTCCCTCGTGGCCCGTCTGGCGACCCGCGCCGACGAGATCGAGACGCTGCTCGGCACGCATCGACCCGTCATCCACGTCGTCGGCGGCGCGAGCAGGATGGCTCTCGTGATGCAGTGGCTCGCCGACGCAACCGGCAAGCGCGTCGTCGCCGGTCCCGTCGAGGCGACGGCACTGGGCAACGCCGTCGTGCAATGGCGCACGAGGGGCGTCGTGGCCGACCTCGCCGACGCCCGCGCGGCCATCGCACGGATGCCCGAGATCCGCACGTTCGAACCGATCGGGTCCCGTCAGCCATGGCTGGACTTCGCCGCTCGACTGAAGGAGTCACCGTGACCGAGCGCAGGCTGCCCCGACCCAGCGAGATCCTCCCGCTGATCGGGCGGCGCGACCCGAGCCTGTCGCGCCTGCAGGCCAGGCTGGAGCGGTGCGCGAGCATCGGCGATGTTCGGGCGATGGCCCGTCGACGCGTCCCGAGATCGGTCTTCGACTACACGGATGGGGCGGCCGGCTCGGAGCAGACCCTCAGTCGGTCGCGCAAGGCCTACGCCCGCGTCGAGTTCACGCCACGCGTCCTGCGCAACGTCGCCGACGTCGACCCGTCGGTCGTCATGCTGGGTGAGCGCTCTGCCCTGCCGTTCGCGTTCGGCCCCACGGGATTCACCCGGATGATGCACTATCGGGGTGAGCCGGCCGTCTCCGCCGTCGCGGGCGAGGCTGGCATCCCGTTCGCGCTCTCCACGCTCGGCACGACCTCGGTCGAGGACCTGGCCGCGGCCACCCCCGGCACGCGGCGATGGTTCCAGCTCTACGTCTCCCGCGACCATGTCTCAGCCGAGGCCCTCGTCCAGCGCGCCGAGCAGTCGGGATACGACACTCTCATCCTCACGGTCGACACCGCCGTGGGGGGCATTCGCCTGCGTGACATCCGCAACGGGCTGACGATCCCGCCGCAGCTCAGCGTCAGCACGCTCGCGCAGATGGCCCTGTACCCGCGCTGGTGGGGCAACCTGCTCACCACGCGACCGCTGGAGTTCGCTTCGCTCACCTCGACGGGCGGCACGGTCGGCGACCTGCTGACGAAGGTGTTCGACCCGGGCATCGGACCCGACGACATCTCGTGGCTGCGCGGCATCTGGCCGGGCCGCCTGATGCTCAAGGGCGTTCAGTCCGTGGAGGATGCGGTTCTCGCCGCGGAGCTGGGCGTCGATGCCGTGATCTTGTCGAACCACGGCGGCCGGCAGATCGACAAGGGCAACGTGCCTCTGGAGATCCTGCCCACGGTGGTCGACGAAGTCGGTGATCGCCTCGAAGTGTACATCGACGGCGGCATCACGAGCAGTCAGGACATCGTCGCGGCCCTGGCGCTCGGTACCACGGACACGCTCATCGGCCGGGCCTACCTCTACGGGCTCATGGCGGGTGGTGAGGACGGCGTGCGCCGGGTCGTGAGCATCCTGGACAAGGAGATCCGCACGACGATGCAGTTGCTCGGGGTGACGTCGGTGTCCGACCTCGACCGCAGCTACGTCCGGCTAAGGTGACGACCGGCGAGCGTCGCCGATGGAGCCCTCGAGGAGGACACGCATGGTGGAAAAGGGATCGCGTCCGTTCGGCGTGACGCTGGTGTTCGTCGTCATCCTGCTCACCGGCGCGTTCATCGTGTTCGCGGGGTTCATGCGCCTGTTCACCGAGGCGGACAACACCGACGTGCCCCTGGTGGCCGCCCTCGTGACGATCGCGCTCGGCCTGATCTACCTGCTGATCGCGAAGGGCATCGCCAACGGGAGCCGGATGGCGAGGTTCATCGTGGCCCTGGTCACGGTGCTGTCCGTCGGCAGCGCGATCTGGATGCTCGTCATCGCTCCGGGACTCTGGCTGACCCTGGTCGTCCAGATCGTGCTCGGCCTCATCGTGCTGGCCCTGCTGTACTCGGCCAGGTCGCGTCAGTTCTTCGGCTCCTGACGCGGACCACGTCATGGCGAAGTTCGAGGGATTCCCCCTGGCCGCGTTCGACTTCTACGACGCCCTCGCCGATAACAACACCCGGCCGTGGTGGAACGAGCACAAGGCCGACTACACGCGGTTCGTCCGCGAGCCGCTCGTGGATCTCCTTGACGAGCTGCGCGCCGAGTTCGGCGACGACCCGCACGTGTTCCGGCCCTACCGCGACGCGCGCTTCAGCAAGGACAAGACGCCCATCAAGGACTCCCAGGGCGGCTACATCCCGGTCGAGGATGCGATCGCCTACTACGCCCAGGTGTCGGCATCGGGCCTGATGGTGGGCGGGGGCTGGTACGCCCCCGAGGGCCAGCAGGTCGCGCGCTACCGGGAGTCCGTCGACGGACCCATCGGCGCCGAGCTCGAGCGAATCCTGGCCGCCCTGGCCAAGCGATTCGAGATCGACGGGCGGCCCCTCAAGACCCGGCCCAAGGGCTACGAGCTCGACCATCCCCGCATCGACCTGCTGCGCAACCGGATGCTCATCGTGAGCCGCTCCTATCCGGTCGAGCCATGGGTCAGCACGCGGAAGGCGTTCACGACGGTGCGCGCCGACTGGCGGGCCATCCGGCCACTCATCGAGTGGCTGGCCGACAACGTCGGCCCGGCCGCGCCTCCCGACCGCGGGGAGTAGGCCGCTCGCGGCGGTCACCAGCCGAGCAGATCGCGGATCACGTAGGTCTCGTCCCGCGGGTACTCGGGCCAGTGGTCGAGGAGCCACTGATCGGCGACGTCGAGGAGCGCCTTCGCCGCCGCCTCGACGGGCAGCGTCAGTGCGGCGTCGATGTCCGCGCTAAGGACGGGGTCGGCGGTCTCGAAGCGTCGCCAGACGTCGAGCGCGTCCAGCCGGGCGAGCCTGTCCTCCGGCATCAGGTCGCGGGCCAGGCGCAGCAGGTGGTCGACCGCGTAGGTGCGTACGAACACATTGGCACTGAGCCGTTCTCCGCGACGGGCCCGCCCGTTGGCGATATACAGCAGGCTCAGCAGGTTGCGGAACTCGACGAACCGGTCGACCGTGCGCGGAGCCATGCTGCGCCCGCGGACCTGTGCGGCGACGTCCGCGATGCCGCCGCGGTCGATGGCGACCCGGTAGTGGTTCAGTGCGCAGCCGGCGAACTCGGCCCGGTCGAACGCCGCGAACTCGACCAGCAGGCCGGTTCGGTAGAGGACCTTCAACCCGTGGGGGGTCTCGCGGAACCAGTAGGCGATGTCCTCGGCCTGAGGCAGCCACGAGAGGTCAGTGCGGTATCCCTCCGGAGTGCCGTCCTCGGTGATGAGCAGGAAGTCGTGGTCGGACCACTGATCGCGTCTCTCCGTCTCGGCCGACGATCCGGCGAGCACGAGGCCGACGACATCCGGATCGGCGGAGAGCGAGCGGACCAGCGCGTCGATGAACGGATCGTCGGTGTCAGGCACGGCGCCGGCTACACATAGATGCGTTCTCCGGCCTGCGGAACGATGACGGCAACGTCCCACTCCTGGCGGATGCGATTGGCGAGGGCATGAGACGCCTCGGGCTCACCGTGGTTGACGAAGACCTGGGTGGGCTTGGTGCGGCTGGACCTCAGCCAGTCGATCAGCTCGCTGGCATCCGCGTGGACGGAGAACGCCTCGATCTGCACGACCTCGGCACGCACGGCCACGTACTGCCCGTGGATCTTGATCTCGTGGGCACCGTCGGCGAGCATGCGTCCCGGGGTGCCGACCGCCTGGTACCCCACCAGTAGCACCGTGTTGTCCCGGTCGGGCAGCAGCGCCTTGAGGTGGTGCGTGACGCGTCCGCCGCTGCCCATGCCCGACGCGGAGACGATGATCCTGGCCCCTCCGCGGTCGAGTGCCATCGACTGCTCGGGAGTCGTGGCCTCGTGGACGTTGGGCAGCCAGATCGCGTCGGCACCCTCTGCCACGGTGGCCGAGTTGATCTCCGGGTCGGCGTCGGCGATCGCCTGCCGGTACACGTGCAGCCCCGCCAGGGCCATCGGGCTGTCGACGTGGATGGGTGCGACGGGGATGCGCTGCTGGTCCTGCAGGGAGCGCAACGCCTTGAGCAGGACTTCCGTGCGGTCGACGGCGAAGGCGGGGATCACGACGCTGCCACCGCGTTTCAGCGTTCGGGTGATCGCGGCGGCCATCGCGTCAATCTGCTGCTCGACGTCCTCGTGCTCACGATCGCCGTAGGTCGACTCCACGACGATGGCGTTCGCGCTGCTCGGGGGAGCCGGTGGACGAAGGAGGGGGTGGTTGCCGCGGCCGAGGTCGCCGCTGAACACCACGCAGCGGCCGGTGGCGTCGTCCGTGATGGTCGTGATGGACGAGCCGAGGATGTGACCGCCGGGATCGAGGTGCGCCGTGACGCCGGCGGCTGGATGGAAGTCGGCGCCGAACTCGACGGGAGCGAGCAGGGCGATGGCCCGCTCGGCGTCCGCGGCGCCGTACAGCGGCCGTGGCTGCGCGTGGCGCGAGAAGCCCTTCTTCCTGGCGAAGGCGGTGTCCTCCTCCTGCAGCCGGGCGCTGTCGCGCAGGATGATCGGCACCAGCTCGGCCGTGTTGGGAGAGCAGTAGACGGGGCCGGTGAAGCCCGCTCGCTCGAGGGCGGGGAGGTAGCCGCAGTGATCGAGGTGCGCGTGGCTGAGGATCGTGCTGGCGAGGTCACCGGGCGGCACGGGGAACGGCTCCCAGTTGTGCGCCCTGATGTCGCGGGGACCCTGGAACAGGCCGCAGTCGAGGAGGAACCGGCCGCCTCCGGCCTCGACGAGCGTCTTCGAACCCGTGACGGTGCCGGTGGCACCGATGAAGGTGAGGAACATGCCTCAGGTGTAGCACGATCGGGCGCAGATCCCCCTGCCGAGCGGTGAGTTGTCGGGGTTCCGGAGGCCTCCGGAACCCCGACAACTCACCGCTCGGCAGGGGCTGGGGCAGGGGCTGGGTCCGGGAGGGGGAGGGGCTGCGCCTTGCCGTACAGCCAGCCCTGGGCATGCCGCCAGCCGAGGGTGCGCAGGTAGTCGGCCTCCGCCTGCGTCTCGACCCCCTCGGCCACCGTGTCGAGGGACAGTCCGTTGGCCAAGCCGATCAGCGCCCCGGCCAGCTGCATGGACGTGCGGTCACCCGCTCCGATGCCGCGGGTGAACGAGAGGTCGAGCTTCAGGCCGGCCACCGGCAGGTCGCGCAGGTGGCTGATCGAGGAGTACCCCGTCCCGAAGTCGTCGACATACCAGCGGATCCCGATGTCGGCGAGGCGGCGCATGGCCTCGGGAATCGTGCGGGTCAGGTTCAGGAGCATCGTCTCGGTGATCTCGAGGTGCAGTCGCCGCGGATCGGCACCGGACTCGGCCAGGGCCGCGAGGACCATGTCGGCGTACGGCATGCGAGTGAGAGTCGAGGCGGTCACGTTCACGGCGACGAACAACGGCTCCGGGAGCCGGGCCAGCACGGCCAGCGATTGGCTCAGCGCCACCGCATCGATCTCGTTGATGAGGGAACTGCGCTCCGCGATCGGCAGGAAGTCGGCAGGCAGCAGCACGTCGCCCTCCCGCACCCAGCGGATGAGGGACTCGTAGCCGACCACGTCATCCTCGCCCAGTGACACGAGGGGCTGGAACCAGGGCACGAACTGCCCCTCGCGCAGCCCCCGGCGGATCTCGTTCTCGACCGACAACCGGCGCTGCGCCTCGACCGCCAGTCCCGGGTCGGCGAACTCCCATCGGTCACGGCCGTTGTTCTTCGCCTTCCGCATCGCCAGGCTGGCATCGCGCAGCAGTTGCTCGGCGTCGACGTCGCGCCCGCCGGTGGCGATGCCGATACTGACGGTCGGGGAGATCTGCTCGCCGGCGATGTGCATGGGTCCTTGGACGGCCAGTCGAATCCGCTCTGCCTCCTCAGCGGCGTCCGAGCCGCTGTCGAGGTCCGGGAGGATGACGAGGAACTCGTCGCCCGAGCCCCGGCCGACGAGGTCGGGCCGCGTTGCGGCCGCGGCGACCCGGGCCGCGACCGTCGTCATCACCAGGTCGCCCGCGGCGTGGGTGAGGGCCTCGTTCACCTGGGAGAGCGAGTCGATGCCGACGCAGAGCGCTCCGATCTCGTGCCCGCGGCGCAGGTGGTAGGCGTGGAACTCGATCCTCGTGAGCAGGACCCGACGGGTCTCCAGCCCGGTAGCGAGGTCGTGCTCCAGGGAGAACTCGAGGCGCTGCCGGGCGGCCACCTCGTCGTCGATGTCCCGCAGGGCCACGATCCGGACCACACCGGTCGGGGTCGGCACCGGCCGTACGCTCAAGGACATCCAGCGGCTGGACCCATCGGCGCGCCGGAGGCGGAACTCCCCGCCACCCTCGTGCGAGCGCCCGGCGATGAGGTCTTCTCGGTTGGCGATGGCGCGTACCCGGTCGTCCGCGTGGATGAGGTCCATCGCCGGCTGGCCGAGGATCTGCTCGGGGCGCCACCCGAGGATCTGCGTCACCGAAGGCGACGTCCAGGCGAGGCCGCCATCGGGTGAGATCTGCCACACGACGTCGGACGCGTTCTCCGCCAGCAGGCGGTAGTGCTCCTCGCGAGTCGCGAGATCGTGCTCGGCCCGCACTTGCGCGTCGATGTCGCGCAGGCCGACGACGCGTCCGGGCTGTCCGGTTCCGTCGTCGTCGATCGGGCGCCCCGCGGCCTCCACCCATCGGTAGCCTCCGTCGGCACACCGCCATCGATACCGCACTCGGGCCGGCTGGCCGTCCGCGTCGCTTCGGACGACGGCCGAGCGGAGGCCGGGCAGGTCGTCGGGATGGATGAACTCATCGGCTCCGTGCCCGACCATCAGCGCGGGATCCAGACCGAAGGCCTGGCGCGCCGATGGGGACACCCAGTTCAGGTTCATGCCCCGGTCGCTCAGGATGACGACATCCGAGGAGTTCTCGGCCAGCAGCCGGTAGCGCCGCTGGCTCTCGGCGAGGCGCTGGCTGGACAGGTGCCGGTCCGTCACGTCACGCCAGGTGAGCGCGATGCCGTCGCCGCTCCTCATCGCGCGAATATCGTAGTGCCGATCGCTCGCGAGCCGCTCGTTGCCGTAGCGATAGTCGTCGAGGATGACCGGCACACTGGTCTCGATGGCGGTGAAGTAGAGCTTCAGCGGCCCGTTCTCGAGCTGCCCCGGGTAGAGGTCGAGGAGGCGGGTGCCGATGAGTTTCTCGCGGGGCAGCCCGTTGTAGGCGACCGCAGCGGCGTTGGCCTCGACGTACCGCAGGTCGACCAGTGTGCCGTCGTCGTCGCGTACCGCCTCGAGCAGGATGAAGGGGTCGAACTGGCTGTCGAAGGTGGCCTGCAGTCGTTCGCGCTGCGCCTGCGCCTCGTCGGTCGCCCGAACGAGGTCGGCCACGGTGCGCAGCCTGCCGATGCCGTAGCCCAGGTCGGCGGCGAGATCCTCGAGCAGGTTCCGTGCCAGGTCATCGAAGGCGCCGTGCTCCGTGGCATAGACCATGAGGGCTCCGTCGATCGTGTCGTCGACGCGGACGGGCAGCGAGATGGAGCACTGGAAGCCCCTCTTGTTGGCTGCGGCCAGCCAGGGCTTGTAGTCGGGGTCGGGGGTGAAGTCGTGGGCCACCTGGGTCGTGCCCGTGCGCAGGCATCGTCCGGTGGGGCCGCGGCCGAGGGGTCCGTCGCCCCACGAGATGCGGATCTCGTCGAGGTAGCCCTGGTGCTCTCCAGCGACGACGACGGGCACGACGCTCTTCTCCTCGTCGTCGACGGGTCGGCCGTACCAGGCGAAGTGCTAGCGGCCCGTGTCGACGATGGTGTCGCACATCCGCTGCAGCAGGGCGGCTTCGTCCTTGGTGCGCACGAGGGTGCGGTTGGCCGCGCTGAGGGTGGCCAGGGCGCGCAGCGCGGCATCGCGGTTCTGGGTGTCGCGCACGGTGGTGAGGACGCCGACCGGACGCAGGTCCGCGTCGTGCTGCAGGCGCGCCTGCAGGGTGATGGCCCGGTAGCCGCCCGCGGCCGTGCGCACCATGCAGGGCACATCCGCGTTGGGCTGGTCGTCGGCAGCGACCGATCGCTGGAGGTCAGCGACTCGATCGGAGTCCAGCGGATGCGCGAGGCTCGCGAGGTGGGTTCCTCGGAGGTCGTCGGGGGTCCAGCCGAGCAGGGAGGTGACCGACGGCGAGACCCATCGGATGACGCCCTCGAGGTCGGTCTCGATGGTGGCCGTGGCGGTGTCGTCGGCGATGGAGCGGTAGGCCTGCCAGGAGTGGTTCTCCGCAGTCCGGCCCATCTCTTCCTCGTGCCCCGCCACGCATCCATCATGGCCCCGATCCGCGCCGGTAGGGCTGATGTGCCGACGATCTGTCGGTACAGGAACGCGCCGAGGTGGCGCTAGCTGGGCCGGGCCAGGTCGCCGACGATCGAGGCGGTGGGCAGCTTGACGAGCTCTCGGGGATCGATCAGGAGCTTGCTGGACCGGTTGCCGCCGCCCATGACGACCTGACCCTGGTCCGTGACGGCGCGGTCGACGTAGACCGGCAGGGCATCGATGCCGAAGGGGGTCACGCCGCCGATGAGCATGCCCGTGAGGCTCATGGTGGTCTCCTGGTCGGCGAAGGAGAGTCGCTTGACGCCCAGCAGCTCGCTGACCTTGGTGTTGACGTCCAGGCGGGTCGTGCCCAGGACGACGCAGACGGCGTACTTCGGCGGATCGACCTTCTTGGAGGCGACGACGATCGTGTTCGCGGCCTGCTCGAGGGCGAAGCCGTAGTGCTCGCAGAAGGCGGCGGTATCGGCCAGGTCGGGATCGCAGGCCAGCACCTCGTAGAGGACGCCGTGGCGTTGCAGCGCAGAGCGGACGATCGGATGAAGCAGACCAAGGGGATCGGACACGGGGATCCTGCCAGACCCCCCGCCGAGTGGTGAGTTGTCGGGGTCGAAACGGACGTTTCGACCCCGACAACTCACCACTCGGCGGGGCTTGGGGGCGGGGGCAGTGGGGGTTGACGGGTGGGGGTTGACGGGTGTCGGGGGTCGGGTTTACCGTGTCCATGTGTTCGAACAGGTGTTCGAACGCCGATCTCAAGGCCCGGATTCGCGGCTGGGCTTTGGGCCACACCTCGGCCGTCGGGGCCGCCTCGACCCCGGTCCCGGCGGCCGAGGCGCCCAGTGGTGGTCGCGAGGAGAAGCGGGCAGGACGCGGTGAACCACCGGTACCGCATCGAGGGTCCGGGCGGCTCGGGGGAGCCGGTCGAGATGGTGCAGGACGGTGCCGGGGAACCGGCGGCGTTCCGCTGGCGGGGCCGGCGGTATGCCGTGCACGCCGTCCTGGCGAGTTGGGTCGAGGCACTGCCCTGGTGGGTCGACCGGGGATGCGGCCAGCGACATGTCTGGCGGGTCGAGGCGACATCCCGCACCGGGACCTCCGGTGTGTACGACCTGTACCGGATCTCCAGCGGCCATCGACGGCACTGGGGGCTGGAGCGGGTCATCGACTAGATCGACGAGAAGGAGGCATCCCATGGCCGTGTCCCGACGGACCGTCCTCACCCGCTCGGCGGATGATCTGCTCGTGTCCGCCCGTCGCAGCCTGGCCGAGGCCAGCATGGCGACCACCTCGGGCGAGCGGTACGCCGCCGCGCACCTGGCCGCCCTGCGCGCGGCCGCTGCCGTTCTCGCGGCCCAGGACCGACCGGCGTCGAAGAGAGCCCGCGTGCGCAGTGTCTGGGTGGTCCTGCCCCAGGCCGCTGCCGAGTTCACCGAGTGGGCGGCCTTCTTCGCCGCCGGTGCGAGCAAGCGGGCCGCTGCGGAGGCGGGGCTGGAATGCGTGTCCCACCGGGAGGCCGACGATCTCGTCCGCGACGCCGACGCCTTCGTCGCACGGGTCGCCCACTACCTCGGCGTTCCCCATCAGTCGTCCTTGGCCAGTGTCCTGCTGCACGTCGGCTAGTCCGCCGCATCTGTCGGAGCATCCGATCGCGCCGCATCCCTTCTCTTCGGACATTCCTTGGACTCCTCATGACCTTCAGCCACCTGCATGTCGCCTCCGGCTACTCCCTGCAGTACGGCACCGCCACTCCGCAGGCGCTGGCCGACCGGGCCGCCGAGCTCGGCCAGTCGATCATGGGCCTGACCGATCGCGACGGCCTGTACGGCGCGGTGCAGTGGGCGCTTGCCTGCCGCAGGGCGGGGATCGCGCCGGTGCTCGGTGTCGATCTCGCCATGGAGGAGACCACTCCGACGATGACGGCCCCCGGTCCCGCTATCGCGCGTCGGTCGCCCGCTCGTGGCGGCACCTGGGTCGACGAGTCCCGGCCTCGGGTGCTCCTGCTCGCGGCGGATGCTCAGGGCTGGGCATCGCTGTGCCGGCTCGTGTCCGCCGCGCATATGGGCGACCACACCGAGCGGGGTCAGCCGTGGCTGACCTGGGCCGCGCTTCGCCAGCACAGTGAGGGAGTGGTCGCGCTGCTGACCGCAGACTCCGAGGTCGGCCGGCTGATCGCCACGCAGCGCGCGCACCGGGCCGAGGCGGCCGCCCGGCCCTGGCGGGTCATCTTCGGCCGCCGGCTGGGGGTTGCCGTCACCTCGCACCGCACGGCTGGCCGGCATCGCCATGCCACTGCCACGGCGGCCGCCCTGCTCGGCTGGGCACGAGGCCAGCAGCTGCCGGTGGTGCTCACGAACGCCGCGCGCTACCTCCAGCCGGCCGATGCCCGCGTGGCCGACGTGCTGGACGCGGCCCGCCGGCTGGTGCCGCTGGATTCCCGGCACATGGAGCCGCACAACGGTGAGGCCTTCGTCAAGGACGCCCAGCAGATGGGCCAGATCGCCGAGGAGATCACCCGGGCGGCGGGGGAGGCCGATGCCCGGCGCCTGCTCGCCGACACCCAGCGGCTGGCCGAGCACTGCGTCCTGGACCCCGAAGCCGACCTCGGCATCGGGGAGGTCTTCGTGCCGGAGCTCGACGTCCTCCTCGGCCGACCGGTGGCGCCCGAGTCGGCGAACGCCGAGGCCGATGCCCTGCTGCGGCAGCGGTGCGAGATCGCCATCCCGCGGCGCTATCCCCGTGCCGACGACCGAAGGCTCGCGCAGGACCGGCTGGCCGACGAGATGCGCACCATCACGCACCTGGGCTTCTCCGGCTACTTCCTCACCGTCGCCGAGGTCGTCGAGCTGATCAAGGGCAGGGGGGTGCGGGTCGCCGCTCGAGGCTCGGGCGCGGGCAGCCTCGTCAACCACCTCCTCGGCATCTCCGGGGTCGAGCCGATCCGGCACGGCCTGCTCATGGAGCGGTTCCTGTCGCCGCTGCGTCGCGCCCTGCCCGACATCGACATCGATGTGGAGTCGGCCCGGCGGGAGGAGATCTACCAGTGGATCTTCGACCGGTTCGGGGCCGAGCGCACCGCGTGCGTGTCGATGATGGAGACCTACCGCGTGCGGCATGCGGTGCGCGACGTCGGCGGCGCCCTCGGCATGCCGGCGGGCGATATCGATGCCTTTGCCAAGTCGTTCCCGCACATCCGCGCGCGTGATGCCCGAAGTGCCCTGGCCGACCTGCCCGAGCTGCGCACGTCCGGCTTCGGCCGACTGGCCGCCAGCGGGCAGCTCGATGACTTCCTCGACCTCGTCGAGCGGCTCGACGGACTGCCGCGGCATGTCGCGCTGCACCCGTGCGGAGTGCTGCTGTCCGATGCCACGCTGCTCGACCGCACGCCGATCGAGCGCAGCGCGGCCGGCTTCGCGATGAGCCACTTCGACAAGGACGACGTCGAGGAGATGGGCCTGTTGAAGCTCGACGTCCTCGGCGTGCGCATGCAGTCGTCGATGGCGCATGCGCTCGACGAGATCGAGCGCACGACCGGGGAGCGCGTCGACCTCGACGACCATGACCTCGACGACCCCGACACGTTCGCGCTCATCCGCACCTCGCAGACCCTGGGCTGCTTCCAGATCGAGTCGCCCGGTCAGCGTGAGCTCATCGGCAAGTTCGCGCCCGAGACCTTCGGCGACCTCATCATCGACATCTCGCTGTTTCGTCCCGGTCCGGTCAAGTCCGACATGGTCGCGCCGTTCCTGCGGGCCCGCCAGGGCTGGAACGAGCCGGTGTACGTGCACGATGACCTGCGCCCGGCGCTGGAGGAGACCTACGGAGTGGTCGTCTTCCACGAGCAGGTGCTGCGCATCGTCGCGACGATGACCGGCTGCTCACTGGCCGAGGCCGACGAGACCAGGCGCACCCTCGGCTCGATCGACGGGCAGGACGACGTGCGGGCGTGGTTCTACCCGGCCGCACTGCAGCGCGGCTACGACCTGCCCACGGTGGAGCGGGTCTGGGACGTGCTTCGGGCCTTCGCCTCCTTCGGGTTCTGCAAGGCGCATGCGGCGGCCTTCGCCCTGCCGACCTACCAGTCCGCCTGGCTGAAGACGCATCATCCGGCGGCGTTCTACTCGGGCGTCCTCACCCACGACCCCGGCATGTATCCCAAGCGGCTGATCCTCGACGATGCGCGCAATCGCGATGTCGCGGTGCTCGGCCTGGATATCAACGCATCGTCGGACACCTATCGCGTAGAGACCGCTCCGCACGACCCCGAGGGTCGTGCGCGCGAGGGCATCAGGGTCCCGTTCACCGATGTCAAGGGCATCAGCGAGGCCGAGGTCGCGAGCATCATCGCCGGCCAGCCCTACGCATCGCTGTCGGATGCCTGGCAGCGCAGCGGGATGTCCCGGCCCACAGCCGAGCGCATCGTGGTCGCCGGCGGCTTCGATCGGATGTACTCCCTGGACATCCCGCCGCGGGTCCGGCATCGAGGCGGGATGACGCGCCGCGACCTGCTGCTGCAGATCGCCGATCTCGACCGCTACCTCTCGGGGAAGCCGCGCGGATCCCATCGCGCGGGGCATGCGCAGCTCACTCTCGGCCTGTACGACGCGCTGTCCGACGACCCGGCCGCCATCGCGGCCTCCGGGCTGCCGGAGATGACGTCCGCCGAGCGGGTCAGCGCCGAGCTCGAGGTCCTGGGCATGGACGTGAGCCGTCACGTCGTCGACTTCTATGCGGGGATGCTGGCCGACCTGTCCCGCGGGGGGATGCGCGTCGTGTCCTCCCGTGACCTGCTGAAGCAGCGCTCGCGCAGCGAGGTCTTCGTCGCGGGAGTCAAGGTGGCCACCCAGACTCCGCCGGTACGAAGCGGACGACGCGTCATCTTCCTCACCCTCGACGATGCCACCGGGCCGGTCGATGCCACCTTCTTCGACGATGCCCAGGGCCCGTTCGCCGGCACGGTGTTCGCCTCCTGGCTGCTGCTGGTCCGCGGCGAGATCCGGCGCACCGGCCCCCGGGGGATCTCGATCCGGGCCACCGGCTGCTGGGAGCTCGGTGCGGTGCGGCGGGCCTGGCTCGAGGACGGCATCACGGCGGTGGAGGCGCTCGTCACCGCCCCCCGCGACGACGCGGCGGACATCGCCCCCGCTCGGCGCCGGGTGCTGGTGCATGCGAGCGGATTCCGCCAGTCGCCATATGCGGACATCAAGCCGGCGGGTGCCGACCCGGGCCGACCCCCCTCTCCCGGGTCGCTCCCGCCCTTCGGGACGTCCGCTCCGGCCAAGCTGTGGCACAGCAGCCCGGGCAGCAGTGGCTGGTAGCTGGCGATGACCCTCACGTACGGGTGGAGGATGACCACATGAGTCGCGGTCAGGTGCGCCGGCAGAAGGGCCGCATCGGCTTCGGTTCCGACGATTCCGGGTGCGCGATCCTGCACGTCGACATGGACGCCTTCTATGCGTCCGTATCGCTGCGCACGCGACCCGAACTGCACGGAGCGCCCGTGATCGTCGGCGGCGGCGGCAATCGCGGGGTGGTGCTGTCGGCCACCTACGAGGCGCGGGCCTTGGGTATCCACTCGGCGATGCCCATGTCGCGCGCCCGGCGCCTGGCTCCGCAGGCCGTGATCATCGAACCCGACCACCGCGCCTATGCCCACGTCAGCCGGGGGGTGATGGCGCTGTTCGGCTCCATCACCCCTCTCGTCGAACCCATCAGTCTCGACGAGGCATTCCTGGACGTCACCGGGGCGATCCGGCGCCTGGGCAGCCCCACGGCCATCGCCGAGCTCATCCGCGCCCGCGTGGAGGACGAGCAGCAGATCACCTGCTCGGTCGGCGTCGCCTCGAGCAAGTTCGTCGCCAAGCTGGCCTCCACCCGGGCCAAGCCCGACGGGCTGCTCGTCGTTCCCGCCGACCAGGTCATCGCCTTCCTCCATCCGCTGCCCGTCGGCGCCCTGTGGGGGGTGGGGGAGAAGACGGAGGAACAGCTGACCCGGCTCGGCCTGCGCACGGTGGGCGACATCGCCAACACCCCGCTCGGCACGCTGCAGCGGGCGCTCGGTCAGGCCGCCGGCAGTCACCTGCACGAGCTGTCGTGGGGGCGCGATGACCGCGTGGTCAGCCCGCATGAGCCCGAGAAGAGCATCGGCAACGAGGAGACCTTTGAGCATGACATCGACGATCCCGAGATCATCCATGCCCACCTGCTGCGCCTCGCCGATCAGGTGGCCGGTCGGCTGAGGGCGGCAGGTTACGTGGGGCGCACCATCTGCCTGAAGGTCCGGTTCGCCGACTTCAGCACCATCACCCGGTCGCGCACCCTCTCCCGCCCCACCGATGTCGGGAAGGACATCTATGACACGGTTCGCGGCATGTACGACGCCCTGGGGCTTCAGCGCGTGCGCATCCGACTGGTCGGCGTGCGGGCCGAGGGCCTCATCGATGCCCATGATGCGCCGCACCAGATGCTCCTCGGCGAGCCCGATCACGGTCGCCGCGAGGCTGAGGTCGCGGTCGACGCGCTTCGGGCGCGGTACGGATCGGCCGCCGTGCGGCCCGCCCGGCTCGTCGATCCCGATCGCCGGCGCGGCGGACCGACACACGCGTAATCGGGGGTACGGGTTTCGTTCCCCCCGTTTCATGCTTATCCTTGGAGCGTCCTGTAGTTGCACCGGCATTCCTTCGGGAAGTTCGTCCCGGCGAAAGGGGGTCCCTCGTGCCTCTCTCTGAGCATGAGCAGCGCTTGCTCGAGCAGATGGAAAAGGCCCTCTACGCGGAGGATCCGAAGTTCGCCACGAGCCTGCGCTCGGCGCCCGGTGCGCGCGCCGCCCGCGGCCGCGCGGCGCTCGGGGTGCTCGGTGTCCTTGCCGGGCTCGGGCTGCTCATCGCCGGTGTCGCCACCACGATCATCGCCCTCGGCGTCCTGGGCTTCATCGTCATGCTGCTCGGCTCCGTGATGATCTACTCGTCCTTCAAGGTCCGCCCGGTCGACGAGGCCGCACCGACCAGTCCGTCCGCTCCGCCGAGTCGCAAGTCCCCGGGATTCATGGACCGGCTCGAGGACCGTTGGCGCCGCCGCGCCGAGGGCGGCCAGCAGTAGCTCGCCAGCCGGGTCCGCCAGGTCACCCGCTCGCGCCAGTCCGCCACCACCGCGCGCACGTCGGCGCGAACCGCCGCTGATCTCTCCCTGCTCAACGCGACATCGGCATCGCTCATGGCAGTCCTGCGCGCGTAGCGCGACTGCTCCACCTGCGCCCGCAGCCGGTTCAGTGCCGCGGCTGCCGGCGGGGCCATCCCCGCACCGAGCCTTCGGGCGATCTGTCGCGGAGTGTGTGCGTCGGACCAGGGCATGCCGAGGTCGACGGCGGTGTCGGCCAGATCGGCCCAGGCGCCGGCGACCACGCCGTCGTAGGTGCCGGCGAAGAGCCGGCGTCGCCGGCGAACGAACCGCCGGACCATCGGGACGATCAGCACGACCGCGAGGCCGACGCCGAGGACGATGGCCAGGGCCACGGACAGCCGCTGCCGCGGGCTCGCCTCCACGACGACCGTCACGGGGGTGCGCTCGTCGGTGCCGAGAGCGCCCTGAGGGCTGCCGTCCGACGTCGATTCGTCGATCGCGCTCGGGGCGGGGGCATAGGCAGGTGCCTGCACCGTCGCGCCCGAGCGCGGCGTGGGCTCGAAGCGCACCCAGCCGACCGAGTCGAACCACAGCTCGGGCCAGGCGTGCGCGTCGCGCACCGTGACCTCCCACACGTCTCCGGCCACCTTGCTGCCCTGCGTGAAGCCGACGACGACGCGTGAGGGGATGCCCAGGGTGCGGGCCATGAGCGCCATCGACGAGGCGAACTGCTCGCAGTAGCCGATGCGGTCGTTCAGGAACTCCGCCAGGTAGTCGGCGTCCGCACCGCTGCGCACATCGGTGCTGTACTCGAAGCCCCCGTCGCGGGTGAACCACCTCTGCAGCGCGATCGCCTTCTCGTAGGGGGAGGCCGCGTCGGCGGTGACCTCGTTCGCCAGGCGCCGGACCTCGGGGGAGATGCCGGGCGGCACCTCCAGCTGCGGGAACAGGCTGCCGTCTCGCGAGGTCGCGTTGCGCAGGTCTGCGGACTTCAGGCTGGGGTCCATCGCCGTTACCTCGTACTGCAGGCCGGTGGCGGGAACGTCGCGGGAGAACGCGATGCCGGTGTCCGGGTCCAGGGTCCAGTCGTCGGCGAGGCCGGAGACGTCGTCGAGGGTCGCGATCGGGTAGGGGAGCGGCAGGTAGGAGTTCTCCAGGTTGGTGACCGTTATCCCGTAGCGAAAGCTCGTGCCGCCCCGCACGAAGTAGGTCGGGTTGGGCTCGGCCAGCCGGTCGAGGACGTTCCCCGGGAGCGGGATCCCCTCGCTCCTGCCGTTGGCCAGATCGGAGCGCGGGCTCCAGGTCACGCCATCGAAGGCCTCCAGTGCGGTGACCCTCAGGTACGGGGGACGAGGATTGCCGGTCTCGTACCGCAGCACCTGGGTATCGGTGGCGAGGACGAGGTTGCGGCGCATCGACACGAGCGGGTCGAGGATCACCCGGGCAGCGGCGACGCCGCCTCCCGTGTCCGACACGCCACCGGTGCCCTTGAGCGCCGTGGTGGCGCGCACGGGCAGGACGATGGCCGCCACCATCGCGAGCACGATGGCGACGGCGCCGGTCCGGCGAGCCGCGGCCGACAGGCCACGGATGCGCGTCGTGGGGTCGAGGACGCCCCACTCGCGGATGCGGTCGCGCTGGTCGGCGGCGAGGATGAGCAGCCAGCCGATGGCGGCCGGCGGGAAGAGCCACCACGGTGAGCGCCCGAACTGCATGAACGACGAGCCGAGGAACAACGTCAGCAGGGGGATGCCCGCCAGCATCGGGGAGCGCACCGAGACGAAGAGGACGTCGATGCTCATGGCCGCCAGTCCGGCACCGCCCACGGCCAGCAGGACGAGTTGGGGCGCAGTGGGGACGGGCACCGCCAGGGCCGCCGAATCGACCATTCCGGCCCTCGTGAGAGCCCTCAGGACGTCCCAGGCCGGTGAGGTGGGCAGGATCCTCGCCCACGCCTCCTCGGCGGCGAACATGGCGGTGATCGTGCCGATGATGCCCAGGACCTCGACGACGGGGATCAGCGGTATCGGCAGGGCGATCGCCCGGCTCGCCGCCCCCAGCGTGGCGACGACCGCGACCATCACCACGGCGGGAGCGAGCCAGCGAAGGTCCTCGAACAGGGGGATGAGGCACAGCAGCCCGAGCAGCGTGGCCACCGCGGCCACGGAGGTGTCCGCCAGGCGGGCGCGCTCGCGGACGTACGCCCAGGAGGTCATGGCCGGGCCCCCGCCCTCGTCGGTGCGATCAGCGACCACGCCTCAGCGACGGCGGTGGTGCGCGACCAGGTCGCGGTCTGCCAGCCGTGCGCCCGGAGGAAGGCCTCGGGGCCGCCCTCGAGGACCAGGCAGCCGGTGAACCCGGCCAGCGGTCGCGCCAGTGGCTGGGCGGCATGTTCGGTGAGGCGGCCAAGCACGGCCACCACCGCCGAGGCTCCCTCGACGCTCGCGCCCAGCGTCGGCGACAGCGGATGCGGGCCCAGCCTGACCTCGGAGAACGCCTGCAGCACGTCGTCGGTGTCGGCGATCGAGGCCCCGCCCGTCTCGACGAGGAGGTGCCCGTCGGTGGTCACGGTGGTGACGCGCCAACCGCTGCGCAGGTAGTGCAGGGCGATGCTCGCGCTGGCGGACACGGCCCACTCGAAGGTGGAGTCGAGCCCAGTTCCCTCGTGTGCGCTCTCCCGGTTGTCAAGGACGACGACGATCGAACTGTGCCAGGACTGCTCCTCGCGACGCACCATGAGGTCGCCGCTGCGTGCGGTGGCACGCCAGTGGATGCGGCGCATGTCGTCGCCGGCGCGGTGCTCACGCGGCAGGATGTCATCGTCACCCCGGGCCGACATGGAGCGCAGCATGGTCTCGCCCCGACCGCCCGGGGACATGGACGTGCCGGCCGCGTCGAGGGGCACGATGAGTGGTGTCACGACGACGGGGTTCGTGGCGGTGAACGAGCGCGTGAGGGCGGCGGTGCCGAACGGGTCGGTCACGGTGACCGTCAGGGGTCCGATCCGGGCCTTGCCCCGCTCGAGGCCCGTGACGTGGTAGCGCTGCGAACGCTGGGCCTTGGACGGAACGCGGTCGAGAAGGACGCGCGCGGAGTCGGAGAGGTTGTCGGGGACGGTGTCCTGAAGCAGCATGACGCCACTGGTGAAGCGCGACCCGTTCTCGATGGTGAGGACGACCTCGGCCTCGGTGCCCACGGCGAAGCGCGTCGGCTCGACCGTGCGTGCGCTGCCCAGCACGAACCGCGACCGGCGCACGATGACCATGCCGATCACCGGGACGAGGATGAGCAGCACGGCCACGGCGGTCAGGGCGGGCTCGCCGAGTCCCCAGCCGAGTCCCGCAGCGACGACGCCGACGGCGATGAGCGCCCGACCTCGCAGGGTGAGGGTGTGCACGGGCGACCGCTAGGACACGGGGACGCGTGCGACGAGGTCGCCGATGATGGAGCCCGCCGCCCGTCGGTCGAGGTGTGCCTCGGTCGACAGCAGCACGCGGTGGGCGAGCACGGACACCGCCAGGGCCTTGACGTCGTCGGGCAGCACGTGGTCGCGGCCGGCGAGCAGGCTCAGGGCCTTGGCGGCCTGCAGGAGGTGCACGCTCGAGCGCGGGGAGGCCCCCAGCCGCAGAAGCGAGGTGGACCGGGTTGAGGTGACGACGTCGACCACGTACCGCTTGACGGCCTCGGATGCGAAGACGGTGCGGGTGGCCAGTTGCAGGCTGCGCACCGTGGCGGCATCCGTAACGGCGCGCACGTCGTCGAGCGGGTCGCGCATCTCGTGCGCGTCCAGCATCGCGACCTCCGACGTGCGGTCGGGGTAGCCCAGGTGGATCTGCATGAGGAACCGGTCGCGCTGCGCCTCGGGAAGGGGGTAGGTGCCCTCCATCTCGACCGGGTTCTGGGTGGCGATGACCATGAACGGCTGGGGCAGGGGTAGGTGGTGCCGTCGACCGTGACCTGCTGCTCCTCCATCGCCTCGAGGAGGGCCGACTGGGTCTTCGGAGACGCCCGATTGATCTCGTCGCCCAGGACGATGTTGGCGAACACGGCACCCGGGCGGAACTCGAAGCTGCTCGTGCGCTGGTCGAAGACGCTCACGCCGGTGACGTCGCCGGGCAGCAGGTCGGGGGTGAACTGGATGCGATGCATGGTGCAGTCGATGCTGCGGGCGAGCGACTTCGCGAGCATGGTCTTCCCGACCCCGGGCACGTCCTCGATGAGCAGGTGGCCCTCCGCGAGGAGGGCCACGAGGGACAGTCGGATGACCTCGGGTTTGCCGGAGATGACCTGACCCATGCTGGCCGCGACGTCGGCCACGACCGCGCGGGATCGCTCGAGGGAGGCCGGCTGCGGGGTGTCCGATCCGACGGAACCCGTCTGCTGGGTGGTGGTCACGCTCCATTGTCACCCCGACGGGCGATATCGGCAGCAAAAGGGGCAGGATGCGAGCATGACCAACGTCGTTCCCGCGCAGCTCGGCCGATTCCTCGAGGATTTCGAGGTCGGCACCGTGTACCAGCACCCCTTCGGGCGCACCATCTCCGAGGCGGACTCCACCTGGTTCACGCTGCTGACCTGCAACACCAACCAGAACCACTTCAACAGCGCACCTGGCGCAGAGCAATCCGATCAGTGGTGGCCGCATCATCGTGAACTCCGGCTTCACGGTCGCCCTCGTGCTGGGCCTGTCCGTCATCGACATGAGCCAGAACGCGGTGGCGAACCTCGGCTGGACCGACATCAAGCTCACCCACCCGGTCTACGTCGGCGACACCATCTATGCCGAGAGCATCTGCCTGGACCGGCGCGAGAGCTCGTCGCGTCCCGACATGGGCATCATCCGGATGAAGACCCGGGGCCTGAACCAGGACGGTGACGAGATCGTCTCGTGGTTCCGGTCCGTGATGGTCCCGAAGCGAAGCAGCGGCATCGGGCAGGACTACTTCCCGGTCGCGAAGACGGGCCCGTTCGAGCTGCCGTCCGACTGATCGACGGCGCCGGGTGCGCCATGATGTGCCAATGAGCAGCGAGTACGGCGCGTCGCGTCAGGAGGTCATCCTCGTGACGCACCCCGCCCGGTCGGGGCCGCCGAACCCGCTCACGGCACTTCGCGACGTGTTCTCCAACTCCGTGGGCATGGCGACCTACACGGCGTCCACGCTGGCGTCTCTCGTCGAGCAGACCATCACCTACACGGTGACGACCTCCGTGAACCAGGCGCTCGACCGCCTCGTCCCGGTGATCGCCGACGCCATCGTCGAGCGTCTGGACCTGACCGACCTGGTGCTTCAGCAGGTCGACCTCAATCGCATCGTGACCCAGGCCCTGGACGGCCTCGACCTGACGCAGCTCGTGATCGACCGCGTCGACATCGACGCGATCGTCGCCGAAGCCGACATTGACGCCGTCATCGACCGGGTACCGGTCATCCCGCTCGCCCACTACGTCATCGACGAGATCGACCTGCCCGCGATCATCCGCCAGTCCACCGGCGGTGTGGCGAGCGATGCGGTCAACGCCGTGCGCATCCAGGGAGTCGGCGCCGACCAGTTGGTCGCCCGGCTCGCCGACAAGGTCGTCTTCCGGCGCCGTCAGCGCAAGGTCGACGCACCCGGTGAGCCCGAGTCCCTGCTGGGTCGCATGCAGTCGGACCTGGACTCGACGGAGCGGCTGGGCGGCGAGCCGGTGGACGATGCCGAGGGAGGTCCGGCGTGACGACGTTCCGCGAGTACCGCGAGAACCCGGAGGCGAGCGCGCCGAAGGACGACGCGCTGAAGGCGTTGCCGCGCGACGCGTGGGCGATCCAGGGCGAGCGGGCCGGGTTCATCAGCCGCACCGTGGCCGCGGGGATCGATGTCACGTTGATCTTCCTCACGGTGCTGGGCACCGTTGCCGTCCTCTGGATGCTCTCGTTCATCATCGACCCGACCTCCGCCTCGGCGCCGATGGCGGACGGCCAAGGGGACCGTGTCCCGGCCATCGGCGTCATGATCCTGTACGGCTACGCGCTGAACTGGTTCTACTGGACCGTGTGCTGGGCGACGTCCGGCCGGACCCTGGGCAATCTGGTCATGGGGCTACGCGTGGTCAACTTCAGGGGCGAGCACATGCGCTGGGGGGGGTCTGCGGTCCGATCCCTCTTCTGCACGACCTTCCCCTTCGGCCTGCTGTGGGTCATCGTCAGCGGGGCGAACCGCTCCGTGCAGGACGTCGTCCTCAGGACGAGCGTCATCTACGACTGGACCTTCGCGCTGCCGAAGCTTCGCGGCGCCCTGGGCGGCAGACGTGACGAGATCGGCCCGGCGCAGCCGTCCTGACGCGATCATCGACGTACTCTTGTCCAACCGTCGAGCATGGAGGCCTCATGACCGCCCGTCCGCACATCCGGATCGTTGCCGCAGCGACCAGCACTCTCATCGCTGCCGCGCTTCTCGTGTCCTGCTCGAGCAGTTCGTCCGACGATGCCACGCCGGAACCGGCATCGGCGGTCGCCTCGGCGGCGGTCGGGGCGGGCCCGGCCGACATGACCGCACTCTGCGACCAGATGGTCGCCGACAAGCTGAGCCCCGAGGACGCGACCGCGCTCGCCGAGGAGAACGGCTTCGTCGCCCGCGTGGGCACCGTCGACGGCGAGGCCCAGGCGCTGACGATGGACCTGCGTGAGGATCGCTTCACGTTCGACGTGGAGGGTGGCGCCGTGGTGGGCTGCACGTATGGCTAGGCGCGCAGCCACTCGGGCGCTGGCCATCGCCGCACTCTCGGGAGCACTCGTGGTGACGGGCCTGGCCGGCTCGGCGCACGCGGCTCCCACGTCGGCCGACGTCGACGACAAGGTCGCCACGTGGGACCTCGCCGCTGCCCGGCTCGGCACGGCCGGATCCCTCTGGGAGCCGGCCAAGACCGCCGGCCTGGTGCTGAAGGGGAGGATTGCGGTGCTTGCCGACAACCTCGCCATCAAGGACGGCGCCGCGGTCGCCGGCGACACCTTCGCGGGCGCCGAGTACGCCGCCGGCAAGAAGTCGCTCAGCGTGGTGGAGAAATGGGCGAACACCGGGTGGGCCGCCGAACCCGCCTTCTCGACGAGCATGGCCAAGGTGCGCAACGTGCGCATCCCCCTGGGCCTGCCGGGAACGAAGATCCACGTGACCGCCGAGGTGTTCGCCAACTGCTTCGAGCAGCCAGCAGACGCCGACCCCAAGCCCATCCCGCCCCGCTTCCGGTGCGCGAGGTCCGATGTCCGCACGACCGGGGGAGTTCTCGTTATGACGGCCAGGCCGGCGTCGCAGATGACGGCGCCGGGCGACACGTCGATCGTGCTGACATCCACGGGCCTGCGCTTCCGGCAGCTCGTGGCCATCGCGTCGAGCCTGGCCCAGGTGGCCGGCGCCCCCGGCAACGGCGCCGGCTCCGCGCAGATGATCGCCATGTGCCGCCAGATGGTGGACGGGGCAATGACCCCGGAGCAGGCGACGGCGTTCGCCACGTCGAGCGGCTACTCCGCTCGCGTGGGCAGCATCGACGGCCAGCCGCTCGCGGTGACCGCCGACTTCCGGCCGGACCGCTTCACTCTCGTCGTCAACGGCGGCACCGTGTCGTCGTGCACCTACGGGTGAGGGCGACGTTGGACCATCACGACACGACGTCCTTGCGGTCGAAGCGGTACACGGCGTAGGCCACGCATACCGCGCACGCGACGATGGAGTACGAGGCGCCGCGGGCCATGTTGGTCCAGTCGACATCGGGGGCCAGGAGGTCCAGCCACGCTTGCGAGTAATGGGTCGGCAGCCACTCCCGTAGCGAGCCCAGGGCCTCGATCGCGTTGAGGATGTTACTGATGATGACCAGGACGACGGCCGCGCCGACGGCGCCGAGCGGGGCGTCGGTGAGCACCGACATCAAGAAGGCGACGCCGGCCGCGAAGAGCAGCGACACGAAGATGAATGCCCCGATCGCCGCGATCCGCCACAGGGCCTCGCCGAGCGAGTAGGAGGCGCCGAGGGGTGACTGCAGGGGACCACTGCCGAACGCGACGAGGCCGATGGCGAACGAGGCCAGGGGAAGGGTGGCGATCGCTCCGAGGGACAGCGCCAGGCCGACGATGAGCTTCTGCTTCAGCAGGCGTCTACGGGGCACCGGCGCGGCCAGCAGGTAGCGCAGGCTCGACCACGACGCCTCGCTCGCCACGGTGTCGCCGCAGAACAGCGCCACGATCACCAGCAGCAGGAATCCGGCGGCGAAGAAGAACATCGTGACGGTGAAGTTGGCCGCACCGGAGGTGGCGAGCCCGACGAGGTCGGGAGTGCCGCCGCCCAGCCGTCGTCCGGAGTTCGCGTTCGAGCCGAACTTCACCGCGAGCGAGACCATGACGGGCAGTGCGACGACCAGCAGGTAGGCGACCAGTGTGCGCCGACGGCGCAGCTGGCGGACGAACTCCACGCGCAGGGGGAGGGTGGCCTTCGCGCGATAGCTGGTCGTGGTGCCTGAGTCGATCGTCATGTCAGCCCCACCGTGAGGTCGTCGCCGACGATCTCCAGGAAGACGTCCTCGAGCCGCTTGCCCGCACTGTCACGGAGCAGGTCGGTCACCCGTCCGGCACCCACGAGCCGCCCGCGGTGCATGACCACGACGTCCGTGCAGGTCTGCTCGACCTCGCTGAGCATGTGCGACGAGATGATCACCGTGCGACCGGACTCGACGTAGCGATGGAGCACATCGCGCATCTCCTTGATCTGGGGCGGGTCGAGCCCGTTCGTCGGCTCGTCGAGCATCAGCAGGTCGGGCTTGCCGAGCATCGCCTGCGCAATGCCCAGGCGCTGGCGCATCCCCTGGCTGTAGGACCGCACCCTCTTGTCGATCGCCGAGCCGAGGTCCGCGATCTCGAGCACCTCGTCGAGGAAGGATTCGTCGCCCGTGCGCCCGGCGGCCCGCCAGTACAGGTCGAGGTTCTGGCGCCCCGTGAGGTGCGGCAGGAAGCCCGCGCCCTCGACCAGCGAGCCGACGCGCGCGAGCACGGGTGCGCCTGCGTGGACCGGCTGCCCGAAGGCCACGATCGTGCCCGCCGTCGGCATGATGAGGCCCATCACCATCCGCATCGTCGTCGTCTTTCCTGCGCCGTTCGGCCCGAGGAGGCCGAGCACGGTCCCGCGGGGGACGGCGAAGCTGAGGTCGTCGACCGCGAGGTACCCGTCGCCGTACCGCTTGCTCAGTGAGGAGATCACCAGCGGGTCGGCGTCACCGAGCTCGGCGACCGCATCCTCCGGGTGCCTGGGTCGCAGGCGGATCATGACCGCCACGAGGAGCAGCACGATGCCTGCCGCACCGACCAGCCACCAGTACGGTGCTGCCCCGGTGGTCAGGGGCACGGTGGCCACGAGCGGGACAGCCAGGATGCCGTCACCCAGCGCGATGTCGTACAGCTGGGGCGGCAGCGGCATGCGATAGGCGAAGTCGGTGGTCGAGACGACCAGTCTCAGCCGATCGCCCGCGGCGGCGTTGGCGACCACTGCGGGCAGCTCGACGGCGACGGTCCGGGGTGTTGACCCAAGTCCCACAAGGCGGATCGGGGCGACGATCCCCTGGGGCAGCGTCTCCCTGCCGCTCGAGGAGACGATGCGCAGGGAGGCGAACAGGGCAGCATCGACGGGCGGGCCCCCGGACGCCTTCGACACGACGACCTCGACGGTGCTGGCGCCGATCACCGTGAGCGCCTCCGGGAGCGGCGCCGACTCGAACGAGGCCGCCTGTCCCGGGACCGGCCGCAGGAGTGCGGAACCCAGGGCACCGCCGAGGCCGGGCACGCTCGTGATGGCGGCGGGCAGGCCGCCCGCGGGCGCGAGAACGCGCTGCGTCGCGCCCGCGAGAGGCACGTCCTGCTGGCTGCTGCCGTGGATGCCGGGGTAGCCGGGTGCCTGAAGAACGACGGGTGCGGCACCGGAGTTCTGGGTGGAGATGGAGCCCGATGTCTGGGTGACCTCGAAGGCAGTCGTGCTGGCGCTGTCACCGGAGAGGTACGTGGCGAACCAGTCCGCAGCCAGCGTGTCGAGACGCTCCTGCTCGTTGACGCCGCCGTCATGGCCGCCGCCATGCCACACGACCTTCACGGGCGTGTCCGGCTGTGCCGCCATGATCTGCTCGGCGTTCGCATTGAGCTGAGCGAGGGGGAACAACGAGTCGGCTTGACCGCCGGACAGCAGCGACGGCGCGGTGATTCGTGCGGTGATGCTCGATGGCGACGATGCTCGCATCAGCGCGGACGACTCCGGCGTCACGACGCCGTCCGCAGCCGCGTCGGTGTAAGCGCGGCACCACTGGGGCGTGAACCGGCCGCACTCGGTCACGCTGCCGTCACGGTTGACCACTCCGGCGCCGAAGAAGTTGCCCGTCCACAGCTCCTTGAACACCCCGAGGACGGGTTCGGACGTCACCTCGGACTGGCCGAAGAGGCTCGTCTCGAGGTCGTTCCACGTGATGTCGGCGGCCACGGCGTCGACGCGGCTGTCGTAGCCCGCCGTCAGGAGCGCCAAGGCGCCGCCGTACGACCCACCGGCGATCCCCACGCGCGGATCGCCGGCGGCATCCTGCACGACATCGTCGCGGGTCGACAGGTAGTCGATTGCGGCCCGCGCATCAGCGACCTCGAAGTCGGGGGAGTTCATGGAGATCTGCCCGGTCGACAGGCCGAACCCCCGGGCTGAGTAGGCGAGGACCACGAACCCTCGGTCCGCGAGCGCCGCCGCTCTCTCGTCGAGGTCCGCCTTGCTCCCGCCGAAGCCGTGGGCGAGGATCACGGCGGGCGAGGGCGTGCTCGCCGGCGTGTAGATCGTCGCATCGATCGATACCGGTCGCGGGTCGTCGGTCGACGTCGGGCCGCCGGGCAGGCGAAGCTCACTGGCATCGGCGTGCGCCGGGGCGGCGGTCGCGGCAAGGAGGGGGATGGAAAGAAGGGCCGCGGCGAACGTTCGCACCGCGACCCTTCTCATCCTTGCACCCTACGTGCTGGAAGGGGTTCCCGCTTCCTGGTCCCCGGTGGTCATCGGGGCGGCGGTGACGGGGCCCGCTCGCCGGTGTCGCCGACTCTGCCTGACGATGAGGAACACGGCGGGCACGAGCACGATCATCATGACGATGAGGAACGGCAGGAAGAATCCCAGCGCGGTGATCGCGACCATGATCAGCGAGACGAAGGCCGCCCACCCGCTCTCGAGGCCGGACAGGAACCCGGGAGCGTCGACCGACGTGATCTCCGTCTCCGGCGAGATCGTCACCGTGACGGTGCTCATGGCCACCTGGTCGCCGAGGAACTTCCGCTGCGCGGTGAGCGCGTCGAGCTCGGCCTGGCGGGTCGACAGTTGGGTCTCGATGGCGAGGAGGTCCTCGATGCGCTGGGCCTCCGCGAGCAACTGCGTCATTCGGTCGATGCTGGTCTGGAGGGCCTTGATCCGGGCATCGAGATCGACGACCTGCGACGTCACGTCCTGCGCGGTGACGTTCACGGAGCCGACGGTGCCCAGCTTGGACACGTCCGCGATGAAGGCGTCGAGGTCAGCGGCCGGGATCTGAGCCGTGATGTTCGAGTACACCGCGTCGCCGGTGTCCTGGGTGTCCTCGGAGGCGATGAGGCCGTTCCACCGCTTGACGAGGGCATGCACGTCGAAGGCGGTCTTGGTGACGTCCTCCGCGCTCATCGACAGGTAGGCCGTCTTGATGATGTCGCGCTCTGCTGGCACGGTGGTGGCGGGGCCGACGGCCGACCGGTCGGTGACCGCCATCTCGTCGGGCGCGGTCATGGCCGGCGCCCCTCCGTCCGCGGCCACCTCGCCGCTGACCGCGATCGACTGGTCGGACTGCTCCGATGACGTGCCGCTGCAACCGGCCAGCAGCACGGCTGCGGCGAAGGCCACGGCGATGGTCAGGATTCGATTGCGCATAGCGTCTCCTCTTCGCCTGCACGGCCGTCGCAGGGGCCCTTCGGCCCGGTAGCGGCGGATCTGCTCTGTCACTGCAATGGACGCTACGCGGTCGGGCTCAGTTCCGTCCGATGGCAACGATTCGGTCTCGGCGGCCAGCCCCGACAAGGTGGAGTGCCTGTGTCGCGCGCGTGCAGGCCACGTAGATGTCGGATCCACGCGTGGCCTGCGTGCCGATGGCATCGGGATCGACGACGTAGACGTGATCGAACTCCAGGCCCTTGGTATCTCGGGCGGTCAGGACGGCGATGGGCGAGTCGAGTCCGTCGTCGCCGACACCGAAGTCGGCACTGCTGCTGGCCAGTGCTTGCATCCAGTCCCGGGCACGGTCGTCGGGGACGATGACCCCGACGCGGCCGGGCTCCGACCGGGCGCGTTCCAGCAGGATGGCGGCAAGCTCGGTCGGACTGCAGTCCAGGTACTCGGTGGGTGCGCCGTCACGGATCGGCCGCAGGTTCGGGGCGTGGCCGCCGGCCCGGGTCAGCAGATCGGTCGCCGTCAGCGCGGTCTGCCGCGTGATGCGGTAGGTGACGGTGAGGGTGTGCAGGTCGATCTTCTCGCGCGCCCAGCCGAGCGCCTGGTCCCAGTCGCGCGCCCCCGCGGGATGCGTCGTCTGCTGAAGGTCGCCGACGATGGTCATCGACTTGCGCGAGCACCGTCGCGACAGGGCGCGCCAGGCCATGCGGGACAGCTCCTGGGCCTCGTCGACGACGACGTGCCCGTAGATCCACGTGCGGTCGGTCATGGCGCGTTCGGCCACGGTGTTCCTGGGCCCGCTCCTGGCCGACGGGTCGTGGACCACCAGCTCGCGGTAGCCGTCCTCCTCGGGCGCCGTCGCCGTCCGGGTTGGCCGCTCGTACGTGCCGAGCCGTTCCGCCGCCTCGTCCAGTAGTGGTACGTCATCGATGGTCCACGGACTGTCCGACGAGCGCAGGAGGGTGCGCTGCTGGTGCTCGGACAGGAGCGTGCCCGCCGCGGCGGCCAGCGTGGCCGGGTCGGTGAGGAGCCGGGTGACGAGGCGCTCGGGCGTGGTGGGCAGCCACATGAGGTTCAGTGCCCTGCGCAGGTTGGCGTCGTCGACCAGGTCCGCGAGCACGTCCTGCCTGATGTCGGGGTCCGATGGGTCTTCGTGGCGTTGGCGGGCGCGGTAGCGGGACACGTGATCGAGGGCCCGGCGCAGGAAGGGCTCGCGCCCGCCGTGGAAGGTGGCGTTTCGGGGCACCGCGGCCCGCGCCTCCGCTAGCTGCGCGGCGGTGATCACGACGGACGAGCCGTCCTCGAGCCGCACGACGACGTCATGCGTAGGCACCCGCACCCGTTGGGCGACCGCGTTCGCGATCACACGGGCCATGACGAGGTCGCCCTTGATGGCGGCGACGGCATCGGCGTCGGGGACGTTGGTCGACACCGCCGGGTAGAGCTGTCCGGGCGTCAGGAGGACGACGTCGGTCTCGCCCAGGCTGGGGAGCACCTGGTCGATGTAGCGGAGGAAGGCGGTTGAGGGGCCGACGACGAGGACACCGTCCTTCGCGAGCCGGTCCCGGTACGTGTAGAGAAGCCAGGCGGCGCGGTGGAGGGCGACGACTGTCTTGCCCGTGCCCGGTCCGCCCTGGACGACGGTGACCTGGTTCATGGGACTGCGGACGATGCGGTCCTGGTCGGCGGCGATCGTGGCGATGATGTCGCCCATTCGCCCCTCGCGGGGCGCGTCCACAGCGAGGGCCGCCGCATCTGTGCTGATCGCCGTCGGGTTCGCCAGGTCCTCGTCCTCGATGTGCGTGACCGTGCGGTCCTTGGTGATCAGGCGGCGGCGACGGGAGAGGCCCATCGGCTCCACGGTGGTGGCTTGGTAGAAGCCGGCGGCGTTCGGCGCCCTCCAGTCGAGGAGGATCGGATCGCCGTTCTCGTCGCGCAGCCCGATGCGGCCGATGTGGTGCGATCGTCCGTCGATGTAGTCCACGCGGCCGAAGGCCAGCCGCGTGCGCGCGGCCCGGGCGCTCGAGAGCTGTTGGATGAGGTTGTCGAACATCGCCTGCTTCTCGAGGAGGTCCTGCTCGGTGCCGGTGCCGGGCGAGCGGTTGAGGTCGGCGATGCGCGACTCGAGGTGTCGCGTCACCTCCTCCAGCCGGGCATAGGACAGGTCGACGAATCGCTGCTCGCCGGCGATGGCGTCCACGACTCGTCCTTCCGTTGCGCTGAATCAGGGCACTCGAGTCTGCCACGGACGCTCGGTGCAGCGGCGTCGGGGGCGACCTGCGTGGCCGGCTCGGCGATGTCAGGGGCGGATGCGACGATCGCCGCATGCAGACCACCGTCATCCTCGCGCTCATCGCCGGCGTCGTCCTCGGCGCGCTGGCCGCGTCGCTCGCCCTGGCGGGGGTGCTGGGCCGGGCGCGCGTGCGCGCGAGCGAGCTGGCCGGTGCCGTCGCCGCGCTGCGTTCGGACAACGAGTTGCTGCGCGCCGAGCAGGGCAGGGCGCGAGCGCTCGACGACATGCTTCAGCCCGTGCGCGAGAGCCTCGAGAGCCTGCGGCGCGCGTCCGACTCCGCGAGCCGGGATCGCACGCAGGCCGAGCCGACGTTGGCCACGCAGATCGCCGCCGTGCAGGAGCGGTACCAGTCGCTCGAGGTCGCGACCAAGCAGCTCGCGTCGGCGCTGGCTCGGGGCCAGACGCGTGGACAGTGGGGCGAGATGCAGCTGGAGGGCCTGCTCGCTCATGCGGGTCTCCTTGAAGGCACCCACTACCGGCGACAGGAGTCGCGGAGCGGCAGCGACGGCGGCACCCGTCCCGACATCGTCGTCACGATGCCGGGCGGCGGCGAGATCCTCGTCGACGCCAAGTTCCCCTTCGACGCCTACTGGACGGGAATCGGGACCGACGATCCCGTGGAGCGAGATGCGCACCTGCGCAAGCACGCCGCTGACGTGCTGAGCCGGGCAAAGGAACTGTCGGCCAAGCGGTACTCCGACGCCGCGCTGAGCCCGGACTTCGTCGTCATGTTCCTGCCGTTGGAGTCACTCCTCTCGGCTGCGCTCGAGGCCGACGGCCTGCTGTTGGAGCGCACCTTCGAACGCCGGGTGGTGCTGGCCACCCCCACCACCATGCTGGCGCTGCTGCGCACCGTGAGCTTCGGATACCAGCGGGCACTCATGGCCGACAACGCCGAGGAGATCAAGCGGGCGGGCGCGGAGATGCTGTCACGCCTTGGGATCCTCGCCGGACATCTCGATGCCCTGCGCCGCGGCCTTGATCAGGCGGTCCGCGGCTACAACACGTTCGTCGGCAGCTTCGACTCCCAGGCCATGCGCCAGGCCCGGCGACTGAACGACCTCGGCATTGCCGCGCAGCGGGGGCTGGAGACCCCTGAGGTCATCGACGTGGCGCTACGGGAGTCCGATCCAGTGGCGCTGAGGGAGTAGGACGCAGGCGCGCGGGCGCCGTGTCGTCGCGATCCGGCTGTTGGCGGGTGGACCCTCAGGGGCCAGTGCCGATCCCGCGGTGGGAACGCCAGGCCATCACCGATAGCCGCGAGGCGGCCGACATCACGGACAGCAGGCTCGCGAACGAGCCGATCGACAGCACCGAGCCAGCGGAGCCGATGCAGCCCACGCTCAGCACGGAGCCGACCGACCCGATCGAGAGCAGGGAGTTCTTCGAGCCGATGCTGAGGATGGAGTCGCGTGAGCGATAACTCCAGCGCGACCCGTTGTTCTTTCCGGTCGAGTCCATCCCCCCATGGTGGCATTCCCGAGGCGACGATGACGTCGCGAGGGCGTCGTTGGTCGTGGGTCTTCCGCCGGTGCTTGCCGCACCGACGGAAGCGGTCGTTCCGCCGCCCGGACAGGTGGGTTGGGTGTCGTGTGACAGGGGCATGGGCAACGAGACGATCACCTATCGGTCCAAGTGGCATTTTTTGTCCTGTGCTGCGGGCATCATGCAGACGTCGGCCGCTACGGTGGCGCTCAGCCGCCCGAAAATCCAGAAGGGCGAGAGAGTCTTCGCGCGGGTGGTCATCACCTACACGCGATGAGGACGGCAAGCCGCAGGTCGAGCGCGAGGACTCCCTTGACTGGACGGGATGAGCCCGACGGTAGCGTCACGGTGTGAGCACTCCTCCCTTCGTCGACCTTCCGGAGGGGTCGAGCGTCGAGTTCTTCTCCATCCGCGAAACGCGGCGGGCCGTGATGCACGCGGGGATGACGCGGGCCGTCACGTCATGGTGCGTGCTGGTACCCGGATTCACGGGCAGCAAGGAGGACTTCATCGCGGTGCTGCCGATCCTCGCGCGCGAGGGCGTGGGCGCCGTGTCCTTCGACCAGTTGGGCCAGTACCAGTCCGACGGCTCCTCGTGTCCCGGGGACTACGACCTGAGCCTGCTGGCCGCCGACGTCATCGAGGTGATCGAGCAGGCGAGCAGGCGGTTCGGCTGCGCCACACCACCGCACCTGGTCGGCCATTCCATGGGCGGCCTGGTGGCACAGCAGGCGATCCTCGACGCGGCGCCGGTGGCCTCGTTCACGGCCCTGTGTAGCGGTCCGGGGGCGTTACCGCCGGACCGGCACGCCGGTCTGATCGACCTGGTGGCGGCCCTGGGCGATATCGACCTCGCCCAGATCTGGGCGACGATGCAGGAGATGGATGCGTCTGCCGGAGTGCCGGCACCCCCGCCGCCGATCGCGGACTTCTTGCGCCATCGGTGGATGGCCAACCATCCGGTGGCGCTCCAGCAGTTCGCGCGCCTCCTCCTCGATCAGCCTGACCTGACGCCTGCGATGGCTGCGGTGCTCTCCCACCGACCGCCGGCAACGGTGATCTGGGGGGAGTACGACGACGCCTGGCCGATCCCCACGCAGGTGCAGATGGCACGCGCCTGGGGTGCCCGCGCCGTGCAGTTGGACGGGCTCGGGCATTCGCCGAACGCCGACGACCCGGAGGCCCTGGTCGCCGCACTACTGGGCGGTTGGTGAGGCACTCGCGACCGGGGTCGACGCTGCCGCAGTCCCCTGGGGCGGCGCCACCGAGGGAGCGGCGCTCGCCGTCGGCGAGGCGACGATGGTGCGCGGCCGGGTGAGGGGCTTGACGACGGCCTTGCGCTTCTTGTCCAGCAGGACGATCCACACCTGGCCGGGCTTGAACGGCATCAGGCTGCCGTCGGCACGAGTGAAGGTCGTGCCGTCCTGGCGGGTGGGCCGGCTCCATGTCGTGCGAAACACCTGTCCGTCGCGCAGGACGAGGGCGGTGCCCGTGCCAATGGTCTCGGCGTGCGGGGTGTTGCCGCCCCCCTTGTCGAAGTAGGCCGACGGGGTCTGCTTGACCGACTGGATGACGACCGTGGCCGCCCGCTGTCCGTCGTTCGACTCCTCCGCCCTGGCCTGCCTGCCGTTGAGGCTGACGCCGTACAGCCCTGATGTCGCGTCGTACCTGAAGCCCGCCTTGCCGTAGCCCCACTCCATCTCCGCCGTCTTGGCGAGCAGGCCGCCGGGCGGCAGGGCGGTGTCGAAGACGAAGCCGATGTCATGCGCCGGGCTCGCCTTGGGTGCTCGATCGAGGGCGGTCTCGCCGTTGACGTAGAGGTTGTAGGGCGCCCGCCGCCGGTTGTCACGCGTGTATCCCGAGCCACCGGTGTACGGGGAGACGTCGTAGAAGGGGGCGGCCTTGAGCGCCGGAAGCAGGCGGCGCTGCGCGCCGGAGTAGCCGAACGCGGGTCGGTCGTACTGCGCCAGCAGGTCGATGTCGGTGATGCGGGCCGATCGGACCGGGCCGATACGACGCGGGATGTGGCTGGAGAACACCGCGGCGAGACGGGTGATGCCGTACTCGACCTCCTCGATGTACACGAGGTCCGCCTTCGTCAGGCCGGCGTGGGGCTGCGCGTAGGTGGTGTTGTCGAGCTTGACGACGAGGACCGGATCGGCGTTCGCCCGTCGGCCGTCGAAAGGGGACCAGCCCGTCGGTGCCGGTCGATCGGGCGCCACGTAGGGCGTCGCCGGCGTTCTCGTGGGTGCGGTGGTCGAGGGCGTCGCCGACTCCTGAGGCGAGGGCCGGGTCGATGGCGAGGATGAGGCGGCGGACGCGGTGGGTTCGGGGGAGTCCGTCGCCGAGCTCGTCGGACTGGCCGAACCGGGGACGGGGGAGGGGCCGGACGCCGTCGCCGACGGGGCGATGCTGGCGGCTGTCGTGGGCGCGCTGCTGCTGGTGGCGGAGGCCGTGCTGGCGGTGGGTGCGGGTGTCGTCTCCACCGACGACGTGGACGTCGACGTGCAGCCCGCGACGAGGCCGGCGAAGGCGACGAGAGCGATGCCGAGGCGGGCGGGACGGGTGGTCACCCCGTCAGCGTATGTCGACCGGTCCCACCACCCGAGGCAGGGCGCGGCGCGTGTCCGGCGCGGTGTGGTTGCGGGACCTCGGCAGTGGGCTCTCCGCGAGGTGTTGGTCTCGGGACTTTGGTCCTGACTTCGTGATGTCGAGTATCCCTTTGTCGCGATGAGACGTCTTCCCTGCAACAGGACGCCGCAACCGCAGGCGACCGAAACACAAGGAGAATGACCATGCAGAAGAACGTGAGCGGCCCGGATCGCATCGTGCGCCTGGTGATCGCCGTCGCCGCCCTCGTGGGTGCCTTCGCGGTGGGCTTCGGCTCGATCGGCGCCTGGATCCTCATCGTCGTCGCGGCGATCATGTTCGTCACCGCCGCCATCGGCTTCTGCCCGCTCTACCGCATCTTCGGGCTGTCGACGGCGAAGAGCTGACCGTCCGCGACACTGTGCGCATGAGTCCGGCTGAGCATGCGCGCGGTGCGAACCGTGGGTGACGGAACCTGGCCGCCGACGACCCGCTCGCGGCGGGCGAGTTCCTGTCCGCTCAGGTCCCCGGGCTGCTGCGCTTCGCGCGCGGGCTGACCCGCGACCACCACGCCGCCGAGGACCTTGTCCAGGAGGCCGTGACCCGAGCGTTCGCGCGTCGGGGGGAACTGACGACCGTCACTGACATGGGCGCCTGGCTGCGTCGAGTCGTCCGCAATCTCGCGGTGGACGGTTTCCGGCGCGATCGCGAGATCTCAGTCGGCGAGGTCGAGGAGAGATGGATGTCCGACGAGTACACCGTCGACACCGCGGCCGTCGTCGCAGCGGCGGAGACGAGAGAGGAGATCGAGGACGCCCTCGTCCGGCTGCCCTCGATCTACCGGATGACGGTGATGCTGCACGACATCGAGGGTCTCACCGTGCGCGAGATCGCCGAGATGACCGAGGTCGATCTCCCGGCGGCGAAGCAGCGTCTTCGCCGCGGCCGGATGATGCTCGTGTCCGCCCTGGCGGACGGCCATGAGCGGCGCGTCGCGCTTCGGGGGGTGCCCCTGCGCTGCTGGGAGGCCCGCAGCCGTGTGTCGGACTTCCTCGATGGGGACGTCGACGAGTCGACGGCCGCGATGCTCGAGCAGCACCTCTCGACCTGCCCCACCTGCCCGCCTCTGGTTGCCGCGCTCGTGGGCGTGCGCGATCGACTGGGCACCATGCGCGACCCGGACACCGTCGTCGATCCTGGGCTGGCGCAGCGGCTGCGCCAGCAGATGCGCGAGCAGCCGTAGCCGGCAGGCCCGATCCCTCAACGGACACGATCCGGTCAGAATGCCGGGCAATGGGTGGACGGCGCCCGGTGCCCCCGCCACAATCGGGCGGAGCTGAGGGTCGGCTGCGCAAGGAGAGCGATGACGGTCACGGGTGGGGCCGGGCTCCCGATGGCCGTCTTCCGGGATCTGGCGCTGGCGACGGGGACGTCTTCTACGTCCTGCGAGTGTCTCCCGACGTTGCCTTCGAGTACGTCAGCGACTCCGTCACGCAGCACATCGGGTTCACCCCGCAGGAGCACTACGACGACATCCTGTCGATCATGGCCTTGCTCGAGTCTCGTGATGTGGCCCTCCTGCAGGACATCGCTTCGTCGCCGGTGGGGGTCGACGTCAACGTCGAGCTGTGCTGGCGGCACCGTGACGGCCATCGGGTCTGGATGCAGCATCGCGGTCGCAAGCGAGAGCGCGAGGACGGCTCCGTGGTGCTGGAGGGCAGCAACCGCGATGTGACCGACCTGCGTGACGCCGAGGCGACTCGGGCCGTCACGCTCGAGGAGTTCCGCATGCTCGCGGAGGGGGTCTCCGACGTGATCATCCGTCAGGACCTCGATCGGCGCATCGAGTACGTGTCGCCGTCCGTGTCCGCCCTCACGGGGTGGGCGCCTGCCGATCTGGTCGGCCGCGACATCGGGGCCTTCTGGTTGGCCGAGGATGGCGGGTCCGCCCCCGCATCGCACAGCGTGGCCCTGGCCGGCGATCCGGTCCGGTTCCGCGGCCGGGTGCAGTGCCGGGACGGTTCGTCACGCTGGGTCGAGGTGATCGGCAAGGCGATCCTCGACGAGGCCGGGGAGCCACGGTCGGGCATCACGGTGACACGCGACATCGATGCGCAGGTGCGGGCAGAGCAGGCCCTCGGCGCCAGTGAAGTGCGGTTCCGCACGGCGATGGACGAGGCACCGCAGGGGATGGCGATCCTCGACGAGGGCGGGCGTTTCGTCGATGTCAACCCGGCACTGTGCCGCCTCCTGGCCAGGGACGCGCTCGAACTGACCTCACTGACGATCGACGACGTCCTGCCACGCGACGACGCGGACCCAGGCGGTGGCTGGCTTCGGCGTCCGGCCGAGGGCTCGGCTGCATCGACGTGGCGGGAGTACCGCCTCGCGCCTCCAGCGGGCGGGGAGATCGTCCTCGAGGTCTCCTTGGCGGTGCTGTCGGACGGCGACGGCCGGCCCACGTCCTTCGTAGCGCAGTTCCACGACGTGTCCGAGCTCAGGGCAGCGATCGAGGCACTGGCCCACGTGGCTGCTCACGACCGGCTCACGGGCCTGCTCAACCGCGGGGAGCTGCTCAACCAGCTGGACTCACGCCTGACTCGTCGAGCCCGGCGCGGAGATCGACTGGCCGTGCTGTTCTGCGATGTCGACAACCTCAAGGCCGCGAACGACGTCCTCGGCCACGCCGCGGGTGATGCGGTCCTGGCCGCGGTCGGCGAGCGGATATCCCGCACGGTGCGCGGTACGGATCTCGTCGCACGTGTCGGCGGCGACGAGTTCGTCGTCGTGCTCGACGGCGTTCGTGACGTCACCGACGCGGAACGCCTGGCAGAGAGCGTGCATGCCGCGGTGGCGGTCGACCTCGATGTCGACGGCGCCGTGGTCCGGCCGGGCATCAGCATCGGCGTGACGCTGGCGGAGCAGGGGCAGGACATCGACGAGGTGCTCCGCGATGCCGACACCGCCTTGTACGCCGCAAAGCGCGGTGGCCGCGATCGCGTGGTCACGTTCGAGCGCGGCATGACCCCCTTCGGCGCCTAGCACGCCCCGCCGTCGAGGCCATCGGCTCGTCGGCTCGTCCGTCCCCCCACCCGGCCCCGGCCGACCACTCCCGGAGTGGAGGACGCGCGCTCAGATCATGGAGCGTCGTGGTTGACGGTGGAGGAAAGTGGGGTACAGTGGCGTCACTTGGAGAGACCAGGGTGACGCAAGGGGTTGGCTGGGGAGGTGGGGCGGATGCTCTCCGGGTCCTACGCTCCCCGCCTCGATGACAAGGGTCGACTCGTGCTGCCAGCCAAGTTCCGCGACGCGCTCGCGCCGGGGCTCATGCTCACCAAGGGCCAGGAGCACGCCATCACCGTGTGGCCGTCCGCCGAGTTCAGGGCGTACGCCGAGCGGTTGAAG
>JADKGE010000009.1 GCA_016717115.1 Actinomycetota bacterium
CGACAGCAGACCCGACGGATCCTGCACCTGGACCTCACCCCACGGCCGGATCTACGACCACGACCCCCCACCCTTCTGATCGTTGTCACGGCGGAGGGTCGGCCCGCGTCAGCGCGGCGGCCGCCATAGCGCTTCGAGTTCGGGGTCGTCGATGACCGCGGCCTTCAATGCCAGTCGCGCAATCGTGCGGCGACCGCGAGAGCCCGGCTCCTCGCCCACCCACGCGCGCACAGCCTCGAGCACGAGGTCGGGGTGCGCCTTCCAGATATCGCGCATCGCGTTGCCCACGGACTTCTGAACGTAGGGGCTGTCATCGCCCCGAAGGGTTGCGAGCAGGGCCACGGCCTCGTCCGGATGATGGTGGAAGTAGGGCCGGCGCGCATCGGTCCACCGCCGCAGGCCCTCGGACACCGTGCGGCGCTGGTTGGCGTGCTCGGAGCCCAGCCACGAGCGAATCTCGGGCAGAGCCTGTTCGTAGCCCACCCCCGCGCAGTAGTCGTCGAAGGCGAAGGCCAAGCCCTCGTTGATCTGCCAGTCCGGCTCGGAGGCGGCGAACGCCCGCAGCGCGCGCAGGGCAGCTGGGTCGGTCGCCGCCAGCGGTCCCACGGCGCACACCGCGAAGAAGCGTGGCTCCCACTCAGGTCGTGCGAACAGCGCCTCTAGGTGGGCGACGGCATCGGCCGGGTCCTCGGCCGCGAACGCGAGGGCCTCCTTGCGAACGGTCGGCCACGTCTTGCCATCGAGACCTGCGGCATCAGGCGGTCCGCCCGTGTTCACGGGCCGTCGATCGTCCTGGCGGTGAGCTTGGGGACCTGGCTCACGACGGGCCTGCCGCGGCCGGCCTTGGTGATGCGGGCGAGCACGACGTCGTCGGGCCCGACCGAGGCCGCCGGCTTCGCCGCGATGATCGGTTGCTCGACCCAGCGAGTGAAGGCCTCTTCGGCCGGGCATCCCGGTGGCGCCACCGTGAACGAGTCGGGCACCTCCTTCCACGTGGCCGTCACGACGGCGTCGATCATCGTCGTGCCGAGAGCCGGCCGCACGGAGAGCCGGCACGGCAGCGTCTGCACGATCTCCCGACCACGCGGGTCGATCGCGATCCCGGGGGTGACCGTCACAGCGCCCTTGGCGCCGATCGATACGTTCAGGCCCTCGACCACACCCGATCCGAGTCGGCGGTTCAGCAGGTGGCGCATGTCACGGTGGTACTGCTGCTCGAGTGCGAAGTCATCCGGGCTGAGCATCTGGCCGAGGAAGTAGTGCGGGCGGCGCACGGAATCGGTCATGACGTCTCCTTCGAGCGGTCGACTTGAACGAGCAGGAGGGCGGCCGGCTGGCCGTCGAGAGCTCCCGAGCGGTGCCCACAGCGGCCGTCGGCGGATCGTGTGCCCTGGTCACCGCCGAACGACAGTTCTCCCGCCCCCATCTCCACGCGGGTGCCGTCCATCGTCTCCACGAACCAACGTCCCGAGATCACCGCGATCCATTGCGGTACGGGGTTCTCGTGCCATTCGCCGACCACGCCGGCGGGCAGCACCGCCAGGACCGACCCAGTGACGGTGCCGGGCAGGTCGTCGACCCAGACCGGGGCCGCCCCGGCTGCCACCTCCCGCAGGTCGAACGACGTGATGGTGCGCCTCGTCTGGCGGCTGATGCCCTCGGCATCGGTCCACACGTCCCAGTAGGGCACCTCTGGCGGCGCCTCATCCGGCATCGCTAGCCCTCGATTCCCGTCGACGACGCGGGCGGCCGAGTGGGTGGGTGGAGTCCCTCGGCCCGGAGCTCGAGGGCGGCCAGCGCGTCGATGACGGCGACGTCACCGCGCCGCCATGCCCCCGCGGGATCCGGGTCGATGCGGGCCAGCGCCTTCAACGGCTGCCGTGAGAGCGCGCGGAGGGCGAACAGGTCGAGGTCCTCGTTCCCGTCGATCAGTCGTTGGGCAGCGCCCGCGCGGCGCACGAAAGCGATGCGGATCGGCAGCCAGAACACCGCGAACGACGCGAACGCGAGCAGCGCCAGGGCGAGCGGGAGGAATAGCGCCAGCTTCGAGACAGCGTCGGCCTCGGCCTGCGCGGCGTCGGCGATGGCGGTCGCGGCGTCGCTCATTCCGGAGAACGGGGCGCTCAGCCCATCGCCGACCAGAGGCAGCCCGGCGACGGACTCGCCGGCGGAGTCGATGTTGTCGGCCAGGTCGTTGGCGCCGCTGGCGATCGCGATCCCCGGGCCGGCCAGGTTCATGATCAGGTCGTGCAACTTGAACGCGATCCAGATCCACAGCACGGTCCAGGCGACCAGCCACAGGTCTCCCACCACCTGACGCGTGCGGCGGGCCGGGACGTCGGCATAGATTCTCACCATGGGGTGATCGTCGCGTGCCCGCACGCGGTTCCGCGTCAGGCGCGACGGAAGGTGGCCATCGTGCTTCCTCCGGCACCCACCGGCACCGGCCACTTCAACGTCGAGCGCGTGCACGTGTAGGGCGTTGCGCCGCCGGGCAGCGTCTCCGACCGGCCAGCGGGCCCCGGAACCGAGAAGGTCTCACCGTCCTTTGTACCGGTCAGGTCGCCGTAGGAGATCTCGCTCGATACCAGGCCGGTGACGATCTTGCCGCCGCGGGTTCGGTAGCTGGACTCGTTGATCCACGAGGCCTCGGCTTTGATCGACTGTCCAGCACCGAGGGTGCCTTCGAGGATGAACAGGGTGCTGCCGTAGATCATGCGGCCGTCGCGGAAGGATGTCGTGATCGTCCCGTTCGTGACCAGCCACCCGGGAACGGGGACGAGCTCGCGCAGCAGCTGGGTCGACGCGGCCGGACTCATCCTCCACTGGCCGGCCAGACAGGGATCGCGGGCGACCGTCGGGGGCCGCGTCGCGGTGGCGGCGGCGGTGGTGGCGTGAAGCGTGAGGGCCAAGGCGGTCCCGACGAGGGACGCGATCGAGAGGGCGAGGGCACGCTGCGGACGACGCATGGCGGGTCCAATCGTCGGGGATCTGGGCACAGTATGGGCTGGGATTCGTCGATTGAGAAGGCCCGACCGTAGGGTCAGGGGGTGATTCTTAGAGAAGACCTGCGCAATATCGCCATCATCGCCCACGTCGACCACGGCAAGACGACCCTCGTCGACGCCATGCTGTGGCAGTCCGGGGCCTTCCGTGCCAACCAGGACGTCGCCGACCGGGTCATGGACTCGATGGACCTCGAGCGCGAGAAGGGCATCACGATCCTCGCGAAGAACACCTCCGTGCGATACAAGGGCCACGCCGCTCCTGAAGGCGGGATCACGTTCAACATCATCGACACCCCCGGCCACGCCGACTTCGGCGGCGAGGTCGAGCGCGGCCTCGAGATGGTCGACGGAGTGGTGCTGCTGGTCGACGCGTCCGAGGGTCCGCTGCCCCAGACCCGCTTCGTGCTGCGCAAGGCGCTGGAGAAGCACCTCCCGGTGGTGCTCGTGATCAACAAGGTCGACCGGCCGGACTCCCGGATCGGCGAGGTCGTCGACGAGGCGTACGAACTGTTCCTCGACCTCGACGCGACCGAAGCGCAGATCGAGTTCCCGATCGTCTACACCAGCGCAAAGGCAGGACGTGCGTCGCTGACCAGACCGGCCGACGGCGGGATGCCCGAGGAGGAGGACCTCGAGCCTCTCTTCCGCACGCTCATCGACACCGTCCCCGCGCCCCGGTTCGACCCCGAGATGCCGCTGCAGGCGCACGTCACCAACCTCGACGCCTCCCCGTACCTGGGTCGCCTCGCCCTGTGCCGGGTCCACCACGGCACGATCCGCAAGGGCCAGCAGGTCGCCTGGATGAAGGCCGACGGCACGGTCGAGCGCGCCAAGATCGTCGAACTGCTCATGACCGAGGCACTCGACCGCGTGCCGGTCCTCGAGGCCGGTCCCGGCGACATCATCGCCGTCGCGGGCATTCCCGAGATCACCATCGGCGAGACCCTCGCCGACATCGAGAACCCGGTGGCGTTGCCCGTCATCACCGTCGACGAGCCGTCGATCTCGATGACGATCGGCATCAACACCTCGCCGCTGGCCGGCAGGAGCGGAACCAAGCTCACGGCCAACCAGGTCAAGCAGCGGCTCGAGGCCGAGCTCATCGGCAACGTCTCCATCCGCATGCTGCCGACCGAGCGGCCCGACACCTGGGAGATCCAGGGGCGTGGCGAGCTGCAGCTGGCGATCCTCGTCGAGCTCATGCGCCGCGAGGCCTTCGAGCTCACGGTGGGCAAGCCCCAGGTCGTCACCAGGGTCATCGACGGCAAGATCAACGAGCCGATGGAGCGCCTGAGCGTCGACATCCCCGAGGACTACCTCGGCGTGGTGACGCAGCTCATGGCCCTGCGCAAGGGCCGCATGGAGCAGATGGTCAACCACGGCACCGGCTGGGTGCGCATGGAGTACCTCGTGCCCGCTCGCGGCCTGATCGGCTTCCGCACAGAGTTCCTCACCGAGACCCGCGGCACCGGGCTCCTGCATCACGTGTTCGACCGCTACGAGCCGTGGCACGGGGAGCTGCGCACCCGTCCGACCGGCTCGCTGGTCGCCGATCGCACCGGGGCCACCACCGGCTTCGCCCTGGCCAACCTCCAGGACCGCGGCACGATGTTCGTCGGCCCAGGCACCGACGTGTACGAGGGCATGATCGTGGGGGAGAACTCGCGGTCGGACGACATGGACGTCAACCCGACCAAGGAGAAGAAGCTCACCAACATGCGCCAGTCGTCGGGCGACATCCTCGTGCCCCTGATCCCGCACAAGCAGCTCTCCTTGGAGCAGGCGCTCGAGTTCTGCCGCGAGGACGAATGCGTCGAGGTGACCCCGGGCAGCGTCCGGATCCGCAAGGTGATCCTGTCAGGCACCGACCGCGTGAGGGCGTTCCGAGGCAAAGCACGGGGCTGAGCCGCCGGATCACGGGCGATTCTCCCGCCTGATCGGGCGGAGTCCGGACGTCTTCGCAACCCGATGGCGCCTGGCGAGAAGTTGTCCGCGGCGAGGCTGCGGGACCGCGAGAAAAGGTCACGATTTGGTGACGTATGTCCGGTTGGGGGGATCCCGTAGTTACTCGCCAGTCACGGTGTCGTAACCTCAGGCGGCTAGCCTTCCTCGGAGGGCGAGCCCGTTCCTCGTGATCCGCCCGCACACCCGACCGGCCTTAAGACACCTGCGCTTCGCGCCTGCGCAACAGAAGGGAGCCGACCGTTGAGCCTTGACACCGCCGACGCCTCGGCCGCTTCCCCCGCGGCTGCGTCGACTGAGGACACCTTCGCGGGCATCTCGCTTCGCCGGCTCGCCTGGCGGCGGCTGAAGCGCGACAAGGGCGCCATGATCGCCATGGGCGTGCTCATCCTCGTCTTCGTGACCGCGCTCCTGGCCCCGCTCATCGTCTCGGTGCTGGGCCTGAGCCCCTATGACTTCGACAACTCCGCGCTCGACCCGGCCCTGGGCAGCCTGCCCGCCGGCAGCTGGGGCGGCGTCTCGGCCGACCACCCGCTCGGTGTCGAGCCGCTCACCGGCCGCGACCTGCTGGCTCGCCTGCTGTACGGCGCACGCGTGTCGATGTTCATCGCTCTCACAGCGGTCACGCTCATCGCCATCATCGGGACCGTGGTGGGCATCGTCGCCGGCTACAAGAGCGGCTGGGTCGACACCATCATCGGCCGGTCGACCGACCTGCTCCTTGCATTCCCCTTCATCCTCATGCTCATCGCCCTCAGCCCCGTACTCACCCAGCGGCTCGAGGCGCTCGGACTCAGTCCGGAGAACGCCCGCATCATCTACCTCGTCATAGTGTTCGCCTTCTTCGGCTGGCCCTACCTCGCCCGCCTGATCAGGGGGCAGGTGCTCAGCCTCCGCGAGCGCGAGTTCGTCGAGGCCGCCGTCGCGAGCGGGGCACCCACGCGGCGCATCCTGTTCAAGGAGATCCTGCCCAACCTGTGGGCGCCGATCATCGTCTACGTCACGATCTCGCTGCCCACCCTGATCGCGGCCGAGGCTGCCCTGTCCTACCTCGGCGTCGGCGTCATCGAGCCAACACCGTCCTGGGGCAAGATGCTGGCCGACTCGGTGCGCTACTTCGCCGTGGTGCCGACGTACCTGTTCATCCCGGGAACGGCGCTCTTCGTTGTCGTCTACGCATTCAACGTCTTCGGCGACGCCGTTCGCGACGCTCTCGATCCTCGCACCGGCCGGAACCTCCGGTGAGCGACGCGAGGACGAACACAAGGCTTCCGCTCAGCACGAGCGGGATTCCGGCCATCCTGGCCGGAGCAGGGGCGAACAGATGCTCGCCCCTTGATAAGGAGGAAACACATGGGTAAGGCCTACAAGAACGGCCTCCGCCTAGCGGCAGTTGCCTCGGTGGGCGCGCTCGCGCTTGCGGCCTGCGGCGGAGGGTCAACCAGCAGTGACGCGTCAGGCAGCGCAGCTGCTGCGGGCGTCACGGAGGGCACCAAGGGTGGCACGATCAACGCCCTGACCCTCAGTGAGCAGTGGCAGCACGTCGACCCGCAGCGCATGTACACGGGCGTCGATATTGCCTTCTTCACGGGGTACACCACCCGGACGCTGACCCAGTACAAGTACGCGCCGGGCGCCGAGGGAACGACGATCGTGCCGGACATGGCCACGGACCTGGGCACCGCAAGCGCGGACGCCAAGACGTGGTCGTTCACCATCCGCGACGGCGTCAGCTTCCAGGACGGAACGCCGGTCACCTGCGAGGACATCAAGTACGGCGTCTCGCGCACGTTCGCGACCGACATCATCACTGACGGCCCGGCCTACGCGATCTCCTACCTCGACATCCCGAAGCTCGAGGACGGCACCTCTGAGTACAAGGGTCCGTTCCTGGCTGAGGGCAGCATCGTCGCGGGCTTCGACAAGGCCGTCACGTGCTCCGAGGACAACAAGACCATCACGTTCAAGCTCAACCGCCCCGTCGGTGACTTCAACTACGCCGTCACCCTGCCGGCGTTCTCCCCGGTGCCCAAGGCTGCGGACACCGGCGAGAAGTACGACGACAACTACGTCGCCACCGGCCCCTACAAGATCCAGGAGTACACGAAGGGCCAGAAGATGGTCCTCGTGCGCAACGAGAACTGGGATCCGGCGTCGGATGACTACCACTTGGCGTACCCGGACCAGATCGTCGTGTCCTTCGCTATCGACGCCGCGGCGATCGACCAGCGCCTGATCGCTGACGCTGGCGAGGACAAGACGGCCGTCATGGTCGGCCAGCTCCAGCCGGAGAACCTCGCAACGATCTTCGGCACCGACGATCCCCGCTTCAAGGATCGCTCGGTCGACGGGTACGACCCCTACGTGCGCTACACGGTCATCAACACCCAGAAGGTGCCGAACCTCAAGCAGCGCATCGCTATCGCCGTGGCCATCAACCGCGCCGAGGTCATCGCCGCTCGCGGTGGCGACTTCGCCGGTGACATCGCCGACGGCGTGATCAAGCCGAACCTCGCTGCCGACTACGCGCCCTCGGGCATGTGGACCGACATGTTCGGCCAGGCCGTCCCCGACACGGGAGACCCGGAGTTCGCGAAGAAGCTCATCGCGGAGTCCGGCGAGCCGATGCCGGAGCTGACCTACCAGTTCCCGCAGAACCCGGTCGACGAGAAGATCGCTGCGTCGTACCAGGCCGCACTGGCCAAGGCCGGAATCACGGTCAAGCTCGAGCCGATCGAGCCGAGCCAGTACTACGGCATCGTGTTCGACCCGGAGAAGGCCCAGGCCCTCATCCGCTCGGGTTGGGCACCGGACTGGCAGAACGCCTCGACGGTCATCCCCGAGCTGTTCGGGAAGACCGGTGGCTTCAACCTCGGCCTGGTCGACGACCCGGCCTTCGAGGCCAAGGTCCAGGAAGCGGCGGCCATGACGGACCGCGCAGCCCAGGGCAAGGCGTGGCAGGCGCTGAACAAGGAAGCCATGCAGAACGCATGGGTTGTGCCGACGGTGTTCGGCAAGGCCCAGTTCCTGTGGGGCTCCAACGTGGGCAACGCCTTCCTGTGGGATCCGTACGGCTCGATGCCGTATGGCGCCCTGTTCGTGAAGTCCGCTTAGTCGCATGACCGTGGTGGCTCCGGGGATCACGAGATCCCCGGAGCCACCATCACGGTGGGGCGACAACGACGCCCTGCCGGACCCATCCGCCTTTCGCCAAGAGGGAAGTAGAACGTGACCGGATATGTGATCAGGCGCCTGCTCACCGGGATCCTGATCCTGGTGCTGCTGAGCATGGTCACGTTCCTGCTCTTCAACGCCCTCCCCACCGACCCCGCCGCCCTCACTTGCGGCAAGTCATGCACACCCCAGGTCATCGAGGCGAACCGCGTCCGCCTCGGTCTGGACCTGCCGCTGTGGCAGCAGTACCTCGAGTTCGTCAAGGGCCTGTTCCTCGGTCGCACCTACGGCTCGGGCTCGCAGACCTTCACGTGCGACGCCCCGGCGTTGGGCTACTCGTTCCGCCGCGGCGAGTGCGTCACGCCGCTCATCCTCGGCGTGCTCCCCGTCACGATCTACCTGGCCGTCGGCGCCTTCATCCTGTGGATGATCTCCGGAGTCCTGCTCGGCATCTACGCGGCCCTACGCCGCGGGCGCTGGCAGGAGAAGGCCACCTTGGGCGCGGCCCTCGTCGGCTACTCGTTCCCCTCCTTCTTCATCGGCCTGCTCCTCCTGTTCTTCGTGGTCATCAAGTGGCAGTTGCTGCCCTATCCCGACTACGTGCCTCCGCAAGACGACCCGGTGCAGTTCCTCCAGACGATGATCCTTCCGTGGATCACGCTGGCCCTGGTGTTCGCCGCCTTCTACATCCGCCTGACCCGCAACCAGATGCTGGAGACGCTGGGCGAGGACTACATCCGCACGGCCCGGGCAAAGGGCCTGCCCGAGCGCACCGTCATCCGCAAGCACGGCCTGCGCGCCGGCCTCACGCCGATCGTCACTGCGGCCGGCCTCGACCTTGCCGGACTCCTCGGCGGCGCCATCATCGTGGAGAGCGTCTTCACGCTTCCCGGGCTGGGCCGCCTCGCCATCAACTCCGTGCTCGACGCCGATCTCCCCGTGATCACCGGCACCGTCCTGGTGGCAGGATTCTTCATCGTGGTCGCGAACATCATCGTCGACCTGCTCTATGCCGTCATCGACCCGCGAGTGAGGCTGACATGACGGTGCCATTCCTGCGCGTCGAGGATCTGTCGGTCAGCTTCCCCACCGAGGACGGCGTGGTCACCGCGGTCGATGGCGTCTCGTTCACGGTGGAGCGCGGAAAGACCCTCGCCATCGTCGGCGAGTCCGGCTCCGGCAAGAGCGTCACGTCGCAGGCGCTCATGGGCCTGGTCAACAAGCGCAATGCCCGTGTCGAAGGCCAGGCGTGGGTCGGCGACAACGAGCTGATCTCGGCGACCGACGACGAGCTGCGCAAGCTGCGCGGCTCTGTCATGTCGATGATCTTCCAGGACCCGTTCGCGTCCTTGCACCCGTTCTACCGGATCGGTGCCCAGCTCGCGGAGGCGGCGCGGGTGCATCGGGACCTGTCGAAGGCTGATGCGCGGCAGGAGGTCCTGACCATGCTCGGCAAGGTCGGTATCCCCAACCCCGAGCGGCGCATCGACGACTACCCCCATCAGCTGTCCGGTGGCATGCGCCAGCGCGTCATGATCGCTATGGCGCTGATCAACGGCCCGTCCCTGCTCATCGCAGACGAGCCGACCACCGCGCTCGACGTCACCGTGCAGGCGCAGATCATGGAGCTTCTCGATGAACTCCAGGACCAGTACAACACCGCCATCATCCTCATCACGCACGATCTCGGCGTCGTGGCCGACGTGGCCGACGAGGTGGCCGTGATGTATGCGGGCCGCCTCGTGGAGCGCGGCACGCTTGAGGACATCTTCTACTCCCCGCAGATGCCCTACACGGTGGGCTTGCTGTCCTCGGTTCCCCGCCTTGACGCGGTGAGCGATCGGCTGACGCCGATCGCCGGCCAGCCGCCGTCACTCATCCGCCTGCCCGCGGGCTGCGTGTTCCAGCCTCGCTGCGCTGCCGCGCACCTCGTCCCCGACGATCGGTGCGCCCACGAGCGGCCCGACCTGCTGTCGGTCAGCTCCACCCACGCCGTCCGCTGCCTTCTGGATCTCGAGGCGCGTGAGCGCTTCGCGGCCGAGTCGCTGGCAGCCGTCGTCGGTGGCACAGAGGAACAACACGAGCGGATACCTCCCTCCAGGGCGCAGGATCTCGTCAAGCACTTCCCCATCACCAAGGGGGCCATTCGCAAGAAGACCGTGGGCACCGTCAGCGCGGTGAACAGCGTCAACCTGGGCGTCTCCGCAGGCGAGACCCTCGGCCTGGTGGGGGAGTCCGGCTGCGGCAAGTCCACCGCTGGACGCACGCTGTTGAAGCTGCTCGAACCCACGGCGGGCAAGGTCTTCTACGACGGTCGCGACATCACCGGCCTCTCGCGCAAGGACATGGTGCCGCTGCGCCGCGAGCTGCAGATGATCTTCCAGGATCCCTACTCGTCACTGAACCCCCGGCACACCGTGGGCGGCATCATCTCCGCGCCCTACGAGGTGCAGGGCATCGAGCCGGTTGGCGGTGTCAAGCGCGCCGTGCAGGAGACCATGGAGCGCGTCGGGCTGAACCCCGAGCACTACAACCGCTACCCGAACGAGTTCTCCGGCGGCCAGCGCCAGCGCATCGGCATCGCTCGCGCGGTCACCCTGCGGCCCAAGGTCGTGGTCTGCGACGAGCCCGTGTCCGCGCTGGACGTGTCGATCCAGGCGCAGGTCATCAACCTCCTGCAGGACCTGCAGGACGAGTTCGGGATCGCCTACATCTTCGTCGCCCACGATCTGTCGGTCGTGCGGCAGATGTCGCATCGCGTCGCCGTGATGTACCTGGGCAGCATCGTCGAGATCACCGATCGCCACTCGCTCTACGCGTCACCGCTCCACCCGTACACGCATGCGCTCATGTCCGCCGTGCCCGTGCCCGATCCCAGGCTCGAGGCCACGCGGGAACGCATCGTGCTTCAGGGCGATCTGCCGAGTCCGATCAACCTGCCCAGCGGGTGCGTGTTCCACACGCGGTGCTTCCGTGCCCAGGAGAAGTGCCGTCACGACATCCCGCAGCTGCTCGAGTTCGCGCCCGGGCACCAGGTCGCCTGTCACTTCCCGATCGTCGAGAGCCTGGGCCACGACCTGATCCTCGGACCCGACTCGGGGATCGTCGAGCTCGAGGCGCCCGAGGTGCAGCCGCCGAGCGAGGTGATCGCCGACGTGGAGTCGGCCGGTTCGTCGCGCCCCGAGGGCATCGACTACGCCGCCGACCCGAACTTCAGCGAAGGTGAGTGGTGAAGAAGTCGACCTCGAGCCGCGGAAGGTTCTCGGCCACGTCCACCTGAGGCGTCATGTGAGTGACGCCGCACAGCGGCAGCAGGGAGTGCGGCCGCCCGGCGGCAGCAGCGCACTCGACAGCAGAAGTGAATGGGCGACGAGCACGTTGTCGTCGGCGAGGCCGTGGATGATGAGCAGCGGCCTGCTGAGCGAGGCAGCGCGGGGCAGCAGGGACGCGGCGTCGTACACCTCGGGAGCGTCCTGCGGCAGGCCCAGGTACCGCTCCGTGTAGGCAGTGTCGTACAGACGCAGCTCCGTCACCGGTGCACCCGCCACCGCGGCATGGAAGACATCCGGTCGATCGAGCACCGCGAGCGCCGCGAGGTAGCCACCGAACGACCAGCCGGTGATCCCGACGTGATCGAGGTCGAGGTCGGGATGGATCTCGGCCAGGGCGTGTAGCGCATCGACCTGGTCGTCGAGGACCGCGGGGACGAAGCCCCCGTGCACGGCGAACTCCCATGCCGGTCCGCGTCCCGGGGTTCCCCTGCCATCGACCACCACCACGGCGAAGCCCTGGTCGGCCAGCCACTGGTCGCCGGCGAAGGAGCCGGCCGAGTAGACCACCCGGGCGCCCTGCGGCCCGCCGTAGGGCGTCATGACCACCGGCAGCCGGGCCGAGCCGGGCACGTGACCGGTGGGCCACAGGACGGCAGCGGCGAGGTCGCGGTCGCCCACCCGCTGGAACGTTACGCGGGGGTGGACCACCGGTGCCTCGGCGAGACTGCGGATCTCGGCCCGCTGCTCGCCGACCATTCCGGCCAGCCGGGCCTCGAACCGGGTCCGCGTCGAGACGGCATCGGTGCTGGCCACGACCAGACCGCCCTCGCCCCCGACGGCCGAGTGGACGCCCTCGCCGCTGGTGAGCGCGACCAGCGTGCCGGCGGTGGCGACCCGGTAGACGTGCCGCTCGCGGGGATCAGTGGACGCCGTGACGACGTAGCCGTGCGGCGTAGCGCAGGCGAGCCCGTCGACATCGAGGCCGGCGGGGGTCAGCGGGCGGTCGTCGGCAACCAGCTGGAAGCAGTCGTCGGTGGTGTTCGCCACGATCTCAAGGAGCGAGCCGTCGGGCGCGAGCCTTGGCACGCCGGACCGCATCGTCACCCACGGCGACGTGTGCCGCTCGCGGACCACCTCGGCATCGGCGCTGCCCGCGGGCAGCCGCAGGATGAGCTGGGTGGACTGGTCGCGGCTGAGCACGCTGATGATGGCGGCGCGGGAGTCGTCGGCCTGGACCGTGGCTAGGTACGGGAACCGCTCGCGGTCCCAGATGATCTCCGTGCGCGACCCGTCGAGACGGACGAGGAACAGGCGGACCTCCGGGTTGGCCGTTCCGGCCGCCGGGTAGCGGTGGGCTACGGGGGCCTTATCCGGCTGCGAGGGGTCGCTGATCCAGCGGATCGCGACGGCCGACTCGTCGACGTGCTCGACGAGGAGTGCGTCGCTGCTGGGCAGCCACCACAGGCCCCGGTAGCGGTCGAGCTCCTCGGCGGCGACGAAGTCGGCGAGTCCCCAGCTCTGGTCGTCCCCGTCGGGTGCGCACAGGCAGGTCGCGTCGCCGAGCCCGCTGGTCTCGACCACGTACACGGCGCGATCGCTGACGAATGCGGCGCGGGCTCCGTCGGGGGAGATGTGGGGATCGACGGCGGGGCCAGGGTGCGGCAGCTCGACCGGCGCGGCGCCCTCCTCGGCTAGGCCGACCGTGTAGGGGATCCCGTCGAGGCTGAACACGGCGCGGGTGACGGCGGAGTCGGTCGTGAAGGCCGTGATGCCCGACGTGGTCTCCCGCATCCGCTCACGACGGGCCTTCTCCGCCTCCGGGAGGTCGGCATCGCTGCGCACGAGCTCGCGGGAATCGACGACCCTGCGCTCGACGAGGACCCCGTCAAGCAGCTGCCCGGCCCACAGGCTGCCGACCGGGTCGCGGCCGCCGGCGCTGCGGAGGAAGGCGATCCGGTCGCCGTCGGGGGAGATCCGAAACGCCCGGGGCAGGCCGAGGCGGAACCGGCGGGTCAGCGCCTCCTGCCGAGGGAAGGAGGGGACCGCTTCAGAGGGCGTCATGTCCGCATCGTAAGGATGGGTACCCTTGCCCCGTGAGCCGACGCCTTCTCCTCGTACATGCCCATCCCGACGACGAGTGCATCGGCACGGGCGCGACCATGGCCAAGTACGTCGATGAGGGCGTGCACGTCACCCTCGTCACGTGCACCTTGGGCGAGGAGGGGGAGATCCTCCTTCCCGAGCTGTCGCACCTCGCTTCGGACCAGTCCGATGCCCTCGGCGAGCACCGGCAGACCGAGCTGGCCGCCGCGATGGCCGAGCTCGGCGTCACCGACTCCAGGCTGCTCGGCGGTCCTGGGCGGTTCCGGGATTCGGGCATGATCGGCACGCCACCCAACGACCGGCCCGACTGCTTCTGGCGCACCGACCTGCTGGTCTCCGCGTCCGAACTCGTGGCAGTCATCCGCGAGGTGCGCCCGCAGGTCGTGGTGACCTACGACGACTTTGGCGGATACGGCCATCCCGACCACATCCAGGCCCACCGGGTCACGCACTACGCCGTCGCGCTCGCGCAGAGCCCGACCTTCCGGGCCGACCTCGGAGAGCCGTGGACCGTGAGCAAGGTCTACTGGACGGCGTTCCCCCGCAGCATCATCCGAGCGGGCATCGACGCCCTTCGGGCCCAGGGCGTCGACGACGAGTTCACGGCCATGGATCCGGACAATGTGCCGTTCGCGTGTGATGACGCGCTGGTGACCACGCAGGTCGACGCGCAGGCCTACCTGTCCCGCAAGATGGCGGCGTTGCGTGCCCACGGCACCCAGGTGAGCGTCGAGGGCGGCTTCTTCGCCCTCGCCGACAACGTCGGCTCGGAGGCGTTCGGCACGGAGTACTTCCGCCTTGCCCAGGGAACGTTGGCGCTCGACGAGGGGGCCGACCGCGAGAGCGACCTGTTCGCGGGAATCCCTGAGTGATCGGGCGCGTCCTGGGCGCGGTGGCGCTCGCGGCGCTTGGCGTTGCCATAGGCACAGTCGGAGCCTTCGTCCAGGCACAGCGGTCACTGGTCGACCTGCCCTGGGGCCAGGCGACGATCCCGTGGGGCGTGCCCCTCGTCTGGATCGCCCTGCTGGCCGGCATCCGAGGCGGGACATGGGGCCTACGACCCGGTGGGGCGGATGGGCGGTGCTGGCCGGCTGGCTCGTGGCGACGATCGGGTTCTCGGCGGAGTCGACCTCGGGCGACCTGGCGCTCTCGGGCGGCACGCGGCAGATGACGTACCTGCTCGGCGGCGTGATCCTCGGATCGGCGGCCGCGACCCTTCCCCTGCCGAGGTCGCGAGGCGTCGTCGGAACGGGGGACGGGGCGGCGGCGTCGGATGCACCGTCGGGCGCATACGATCCGCAGTGACAGTGCAGTGGTGAATCAGGGCCGGGGCAGAACAGTGATCGTCGGGCGAGGGTGGTCAACGCGATGACGCCTGCCCGTAAATGGCTGATCGCCGGCGCCGGTGTGGTCATCGCTCTCGTGATCGCCCTCTACCTGAGCACCGCCCTGCGGTCCGGAGGAACGGCGCCACCGGGCACCAGCGTCCAGGGCGTCGACATCAGCGGAATGGACGAGCAGTCGGCGGCCGCCGCCGTGCAGGAGTCCCTCGGTCCCATCGCCCGCAAGCGACTGCGGGTGACTGCCTTGGGCGAGACCTTCGTCGTGAAGCCCGCAGCGGCCGGCCTGGGCATTGACGCCGCGGCGTCTGTCGCCCCCGCCTTCGGGCGCACGTGGAATCCGGTCGACCTCATCAGTCACCTGTTCGGGGAGTTGCGTCTGCCCGCCGTCGCTTCCGTCGACCAGGACGCGCTGGCGGCACAGGTGCAGGTCATCTCCGAGGCCATCAACGTCGCGCCAGAGGAGCCCACCTTGACGGTGGCGAGCGACGGGGAGACCACCCTGACGCCCGGCATCCCGGGCCGCGCCCTCGATCCCGACGTCACGGCGGCCTCCCTGATCGAGGCGGTCGTCAAGCCCCGCGCGCCCATCCCCGCCACCGTCGACAAGGTCGAGCCAAGTATCACCCCCGAAGCCGCCCAGGCGGCCGAGGAGCTCGCCAGGACCGCCGTGAGCGATCCCGTGACGGTGAAGGCCGGTTCTGTGACGGCCACGATCCCCGTGTCGGCGATCGGCAAGGCGCTGAGCTTCGAGCCCGAAGGGCCCGCGCTGTCGCCCGTTCTCGACGGAGCCGTCCTTCATCGATCGATCCGCAAGGCACTCAAGCCCGTCGAGGTGAAGGGTAGCGATGCCACCTTCAAGATCCGTCGTGGCAAGGTCAAGGTGGTGCCGTCGAAAGTGGGCCAGGGCGTGTCCGACGCCGAGCTCTCGACTGCCGTGGCAGGGGTACTGGCCCTGCCGGCGGCCAGCCGATCGGTCACGGTGTCGATCGGGGTGCGTGAACCGAAGCTGACCACGGAGCAGGCGGCCGCCCTCGGCATCACCGAGAAGATCTCGAGCTTCACGCAGAACTTCCCCTACGCCGCCTACCGCGTGCAGAACATCGGCGAGGCGGCCCGACGGGTCAACGCCACGCTGCTGATGCCGGGGGAGACCTTCTCGATGAACGACACGATCAAGGAGCGCACCGAGAAGAACGGGTACACGGTCGGCTTCGTCGTCGGCGAGGGCGGTGTGTTCGACGAGGCGTTGGGCGGTGGCGTCTCCACGGCCACCACCACGGTCTGGACGGCTGCCTTCTTCGCCGGCATGGAGCGTGTGCAGACCGTGGCCCACTCCATCTACATCTCCCGGTACAAGCCCGGACTCGAGGCGACCGTGGCGTGGGGCCTGTTCGACATGAAGTTCAAGAACCCCTACTCCGATGCCGTCTTCATCACCTCGTCGATCACGAACGGCTCGATGACGGTGTCCTTCTGGGGCACGAAGGTGTACGACAAGATCGAGGCGGAGTTCGGCGAGCGCACCGCGGTGGTGCCCTACTCCAAGATCTTCGACGATTCCGACAAGTGCCTCGGGCAGAACGGTGTCGACGGCTTCACGATCGTCGTCGATCGCGTGTTCTACCAGGGCGGCGAGGAAGTCAAGCGGGAGTCGATCACCACGCGCTACAAGCCGGCCCCTGACGTGACGTGCGGGAAGAAGCCCGAACCCACCCCGAGCAAGCCGAGCAAGCCGAACAAGCCGAACAAGCCGAGTTCAGAGCCCAGCGCCACGCCCGCCGCGTCGCCGACCCCGGTCCCGGCCGACGCACCGGCAGGCGACGCACCTCCGCCGGCCGACACCTTCGACAACGGATCGCCATCGCCGTCGCCCACCAAGAAGCCCAAGGGCTGACGCAGAACCCTCCCTACCTGCCCACCTCCCGGACAAGGTCGAGGCCCAGGACCCGGTCGATGTAGGCGAACGTCTCGAACTTGGCCCCGGCGGGCACGTCGCTTGATCCCTCCATCTCGAGCAGGGCGCGCACGACGGCTGGCAGGTCGAGGTCGTCGTCGATGGCGGCTCGCAGGGCGGCGACGGTGCCCGGGGGCATGGCCGCCGACGGCTCGGTGGCCCACGTAGCCACGTTCCGGCGCCAGCGGACCAGCGTCGTGTACGCGGCGCGCAGCGACCCCCAGTCGACGTCCACCGGGCCGCGGTAGTCGTGCGACAGCAGGTGCAGGCGCAGGGCGAGGGGATCCAGGCCACGGGTCGACAGGTCCACGATCGACGGGACCACACCCCCTGGCGTGCGGGTGGCGCGGCCCTCGAACAGCAGGGGTCCGACGCGGACGGTGTGGGGAGCGTCGGCGTCCGTTCGGCGCAAGGGCTCGTCGGCCCACGAGCCGAGGATGACCACGCTCACCCTCTCGACCAGGTCCCGTGGGTCATCGGGCCGCCGGTAGTGCTCGGCGGGGTAGATGTTCAGCGCCGGCAGGTCGGCCGGGGGTGCGCCGACAAGGACATCCTGGACGAGGTGCACGGTGAGTCCGCTGAGGGAGGCGCCGCGGCGGATGAGGTCGGCGAGTAGCGGGGTGCGCAGGCTCGCGATGCCGGCATCCGGCTCGATCGTCGGTGCGACGGCGTGCATCCGCAGCACTCCCCGCCTGCTGGGTGCGATCGCGACGACCGCCTCTCGTCGGATGTCGTACAGTCGCATCACGACAGACTAAGGCGCACTCAGCCGCCGGCGGCGAGGTGAGCCCGTGTAGGTTGTGCTCGTTCGACGACCATGCCGCAACGTGCCGGCGTTCTGACTCGGAGGCTCAGGTGACCTACGTCATCGCATTTCCTTGCGTGGACCTGAAGGACAAGGCCTGCATCGAGGAGTGTCCTGTCGACTGCATCTACGAGGGCGACCGGATGCTGTACATCCAGCCCGACGAGTGCGTCGACTGCGGAGCATGCGAGCCCGTCTGCCCCGTCGAGGCCATCTTCTACGAGGACGACGTCCCGGGGGAGTGGAAGGACTACACGGCGGCCAACGCAGAGTTCTTCGTCGACTTGGGGTCCCCGGGCGGCGCCGCGAAGCTCGGCGCCCAGGATTTCGACGCCCCGCTCATCGCCACGGTGCCTCCGCAAGAGCATGACCACTGAGCGGTAGGACGGTCCGGCTGGCGGACCTGCTTCCGGATTTCCCCTGGGACGTCCTCGCGCCGTACGCCGACCTGGCGCGCCAGCATCCCGACGGCTGCGTCGACCTCTCCGTGGGCACTCCCGTCGATGACACCCCCGAGATCGTCCAGGTGGCGCTCAGGGCCGCCGCGAACGCACCTGGTTACCCGACCACGGCGGGCCGGGCCGACCTCCGAGCGGCCTGCTCCGCGTGGCTCGAGCGGCAGCTTGGTGTCGTAGCGCCCGCCTCGGCGATCCTTCCGAGCATCGGGTCCAAGGAGCTCATCGCCTCGCTGCCCCGGCTCCTCGGGCTCGCCCCGGGCTCGCCCATCGTGATTCCGCGGATCGCCTACCCGACGTACGCGGTGGGCGCGGCCCTGGCCGGCCACGAGTACGTCGCCACCGACGAGCCCGAGTCGGTCACGGGTGCGTCCCTCGTCTGGCTGAACTCGCCGAGCAATCCCACGGGCGCCGTCCTGTCGGCCGACCGGGCCGCAGAGATCGTTGCGTGGGCGCGCGATACCGGCGCGATCGTGGTCTCCGACGAGTGCTACATCGAGCTCGGCTGGGACGCCGAGCCCGTCTCGATCCTGCATCCGAGCGTGTCCGGGGGCGCTCATGTGGGGCTGCTGGCCGTGCACTCCCTGTCGAAGCGGTCCAATCTCGCCGGCTACCGCTTCGGCTTCGTCGCCGGTGACCCGCGGCTCGTCGGTGACCTGCTCGCCGTGCGCAAGCACATCGGCATGATGGTGCCCAGTCCCGTGCAGTCGGCGGCGATCGCCGCCCTGGACGACGACCAGCATGTGCTGGTGCAGCGGGAGGTGTACCGACGGCGACGCGACTTACTCCGTTCCGCCCTGACGGCCGCCGGTTTCCGCATCGACCACAGCGAGGCCGGCCTGTACCTGTGGACCTCCCGGGACGAGCCATGCTGGGACACGGTGCGCTGGTTCGCCGAGCGAGGCATCGTGGTCACGCCGGGCGACTTCTACGGACCGGCCGGCGCGCTGCACGTGCGCATCGCGCTCACGGGGACCGACGTCGAGGTCGCGGCTGCCGTCGAGCGGCTCGGCTCCGCGTGAGATGCCTCACGCTGTCGTGACGTAGGCCCACGGCAACGACCACCACCCTGTGGGTACGCTCCGCATCAGGAGGTTGCCGTGTCCGAGATCGTCCTCAGATACCCCGAAGGCGAATTGCCCCTCACCGAGGTGCCCGCCACCGTCGGGGAGTCCGGCATCAACATCGCGCCGCTCATGAAGCAGACGGGGCGCGTGACGCTCGACCACGGCTTCCTGAACACTGCAGCCTGCTCGTCGGCCATCACCTACATTGATGGTGACAAGGGCATCCTGCGCTACCGCGGATATCCCATCGAGCAGCTGGCGCAGCAGTCGACCTTCCTCGAGACGTCGTACCTGCTCATCTACGGCGAGCTGCCCACGGCCGGTGCCCTCGACGAGTTCAAGCACCAGATCCGCACGCACACCATGCTGCACGAGGACCTGCGCCGGTTCTTCGACGGCTTCCCCAGGGACGCCCACCCGATGCCCGTCCTGTCCTCGGCCGTGTCGGCGCTGTCGACGTTCTACCAGGACTCGCTGGATCCCTTCGATCCGCGGCAGGTAGAGATCTCGACGATCCGCATGCTCGCGAAGGTGCCGACGATCGCCGCCTACGCCTACAAGAAGTCGGTCGGTCAGCCGTACCTCTACCCCGACAACTCGCTGGGCTTCATCGACAACTTCCTGCGCATGACCTTCGGCGTCCCGGCCGAGCCGTACGAGGTCAATCCGGTGCTGTCCAAGGCCCTCGACCTGCTGCTGCTCCTGCACGCCGACCACGAGCAGAACTGCTCGACCTCGACCGTGCGCCTCGTCGGCTCCTCGCACGCGAACCTCTTCGCGTCCGTGTCGGCCGGCATCAACGCGCTGTTCGGCCCGCTGCACGGCGGCGCCAACCAGGCCGTCCTGGAGATGCTGGAGAACATCCAGGCCCAGGGCGGTGGCGTCAACACGTTCATCCGCCAGGTCAAGAACAAGGAGGACGGCGTGAAGCTCATGGGCTTCGGCCACCGCGTCTACAAGAACTACGATCCGCGCGCCGCCATCGTCAAGAACACCGCGCACGAGGTGTTCGACGCGCTGAGCATCAGCGACCCGCTGCTCGACATCGCCATGCGACTGGAGGAGGTCGCGCTCGCGGACGACTTCTTCGTCTCGCGCAAGCTCTACCCCAACGTCGACTTCTACACGGGCCTGATCTACAAGGCGATGGGCTTCCCGACGCAGATGTTCACCGTGCTGTTCGCGCTCGGCCGCCTGCCGGGCTGGATCGCGCAGTGGCGCGAGATGATCGAGGACCCCACCACCAAGATCGGCCGTCCGCGCCAGATGTACATCGGCGAGACCCTCCGCGACTACACGCCGGTCGCCGGTCGTCCGCTCCCCTAGAAACACGGTGCCTTCCGCCCTCGCGCGACTGCTCGACGAGCGGCACGAGCCCGACTACGCCGCGTTGCACGCGTGGTCTGTGCACGACCCGGACGCCTTCTGGCGGGCCGCATGGCGTGATTGCGGAATCGTCGGTGATCCAGGTGCCGCTGCCGTGGTCGGAGAAGGGTTCTTCGGCACCTCGTTCTTCCCGCATGCCCGGCTGAACGTCGTCGACACCCTTCTTGCCGGGCCCGAGGACGCCGAGGTGCTGGTCGGCCTCACGGAGGACGGCGGGCGCCGCTCCCTCACGCGCGGCGAGCTCCGAAGGCAGGTCGCGGCGGTGGCGGCGGCGCTGGTGGCCGAGGGCGTCGGTCCGGGCGATCGGGTCGCGGCCTGGATCCCGAACATCCCTGAGGCTGCGGTTTACGCGCTCGGGGCGCTCGCCATCGGGGCGGTGGTGAGCACGGCATCACCGGACTTCGGCCCCGCCGCTCTCCTCGACCGCTTCGGCCAGATCGAGCCGGGGGTCCTGCTCGTCGCCGACCGCTGCTCCTACGCCGGTCGCGTCGTCGAGTGCGCCGATCGGCTGCCGGACATCCTGGCCGGGCTCCCGTCCGTGCGCGCCGTGGTCGTGGTCGGTACCGGTGAGGACGTTGCCGGCAGGCACCGGATCGACGTGGGCTGGGACGACTGGCTCGCCCCTCACCTGGGTGCAGGGCTCGACACGACCGCGCTGCCCTTCGACCATCCGGGCTTCATCCTGTTCTCCAGCGGCACCACCGGGAAGCCCAAGTGCATCGTGCATCGCGCGGCCGGGGTGCTGCTGAAGGTGCTCAGCGAGCAGGTGTACCACCTGGACGTCGGGCCAGGTGACCGCGTCTTCTACTACACGACGTGTGGCTGGATGATGTGGAACTGGCTGTTGTGCGCCCTGGGCACGGGCGCCACCGTGGTGCTGTACGAAGGCAGCCCCGTCCACCCGACGCCCGACCGGCTCTTCGCCCTCGCCGAGTCGGAGCGGTTGACCTTCCTGGGAGTGTCGGCGAAGTTCCTGGACTCCGCGCGCAAGACGGGCGGCCGTCCGCGGGACGCGTTCGACCTGTCGTCGCTGCGAACGGTCGCCTCCACGGGTTCGCCCCTGAGCCCGGAGGGATTCGACTTCGTCCTCGACGCGGTCGCCCCCGACGCCCATCTGTCCTCGATGTCCGGCGGAACCGACATCTGCGGGTGCTTCGTGATCGGCGTGCCCACCTTGCCCGTGGTCAGGGGCGAGATCCAGGGCGCCGCCCTCGGCATGGCCGTGGACGTCGTCGACGAGTCCGGCCAGTCGGTGGCCGTCGGCACCAAGGGCGATCTCGTCTGCACCGCCCCGTTCCCGTCGCAACCACTGGGCTTCTGGGCCGACCCCGACGCGTCGCGATACCGATCGGCGTACTTCGACCGGTTCCCAGGCGTCTGGGCACACGGCGACTTCATCGCCGGCACCGCGTCCGGCGGCTACGTCATCTACGGCCGTTCCGATGCGACCCTGAACGCCAACGGGGTGCGCATCGGCACCTCGGAGATCTACCGCGTCGTCGAGCAGTTCAGCGAGGTGCTGGAGGCGATGGCCGTGGCCGAGGCGTGGGAGTCCGACACCCGGATCGTCCTGTTCGTGGTCCTGCGCCGGGGTGCACGCCTCGATGACGGGCTTCGCGACCGCCTGCGCTCGGCCATCCGCCTGCAGGCCAGCCCCCGCCACGTGCCAGCAGTCATCGCGGCTGCCCCGGAACTGCCGCGGACGAAGAGCAACAAGATCGCCGAGCTGGCGGTGACGGATGTCGTCAACGGCCGTCAGGTCCGCGAAACAACGTCATTGGCGAATCCAGGGGCGCTGGACTGGTTCCGCACCTGGGTCAACGGGTCGAGCGGGTCGCTCGCGGCGGCCGCCTCCTGGCAGGAGGCAGAGCCGCGGCGGTCGCCTGGACGATCGTCCTGAGCCAGTCGTCGTCCGCGAGGCCTGCGGCGGAGATGAGATAGCAGTCCCTCGCACCTGGGTAAGGAGCCGCGAGTTCGGTCGTGGCAAGGCGCTCATCGGTGAGGGCGGCGACCTTCAGGTATAGCCGGTCGTCGCACACGAGCCCGACGAAGACGTCGTCGCAGTAGAGGCCGTACTCCCCGAACATCGGCTTGGCCCGCACGTTGGCCGGGATGAGCGACCGCAGCACCGAGTCGACTGTCGACTTCTTGGTGGCCACGCGTTTCCGTCCTTCCCTCGATGACCCTGATCGAGGCTTCTCATCATCCTCGGGGATGGTCGCTGCGTCGGGGCGGAGCGGTCGATCCGCGGGGGACCAGTGCGGCGTCGACCCGCAGGCGCACGCTGCGTCGCCTGGGGTGGTCGATGCGGTCGAACAGGCGGCGAGCGGCGAGCGCGCCCATCTCTCCGAGTGGCTGGGCCACGGTCGTGAGGCTGAGCGTGCGAAGCGCTCCCAGGCTCATGCCGTCATACCCGACGACGGACACGTCTCCGGGCACCCCGAGGCCGCGATCCTGGACCGCTGCGATGGCGCCGAGGGCGGACATGTCGTTCGCGGCGAACATCGCCGTCGGACGGGGTTCGAGGTCCAGGGCCTGCTGAGCGGCGGAGTAGCCGCCGGCATCGGTGAGGGCACCGTCGATGACGCACGACTGCCCGGCAAGCCCGGCGGTCCGCATCGCTTCGAGGTAGCCGTCCCGACGGTCCTGCGACACCCGATTGTCGCCGCCCGACAGGTGCACGATGCGTCGGTGGCCCAGCGCGACGAGGTGCTCGACCGCCAGCCGGGCGCCCGCGACATCGTCGTTGCGCACCGTGTCGATGCTGGGGCCGGTCACGTCATCACGCGTGACCACGACCAGCGGGCACTCCTTGGCGATGCGACGCAGGACGGAGCCGGGGAGCCGGTGCGCGATCACGATCAGGCCCTCCACCTGGAACTCCAGCAGCTTCTCGAGTTCCGCCTGCTCCAGGTCGGGATCAGCGCCACCGGTGACGAGCATCGTGCTGTAGCCGTGGGTGCGAACCTCGGACTGCACGCCGTCGAGGATCTCCGCGAAGACCGGATTGTGGAGGTCCAGGACGAGGACGCCGACGGTGTGGCTGCGACGATCCGCGAGGCTGCGGGCGGCGGCGTTGGGCCGGTAGCCGAGCTCGGCAGCTGCAGCGAGGATCAGTGACCTGCTGCGCTCGCTGACCTTCGGTGAACCGCGCATCGCCAGCGATACCAGGGACTTCGACACGCCCGCCCTGGCGGCAACGTCGTGAATCGTCGGTCGAGCCTCGCTCACGGTGGCGGCCGGTGCTCCGGACCGATGTCGGCCACGTGGACGACGCCACCCCGTCGGACGGACTCCTCGCACGCGATGGCGATCCGCAGGCTCTCGCGCGCCGCGTCTGGTGGGCACGCGTTGGCCGCCTCGCCGGCAACCATGCTCACGAAAGCGGCCGTCTCCACGCGGAAGGCCTCGCGGAACCGATCCACGAAACCCGTGTACGGGCGGTCGTTCATGCCCAGGGACGCCGAGGGATCCGCGTCGCCGTCGAGCGAGTGCAGCGGAGTGCGCGGGTTCAGTCCGGCCACGACAGAATCAGCGGAGCCGAAGATCTCCATCCGCACGTCGTGGCCCAACGGGTCGTGGCGCGTGCCGCTGATCGACACCTGGATGCCGTCGACGGTGACGAGCTGGATCTGTGTCGCGTCGGCGTCGTCGAACTCGGCGTACTGGTGCTGCGCCCGGACCGCCTTCGTTGCGTACACGGTCGCGACCTCGGAGCCGGTGATCCAGCGAACGAGGTCGAAGTCGTGCACATGCATGTCGCGGAAGATCCCGCCGCTGCCCGCGATGAACTCGCGCGGCGACGGCGTGTGGTCGTGGGCGGTCATCATCATCGAGTAGAGGACTCCGAGCCGGCCGGCGACGACCAGGTCGCGGGCGCGACTGATGCCGGGATCGAATCGCCGCTGGAAGCCGATCTGAATCGGGGTGCCGTAACGCTCCGCGCAGGCGATGATCTCGTCGGTGTGCTCCAACGTGAGAGCGATCGGCTTCTCGCAGAGCACGGGTACCCGCTGCTCCAGCAGGCCCGTGAGCAGGTCCGTGTGCGCATCGGTGGCGAGAGCCGCGACGAAGGCATCCGGGCGCAGCGTGGACAGGTCCTCCCAGGCGACGTCCGTGGCGCCGAGTTCCCGGGCGAGCGACGCGGCCCGGTCCGGGGTGCGGTTGACGATGACGACGTCGGTGACCCGCGGATCGGCGGAGAGATCCACCGCGCGGATGGCCCCCATGCGCCCGGCTCCGATGACGACGACCTGCACGCATGCCTCCTGGTCTCGACTCTTGCGTCGGCGGGTTCAGTGTGACACGATTTCGCGGAAAGTGGAACGTTCCAACGCTACTGGAGGCAGGCATGAAGGACTTCCTCGACAGGGTCGCTTCCGCGCCGATCTCCTGGGGGATCTGCGAAGTGCCGGGATGGGGTGCCATGCTGCCGACCCCGCGCGTCCTGTCCGAGATGGCCGCTCTGGGCATGCCCGCGACGGAGCTCGGTGCGCCGGGCTTCCTGCCCACCGATCCTGGTGACGTGCAGCGACAGCTCGCCGAGTACGGCATGACCCTCCTCGGCGGGTTCACGCCCGTGGTGCTGCACGACCCGGCGATGCGGGACGAGACGATCCGTCAGGCGACCGCCACCGCCCGGTTGTTCCAGCGGGCCGGGGCCTCGACGTTCGTCAGTGCCGTCGTCATGGACCCGGACTGGTCCGAGCCGCGGCCGCTGTCCGTCGACGAGCAGCGGCACATGGCCGAGATGTTCGGCGTCCTCGACGACATCTGCGAGGAGCACGGCCTGCAGCAGGTGCTCCACTCGCACGTGATGACCCTGGTCGAGACCTCCGACGACGTGAACCGTGTGCTGGACTCCTGCGACGTCCACTGGTGCCTCGACACCGGGCACCTCGCCATCGGCGGAGTCGATCCCGTCGCGTTCGCCGTGGAGGCCTTCGAGCGGGTCGGTCACGTCCACCTCAAGGACGTCCGGCTCGACATGGTGCCCGCCGTGATGAGCCGCGACGTGACCCTCATGCAGGCCACGCAGGGCGGGCTGTTCACGCCCTTGGGCGAGGGCGACGTCGACATCGCCGGCGTGGTGCAGGCGCTCGAGGCCAGGGGCTACCAGGGCTGGTACGTCATCGAGCAGGACACCGCCATCACCGACGGGCTGCCGGCCGAGGGCGAGGGTCCCGTCGACCAGGTGCGACTGTCGCTGGACTACCTGCGCGACGCGGTAGCGCCCACGTTGGCATCCGCGTAGCGCACCGGGCCGTGAACCCCTCCATGAGCCTCGACCTCGTGACCGTCGGCCGGATCAGCGTCGACCTGTATGCGCACGAGGCCTTCGCGAGCTTCCGTGACCCGCAGACGTTCTCCAAGTCGGTGGGGGGCAGTCCCACCAACGTCGCCGTCGCCGCCGCCCGGCTCGGCAGGAGCGCCGCCGTCGTGACGAAGGTGGGCGACGACGACTTCGGCCGCTTCGCCCTCGGGCAGCTCACGGGTTGGGGAGTGACCACCGACTTCGTCGGCACGGACCGCACCGTGCCCACGCCCCTGGCCTTCGCCGCCCTCGACCCTCCTGAGGACCCACAGGTGGTCTTCTACCGCGGTACCGATCCGCCGGACACGACCCTCGTGGAGTCCGACCTGCCAGGCGACGTCGTTCGAGGGTGCCGCGCGTTCTGGATGAGTACTGGCGCACTGGCGCACGGCACGACGGCCCGAGCCTCGTTCGCCTGGCTCGAGGCTCGGTCCCGCGCTTCGCACACGATCCTCGACCTGGACTACCGGCCGCGGCTGTGGCCCGACGTGGCGACCGCGCGTGCCGCCGCCGGGCGCGCCATCGGCCTGTCCACGATCGTGGTGGGCAACCGGGCGGAGTGCGAGATGGCCCTGGGAACGTCCGATCCGTCCGAGGCCGCCGCCGCCCTCATCGACCGCGGCGTGGAGCTCGCCGTCATCAAGCAGGGCGGCGGCGGCGTCCTCCTCGCGACAGGGCACCAGCGCTTCCTGATCGAGCCCCTGCCCGTGGCCGTCGTCTGCGGACTGGGCGCGGGTGACGCTTTCGGCGGAGCCCTCGTGCACGGACTGCTCAGCGGCTGGGACCTCCCCCGGATCGGGAGGTTCGCGAATGCGGCAGGCGCCTTCGTCGTGGGGCAGCTGACGTGTGCCGATGCCATGCCCACGGCATCGGACCTCGACGAGCTGCTCGCCTTGACCGCCCGTGCGACACCGCAGGAAGGATCGGGCACGTGACCGCCCCGCTCTCGCGCGAGCGCTACGCCGAACTGATCGACGCCAGGGTCCGTGAGCCCGAGTCGCTGAGGCGTGCGCTCGTGCGGCGCGCGCGTCGGTCGATCCCGGGCACCGACGGTCGCCTCGTCATCCTCGCCGCCGACCACACGGCGCGGGGCATCCTCGCCGCCGGTGGCGACGCGCTGGCCCTGGCCGACCGCTTCACCCTGCTCGACCGGCTGATCAGGTCCCTGGCGCTGCCCGGCGTCGACGGTGTCCTGGCGAGCGCCGACATCCTGGAGGAGCTGGCCTGGCTCGGGGCGCTGGAGGAGACGCTCGCCATCGGCACGATGAACCGCGGCGGCATCCTGGGGGCCCGATGGGAGCTGGACGATCGCATCTCGGCCTACGACTGCGCGCACGTCCAGGAGTACGGGCTCGACGGGGGCAAGGTGCTCCTTCGCGTCGAGGACACCGACCCGGGCGTTGCGCGAACCCTGGAGATGGTGGCGGCCGTGACCACTGACCTCGCCGACCGCGGCCTGATGTGCATGATCGAGCCGCTGCCGTACGTCAAGGATGCCGACGGACGCGCACTGCTCGACGCCTCGCCGGAGCGACTGATCCGCGTCGTGTCGATCGCCTCGGGACTTGGTTCGTCATCGGCCCACACCTGGCTGAAGCTTCCCGCCATCGACGACATGGCGGCGGTCGCGGCGGCGACGACTATGCCGATCGTCATGCTGGGAGGCGACCCCGGGCCCAACGCCCAGAGCACCTACGACCGATGGGAGATCGCCATGCGCGAGCCGAACGTGCGCGGCCTGGTGGCCGGCCGGACCCTGCTCTACCCGGCAGACGGCGACGTCGAGGCGGCTGTGCGGCGGGCAGCGGCCCTCGTGCACGGGGATCCGCGATGAGCTGGCATCGGCCGGCGGGTCAGCTCGCGACCGAGCGCGCCGATGTGGTGGTCACGCCCGAGATAGCCGGCTGGGACTTCAGCGGCCTTCAGGTGCTCACCTTGACCGACGGCGTCGCGCATTCCATCGACCTGGGCACGGACGAGGCCGTGATCGTGCCGCTGTCGGCCAGCGACATCGAGGTGCTCGTGGACGACGTGCCGTATCGGCTGGCCGGACGCGCCGGCGTCTTCGCGGCGGTCTCCGACTGGCTGTACGCGCCGCGGGGTGCACGACTGACGCTACGGGGGAGGGGTGGCGAGGTGGCGGTGTGCACGGCGAGGGCACGCGAGGCGCGGTCGGTCGTGTACACACCGGCCGTCGACGTCCCCGTCGAGGTCCGAGGTGCCGGTCGCGCCACCCGGCAGATCACCAACATCGCGACGCCGAACTCCTTCTCCGGCGCCGATCGGATCAACGTCTGCGAGGTGATCACGCCGGGCGGGAACTGGTCGTCCTGGCCTCCGCACCGCCACGACGGCATCGGTGACTGCCCGATCGCCAACGAGGAGATCTACTACTTCCGGATCGGTCGGCTCGACTCCGGGCACGGCGATCCTGAGGGCGAGGGGCTGTTCCACGTGTACACGGTCGACGGCTCGGTCGACGACACCGTCACGATCCACGACGGCGACGTGTACCTGGTACCGCAGGGCTACCACGGTCCTTCGGTGGCGCCGCCCGAGTATCCGATGTACTTCCTGAACGTGCTCGCCGGACCGGGGGACGAGCGCACCATGTCCTTCTGCGACGACCCGGCCCATCACTGGATCCGCACGGCGTGGGACGACCAGCCGCCCGACCCGCGACTGCCCTGGACCTCGGCCACCGGCCGCGTACCGACTGCGAACGGATGACTCATGCGCACACGAATCGGCATCGCTGTCCTCGGCCTCGGCTGGATGGGGCAGGCGCACAGCAGATCCGCGCTGCGGATCCCGTCGCTCTTCCCTGATCGTGGCGTCGATCCGGTCCTCGTCGTGTGCGCCGACACGGAGGCCGATCGCCGCGAGCGGGCCACGTCGGACTTCGGCTTCCAGCGCGCGGTATCCGACTGGCGCGAGGCGGTGGCGTCGCCAGACGTCGACGCCGTGTGGGTGACGGCACCGAACATGCTCCACGTGCCGATGATCGAGGCCGCATGCGCGGCCGGCAAGGCGGTCTTCAGCGAGAAGCCCATCGGCGGCAAGCCGGAGCAGACGGTGCAGGCCTACCGGGCCGCGCAGGCTGCGGGCGTACGCACCGGCGTCGGCTACAACTACCTCTGGGCACCCCTCGTCCTGCACGCGAAGGAGCTCATCGACTCAGGCGAGCTGGGCGAGATCACCCACTACCGAGGCCGGTTCCTGTCGATGTACGGCAGCGACGAGCTGGGCCTTCTGACGTGGCGGTTCATGCTCGACCAGGCCGGCTACGGCGTGACGAGCGACATCCTCAGCCACTCGGTCAGCCTCGCGCAGTTCCTCGTCGGGGGCATCGACGAGGTCGTCGGGATGAAGAACACGACGATCACGCATCGACCGATCCCGACCGGCGCGGCCGGTCACTACGGGCGAGGCGCACCGGAGGATCCGAAGGGCGTCGTCGAGAACGAGGACTTCGCGTCGATGCTCTGCCGGTTCGCGTCCGGTGCCACCGGTACCTTCGAGACCAGTCGCACGACGGTCGGGCCGGAGAGCCAGAACGCGTTCGAGGTCTACGGCACCAAGGGCGCGCTCGCCTGGAACTTCGAGCGGGTCAACGAGCTCGAGTACTACCGCGTGGGCGGCGACGTCAACACCGGCTACACGACCATCTTCGGCGGCGATCGGTTCCCGTTCCACGGCGCGTTCGTTCCCGGGCAGGCCAACGCCATCGGCTTCGAGGATCTCGTCGCCATCGAGGACTACTCCTTCCTGGAAAGCCTCGCATCGGGAGCCAGGTACTCTCCGGGCTTCCGCGAGGCCGTCGACGTCGTCAGCGTCCAGCAGGCGCTGATCGAGTCGTGGGCGTCACGGCGCTGGGAGCCGGTTCGCGACCTCGCGGTCGATGAGAGCTGAGGGGCCGGCGATGGACACCGTGCGGATCACGACGGCCGAGGCGATCGTCCGCTACCTCGTCGCGCAGCGCATCGTCGTCGACGGCGACGACGTGCCGCTGTTCCCTGGCGTGCTGGCGATCTTCGGGCACGGCAACGTCACGAGCCTGGGCCATTCGCTCGAGGTGCACCGAGACGAGATCCCCGTGTGGCGCGGGCAGAACGAGCAGGGCATGGGCCTGGCGGCCGCCGCGTTCGCGAAGGCGATGCGCCGCCAGCAGATCATGGTGTGCACGTCGTCGATCGGTCCCGGCGCGACGAACATGGTGACGGCCGCAGGCATGGCCATGTCGAACCGGTTGCCCGTGCTGTTCATCTCCGGTGACACGTTCAACTCGCGGCTGCCGGATCCCGTCCTGCAGCAGGTCGAGCACTTCGGCGTCCCCTCGACCACCGTCAACGACGCCTTCCGTCCGGTGGTGCGGTTCTGGGATCGCCTCACGCATCCGGCGCAGGTGCTCAGCGCGCTCCCGCAGGCGGTGGCGACGATGCTGAGCCCGGCCGACTGCGGCCCCGCCTTCATCGGGCTGCCGCAGGACGTGGCGGCCCAGGCCGACGATTACCCCATCTCGTTCTTCCGCACCCAGGTGCACGAGATCGCGCGTCCCCGCCCGGACATCGGGCAGGTGGCCCGGGCGGCGGTGGCCATCCGGGCATCCCACCGCCCGGTCATCATCGCGGGGGGTGGCGTTCACTACTCCCGTGCGGAGGTCGAGCTGGCCGAGTTCGCCGAGCAGTTCGGGATCCCCGTCATCGAGACCGTCGCCGGGAAGTCGTGCCTTCCGGCGTCGCACCCCCGATACAGCGGCCCCATCGGTGTCACCGGTGCCGACATGGCCAACGTCATGGCCTCGGAGGCCGACCTCATCCTGGCCGTGGGGACGCGCCTCGAGGACTTCACGACCGGCTCCTGGACGGCATTCGACCCGCACGCTCCGATCGTGGCGGTCAACGCAGCGACCTTCGACGCCATCAAGCACTTCTCGCTGCCCGTCGTCGGCGATGCCCGCGAGGTGCTGGCCGATCTGACCGCGGCACTCACCGGGTACGGCACGGACGCGGCATGGGTGGGCCGCGGTGTCCAGATGAGAACCGAACTGCAGGAGTTCGTCGACGGCCGGATGGCGCCCGACGACCAGTGGCCGCCGAGCTACGCCCAGATCATCGGCCAGGTCTACGAGTCGGCGACGACCGACGACTACGTCATGACCGCGGCGGGGGGGCTGCCGGGAGAGCTCAACATCAACTGGATGAGCACGTCCGTGGCCTCGTTCGACTGCGAGTACGGCTTCTCTTGCATGGGATACGAGGCGGCCGGGGCCTGGGGCGCAGCCTTCGCACGTCGCCGCGGCGAGGTGTACTCCCTCGTCGGCGACGGCTCCTACCTGATGCTGAACTCGGAGATCTACTCGTCGGTCCTGTCGGGCAGGAAGTTCATCCTCGTCGTCTGCGACAACGGCGGCTTCGCCGTCATCGAACGGCTGCAGCGCGGCAAGGGCGGGGCGTCCTACAACAACATGCTCGCCGACTCCCGGGGCCCCGGCGCCGACGTGCGAGTGGACTTCCGGGCGCATGCAGAGTCGTTGGGCGCCGTCGCGATCGAGGTGCACAGCCGGGACGAGATGCGCGAAGCGCTCGCGGTGGCGCGAGCGGCGGATCGCACGTGCGTGATCGTCAGCAAGGTCCGGGCCAGCGACTGGACGGAGGGCGGCGCGTTCTGGCAGGTCGGCGTGCCCGAGGTCAGCGATCGAGCCGAGGTGGTCGAGGCCGCTGCTCAGATGCGGGCCGGGCTGCTCGACCAGCGCCGAGGCGTCTAGCGCCGCCGCCCGGGAGTGTAGCCGGCCATATCCGTTGCCGGAGTGGACGCAGCATGCGTGGTGACGGGATCGTGGGGAGCAGGAATCCCCCTCGTTCCTCAGAAGGTGAACACGATGCCGGCCTGCCGCACGGATCGTGGCGCCACCGCCGTGGAGTACGGACTCATCATGGGGATGATCGCGATCGTCGTCGTCTCCGCGGTCTCCCTTCTCGGCTCACGGATGTCGGGGATGCTCACCGCCGCGGGCTGCGCCGTCGCTGGCGTTTCCGGCTCGAACGAATCCTGCGCTGCCACCGCGTCGCCCGCGCCGGGCCTCTCGCTGACGAGCCCGACCCGTGGGACGGCCTACTGGGTGGGCGCGACCGCGTGGCCGACCACGAACATGATCGTGTCCGGTGTGCTGACGCTGGGCGGCACCACGTCCGGGAACCGCGGATACGGCCTGGTGGTCCGTGGGTCGGGACTCACCGCCACCGCACTGCGGTCCGGCTACACGTTCCAGGTGGACCCAGGCCTCGGCGGGTTCGTCCTGCGTGGTTGGAGCAACGGTGGTGAGTTCCAGGTCGGTTCCACCGTGCCGTTCCCGTCGGGCTTCAACGCCAACAGTCCTCAGCAGGTCCAGGTGTCGGTGGTCGACAACACCCTTGTTGCCGCGGTGGGCGGGGTCACCGTGATGCAGGTCGCGGACCTGCGGGCAGCGACGGCGACGGGCAAGGGCGCCGCGGGCTTCGTCATGCCCACGGGCACGCAGTACGGGGTGCGCGCGTGGTACGGGTCTACGGTCACGGGGCCCGAGGTGACGATCCGCTAGCCGGTTCGGCTCGGACGTCAGTCGGTCGCGTGCAGGGCGGCGTTGAGCCCTCCCCACGTGCCGGTGCGCATGACCACCTCGATGGCGCCGGTCTGCGAGTTGCGGCGGAACAGCAGGTTGGCCTCGCCGGACACCTCCTTGGCCTTCGCCACGCTCCCGTCGGGCAGGGTCACCTTCGAGCCTGCGGTGACGTACAGCCCGGCCTCGACCACACAGTTGTCCCCCAAGCTGAGGCCGACGCCGGCGTTCGCCCCGATCAGGCAGCCCTTGCCGATGCTGATCACCTGGGCGCCACCGCCGGAGAGCGTGCCCATGATGGAGGCTCCACCGCCCACGTCGGATCCGTCGTCGACCACGACGCCCGACGAGATGCGACCCTCGACCATCGAGGTCCCGAGCGTGCCGGCGTTGAAGTTGACGAAGCCCTCGTGCATCACGACGGTGCCGTTGGCCAGGTGGGCGCCGAGGCGGACGCGGTCGGCGTCGGCGATGCGCACGCCCGAGGGCACGACGTAGTCGACCATGCGCGGGAACCGGTCGACTCCGTAGATGGTGAGGTTCTGGCCCTTGCGGCGTAGGTGCAGCCGGGTCTCGGTGACGCGCTCGACCGCGACGGCGCCGACGTTCGTCCAGGCGACGATCGGGAGCAGGCCGAAGATCCCGTCGAGGTTGATCGTGCGAGGCCTGACGAGACGATGCGAGAGCAGGTGCAGGCGCAGGTAGGCGTCGGCGGTGTCCGCCGGGGGGGCCTGGAGGTCATCGATGATCGTCACGATCGACCGGACGCTCACGCGGCGAGAGGTGTCGGTGTCGATGCCCGAGTCGAGGCTGGGCACGTCGGGGGGGACGAGGCCCAGCGCGGGGTCGGGGTACCAGACGTCGAGGATGGTGTCGCCCGCGAAGGTGGCGAGCCCGAGTCCGGAGGCCCCGCCCGTCACGCTTGTGCCTGCGTCCGCGTCAGTCGTCATGCGGCTACCGTAGCGACGTGACCGCCTTCCCACCCCTGGACCTCTCGGCCGGAGTCGTCGATCTCGCCGCGGCGCTGGTCGATGTGCCGAGCGAGTCGCACCATGAGCAGCCCCTCGCCGATGCCGTCGAGGCCGCGCTCGCTCAGGTGCCCCATCTCGAGGTCGTGCGCCACGCGAACACGCTGGTGGCCCGCACGACGCTGGGCCGGCCCGAGAGGGTGCTGATCGGCGGGCATCTCGACACCGTCCCCGCCCACGACAACCTGCCGCACCGCGTCGAGGGAGACCTGCTGTTCGGGCTGGGGTCGTGCGACATGAAGGGCGGGGTCGCCGTGGCGCTCGCCCTGGCTGCCGAGGTCGCTGAGCCCGTCCGCGACGTCACGTACGTCTTCTACGAGTGCGAGGAGGTTGAGGCCAGGTTCAACGGCCTCCAGGCACTGGCCGACGTCCTGCCCGGTCTCCTCGAGGCCGACCTCGCGATCCTGATGGAGCCGTCGAACGCCGGCATCGAGGCGGGCTGCCAGGGCACCTTGCGGGCGGAGGTCGCGGTGCCGGGACGCCGGGCCCACAGCGCCCGCGCGTGGCTCGGCGTCAACGCCATCCATGCGGCGGGGGCGGTCCTCGATCGGCTGGCGTCGTACGAGCCCCGGCGCCCGGTCATCGACGGCCTCGAGTACCGGGAGGGGCTCAGCGCCGTGGGCATCCGCGGGGGAGTGGCCGGGAACGTCATCCCCGACGAGTGCGTAGTCACGGTCAACTACCGGTTCGCGCCCGATCGATCGATCGACGAGGCCGTTGAGCACGTGCGCGCGGTGTTTGACGGATTCGCCGTCGCCATCGTCGACCAGGCGCCGGGCGCGCTACCGGGCCTCGACCGGCCGGCGGCCGCCGACTTCGTCTCCGCGGTCGGGCAGCAGCCGAACGCGAAGTTCGGCTGGACCGACGTCGCACGGTTCTCGGCCCTCGGCATCCCGGCCCTGAACTTCGGCCCGGGCGACCCGTCACTGGCCCACACCAGGGATGAGCATGTGCCGATGAGCCAGATCATCGCCTGCCACGAGCACCTGCGCGCCTGGCTCACCCACTAAACGCCGACTGCATCGTCCGGCGTCATTGGCGGGGGCGCCAACGACGCCGGACGATGCAGTCGGCGGGGGAGCAGGGTGTTAGGCCTGCTTGGTGGCCTCGACGTCGAGGTTCAGCTTGATCTCGTCTCCGACGAGGACGCCACCGGTCTCTAGGGCGGCGTTCCAGGTCAGTCCGAACTCCTTGCGGCTGATCTTCGTGGAGCCCTCGAAGCCGATCTTGGTCTGGCCCCACGGGTCCTGGCTGATACCGATGAACTCGTAGGCCACGTCGACCGACTTCGTGACGCCGTGGATGGTGAGGTCACCCGTGATGACGACGTCGTCGCCCTTGGCCGCGACGGCCGTCGAGACGAACGTGATCGTGGGGAAGGTCTCGGCGTCGAGGAAGTCGGGGGACTTCAGGTGCGCGTCGCGATCAGCGGTCTTGGTGTCGATGCTGGCGACCTGGATGGTGACCTCGGCGGACGAGGCGGCGAGATTGTCGCCGTCGATCGTGAACGAGCCGGCGAACTCGGCGAAGGTGCCGCGGACCTTGGCGACCATCGCGTGACGCGCGGAGAAGCCCAGGTTCGTGTGGGTGGGGTCGATGACCCAGGTTCCGGTGGCGGTGGACAGGTTGCTCATGGGGACTCCTCAGGCGGGTGGGGCGATATGGGTGATTTAGTTAAGAATTGAACTTCTATAGTTGAACATACAACTAACTTGACGACATGTCCAATCACCCCAGCCCCGGGCACGTAGGGTGCACTCGTGCCCACCGTGTGCGTCTTCTGCGCCTCGAGCCTGACCATCGACCAGCGCTACCTCGACCTGGCTCGGCGGGTGGGAGAGGCGATCGCCGCCCGCGGCTGGGACCTCGTCTCCGGCGCCGGATCGATCTCGATGATGGGTGAGGTGGGCCGGGCCGTGCGAGCGGGCGGCGGGCACACGATCGGGGTGATCCCCGATGCACTGGTGGCTCTGGAAGTGGCCGACCACGACTCCGACGAGTTCATCGTCACGCGGGACATGCGTCAGCGCAAGGGGATCATGGACGAGCGGTCGGATGCGTTCCTGGCCCTGCCGGGAGGCATCGGCACGCTGGAGGAACTCGTCGAAGTCTGGACGGCCCGGTCCCTGAACATGCATCACAAGCCCGTCGTCGTGCTCGACCCCTGGGGTGACTACGCGCTCCTGCACGAGCTCCTCGCCCACTGGGAGCGGCGCGGCTTCGTGCGCAGCGGAGCGACGGACCACGTGCACTGGGCGACCGACATCGAGGCTGCCCTCGACGAGATCTCGCGTGCATGGTCCGTGGCCCGTTCTCCCCTCGAACGAGGCGAGTAGGACCTCAGGGCGGGCGCGGCGATCGCTCTCGTGATGGAATGACTCCGTGACCTGGTTGTTCGTGGTGCTCGCTATCGCGGTGCTGGCGTTCGCCTTCCTCGCCGCCCTTGGCTTCCTGGGCGAGCTCCCGGCTGCCGAACCCGACCTCAAGCCCGACACCCTCGACGGCGAACCGGCCTTCGACGTCGTGGTGCGCGGTTACCGCATGGACGAGGTCGACGAGCAGATCGCCTCGCTCCAGACGGAGATCGATCACCTGCGCCGGCAGGGTGCCCCCGTCGCCTCGGACGTGGAGCCGGATACCGCGAGCTAGGGGTAGGCCGCCTCGGCTGGCCGGTGGCCGCGCTGAGCACGGCCCCGCCGACCGCACCCGTGGGACGCTCGGCGATAATGGGCGCACGCCCACGACCGCTGTGGGCGCTTCTATGACCGATCGTGCAATGACGGAAGGGGACGCACATGGCCGCGATGAAGCCGCGGACGGGCGATGGCCCGCTCGAGGTGACCAAAGAGGGGCGTGGCTACGTCATGCGCGTGCCTTTGGAGGGCGGCGGGCGTCTGGTCGTCGAGCTCAACGGCGACGAGGCCAAGGATCTTGGCGAGAAGCTGCTGGTGCTCTTCGCCTGAGCGAGCCGCTCATCGGAACGTGGAACCACTTAACGTGAACGACCCCGCATCCTCGACGAGGGTGCGGGGTCGTTCCTTGTCCGTCGGCTAGCTGCGGTCGCGCAGCGAGGCCACCAGCAGGCCGTCGCCGATGGTCAGCAGCGCCGGCAGCCAGTCGTCGTCGTCCTTGACCGTCGTGGTCACGTCGCGCAGGGCGACGGTCTCGGCGTCGCGCTCGCCCGGGTCGGCGAGGCGGCCGCTCCACAGGATGTTGTCGAAGATGGCCAGTCCGCCGACCCGCAGCAGGCGCTTGGCCTGCGTCAGGATCGCCGGGTACTCCGTCTTGTCGCCGTCGACGAACACGATGTCGTACGCCGCGTCGGACAGGCGGGGCAGGACGTCGAGCGCCCGTCCGGCGATGAGCCGGGTGTGCACGTGGTCGTAGCCCAGCGCGGTGAAGGTGTCCCGGGCCACGCGCTGGTTCTCCGCCTCGACGTCGATGCTGGTCAGCACGCCGGCCGACGTCATGCCGGAGAGCAGGGCCGCCCCCGACACGCCGGCGCCGGTACCGACCTCGACCACCGCCTGGGCGTTGACCGAAGCCGCGAGCAGCCGCAGCAGCGCGGCCGAGGGCCGGCTGACCGGAGTGCACCCGAGCTCGGCCGCACGGGCTCGCGCCTCGCGGATGATTTCGGAGTCGTCTTCCCAACCGTCGACGTACGCCCACGACAAACGCGTGGGGACATCCGGTTCCAGGGGGGTTCTGCTGGCGATGATGCACCTCCGAGTGCGATGGGACACCGGTCGGTCCCCCGACCGTCGGCGTTCACGGGCAGCCTAGCCTGATCTACGGTAGGGGGGTGGGGGTCATTCGACCCTCAATGCGACGATCCCCCCTGTGCCGTGCCCCGGAGGCCCCGATGTCTGACCCGATCCCTCCGTTCGGCGTGCCGCCCTACCCGCCGGGCCCGGTGCCACCCGCTGGCGACTTCCCGAGCCCTGCCGCTCCGGTGCCCGCCCCGCCGGTCGTCCCGCCCACCGCCAGCACCCCGCCGGTCGCCGTGAGGCGTCGTGGTCCCGGGGTGCTCGGCACCGTGCTCATCGCGGCACTCGTGGCCGCCGTCGTCGGCGGCTTCGCCGGACTCGCCGGATACGTGGTCGGCCGCGGAATCGACGACGGCCGGTCGGCCTCGACCACGACGGGCACTCCCGTCGTCATCCCCCAGAGCAACGCCGGCGGAACCTCGCCTGTCGCCAACGGATCCATCGCCGACATCGCCGCCACGACCCTTCCGGCCGTCGTGTCGATCCTCGCGGAGGGATCCACCCAGTCGGGGAGCGGATCCGGGTTCATCGTGCGGCCCAACGGCTACATCCTCACCAACAACCATGTGGTGGACCTCGTCGTCGACGGTGGCGACCTCACGGTCGTGTTCAACGACGGCTCACGAGCCAAGGGCAAGGTGGTGGGCACCAGCGCGTCGTACGACCTCGCGGTGGTCAAGGTCGACCGCTCCAACCTGCCCACGGTGACCCTCGGCAACTCCTCCAGCGTCCACGTCGGCGACACTGCCATCGCCATCGGCGCACCGCTCGGGCTCGACGGCACGGTCACCTCGGGGATCATCAGCGCCCTCGATCGACCGGTCACGGCGGGTGATGCGGCCACCGAGGACCCGTCGTTCATCAATGCGATCCAGACCGACGCGGCGATCAACCCCGGCAACTCCGGAGGCCCGCTGCTCGACGGGTCGGGCACGGTGATCGGCGTGAACTCGGCGATCGCGTCCCTTGCGGCCGGACTGACGGGGGAGGCGGGAAACATCGGCCTGGGCTTCGCCATCCCGATCAACTCGGCCAAGCGCATCGCCGAGGAGCTCATCGCGACGGGGACGTCGCGCACGCCGCGCATCGGGGTCAACCTCGACACCAGCTACACCGACGCGGGCGCCAAGATCAAGGACGTCACGGCCGGCAGCCCCGCCGAGGACGCTGGCCTGCGGTCGGGCGACGTCATCGTCACCGTTGAGGGCCGCAGCATCGACGACGCCACGGAACTGGTGGTCGAGATCCGCAACCACGCACCCGGTGACACGATCGCGATCGGGTACACGCGCGGCGGCCAGGATCGCACCGCCAGCCTGGTCCTCGGCGACGACAGCGCGACGAACTAGCCGGGAAGGGCGGGGCATGTTCGACATCGGCATCGGCGAGATCCTCCTCGTCGCCATCGTCGGGCTGCTCATCTTCGGTCCCGAGCGACTGCCCCGCGCCGCGGCGGACGCCGCGAAGTGGCTCAATCAGCTGCGCTCGATGGCGAGCGGGGCGCGCAAGGACCTGGCCGATTCGGCGGGTATCGACCTCACGGAGACCGTCGACACCGTGAAGTCGCTGCAGGAGTTCCATCCCCGGCGACTGGCGGCCGGCTTCCTCAAGGACGACCCGGCGGACGAGGCACCGAAGGGGGCAGTCGAGAAGCCGGCGGCGCCCCGCCCGGCCTTCGACCCGGACGCGACCTGAGGGTCGCGCGGCTGGCCTTCGACCCGGACGCGACCTGAGGGTCGCGCGCGTCACCGTGCCGACGGCGGGAGGTCAGCCCGCGGAGGCGCGTTCGAAGACCAGGTGGGCGACGTGTCCGGAGGACGACACCTCGGTGCAGGCGTAGCCGTCGAGGAGGCGTGGGTCTGCCCCCAGGAGCCGCTCGCCCGAACCCAGGAGGACGGGAACGACGGCCAGGTGGAGGTGGTCGACGATCCCGGCGACGAGGAACTCGCGCACGGTCGTGGCTCCTCCTCCGATGCGGATGTCGAGATCCCCCGCGGCGGCCCGCGCCCGTTCCAGAGCCTCCAGGACCCCGTCAGTCACGAAGGTGAACGTGGTCCCGCCGGCCATCTCCAGTGGAGGACGCGGATGGTGCGTCAAGACGAAGACCGGGTGATGGTAGGGCGGCTCGGGCCCCCACCATCCGGTCCAGGACTCGTCGGGCCAGTCACCGCGAACGGAACCGAACATGTTGCGCCCCATGATCGTGGCGCCGATGCCCTCCACTCCGCGCTCGAGGAACTCCTGGTCGATGCCGTCACTGCCACCGGACTCGCCGATCATCGCGCGGCCGAACGCGGTGTCGAACACCCATTCGTGGAGCCGCTCGCCCCCGACGCCGAGTGGTGCGGTGCTCGTCTGGTCCGGACCCGCGACGAAGCCGTCGAGCGACATCGCGAGGTTGTGCACGCGGACCCGGCTCATGCGCGACCCGCTGGCGTGATGCCGAGCGAGAGCCCCGCCAGGCCGCGCGGCCGCCGGCCGAGGGTCTCGGCGATCCTCTGCAGGGCGATCGACGCGGGTGCATCCGGCTGGCTGAGCACCAGGGGCGCTCCTGAGTCGCCGCCCTCGCGCAGCGCCACGTCGAAGGGGATCTGGCCCAGCAGTGGCACGTCGGTGCCGAGCAGGGCGGAGATCGTCTCCGCCACGATCGCCCCGCCGCCCATGCCGAACAGGTCGATCGGCTCGCCGCAGTGCGGGCAGGGGAAGGAACTCATGTTCTCCACGACGCCAGCAACCTTCTGGTGGGTCTGCTCGGCCAGGGTGCCGGCGCGGACGGCGACATCGGCCGCCGCGGGCTGAGGTGTCGTGACGACGACGATCTCGGCATTGGGCAGCAGTTGGGCGGTCGAGATGGCGACGTCGCCCGTGCCCGGAGGGAGGTCGAGGAGCAGGATGTCGAGGTCTCCCCACCACACGTCGGCCAGGAACTGCTGAAGGGCGCGATGGAGCATCGGACCGCGGAAGGCGACCGGCTGGGAGACACCGCCGGGCTTGAAGGGCAGCATCGAGATGACCCGGACGCCATAGGCCTGCGGCGGCATGATCATCCCCTCCACCATGGTGGGCGGGTCGTAGGCGCCGAGCATGCGCGGGATCGAGTGCCCGTAGACGTCGGCGTCGACGAGCCCCACGGTCAGGCCCATCTGTGCCATGGCCACGGCGAGGTTGGCGGTGACCGAGGACTTGCCGACGCCGCCCTTTCCGGAGGCGATGGCGTAGACGCGAGTGAGGGATCCGGGCTGGGCGAACGGGATCTCCCGCTCGTCATGCCCGCGCAGGGTGGTGCGAAGTGCAGCGCGCTGCTCGTCGCTCATCACGTCGAGGTCAACGGAGACCGACGTGACGCCGGGCACCGCCTGCACGGCCTCGGTCACGCGATCGGTGATGGCCCCGCGCATCGGGCAGCCGGAGACGGTCAGGTAGATGGCGACCGCCACGGCGCCGTCATCGAAGGCGTCGACCGACTTGACCATGCCGAGATCGGTGACGGGCCGGTTGATCTCCGGGTCGTTGACCGTGGCCAGTGCAGCGTTGATGGCATCGAGCGAGGGAGCGGGCATGCCCCGATGCTATTCGCCTGAGTCGATGTCCTCGGACGGGCGCTCGTACTTCCGCTCGACCTTGGCCAGGGCCTTGGTATGCGCCTTCGCCTGGACCTTGGCCTGCTCCTCCATGGCCTTCGCCTGAATGCGGGCCTGCTCCTCGAGGGCCTTCGCCTGGATGCGGGCCTGCTCCTCGAGGGCCTTGGCCTGCGACTTCGCCTGTGCCTTCGCCTGGGCCTTGGCCCGCTCGTCCAGCGCCGTGATGAGGTCGTCGACCTGGTCGCGCAGCTCGCTGCGCACGTAGTCGCGGGTCGCCATGTCGCCGAGCGCGATGCGCAGTGCCGCGATCTCGCGGGCCAGGTAGTCGCTGTCCGCCAGCAGGCGCTCGGTGCGCAGGCGGTCCTCCTGGAACTGCACGCGATCGCGATCGGCCTGGCGGTTCTGGGCGAGCAGGATCAGCGGCGCGGCGTAGCTGGCCTGCAGCGACAGGAGCAGGGTCAGGAAGATGAAGGGGAAGGTGTCGGGGGCGACGTCCGGCGGCAGGAGGACGTTGAGCAGCACCCAGAACAGGATGAAGCCGGTCATCCAGGCGATGAATGCCCAGGACCCGATGTGGCGGGCGACGCTCTCCGAGATCGCCCCGAAGCGCTCGCTGTCCACCGTCGGGCGCAGGGAGAGGCCGCGCTCGAGCGGCTGGTCCATCCCGCCCTTGCGGCGGGGCCGGTCAGTCGCCATTGCCCACGCCCCCGATCAGTTCGTCGTCATCGTCACGCCAGTCCTCGGGCAGCATGTGGTCGATGACGTCGTCGACGGTGACCGCCCCGAGGAGATGGTTGTTCTCGTCGACGACGGGCAGGGCGACGAGGTTGTAGGCGGCGAAGTGGCGAGTGATGATGTCGAGCGGGGCGTCGGGGCCCACAGGGACGAGATTGGTGTCGACCAACGACGCCACAAGGGTCCCGGGCGGCTCTCGAAGGAGTTGCTGGAAGTGGCAGGTGCCCAGGTACCGGCCGGTGGGGGTCTCGGTGGGGGATCGGGTCACGTAGACCTGCGACGCGAGCGCGGGCGACAGGTCGGGGTTGCGGATCTGGGCGAGCGCGTCGGCGACCGTGGCATCGGGCGCGAGCACGATCGGCTCCGTGGTCATCATCCCGCCGGCGGACAGCTCGTCATAGGTGAGCAGGCGGCGGATGTCCTCGGCGTCCTCGGGCTCCATCCGCTGCAGGAGGTCGGCGGCCTGCTCCGGCGGCAGCTCGGAGATGAGGTCGGCGGCGTCGTCGGGATCCATCTCCTCGAGCACGTCGGCGGCCCGCTCGGCCTCGAGCTGCTGGACGATCTCGACCCGGTCGTCCTCGGGCAGCTCCTCGAGCACGTCGGCGAGCTGCTCGTCGTCGAGGCCACGGGCGACCTCCATCCGGCGCTTCGGCGAGAGGTCATGGATGATGTCGGCCACGTCGGCAGGGCGCATGGTGTCGAGGCGGGCGAGCAGCTGCTCGACCGGCTGGTCGGCCGCCGGCAGCGACAGGCCGCGGACGTCGTCCCAGTCGACGATGAGCGAGTCACCGTGACGACGCAGACCGCGGCCCGGCTTGCGCACGTAGAGCTGGGTGACGAACCAGTCGCGCGTGCGGGACTGCTCCACCGCGACGTCGAGGATCGACACGTGCTGGTCGCTGTCGACGAGCTCGACGGTGCGGTCGAGGAGTTCGGCGGTGACGAGGGTCTCGTTGCCGCGCTGCTCGAACCGGCGAAGGTTGAGGGTGCCGGTGACGATGACCTGGCCGGCGTCGATGGCGGTCACCTTGGTCATCGGGACGAAGATGCGCCGACGCGGCTGCACCTCGACCACCAGGCCCGTGAGTCGGGGCGGGTTCGTGCCGATGCGGAGCACGACGATGCCGTCGCGTACCTTGCCCAGTTGTTCGCCGGTCGGGTCGAACACACCGATGCCAGCGAGCCGGGCAAGGAATACTCGGGTTGCAGCGCCGGTCGTCACGTCGAAAGGCTACCGCCGAGAAGGGAAACACGAGGCAATGGCAGCGCCGTCGGGATCGGGCGCATCACCGGGCGCACTGGCACGGCCGCCCGCCGCCGATCTGGCGTGGCTGGGCATAGCCGTTCTTTTCATCTCCTCGTCGGGGCCTATCATCGCGGCCACGGTGGCGCCAGCGCTGGCGATCGCGTTCTGGCGCTGCTTCCTCGGCTCGGCCGCCACCTCACTCGTCGTGATCGCCCGCCACGTCGACGAGGTGCGGCGGATGACGCGCCGGGAGTGGTGGCTCGTCGCCAGCGCGGGCCTGCTGCTCGGCGCGCACTTCGCCACCTGGATCCCATCGTTGAGGTTCACCACCGTCGCCTCCTCGACTGCTCTGGTGGCCACGCAGCCCGTATGGGCAGCCCTCATCGCGCGGCAGCGTGGCGCGCGCATCCCCCGCACTGCGTGGGTGGGCATCACCGTCTCGCTGGTGGGGGTGCTGGTGCTCACGGGCGTCGACATCTCGGTCGATCCGCGCCACCTCATCGGCGACCTCCTGGCGCTTGCGGGCGCCGTCCTCGCGGCGGCGTACGTGACGGTGGCCGAGAGCGCCCGCCGCACGGTCTCGACGGCGACCATGACCGCGGGGCTGTATGCATCGGCGGGGATGCTCCTGCTGGTGCTGTGCATCGTCGGCAGGCAGCCGTTGACGGGCTACTCCCTCAACGCGTGGCTCCTCATCATCGCCCTGACGGCGGGGGCGCAACTCCTCGGGCACACGCTCATCAACAAAGTGCTGGCCACGACGTCGGCCACCGTCGTCTCGCTCGCGATCCTCTTCGAGATGCCCGGCGCCACGATCATCGCGGCGATCGCGCTGGGCCAGCTACCTCCCTGGGGCCTCATCCCGGCGGTGGTTCTCATGTTCGCCGGCATCGTGATGGTGATCCGCGCCGGCTCTCGTGACGTGCCCACCGAGATCTCACCGGTCTGACGCATCCGGGAGTGGGGCACCGGTCCCGACAGTAGATTCAGTCGGGTGATCGTCCTCGCCATCGACCAGGGCACGTCGGGCACGAAGGCGATCGTGGTGGATGAGCAGGGCGCGGTGCTGGCCCTCGCCAACGAGAAGGTCCATCCGGTCTACCTGGTCGGCGGCGGCGTCGAGCAGGATCCCCGCGAGCTGCTCGCCTCCGTGGTCACTGCGGGGCGTCGAGCCGTCGCCGAGGCGGGCGTGCGGGTCGACGCCGTCGCCCTCGCGAACCAGGGCGAGACCGTCCTGGCCTGGGATCCCACCACCGGCGAGCCCCTGTCCGTGGCGATCGTCTGGCAGGATCGCCGCGCCGAGTCGGTCTGCGCCGAGCTGGCGCAGGACGCGGCGCTCATCGCTTCGCGCACGGGCCTCGTCCTTGACCCCTACTTCTCGGCGCCCAAGATGACGTGGCTGCGCCGCCACCTCACCACCGACGGCGTCGTCACGACGACGGATGCCTGGCTGCTGCACCACCTGACGGGGGAGTTCGTCACCGACGTGACCACGGCCAGCCGTTCGCTGGTCCTCGACGTCGACTCTGTCGACTGGGACGAGGAGCTGCTCGACCTGTTCGGCCTCGGCGACGAGCGCCTGCCCCGGCTGGTGGCGTGCGACGAGATCGTCGGGACCACCTCGGTGTTCGGGGCGGAGGCGACGGTCGCGGGCCTCATCGTCGACCAGCAGGCGGCCCTCCTCGCGGAGCGCTGCCTGGCGCCGGGCAGCGCCAAGTGCACGTTCGGCACCGGCGCCTTCCTCCTTGCCAACACGGGTGAGATCGCCGTCCGATCGGCACACGGGCTGACGACCTCGGTCGCGTGGCGCACGCGCCAGGGCACGACGTACTGCCTCGACGGGCAGGTCTACACGGCGGCGTCGGCCGTGCGGTGGATGCGGGATCTCGGGCTCGTGGCCGGGTCCCGGGAGATGGACGACGCGGCCGGCGACGACTGCGCGGGCGTGCTGTTCGTGCCCGCCTTGGCGGGCCTGGCGGCGCCATGGTGGCGCCCGGACGCGCTGGCCTCGCTGACCGGGCTGAGCCTGGCCACCGACCGCGGACACATCGTGCGCGCGGTGATCGAGGGAGTCGCCGCGCAGGTCGCCGATCTCGCCCTGGTGTTCGGAACCGACATGGGCACGGCGCTGCGCGAACTGAGGGTCGATGGCGGACTGACGCGATCGACGGTGCTGATGCAGGCGACAGCCGATCTGCTCCAGGTGCCCGTCGAGGTGTTCCCGTCCGCGCATGCCACTCCGCTCGGCGCCGCGGCCCTGGCCCGGCTCGCGATGGATCCGGCTCTGACGATCGCCGACGTGATGTGGCCGTGGACGCCCTCCCGGGTCTACGAACCGCGATGGACGGCAGACCGAGCGACCGACCACCTCGCCCGTTGGCGATCGGCTGCCGCGGCGACGCTCCCGTCGAGGACGACGGCGTGAGTGCGGCGGAGCCGGCGCTCGTCGACGTCGCGGTCATCGGCGGCGGCGTCGTCGGCTGCGCGGTGGCCCGCGAGCTCGCTGGGTTCGACGTCTCGGTCGCGCTGATCGAGGCCAGGGGCGACGTGGGCGATGCGACGAGCAAGGCGAACACGGCGATCCTGCATACGGGGTTCGATGCCGTTCCCGGTTCGCTGGAGGCCCGGCTCGTGGCGCGCGGTTACGCGCTGCTCGGCGACTACGCGAAAGCGACGCGTATCCCGGTGGAGGGCACGGGTGCGGTGCTGGTGGCGTGGACCGACGAGGAACGCGGCAGTCTCGAATCGTTGCGGCAGAAGGCGATCGCCAACGGCTATCTCGACTGCGAGATCCTCGCGTCCGAGGCCGTGTACGCACTGGTGCCGCACCTGGGCCCCGGCGTGCTGGCCGGCCTCACCGTTCCCGGTGAGTCGATCATCTGCCCGTGGACCACGACGCTCGCGTACGCCACGGAGGCCCTGGCGCGGGGAGCCACCCTGATGCTCGGCACCCGGGTCACGGGGGTCAGCGTCGCCGACGACGTGACCACGTTGGCGACCACCCGCGGACTCGTGCGCGCGAGGTGGGTCGTCAACGCCGCGGGCATGGGCGCGGACGTCATCGACCGCATGTACGGCTTCGACCGGTTCACCGTGGTGCCACGGCGCGGTGAGCTCATCGTCTTCGACAAGCAGGCTCGCCCGCTCGCCGACTGCATCGTGCTGCCGGTGCCGAGCAGCCGGGGCAAGGGGGTGCTGGTGAGCCCGACCATCTACGGCAACGTGATGCTCGGTCCCACGTCCGAGAACCTGGCCGACAGGGAGGACACGTCGACGACGGCAGCCGGCATGGAGTTCCTGCTGGGGAAGGGGCGCGCCATCATGCCCTCGCTCCTCGAGGAGGAGGTCACCGCCGCCTACGCCGGCCTTCGCGCCGCCACGGAGCACGGTGACTACGTCGTGGACGTCGACGCAGATCGGCGCTACCTGCTGATCGGCGGCATCCGGTCCACCGGACTGACCGCGTCGATGGCGCTCGCCGAGCACGCCGGCCTGCAGCTGGCAGGTGCCGGGCTGGCCCTCGCCCCCCGCGTCGGCCTCCCGCCCGTCCCCGTCCTACCGAACATCGGGGAAGCGTTCCCTCGCCCCTACCAGCGGGCGGACCTCATCGAGTCCGACCCGGAGTACGGAGCCATCGTCTGCTTCTGCGAGCGCGTGACCCGCGGCGAGATCCGTGATGCCCTCCGCTCGCCGATCCCGCCCTGTGACGTCGACGGCCTGCGCCGCCGCACCCGCGCGACAATGGGCCGCTGCCAGGGGTTCGCCTGTGGTGCCGATGTCGAGTCGGCCCTTCATGCCACGGATCTTGCGTGACAGGGCCGCCCCTGACCGTTCAGGCCGATGTCGCCGTCATCGGTGCGGGCCCCGCCGGGCTCACGGCGGCGATCGGGCTGCGCCGCCTCGGTGTCGGGGTCGTGGTGCTGGAGCGCGAGGCCGAGGCGGGCGGGATCCCGCGCATAACCCATCACACCGGCTACGGCCTTCGGGACCTGCACCGGATGATGACCGGCCCGGCATACGCGGAACGGCTCGTCCAGGGTGCGGTCGACGCCGGCGCCGACCTGCGCATCGGGGCGATGGTCACGGACTGGTCCGGCGACCGGTCGGTCATGGTCACGAGTCCGGAGGGACGCTGGCGCCTGTCGGCGCAGGCGATCGTCCTGGCGACCGGCGCCCGCGAGCGGCCCCGCTCCGCGCGCCTCGTGCCGGGCGACCGGCCCGCCGGCGTGCTGACCACCGGGATGCTCCAGGACGTCGTGCACGGTGGACGGGCGGTCTCTGGCGGGTCGATCGGCTCCCGAGCGGTCGTCGTGGGGGCCGAGCTCGTGAGCTGGTCGGCGGTTCTCACGCTGCGCGAGGCGGGTTGCCGCGCCGTGCTCATGACCACCGAGCACGAGCGGATCGAGGCACCCGCGGCCCTGGTCTGGGCGGGTCGGTCCGTCCCGGGTCTGCCCGTGTCCCGCCGCACGCGCGTGACGCGGATCATGGGCCGCCATCGCGTCGAGGCGGTGGAGCTGACCCGGCTGGACACTGGCCAGACGCGCACGTTCGCCTGCGACACGGTGATCTTCACGGGCGACTGGATCCCAGACAGCGAGCTGGCGCGGGCGGGCGGCCTCGACATGGACCCCGGACACCGGGGACCGGTGGTCGACGGGGCTCTTCGCACCAGTGCGCACGGCGTGTTCGGAGCCGGCAACCTGCTGCACCCCGTGGACACCGCCGACGTAGCGGCCCTGGACGGTCGCCACGTGGCCGGGCAGGTCGCGCGCTTCCTCGAGGGGGGCACCGGCCCGCAGGCGGCCACGCGGGTGCTGCCCGGCGCCGGATTCGCCTGGGTGTCGCCGGGCCTCCTGCGCCCCGCCGACCCGCCGCCGCGGGAACGGCTCCTGCTGTGGGCCACCGAGCACAGATCGGCGCCCCGCGTCGTCGTCCGGCAGGGTGACCGGGTGCTCCGTCGCCGGCTCGTCCCGTGGCCCGCGTCGCCCGGACGGGTGTTCCGCCTCCCGTGGTCAGTGCTGGCCGGGGTGCACCCGGAGGCGGGTGACGTGACCATCGGGCTCGGCTGAAGGGTAGGTTGGATCCAATCTGACGACAGCGTGGAGGTTGGCGTGTTGAGGTCGCGGCGGTCGAATCTGGCAGTACCCGGGAGCAGTCCGAAGATGCTGGAGAAGGCCAAGGGCCTGCCGGCGGATCAGGTGTTCATGGACATCGAGGACGCGGTCGCCCCGATCGCGAAGCCGGATGCCCGCAAGAACATCGTGGCGGCGCTGAACGAGGGCGGGTACGAGGGCAAGGTGCGTACGGTCCGGGTCAACGACTGGACCACCCAGTGGACGTATGCCGACGTGATCGAGGTGGTCGAGGGCGCCGGACCGAACCTCGACTGCATCATGCTGCCGAAGGTGCAGACCGCCGAGCAGGTCGTGGCGCTCGACATGCTGCTGACCCAGCTGGAGAAGTCGAACGGGTTCGAGGTGGGGCGGATCGGGATCGAGGCGCAGATCGAGAACGCGCTCGGGCTGATCAACATCGACGCGATCGCCCAGGCCAGCCCGCGGGTGGAGACGCTCATCTTCGGGCCGGCGGACTTCATGGCGAGCATCAACATGAAGTCGCTCGTCGTGGGCGAGCAGCCGCCCGGCTACGACGTCGGCGACGCCTACCACTACATCCTCATGCGCATCCTCATGGCGGCGCGCGCGTACGACAAGCAGGCCATCGACGGCCCGTACCTGGCGATCAAGGACCTCGACGGGTACGCGCGGGTCGCGGGCCGTTCCGCGGCACTGGGCTTCGACGGCAAGTGGGTGCTGCACCCCGGGCAGGTCGAGGTCGCCAACGAGGTCTACTCGCCACGGCAGGACGACTACGACCACGCCGAGATGATCCTCGACGCCTACGACTACTACACGTCCGCCGAGGGCGGCGCCAAGGGCGCAGTCATGCTCGGCGACGAGATGATCGACGAGGCCTCACGCAAGATGGCGCTGGTCATCTCCGCCAAGGGCCGCGCCGCGGGCATGATCCGCACCCAGACGTTCGCACCCCCGCAGGCCTGAGACGACCGGAGGCATCGACATGACACGGCTTGCCCAGACCGAGGGACTGAACGAGGACCAGCGCGACATCCTGGCGGCGATCCGCGAGTTCGTCGACAACGAGATCATCCCGGTGGCGAACGAGTTGGAACATGCGGACGAGTACCCGCAGGCGATCGTCGACGGGCTGAAGGAGATGGGTGTCTTCGGCCTGATGATCCCCGAGGAGTACGGCGGCCTGGGGGAGTCGCTGCTGACGTACGCACTCGTGGTGGAGGAGATCGCGCGCGGGTGGATGAGCGTCTCCGGCGTGATCAACACGCACTTCATCGTGGCCTACATGCTGATGCAGCACGGCACCGCCGAGCAGAAGGCCACCTACCTGCCGCGCATGGCCACGGGTGAGGTGCGTGGCGCGTTCTCGATGAGCGAGCCGGGTTGCGGCTCCGACGTGGCGGCGATCACGAGCAAGGCCGTGCGCGACGGGGACGACTGGGTGCTCAACGGCGCGAAGATGTGGCTGACCAACGGCGGCTCGTCGACGCTGGTGGCGGTGCTCGTGCGCACCGACGCCGAGGCCGACGAGGGTGCGAGCGTGTACAAGAAGATGTCGACGTTCCTGATCGAGAAGCCGAGCGGCTTCGGCGAGGTGCGGCCCGGACTGACCATCCCCGGCAAGATCGACAAGATGGGCTACAAGGGCGTCGACACCACCGAGCTGGTGTTCGACGGCCTGCGGGTCCCGGCCGACCGGATCCTGGGCGGCGAGCCGGGCAAGGGCTTCTACCAGATGATGGACGGCGTCGAGGTCGGCCGGGTGAACGTCGCCGCCCGCGCGTGCGGCCTGTCGATGCGGGCGTTCGAGCTCGGTGTGGAGTACGCGCAGCAGCGGGTCACGTTCGGCAAGCCGATCTTCGAGCACCAGGCCGTGTCGTTCCGGCTGGCCGACATGGCGGTCAAGGTCGAGGCAGCACACCAGATGATGGTCATGGCCGCCCGCAAGAAGGACTCCGGGGAGCGCAATGACCTCGAGGCCGGCATGGCCAAGTACCTCGCGAGCGAGTACTGCAAGGAGGTCGTCGAGGACTCCTTCCGCATCCACGGCGGCTACGGCTACTCCAAGGAGTACGAGATCGAGCGCCTCTACCGCGAGGCGCCGATGCTGCTCATCGGCGAGGGCACGGCCGACATCCAGCGCATGATCATCGCGCGCCGGCTGCTCGAGGAGTACAAGACCAAGTCGTGACCGCCGAGCGGCACGCGGTCGGCGCCATCGTCCTCGATGGCTCCGGACGCATCCTGCTCGTGCGTCGTGCGAACGCACCCGCGCAGGGGCTGTGGTCCATTCCCGGTGGCCGGGTCGAGGGCGGGGAGACATCCGAGGTCGCGGTCATCCGGGAGCTGCGCGAGGAGACCGGGCTGGTCGGCGTCGTGATCCGTGAGGTCGGCACCATCCGCCTCGCGGCAGCCGATGGCGGGACGTACCTCGTGCGCGACTTCCTGGTGTCGACGGACGGGGCGCCGGACCCGGTCGCAGGGGATGATGCCGCCGACGCCGCGTGGTTCGTCATCGATGACCTCGCGCAGGTGGATACCAGCCCTGGCCTTGTGGATGCGCTCGTCGCCTGGAACGTCATTGGCTCCTAGAGTCCGGGCATGACCACACCGGGGCGCGTCGCGGTCTCGCCGACGAAGCTCGACACCTGGCAGGACTGCCGGTACCGGTACCGCCTGCAGTACCTCGAGAAGCGGCGGGTCGACGGGTCGTGGGCGCACCTGTCGATGGGCAACGCCATCCATGCGGCCCTGCGTGACTGGTTCGACGTCGACGAGGAGGGCCGCACGCCGGCGGCCGCCGCCGATCTCGTGCGCGGCAACTGGACGGCGCTGGGCTTCCGCGACGACGCGCAGAGCACCGGCTGGCGCGAGAATGCCGCTGCCATGGTCGAGCGCTACTGCACCCGGTACGGGTCTGCCGCGCCGTACAGCCGTGAGCGCACGCTGGGCGCGATCGCCGAGCACGTCACGATCAGCGGTCGCATCGACCGCCTCGACGAGCACGGCGACGAACTGGTCGTTATCGACTACAAGACCGGTAGGCGCGTGCCCAGCGACGACGACGCGCGCGTGTCGAGGGCGCTGGCCATCTACGCCCTCATCACGGCGCGCTCACTGAGGAGACCGGCGTTCGAGGTGCGGCTGCATCACGTGCCGAGCGGTGTCGTGGCTTCGCATCGGCACACGGCCGAGTCCTTGGCCCGCCACCTGTCACGCGTCGATGCCATCGGGCGCGACATCGCCGCCGCTCAGGAGTCGGGGCAAGATACGCAGTTCCCGCCCAGCCCTGGACCGCTGTGCGGGTGGTGCGACTTCCGAGACGCCTGTCCGGCGTCGGGGATCGTGCCCGCGCAGCCCCGCTGGGCCGGACTCCCGGCCGCCGATCCCACCGACTGAGGGGAGCCGGATCAGCCGAAGATCACGCTGCCGTACTTGAGGAAGATCATGGCTGCGAGGATCCCCAGGATCAGGATCACGACCAGGGTGTCGGCGCCGGCCCGTAGCCAGCCGGAGAGCGAGGCGTGCAGGCCGCTCGGGAGCCCGAGGTTGTTGTCGAGGATGTTCACGCGCAGCAGGCTGGCGAACACGGTGGTCGTCGTGATGGTGATGAGCAGGCACCACGGGCACAGCGCCCCGATGACGAAGTACGCCTGGTAGAAGAGCCAGTAGGCGAACAGCAGGCCGATGAAGTAGACGACCTGGGCGGCGTTGAGGAACCAGCGGGGGAAGCGCACGCCTCCGAGGGCAGCGACCGCGATGGTGATGACCACCGGTTCGGCGATGAGCCCCAGGAACGCGTTGGGGAAGCCGAGGAGGCTGGCCTGCCACGAGGCGCCGACGGTTCCGCACGAGAGGACCGAGTTGATGTTGCACGACAGGTCGGCGTTCGGGTTCTCCGCGAGGGCGATCGCGTCGATGGACAGCACGAGCGAGGCCACCAGCCCGATGACCGACGACACGAGCATCTCGATGAAGGTCTTGGGGTGCCGGACCTCGGCCCGGGTGGGCACGCTGCGGTCGTCGACGACAACGGGCGTGGCGTTCATGGGGTCCTTCCGAGCGGGCGAGCCTTGCTACGTCGGCTCCAGAGCACCCTGAGCCTACGTGACGCGATCAGGGCTCTGACAGATCGGCCCACACCGACATCCGGTCGCCGTCACGCCGCCACCCCCACTCGTGGCCGAGGGCGGCGATGATGGCCAGGCCCCGTCCCCCTGAAGCGGTGGTGGACGCGGCCCGCGCCACCGGCTCGCCCGAGGCACTGCTGCTCGTCACCGTGACCTGGACGCCAGTGGGCCGGACCTGCAGCTCCAGGTCGACGGGACCCGATCCGTGCTTGACCGCGTTCGTCACGAGTTCGGACGTGACGAGTACGGCGTCGTCCGCCAGGGACGACACCGCCAGCGCCTCGGCGACGAGCGCGCGTGCCATTCCGGCGGCCTGCGGCTCCCCGGGCAGTGTCCATCGAAGTCCCACGGCGACGTCCTACCCCTGTTCGTCGATGCCAAACCCCATTAGTACCCCTGTTGGCACCCCTTTCGGGGGAACTCGGGTCACAGGCCGTAGGGTCGAGCGCGTGGCCAGGGTCCTTGCGGTGGCGAACCAGAAGGGCGGCGTCGCGAAGACCACCACGGTGGTCAATCTCGCGGCCGCCCTGGTGGAGCGTGGTGATCGGGTCCTCGTGGTCGACCTCGACGCGCAGGCGTGCGCCACGTTCTCCCTCGGGCTCGACCCCGAGGACCTTGACGAGACGGGCGCGGATGTCTTCATGTCGCGCGAGCCGCAGCGTGAACTGGCCGACCTGGTCGTGCGCACGGCCGACGGCGTCGACCTGCTGCCCGCGTCGATCGACCTCGCCGGGGCCGACCGAGCACTGGCCAGCGTCATGGGGCGCGAGTACGTCGTGCGCGATGCGCTCGCCGGGGTCACGGCGCTCTACGACTGGATCCTGCTCGACTGCTCGCCCTCACTGGGCATCATCACCATCAACGCCCTCACCGCCGCGAACGGGGTGATCGTGCCGCTGCAGTGCGAGACGCTGTCGCATCGGGGCGTCGGCCAGCTCATGGAGACCATCGCCGACGTCCAGCGGCTGACCAATCCCGGCCTGGAGATCGTCGGGGTCGTGCCGACTCTGTTCGACGGCCGCACCACTCATGCGAAGGCGGTGCTCGCCGACCTCGGCCCACGCTACGGCGTTCGCGTGTTCACGCCGATCAGCAGATCGATCAGGTTCGCCGAGGCACCCGCCGCGGGACGCAGCATCCTCGCCACGTCGGGGGCCTCGAAGGGGGCCCGCGACTACCGTCGCCTCGCCGACGAGCTCAACGAGAGCCTGGCCCTCCGCGACTGACGCGCACCGGCAGGCGGGTGGGCGCGCCCGGAGCCCCTAGACCGCCTCGCCGCCCTTGGTACGCCTGCGCTGGCGTCGCTGCCTGGGCTTGTCGTCCGTGACCGGCGCCTCGGTCTTCGCCACGGCGGCGGGCTTGTCCTGATGCTTCTTGTGGTGATCGCCACCGTCGCGCTTCGAGTCGTGCGACTTGCCCGCATGCCGGCGATCGCGATCGCCGTGGCGCTTGTCGCCGTGCTCGGAGTGCCGCTTGCCGGTCTCGCCGAGGTCCTCGATCTTCTCGGCGGCGAGGCCCTCGCGCGTGCGGGCGGCCTTGGGCAGCGTGCCGGTGGTGCCGGCCGGGATCTTGAGGCCCGTGTAGACGTGGTCGCTCGTGGAGTAGGTCTCGATCGGGTCCTTGAACGGCAGCTTCAGGGCGCGATCGATCATCTGCCAGCGGGCAACGTCCTCCCAGTCGACGAACGTCACGGCGGTGCCGGAGTGCCCAGCCCGTCCGGTGCGTCCGATGCGGTGGAGGTAGGTCTTCTCGTCGTCGGGGCACTCGTAGTTGACGACGTGGGTGACGTTGTCGACGTCGATGCCGCGCGCCGCCACGTCGGTGGCGACCAGCACGTCGACCTTGCCCGTACGGAAGGCGCGCAGCGCCTGCTCGCGAGCTCCCTGGCCGAGGTCGCCGTGGACGGTGCCGACCGCGAAGCCGCGTTCGGTCAGCTCGTCGCACGCCTTCTGCGCCCGACGCTTGGTGCGCGTGAAAACCATGACGAGCTCACGGCCGTCGGCCTGGAGGATGCGCGACAGCAGCTCGATCTTGTCCATCGGGTGGACGCGCCAGACATGCTGCTCGATCGCGTCGACGGTGGCGTTCTCGTCGCCCATGTCCGCGGCGCGAAGGTGCGTCGGCTGGCTCATGTAGCGCCGTGCGAGGTTGACGATCTGTCCGGGCATCGTCGCCGAGAACAGCATGGTCTGGCGCTTGGCCGGGATCATCGCGACGATGCGCTCGACGTCGGGCAGGAAGCCCATGTCGAGCATCTCGTCGGCCTCGTCGAGGACGAGGACCTTGATGTGAGAGAGATCCAGATCGCGCCGGTTGGCGAGGTCGATCACGCGGCCGGGGGTGCCGACGACGACGTCGATGCCCTTGGTCAGGGCGTCGATCTGCGGCTCGTAGGCGCGGCCGCCGTAGATCGCCAGGACGCGCACGCCCATGAGGCGTCCGGCGCGCTGGATGTCGGTGGCCACCTGCAGGCCGAGCTCGCGCGTCGGGCAGATGACGACGGCCTGCGGCTTGCCTTGCAGCTCAAGGGGCATGGCGTCGTACTCGGGCGTCCCCTTGACCGCGATGGCCTGCAGGATCGGGATGCCGAAGCCGAGGGTCTTGCCGGTACCGGTCTTGGCCTGACCGATGAGGTCGCGACCCTCCAGCGCGAGCGGAATGCACTGCTGCTGGATCGGGAAGGCGTGGGTGATGCCGTCAGCCTCGAGGGCCTCGGCGATGAGTGGATGGGTGCCCAGCTCCACGAAGGTGGGAGCGGTGGTCGGGTCGACGGGGGTCGACTCCGGGGTCTGGTCTTCCGTTTCGTCCATTGTTGCGTTGCTCAGGGGAACTCCTGCTTTATGTTCATCACGCTTGTGATGTTGGTCAACTCTACCGGTTGCGGGCCGCTAGCCTTTCCTCACTATGACCGACCTCGGCCCTCCCGCCTCCGCACTGGACACCGATCCGGAGTACCGTGCCGCCGTCGTCGACCTGTTCGGCGTGCTGGCGTACGGCGAACTGACCGCCTTCGAGCGGCTCGCCGCCGACGCCGCCATGGCTCCGACCATCGACGATAAGGCCGCCCTGGCGGGCATGGCCACCGCCGAGTACCGGCACTTCGTCGTCATCCGGGACCGCCTGGTGGAGATGGGCGTTGATCCGCAGCAGGCGATGACGCCCTTCCGTCGGGCGTACGAGGATTTCCACGAGCACACCGCGCCGAGCGACTGGCTCGAGGGAATGGTGAAGGCCTACGTGGGCGACGGCATCGGCATGGACTTCTACCGGGAGATCGCGAACTTCGTCGACGAGGACAGCCGGGCCTTGGTCGTCAGCGTGTGCGACGACCTGGGCCAGTCGGCGTTCATCGTCGAACGGGTGAGGGCAGCCATCAACGAGGACCCGCGCGTCGGAGGTCGGCTCGCGCTGTGGGGCAGGCGGCTCGTGGGCGAGGCGTTGTCGCAGGCCCAGCGGGTCGCAGCGGATCGCGATGCGCTGTCGACGTTGCTCGTCGGGGGAGTCGACCGCCCAGGCACCGACCTTGCCGAGATCGGCCGCATGCTGGCCAGGCTGACCGAGAACCACGCGCGGCGGATGTCCGCGCTGGGCCTTGCCGCCTGACGCGCTGGCGCTAGGAGCCGAAACCCACGCGGCGCGACGAGGACGCCCCGATCTCCACGTAGGAGATCTTGGCGGCGTTCACGAGGATGGTGCGGCCACGATCGTCGGTGAGCGAGAGCAGGCTGCCGGCCTCGATGGCCGCCTTGACCGCGGCGGTCACCGCCTCGGGAGTCTCGTCGCTGTCCAGGGAGATCTCGCGTGGCGAGTCCTGAACCCCGATCTTTACCTCCACGGCAGTTCTCCTTCTGGTCGAGTTGTCGACGAACCGTCATCCGGCTCGAACGCCCATCGTGTCAGGACATTCCCGTGGCGTCACGCCCGGGCGTTGCGCTGTGAGAGATCAGGGCGCGGGTGAGTCGTCGTCCTGCGGAGGGTGCGTCAGCGGGAAGCCGCTGATCCCGCGCCAGGCCAACGACGTGATCAGCTCCGCCGCCTCGCCGCGCGTCGAGTCGGTGGCGTCGTCGCGCAGCCATCGTCGGGCGGCGACCTGCACCATTCCCTGGATGCCGGAGGCGAGGAGCATCGCCTGCTGGTCGCTCAGCCCGGTGTCCTCGGCGATGACGGTGGCGCTCAGGCGGGCCAGCTCGAGGTCGACGGCGTCGACGCGCTGACGAACCCCCGGCTCGTTCGCCAGGTCGCTCTCGAACACCAGCCGGAAGGCTCCGCTCGGCTCCTCGACGAACGCGAAGTAGGCGTGCACGATCGCGCTCACGCGCAGGCGGTTGTCCGTGGTCGTCGTGAGGGCGGCCTTGGCCGCGGCCCTCAGGTCGTCCAGTCCCGCGTCGAGCAGGGCGAGGTACAGGTCGAGCTTGCCCGGGAAGTGCTGGTAGAGCACCGGCTTCGACACGCCGGCCCGCTCGGCGATGTCGTCCATCGAGGCGGCGTGGTAGCCGACCGACGAGAACACCTCGAGGGCCGCGCCGAGCACCTGCTGGCGCCGCTGCTCTCGGGGCAGGCGCGGGGCACGGGCGCTGTCCGTGGATGTCACGCACACATCCTACTCGCGAGTAACAACGCCACGACAGGATTCCGGCGATGGTTCCTCGGGTCGTTAGGCTGGCCCGTGTGAGCGTCTTCGTCAGCCCGGCCGCGCCGTGGCCCCGTGCGGATGTGTCCCTGCCCGCACGCACCCTGAGCGTTCGTCACGCCGAGCCCTCGGCCGAGGGGCTCCCGACGGCGGTGTACGTGCACGGGCTCGGCGGCTCGTCCCTGAACTGGACCGATCTCATGGCCCGCTTGCGCGGCGACGTCGACGGCTGGGCGGTCGACCTGGGCGGGTTCGGCCAGAGCCCGCCGCCCCGCGACGGCGACATGACGCCCGCGGGCCATGCACGCAGCGTCGCGGAGTTCGTCGAGCACCTGGGCTCGGCCCCGGTGCACCTGTTCGGCAACTCCCTGGGCGGGTCGGTAGCCCTGCAGCTCGCCGCCCGGCGGCCCGACCTGGTGCGCAGCCTCACCCTCATCTCGCCGGCGCTGCCGATGCTCTTCGCCACGAAGTCGAACTTCCACCTGCCGGTCATCGCCGTGCCGGGAGTCGGGGAGCGACTGGTGCCCAAGTACATGGAGGCCGACGCCGGCGCGCGCGTGCGCGGCACCATCGACGTGTGCTTCGCCGACCCGTCGCGGGTCTCGGCGGCCCGGATGGCCGAGTCGGTCGAGGAGGTCAGGAGTCGCGACCACCTGCCCTACGCCTCCGATGCCTTCCTGCGCACGCTGCGCGGCCTGCTGCGCACGTTCATCGACGTCGGCCCGAACCGGCCGTGGAAGCTGGCGGAGCGGGTCACCTGCCCCACCCTGGTCGTGTACGGACGCAAGGACCCGCTCGTCGATCCGCGCAGCGCGCATCGGGTGACCAAGCACTTCCCCGACGCGCACGTCGTGGTCCTGCCCGACAGTGGGCACGTCGCGCAGATGGAGCATCCGGAGTTCGTCGCGGCCGCGTGGGACCGCTTCATCCGATGACCTGCCGGGCCGCCGTGGCTAGCTGCGCGTGCCCACCCACGTGCCGCCGCCGCCGCCGTCGTAGGTCCACGTCCCGCTGAAGGACTTGCCGTCCGCAGCGAACGTCCACGTGATCGTGCCGGCGTCCATGGGTCCGGCGTACGAGGGCGCCTCGGACCAGCGGCCGGTCAGCGTGTTGCCGCTGAAGGTGCCCTCGATGCGGCCGCCGTCATGGTCGTACGTGCCGGTGACCGCGCTGCCCGACTGGCTCAGCGTCATCGAGTTCCAGTCGGTCGACCACGTGCCGGTGACGTTGACCCCCGGCGCAGGTGTCGCGGGAGTCGTGGGGCTGGCCGCCCCGACGACGAGGCCCTTCGGCGTGTACTTCGCGACCACCTTGTCCATGCGCGCCTTCAGGGCCAGGAGGTGGGCGCGATCGCGCTGGGCCTCCCGGATCGCCGGGATGAGGCTGTCGCGCAGTCCGGCGAGGTATCTCACCGCCGCGTTCGCCGATCGCAGGTTCGCGAAGTCGCCGGCGATGACCTGGGCGTTGTGGCTGTTGCCAGCGGCGAGGGGCGCAAGCTTGCCGCCGTTGATGAGCTGCAGCTTGCTGACGAGCTCGCCGCCGATGTCGATGATCGCCTGCTTGCTGGCCCGGGCGCTCAGCTGCTGCGCTCGCTCGAGGGCGTCGCTCAGCGCCTTGTACTCGGCCTTGAGGTCCTTGAGCCGCTGGAGGACTGCGGCCAGACGGACGTCGACCGGGTTCGACGCCATGGACACGGGTGTCTTGCGGACGATCAGCTCGTTGTAGATCGTCTTCTCGAGCGCGTCGATGTTCTGGCCGGCCAGCGACCACTTGCCGGCCTGGAGGTTCTCGTCGATGACGTTGATGACGTTGTCGACGCTCTCCGGGCTGGCGGCCGCGGGAACGGCGCTGCCCACCAGCAGTGCTCCGACGGCGACGAGGGGCACCAGGAGGCCCCGGGCGATTCTCGTTCGGTTCATGATCCACCCACCCTTGCCCTGCCCCCGGGGTCGATTCGATTGTCCACCCTGCATGTCAGGGGTCGCGAGTCGATAATCGGTCTCAGGCCGGGTGTACCGCCCGTCACCGCCGAGGAGGGGTCGTGGTCTGGTTCATCGTCATCGTGGTGCTGCTGCTCGCCTTGGTCATCCTCGCCGTCAGCCAGTTCAACAAGCTCCGACGTCTGGACGTGCAGGCGCAGGGCGCCTGGGCCGGCATCGACACGCTGCTGACCAAGCGCGCCGACCTGGTGCCCAACCTCGTCGAGACGGTCAAGGGGGCGGCGGACTTCGAGCGAGGCACGATGGAGGCCGTGACCGCTGCGCGTGCGCGGGTCGGCGCCGCGTCGACCGTGGCCGAGGCGTCCGCTGCGGACGGACAGTTGACGCAGGCCCTGGGCCGGTTGTTCGCCGTTGCGGAGGCCTACCCGCAGTTGACGGCGACCGCCAACTTCAAGGACCTCCAGGCCCAGCTGACCGGCGTCGAGGGGGCTCCAGTTCGCGCGCCAGTACTACAACGACTCGGTCGTGCGGCTCAACACCGCACTGCGCACGGTGCCGGCGATGTGGTTCGCCGGCATGGCCGGCGTGCACGAGCGCGAGATGTACGCCGAGCCGGACGACGGACGCAGGGCGGCTCCGGTCGTCGACTTCTGATGAACGCCCTCCTTCACCGCCGCGCGATGGCGACGATCCCTGGTCGAGCGGCCGCCGTCGCGTTGGCGTTCCTTGCGGCACTGGCGGCCTCGCTCGTGGTCGCGGCCCCCGCGCATGCGGAGAGCATCACCCGGCTCGCGGTACAGGTCACCGTCAACGCCGACACGTCCATGCGCATCGTCGAGACGATCACCTACGACTTCGGGCTGGAGTACCGGCACGGGATCTTCCGCGACATCCCGGTGTACGACGAGTCGCTGACGGGCATGCGCCGCAGCTACGGGGTGGAGCTCTCGAGCGTGACGATGGATGGCGGCGCCGTTCCCTGGGAGACCTCGGACGAGGGCCGCGACATGCGGATCAAGATCGGCGACCCCGACCGCACCATCGCCGGCGAGCACGTCTACGTCGTCGACTACACGGTGCGCAACGGCCTGCGCGTGATCACCGCGGACGACATGGCCGATCCGCTGATGCCCGCCTCGGTGTCGCTCGGCGACGTCGAGCTCTTCTGGGACCTCGTGGGTACCGGCTGGCCGGTCTCGATCTCGAACGCCGGCGGGCGCGTCGTTGGTCCCGCACCAGCCGTGTCGGCGAACTGCTATGCAGGACCGCAGGGATCGACCATGTCGTGCCCGGCCCTCATCACCGACGACGCCGTGCTCGTGGGCGGAGTCGCGCTTGCGTCCTCGTGGGGGCTGACCACGGCGATCGTCTATCCGCGCAGCGCCTTCACGGCGACGCCGGTGGAGGACCTGAGCCAGGGCGTGCCCTCCGACCCTGCCCTGTGGCTCATCATCGGCGTCCCGCTCGCGCTGCTCCTCGCCTTTGTCCCGGGAATCGCGGCACTGGCCATGCGCCGCAAGGACAAGGGCGTCGTGATGGACGCGTCCCCGCCCCAGTACGCCCCGCCCGACGATCTCAGCGCGGCCGAGATGGTCGCGGCGTGGAAGGGGCCGGGCGGGCGCTCCGACTCGCGCTTCCTCGTGGCCACCCTCGTCGACCTCTCTGCGCGCGGCTGGATCAGCCTGTCGACGCAGTCCGGGCTCGTGATCACTCGCCTGGGCCAGGGCACCGGCGACCTACGCCCGTGGGAACGGACGTTCCTGGACGCGTTCTTCGGCGGTGAGCCGCAGGTGTCGCTCGCGACGTACGACCCGCTGCGCACCGCTACGTGGACCTCGACGTACGACGACCTGGTGACGGCTGCGACGGCTTCCGGCCGCCGCAACCCGCGGGGTGACGAGCCGGACAAGCGGTGGCGGTGGCTGGGCTGGCTTGCCTTCGGCTTCCTCGCGCTGGGGATCATCGCCATGGTGGCCGGCAAGGGCTGGTTCGCGTTCGCCCTCATCCCGCTCGGCGTGGGCGCCCTGGTCGGTTTCGTCATCGCCAGGGTGATCACCCCCCGCACCGAGACGGTGGCGTCGGCGCAGTTCCTGGCGAAGGTCAGGGGACTGGAGCGCATCCTTGACACCGATCCCGCGTCGGCACGGCGCGAAGTGGCGCAGCGCCTCGGCCTGACGCCGGTAGCGGTGCTGGCCACGATGCTGCCGTTCGCCGTCGCCTTCAAGCTGGAGAACGGCTGGATCGCGCAGTTCCCCGACCTCACCCCGGCGGATCTGTCGACGGTCGCCTGGGGGATCACCAGCATGCACGACCTCGGCGGGATGGTCAGCTCGACCAGTACCTACGCCAGCGCAGCGACCACGGCCCCCAGCAGCGGCTCGGGTGGCGGGGGCAGTTCCGGCGGCGGTGGCGGCGGCGGTGGCGGCGGTTCCTGGTAGCGCCGTTCGCCCATGTGCAATGTGCACAGTCACTGTCTGCCGTGTCCGGACAAATGCACACGTTCGGATGGGATGAGTGGCCGTCGCAGGAGAATCCTGAGGGTGTCCGAACCAGAACCTTCCCGATTGGAGGGGTCGAGATGCCTCGCGAGACAACTACCCGGAGCACAAGTCGCAAGCCGCATGGGTGGCGCGTCTTGGCACTTGTCTCCGCACTTTCACTGGCGCTTGCCGGCCTGGTAGGCCTGGGTCTGGCGCCGGCCGCATCCGCGGCACCGCCGGACCAGTGTCCGGCCGACGCGGACGGCGTGGTCTGGGAACTGCACGGCACCATGTGCATCGGCAGGTCGACGGCGCCATCCGAGATCGCCACGACCACGTGGGCCTGCCCCGCGGGATTCAGCACCGACGACAAGCCGGTGACGGAGACGTCCAAGTGCTCGAAGGACGTGCCGGTCGATCCCGTCGAGACCTTCCGGTGCCCCGAGGGCTACTCCCCGGATGGCCTTGTTGACCAGGGCACGACCTGCACCAGGCCAGGTTTCTTGGTCTTCGGCAAGTGCATCCCGCTGATCCAGCTTTCTGAGTACTCCGCCGAGGAAGCGAAGTTGTTCGGGCCGTGCACGCTGACCGCCTCGACAGTGCATGCGGGCTGGACGTGCCCGAAGGCCGTGGATCTGGATTGCGTCGATCCCAAGCCGTGCCCGCCCGTGACCGTCTACGCGGATCCGGAGCCTACGTACACCTACCAGTGCCCGGCTGGCTACTGGCCGGCGAGGCACGGTGCAACGAGCGAAGCGGATCTTGAGACGTCCCGCCCGATCGGGCCGGACACCACCTGCATCAAGTTCTTCAAGGAGCAGGCGACCTGCCCGGCAGGCCAGGTGCTGGAAGAGGTCACCGACGTCCCGAGCGTTGCCCCCGTCAGGCATCAGCGTCCGGTGACGAACCTCAACTGTGTCACCCCGGTGGTCCCGCTGGTCCCGACGATCTCGACGGTGCCCGGTGGCCCGACCCCGGTGAAGGACTTCTGCCCGAACCTGGACGGAGTCCAGTGGGAGAACTACGACTGCAACACCCCGCAGGCGGTAGCGGCCGCTGAGGTCGTTGCACCTGCACCGGCGGTCGTGTCGCCCGCCGAGATCACCGCGCCGGAGGCGGCCACCGTCCCCGTGACGGCCCCCGAGGCGGCAACCGTTGAGCCGCCGGCGAAGGCGACCGTGCCGCAGGCCGTGCCTGCTGGTGGCGGTTCGCAGGCACCGACCACCCCGATCTGGGCATACGCGCTGCTCGCAGTGGGCGTGCTCGGGCTGGCAGTGGCGGGTCGGCAGCTTGTCGGAGATCACGAGTAATCGGATGGGAGGATCAGCCACAGCAAAGTGAACGGCACGGCGGGGCCCCGGTCCATCGGACCGGGGCCCCGCCCCTTGCTGTCGTTGGTCAGTCGACCGTCGCGACGGGGAGGTCGACGAAGAAGGTCGCGCCGTGGCCCTCGGTGGACTCGTAGCCGATGACGCCGCCCATGCGCTCGACCAGCTCCTTGGAGATGGCCAGTCCGAGCCCGGTACCACCGATCGCCCGGGTGTCCGACGCATCGGCCTGGGAGAACTTCTCGAAGACGGAGTCGCGGAAGGACTCGGGGATCCCGGGGCCGCGGTCGCGGATGGAGATGCGAACGACGCCGTCCGAGCTGCTCACCGTCACGTCGACGGACGAGTCCACGGGGGCGAACTTGCAGGAGTTGGACAGCAGGTTGGACATGACCTGCATGAGCCGCAGTCCGTCGACGTCGACCAGGGCGTCGTCGCAGCGAGCCAGGAGGGTCAGGCGAACGCCGAACTGGCCGGCGTACGTCTGGTTGTCGTGGACGGCCAGGTCGACGATCGGCATCAGGTGCTGGACCTCGGACTCGATCGGGAGGCCGCCCTCGGCGAGCTTGTCCATGTCGAGGAGGTCGTTGATGAGCAGCGTGAGCCGCTCGCTGTTCTTCTTCGCGATCTCGAGCAGCGTGCCGGCCTGCTCCGGCATGGGCCCGGCGACACCGCCCACGAGGAGCCCCAGCGCTCCGCTGATGGAGGTGAGCGGGGTGCGGAGCTCGTGGCTGACCGTGGAGACGAACTGCGTCTTCATGCGCTCCACGCGCTTGCGCTCGGTGGTGTCGTCCTGCACCGAGATGTAGCGCTCGAGACGTCCTTCGCCATCGATCACGGGCGTGAGGTTCAGGCTGATCCAGTAGTGCTCGCCCGACTTCGTGTAGTTCAGCACCTCCTCGCGGATGGAGCGCCGCTCGTGGATGGCTGTGCGGATGCGCTCGACCGCGTCCTGGTCGGTGGCCGGCCCCTGCAGGAACGAGCCGGGCGTGCGCCCACGCACCTCGTCGAGGGCGTAGCCGGTCCGCTGCTCGAAGGCCGGGTTGACCCAGTCGATGTAGCCGAAGGCGTCCGTGATGACGACGAGGTTGCTCGTCGTGCTCGCGACGAGGGAGAGCTTGCTGAGCTCCTCCTGGTACTCATGCTCCCGCGTGACGTCGCGGAGCACGGCGACGACGCCGCCCGTCGGGATCGGCGACGTGGTGAGCACGACGCGGACGGTCCGGCCGTCCGCGTGCTCGAGGCGCGTCGCGAGCTCCTGGTGCTCGCCGGTGCGGTCGGCCAGCACCGCCTCGACAGCCGCACGCAACTGCGCGGGGAAGAAGTCACTCGCCGTCCGGCCGAGGCAGTCGCGCACGGGCTTCCCGGTGAGCGACGACCAGGCGGGGTTGAGGAAGACCAGGGCCCCAGCGGCATCGGTCTCGATAACGGCGTCGGCCAGCAGCTCGACCCGTCGCCGCATGCGGTTCTCGGACTCCACCAGGGCTTCCATCAGCCGGTTGGTGGCCTCGACATGCAGGTCGGTGGCAAGCTGCAGGCGATCTCCGTCCGGCGTCTCGTCCATGTCGTCCCAGACCGATACGTGCACGTCGGCTAGACCGACACGCTCGACATCTCGTTGAGCACCTCGGTACTGCTCGCGGCGCGGCCGTAGAGCGGGAAGACGTTCTCGCAGAAGAACTGGTGCTCGGTGTCGGTCCGGGCCGACGAGCAGTCGGACAGGATCGTGACGTTGTAGCCGCGCTCGTAAGCGGCCCGACCCGTCGAGTCGATGCACAGCGACGTCACCATGCCGCAGACGAGGACGTTCTCGATGCCACGCTCGCTCAGCACGTCACCCAGCGTGGTGTTCGAGAAGGCGTTGAAGCCGACCTTCCCACCCACGTACAGGACGCGATCGCCGAACTCGTCGAGCGCAGGGATGTTCTCCGCGCCGGTCGAGCCCTCCTTGAAGGCACCGACCTCCTTCATGGTGTTGAGGATGCCGACCGGGCTGGCCATGGCCCGGTAGTCGGGGGCCAGGATGATCGGCGTCGAGATGATCGTGGCATCCGTCGGCGCGAGCGCACGGATGAAGGCGAGGGTGTTGTCGAGCACGCGGTCGACGCCGTGGGGATCCTCCACCACTCCGCGCAGGATGCCGTCCGTGGCGAAGTAGTCGTTCTGGTAGCCCACGAGGATGAGGGCGGTCGTTGCGGCGTTCATCGGTTGCTCCCGGTCTGGTTGTTGGTCCCAGACTGCGGGCGGAGACTCTCGGCACGCTCACGCAGCGGTCACGGTCGGCGCTCTGGTCGGCTCGCGGGATCCGGCAACTCTGGCAGGGGGCTGGTGGCGGCAGTGAATCGCCGGTAGCGTCGCGCGCACCGCACGTCTCGCCGGAGGCCGGAGGATCTCGATGGCCCGCACAGCACTCCGCCGACCGTTGGCGGTGGGCGCCGGGCTCCTGATGCTGGTGTCCGGTCTCGGCGCGGTGGCGATGGGCCAGGCGCAGGCTGCCCCTGACGGGCAGCTCGCCGCGTGGGGCCTGGGAATCGCCGGACAGCGGGGCGACGGCAGCACGGCTCCGACCATGATCCAGGCGGTCTCCGTCGTCTCCACCGGTGCACTCGCCGGCCGAACGATCGTGCAGGTCGATGCCGGCGTCAGCCACTCCTGCGCTGTTGCCGCCGACGGCCTGCTCGCGTGCTGGGGGGCCAACGACTACGGGCAGCTCGGGAACGGGCTCACCGGGAACCAGCCCACTCCCACCCCCCAGGCCGTCACGGGAGGCATCCTGGCCGGCAAGCAGGTGGTGCAGGTGGCCGCCGGGTACCGGCACACGTGCGCGCTCACGAAGGACGGGATTCTGGCCTGCTGGGGTGATGCGAGCCAGGGCGAACTGGGCAACCAGCCGTCAGCCTCGTCTGCGGTTCCGGTCGCCGTCTTCACGGGCGGGACCCTGGCCGGTCGGGCCGTCACGCAGGTGAGTGCCGGAGTCGATTACACCTGTGCGGTCGCCTCGGGCGCAGTGACATGTTGGGGAGACAACCTGCAAGGTCAGCTGGGCGATACCTCGACAACCGATCGGCCGATCCCCGTCGTCACGAACGCGTCGGCCGGCTCAGCCCTCCTGGGCAGGACGGTGACGGACGTCTCGGCCGGCTTCGATCACGTCTGCGCGCGGTCGTCGGACGGGTCGTTGGCCTGTTGGGGATCCAATGGCAGCCAGCAGGCCTTCCCGTCGGCCACGCTCAAGAAGACCGCGGTGCCGACGCTCGTCGACCAGGGCGCTCTCGCGGGACGGCAGGTTACCCAGGTGAGTGCCGGTAGGGAGTTCACCTGCGCCGTGGCATCCGGGTCGGTGGTCTGCTGGGGAGCGAACGACGTGGCCCAGATGGCCAACGGTCCCGCCTCGAACACCCCTCAGGCCATCCCGGCGCTGGCCACGACGGCGTCCCCCAGCGCCTTGGCCGGGAAGACCCTGACGATGGTCAGTTCGGGTGCCGCGCATGCCTGCGCCGTGGCCACCGATGGGTCGCTCGCCTGCTGGGGCTCCGCCGAGTCTGGGGCACTTGGCACGGCCGGACCGGCGAGCCGCTCGGTGCCGTGGTCGGTGACGGGTCCGCCGGGTTCTGGCGTCATGAGTGGCGCGATCGCCCGGTCGGTGACGTCTGGTGCCCGGTTCACCATCGCCCTCACGTCGAGTCTCCCGGACCCCCCGACCGGGATCACCTCGGTCCCCGGAGATGCGCTCGCGACGGTGTCGTGGACGGCGCCGAAGGTCACCGGTGGCAGCCCGATCACGTCGTTCGTGGTGCAGCTCAGCACGGACGCCGGGTCCACGTGGACAGCGGCCACAGGGAGTCCGGTGGCTGCTACCAGCACGTCACTCGTCGTGCCGAATCTCGCCAACGGGGTGAACGTGACGTTCCGAGTGGCCGCCGCGACGGCCGCCGGGCAGGGCGCGTACTCGGGACCGACATCGGTCGTCAGGCCGGCACAGGGAACGCCGACCGCCCCGCCGAGCGCGCCGGTGGTCACCAAGCCGGGGGCGGTGCAGGGACTGGTCGGTCGGAGCCCGCGGTCGCGGGTGGTGGTGCTGACCTGGCAGCCGCCGGTCACGGGTACCGTCCCGAGTTCGTACCAGCTGCGGCGCAAGCAGGACGGGCACCGCTACTCGGCGTGGACGTCGGTGACGCCGAGCACGCTGACGATCCGCCATCTGAAGAAGGGCAAGAAGTACTCGTTCGCCGTGCGGGCCGCCAACGCCGCGGGGTTCGGGCCAGGCACCGTCGTGACGCTCACCGTCCGCTGAGACACCACTCGTCCGACACCGGAGGTTCGGCATGGCCCGCAGCACCTTCACGCGACCCTTCGCGGTCGCGCTGTCCGCCCTCATGCTGGCGTGGGGCCTCGGCACCGTCGTCGTGCCGCCCGCGGTGGCGATGCCGTCCGGGCAGCTCGGCGCGTGGGGCCAGGGCGCGGTGGGGCAGTTGGGCAACGGAGGCACAACGAGCTCGCCGGTCGCCGTCTCGGTCGATTCCACCGGGGTGTTGGCCGGGAAGACGATCGTCCAGGTGGACGCCGGCAACCTGTTCGCGTGCGCCGTGACATCCGACGGCCTGCTCTCGCGTGCTGGGGGTTCAACGCCGTCGGTCAATTGGGCATCGGAGCGTCGGGGAACCAGTCCACCCCTCAGGCCGTGATGGGGGGCGCGCTCGCCGGCAAGCAGGTCGTGCAGGTGGCGACTGGAGCGGAGCACGCGTGCGCACTGACCAAGGATGGTCTGGTCGCGTGTTGGGGGAAGGGCAGCGGGGGAGCCCTGGGCAATCAGCCGTCGGCCTCCTCGAACGTCCCGGTGGCGGTGTTCGCCGCTGGGGTGCTCGCGGGGCAGACGATCACCCAGATCAGCGCTGGAGGCGACTTCACCTGCGCGGTTGCCTCCGGTGCCGTGTTCTGTTGGGGCGCGAATGCCGGCGGGCAGTTGGGTGATGGCACGACCACATCCCGACCAATTCCGGTGAAGGCCGTGGCCTCCGGCGCCTCGGCGTTGGCGGGCAAGACGGTGACCGAGGTGTCGGCGGGCCTCGACCACGCCTGCGCGCTCTCGTCGGACGCGACGCTTGCCTGCTGGGGATCCAATGTCACGCAGCAGGTGATCCCCTCGACAACGGTCAAGCAGGTCCTGATCCCGACGGTGGCTGACCAGGGTGACCTGGCGGGGAGGCGCGTCACCCAGGTCAGCGCGGGTGCACAGATCACCTGCGCGGTGGCATCCGGATCGGTGGTGTGCTGGGGATTGAACCAGTCCGGCCAGATGGCCAACGGGCCCGTGTCAACGACGCCACAGGCCGTCCCCTCGCTTGTCACGACCAAGGCCCCCAGCGCCCTCGCGGGGAAGACGGTTGCCACGGTGAGTTCGGGGCTCGGCCACGTGTGCGCTGTCACGACGGACGGCGCGATCGCGTGCTGGGGATGGGGCAACACCGGCCAACTCGGAACCGTCGCACCTGCCGCGGGACTGACGGTGCCGTTCTCCGTGACCGGCAACCCCGGTTCCGGCGTCATGCGCGGAGCGATCGCCAGAGGCGTCGCCACCGGGTTCTACTTCACCGTCGGGCTGACGTCCAGCCTGCCGGACGGTCCGACGAGTGTGGCAGCCAAGGCCGGATCTGCGCAGGCGACGGTGTCGTGGGTGGCCCCGGCGTCGACGGGAGGCAGCCCCATCACGTCGTTCGTGGTGCAGCAGAGCACGGACGCAGGGAGCACCTGGACCGCGACCGCGGGTAGCCCGACGGCCGCAACGGCGACGTCGCTGGTGGTGGCGGGACTGCCCAATGGCGTGAACGTCACCTTCCGTGCGGCGGCAGTGACGGCAGTCGGTCAGGGCCCGTTCTCGACGGCGACATCGGTCGTGCGACCGGAAGCACCGCCGGCCACGGCGTCGCCGACCCTGACGCCCACGGCGACCCCAAGCGCGCCGGCCATCAGCAAGCCAGGGGCCGTGCAGGCGCTGGCGGCTCGGAACGCGCCGTCGAGGGTGGTGGTGCTGTCATGGCGGCCGCCGGTCACCGGTACGGCGCCGTCGTCGTACCAAGTGAGGCGCAAGCAGGGTGGTGACCGCTTCTCCGCCTGGACGACAGTGACCGCCACAACCCTGACCATCCGGAAGCTGAGGAAGGGCAAGCGTTATTCGTTCGCGGTTCGAGCGGCGAATGCCGCCGGCTTCGGGCCGGGCGTGGTCGTTCGGCGCACGATCCGCTGAGCACGCGAGCGCGCCCTGGGGGCGCGTAGATTCCTGCTGGAAGGACAATGCCGCGGTCCTGAGGCCGTGACTCGGTCGCGACCTGGGGAGGGGCCATGGGCGTGCGACGACTGGCGCTAGGTGCGGCGGCCGCGACGATGGTGGCTGGGGGGCTGGCCGGTGCTGCGGTGGCGACGCCATCGGCTGCGTCGGCGGCCGGCGGCTGGACCCGCCCCGCCGTGCTGTGGTCGTCGCCGAGCGATGCGTCCGCCCCGGTCGGCCTCACCCAGGTGGTGGACTCGCAGGGCGTGGTCACCGCGGCATGGCTGGTAGAGGCCGGCACCTCGTCGAGAGTCCTGGCATCGAGACTCGCGAAGGGCCGCTGGTCGAGGCCGCAGGCGGTGGCGAGCGCGGCGACCGCTGTGCGCGACGTCTCCTTCGAGATGGTGGTCGGGCCGAAGGACGATGTCGTTCTGGCGCTTTCCGTCGCCGGCAGCGCCGGGATGCGGATCAGTGCCGCCCGGTTCGCGGCAGGCGCCTGGGCCGCCCCGGTCGTCCTCGACGACTACCCGGACCCGAATGCCTACGACTTCCCGGGCGTGCTCGGACTCTCGGCCATCGCCGACCGCACGGGTGTCTCGGTGCTGTGGCAGGTGCATGCCAAGGGGGCCACGAGTGCTCCCATCGTCGCCCGCGGACTGCCGAGCGGCGCCAGTGACTGGACGGCGGCAACGGTCTTGGACGATCAGGCGACCGGAGCATTCAGCCTCGTGCGCGACGGGCTCGCAACGGTGCGGGCGTCGTGGCTGCACGGTCCGGACGTGGTCTCGGTCCAGGGCAGCTCGACCGGCTGGGGCGCGCGCGAGACCATCGGCGCGAGTGGCGCGGTGGGCGGCCCGGCCGACTGGTCCTACAGCTATCCGCTCCCCGGGACCCAGGCCGCGGCCGACGTCGACGGAGCCGCCCTGGTCACCTGGACTCCTTCGGCGGCCACGGGCACGTGCTCCACGACGTTCGCGGCGCTGCGGACATCCGCGGGTTGGGCGCCGGCGCTTGAGGTGCCCGCCTTGCCGACGGGCGGACGGTGCGCGACGGAGGTGAGCCCGTTCGTGGGGGGCGGCCTCGCACCGACCGTCGTCGGGATCCACTCCGAGCGGTGGGCCGGCTGGCTCATGTCCGCCACGACCTGGTCCGGCTCGGCATGGGTCCCAGCCGCCCAGGTCTCGGGGCGGCCCCACGCGGTGGGGTCGTCCCTGCTGGCGCTCCAGCTGGTCAAGGACATCAATGCCCACGCCCCGCGGCCAGACGCCTCGTGGCTCACGTCGAGCACCCTGGCCGGTGATGGCTGGACCGAGCCGCAGCGGATCTCGGACGCCAGCTGGGGCTGGGTCCAGGACTACGCGAGCGCAGGCGGCCCGAAAGACTCGTTCGTCGTCATCTACAGCAAGCTCCGCCCGTGGAAGTACAACGGCGTGTGGTCCGTGACGTACGCGAACGGGACGTGGTCGAAGGCGGTGCTGGTGGCGCCGCGCGTGCGGACGGCCAAGGGTTCGTACGGAGCGGTGCTCGCGGCGCCCGTGGTCTCCACGGATGGCACGGTCACCGCAGCGTGGATCCAGGGGAAGACGGTGATCGCGAGCACCTCGCGCTGAAGGCACGGGGGCGCCTCGGGAGCCGCCGCACGAGGTTCTCTCGGCACACGGCAGGGAGTTGTCCACAGGAACGGAATCGACCGTGGCGACGATGGGGGTCGCGAACGTACCGTCCTTGGCATGGACGCGGGGGCGACGGTCGAGGGCCGGGTGCGCGACGAGGTGCGGGCGCGGGGCATCGATCCGCAGCGTGATCCCGAGTCGGTCAGGCACCTGGTCGACGAGGCGATACTCGAGTCCCTGACCCACGGTCCGCTCGACGACGTCGCGACCCTCGGCACGACCGTATTCCATGCCGTCGCCGGGTTCGGTCTGCTGCAGCCCTACTTCGACGACCCTCTGGTCGAGGAGTTGTGGATCAACGAGCCCGGCCGCGTGTTCGTGGCGCGAGAGGGCCGCAGCGAGCTCACCACGGTGGTGCTCAACGAGGGCCAGGTGCGCGATCTCGTCGAGCGCATGCTGCGGCGCTCCGGGCGTCGCCTCGATCTCTCGAGCCCCTTCGTCGATGCGATGCTCCCCGACGGCAGTCGCCTGCACGTGGCCATTCCCGACATCACGCGAGAGCACTGGGCCGTCAACGTTCGACGGTTCGTCGTGCGCGCCCGCACGCTCGACGACCTGGTGGGGCGCGGAACGCTGACCGCGACGGCCGCCGCCTTCCTCGACGCGGCGGTGATCTCCGGCCTCAACGTCGTGGTCGCGGGTGGCACGCAGTCGGGGAAGACCACGTTCGTCAACGCACTCCTCGGCTGCGTTCCCGCGATGGAGCGCATCGTCACGTGCGAGGAGGTCTTCGAGATCTCGCTGCACCACCCGGACTGGGTTGCGCTCCAGACCCGCGACGCGAGCCTCGAGGGAACGGGCGCGGTGCCGCTCCGTCGACTCGTGCGCGAGGCGCTGCGCATGCGGCCGACCCGGCTCGTGGTCGGCGAGGTGCGCCAGGCGGAGGCGCTCGACCTGCTGGTGGCCATGAACAGCGGCATGCCCTCCATGGCGACGCTGCACGCCAACAGCGCGCGCGAAGCCGTGACGAAGCTGTGCACGCTGCCGCTCCTCGCCGGCCAGAACATCGCCGCCGACTTCGTCGTGCCGGCCGTCGCAGGTTGTGTCGACCTCGTCGTGCATCTCGTCAACGAGCGATCGGGCGTGCGTCGCGTGCGCGAGATCTGCGCGCTCCCCGGCCGGGTCGACAGTGGCGTCGTCGAGATGGCCGACGTGTACGTCGATCGGGGCCACGGGCTGGAGCGTGGTCGCGGGTTCCCGCCGCACGAGGAACGCTTCCGGCAGAACGGGTTCGACCTGGCCGAGCTCCTCGGCGCCGAGGACGGCAGTGGGTGGTCTCGTTGATGCGTTCGCCGGCTCTGGGCGCCATCGTCGGCCTGGTGGCCGCGGCGGGGCTCCTGCTCATCCTCGCCAGCGTGACGAGCGATGGCCGCCGACGCAGCGACGCCCGGCGGGGCCCGCTCCGCGAGATGATCCGCGCCGCACAGATACCGCACGTCACGCGGGTCAGCGTCGTCGGTGCCAGCGCCGCCGCGGCCATGGTCACCGGCGTCGGCGCCCTGGTGATCACTGCCGTTCCCATGGCGGCCCTCATCGCCGCCGTGGTGGCAGGGTGCCTCCCCGTCGCGCTCCTGCGGCGCCGTGCCGCGCAACGGCGGCAGGCGCTGCGGCGCTGCTGGCCGGAGGCGGTCGACACCCTGGTGTCCGGCGTGCGAGCGGGGCTGTCCCTGCCCGAAGCGCTGGGCGACCTGGCCAGGAACGGCCCCGAGCCGCTGCGCGCCGCGTGTGCCGTGTTCTCGGCCGAGTACCGGGCCACGGGCTCCTTCGCCGCCGCCCTCGATGTCCTGCAGGAGCGCCTCGCCGATCCGGTGGCCGACCGGGTCGTGGCCTCCCTGCGCATCGCGCGCGACGTGGGCGGCACCGACCTCGGCCTGGTGCTGCGCACCCTGAGTGCCCTGCTTCGCGAGGACGCCCGGACCCGCGGGGAGATCGAGGCGCGGCAGAGCTGGACCGTCAGTGCCGCCCGGCTCGCGGTGGCCGCGCCCTGGCTCACGCTGGCCCTGCTGTGCACGCGCCCCGAGGCGGTCCGGGCGTACGGATCTGCGGCGGGGGCGCTCGTCCTGGCCATCGCCGCTGCGCTGTCCCTCGTGGCCTACCGGGCCATGATCCGCATCGGTCGCCTGCCGTCCGAGCCGAGGCTGGTGCCATGAGTCCGCACGGCTGGGGCGCGCTCCTCGGGCTGGTCACGGCGATCGGGCTGCTTCTCGTGGGATCCTGGCTGCGGGCGCGGCGCCCCCTCACCGTCGCCGAGCGCGTCGGTCCGTTCGTCCGAGGGGCGTCGGGTGGGCGGCCCGTGGCGCGACGGCGGGCTCCGGAGTCTGCATGGGCGACGCTGTGGCTCCTCGCTCGGCCGACCGGCCCATCGCTCCGCGCTCCCGTTCGGGGGCCGCGCCCGGCCACCGGGGATCGGGATCGCCTCCCTCAGGCGACGTGGACCCTGCTCGGTGCGGCGGCCGGCGCGGCGGCCGGGCTGCTGCTGACCGTCGGTGGGTCCAGTCCGATCGGCGTGCCCGTGCTCGCTGCGTCCGGGGCCGCGATGGGTGCCCTCGCCCACGACCGCGTGCGAGCCCGGCAGGTGCGCCGTCGGCGTGAGCGCATCGACCAGCAGCTGCCCAACGTCGCGGAACTGCTCGCCTTCGCGGTCGCGGCCGGCGAGTCCCCCGTGGCGGCTCTCGAACGCGTGGCAGGCGTCTCGGCGGGCGACCTGAGCGAGGAGCTGGCAGCGGCCATCGCCGACATTCGCAGCGGCGACCCGCTGGCCGACGCGCTGCTCGCGGTGGGTCAGCGCGCCGGCACTCCCGCCGTGCAGCGCTTCGTCGAGGGCATCGTCGTGTCGATGGAGCGCGGCACGCCCCTGTCGGACGTGATGCGGGCGCAGGCGGCCGACTGCCGCGCCGACGAACGACGCCGACTCATGGAGACCGCCGGGCGCAAGGACGTCCTCATGCTCGTGCCCGTGGTCTTCCTCATCCTGCCCACCGTCGTCCTCGTCGCCCTGTTCCCGGGCATCCAGGGCCTGCGCATGGTCATCGCCTGACCCGAACCGCCTCAACGAAAGGACCATCATGAACACCCTTGTCGCCCGCCTGTACTGCGCCGTGGTGCGTCGCGTCGGACGCCCAGACGACCGCGGTGACGTGCCCGGCTGGGTCCTCATCACCGTCATGACCGCTGGACTGGTCACGGCCATCTGGCTCGTCGCCGACGGCCAGCTCACGTCGGTCCTCGACCGGGCCATCAGCTCGGTCTCGCAGCCCTGACGAACGGTCACGGATCATGACTCGCTGGCACCGGCACGCCTGGCACCGTCACGCCCGGCCGCGGGGCGACCGAGGCAGCGCGGTGGTCGAATTCGCGCTGGTCGCACCGCTGCTGGTCCTGGTGGCCCTGGCCGTCCTGCAGGTGGCGCTGGCCATGCACGTGCGCGCGACCCTGACCTCCGCGGCGGCCGAGGGCGCTCGGGCAGCCGCCCTAGCGGGGTCCGACCCGGCCGCCGGCGTCCGTCGGGCCCGTGCGCTGCTCGGGCGGAACATCGCGGGCTCCGTGGTCGATGACGTCACGGCGCGGCGAGCGGTGGTCGACGGGATGCCCGTCATCGCGGTGCGCATCTCTGCGACGCTGCCGCTCGTCGGGCTTCTCGGTCCGCAGACGGTGCTCGTCGAGGGGCATGCGCTGCAGGAGGGACCGTGAGGCGAGGGGCGCGGTCCGTGCGGCGGCGCGACGACACCGGCTCGGCGATCGTCGAGTTCATCGTCATCGGGGTGTGCGTCCTGGTGCCGATGGTCTATGTGGTGCAGTGCGCCATGACCGTCCAGGCCGCGGCGCTGGCCAGCAGCCAGGCGGTGCGGGAGGCGGGCCGCGCGTTCAGCACGGCCGCGGTCGAAGCGGACGGCCGTAGCCGGGCGGCCGCCGCGGCCCGCCTGGCGTTCGCCGACCAGGGGCTCGACCTTCCCGTTGGCGCCCTCCGGCTGGCCTGCGCCGACGGACCCTGCCTGAGTCCCGGCTCGGTCGTCGACGTCAGCCTCGCGTGGCAGGTGCCGCTGCCGTGGCTGCCCGCGGCCTGGACCGGCGAGGGCCGGGCGGCCCTGCCGATCACCGCGTTCCAGCGGGTGCCCGTCGACGACTACCGCGGGGATCCCCAGGCGGTGGCGCCGTGAGCCGGCGCGCACCGACGGGTGACGCGGGCAGCGTGCTGATGCTCGGCGTGGGCCTCGTGGTCGTCTGCCTGATGGGCCTCACCGCCCTCGTCGACGTGTCGGCCGCCTTCCTCCAGCGCCAGCAGCTGCTGGCCGTGGCCGATGCGGCAGCGATCGCCGGCGCGCAGGCGATCGATCTGCCCGCCTACTACGCCGAAGGGGCCTCCGCCGTCACCCGGCTGGACGCGACCGCCGTCCGCGGCGCCGTCGACCGCCACCTCGAGCGGGCCGGCGCCAGGTCGGCCGTCCCCGGGCTAGCCGTGTCACGGGTGTGGTCGGACGGAGACCAGGTGGTCGTGGGGCTGTCCAGCCCGCTGCGGCTGCCGTTCCTGTCGGGACTGTTCGGCGGCAGCATCCATGTGGAGTCATGGGCGCAACTCGGCTACCGCGCCGCGGCCTGACCCCCGCGCCCCGTACCCTGTGGTCATCATGGCTCCCCTCGACGTACCCGACCGCATCGCCGCCATCGAGACCACGATGGGCAGCATCGAGGCGGTTCTCGACATCCCGGCGATGAGGGTGCACCTCGTCGAGGCCGAGGCCCTGGCGTCCGTGCCCAACCTGTGGGACGACCAGGAGAACGCACAGAAGGTCACCTCCCGGCTGTCGTTCCTCCAGGGCGAGCTGCGCAAGGTGGAGGCACTGCGTGGCCGCCTCAACGACTTGCCGATCCTGTTCGAGCTCGCCGAGAGCGAGGACGACGAGGCCGCGCTCGCCGACTCCCTGAAGGAGCTCGACTCCGTCGAGGCCGCCGTCGCCGAGCTCGAGGTGCGCACGCTGCTGTCCGGCGAGTACGACCAGCGCGAGGCCTTCGTGTCCATCCGGTCGGGGGCGGGCGGCGTCGACGCCGCCGACTGGGCCGAGATGCTCCTGCGCATGTACACGCGCTACTGCGAGCGCCACAACTACCCGTTCGAGGTCAACGACACCTCGTACGCCGAGGAGGCCGGCATCAAGTCGGCGACCTTCCACGTGAAGGTGCCTTACGCCTACGGCACCCTCTCGGTGGAGCAGGGCACCCACCGCCTCGTGCGCATCTCGCCGTTCGACAACCAGGGGCGGCGGCAGACGTCCTTCGCCGAGGTCGAGGTCATCCCCGTCGTGGAGCAGACCGACCACATCGACATCCCCGACGACGAGCTGCGCATCGATGTCTACCGGTCGTCGGGGCCGGGCGGCCAGGGCGTCAACACCACCGACTCCGCGGTCCGGATCACGCACATGCCGACCGGCATCGTGGTGTCCTGCCAGAACGAGCGCTCCCAGATCCAGAACAAGGCCTCGGCCATGGCCGTCCTGCAGTCCAAGCTGCTCGATCGCCGCCGCCTCGAGGAGCAGGCGAAGATGGACGCGCTCAAGGGCGACTCCAGCGGATCGTGGGGCAACCAGATGCGCTCGTACGTGCTCCACCCCTATCAGATGGTCAAGGACCTGCGCACCGAGGAGGAGACCGGCAACACCGCGGCCGTCCTCGACGGCGAGATCGACTCCTTCATCGAGGCGGGGATCCGCTGGCGCATGCAGAGCGCGTCGGCGTAGGCCGGGTCTACCAGCGCTTACACTGTCTGGCGTGATCCTCTTCGACCACGTGACCAAGCTCTATGCCACGCAGAGCCGGCCCGCCCTCGACGATGTCTCCCTGGAGATCGAGAAGGGGGGAGTTCATCTTCCTCGTAGGGCCGTCCGGCTCGGGCAAGTCGACCTTCCTGCGCCTCGTGCTTCGTGAGGAGCGCCCCACGAAGGGCCAGGTCTGGGTGCTGGGCAAGGAGCTGAACCGCCTGTCGAACTGGAAGATCCCGGCGATGCGCCGCCAGATCGGCACCGTGTTCCAGGACTTCCGCCTGCTGCCGAACAAGACCGTCTTCGAGAACGTCGCCTTCGCCCTCGAGGTGATCGGCAAGCCGTCGTCGCAGATCAAGAAGGTCGTCCCCGAGGTGCTCGAGGTCGTGGGCCTCGACGGCAAGGAGCACCGCCGCCCCGACGAGCTGTCCGGCGGCGAGCAGCAGCGGGTCGCCATCGCCCGCGCGTTCGTCAACCGCCCCATGATCCTGATCGCCGACGAGCCCACCGGGAACCTCGACCCCGGCACATCCGTCGGAATCATGAAGCTGCTCGACCGGATCAACAAGTTGGGGACCACCGTCGTCATGTCGACGCACGACTCTCAGATCGTCGACCAGATGCGCCGACGGGTCATCGAGCTCGAGTCCGGGCATGTCGTGCGCGACCAGTCGCGAGGCGTGTACGGGTACGCCCGATGAGGGCGACGTTCGTCGCGAGCGAGGTCGGCAGCGGCCTTCGCCGCAACCTCACCATGACCATCGCCGTCATCATCACCGTGGCGGTCTCCCTCGGCCTGTTCGGGGCGAGCCTCCTGGTGCGCGCGCAGGTCTCGACGATGAAGGACTTCTGGTACGACAAGGTCGAGGTGTCCCTCTTCCTCTGCAGCAAGGGCAGTGACACGCCCTCGTGCGCCGGCGGCACCGTCACCCCCGCCCAGCGCGACCAGATCAAGGCCGACCTGGAGTCGCTCCGACCGCTCGTGGAGGAGATCTACTACGAGTCGAAGGAAGAGGCCTACAAGCGCTTCAAGGAGCAGTTCAAGAACTCGCCCATCGTCGACAACGTGAGCGAGAACGCGCTGCCCGAGTCGTTCCGGGTCAAGCTCTCCGATCCGACGAAGTACGACGTCGTCGCCTCCGCCTTCGCCGGACGGCCGGGCATCGAGCAGGTCAACGACCAACGGCAGATCCTCGACAAGTTCTTCCGACTACTTGGCGGGCTGCAGCTCATCGCCCTGCTCATCGCCCTGGCCATGCTGGTGGTCACGGTGCTCCTCATCGTCAACACGATGCGGGTCGCGGCCTTCAGCCGGCGGCGCGAGACGAGCATCATGCGCCTGGTCGGCGCCTCCAACTTCTACATCCAGCTGCCGTTCCTGCTCGAGGCGGGCCTGGCGGCCGGAATCGGCGCGATCCTCGCCATCGGCACGCTCATCGTCACCAAGAGCATCCTCATTGACCAGGTGCTTGCGCCGTCGTTCCAGTTCACGGCCTTCGTCGGCTGGGACGCCGTTGTCGCCATCGCCCCGCTCATGCTGCTGACCGGTGTCGGCCTGGCGGGCCTCGCGGCGTTCTTCACGCTGCGCAAGTACCTGCGCGTCTGACGTCTGCGGGCCGGCTACGCGCGAGGTGCGCGGGCCCAGATCTCGCGCACGGTGTCGGCCAAGGTCATCGGATCGAACGGCTTGGCGATCACGTCGACGGCGCCCAGTGACTTGTAGTGCTCCACCTCGGTCGTCTGCACCTTCGCGGTCACGAAGATGACGGGGATGCCGGCGAGGCCGGGCGTGGCCCTGAGCTCGGCCAGCGTCGTCGGGCCGTCCATGGTGGGCATCATCACGTCGAGCAGGATCAGGTCGGGTGCGCTGGCCGCGGCCGCGAGCAGGGCCTGCTCGCCCGACGAGCACACGGTCACGGCGAAGCCGCCGATGAGCTCCAGGGCCATCTGGGCGACGGCCTGGATGTCGGGGTCGTCCTCGACGTAGAGGATGGTCGAGAGCTCGCTCATGTCAGGCTCCGCTGTAGTCGTCGGTGGCGATGGGCAGTTCGAAGTAGAACGTCGATCCCTCGTCCGGTGAGGACGCAAGCCCGATCGATCCGTGCATGCGCTCCACGAGCTCCTTCGAGATGGCCAGGCCCAGGCCCGTGCCGCCCCGCTGCCGGCTGTCCGATGCGTCGACCTGCGAGAACTTCTCGAAGATGCTCTCCCGGAACGACTCCGGGATGCCCGGACCGTGATCGCTCACCTCGACCCGCACGACCGCCTCGCCGAGCCGGACCCGCACGCGGACGGTGGACCCCGAGGGGGAGAACTTCGCCGCGTTCGACAGCAGGTTGGCCAGGACCTGCAGCAGCCGCAGGCCGTCGACGTCGACCAGGGTGTCCTCGGCCCGCTCGTCGCTCAGGATCTTGACGCCGTACTTCACGGCGTAGGCCTCGTTGTCGACGATCGCACGGTCGATGATCGGCATGATCGGCTGCACCACGGAGTCGATCGTCACCTTCCCCTCGACGAGCTTCTCCATGTCGAGCAGGTCGTCGATGAGGATGGCGAGGCGCTGGCTGTTCTTCTGCGCGATCTCCACCATGCCGAGGGCCTTGGGCGGGAGCTCGCCCGTCACGCCCCCCGACACCAGCCCGAGCGCGCCGGAGATCGCCGTGAGGGGGGTGCGCAGCTCGTGGCTGACGGTGGAGACGAACTCGGACTTCATGCGCTCGACGCGCTTGCGGTCGGTGATGTCCGACGCCATCACCATGAACCCCTGCGGCTCGCCGTCGAGTCCCAGGAGCGGATTCGAGTCGAGCGCGACCCAGAAGGCCTCGCCGGAGTTCTTGTAGGCAAGCAGTTCCGCGGAGAACGGCTCGCGGCGGGTCATCGAATCGCGGATGAGGGTCTCCGTCGCGGCGTTCGTGCCGGATCCGTGGAGCACGTCGCGCGGTCGTCGGCCCAGCAGCTCGTCGGCGGTGTAGCCCGTCATGCGCAGGAAGCCGTCGTTCACCCACTCGATGCGACCGTCGTGGTCGGTGATGAGGACACCATTCGTCATCTGGCTCGCGACCAGCGACAGCCGCGCGATCGACTCCTGGTCGCTGCGGTGCTGGACGATGGTGCTGGCGGCATCGAGGAGCTGCCCCATGGTCACGACGAGGGGCTCCAGGTAGGCGATCATGTCGTCGGAGTAGCCCTCGGCCCTGTTCGCCAGGCCGAGCATGCCGACGAGCCTGCTGCCCCGGCGGATCGGCAGCCCAAGGTACGAGGTCATGGGCGGATGCTCTGCTGGCAGCCCCCCGCGGCGCGGGTCGCTGGACGGGTCGTTCGAGATGACGGGCTCACCGGTGGTGAGGGTGATGCCGAACAGCGTGTTGGGATTGTCGAACTCCATGCCGTCCTGGCCGACCGCCTCGAACATGGCACGGGTGGCGTCATTCCAGGCGATGTTGGTGATCGCCTTCGTCGTCAGGTATGGGTCGCCGTTGTCTCGCTGCATGACCTCGCCGATGAAGCCGTACGCGCTGCCCGTGAGGTCGAGCACGTCCTCGAGGAGTCTCGCGAATGGCAGCGACCGGTCCTCGCGTTCGATGAACGTCGACTGGGCCCGCGTGATCACCTGGGCGATGCGCCGCTGGCCCCTGAGCTTCTCGTCGAGCTGCCAACGGCGAAGGACGGTGGCGATCCAGCGTCCGAGCAGGCGGACGAAGTCGATGTCCGCCTCGCTGAACGCGCGGCCCGGCCGGGACTCGGGGGAGGAGAAGTTGAGCGTCCCGTAGCGCTCGCCCGCGACCCTGATCGCCACGCCGATGTAGCTCTCGAGGCGGAAGGCCTGATAGCAGGGATGCGAGGACCACTCCGATTCCCGCATGCTGTCGATGGCCAGGACCTCGTCCGAGGTGAGGGTGATGTGGCAGTAGGTATGGCCCAGGGGGAAGTGCTGGCCGTCGGCGATCGCGTTGTCGGGTGAGACCTGGACGACGATCTCGTAGTCGTCGCCGTCGATGCGGCTGACGATGCCCAGGGGCAGGCCGAGGTACTCACTGCCCACGGCCAGGGCCCGGCGCATGAGCTCCTTGGGGTCCTCCTCGCTCAGTGCCGTCACCTCGGTGAGCGCGAGGAGCGCCCGCTGCTGGCTCTCGATGTGCGCCTGGCCGAGCTCGATCTCGACGAGGTCGGCGATGTCGCGCAGCACGCGGCCCTGGAGGTCGGACCACTCGCGGGGGACCGTGTCGATGACGCACAGCGTCCCGGCGGCCAGGCCGTCAGCGGTCTTGAGCGGGGCGCCCGCGTAGAAGCGGATCTCCGGATGGCCGGTGACGAGGGGGTTGTCGGCGAACCGCTCGTCCGCGCTCGCATCGGGAACGACGAAGACGTCCTCGCCGAGAATCGCGTGCGAGCAGAAGGCAACTTCGCGTGGCGTCTGGGTGGCCTCGAGCCCCTGACGGGACTTGAACCACTGCCGCTCGGAGTCGATGAGGGAAACGAGGGCGATGGGGGTCTGGAACATCTCCTGAGCCAGCCGGGTCAGCCGGTCGAACCGCTCCTCCGCGGCCGAATCGAGGATGGCCAGCGCGCGCAGCGAACGTAGGCGTTCAGCCTCGTTCGCGGGCAGCGGCGCGGGAATCATCGGCTGGGTCCTGGATGGCTTGAGGGGTTGATGGGTTCCCGAAGTGTGGCAGAGAACGGGGAGCGCCTCCTGCCGTGAGCGGCCTGTCGCCGAGGTTGTGAGGGGGTCGTGAGCGACCCGTGAGGCGGACGTGCGCCCTCGGCCGGGTTCGCCGGATACTCGTATGATCGCTAGTCATGCCGCGTGAGAAGGGCCGCAAGCTCATCGCCCAGAACAAGAAGGCCCGCTACGACTATTCGATCGAGGACGTCTACGAGGCGGGAATGGTCCTCACCGGCACCGAGGTGAAGTCGCTGCGAGCCGGGCGGGCCTCTCTGACGGACGGCTACGCCACCCTCGACGACGGCGAGGTCTGGCTGCGAGGGGTCCACATCCCGGAGTACACCCTGGGCACCTGGACCAACCATGAGCCCCGGCGGGCGCGCAAGCTGCTGCTGCACCGCGACGAGGTGCGGCGCATCGCGGCGAAGACCAAGGAGTCGGGCGTCACGTTGGTGCCGCTGGCCATGTACTTCCAGGACGGCTATGCGAAGGTCGAGATCGCGGTCGCGCGCGGCCGCCGTAGCTATGACAAGCGCCAGGCGATCGCCGAGCGGGAGTCCAAGCGCGAGACCGATCGCGCCCTCGGGCAGCGGGGGTAGGTTCCCCGGGAAGAATTGCCCGCTATTGCCCTGTTTTGTGGGGCGATAGTCGCCTACACTCGCAGGATCGCCCTCCACCGTCCCGGGGGCGATGGCCGTCCAGATTCTCGGGTGAGGACCGTCCCCATGCCCCTGCTGTCGCGCGTGCCCTGGGCTCGCTCGTCGGCGCGCGCCGGGGTGGGCGTTGCGCTCGCCATCGTCGCTTCGGTTGCCCTGGCCTTCGCGTCGCTACCTGCCGCTGCCGCCCCGCTGGCCGACCCCACCGAGGGGGTCGTGACGGCGATGATCGTCGCCTACGCGCCGGGCGTGAGCCCCGAGGATCCCAATGGCAACGCGACGGGTGACGAGGTGCTCGCGGCCGATGAGCCGCGGCTCGTGCCGGGCGCCTATCTCGGCTTCGGCTTCTATCGCGTCGACCTGTCCCGACCGGTCACGGAGGCCGCGGCCCGGTCCATCGCAGCCGAGTTGGCGCAGTTCGCGAAGGTGACGTCCGCGGAGCCCGACCTCGTCATGACGGCGGCGGCGACCCAGGACCCGGTGCCGGCATGGGGACTGGACCGGATCGACCAGCGTTCCCTTCCCATCAGCGACTCCTACACCTACTCGACGACAGGAGCCGGGGTCACCGCCTACGTCGTCGACAGCGGGATCCGGGCATCGCATGTGGAGGTCGCCGGCCGCGTGCGCAACGGGGTTGACGAGGTGCTCGACGGCAACGGCACCGACGACTGCAACGGCCACGGCACGCACGTTGCGGGGACTCTCGCAGGGGAGACGTTCGGGGTGGCCAAGGAGGCAGAGCTGGTTCCCGTCCGCGTGCTCGGCTGCTCGGGCTCGGGAACGGCCAGTGCGCTCATCTCAGGACTGCAGTGGGTGGTTGCCGACCACGACGAGGGAGTGCCCGCCGTCCTCAACCTGAGCCTGGGCTTCGGCGCGGTCCTGACGTCGGTCGACAGCGTGGTCAAGTCGGTGGTCGCCGACGGGATCACGGTGGTGATCGCGTCGGGCAACGCCGGCACCGACGCCTGCCGGAGCAGCCCGGGCGGCGTCCCGGAGGCGATCACCGTGAACGCGACCGGAGACGTCGGATCGACCGGTGTCGAGGCCGCCTCGGACGCCCGGGCATCGTTCTCGAACTACGGCGAATGCACCGACATCTATGCGCCCGGCGTGCAGATCCGGTCGGCGTGGTCCGACAGCGACGTCGCGACGAGCACCGTGAGCGGGACGTCGGCGGCGGCGCCGCACGTGGCGGGGGCAGCGGCTCGGGTGCTGGAGGCTCATCCCGACTACTCGCCGGCCCAGGTATGGGCGGTCCTGGCGTCCGCGGCCACACCGATCCCGGAGTCGGGCCTCGCGTCCGATCCGGCCTGGCTGGTCTTCACCGGGTCGTCCAGCGTGTCGGCGGCGGACGCGGCCCCCGAGGCCCTGACCTCCGTGCGGGCGGTGTCGGGCGACGGCTCCTTGAGGGTTTCGTGGTCCGAACCGGCTGACGGGGGCAGTCCCATCACGGGGTACAGCGCGATCCTGTTCAGCGAGCTGAACGGCGGCAACGTCGTCGGCCTCCCCTGCACGACCGAGGCGCTGACGTGCACCTTCGACGGCCTCACCAACGGCGCCACCTACTTCGCCGCCGTCACCGCGTCGAACGACGTCGGGACGAGTCCGGCGAGCAGCCCGCGCGCCGCCGGAATCCCCATCGCCCCGACCACGCGACCATCGGCACCTCAGGGCGTCCTCGCGACCGCGGGCAACGCGCGCGCCCGGGTGACGTGGGTGGCGCCCTCGTCGGACGGCGGCAGTGACCTCACCGGGTTCGTCGCCCGGGCCTGGTCGTCGGCGTCGGGGGCGCGACACCCGTCCGCACCTGCTCGGCGTCCGGCGAGAACGGCCGGGCCTGCGCACTCGTCGGCCTCGTCAACGGCACAACGTACTTCGTCGACGTGGTCGCGGTGAACTCGGCGGGAGCGGGCCCCGAGTCGAGTCCACGGGTGCCGGTCCGGCCGGTCACCGTTCCTACCGCCCCGGATGACGTGACGGTGCGGCCGGGCGGCCGGTCAGCCACCGTGTCGTGGAGCGCTCCCACATCGGCGGGGGGAGCGACGGTCGTCTCCTACGCCGCGCGGGCCTGGTCCGCGTCCTCGGGCGGGCTCATCCGCTCGTCGTGCACTGTGGGAGGGACGCGCGGCCTCACGTGCGTCCTGCGCGGTCTCGCGTCGGGCGCCACCTACTACGTCGACGTCGTGGCGGTGAACCGCACCGGCACGGGCTCCGCATCGAAGCCCCGGGTCGTCGTGACGGCCCAGTAGTCCGCCCACGGGTGCCGCGTGGGCCGCAGACGGGCGTTTGGCGGTGTCGCCCGGGCGGCGTACCATCGAAGGCGAGCAGGGGTTGCCCTGCTCGAGGGATTGAAAACTCAATATGGGGGTGACAGGTTTCGACGGACAGATGTTTTGACCGGAGAAGCGTGTCGAGAATCAAGGTGATCTCGTTAAGCATCCTTGAAAACAAATAACTGCCAAAAACACGCAGTCAGCTGAGTCCTACGCCCTCGCGGCGTAGTACATAGATCAGCCGTCAGCCCAATGCGTCCCCGAATTGGGGTCTGACGTCGCTAGGGGACTCACCAATCGCTCCGGTCACGGGAGCGGGCGGAAAGCCAAACAGTGACTGGGCCGTCACCGCGCAGTGCCACACGAAGCGCGGGGGCCGAGTAGCGACAGCGTGGCTACACACGTAGAAGAACGGAAGAAGCCTGCACGGACCCGGGTTCGATTCCCGGCACCTCCACACTGACCTGATGGCCGTTCCGGTTGTCGGGACATGACGATGGCTCGCCACGGAAGCCCGCAAGGGCTCCGTAGGCGGGCTTTCGCCGTTTCGGGTGCGGTCGTCGTGCGGGCTACGGCGAGTAGTGCTCGAACGAGCCCGGCCCGTCCATGTGCGGCCCGACGACGTCGACGAACTGCTGCAGGGCGGGGGAGTTCCAGAAGATGACCTTGTGGTGCTCGATCGTCTCCCATTGGGCGAGGAACATGAACCGATGCGGATTCTCGATGCCCCAGCCGTACGGCGTGTAGCCGAGGAAGCCCTCCGAGGGACCGATGATGTGCTCTGCCGCGTAGGCCATGTCACGCTCGAAGTCCTCCTTGTGACCGGGGAGGACGTCGATGAGGCCGAGTTCGGTAACCATGCGGGCACGCTAGCGCCGGGGCCACCGGTCGCGCCGGGGAATCTCAGGGCCAGCGCCGCGCGCCGGTCATGAGGCCGCCGAGGCCTTGCCCGTCCAGCGACCCAGGAGGGACTCCAGCGGCCCCTGGTCGAACCGACTGAGCCAGATCCTGGCGAGGACGGCGAGCACGACCCAGGCCGCGATGCCGGACAGCACCACCGGCAGTGCCGTCCACTGCCCGAAGTAGCCCAGGCCGTAGCCACAGAAGAGGAACGACAGGAGCACGGACTGCCCGATGTAGACGCTCAGCGACACGCGGCCCGGAACGGCCTCGAAGGCCACCAGGTGCGGCCGACTCGCCAGTCCCCAGCCAAGGAGCCCGAGGTAGCCGGCAGCGAGGATCGGCGCGGTGGCGAAGCCGAGCGCTGTGCCGACCGCGGCCACGCTCGCGCTTGCCGACGCATCCTCCTGGGGGACGAGCGCCATGACCGCGGCCGCACCCTGTATCGGCAGGCCAACGAGAAGGCCGATCAGCGCGATGCGTCGCCACTGCGGGAGCCGCAGGTGCGGATCGGCCAGCGCCTGGGATCTCGCGGCCAGCAGGCCCAGGCAGAACGCACCGAACGCCATGACGTCCTGGAGTGCGACCAGGGAGGCCAGCACGATCGGGAGGGCCCGCAGGCGCGCTAGGGCGGCCTCGAGGAAGGTGCCGTTGGCGAGCGCGTCGTCGAGGGCCGCCAAGGTGGGATCGGTGTGTCCGGTCAGGGAGTTCGGGTCGATTGCGGTGAGCGGACCGAGGAAGAGGAAGGGCAGGATCGCTCCGACGGCGACCCCGACGATGGCCCAGCGTCGCAGGGCCCGATCGGAGCGTCCGGACACGGCGAGCAGGCCGAAGCCCAGGACCGCGTAGCTGATGAGGATGTCGCCGATGTAGAAGAACACCGCATGGACGAACCCGATGACGGCGAGACCGATCAGTCGCCTGCGGAAGCGGCGACGGTTGGGGGCGCTCCCGTCCCGAAGGATGAATGCTGCGCTGTAGCCGAACAGGAACGAGAAGAGCAGGTAGAACTTGCCCTGGGCCAACGCGATGACCAGGAACGCGGTTGCCTTGTTGGCGGTGCCTTCGAGCGAGGCGGCGGTGAAGCCGTCGTACGACAGTCCGAGCAGCGGGACGTTGACCACGACGATGCCGAGCAGTGCGATGCCCCGGAGCCGATCTGGGAACACCTGGCGTGCGCCGGGGACCGACATGCTCGGACGCTAACAGGAACGGGGCGGACGTCGCCTGCGTCAGCCGCGGGCGCAGGTCGAGGAAGGGCTCGATGGTGCTCGGCACCGCCATCGCGACAGCCTCCGTCGCCTTCGGTATGTCGGCTGTGGCGCACTTCCGTCGACGTGGCGCACGTGTGAATCCGATCCGCCTCGATCGGCCGCATCCACCGCACGACGGCAGACGACATTGACCACCGGCCGATCGTCACGTAGAACATCGGGATGACACCGCGCGCGCTCCTCGTCGGCACCGCCCTGATGCTGAGCGCATGCGGCGGCCCGGAGGCAGGGTCAGCCGTACCCCCGCCGCAACCTTCGCCGGTTTCATCATCGCCCGCTCCCGTGGCGACACCGTCGACGTCGGCAAGCCCACCGCTGGCGAAGCGCGACCAGCGACGCCTCGACGGTGAGCTGCGGGCGGCGGCCTACGCCAAGGATGTCCGGGCAGCTCGGCGGCTGATCGCTGCGGGCGCCGACGTGAACGCGAAGGACGCGTCGGAGCAGAGCGCATACCTCATCGCGACCAGCGAAGTGGGGGACGACCCACGGCTGCTTGACCTCACCCTGGCCCACGGCGCCGACCTAACCGCCCGGGACAGTTTCAACGGGACCGGACTCATCCGGGCGGCGGAGCGCGGGTTCCCGACGATCGTCGAGCGGCTGCTGGCCGCCGGCATCGAGGTCGACCACGTGAACGAACTGGGCTGGACCGCCCTGCACGAGGCGATCATCCTGGGATCGGGCGGGCCCTCCCATGTCGACGTGGTGCGGCAACTCGTCGCGGCCGGGGCCGACGTGATGCTGCCCTCCCAGGCCGATGGCGTCCGACCGATCGCGCACGCCGAGCGGGGTGGGCACGATGCCATCTCCGCCATCCTGAGGAAGGCGGCGCGCAGCCTGACCCCGGAGACCAGACTGCTGCGTGCGGCCGCCCGCGGAAGCACAGTGGCTGCGGAGGCAGCGCTCGCGGACGGCGCTGACCTCGAGGCGCGCGACGCCCGGCGACGCACACCCTTGCTGCGCGCCGTCACCGCCGACCATGTGGACGTCGCCCGGATGCTCGTCGGGCGTGGTGCGGATGTCAACGCCGTCGACGACCAGAGGGACACGCCGTTCCTCGTGACCGGCGTGACGGGCAGCGTGGCGATGCTCGAGGCGCTCCTACCGGGCCGCCCGGATACGAGGATCACCAATCGATTCGGGGGAGTGGCGGTCATCCCAGCCTCGGAGCGCGGCCATGCGCCCTACGTCGAGGCCGTGCTCGACCGCACCGACATCGACGTGAACCACGTGAACGACCTCGGGTGGACTGCTCTCCTCGAAGCGGTGATCCTTGGCAACGGCGGACGCCGGCATCAGCGTGTCGTGGCGTCCCTGCTCGCCCACGGTGCGGACCCGTCGATCGCCGACCGCGACGGCGTCACCCCGCTGGAGCACGCACGTCGCAGGGGTCACGAGCCGATCGTCACGCTGCTGGAGGCCGCGTCGTCCTAGTCGTCCTCGGTGAGTCCGCCCTTCCGCCGTGCGGCGCGCGGACCTCTAGCACGACGCCGTCGTCAGCCCGGTGAGGAACGGGTAGCCGTTGTTGAGGGCCGGGCAGATCCCCCAGGTGCGATCGGAGTCCTTCTGGGCGGAGATGGACCAACCGGCGCTGCTGTAGGTCGGCAGGCTCGTCATCTCGGCCGTGCTCTGCCCCACGCCGCCCGCGCTCTTCGACAGGCCGGACGTCTGCCGGTCAGGTGTCGTAGAAGGACACCTGGCCCGACGAGTTGACGGCTGTCACGAGGGCGCCGCCGGAGTTGTGAATCGTGAAGGTGTCGCCCACGGCGGCAGCCGGGAGGCTGGACGGACTCAGCGACGTGCCGTCCCCGTGAAGGTGCCCCAGCTGGACGCCGCGGTCGCGGGGGGTGCTCCGCCAAGGACGGCGACGACGACAACAGCGCTGACAAGAGCAGAGGCGACCTGGCGACCAAGGCTCATGCCTTGACGATCCCGTGTGGCGAACCCTGCTTGTGAAGGTGCGCGTGGGAGCCTTCGGTGGCGTACGGTTCGAGCGTCACCCAGCGAATGAGGGACCTGTGGCCAAGGACCGCACCAGCAGAGAGTCCGCGGCGAGGAGGCCGGCCGCGGATGCGCTCAAGGGCGTCGTCGGTGTCGGCGCGTCCGCGGGCGGGCTCGAGGCGCTGCAGGAGTTCCTCGGTCCCCTGACGCCGGGGGCCATGGCGTTCGTCGTCGCCCAGCACCTGGCCCCGGACCACCCGAGTCTGATCGTCGAACTCCTTTCCCGTTCGACCGAGCTCGAGGTCGTCGAGGCCGTTGACGGGGCGGAGCTCAGTGCGGGTGTGGTGGCGGTGGCGCCGCCGAATCACGACGTGACCGTCGAGGGCGACCGGCTGCGCCTCGTCGAGCCCCCGGAACGGCTCGGGCCGAGCCCGAGCATCGACCTGCTGTTCGAGTCGCTGGCCGAGCACTGGGGGACGAGCGCGATCGCCGTCGTCCTGTCGGGGACGGGGTCGGATGGCGCCCGCGGCCTGCGCGCGGTGCGCGGGGGCGGGGGACTGACGATGGTGCAGTCCCCGGAGTCCGCGCGATTCGACGGAATGCCGCGGGCGGCGATGGCGCTCGGGGGCGTCGACCTGGTCGCCGATGCGGCGACGCTGGGGGCGCGGCTGACCGTGCTGTCCTCCGGAATCGACGAGGCGGAGGTGGAGCCCCGCGTCGCCCAGCTGGATGCCCTACCAAGCATCACGACACAGCTGAAGCGGTCGATCGGGATCGACTTCTCCAAGTACAAGCAGTCGACCCTCCAGCGGCAGGTCCAGCGACGGATGGCCATTCGACAGATCGACGACGTTGACTCGTATCTCGCGGTGCTGGTGGGGGATGCGGACGAGGCACATGCGCTGTCGGCCAACCTGCTCGTCACGGTCACGTCCTTCTTCCGTGACCCGGAGGCCTTCGACGCGCTGCGCCTCGAGGTCGCCCGCTACCTCGAACGGCCCGAGGCTGACGAGGTGCTGCGCGTTTGGGTCCCGGGCTGCGCCACGGGCGAGGAGGTTTACTCCATCGCGATGCTGGTCAGCGACATCCTCGGCAACCCGGCCGACCTCGCCCAGAGGCTGAAGATCTTCGGCACTGATCTGGACGAGCCCAGCCTCGCGGTCGCTCGACGCGCCGTCTACCCTGCCGCGGCGCTGGCCCGGATCCCGAAGCATCTGCGTGCCGCCTACATCAGGGAGGCGGGGGACGACTTCCAGATCGCCGAGGTCCTGCGAGAGTGCACGGTGTTCGCCCGGCACGACGTCGGCACCGATCCGCCCTTCCCGCGCATCGACCTCATCTCCTGCCGCAACACCCTCATCTACTTCACCGCGCCCCTCCAGCAGCGCGTCGTGTCCATGTTCGGCTTCGCGTTGAAGGCGGGCGGGCTGCTGGTCCTCGGCACGGCGGAGACCCTCGACCGCAGGGCCGAGGGCTTCTCGACGGTCAATGCGGAGTGGCGGATCTTCACGCACGAGGGGAACGCGTCGTTCCCGTACGAGCACGCTCCCGCCCCTGCCGTCGGCCGAGCGACGAAGCAGTCGTTGGCCGTGCCTCGGCAACGGGTCTCGCCGGACGAGCCCAACGCGGCAGATACGGCGCTGCTGGAAGAGCTGGTCCGGTTCAGCGGCAACGCCTTCCTCGTCCTGGACGAGCGGCACGCGCTGGCGCGCGTCGTCGGAGATGTCTCCCCGTACTGCAGGGTCCCCGAGGGCCGCATGACGGCGTCGGTCGGCTCCTTCCTGCGGCCCGAGCTCCGGGACGAGGCACGGGCCCTCCTGCTGCTGTGCCGGACAGGTGCCGAGCCCGTGACGAGCCAGTCCCTGACCCTCGAGGGACTGGATCACTCCATCCACCTCAGCGCGAGCCGCGTGCAGGTGGGCGAGGATTCGCTCACCGTCCTGGCGTTCGTGGCGGACACGGACGACCCGGCGACTCGGCCCGCCCCCGAGAGTCGCAGCGCGTCCTTCGACAGCGAGCTCATGCGGTTGGAGCGCGACCTCATCACGAGTCAGGACACCCTTCGCCGGTCGATGAGTGAACTGCAGGCCGTGAACGAGGAGCTCGAGGCGTCGTCCGAGGAGTTGCAGGCGTCGTCCGAGGAGTTGCAGGCCTCGAACGAGGAGTTGCAGGCCTCGAATGAGGAGCTGCAGGCGACGAACGAGGAGCTCGGGACCCTCAACCAGGAATCGCGTCAGCGCGGCGACGCCCTCCAGCAGCTCAACACCGACCTGGTGAACATCCAGACCTCGGTCAGCCAGGGCATGATCATCGTCGACCAGGACCTGCGAGTGACCCGCTTCACGCCCCTGGCCGTGCGCGTCTTCGCCCTCGTGGACGCAGATCTGGGGCACCCGCTGCTGTCCGCTCCCACGACCCTGGCCATCCCCGGCCTGGACGTGGCACTGAGCGAGGTCGTGGGCGGGGCCGAGCGACAGAGCATCCAGGTCGGCGACTCGTCGGTCTCCTACCTGGTCCAGGTGCTTCCGTACCTGGGCGTGGACGGTCGCCGGCTCGGCGCCATCATCACGCTGACGGACGTGACCGAGATGGTCGCCCTGCGAACCACAGCCGAGGACGCGCTCGTGGAGCTGCAGGCCACCTCGGAGCTGCTGGCGCGCCAGGCCGCGTTCGATTCGCTCACGGGGCTCCTGAACAGGGGCTACTTCTCGGATGCCCTGGAGAACGAGATCGCCCGCGCCATCCGGTCCAGAGGCCAGCTGGCGCTGGCCTGGATCGACCTCGACCGGTTCAAGGAAGTGAACGACGAGTACGGCCACGCGTCCGGCGATGTGACGCTGAGGACGATGGGCGAGCGCATCGTGAGCGTCGTGCGCGCGACGGATGTCGTCGGCCGGCTCGGCGGGGACGAGATCGGCGTCATCATCGCCGGATTCGAGACAGCCGCGGAGCTCGACTCCGTGCTCGAGCGCCTCGTGGAGACCCTTCGGCAGCCGGTGGCCGTCGAGGGGATGGAGACCCGCGTGTCGGGAAGCATCGGCGTCGCGCTGTACCCCGACGATGCGCAGACGCCGAAGGACCTTCTGCGCGCCGCCGACGCGGCGATGTACGACATCAAGAAGCGGGCCGGCGACGGGATCGCCTTCTTCACCCAGTCCATGAACGACGCAGCGGGCGAACGTCGCCACATGCGCGCGGCGATCGCGGCGGCCATCGACCGGGGCGAGTTCGAACTGCACTACCAGCCGATCGTCGATGCGGTCACCGACGCGCTGTGGGGCGTCGAGGCGCTGGTGCGATGGCGCCGCGCCGGCGAGCTCGTCCCGGCGTGCGACTTCGTCCCCTTCTGCGAGGAGAGCGGACAGATCCGAGCGCTCGGGATGCTGACCCTGGCGGAGCTGCGCAAGGACCTCCCCGCGATCCGCGCTGGGCGCCACGAGGGATTCCGCGTGGCGTACAACATGTCCGTGACCCAGCTCGAGGACCGGAACGTGACGGACATCCTCTCCATGGTGCAGCGCCCCGACGCGCTGGTCGGCATCGTCGTGGAGATCGTCGAGTCCGTCTTCCTGCCTGACCACGCCCAGGCCCTGCGACTGCTCGACGCGCTGGTCGCCCTGGGTGCCGAGACGTCCATCGACGACTACGGCTCCGGCTACTCGAACATCCGGCTTCTGGAGTCGGTCGCCCCCACCTACATCAAGCTCGATCGTACGTTCCTGAGCCAGTACCACAGCTTCGAGAGCAGGTCAGCGCTGATCCGCTCCGCCGTCGAGATCTCGCACGTCGTCGGCGCGAAGGTCGTCGTCGAAGGCGTCGAGACCGACGAGCAGCGCCGGCTCGTCGTCGACGCGGGCGCCGACTACGTGCAGGGGTACGGAATCGCGAGGCCGATGCCGCTCTCGGACCTGCTGACCTGGTTCGGCGAACACGACGGACGCTGACGTGGAGCCACCGCGACGGTGGGTGCGCGACACCACGTTCTTCCTCTCCGGGCAGACCGTGTCCCTGTTCGGATCCTCGCTCGTCCAGTACGCGATCCTGTGGTACCTCACGCTGGAGACCCAGTCGGGTGTCGTGCTGACCCTCGCCACCGCCTTCGGCTTCCTGCCGCAGGCCGTGATGTCGGTCTTCGGCGGGGTCTGGGCCGACCGCCACAACCGCAAGTTCCTGCTCATCGGCGCCGACGCCGTCATCGCCGTCACCACGTTGGTCCTGGCCATCATGCTGTGGAACGGATTCGACGGGCTCTGGCTGGTCTACACGACCCTGGCGATCCGCTCGCTCGGCGCCGGGGTCCAGACGCCCGCGGTCGGCGCGCTGCTGCCGCAGATCGTCCCCGTCGACAAGCTCATGCGGGTCAACGGCATCAACATGAGCATCCAGTCCGCCATGACGCTGCTCGCCCCCGCCCTCGCCGCCGTGCTGTTCGCCCTCATGGGCCTGCAGGCGGTGCTCATCGTCGACGTGGTGACGGCCGCCATAGGCATCAGCCTCGTCGCCGTGATCCCGGTGGCCCGCGTCGTGCGCTCGGACGAGGGCGCGTCCTACCTGGCCGACCTCCGCGCGGGCCTGTCATACACCCGCCACCATGCGGTGGTCCTGCGGGTCCTGGCGTTCTTTGCCGTCGTGTTCGTCCTCATGGCGCCACCGGGATACCTGACCCCGCTCATGGTCGTGCGCACCTTCGGCGAGGACGTATGGCGGCTGACGGCGAACGAGGTCGCCTTCGGCGTGGGCATGCTCGCCGGCGGGGCGCTCATCTCGGCCTGGGGCGGCTTCCGCGATCGCATGCGCATGCTCGTCGCCACGTCGCTCGCGTTCGGCATCCTGTCCGTGTGCATGGGCCTGTCCGGGGACATCCTCGGGCTCCCCGGGTCGTTCGCCGTGTTCCTGGGCTTCATGCTGCTCACCGGCGTCGGGGTCTCGTGGTTCTCGACCACGGCGACGACGCTGCTTCAGGAGCAGGTGGATCCCGAGGTGCAGGGCAGGGTGTTCGGCCTGGTCGGGATCGTCCTGGCCGTGGCGATGCCCGTCGGCATGCTGATCTTCGGTCCGTTGGCGGACACCATCTCCGTCGAGTGGATCCTCGTGCTCACCGGGATCATCACGGTCCTGGTGACCTTCGCCGTCGCGTACCGGGCGCCCACGGCCGAGGCTGGCATGATCACGGAGTGACCGACCTGCGCCGAGTGCCCCTGTCCGTGCTCGACCTGTCACCGGTCTCGTCGGGGTCCACGGCGAGCCAGGCCCTGCAGTCGACGGTGGCACTGGCTCAACACGTGGAGGCGCTCGGCTACCGGCGGTTCTGGCTCGCCGAGCACCACAACAACCCGGGGATCGCGAGCTCGTCGCCGGCGGTTCTCATGGCCGCGGTGGCGGCGGCCACTCGGTGCATCCGGGTCGGCTCAGGCGGCGTGATGCTGCCGAACCACCCCCCGCTGGTCGTCGCCGAGCAGTTCGGGACCCTGGAGGGCCTGTATCCGGGGCGCATCGACCTGGGGATCGGGCGAGCGCCGGGAACCGACCAGCTGACGGCGATGGCCTTGCGGCGCAGCGCGGGGCCGCTGTCGGCCGACGACTTCCCCGACCAGTTGAGCGACCTGATCGGCTTCCTGGGGGGCACCCTCCCCGCGGGTCACCGCTACGGAGCGATGGTCGCCGTGCCGACTGCCGGCGACGGCCCGTCGATCTGGCTGCTCGGCTCGAGTGGCTACAGCGCGCAGGTCGCGGGAGCGCTGGGCCTGCCGTTCGCCTTCGCCCACCACTTCAGCCCGCGCAACACGATTCCGGCCCTCGACCTGTATCGGCGGGCGTTCCGGCCTTCCGATGCGCTGGCCCGGCCGCACGCGATGGTGGCGGTGCGGGTGCTCGTCGCCGCCGACGCCGACATGGCGCGGTGGATGGCGGGGTCGGGCTACCTGTCGTTCCTGCACCTCATCCGCGGCCGACCCGGACCTGTTCCCACTCCCGAGGAGGCCGCGTCCCACGTTTGGACCGAGGAGGAGCTCGCGGCGGTCGCCGAGCGGCGGGACGGTGAGGCCGTCGGCGGACCCGACGAGGTTCGCGAAGCACTGGCCGTTCTGCTGCAGCGAACGGGTGCCGACGAGCTCATGGCGACAACGGTGGTGCACGACCCGCACGCACGACTCGAGTCGTTCACCCTGCTGAGTGACCTGTTCGCGAGCCACGGCGGCTGACGCCGTCGGACGGCTCGACGCCCGATGGGCCCGGGAGCTAGGCCTGGGCGCGCACGGTGTTGCGACCAGCGCCCTTCGCCGCGTAGAGCGCCGTGTCGGCGCGGCTCAGCCAAGAGTCGAGGGTGTCGTCGGAGGTGAGCTCGGCAACGCCGACGCTGACGCTGACGGGTCCCGCCACGTCGAACGGGTCGGCCGCGACGAGCGTGCACAGCTTGTCGGCGAGGCCGGTGGCCTCGGCGAGGCTGCAATGGTGCGTGAGGATGATGAACTCGTCGCCGCCCCACCGGGTAAGAGCATCCGACGCACGTAGGTTGCCGTCGAGCCGCCGGGTCAGCTCGATGAGCACGCGATCTCCGGCCAGGTGCCCGTGGGTGTCGTTGATCTCCTTGAAGTGGTCGATGTCGAGCAGGAGCATCGACATCGGCGCACCGTAGCGCCGACTCTCGGCCAGGTCCGCGGTGAGCACCTGCTCGGCGTGCCTGCGGTTCCACACGCCGGTGAGGGGATCGGTGACGGCCAGCCGGTGGAGCGCCTCGTTTGCCTCCTGGAGTGCCGCGTTGGCCACGGCGACCTCGTCGCGTGAGGCCTTGAGCTCGTCGAGGTAGTGCTTGCGGTCGCGGATGTCCCGGGTGATGCCGAGCAGCTCGGAGACGCTCCCATCCGGCGCCAGGTAGGGGATGACCTCGACCTCCGTCCAGATGGTGGACCCGTCCTTGCACAGGTACTCCTGCTCGCAGCGGAAAGGTTCGGGGACCCGGCCCTGTGCCATGTCCGCGAAGAGGCGGGCGTAGTAGTCGGCCACGATCAGCTGCGAGTCCGGGGTCAGGATCTCGTCGAGCGGCTGGTTCATGGCTTCCTCGACGGTGAAGCCGCGCATCTGCTCCACGGTCGGACTGACGTAGGTGATCGAGCCGTCCAGCCCCATCGTCCACAGGACGATGTTTGCGCTCTCGGCCATCAGGCGGTACCGCTCCTCGAACACCGTCTTCATCCGCTCGACTTCGCGCAGAGCCGTGATGTCGTGGGACGTGCCCTCCAGGACGACCGACCCGTCGTCGCGTTCGCGAGTGCGGATCCAGTTCTGCAGGAACACCCGATGCCCGTCACGGTGAATCCAGCGCAGTTCCTGGAACTCCTGCCGCCCCGGCGGAGACGTGAGCACGAGATCGAGGTCGGCGGCGTCGTGCGGATCCACGCAGCGAGTCAGCAGGCCGGGATCGGCGAGGAACTGCTCCGCGGGGTATCCGACCTGGCTCTCGACGTTGTCGCTCATGAACTCGACGGCCCGGTCGGGTGCCAGCCGAATCACGAAGAAGACGTCGCCGGACGCCTCAGCCAGCTCGCGGTGCCACTCGCCGTCGCGGTCAGTCGCGTGACCGTGCGCTGGTTCCTGCCCCCGGCTCATCGTGGTGTTCACAGGTGCTCCAGCCCGCTGGCGATATGCGACATGGGTACCACATGCGGGTGCACCATGACGGATCAATCGCGGCCGGTAAGTGCCACCATTGCCTCGTAGGCGCCATCTGCCATGCTGGCGCCGTACGGCAACCCCTTCGGAAGGACCACTGCGATGAGCGACCCGATGACCCCGCCGCCCGGCGACCCGACTCCGCCGCCGCCAGGCCTGCCGATGCCCCCACCGCCCGTCAACTCCATGGGGGCACCCCAGAACGGACTGGGGACCGCCGCACTCGTCATGGGCATCCTGCAGTTCTTCTGCCTCGGCACGATCGGCTCGATCCTTGCCATCATCTTCGGCAAGATCGGCATGAACAAGGCGAAGCAGGGCCTGGCCACGAACGGCGGAGTCGCGAAGGCCGGCTTCTGGCTCGGCATCGTCGGGCTGATCCTGTCGGTGCTCGGCATCATCCTGGCCGTGGTCCTGATCGCCACGGGCGTGAAGGTCGCCAGCGACAGCCTCGACCCGGCCCAGAACTCGACCACCGGCCTCGTCGACGGCAACTACGAGATGAGCCCGAACACGTCGGTGCACATCAACGACCGCTGCTCCTTCGGTGGCACGCCCGTCAACGTCGACACCCAGACGCCGAACGCATCAAGCGTCACCGTGGTCGGCCAGGGCCCGACGCAGTGCGGGGCCGACATGGGCACTCCCGACGTCGTCCTCTTCACGGTCTCCGGCGGCGTCGCCCAGATCGTCCAGGTCAACTAGCCGAGCACCGGCGGCCTCAAGGCCCGCCCCCGTCGCAGGAACCACCCCGTGCGCAAGATCGTCTGGTACGTCGTTCTGGCGTACGCCTTCTCGTGGTGCTGGTGGGTGCCCATGGCGGTCTCGGGCACGGTGGTGGATCCCGGTCAGGGTTGGCCCACCCACCTACCGGGTCTCCTCGGTCCGGCACTGGCGGCCATCGTCGTGATCGGCGTGAGCGAGGGCCGTGCCGGCCTTGCCGACCTGTGGTCGCGCGTCGTTCGGTGGCGAGTGGGCTGGGTCTGGTACGCGATCATCGCCGCGACCGCAGCGATGATGCTGATCCCCATCGTGGCCACGCCGGGTGTGGTGCCCGGAGACTTCGTCGCATACTCGGGGGCGCCCTCCGCCGGGCTGGCGGTCGTGATCTACGTGATCCTGGTCAACGGATTCGGCGAGGAGATCGGGTGGCGCGGGTTCCTCGCCGACCGTCTGCTGGACCGCAGGAGTCGTTCCGTCACAGCACTGATCGTGTGGGTCGTCTGGGCGACGTGGCACCTGCCGCTGTTCTGGGTGGTGGGCACCTTCCGTGGCCTCGGGGTCGGCGGCACCATCGGCTGGATCATCGGGATCGGCTTCGGTTCGGTGATCCTGACGTGGATGTACCAGTCGAGCGGCAGGTCGATTCTCGTCGTCGCCCTCTGGCACGCCGCCTACAACTTCACGACAGCGACCACGGCCAGTGCCGGACTGGCCGCGGCCATCTCGAGCACGATCGTGATCGTCGCCAGCGTTGTGATCCTGTGCCTGCCGTCGTCATGGCAGCGGCCTGATGAGGGGCGGCTCGCGTAGCACCTGGGCCATGATCGACCGGGCCGTCCGCAGGTCCGCGGCGACGACCGTCACCTCGGCCAGCTCGGTGGCGAAGACCGCATCAGGCCCGCGCACGTCCTCGCCGATCTCGGCGTGGATGTCGACGATGACGGTCGGGCCCGAGGTTCGCGGCTGGTTGTCGAAGGGCAGCGCGGCCAGGCGTCCCGAGGACGGGGCATAGATGAGCCGGTCGACCACGGCGCAGCGCGGCTTGCGGCTCGGCCGCGCGTTCGGCGGGAGGCCGAGGCAGTTGCGCAACTGAGCCTCGACCAGGTCGACGTCCCACACGGCCCGGACGTACTCGTGGATGCGGCCTCCGCCCATGCGGGCGTTCACCTCTACGACGCGCGGACCGTGGCTGGTGCACTTGCCCTCGATGTGCAGCACACCGCGATCGAGTCCGAAGGCGTGGGCCGTCGTGACGGCGAGATCGACCAGCCGCGCGACCGCCTTCCGATCGTGATCGGGCGGGCAGTGCAGGCCGGTCTCCTGGAACGACGGCTCCGCGGTGGGCCAGTTCTGCGAGACGCTGGAGAACAGGCAGCGGCCCTCGTGCATCACGAGGTCGACGTCGAACTCCACTCCGTCGAGGTACTCCTCGACGAGGAGGTCGTTGCCGGCGCGGAACATGAAGTCGTGCCCGGATCCCACCTCCTGTCGCGCGAGGGAGTACACGTCGGGTAGTGACTCGGGCGTGTCCACGCGGAGGCACCCGACCGCGCCAGCGCCGAACTCGGGCTTCACGACGGCGGGGAAGCCGACGTATGCGGAGGCCGCGAAGAGCTCGTCGAGCGATCGGACGCGGCGGGCCTTGGGCGTCGGCAGCCCCAGTTGCGTCGACAGCTCGCGGGTGCGCACCTTGCTGCGCGCGGCGTCGACCGCCTCGACCGGATTGGTGGGCAGACCGAGTGACGTTGCCACCCGCGCGGCCACCCCGACACTGAACTCCCAGAACGTGAGAATCCCGTCGGGCGCGATGCCGGCCTGAGCGAGCGCCGCCAGGATGGCGGCGGCGTCGTCGTCCGGATCCCCGGTCACTGCCACGGGGAGGAACGCCGCCGCGATGCCCTCCTGCGCCAGCGACTGCGACCAGTGCCCGGCCTCGTCGAGGATGACCAGTCGTGCGCCGAGCTCGGCCATGCGCACGTGGATCGGACGCTTGCCCTCGTAGCCACCGCTGATCACGGCGACGACGGATCCGTCGACGCTCATCGGCTCTGGTACCGAGGATCGTCGACCAGCGGTCGATCCTCGTCCCTGGTGCCGCGATGGTCGGGCACGGCGGACAGCACCGACCTCATGGCCGGCGCCGCCTCGAGCGCCGCGATGAGGACGTCGCCCTCCGTGCGCATGAGCGTGCTCTGCTCTGTGGTGGTGACGGTCGCGTTGCGCGGTGCGTTGTCGAGCAATCCACGCTCGCCGAAATACTCCCCGGGACCAAGGCGGACGACCTCGTGACCGTCCCGGTGGACGAGGACCTGACCGCTCATCACGACGTAGAACGCGTGCGCCGGGGCGCCCTGGGCGACGACATCGACCCCGGGGGGCAGCGGGCAGACCTGGGACGCGGCGGCCAGCTCCTCGATGACCATGCGGGGCGCCCCTGCCGCAAGCGGGAGTGTCGCGAAGATCGCGACGCGCGATGCCAGCACCTCCGTGCGCTGCCGGCTCAGGGCGTTGAGCCCGCGCAGGCCCGCGAGGCTCAGCAGTGTCACGAGGAGCGTGGCCAGTCCGAGCACCACCAGACTGGTGCGCAGCGACGAGCGGTCGATGAGGAGCGGGGCCAGAAGGGCGCCGGACACCATGGCGGCGACGGCCATCGAGTCGTAGATCCCCATCACCCGGCCCAGCGCCTCGTTCGGGACGATGCGGGCGAGCGTCGTCTCGACCACCACCTCGCACGCCACCAGACCGAGACCTCCGATGACGGTGACGACGAGCGCGAGGACGAGACCGCTGACTCCGGCGTACGCCAGCTGGGTGGCGCAGAACACCGCCCCCGTGGCGACCGCGATGCCCGACACCTTGGGGCTCGTCGACAGCCGGGCATTGACGAGGATGCTGAGGAGGCCGCCCACGCCGGCAGCCGCGAGCAGGTAGCCGTAGCCCGACGCGCCCAGATCCAGCACGTCCTGGACGTAGAGCACCAGTTGCACCGTCTGGGCCCCGTAAGTGAGCTCGGCCATCGCAATGATAACGAACAGCGGCACCACGAATCCCGTGTGCCGCACCGTCCGTATCCCGTGGCTGAGCTCGGCGCGGGCGCCGCCGCCCGCCGCTCCCGTCGACGGGGTGGAGCGCTGGTGCAGCAGCGAGATGAGCACCGCCGAGACCACGAAGGTCGCGCCGTTGACGACGAAGGCCACCCAGCTCGGCGCGATCGTCAGCAGGACCGCCCCGATGGCCGGCCCGACGATCACGCCGAGATCCTGCACCGTGTGGAGGAGGGCGTTCGCCGGCCCCAGGCGGGTCTCGCCGACCATCCTCGGCAGCATCGCCATGGTGGCCGGACGCTCGGCCGTGCCGGCGGCCGAGGCGAGCACGGTGAGCCCGATGACGACCACGATCGGACCACCGGCCGCGACCACGGCGGCCAAGGCGAACATGGCAGCGGCGCGCAGGGCGTCACCGGCGATGAGGACGGAGCGCTTGTTGTAGCGGTCGGCGATCACGCCGCCGATCGGGGCGAGGAGCACGTAGGGCAGCAGCCGGCAGATCGTGGCGGCCCCCACCCAGGCCGCCGATTCCGTTGCGATGTAGACGTAAGCAAGCAGTGCGGCGTTGTAGAGCCAGTTGCCGAGCTGCGACGCGGCGCTGGCAGTGATGAGCAGTCGGGCGTCGCGGATAGCCAGGACGCTGCGGTAGGCGCCTGCGGAGGCCATGGATCAGCAGCGTAGTTGCCGCACCGGCACGGCAGTGGATTTCGGACAAAATGGTCAAGTACGGTGTCCCTGCGGATCCGCCCGGGTCGGCGGACGTGAGCATGCCCGCGGTGGAGGTCTCGTGGAGGTCAAGGAGCTCGGTCATCTGGTGCTCTACGTGCGCGACCTAGGCGCATCGGTCCGGTTCTACCGCGACGTGCTCGGCTGGCGGATCATCCTGGGTGGCGACGACGCGCTACCGTTCCGGGCCGCCGGCTTCTCCGCGCCCTCCGGCCGGACGCATCACGAACTGCTGCTCATCGAGGTCGGGCCGGATGCCGCTTCGCTTCCCGCAGGACGACGCGTCGGGCTCTACCACTTCGGGCTGAAGGTCGGCGACAGCGACGACGAGCTGCGCGAGGCGCTGGCCACGCTGCAGGCGAACGGCGTCACGATCCTCGGCGCGAGCGACCACACGGTCACCCACAGCCTCTACATCGCGGACCCCGACGGCAACGAGATCGAGCTGTACATCGACGTTCCCGGAGTCGACTGGCGCAACGACCCGACGCTGATCGGTGCTCCCATCAAGCCGCTGGTCCTGTAGAGGCCCGTACCCCGAGGCAGGAGCAGGCGATGGGCGTCTTCACGACGAATGAGATCGAGTACCTCCGCACGCAGCGGATGGCCAGGCTGGCCACCGCGTCGCCGACCGGTCAACCCGACGTGGCCGCCGTCACGTTCGGCGTCGATGGGGACGACATCGTCAGCGGCGGCTACGACATCACCAAGACGGTGCGATACGGCAACCTGACGCGCAATCCGCGAGCGGTCATCGTGATCGACGATCTCGCGTCGGTCGACCCCTGGACGCCACGCGGCATCAAGGTGCGGGGGGCGGCAGCGATCGAAGAACACGCGAGTGGCCTGCGGATCCGGATCCGGCCCGAGGTGATCTGGAGCTGGGGACTCAACGCCGACGGGGAGAAGCGATTCCTCGGCGTCGAGCGCCGCGAGGTGGGCACTGCGTAGCGAAAGGTGACGATCTGCGGGACAGTTGACGCGTGGGTGGCGGGAGCAGGTTGGCGAAACGCCACTGGCGCGTGGCGGGCTTGGTCGCGTCGATGCTGCTCATCGCGGCCGTCGACCTTCTCGTCCCCGACACGTTCCTCATCCCCTTCCTCGCGATTCCGGTGGTGGCGTCCGCACTGCTCGGCGATGCCCGCCTGACGGCCTGGATCGGTGCGGTCGCCGTCGCCTTGTTTGTCGTGGTCGGGCTCAGCCACGGGTTCCTCGTGGACGGCGGCCGCTGGCTCCACCTCGCGATGCTGCTGGCCACATGGGCGATGTCGATCATCGTCGCCCACCTCATCGGCGGCTGGCGCAAGCGGCTGGAGGATCGGGAGGACGAGTACCGCCTGATGGCGGAGAACGCCTCGGACATCGTGGCCCGCGTCACCGTCGATGGAACTCTCGAGTGGATCTCCCCGTCCGTGGCCACCGTGCTCGGCTGGGAACCGGGCCCCCTGATCGGCACTCAGCCGTGGGACCTCGTCCATCCGGACGACCGCGACGCGGTCATGCGAAGCCTGGCCGAGGCGGCACTGTCGAGCGACGAGCCGCCGCGCGTCCTCGCGCGGTTCGCCACGGCGGACGGGACGTACGCATGGCTGTCCGCCGCGTCGCGGCAGTCCCCCGCAGGTCGCTTCATTGTCAGCTTCCGCAGGGTGGACGACGAGGTCCACGCGCAGCAGGCGCTGGCGGACTCGGAGAAGCGCTACCGGCTGCTCGCCGAGAATGCCATGGACATGGTGTTCTCCCTTGACACCCGCGCGATCATCCAGTGGGTGTCCCCATCCGCCACGGTGATGCTGGGCTATGAGACGCAGGAGCTCGAGGGCAAGTTCGGGAGTGTGCTCATCGCCCCGGAGGATCTCCCCACGCTGCTCGACGCATCGACCGAGGCGCGGGCCGGGAGGCCGAGCGCCTGCCGCATCCGGATGGTCAGGAAGTCGGGTGACCTCCGGTGGGTGGAGGCCACGCCCCGGGGTCTCTACGACGACATGGGCACCTTGGTGGGCGGCGTCATCGGCGTGCGAGACGTCGAGATGGAGATGGAGGCGCGTGAAGCCCTTCAGCACGAGCTGGCGTTCGATGCTCTCACTGGCTTGGCGAACCGCTCGCTTGCGATCGGCCGGATCAGCGACATCCTGGCGACGCGCGGTGAGAGGGGCTGGGCGTTGCTCTGCGTGGGCGTTCATGGGATGACCCTGATCAACCACGCCTACACCCACGTGGCGGGCGACGAGGTGCTGAGGACCGTTGCCGAGCGGCTGGTCGCGGCGGCCGGAGCCACCGACCGAGTGGCGCGGATCGCCGGCGACGAGTTCGTCGTCCTCCTCAGCGACATCGTGACGCCCACGGACGCTGCGAGCGCGGCGGACCGCATCCTGGCTGCGGTTCGTGGCCCGGTGGACATCGACGACGCGGTGGTCGACATCACCGGCTACGCCGGCATTGCCGTGGCCACCGGAACCGATGCCGAGCACCTGCTGCGCGACGCGACCGCGGCGATGCGGCAGGCGGGTGCCAAGGGAACCGACCGCTGGGACTTCCTGGACGGCAACGTCGGCGCGGAGACCCGGCAGGCGCTGGCGGTCGAGGCCGCTCTTCGCGAGGCGCTCGGCGCGGGGCGGATCGTGCCGTGGTTCATGCCCGTGGTGTCGTTGGCTGACGGCACCGTGCAGGGCTATGAGGCGCTGGCGCGGTGGATTCTCGAGGATGGGTCGGTGCGACTGCCGGTCGACTTCCTCGACGTGGCGGAGCGCACCGGTCTCGTGCTGGCGATCGACCGCATCGTCCTGGGCCTGTCGCTCGAGGCGGTCACCGCGATGCCGGTCGGGACGCACGTCGGCGTGAACGTGTCCGCGGCGACCTTGTCCAGCGGGACACTCGTGGAATGGCTCCGCGGCGAGCTCGATCGCACGGGTGCCGACGCGACTCGGGTGCACCTCGAGGTCACGGAGACCGCCCTGTTCGACGTGACCGATCGAGTGAAGGAGACGATGGCATCGGTCGCCGCCATCGGCATCTCCTGGTGGGTCGACGACTTCGGCACCGGCTTCTCCTCGATCAGCCACCTGCGCGACCTCCCAGTCACGGGACTCAAGCTCGACCAGACCTTCACCGCCGGCCTCACACTGGTGGACAACCAGATATCTCAGCTGTCCCAGGGCCTGGTCGGCTTGGCTCAGGGCCTTGGACTCTCGACGGTGGCCGAAGGTGTGGAAACACTCGAACAGGCGCAGGTGCTGGCCGCCCAGGGTTGGCAGATGGGCCAGGGCTGGCTGTTCGGCAAGGCGGCACCCCTGGCCGCGCTCCGCGCCGCGACCGTCGATTCGGCGGGTGCCGCAGGCTAGGGTCGTCGGCACGGGGAACCTGACGTGGAGGACTGACGTGGAGTACACGCATCTGGGTCGCAGTGGCCTGTCGGTCAGCAGGCTGTGCCTGGGAACGATGAACTTCGGTCCGGTGACGAGCCAGCCGGACGCGGACGTGATCATGGACCACGCGCACGCCTGCGGCATCAACTTCTTCGACACCGCGAACGTGTACGGGTGGGACGACAAGGGCCTCACCGAGCGGATCATCGGCGACTGGTTCGCCCGCGGCGACGGCCGCCGCGAGCGCACGGTGCTCGCGACCAAGCTCTACGGGGACATGGGCACGTGGCCGAACGACGGCAAGCTCTCCGCGCTCAACATCCGGCGGGCGTGCGATGCGTCCCTCGCCCGGCTCAAGACCGACTACATCGACCTCTACCAGATGCATCACATCGACCGCGCGACCCCATGGGACGAGATCTGGGAGGCCATGGCGGTCCTTCGCCAGCAGGGCAAGATCCTGTACGTCGGCTCGTCCAATTTCGCCGGATGGCACATTGCGCAGGGCCAGGAGGCAGCGCGTCGCCGCGGACAGCTCGGCCTGGTCGCGGAGCAGTCGATCTACAACCTCGTGGAGCGCACGGTCGAGCTCGAGGTGCTGCCGGCCGCGCAGGCCTACGGTCTGGGGGTCATCCCGTGGTCGCCGCTGCACGGCGGACTCCTCGGCGGGATCCTGCGCAAGCAGGCCGACGGCACGGCCAGCCGCAGCAATGCGGGCCGGGCGGCCGACTCCCTCGAGATCCATCGAGGTGCGATCGAGCAATGGGAGGCGTTCTGCGACGAGCGTGGCGAGGCACCCGGTGACGTCGCCCTCGCGTGGCTCCTCCACCAGCCCGCCGTCACCGCGCCGATCGTCGGCCCCCGCACGGTCGACCAGCTCGACGGAGCGCTGCGGGCCCTGGACATCACGCTCGACGAGGCGGCGCTGGCCCGCATCGACGAGATCTTCCCGGGGCCGGGAGGTACGGCACCCGAGGCGTACGCGTGGTGACGTCGCCGGAGGTCGATGCCTACCTCGCCTCGGCACCGGAGCCGCAGCGATCGACGCTGACCACGCTGCGGGCGACCCTTGCGGCGCTCCTGCCCGAAGCCGAGGAGGGGATCTCCTACGGGCTGCCGGCGTTCAAGGTGAACGGGAAGGGCGTCGCCGGGTACGGGTACTACGCCGGCCACTGCACCTACGTGCCGATGAGCGGCAGCGTCACCGCCGAGCTGGCCGCCGAGCTCGCGGACTACACGACGACGAAGGGCGCAGTCTCGTTCGCGGTCGACGAGCCGTTGCCGGCCGACCTCGTAAAGAGGCTGGTCGATGCACGCCTCGCGGAGATCGACCGGTCGAAGAGACGGTGACGTGACGGCTTCCCTGCCGCCGATCCTTCGTGGACCTCGGCTCGACCTGGTGCTCGTGACGGTCGAGCAGGTCCTGAGCCGCGACGGCACGGTCGACCCGGTGCCGCTCGGGTTCGACGATCCCCACGACGTGCTGCACCCCGATCGGTCGCCCCTGGCCTTCCGCATCGAGCAGTTGCGCCGTGACCCCACGGTCAATCCCTGGCTGCTACGGGTCGCGGTCCTCCGCTCTCCGGCACCGGTGATCGTCGGCCTCGGCAACTTCCACGATCGGCCGGACGCGCGGGGCATGGTGGAGATCGGGTATCGCGTGCTCCCCGCCCACCGGGGTCGGGGCTTCGGCCGGGAGATCGCGACGACGATGTGGTCCGGGGCGGCTGCGTGCCCGGACGTGCACTGGCTGCGCGCCAGCGTGCGTCCCGACAACGCCCCGTCGCTGGCGATCATCCGAGGGGCGGGCTTCGTCAAGGTAGGGGAGCAGGATGACCCGCAGGACGGTCTGGAGTGGGTGTTCGAGCTCCCGGCCCGGGACTTTGGCCCCGAATCGCGGGGACGATCGGGTATTGCGACAGAAGCGTGACCTAACGGGGGACGTCTCCGCAGGCCACGCACCCACCTCGCCGGATAACTTCGGCGGGGAAGGGTGGAGCCGATGACCAATGGTGGCCCGCGTGAGACCGGGAAGTCCCGTGCCCCGCGCCCTGGCCGTGGTGCGTCGGCCCGGGAACTCGCCGATCGCGAACGCGTCCTTCGGGCGACGCTCGACGCCATGCCCGACCCCTACCTGCTGCTCGAGCCGGTCCGGGACGCGGCCGGAGTCGTCCCTGACGCCGACTGTCTCGAGGCGAACGCGGCTGCGTGCCGCTTCCTGCGGGTCAGCCGCGACGAGGTGGTCGGCCAGCGCCTGGTCGGGCAGGTGTCCACCGAGTCGAGCGATGCCCTGCTGGCCTGGTGCGCCGACGCCCTGGCCATCGGCGAGCCGGTGGGCCGTGAAGAGCGACTCTCCACTCACTCGGGTGGTCCCCGCCGGGTCAACGTGCTCTGCGTGCCCGTCGGCGCGGCCGTGGGCGTGTCGTGGCACGAGGCGAACGAGCGCAGCGATGACCGCGGCGTCGTGGCCGGGGCCATGGCCACCAGTGAGGCGCACTACCGACGGCTGGCCGACAGCTCCATCGACGTGGTGCTGCACACCGGAGCGGACGGCCTGATCGCATGGAGCTCGCCGTCGATCGAGGCGATCCTCGGCTGGCGACCCGAGGAGATCGTCGGTGTCCGCGTGTCTGAGCTCATGCACCCCGACGACCTGGTGAGGGTGCAGGCCCTGCAGCAGGAGGTGCTGTCCAGCGGCCAGACGGAGGGACGCATCCAGGCGCGCTTCATCGCCGGCGACGGCAGCTATCGCTGGATGAGCGACGTCGGCCGGGCGCTGTTCGACGAGTCGGGTGCCCTCGTCGGCGGCATCGACGCCCTGCGCGACGTCCAGGCGGAGCACGACGCCCGCGAGGCGCTCGCCGTCAGCGAGGAGCACTACCGGCTGCTCGCCGAGAACTCGTCCGACATCGTCTTTCGCAGTACCCGCGACTCGCGGATCGAGTGGATCTCGCCCTCTGTCGCCGAGGTCCTCGGCTTTGACGCGGGCGGGCTCGTGGGCACGACGACGAGCGATCTCGTCCACCCCGATGATCGGCCGCACGTCCTCTCCGTCATCCGTGCCAGTGGTGGTCCTGGGGTTCGCTCGTACGAGGCCCGCTTCCTGACGGCCGCGGGAGGCAGCCGCTGGATGGCGGTCACGGTCCGTCCGGTGTTCAACCAGGTCGGCGCCCCCGTGGCCTGGATCGGCAGCGCCCGAGACATCGAGGACCAGCACGAGACGCGCGAGGAGCTGCGTCGAAGCGAGGAGCGCTTCCGCACGGCGATGGAGTCGGCTCCCAGTGGCATGGCGGTCGTCGGGCTCGACCAGCGGTTCATGGAGGTCAACCCCGCGCTCTGCCGGCTCCTGACGAGATCGGAGCAGTGGCTGCTGCGGCACACCGTGAACGACGTGATGGACTCGGCCGACGCCCAGGTGGCGCGTCCGGTGCGCACTGCCGTGATGTCCGGCGTGATCCGATCGGGAGCCGTCGAGCATCAGATGATTCGCGCCGACGGCACGCGCATCTGGGTGGAGCACTCCATGGGGCTGCTGCGCGACGATGCGGGCCTGCCCGCCGCCTTCGTCTGCCAGTTCAACGACATCACGGAGCCGCGCGAGGCGCGTGACCAGCTCCAGTACATCGCGACTCACGACGCCCTCACGGAACTGGTGAATCGACGCGAGCTCGTCTCGCGGGTCGAGGGTCTGCTGGCGATGCGTCCGCGCACGGGAATCAACGTCGCCATGCTGTTCATCGACGTGGACGAGCTGAAGCCCATCAACGATGCGCACGGCCATTCGGTCGGCGACAAGGTCATCGTCGCCGTGGCACAGAGGATCCGCGACCAGGTGCGTGCGAACGACACCGTGGCCCGGTTCGGCGGCGACGAGTTCGTCGTCGTGCTGCCGAGCATCCACACGGTGGCCGACGCCGAGCGCGTCGCGGGCAAGATCCAGGCCGCCCTCGAGCCGCCGGTCTTCGTCGAGGGGCTCCTGCTCGACGTCACGCTGAGCATCGGCATCGCCATGGCCGAGCCCGGCGACGATCCCGACGAGGTGCTGCAGCGAGCGGACTACGCCCTCTACCGGGCCAAGCGAAGCGGCCGTGACCGCACCGTCGTGTACGACGTGGCCATCGACGCCGTCTGACCTGGGCCGGTCGCGGGGGCGCCCCTGGGTGCATCGCTCAGAGGCTGGGCCCTGCGAGGTTCCAGCCGCCGTCGGCGACGATCGTCGTGCCGGTGACGTAGTCGCCGGCGGGGGAGAGCAGGAACGCGATAACGCCGGCGACCTCCTCCGGCTGCTGCAGTCGCCTGAGCGGGATGACGCCACTCACGTCCGCCGGGCGAAGCCCGTATCCCTCCCACGCCTGCGTGTGCACGATGCCGGGGGCGACAGCCGCGAGCCTGATGCCGTGCGGAGCCCATTCGACGGCGAGGGTGCGCGTGAGGCTCTCCACCGCCGCACGGGCCGCTGACGAGTGCGCCATGCCCGGGATGCCGCGCAGCGGTGTCATGGTGACGCTGACGACCTTGCCATAGCCGTTCGGGATCATCGAGCGGGCGGCCAAGCGGGTCGTGAGGTACCACGGCGCATCGAGGTTGAGTCGGGTGACGGCCCGGAACCCGTTGGCGGACACCGACTCCGCCGGGGCGATGAACTGCCCGCCCGCATTGTTGACGAGCAGGTCCACCCGTCCGTGGAGGGCGAGGATGCGATCGATGACGGCGTCCACGTCGGCGAACTCGCGCAGGTCGACCGGGATCGCCGTCACCTCGAGGGCGCCGTCGGGGGCCAGGGCGCGGGTCTCCTCGAGCGCATCCGCTCGCCGGCCCAGGATGACCACCTGGGCACCCAGCCGAGCCAGCAGCAGCGCCGTCGCCCGGCCGATCCCGGAGCCTCCTCCGGTCACGACGGCCACCCGGCCGGTCAGGCATCCGGGTCGAAGGACGTCGCTGGGATCGAAGGTCGGCTGCTCGCTCATGGCCGGATCCTTGCACGGGTGCCCGCAGGGGAGGGAATGGTCTGCCCATCGTGGGGGTTAGCGTCAGAGCGCACCCGACCGTGAGGACACCCATGACCACCCCTGTCGAATTCGGCCTGGACACCTTCGGCGACGTCACTGTCGACGCTGGTGGCCGGCCCCATACCGCTGCCCAGGTGATCCGCGACGTCGTCGAGCAGGGCGTCCTCGCGGACGACGTCGGCGTGGACGCCTTCGGGATCGGCGAGCATCACCGCGAGGACTTCGCCGTCTCCGCCCCGGACGTCGTCCTCACGGCCATTGCCGCCCGCACGACGCGGATCCGCCTCGGCTCCGCCGTGACCGTGCTGTCGAGCGACGACCCGATCCGGGTGTTCCAGCGCTTCTCGACGCTGGACGCGATCTCCGGCGGCCGAGCCGAGATCACCGTCGGGAGGGGCTCGTTCGTCGAGTCCTTCCCGCTATTCGGCTACGGCCTCGAGGACTACGAGGTGCTGTTCTCGGAGAAGCTCGATCTGTTCGCGGAGCTGTTGAGGGAACGTCCGGTGACGTGGTCGGGCACCGTGCGGCCGCCGTTGGCCGGCGCCCGGGTGTTCCCCGCCCACCGAGTCCGGGGGCCTTCGTACGTGGGTGGGCGTCGGGGGGAGCACGGCCTCGGTGATCCGGGCGGCGACGTACGGGCTGCCCCTGATGATCGCCATCATCGGCGGATCGGCCGATCGCTTCGTTCCCCTGGCCGACCTCTACCGAGCCGCACTGGAGCAGCAGGGCCTCGCTCCGCTGCCGATCGGCGTGCACTCGCCCGGGCACGTCGCCGCCACCGACGAGCAGGCGGTCGAGGAGTTCTGGCCGGGGTACCTGTCCGGCATGACCCGCATCGGGGCCGAGCGGGGCTGGCCGCCGCCGACCCGCCTGCGCTTCGACGACGAGGTGGCCGCCGGGTCGCTCTATGTCGGCTCGCCGGAGACGGTAGCCCGTCGGATCGCCGCCACTGTGGCCACCCTCGGCCTGCGTCGCTTCGACCTGAAGTACGCCACCGGGCCCATGCCGCACGCGCAGCTCATGTCGTCGATCGAGCTCTACGGATCCCGCGTCGTCCCGCTGGTGCGCGACCTGCTCGCGTGAGGGATCGCCTTCACGGAGCGAAACCCGTCGCTCTCGGGGGAGAATGCACGAACGAGACTCGGAGCGAGAGTGATGGGGTGGCCTGATGTGTCACGACCGCGAGTCGCCCCACGGTCGGTGCCCAGCGTGACACCGCCGATCGACGTGAGCCTGCTCTCCACGGTGGTGGATGACCGCGCGGTGTTCATGGCCGCGACGTACCAGGCCGGCGAGGCCGTCATCGTCACCGACACCACCCCGGTCATCCGCTACGCCAATCCGCGGGCGCTGCTGAACACCGGCTACGAGCTCGACGAAGTGATCGGGCAGAACCCGCGCATCTTCCAGAGTGGCCTGCACGATCCTTCCTTCTACGAGCAGATGTGGGAGCGACTCGCGGGCGGTCACTCCTGGTCCGGCCTCCTCCTCAATCGCCGGAAGGACGGCGAGGTGTACGAGGAGTCGGCCATCATCACCCCCGTTCGCGGCGACGACGGAGCCGTCGTCGCGTACGTGGCCACGAAGCGCGACCTGTCGGTCGAGCGCGGGCTCGAGGAGGACATCTCCCGGCGGCAGAGCAATCGGGACTCACTGGTCGCCCTGATGAACACCGTGCGGCCCGGTGAGTCGATCGAGGCGACCTCGGCCGCGTTCTGCGACGCGGTCACCCAGATCGACGGCATGGACGGGGCGATCGTCTTCATGCTCCAGGACGACGGCACGGTGATCGCCGCCAGTGCCGACCCCGAGCCGATGCCGGGATTCGCGTTCGGCCGCCACATCCCCGTCCCGAGGCTGCAGGAGATCGTCGAGGAGACAGTGGGCGGCCCGTGGGTCCTGGATGTCTCGGCGTCGGCCGAGCATCCCGAGATGCCCACGGACCTGCTCGACGTGATGCGGGAGCGAGGCATCGTGGCGGCCGGCTACGCGGCGATCCGCTGGAACGAGGAGCTGGTCGGTGTGGTGTCGGTGGCGACGCTCCGGCCCGACGGAGTCCACTGGCTGAAGTCGAGGGCCGGGGCGCTGGAAGAGATCAGCTCGTTCGCGGGCGCCATCCTCGGCCGGCAGGCGCTGCAGTACCGCCGCCACGAGACCCTGCGGCGCGAGATCAGGGACATCATCGACAACTCGCTCTACCACCCCGTCTTCCAGCCCGTCATGAACCTGCGGACGAACCTCATCGGCGGCTATGAGGCGCTCACGCGGTTCGATGATGGCTGCGCGCCGGACATCCGCTTCGCCGAGGCGCACAGCGTCGGGTTGGGCCCCGACCTCGAGGCGGTCTGCGCGGCCGTGGCGGTCGAGACCGTGCGCCACCTGCCGGTGGACGTCTGGCTGAGCATCAACTTCTCGGCCGACGCCATCCTCGACGGCCACGCGGCCGCGGTGGTGGCGAAGGCGAATCGCCCCGTCGTCGTCGAGATCACCGAGCACGCGGTGATCGAGAGCTATCCGGCCCTGCGTCAGGCCATCACGAGGGGCGGCGACGTCCTGTTGTCGGTCGACGATGCGGGAGCGGGCTTCGCCAGCCTGCGGCACATCCTCGAGCTCGACCCCGACATCGTGAAGCTCGACATCGGCCTCATCCGCGGCATCGACCGCGATCCGGCCCGCCAGGCGCTCGTCGCCGGGATGCGCCACTTCGGGCTCAAGACCGGGACCACCCTGATCGCCGAGGGGGTGGAGACGGCAGCCGAGGCCGAGACCGTCCGCGACCTGGGGGTCGAGCTGGGGCAGGGGTACCTGTACGGCCGCCCTCGGGTGATCGAGGCGCCCTGACATCGGCGACGAAAAGTTCTTGACGCGCGCATCAAGTTGACGCTAGCGTCAGGTATGTGACCCCCGTCCTCCGCTCGCATGTCGACCCCCGGTCGGACGTGTTCGGCGCGAACCGGGCGGCGTTGCTCGAGGCCCTCGCCCAGATCGACGGACTCCTCGCCCAGGTGACGGCCGGCGGTGGCACCGCAGATGCCGCCAAGAACGCGCGCACCGTGGCCCGGCACCGCGGCCGCGGCAAGCTCCTCCCTCGGGAGCGGATCAGCCTGCTCGTCGATCCCGGCTCGGCCTTCCTCGAGCTCTCCCCGCTGGCCGGCTGGGGTTCGGACGACGCCCTGGGCGCGGGCCTTGTCACCGGGATCGGTCGCATCAACGGCATCGAGTGCGTCGTCAGCGCCAACGATCCCACGGTCAAGGGCGGGTCTCAGGCCCCCATCACGGTCACCAAGGCGCTGCGTGCCATGTCCGTCGCCCACGACAACCGGTTGCCTCTGGTCTCCCTCACCGAGTCGGGGGGCGCCGACCTCACCAAGCAGGTCGACGTGTTCAACCCGGGCGGTGCGACCTTCAAGAACCTCACGAGGCTGTCGGCCGCCGGCATCCCCACGATCACCCTCGTCTTCGGGTCGTCCACCGCGGGCGGCGCCTATGTGCCGGGCATGAGTGACTACGTCGTGCTGCAGAAGGACTCGGCCCGCGTCTACCTCGGCGGCCCGCCCCTGGTGAAGATGGCCATCGACGAGGATGCGGACGACGAGACCCTCGGCGGCGCGGAGATGCATGCCCGCGTCTCGGGGCTGGCCGACTACCTGGCCGTCGACGAGCCGGACGCGCTTCGGATCGGGCGCGACATCGTGGGCCACCTCGGCTGGCGCAAGCAGGGCAGCGGGCCGGCGCGCGCACCGCGGCCGCCGGTCTATGACCCCGAGGAGCTCCTCGGCATAGCGTCGGCCGACATCAAGGTTCCGTTCGAGGCGCGCGAGGTGCTCGCCCGCGTCCTCGACGCCAGCGAGTTCGACGAGTTCAAGCCGCTCTACGGATCGACCCTCGTCACCGGGTGGGGTCATGTCAACGGCTATGCGGTGGGCATCCTCGCCAACAACGGAATCCTGTTCAGCGAGGAGGCCCACAAGGGCGCCCAGTTCATCCAGCTGTGCAACCGCATGGACGTGCCGATCCTGTTCCTGCAGAACATCACCGGCTTCATGGTGGGCACGCGCTACGAGCAGGGCGGCATCATCAAGGACGGCGCGAAGCTGATCAACGCGGTCAGCAACTGCGGCGTCCCGATGATCACCCTGATGATGGGGGCGTCCTACGGGGCCGGCAACTACGGCATGGCCGGCCGCGCCTACGATCCTCGGTTCATCTTCAGCTGGCCCAACCATCGCATCGCGGTGATGGGGCCCAAGCAGCTCGCCGGGGTCCTCACGATCGTGGCCCGGCAGAAGACCGAGGCGGCCGGTCAGCAGTTCGACGAGGAGGCCTTCGCGCCCATCCGTGACGCCTTCGAGCAGCAGGTCGAGAGCGAGTCCACGGCGCTGTTCGCCACCGGGCGGATGTGGGACGACGGCGTGATCGATCCGCGCGACACCCGAACGGTGCTCACCCTGGCGCTGTCCGCGGTCCACTCGGCTCCGGTGCGAGGCACCGAGTCCTACGGCGTCTTCCGGATGTGATGGCGATGACTCCCCGCTCGCGCATCCGTCGCATCCTCATCGCCAACCGTGGCGAGATCGCCAGTCGCGTCATCCGCACCGCCGGCTCCCTCGGCATCCAGACCGTCGCCGTTCACTCCGATCCGGACGCCGCCGCCCCGTACGTGGGCCAGGCCGACCGGTCGGTCCGCCTGGCGGGCACCACCAGCACCGAGACCTACCTCGATGTCGCACGCATCCTGGATGCGGCGGCGGCGTCAGGCGCCGATGCCGTTCACCCGGGCTACGGCTTCCTCTCCGAGAACGCCGGCTTCGCACGCGCCGTCGCCGCGGCCGGGCTGACCTGGATCGGGCCCACGCCGGAGTCGATCGAGGCGATGGCCCTCAAGGTCGAGGCGAAGCGCATCGCCAAGGCGGCCGGCGTCCCGCTCGTCCCCGGCGCCGAGCTCGCCGACGGCACGGCAGACGACGACCTGCTTGCCATCGCGGACTCCGTCGGCTACCCCGTGCTCATCAAGGCGAGTGCCGGGGGCGGCGGCAAGGGCATGCGCATCGTCACGTCGCGCGACGACCTGCTGTCGTCGCTGCAGTCGGCCAGGCGGGAGGCGGCCAGCTCCTTCGGCGACGGCACGGTGTTCATCGAGCGCTACCTCTCCGGCGCCCGCCACGTCGAGGTTCAGGTCTTCGGTGACGTGCACGGCAACGTCGTCCACCTGTTCGAGCGCGAGTGCTCGATCCAGCGTCGCCACCAGAAGGTGATCGAGGAGGCGCCCTCGCCCGGTGTCACCGAGGCGACGCGCTCGCTGCTGCACGAGTCCGCGGTCGCCCTCGCCCGCACCATCGGCTACGTCGGCGCCGGCACGGTGGAGTTCATGGTGTTCGGCCAGGGCGCCGACCAGGAGTGCTTCTTCCTCGAGATGAACACCCGGCTCCAGGTGGAGCACCCGGTCACCGAGGAGATCACCGGCCTGGACCTGGTGGCATGGCAGATCGCCGTCGCGCAAGGCGAATCGCTGCCCCTCACCCAGGACGAGATCACGGCAACGGGCCATGCCATCGAGGCCCGCCTGTACGCCGAGGATCCCGCGCGCGACTACCTGCCGGCCTCCGGCACGATCCATCAGTTCCGGCCCGGCTCCGGGTCTGCCGTCCGCATCGACTCGGGTGTGCGCGACGGCAGCGTCATCAGCCCCTACTACGACCCCATGCTGGCGAAGGTCATCGGCCGCGGCGCCACGCGCGACATCGCCGCCGGAGTGCTCGCAGCGGGCCTGAGCGGCATGACACTGCACGGACCGGTCACCAACCGCGAGGCGCTGGTGGCCATCCTGGGGTCGGCCGAGTTCCTCTCGGGGGAGACCACCACATCGTTCCTCGACGAGCACCCGGAGCTGCTCGCGCCCATCGCGAAGGACGACGACCTCCGTCACGCGGTGGCCGTCGCGCAGGCGAGCGCGGCTCTCGATGCGCCTGACCCGCTGGTGCCGATCGGCTGGCGCAATGTGCCGGGGGTGCCGGAGTTCGTGCACATGCGCCGACGTGGATCCGATCTCGTCACCACCGTCCTCACCGATGTGCTGGTCCACAGCGTGAGCGTGGCCCACACGGAGGCCGTTCCCTACGGTGACGTCTTCGCCTTCGACACCGAGACGATCGCCGACGTTGTCGTGCACCTGCAGTACACGACGCGTGACGGAGGCGTCGATGCGGCGGGCGTGGAGGTCGGCGTCGGTGGGGTAGCGGCGCACTGCCGAGTGACGCGCTATGGCGATGAGGTCTTCGTCGACGACGGCCTGCACAGCTCCGCCTGGATCGTCCTGCCCAGGTTCGCCGACCACACCGGCGATGCTGCGGGGCACGGACCCGCCACGTCGGTTCCCGGCACCATCACGGCGGTCCTCGTCCGGGCAGGCGACGAGGTGACGGCGGGCCAGGCACTCGTCGTCCTGGAAGCCATGAAGATGGAGCACACGATCCGCGCAGATGTCGACGCGGAGGTGGCGAGGGTGCTCGTCGAGGTGGGCCAGTCGGTCGACGCGCACACGGTTGTCGCCGAGTTCGTCGAGCCCGGGTCGATGGAGGTGCCGGCATGACCGATCCCGTTCTCATCGCCAACTGCAGTGGCTTCTTCGGCGACCGGATCGACGCGGCCCGGGAGATGGTCGAGGGCGGTCCCATCGACGTACTCACCGGCGACTGGCTGGCCGAGTTGACGATGCTCATCCTCGCCCGCCAGAAGATGAAGCACGGCAACGGATTTGCCCGCACGTTCATGACGCAGATGGAGCAGGTGCTCGGCACCTGCGTCGACCGAGGCATCAAGGTGGTCAGCAACGCCGGTGGACTGGATCCGCAGGGGCTCGGCGCCGCCCTGGCCGAACTGGCGGTGGCCGTCGGAGTGCCCGTGCGCATCGGCGTCGTCAGTGGCGACGACTTGATGCCCCGCGTCGCCGAGCTCATGGCAGGCGGCGAGCACTTCGTCAACATGGACACGGGGGAGACGCTCGCCGAGGTCGGGGTGCGACCCATCACGGCCAACGCCTACATCGGCGGCGAGCCCATCGCGGCGGCACTGGCCGCCGGTGCCGACGTCGTCATCACCGGGCGGGTCACGGATGCCGCGCTCGTCATCGGGCCCGCCGCGTGGTGGCATGGCTGGGACTTCGCCGCCGCCCGGCGTGGTGATCAGGCCGTGCTCGATGCGCTGGCCGGCGCGCTGGTGGCCGGGCATGTCATCGAGTGCGGCGCCCAGGCCACGGGCGGCAACTACGCCTTCTTCGCCGATGTCCCTGGGCTCGAGCAGCCGGGGTTCCCGATCGCCGAGGTGGCGGCCGACGGGAGCAGCGTGATCACCAAGCACGACGGAACGGGCGGCATGGTCACGGTGGGCACGGTCACCGCGCAGCTGCTGTACGAGGTGGCCGGCCCCGACTACCTGAATCCCGACGTGACGGCCCGCTTCGACACCATCCGGCTCGAGCAGAAGGCGCGCGACCGTGTGCTCGTCAGCGGCACGGTGGGTCAGGCGCCGCCACCGCGGCTCAAGGTGGCCATGAACTACCTCGGCGGGTTCCGCAACACCCTCACCATCGTGCAGACAGGGCTCGACGCCCGGCCCAAGGCCGACCTCGCCCTCCGCACGGTGGCGGGAGTCACCCTCGAGCAGGCCGAGGCCCTCAGCCCGTCCGACCTCGCCGCGGCTTCGCGCCTCGACGTGGCCGAGATGACGGCCGTCCTCGTCGACAGCGCTCTCGCGGATCCGGCCACACCTGAACAGGCGCAGTCGTTCCTGCGCATCACGGTCAAGGACACGGATACGGCGAAGGTGGGCAAGCCCTTCACCCAGGCCGTCATCGAGGCGACCCTCTCCTCCTACCCCGGGTTCTTCCCGACAACGCCCCCGGGCGCGGCCTCGCCGTTCGGCGTCTACTGGCCGAGCACCGTCGCGCGGGAACTCGTGGACGTGTCGGTCACCCTGGACGGCCAGCCCATCACGACCGGGCCGGGTGCCGCATGAGCACGGCGCGCCTCCCTCTCGGCACCTTCGTCGGCGCGCGGAGCGGGGACAAGGGCGGCAACGCCAACGTCGGGCTGTGGATCCTCGACCCCGTCGAGGCGACGGCGGTTGCCCTCGCCCACGGCGAGGAGGCGAGCCTCGAGGTGTCCGCCACTCAGACCGCGCTGGCGGACGCGCGCTACTCGTGGCTTGCGTCCCTCCTCACCGTCGACGGCGTTCGCGTCCTGCTGCCCGAGGCGGCCGCGCTCGAGATCGACGTCTTCCCCCTCCCGAACCTGCGGGCCGTCAACATCGTCATCCACGGGCTCCTCGGACGCGGCGTGGCGGAGTCCTCCCGGGTCGATCCCCAGGCGAAGGGACTCGGCGAGCACCTGCGCGCCCGCAGAGTCGACATCCCCGGCTCGCTCCTCGATCCGTCGGACCCGGTGCGGTGACCGCGCTCGCCGGCGATGGCTCCCGTTCGCCCCTGTCCGATCGCGGCCGTCGCACCCGTGAGCGTCTGGTGGTGGCCGCCCGGACCGTCTTCGAGGAGCGCGGTTTCGACGCGACGCGCATGAGTGACATCGCCCTGGCCGCTGGCGTGAGCCACGGCACGGTCTACACGTGGTTCCCCACCAAGGAGGACGTGCTGCATGCCGCGGTCGACTCGGTGACCGAGGAGATGTACGAGGTGCTCAGCACGCCCGAGGTCACCGACCCGATCGAGCGGATCGCCGTGGCCAACGCGCGGTACCTCACGGTCCATCGGCAGACGGCGCGGCTGATGGAGGTGGTCGCGCAGGCGGCGGTCAACGACGCCTCGTTCCGAGCGGTGCTGACCGGCCTGCGCCGCACCCACGTGGATCGCGTCGCGAAGACGATCGAGAGGCTCCAGGCCGAGGGGCACGCCGTGGCCGACCTCGATCCCCGGATCTCGGCGGCGGCGCTGTGCGCCATGGTCGAGGGTTTCGCGCGCCACTGGATGGGCAGTGACAGCGAGAGCGAAGAGCAGATGGCACCCGATGCCCGGGTGCTGACGACATTGACGGAGTTGTGGGCCCGGTCCCTCGGACTCATCGAATCAGGAGGTGGCTGATGTTGTTCACGTCGGAGCACGAGCAGTTCCGGACGTCGGTGCGCAGGATCGTCGAGGAGGAGATAAATCCCTACGCCGACGAGTGGGAGGCGGCGGAGATCTTTCCCGCTCATGAGCTGTTCCCCAAGCTCGGCGCCATCGGTGCGTTCGGCCTCGAGTACGAGACCGAGTACGGCGGCGGCGGCGCGGATCACTCGTTCACGGTCGTGCTCGCCGAGGAGCTCGGCCGTGCCGACATGGGTGGAGTTCCGATGGCCATCGCGGTGCAGGCGGGTATGGCGACGCCCGCACTGGCGAGGTTCGGCTCCGACGAGTTGAAGCGCGAGTTCCTCGCGCCCACACTGGCCGGCGATCTGGTGTGCTCCATCGCGGTGAGCGAGCCCGGCGCGGGCTCGGACGTGGCCGGGATCCGCACCAGGGCCGTGCGCGACGGTGACGACTGGGTCATCAACGGTCGCAAGATGTGGATCACCAGCGGCACCCAGTCGGACTGGATCTGCCTGCTCGCCCGCACGTCCGACGAGGGCGGCTACCAGGGCATGAGCATGATCATCGTGCCGACCGACACCCCCGGATTCAGCGTCGGCCGCAAGCTCAAGAAGATGGGCAATAACTCCTCCGACACCGCCGAGCTCGTGCTCGACGACGTGCGCGTCCCTGTGCGCCACACCATCGGTGAGGAGGGCCGCGGCTTCCAGATGCAGATGGCGCAGTTCCAGGACGAGCGTCTGTGGATCTGCTACATGGCGGTGACCGGCGCACGTCGAGCGATCGATCGCACCATGGAGTACCTCCACATGCGCGAGGCCTTCGGCAAGCCGCTCATGGCCAACCAGTACATCCAGTACACGCTGAGCGAGCTCGTCGCCGAGATCGACATCCTCCACGGCTTCCTGCACCTCACCGCCGAGCGCTACGTCGCCGGTGAAGATGTCACCCGCGCGGCGACGGTGGCCAAGCTGAAGAGCGGACGGCTGAGCCGTCAGGTCGCCGACGCCTGCGTGCAGTTCCACGGGGGGATGGGCTACGCCGAGGACCTGTGGGTGGCCCGCTACTTCCGCGACTGCCGGCTCGGAAGCATCGGGGGCGGAGCCGACGAGGTGATGCTGCGGATCATCTCGATGCTCGAGGGCATGGGCAAGAGGTGACGTCACCGGCGGCAACGTGCGACGTCGAGGCGGGCGTGGCCACCATCACGCTGAGCCGGCCCGAGTCGCGCAACCGGCTCGACGCGGCCGGGATGGCGCAGGTGGTCGAGCACCTCGAGTCGTGCGCGTCCGACGACGCTGTGCGCGTCGTGGTGCTCACTGGCTCGGGCTCGACGTTCTGCTCGGGCGCCGACCTCGCGGCCGCGGCCTCCGGCGACCAGGGCGGCTTCTCCGGCTCCGGGCCGATGGCCATGGTCGACCTGCTCACCGCGCTGCTCGACCACCCGAAGCCGACCATCGCCAAGGTGCAGGGCCACGTGGCCGGCGGCGGGAACGGGCTGGTGGCGGCCTGCGACCTGGCGGTGGCGTCCGCGGACGCCCGCTTCGCGTTCAGCGAAATGCGCCTCGGCGTGGCCCCCGCCGTGATCTCCGTCGTGTGCCTCCAGGTGATGCACCGACGAGACGCACAGGAGCTCTTCCTCACCGGCGAGCGCGTCGACGCGGACCGTGTGCTGCGCGCCGGCCTGGTCACGTCGGTCGTGCCGGCCGACGCGCTGGACGCGGCCGTGGCGGGCTACGCCGCACTCCTGGCCGAGGCCGGGCCCGAGGCGCTCAGGCAGGCAAAGGATCTGCTCACGCGGATCCCCACGCTGCCGCGGGATGCGGCCTTCGCGGAGGCGGCGCGCATGTCCGCCGCGCTGTTCTCGTCGAGCGAGGCCCGCGAGGGCATGACCGCATTCCTCGAGAAGCGACCGCCTGCCTGGGCTCGACGCCTCTAGGCGCCGTCGTTGGATCTGCCCCGAGGCTCAGGCCGGCGTGATCAGCCCGAGGTGGTCGAGGGCTCGATAGGCCACCCCCTGATCGGTGAGCTCGCCACTGCGCACGAGCGCGAGCAGTTCCTCGGCGTCGACCAGCAGCACCTCGCCGAACTCGTCGCGATCGAACGAGGGTTCTGAGACCTTCTCGCATCCCTCCGCGATCGCCACGAACCGCTGGACCGTCGAGTTGGCCGTCATCCAGGTGCTGCCGATCACGGTGACGCTGGCCGCGGCGTATCCAGTCTCCTCGAGTAGTTCGCGCGCCGCCGTCTCCTCGACCGACTCGGCTCCGTGCGAGTACCCGCCGGGCAGCTCGCTCAGCATGCGCTGCGGGCCCGGCCGGAACTGCCGCACGAGGAGGAACTGCCCCGCCGGCGTGCGGGCCACCACTGCGACGGTGCGCGAGCCGGCGATGATGTCCCAGTCCGACTCCGACCCGTCGGGCATCCCGAAGGTGCGATGCCGCACGGTGACCCAGCCGTTGTACGCCGGCCGGTCGTCGAGCAGGCGCCACGCTTCGGGCGGTGACGGGGACATGTCACGGATAGTAGGCACTCCGGCCGTGTGTCGCACGCGCGCCGGGTCAGAGCCCTTGGCGGCGGACGGGTAGCCCGAGGAATCCTCCGTAGGCGGCCAAGGCCTGATCGACCTCCCGTTCCTCCCGTTTCGTGAACGGGGCGAAGGGATGGACCGTGACGTCGACGCGCGCGCGCCGGACGATCCTGGTCCACACGCCGGCGACCCGGCCGTCGATGCAGACGGTGGCGCGGAACATCCCGTTCCCGCCGGGCACGACGTCTCCCATGCGCTCGGCCGCCAGCTGGACGCTGCGGTCCTTGTAGCCGAGCAGGAACTCATCGAACCCGGGCAGCGTCACGGCGGGCAGGCGGTCGCGACCGGCACCCTGCCGCAGAGCCTCGGCCAGGCCGGTGGACATCCAGCACTCGTCGGGTCCGAAGCGCGCGCTTTCCAGCCGCCCGTCGTTCGCCGCCACTGCCGCGCGGGCGTCGGTGAGCGTCAGCCCCGTCCATCCGGCGAAGTCCTTGACCGTCACCGGCCCGTGGCTGCGGAAGTAGCGGTGGGCCAGCTCGGCCATCGCATCCCGTCGTTCGAGGCGGTCCTGCACCGGAGCCCATTCCCGCAGGAGCACGAACGTCTGCTCCTTGCCCTGGTACGGCCCGATGCAGACGACGCCGAGGTGCGCGGCGTGCCAGAGCAGGTGGTACCCACGCTGCCCCGACGTGTCGAGGCCGGCCTGCTGGAGCGCGGCGAAGGCATCGGCGCGCGTGAGCCGATGGCCGCCGTGCAGCGCCGACTCGAGCGCGGCCACGGCCCTGTCGACCGAATTCTGGTCGAGCCCGAGCTGCCCGAGACGGGTCGCGCTCCCGCTGAGCGCGCGGACTCCGGTCAGCTCGAGCATCCACCCCGCGTCGCGTGAGGGAATGACGTGGATCGTGCCTCGCATGGGCCACGTCCGCAGGATTCCTCCTCGCTCGAAGGCCCCGTCGACATCCGCCGCGACCGACCCGGGCAGCCGGACGCCGAGCGACCACACCGCACTGGCCGGGTCCTGCGCCTGCATGGCCCCGAACCATGTGGCGACGGCCTCCGCGGAGCCCAGGGACGGGCCCGCGAGAAGGAGGCTGTGCTGGCGGGCGCGCGCGATGTCGCCGTTCGACAGTTCCAGCATGGCGCGCCTCCTCCCGTACCGACGTCAATAGGTCGAGCGTATGCGGGTGATTCGTCGCATGGGACCGACCTAGCGAGGGAGACCGGCGAACGGCGCGGCCTTCGGGCTCTACCTGTTGGTCACTGGACTTCGACCGTGACCGGGGGCACGGCTCGCGTCCACCGGGCGGCCTGGGTGCCCTCCCTCGACACGAGAGTGCCGCCCGAGGCGTGCAGGGTGAGCAGCGATGCCGTCGTGACGAGTCCCGGCTCGAGGAACGAGACGATCCACGCGTCCGACGTGACGACCTCGTCGTCGGAGAGGACCTCAGCGCAGTCCGCCAGGAACGCACCGAGGTGCGTCGCATTCGCGCGGACCCAGACGTCGGGCCCGATGCCGCGTGCGGAGGCGCGTCCGGCCGCCCTGGAGATGGCACTGGCGTTGACCATGTCGCTGGCGTGGTCGGCGAGGGCGCGTACCGAGGTGCGTCTGAGCAGTTCGGCGATGCTCGCCTGCGCCTCTTCGAGTCGGCGAACCGCGATCTGGATTCCGCCCGGGGACGTACCGTCCTGAGGCGTCGAGTCGGCGAGCAGCCGCAGCCACCCGAGCACCACCGCGATCGAGTTGCCCACCTGGTCCTGTGCCTGTCGGACGTCGGAGAGCGTCGTCAGGAGCTCCTCGTCGACCCGGCGCGCCGTCGCCGCTGCGTCACGACGGGCCACGTCCCTCAGGACGAGCGACTCCGCGGCCGCGATGAGCCGTCGGGCGGCGACCAGGACGTCGAGCGGGAGGGGCGTGGCGGTGGAGTGGAGGGCCGCGATGATGGCGACGACCCGGTCGCCCGTGGCCGACAGGACAGGAACGGACAGGTATCCGGCGAGCCGGTGCCCCGCCAGGAACGTCGATGTCGGGAACTGCGCCCGGAAGTCGGGCGTGCTGGTCGTAGCGGCCTCGAGCATGGCGCAGGAGGCACCATCGGCCCAGGGCCACTCGGTGTCCAGCGTCAGCGGGAACGGCTGGTCGGCGGCACCCGAGAGCGCCGTGACCCTCTCGAGGGTGACCCCGTCGCGCTCGTCCAGGACGGTGAGGAGCACGAGCTGGCTCCCGGTGACCGCACGGATCTCGTCGAGGATGCCGGCCAGCGAGAGGCCAGCCGTGTACGGGGACATCCTCGGAACCTACCCGCCGAGTTTCACGATCGGCTCTCGGCGTGGTTACGCGTCGGAGTCGACGCCGAGCTTGTAGCCGACGCCCCGGACGGCCACCCCGATCCGGAGGCCCCCTGCGGCCTTGACCTTGCTGCGCAGGCGTGACATGTGCACCTCGACCACGTGGTCGTCGCCGTACCAGGACCCCCACACGCGCTCCAGCAGCATGTCGCGCGTGATGACCCGTCGCGGATTCTCCATGAGGATCGTGAGGAGATCGAACTCCGTGCGCGTCAGGTCCAGCTCGACGTCGTTCACCGTCGCGGTGCGGCTCTCGGTGTCGACGGTGAGCGGACCGACCTCGAAGCGGGTCTTCTCCTCCTCGGCACCGGAGCCGCGGCGCAGGACCGAGCCCACGCGCGCGACGAGCAGTCTGGGGGAGAAGGGCTTGGTGACGTAGTCGTCGGCCCCGGCGGCGAAGCCGACGAGCTGGTCGACCTCCTCGGCGCGCGACGTCAGGAACACGATCGGGGTGGTGCCCACGGCGCGTAGCTGGCGGCACACCTCAAGTCCGTCCATGGCACCGAGTCCGATGTCGAGGACGATGAGGTCGGGCTGGTGCCCGTGGTAGGCGCTGATGCCGGCTGGACCGTCGGCGGCCTCCACGACACGGTAGCCCGACTCGCTCAAGGCGAGCGAGACGAGTCCTCGCAGATCGGCGTCGTCATCGATGACGAGGATCGTCTCGGTCATGGGCTGCCGTCGCCTCCGGTGTCAGCACGATGGTCCGCCAGGAGACCACGCATCGCGGCAAGCGTAGCGGCGCGGGCATGGTCGATGTCGGCCTTGCCGATGCCGGTCGCGGTCACCGCGCTCTCGAGGTTCCGCATGGCCACTTGCGCAGTCGTCAGTTGGTAGGTCCCCAGTGTCCCCGCAAGACGGTGCGACTCGGCAGCGAGATCGTCGTCGGCGCAGTCCTCGAGTGTCGCGACGGCCTTCGCCAGCAGCTCGCCCTGGCGGGCGGCGATGAACGCCTGCACTGCCGCCGACTCGGCGGGGGGATCGTCGGTGCTGGACACGGGCCCACGATAGTCGCGGCCAGGGGCGGCGGCGTCAGGCCGCGGGGTTGCAGGCCGCCGTGCCACTGTCCGTGATGTCGCCGGTGTCGGTGACGAAGGACCAGTCGTAGCTGCCGTCGCCCAGCGTGAGATCGAGGAAGCCGTGGTGCGTGGCATCGAAGAAGTCCGAGGGGATCGGGTCGAACGTCTCACGCCAGGTGGCATCGCCCTCGCCCGGCTCGTACAGCGACTGGCCGCCCGTCCCGACGATGAACTGGCGAACGCCGTTCGGATCAGGCTCGTGCCGGGCGTTGAGGGCGGGGAAGCGCTCGTAGTCGGACTCGTGCCCGGACAGGTACAGCGAGACGTGGCCCTTGGCCATGGTCGAGTAGAAGGGGTCGAGCCGGAAGTCCGGTCCGGCGATGCCGTTGCTCCACCTGGGGTGGTGGCCGTAGGCCAGGATGCACCGGCCGGCGTTGGCCGCGAGGTCCTGCTCGAGCCACGCGCGCTGGGGTGAGTCGACCCCGCAGCCACCCTCGACGACCGTGCAGTTCGTGTTGAGGACGACGATGTGCCAGGCGCCGAGATCGTACGAGTAGTAGCCCGGCGGCTCGGGTGCGACGTCGCCGAAGTAGCCGTAGAACGTGCTGGCCTTGTTGACCTTCAGCTCCTGGTTGCCGATCGCCGGCCTGGTGATCTCCTTGAGTCGGCCCCACGTCGGGGCGTACCCGGCGGCGTAGTCGGCCGCCGAGGCCACCTCGTACTGGTAGTCGCCGAGGCCGAGCAGGAGCTGCGGGTTACGTGCCACGGCAGCATCCGAGACGCGCTGTGCCTCGCACTCCCCGCCCGTTCCCGCCCCGCCGTTGAACTTCGGATCGGTGGGGGAGCAGGCCATGTCGCCGACGGCGATCACGTGGACGACGGGGGACGGGGCGCAGGCCCGCAGGAGGGCAAGCACGAGCACCACCAGTCCGACGAGGACGAGCGCCCACGCAAGCCATCGCTGGCGGCGGGTCAGCCCGGACACCAGGGCGGTCGGACTACGCATGACGGCTCCTTCCCCGCGGCCACTTGCGGCTCGCCCATCGTCGCCCCACCCAGGCGCGCACCGGTCGGCGAACGATGATCCAGCCGATGGCGGCGAACAGGGCTATCGGCAGCAGCTTCAGGGCCAGCTGGGCGTACCGGTCGGGGCCGTAGGTGAGCGTCGCCTCGGCTTGCGCCGCGGTGACCGGCCAGCCGTTCATCCAGCCCTGGAGTGCCAGATGGCCCTTGGTATCGATCCCGCTCGCCTTCTGCGTCGTCCAGCCGGGCGCGTACGTCTCGTTCAGCGCCAGGTAGGTGCCCGTGCCGTCCGCGTCCACGGGGGTGGCGCCGGTGACCTGGACGGCGAAGTTCGCCGCGGTCTTCCGCTGCCAGTCGACGGTGGCCGGCGGGGCCAGGTCAACTTGACGGACGAGGACCACGTCGACGGGTGCGGCCACGGGTCGCAGGGCGACGTCGCGGTACTCCACGACCGCCTGGTCCTTGCCGTCCAGGTCGCGCGCCCCGAACAGGTACAGGCGCGTCTCGACCGCCGCCGGGTCGGGCCCGACGAACGTGCGGTACGTGGTCCAGCCCTTCCACGGCCCGCCCGCCGGGATCTTGGTACAGCGGTCCGGGCCCCGCTGGTAGAGGCACACGCTGGGGTTGCGCAGCTTGACCGACTGCCCCTCGTAGGTGAGCTCGTAGAGCGACGAGGCACCCATGTCGGGGACGGGGGCGGCGATGCAGGCGCGGTCGAATTTCGCCGTGAGCCGGAACGCCGGCTGCGGCTCGTCCGGCAGGGGGGTCTTGCTGAGCCCGGCCTCGTCGAACGTCATCTGCCTGGTGTTGTAGCAGTTCTCAAGGGGACCGAACGACTGCAGGGCGGAACCGGCCGGCCCGCCCGTCACGGCGAGAGTGTGCTGGCCCGGGGGAACGGTCACCGTCGTCTCCGCAACCTCGGCCGGGAAGACAGTGGTTGTGAGAACGGGGTCGAGCGCCTCGATCGAGATGTCCCGGTACTCGGTGACGGTGCGCAGCTCGTGTCGCACGCCGACGTTCGCGTACAGCACCACCTGAAGCCCCTCGGCCACGTCGTCGACCGTGACGAACTCGTCGAACGGGATCCAGTCATTGTTGATCGGTGCGCGCGGGACGAGGTCGCAGCCATCCGTGCCGATCTGCCACAGGCACACGTCGGGACGCTTGCCCTCAACTGTGCGGAACTCCATGCGCACGCGGTACGTGCGTCCGGGCTTCGCGTCCGGCACGGTGATCTGGGTGCAGGCGGCATGATCGTCGGCCGACAGGCGAAGGAGGTCACCCTCCGTAGAGGGCTCCCTGTCCAGTCTCAGGCCCAGCTCTCGCGCTGGCCGGGGCTCGTAGTTGTTGCAGTCGTAGACGTCGCTGGGCGGGTCGGGCCGCGCAGGGACCGGGCTGGGCGCCCACACGGTTACCGGCGTCGCGGATCCGACCGGCAGGTAGAGGGGCCGGGGAGCCGCGGCCGTGGCGCCCGGCAGCACGTCACGGCTCCAGCCGTCCAGCGACACCGTGCGGGTGCCGGCCGTCACGGCGACGACATCGGAGGTGGGCAGGGGAATCGTGACGTCGGGTCGCGTCGACACGACCTTCCCGTCGAGGGTGACCTTCGTCGGGTCGCTGAGCACGAGGCTCGACGAGCCGGACTCCGTGCGCACCGACGGGATGAGCACCGGTGCCGCGCGCGACCGCTGGGCAACGGTGTACGTCCCGCCGACCAGCGGCACGGTCGTCTCGGGGCTGCCCTCGTCGACGGCCGGCACCGGCCAGTTGACGATGTCGTCCGTCCAGACCGCCCCGCCGGGATCCTTCGTGACGCTCTCGATGCCCGGGTCGGACTTCCGGGCCGTCGTGGCCACATTGACGGTCATCGACGCGATGGCGCTCGATGCCGCGGTCGGACGCGCAGGCGCCTGGATGACGGCGTCGTAGGCGTGGACGGTCGGCAGGCTGCCGTCGTCGAGGTACCACAGGTCGAGGTCGCCCTGCCTGACCAGCGACATCCCCGGCGTCTTCTCCAGCGCGGCGGTCAGCACCCGGTCGTCGGCGAAGGAGCGCCCGGGCATGCCGCGCACGAGGTCATGGCGCACGACGATCTGGGAGATGCCCGACGCGCGAAGCAGCCGGGGGACCGCGCTGAGGTCACCGCTGATCAGCGCGGTTTCTACCCCGTGGACGTCGGCGCTGAACCCGGGCACCTCCCCGAAGTAGCCGTCGGGCTTGGGCTGCACGGTGGCCCGCTGGATGAGCAGGTTAGGGATGCTGTCGACGCCGGCGAAGCCCCACGTGGTCGGCATCTGGTAGTAGTCGTCGAGCGGCATGATCAGCACCTTGCCGGGACGCTCGTCGGCGTTGATGTAGGCGGCCATGTCGCGCCAGAACTCGGGCACCCGCACGTGGGCGCTCGGCTGCATCGGCCGGGCATCGGGGATGACCCCGCCGGTCCACAGGGGGTAGGGCTGGAGCACGACGACGATGAAGGCGACCCAGGTGGCCACCTTGATCACCCGATTGCGCACCGTGGGGTTCTCGACCCAACGCTCCCAGACGCTGTCGAGCCCGATGGCCATGAGCAGCGCGAAGAAGATGACGAGCAGCTGGCCGAGCTTGCTCATCGGCTCGCGGAACAGCCAGAACCCCGGCACGTGGTTGTACAGGAACAGGTTGAACTGCTTGAACGGCGGCTGCAGGCCCTTGGCCAGGAGGACGAAGACCAATGACATCCCGACGAGCACGAGGGCGGAGCGGCGCAGCTTCCGGATGGCGAGCACGGGGGCGAGGAACACCAGGACGGGAATCAGGTAGCGGGCCCAGACGATCCACGGCTGGTCCAGATCGGCGGCGAACGGCAGGTACTGGGGCTTCACCCAGGCCCAGTTCGCGACCATCGTGAGGATGTTGGGGATCTTGTTCTGCGCCTGCGACCATGACCACGCCGTGGGGTCGGTGAAGTCGGCGTTGGCGACGGCGCCGCCGCCGCCGAGGTAGCTGTAGGCGAACGGGACGAGCCACCAGATGTTGATCAGCAGGGCCCAGGGGGCCGCGAAGATCATCCACTTCACGAGGCGGCGGACGGCACGCCAGCCGAACATGAGGACGACGAGGATCGGCAGCCCCACCAGCGTCCAGGCGTAGGCGACCACGATCATGGGCGGGTTGAACGCCAGGAAGGAGGTCGGTAGGAGCGCGATGCCCGCCCAGGGCGCACCGATCGACCTTCCTCGCGCGACGCGCAGGGCCAGGCCCGTCAGCAGGGCGATCGAACCGACGCTGATGATGTTGAGCGGGTTCGGCAGCCGTGTGAGGAAGAAGCCGTTCAGCACGGCGAAGGTCCCGGCCGCCACCGCCGCCGGCTCGCTGCGGACGATGGCACGGGCGGCATAGGCCGTCCCCACGGCCACCAGGCCGTAGATGAGCGTGTAGAACAACCACTGGCCGACGTACTCGTCGCCACCGAAGAGGCCGACGAACTTGAGCACGATGAACTCGAACCCGCGAGCAACGGTGAAGGCCGCGCTGCCGGCCCCGCTCACCGTGTGGTTCCACGACGACGTGGCCTCCGGCGCCCAGCCCTGGCGGATCCACGGGCCCATGTCGCCGGTCGAGATGAAGGTGCCGGGGATGAACCAGCGGCTGACGACCACGCTGCTGATGAGGAACGTGGCGAAGTAGGGACGGCCCGCGAAGAGCCTCGCCTTCGTCAGCTCCCAGAGCCTCGCACGGTCAGGCATGGTCGGCCTGCCGTGCCGGGCGCAGGTCCCGCCGATGCTCGACGAGTCCGGCGACGAACACCGCCGCGAGGGCCAGCAGGCTGATGAGGATCCCGAACTTGATGCGCGACCAGGGCTTGTACTCGATGAGCGCCTTCCCCGGCCCGACGGTGAAGGCGACGGTGCCCTCCGCTGTCGGTGTTCCCGACTGGCCGTCGATCTGCCAGCCGGGCGAGTACTCGACGGGAACGATCACCGTCCCGGGCGTGCCCTCGCGCACGACGAACGAGGCCGGGCCGGTCACGTCGAGGCGGTCGAGCCCGGGCACCGGGACGTCGACGCTGTAGAGGCTCATCGACGGGTCGTCGAGCAGGCGCGTCAGACCGGGCTGCCCGGCCACCCAGGCGTAGCGATCGTCCTCGAGCCCCCTGGACACCGCGACGTGCGTGAAACCGAGGCGGGAGAGCGCGCCCGCGAAATCGTTGCCCCCGCCCGCTGCCACCAGTTCGTCCATCGCGCGTTGCTGCTCGGACGTTGAGTCGGACCTCAGAGGCCCTACCTCGATGGCGCTGCTCGACAGCACCGGCCCCGGGAAGAAGGCCGCGGCGGGCGTGGCGATGGTTCGCTCGTCGGTGAACGCGAACGGCTGGTACCCGTGCCAGGGGAGGAACAGGGTGCGGGCCGGCGCCGGATCGAGCCGTTCCGCAGCGGCATACCAGCCAGCCGGGTAGGTCGACGTCGAGATCCGACCGCCCAGCCCCCATGCGAGGGCAGGCAGAACCGCGAGGGGCAGGGCGACGGCCACCAGCGCCGTCGCTGTGCGGGCGGCGCGAGGAGCCCTCTGCCAGTCCTGGATCGCGCGGACCCCCGCGGCGATGCCGATGATGTAGCCGAGCTGGATCAGGCCGATCCACTTGGCCGGCTCGCGCATCGTGGTGAAGAGCGGCACCGTGTCGAAGAGCCACTGGTAGAGCCAGCCGAAGGGGCCCTGCGTGCCGCAGGCGAGCACCGCCCCGACGGCGATGAAGGCCACCGCCAGACGCCCGCGGCGGTTGCCCTCGCGCAGCATGGCGACGAGGCCGATGATGATGACGGTGGCGACCGCCAGGGCGATGGGCAGCGCAGCGCCACCCAGCACGTTGCGCACCTGGCCGTCCCAGTCGCGCCAGTAGCCGTGGAGGGTGAGCACGGTGGGCAGCAGGCCGCCGGGACCTGACACGGTGGCGAACGCGGTGAGGTCGGCCTCGCCGATGCTCAGGGTCGGGACTCCGCTGAGCACGACGACGGCGGCATAGGCGTAGGTTCCGGCGGCGGCCAGGCCGGTGAGCAGGAGTCGAACGACGTCGCGCCGCGACGTGCGCGGCAGCGCCGTCACCAGGAGCAGGATCACGCCGCCCAGCCAGGCCATGTGCGGGCTGATGGCGATGGCGAGCGCGTACCAGCCGGCCGTCCGGGCGGAGAACCACCGCTGCTGGGTGCGGGCGTTCAGCGCGGAGGAGAGCAGCCAGGGCAGGAGCGACAGCCCCAGGAGATAGGCCACGTGGCCCGCCGTCACCCGATCGACGACGAGGGGCGTCGACACGGCCATCAGTGCGGCCGCGTACGACGGCAGCCGGCCCATGCGCACGAGATGCGCGGCGCCAGCGGCGGCGATCGGGAAGGGGAGGAGGACGACAAGCCAGGCCGTCGCGACCGGCCCGACGACCTGGCGGAGCACCTCGATGCCCAGGCGCCAGGGCATCGCGTCGAGTGCGTTGTCCGACAGTCCGTAGAGCCCGGGGCTGACCGTGGAACTCGGTCCGCTCACCCAGTCGAGCAGCAGCAGGTAGCCCCCGGCCACCCAGGGGGCGACGACCAGTCCGCCCACGATGAGGCCGATCAGTCCTGACTCGGCCACGATCCGAGCATGCGGACTGAGCCGAGCCGGGTTCACGCTGTTCATTGTGCTCGTGACACGTGGGTGAACAAGGGTCACCGAGGGAGCCTCCATGACCTGGACTCCGCCCGTGGCTCCTCTGCCCGACTCAGTGCATGCGGTGCAGTGAGGCGACGACCGCGGTGACGACGTTCGCAACGGGGTCGATGTGCGCCCGGGACATGCCGGACGTGTCGACCGTGAGCGATGCGGTGCGGGCCGGATCCGACTCGACGAGCTCGCGGAACCGCGCCTGCTGCGCTGCCTGCTCGCTCGCCGGCCGCTCGGGCTTGCGGGCGTGGATGAGGCGGTCGGGCGCGTCCGGGAGGACGAGGACGTCGGGCCGGGGCATGAGCAGCTCGGCGACGCGGGATGCGCGGGACTTCGGCCAGGGTGACTCACGCAGGTCGTAGACGTAGCGGTCGGAGATGACGACGCCACCGTTCTTCAGGCCCGGCCGGATGTCGCGCCAGTAGCGGTAGACGTACTCCGCGGCGTAGTACCAGGCCGCCGCGCGGCGAACCATGGCGTGGTCGAGGGTGTCCGGCGAGGGGGTCTTCGTGGCCGTGACGGACTCGGTGGGCGCATGATCGCCGGCGGGCGAGACGCCGAGCACCTTGCGCGCCAGGGCGACGCCCGGCAGGTTGCCGCGAGCCATGCCCATGTAGACGCTGGTCGTGGGGATCTCGATGTCGCGCAGCCGCTGGTCGATCTCAGCCGCCACCGTGGACTTGCCGGAGCCGTCGGTGCCGACGAGCACGACGATGCAGCCCTTGGTGGTCAGGCCCAGGACGCCGGCCTTGCCTCGCGCGGGCAGGATGGTGTGCCGCTGCTGCCAGGTCGAGGAGAGGCTGGCAGGTCGCAGCGAGGCGCGGGTGAGCGCCGTGCGGGCCTTCTTCTTCAGGTCGAGCGGGGGGTTGCTGCCGCCCAGGGTCGTCGCGATGCCGGCGGCCACGCTGCGACCGAGCTGGCTGCGCATGCGGGCGGTGAAGGCCTCGCGCTCCGTCTCGCCGGTGGTCGCCCACGCGGTGCGGGCCTGTGCGAGGCGCGCACCGTCGACGATCCGGCCGCGCAGCAGCGGGCGGACGAACCGGTCGGCCGCGGCGGCGATTCCGGTCAGCACGGGGGCGCCGAGGCCATCGTGGGTGGTCCGCACGTCGGCCTCGGGGACGAGCAGGACGGGGCCGACGCGAAGGTCGCCGACGGTCAGGTCGATGACGGCGAGCCCATCGTTCGTCTCGATGGCGTACGACGCGTGTCGCAGACGGCGGGGGTGGTCGGCGTGCTGAACCCGGGCCGCGCCCAGGTCGGTCAGTGCCGTGGCGAGGCAGGCGGAGGCCTCGTCGTTGCACCAGATGTCGAGGTCGGCCGGACCGGTGCTGAAGCGCCACTGCTCGGCCGCCCCGCGGGCACCCTGCCACGCGGCGCGCTTGTCCGGCGTGTCGGCGAAGGCGGCGAGGGCTGCCGACAGGAGGTCCCAGACGTCGCGGCGGGTGGGCCGGATGGGTCGAGTCGGGTGGAGCGCGCGTGACGCGGAGGCGGGCAGGGTCTCGGGGGCTGCGAGGGTGTTCATGGGCCTTACTGTGCCTAGCGAACCTTGCGCCCCCCTCACGTTCGGGTCGCGGTGCGTTCCCGATGGAGGGCCCCACCAGCGCGGGCGTAGAGGGCCTGCGTGGCGTCTGCGGCGTTCGCCCACGAGAGGCGGCCGACCGCTTCCTGCCCGGCGGCCGCGTACCGCTCCCAGGCCGCCGCGTCGGTCAGCAGGCGGATCAGGGCGGTGGCCAGCGCGACGTCGTCGCCGGGAGCGACGGCGACGCCGTCGACGTCAGGGCGCATGACCGAGCGGACGCAGGCGACGGGTGTCGAGACGACGGGCAGGCCGACGGCCATGGCCTCGGCCACGGCCATCGCCGGCGGCGACGTCGTGTAGTCGGCGAGGAAGGGCCAGGTGCCCACCTGGGCGCCGGCGAGCTCGCCGAGCAGGTCGGGAATCGGGTCGGTGACGATGTCGATGGCATCCGCGACGGGCGAGGCGGCAGCGTGGGCCGTCAAGGCCGCGAGCTCCGGTCGCGGCAGCAGCAGAAGGCGCAGGCGGGCATCCGGCACGGCTGCCCGCACCGCGGTGAAGGAGTCGATCAGCGTCCGGATGCCCCGAACGGACTCCGAGCGGCCGGCGAAGATGACGGTCGGGGCCTTGCCGGGGGCAGGGGTGCGGCTGGCCCGTCGGGGATCGACGGGCGCACCCGACGGCAGTGCCTCGACGGGCACGCCGCTCGCGGCCAGCCGGTCGATGACGCGCGGATCGGGCGACAGGATGCCGAGGGGCTTCAGCTTGCGAACGGAGGCGCGGACGACGGCGGGCGGCAGGGCCGCGGTGAGCGCGACGCGCGCGGGCAGGACGTTGCTCGAGCGCAGTCCTGTCCAGCGGGCGTGCTTCCACGCTGCTGCGCCGGGAAGGCCGGGCCACGCGTAGATGGTCATCGCGAGGGGGTACGTCCCGCTGCCGGAGGCGCCGAGTCCGGACCGCTGGGCCAGGATGGGGCCGAGGGCGCCGGCGTGCAGGTGGACGACGTCGGGGTTGATCTCGTCGAGGATCTCGTGCAGCCGATCGCGTCCGCTCATCGGGAACGCCTCGATGCGTCCACCGAGCTCGTGGACGCTGGCGAAGACGTCGCCGCCGTCGTGCGCCTTGGTGGTGACGAGGTGATGCTCGCCGGGCACCCGCATCGCCGTCTCCGTGACGGTGCGCCCCATCGCCTCGTGCGTGGAGTACTCGCTGATGAGGTGGACGACGCGAGGACCGGCGCCGCTCATGACCGGGCGCCCGGAAGGACGGCGATCCGGTTGCTGCGGGCGTCGCGCATGCCGGCGTAGATGCCGGCCGCCTCGACGGACTTCAGCGTGACCATCCCGCTCGTGAGGAGCGGATGCCGCAGCAGGTCGGCCTTCTTGTCGAGCAGTCCGCTGCGACGGATGCGGCGGGCGCCGTCGTCGTGGGCATCGAGGTAGGCGGCGATCCACTGCCCGTAGTAGCGCTTCTTGCCGAAGGTGCCACGCAGGCGCAGCTTGCCCTCGTCGTGCCAGATGAAGGCGTCGATGCGGCCGACGATGGTGCCGTGGGCGCGGATGCGGTCGTCGAGGTCCCAGTCCTCGGCGGCGGTGAGGTTCTCGTTCCAGCCGCCGACGGCTTCGAACACCTCGCGGCGGAAGGCGCGAGCGGCCTCGACCGACTCGTTGCCGACGTACAGCGACTTCTCGAGGACGCGGCACTTCGTCCAGAAGCCGTCGCCGAAGGACTGCTCGGGGATGATGAGCGCGCCCAGGTGGGGGTGGCTCTCGAAGGCATCGACGATCTGGGCGGCGATGGCCGGTTCCATGACCATGTCCGAGTCGATGAAGACGACGAACGCGCCGGTGCTCTCACGAGCGCCTCGGTTGCGCTGGGCGCAGCGTTCCGGTCCGGCGATGATCACGCGGTCGGCACCGGCGGCCAGCGCCCGCTGCGCCGTGTCGTCCGTCGACTCGTTGTCGACGACGACGATCTCGACGTTGTCGTAGGCCTGGTTGCGCAGCGACATCACGCACGCGGAGATGGTCCGCGCGGAGTTGCGGGTCGGGACCACGAAGCTGACGGTGGGGCGGTTCATCTCAGGGTGTCCTTTTCGAAGAGTGCGGCGGGGAGGGCGAGGATGACGCCCAGCGCGGCCAGCGTTACGGCTGCGTAGGCGGTCAGGGTGTGAGCACGTGGGTGACCGAGCGCCAGCATGAGTCCGGCCGCGGCGATGCAGACCGCGGCCGCGAACAGCAGCCAAAGGCCCAGCCTGCTCGTGCGGAGGAAGAAGGCGCGGATTCGCATGTCAGATGGCGTCGGCCGGGACGCGTCCGAGGAACTCCATGACGGCCCATTCCATCGAGCCGGCGACCTCGTCCCAGGAGTGAGCGCCGCCGTACGGGATCGGCGCGAAGGGCTCGGACTGCAGGCGGGGCATCGACTCGACGATGAACGCGGCGAGGGCGGCGGGCTCCGGGGGGCAGAGCTGGCCCTGAGCGGCCATCGTGGAGTCCTTCAGGCCCGGGGTGTTGTAGGCGATGGTCGGGGTGCCCAGCGCGGCGGCCTCGCTCACGACCAGACCCCAGCCTTCCCGGGCGCTGGTGGCGACATGCACGTGCGCGCGCGCCATCCGCTCGATCTTGTCATTCTCGTCGACACGGCCAAGGATGTCGACGCCAGCCGGAGCGGTCTTGCGCAGCTCCTCGAGCATCGGTCCGCCGCCCATGATCCATACCTGGAGGTCCGGGATCTGCTCGCGAGCGATGCGGGCCGCCTCGACGACGTCCTGCGGGCGCTTGTACGGCACCAGGCGGGCGCACCACACGATCGTGGGCTTCTCCTCCTTCTGGACCTGCGGGACGGCCACCGGCTCGAAGCCCTCGGGAAGGATGACGGTGTTGTTCACCCCGAAGCGGGCGAGCGCGTCGGCGGTGGACTGCGAGACCACCATGACGGTGCGGTCGCGGTAGGCCTTGATCCAGCGGGGCTCGAGCACGTAGCGGCCCAGGACGGCGACGGGCAGGGGGGCGTTGAAGTGCCAGCACTCCTCGGCCGTCTGGTGGAAGAAGGCGATGACGGGCGTGTCCTTGATCCACTGGTGAGCGCGGAACGGGACGGTGTTCACCATGTCGATGACGACGTCGAACTGGCCGTGGCCGTTCGCGGCGTACCACTTGCGAGCGGCACGGTAGACGGTGAGCTTCCCGCCGCGGCGAACGACGCGGTACCCGTCGACCATCTCCTCGTCGGGACGGCCGGGCACGGCCGCGGCGAAGAGGGTCACTTCGTGGCCGGCAGCGGCCCAGCGACGCGTGACCTGCTCGGTGTAGACCTCGGCGCCGCCAGCGGCTTCGTGGGCCAGGTCGCGCCAGGTGAGGACGAGGATGCGCATGGTGTTTCTCCTTGTGGGTGTAGGGCGGATCAGGCGGCGAGGGTGAGCGGGGATTCGGTACGGGCGAGGGGTGAGCCCTCGGGTGCAGTGCTGTAGACGTCGGTGTAGTGACGGCGGGCGAGGACGGACAGGGCGTCGGTGAGGGTGCGCAGGATCGTCTTCGATGTGACCGTCGATCCCGACATGCGCTCCTCGAGCCGCACCGGCTCGGCATGCAGGTTCGTGTATCCGGCCGTGACGGCGGACACGAACAGCTCGAGGTCGAAGGCGAACCGGGTCTCGCGGAGTCTGGGCAGCAGGTTGGCCATGACGTCGCGGCGGACGACCTTGCAGCCGGTCTGCGTGTCGTTGACGCCGAGGGAGAACAAGGTGCCCACGATGGATGAGAAGCCGAACGAGACGATCTTGCGGAGCGGGGACGAGGCCGACTCGGACTCGCCGTGCTTCTTGTTGGCGAAGACGATGTCGTAGCCGCCGCGACGCGCCACGCGGACGTACTCGACCAGGTGCGCGGGGTCGATGTCGCCGTCGGAGTCGACGAAGCCGATCCAGGAGCCGCTGGCGCGGGCGAACCCGGCATGCAGCGCGCCGCCCTTGCCGCGGTTGGCGGGCAGGACGATGACCTTCACCTCGGGCGGCATGCCCTCGAGGGTCTTCTCGCTGCCGTCGGTCGAGCCGTCCGAGACGGCGATGATCTCGAACCCGACACCGGCGGCCGTCAGCTGCTCGTGCGCTCGGGCAACGGTCGGCGCGAGCGCGTCGCCGGGGTTGTAGAACGGCATGATGACCGAGAGCTCGATTTCCGTGTGCGCGGGCTCCCACAGGCGGTCGGCCTCGTTCCAGACGAGGACCTCGGGCTCGGTGCCCGCTCCGCGCTTCCGCAGGAGGGTTCGTCCGACGATCATCGCGGGCAGGAGCACGAGCACGCGGATCGGCAGGATGGCGTAGCGCAGGGCCTGGCGGGCGGCGGTGCCGCGAGGGCCTTTGGGCCGACGGGCGGCGGGAGCGGCGGTTGTCATGCTCCTAAGGTGCCGGCGTGAGTTTGCGGAATCCTCACGCTGCGTGCACACGCGGTGCACGACTGCGAACGTTCCAGGCCAGGGCGGCCAGACAGATGACGAGGGTGGCCACGAGGGCGGCCGCGGATGCGAGCGCGATCGTGGTCGCCGAGTCGTGCCACACGCCGATGACGACGACCTGCAGGACGGCCCCTGTCCAGGGCAGCAGGCTGAGCTTCGACCCCACGGCGAGCAGCGCGTAGGTGGCGATGCTCACGAGCGAGCTGAGTCCGGCCACGATCGCGAGCAGGCGGACGACGTCGCCCTGGTCGGCGAACGACCCGCCGTACAGGGCGCCCAGGACGAGGTTGGGGAACAGCGCGACGACGGTTGCGGCGAGCACGGCGAGGCCGGCGACGACGATGCCCGTGCGCCGCAGTTCCGGCACGCGGCCGGGGCCGGTGCCCGCCGCGACCATGCGGGGATAGGCGGCGGCCAGTGCCGCCGCGGGGAGCGCCAGCAGCGTCTTGGCGATGGTCGCGGCGGCCACATATCCGCCGGAGGCCTCTCCGCCGAGGAAGTGACGGGCGAGGAACAGGTCGACGGTGGTGAACAGGAACAGGCCGCCGATGGCGAGACCGCTCCAGCCGACGTCGCCGGCCCGCAACCACGGGTGCGCGCCCTCGGGATGGATCGAGGCGGCCGTCGTGGCCTTGAGCGCGTAGACGGCGTAGGCCACGGCGAGGCACTCGCCCACCAGCGTGGCGGCGATGGCCGCCGTCGTGCCGAAGGTGGACAGGGCGGCGAAGGCGATCGCTAGGCGGGCGAACGTGCTGATGACGAACGTGGCGGCCACGGCGCGGATGCCTCGGCGCTGGTCGAGGCCCAGCAGACGGCCTCGCAGGACGGCAAGGACGATCGAGACTCCGACGAAGGGTCCGAGCAGCAGGGCGTCGAGGGAGCCCGTCAGATGGAACGCGGCGGTAGGGAGGGGCGCCAGGAGGCAGACGACCGCGGCGACCGCGAGGCTGATGATCACGAGGCTGCGGACCGAGCGCCGCTGGATGTCCGTGGCGGCCGGGCCCGCCGCGGCGGACTTGCTGGCGGCTGCTTGGAGCGCGCTCAGCGGAACGGTCAGCAGAACCATGAGCGACAGCACCGTCCCGAGCGCGCCGTACTGGTCGGGGGTGAGGAACCGGCCCAGCACCGCGTGCAGGGCCAGATTGCCGATGTTCTGGACGACGACGGCGATGAGCAGGGGGGCGGCCAGGGCGCGCATGAGGGCCGCTCGGGGCGACGTCGGGGCGACCGTGGCCGCCGCCACAGCGGGGCTCGGCTCTCGGTCGACGACGTCTGGGGCGAGGGGCATGGTGCAAGAGCACCGTGTGGACCTCACGATTGGCTCACAACCCGTTGTCCCTTCGGTCACGAAGCCCGATATCGGTTGGGAGCGCTCGTGATTCGGTGTCAAGATGGTCAACGTGAGATTCCCGAGCGCGCTGCGCACCGTGGCCGTAGGCGCCGCAGTGGCGGCGCTGTGCCTCGGGCCGTTGCCCCTCGCCGTCGCCGAAGGCCCCGGCTACGGGGGCGATGCCGGACAGCTCGCGGTCACCTGGGAGGCGGTCCCTGCCGTCACGACGGCGCCCGCCGACGCACCGGCGACCGCACCCGCTGATGCACCTGCGGATGTACCGGCCTCCGCGCCCGCCGACGCACCGGCCGCGACGCCGGCGGCCGGCGAGAGCTTCGGCGGTGGCGGCAAGGGCATCGGTGCCGCGTTCGTCCTGCCCCCGCTGGCCGATCCCCAGCTCCAGCCCGATGCCCTGTCCTTGATGGTCCGCGGGCTGGGCTTTCGCGGCAAGTCGAAGATCGAGGTCCGGATCGGCTCGGACCAGCCGGTGCTCGCCCGCGCCGATTCGGCGGGCGCCCTGGCGGTGGCGCTGGATCCGGGCAAGCTCGGTCGTGCGCAGCCGGGCGTGAGCGTCATGGCCGTCGGTCGCAACCAGTCCGGCACCGAGGTCACCCTCTTCGGCTCGATCCCGCCCGTGGCCGATGGATCCGGCCCCATGTCCCTTGTGCCGTGGGCCGTCGCCTTCATCACCTTGATCGGCCTGGCGTTCTGGATACGGCGCCGCCACGCGAGCCTCGAGCCCCCAGACCTGCAGTAGACGTCGCACACGTCCCTGGTTGCGGCGTCTACTGCAGGTCTCGGCGCATCCACAGGCGCCGAATTCCACCTTGTCCCGGGCAGTCGCTCTCCGCAGGCTGGAGTGGTGCCGCGGCTGACCACCCCTGACCCGCCCCTGCCGGTCCTCTTCACCGCCGGTCAGGTGATGGCGGCCGGGCTGAGCCGCGATCAGATCCGCCATCGCCTCCGATCCGGGCGGTGGGTGCGGGTGGGCCGGGGCCACTATCGACAGTCCGACTGGGCGCCCCTCCATGACACTGGTCGGTTCGGCCGCGAACGCATCGAGCATGCGCATCGGGCCATCGCCGCGGTGCTCCGCAATCCCGGCTGCGTGATCGGGTTCGAGAGCGCCGCCATCCTGCATCAGTTGCCGTTGGTCGATGACGTGCCGACGCAGGTGAGCCTCATCGCACCACCGGGCGCCTGGACGGGCCGGCGCAGCGGCATCGTCTTCCGGCAGGCGGCCTTGGGATCGCACGAGGTCACCGGTCAGCGCATTCCGGTCACAACGCCCGCCCGGTCGTGGCTTGACCTTGCCCGGCTCGGCACGGGGCTGCCGTTGGGCTGGGCTGTCGCTCTCCCACGTCAGTTCCCTGCGCGAGTCGGCCCTGGAGTCCGGTTCGTGGGCGTACTTCGTGGAGCACCGGATCCCGTTGCCGACGATGCAGGTGGAGTTCCGAGCGGTGGGCGGGCGGTTGATCGGCCGGGTCGACTTCTGGTGGGAGTCGGCCGGGCTGATCGGCGAGTGTGACGGTCGGATGAAGTACTCGACAGCGTCGGACCTCTATCGCGAGAAGGTCCGCGAAGACGCCCTGCGCGAGGAGGGGCAGCGCTTCATCAGGTGGGGGTGGCGCGACCTCGGCGACCGCGGACTCGCGGTGAGACTCCGCCGGGCGCTTGCCGGTGCTTGATGGACTTCCAGACCTGCAGGAGATGCCACAAGGCATCGGCCTTGTGGCATCTCCTGCAGGTCTCGATACCGGGTGGGTCAGGCGCGGCGGATGAGCGCCTCGGCGAGGATGGCACCGAGGACGTAGGTCTGGTCGGGCTCGAGGTCCACGCGGACCTCCTGACCGTGCGGGCGCTGATCCACCCCGACGACCGTGCCGGTCACGACGGCGGGCCGCTTGTTGGGATCGGTGAACGTCATCGTGCAGTAGGAGTCGAGGTCGGGCACCTCGCCGTAGCTCAGCAGCCGCACGCCGGTGAGCGACAGGTCGAGCACGTGCACGCGCAGGCCATCGAGGTAGACGTGTCCCTCGACCTCGATGCGGTGGGCCTGACGACGGTCCTGGCCGAACTCGGTGCTGCGGATCCTCCCGATGGCCCGAGCGAGGAGAACCAGGTTCGCCAGCGTCCAGGCCGCGGCGCCGAGGGCGATCACCGGGTAGTCGAAGTGGAAGGGGGTGACGCCCAGGACGGTGGCGAGGGCGCCCACGAGGCCGGCTGCGTTCAGTCCGACCAGCGCCCACAGGAGTACCGGAACGCGCATCGGAGTCGCGTCGCTGCGGGAGGGGCGCGCTGGGATGCGGCCGGTGACCAGGGTCGACGTCGCGCGGAGCGTGGCCGACATCCGTAGCACCGCGAAGAGCGTGGCCTGGGATCGCGGGGCCTGGCCGCGCGAAAGTGCCTGGGTGGCCACCTGTCGGACGACGAAGAGCAGGGCGAACAACGCCGCGAAGAGGCCGACAGGGCCGGTGGCGGGGGTGAGCGCGAAGAGCAGGGCGAGGGCTGGAAGGACGAGGTAGCCGAGCGTGGCCCACCCGTCGAGCTGGCCCACGAGGGAGGCAAGGTAGCTCAGCCGCTGGGGGAGGGTCAGTCCGCGGCCGGTCAGGAAACGCTCGCCCCGAAGCGACTGCATCGCGGCTGCGCATTCCGCGCTGCGTGCGTCGTAGTACTCAGCGGCGTCGTTGGCCGCGCGACCTCGCGCCAGGACCTCGTTGTGCTGCACCGTGCGCCAGCCGTTCCGGTGCAGGCGAATCGAGGTGAGGGTCTGCGCCTCCGCGCCGCCAGCGGCAATGCCGTCCACCGTGTCGAGCGCCGTCCGGCGAAGGATGGCGCCCCCGCCGGTCCAGGCAGCGGCGTTCCAGCGGTTGCGGCCCGTTCCCAGAAGGCGCTGGAAGAGGTTCTGCTCTGCGATGCGCGACTTGCCCGCCGACACGTGCTCGAAGGAGTCGCTGTTGAAGGAGTCACGCGGCGTCTGCACGAGGGCCACGGCGGCGTCATCGAAGTGGGGGAGGACGCGGCCGATGAAGTCCCGATCGACCACCTGGTCGGGGTCGAGGACGACGACGAAGTCGGCGGACAGCGTGCCGATCACCTGATTGAGCTGCGAAGCGCGCCCGCCGAGTCGGCTGACCCGCGTGCGGTACTCGATGCCGAGCTCGTCGCACATCCCGGCGAGCCACTCGCGGTTGCCGTCGTCGAGCACGATGATCTGCGACGCCAGGCGCATGCGGGTGGCGGCGGCCAATGTCGGCATGAGCACCTGGTGCGACTCGTCCCGCGTGGGGATCAGGACGGCGACGGCTTCGGTGGTCTCGGTGACGGGCTCGGGGCGGCGCACGCTGTCGACGTCCCAGAGCAGCACGGCGTTGAGGCCGAACGAGATCAGGGAGTAGGCCTCGAGCGCGAGCAGGGGGATGCCGAGGGCAAGGCTGGCGGGGCTGAGGGTGGCCAGGACGCGCCACAGCAGGTAGGCGCTGCCAAGGGCCAGGACCGCCCACACGACCGCGTGCGCAGCGCGCGCGGAGCGCTGGTCTGCCGGCTGGGGCCACAGGGCCTCGGGCCGGGCGGCGACGGTGATCGGCAGGGGCCTGGGCTTGCTGGTCGTCTCGGTCATAGGTAGGACAGTGCCGGGCCGGCCTCACGCGCCGCTCTCGTCGCGCTTGCCGTTGGTTCTTGATTCGGCTCGGGCCGGGAACGACGAGCGGCCCCCGGACACGTCCGGGGGCCGCTCGTCGTTCGTTGCGTGCAGGGTGGCTACTGGACGGTGATGTCCTTGAAGAGCACCGTGCTGGTGGTCCACTTGCGCAGACCGATCTGCGTGCCCGTGGGTGCGGCGTAGCCGCACTTGTTGGCCGACATGACCGTGGACAGGCTGGGCACGTTGAACAGCTGGACGCCATCGAGCGACGCGAACAGCGTGTCGCCCTCAGCAGCCATCGTGATGCGGTGGTTGCCGTTGATGGCCAGGCCGGCCGGGAACTTGGTCGTGGCGATCGGCGTCCCGCACTCGGTGCCGTTCTGCCACTGACGGACGATGAACGAGCCGTTCCACTTCGGGTCGTACTGGAAGGTCAGCCCGGTCGGGCGGGTCTCGAGGTTCGACGTGCGGAACCAGAAGCCATAGCCGTCACCGGTGGTCAGCTGGGCGTCCGTCGAGATCACGACGTCCTGCGTGGCTCGTGCCTTGGTGGACAGCACTCGAGTCTCGCCGGCAACGGGCATCTCGATGCCAGCGTCGGAGATCTTGGGTGAGCCCATCGTGGTCTTCCAGTCACCGGCGAACATGTAGCCCGCCTTGCCTACGTTGACGTAGCGACGGGCGAGCTCCGTGCCGCTGTCCTCGACCGTCACCAGGTACATGCCCTGGGGAACGGTGCGGAAGCTGAGAGTCTGCGCACCGGCCTGGGAGTACTGGGTGTCGGTGAAGCCACCGTTGTTGAGCGTCGGGGCGATCCTGACGACGAGGCGGTTGCCACTGGCCAGTGCCTGCGAGGCGGCGACGGTGACGACGCCGGACTGCTCGACGAGGTCGACGCTGGGGTTGGTGGTGGTGGTCTCGCGGTTTCCGTCCATCGGCACTCGCACGTCCTTCGACCAGCGCGACTTGCCGGCGTCGGTGAGGACGCGAACGATGACGACGGTGGACCGGTCGGCGGGAATGACCACCTTGCCCTCGGTCACCTTGACGAAGACCCTCTGGTCGGCCGTCGCGGCGCCGTAGCCGATCTCGTACCCGATGACGTTGCCCTTGAGCGTGTTGTCCGAGGGCAGCCACGTCACGATGATCTGCTTGGGGTTGCCCGGGTCGCGAATAGCGGCGATGGACTTGACGGGGTTGGGCTTCTCGTCACCGAGCACGAGCCGGGCCACGGGACCGACCCCGGAGGTGTTGAGGGCCTGCAGCGTGATGACGAACATTCCGCGCGCATCGAGGCCCTTGAGCGGCGTCTCGAGGACGTCGCCGGGGAACTTGTCCTCGATGATGAGCTTCTGGTCCGCGACGCGGGTCACTTTGAGCAGGTACGCCTCCGGCTTGCGGTCGGTGGGCGCCTTCCAGGTGAGCAGCGCGTCCTGCACGTCGTTGTACGTGACCTTCAGGCCGGTGACCCCGGCCGGCGTGGCCGGGCGCAGGTAGAACGTCGGCGTTGCCGCGC
>JADKGE010000010.1 GCA_016717115.1 Actinomycetota bacterium
TGCCGAGCCGGACAAGGGTTGGGAGGACCGGGCCGAGGCACACTGGCCCGCGCCCTACTGGTTCATCGACACGGGCATGGCTTCACTGCTGATACTGCTGACCGCGGTGGACGAGGGCCTGGACGCATGCTTCTTCGGCATCCAACCGGACCAGCTGGAACCGTTCCGAGCCGAGTTCGACATCCCCAGCGACTATGCGCCCATCGGAGGCATCACGGTCGGGCACCGCGCGCCAGACACGCCGCCGCAGGCTGCCGCGGTCGAGGCACGCCGCCGGGTGGCCGAATCCGTCGTGCACCGCGGTCAGTTCGGCGTCCACGACTAGGTGATCCGAATCCCATCGGCGATCCGACGTGCCGCCGGTGATGTCGGCCGAGCTCCGGATGGACTCCTCGTCCACGCCCTCAACCCGAGGACTGGGCGTCCGCACGATCGGGCCGTCTTCGGAGATTCCAGCCCACTCGGCCGGGCTCGCGCCGATGCCCGTGCGGATCGACTATCCGAAGGTTGAAAGGAAGAGGGGCATTGGTCATCCCGGCCAGGCCCAAAGCACAGGACGGTGGGGTACTGCACGCTCGCGGTCACGGTGCCGGGTGGGCAAAGCCGCGGTCCTACGTGTCCACGCGGAAGTCGACCGCACGTTGCGCCTTGCCAGGAGGCGGTAAGGATTCCCAGACTGTGCCGTCAGGAATCGAGCCAGCCCCTAGTCTGTGCACGATCGACGCCCAGGCGTCCGTGGTCACGATGTTCTCTTGAGCAAGGGAGGGCCGAGTCATGTGGACGGCTAGTCGTATCGGGACAGCGCTGGCGATCGGCGGTCTGGGAGTCGCACTGCTGGCGGTCGAGTCGGGACCGGCCGCCGCGTCCTCCAACGGGCAGTTGACCTTCGTGGCGGGGGTGCCCGTGGCGCAGGTCCGGCAGATTGCCCTTTCCGTCAATCCGCCGCCTGCTCCCGTGGACCCGACCCAGCCGGCCCCGGCCCCGCCCGCCCTGTCCGGGCTCCGACATCTACAACGGCAACAACCTCATCGCCAACGATGTTCGGGCGGGCACGCTTGTCACCGTGCGGGTGCCTACGGGCAATCGCACGATCAACGTCTATGCCGACGGCCAGGTACCAGGTACGTCTCGGGCCCTGCTGACGAAGGCCGGCGTCCAGGTGAACACCACTGTGATCCAGACGATGGCCATCGGCCTGAATCGCGGCGGCCGGGCCCTGCGGGCAGAGGTCTTCCGCAACCAGTTCCCTGTCGCCCCAGGAGCGGGGAACGCCTGGCTCGTCGCTCGCAACATCGCGGCAACCGGGGCAGTCGACGTCAGGGTCGCAGGACAGGTCGCGTTCCGCGGGCTCCAGAATGCGCAGCAAGCCGTCATCACCAGGCAGCCTGGCGCCGCAGCCCTCCGAGTCTTGGGCGGCAGCGGTCGGAATACGACCCTCGCACGAAACGACAACTTCACCGTGCGCGGTGGACGCGTCAACATCGTCTACATCTGGGGTTCCGAGACAGCGGACAATGTGAGGCTGACGACTCAGTTGGCCGACATCGGCTGATCGAGGGACCGGAAGTCGGCAGGGCGGGTCGGGCCTGCCGCCGCTACTGCGCGCAGACGTCACGTCAGGCCCGGCATTCGCGTTGGGCGAGATCACCCTCGAGGGTGGCGGCGCGATGCGCTGTCGGCATCTGGCTAGCGCGGGTCCCCGACGGCCGCGGGTGTCCGGCTGCTTCACTTCTCCCTAGGAGCGGATGCTGGTTTGGGGGGTGCGGCGCCACCCGCAGGACATACCTGGATGGAGTCGACGATGACCGAGGTCCCACCGGCCGAGCGGCCCGCGGGGCTCCTTGCCCTGGCTCACCTTCTTCCGAGGCCGACCGCGTTCGTCTTCGGCGGGGGTGGCTCGTGGGGCGCATTGCACTGGGGGATCCTTCGCGCGCTGTCCGAGACCGACATCCGCCCCGACCTCGTCGTGGGCACCAGCGTGGGCGCTCTCAACGGTGCCATCACTGCCGCCGATCCGGAGCACAGTGCGGAGATCCTCGGCCAACTATGGCCCTCAGTGACCCGCGACCAGGTCTTCCCCGGCGGCATCCTCAGCGCCCTGAACACCCTGCGGACCTCGCATGGGTGGCTGTATGACTCAGCCAACCTCGAGCAGTACCTCGCCAGTCGGCTGCCCGTTTCTACGATCGAGGACCTCCGAATCCCGTATGTCGCCGTGGCGACCGACTTCGAAGACGGAACGCGCGTCGAGATCGACAGCGGGGACCTGCTGAGCGCACTCCTCGCGTCCTCGGCGATCCCCGGGATCTTCCCCTGGATCGACCGCGACGGTCGCAGACTCGTCGACGGCGGACTGGTGTCGAACGTGTCCACCGACATCGCCCGCAAGCGTGGCGCTGCGTCCATCGTGGTCCTCGACTGCGGGCTGTTCGGCGTCAGCCCGCGGCTGACGGACTCGATCATCGACATCCTCGCGCAGACTGTCGCCATCCAGTCCCGCCAACAGGTCATTCACGATCTCGCCGGATGCCTGGATGTCCCGGTGCTGTGGCTGGCAGGACCTGAACTGATCAGCACGAATCAGCTGGACTTCAGCCACACCATCCCCCTGGCCGACGCCGCGTACACGGCCAGCCGCCAGCTACTGCACTCCCTCGCCGGATCCGGTCCGCTCAGCCCTGGCCTCTATGGGGGTCCCGCACTCGTCGGCGAGGACCCGCGCATCGCCGGAAGTGCCCGCAGCCCTCAGCCTTAGGCACACCAACGACTATCGGCTTCAGACACGTCACCACAGCCGTGCCTGAAGGTCACCTAGCGTCGATCAGAGGCGAACTCCTCACCCAAGTACTCGAAGGCAAGACATGCGCAGTCACGACGCCTGCTTTGCGAGCATCTCCAACACTTCTTGAACCCGCTCGATAGCCCCGGGCGCACCTGGACAGGAGCGCTTGGGGCTACGTCTCCGCGTCGGGCCCACAGTCAGAACTGCTTGGCCAAGCCCGAAACCGCACCCTTGAGCGTGTCTTTGATGATCCGCTTCTGCACGAAACCGGGCATGGGCAGCGAGGTGTCTACACTCAAGGTCATCGTGACCTCGCTGCGATCGTCGTCCACGCCGATCACTTGCCAAGACCCGGCCTGTGATTTCTGCACGCTCGTGGGCTTCACCAGGACCCACGAGAAGCCGTCGTCGGTATGGGTGTAATCAAGCAGGAACTCGTCCTTGACCACCTTCACGTCGTTGACGAGGCGAGCCCGCGCGGGCAATCCATCGGCGTCGCGTTCAAGGACCTCGGAATCCAAGTTGCCCGGGAACCAGTTCTTCTGGTTGTCGATGTCGCGCAGGAACGCCAGCACATCAGCGGCGGGTGCGCCGACAGTGACGCTCATCGATTCGGTCTGAGCCACAGCGACATCGTAGCCGGGGTCAGAACCCGAAGGGGCGACCATTTTGCGCTGCCGTGAACGGCCCGGGCTCAAGGTCTGCCCATGCTGCGGTCTGACTATCAGTGGATTGAACAGGGGGATCTTGGCAGGCGTCTCGGCAGCAGTGATGGCGGCGGGCGGGGTGTTGCTCGCGGGAGCGCCCGCGGCGTCAGCGGCGGACCTGGGAAGCTATTCCGCGAACTGCGAGTTTGGGGGCGGGAGGGTTGACGTCTCCATTTCGGGGCAGGTGGGTGACACCTTCACCGTGACCGGGATCAACAACACCTCGTGTTTCGGCAACGCCAGCCCTACAGGAGTGATCGAGGACGTCGTGAGCACGATTGACATTGGTGGCGGAATGTTCGGAAGCAGGGCCGTGGTCACCATCGTCGCCGCGGGTAGCGCGACGTACCGTTTCGAGCAGAACGGGAACGGGTCATGGTTCGCGATCAACATGCCCGCCAGTTCCGCTGCAGTCGCCCCCACCGCCGACGCACCCCCCATCCCGTCGTGGGTGCAGGCATACGGCATCTTCCATCGCGACGATGCGTGCCTGACCGGCTGGACGAACAGTTGGCAGAAGTGGGCCGAGCCCATCACGGGCGGCTGGGTCTGCGGCCGCACCATCCCGTCACTCGGTAGTTCGCGCCAGATCCGCGATTGTTCGGCCTCGGCCCGTTCCGTCTCGACGTCGAGCAACTCCCCGCTGAGCCAGTGCTCGTATGTGAGCCCTTCACGGTGGCAGCGCACCAGGGCGGTCCACAGCCCCTCCCGCTTGTCGAGCCAGCGCCACGAGAGCAGCACCCCGGGCCACCACTCGGCCGCCCAGCGAATGAGCCCGGATTCCGACGCTTGGGCACTTCCGGGTCAAATCCGTCCCAGTGGCCCCTCGCAGGGCGACTAACCAACGTCGCCGATCCGTCTACTCGCAGGCGATATTGCGGTCCGCGCCGACGAAAGGAGCCAGGCCGGACGTACGCGCTCTGGATGAGCGCGTCCATGTGCCTCGCGGCGTTCGATCCCCCTCAATTCGAGTGTGTCACGCGCTGATGGCTTTGCACGTCAACCAAGTAGACGCCCATCCGGGACAAGTCGAAACGAATGACAACGCCACCAACCCCAAGAACACCTCAGGGAATGAAGGAGGCAGACACGGGCGAGAATGCTGACAAACAAGACACCCAAAGGGTCATCGAGGGACTTTCAAGACGTCGTACAGTCGTTGCGCCGTAACGTATTTCAGGGAGTGGGTCGCCGGGGGCGCGAACCCCGAACCTACGGATTAGAAGCCTTCCCGATCACACCGCAGCAGTCCGAATATCAAGCGATTGCAACGGATCCCGACCCACCCAGACCCTCCCGGAACCACCCAGGCTCGTTAAGGAGGGGCCACTGCTCCGCTCATACAAGGGCCAAGAAGGGGCCAAGCCGCGTCCTCGACGAAGGTACTGGTGGGCGGCAACGCTACCCACCGCCTGGTGAGTGCAGCACGAGGCAAAGACGCTTCCTGTCCCGCTTCCCTGGGCTGGGATCTTCCGTCATCCCACGCGCCCACGGTTGGGCTGGCAACCCCAACGCAGCGCGCCAGTTGTGCACGCGAAAGACCACTTCGGATCCGAGCCACGCGCAACCCCTCAGGACAGTCGAGATCCGGCTCACCCTCGATGCCCGACCAGAGGGAACGAACCAATCCATTGCCCTCGCAAGCTCACAGGAGTCAGTTCCATTGATGCAGGGGTGCCTCTACATCAATCACGCAGACGCAAGAGTCACGAAGCCCCGGTCGGGACCTCCTAAGGCCGCCCGACCGGGGTTTCGTTCGTTGTTCTGAGCCCTCAGTCGATCACGGGGACGGGTGCCGACGTGCGCCGCATCATGAGCACGACGGCGGTCACGGTGGCGACGATCGTCACCGCGCTCACGACTGGAATCCAGACAGGCCCCTCGAAGAACACGCCGGGCACGATCATGATGGCGTTGATGATCAGTGCGGCCGCATTGATGCGGATCGCGAGGCGGTTGCCAGAGTTCCAGGCGATGGCTCCGCAGACGACTGAGACCATGCCGAGTGCGGCGTTCAGCAGCAGCAGCGCGAAGGGCGGGGCACTGTCGCCCCAATCGACATCGAGGAACAGGACCGGCAGGTTCGCCAGGCCGAGAAGGATGGACAGCGTGAGACCGACACGCACGCTGGTGGTGGGGGTGGTGATGCGGGTCGTAGCGGCGATGCTTGTCATGGTGCCTCCTTGGTGGGCGGAGTTCCAGCGTCACCGTGAGGGCGATCCCGGCAACAGAGGGGACCTGCCTGAGATCCTCCCGGATTATCGGGATGAAATCGGGAGGTTCGTCCCGGGTCCCCGGGATAGTCGGGCTGCCATGATGCATCAATGGACGTCCCCATCCGGATCATCGTGGCCGATGACCACCCGGTCGTGCGCGGTGGCCTCGTGGCCCTGTTGCGGACGATTCCCAGCCTCGACGTCGTGGGCGAGGCGTCAGACGGGGCCACGGCCGTGCGCCTGGTTCAGGAACACCGCCCTGACGTCGTGATCATGGACGTCCGCATGCCAGGCATGGACGGAGTCGAGGCAACCCGCCAGATCCGGGAGCAGACGCCCGAAAGTCGCGTGCTGATCCTCACGATGTACGACGACGACGCCACCGTGTTCACGGCCATGAAGGCGGGCGCTCAGGGCTACCTGCTCAAGGAGTCGGAGCAGGACGACATCGTGCGAGCGGTGCACGCGGTGGTCGCGGGCGAGGCGATCTTCGGGCCGGGCGTGGCCGCACGTGTCCTCGGCTACTTTGCCGAACCACCCCCGGCAGTGGCGGCGGAGTACCCGTTCCCCGAACTGACCCACCGTGAGCGTCAAGTCCTCGCGCTGCTCGCGCAGGGTCGGAGCAACGCCGATATCGCGGCCGAGCTGTTCCTGTCGCCGAAGACGGTGAGCAACCAGCTCACCGCGATCTTCGCCAAGCTCCAGGTTGCCAGTCGTGGTGAGGCGATCGTCCGGGCCCGCGACGGCGGGCTGGGCACCGCACGGTGAGCGACCTCTTCGTCGCGCTGGCCGCGGTCGTTCCCGCGCTGTTCTTCGGGGCCGGCGGGGTCGCACTACTGCCGACCCGAAGTCGCCTGGCGGGTGCGTGGATGGTGGTGACGGCCGTCGGAGTGATCACGTCGGCGATGCTCAGGATCGCTGATGAGGGCGAAGCGGCACGGGTGCTGCTGGTGGTCTCGTTGATGCTGCCCGGGGCGATGGCGCTGCTGGCCTTCCCTCGAGCCATCTTCCGACACGGCGTCGAATTCTGCGCGTGGATCGTCGTAGTCGCGGCGGGTGTGGTCGGTACGTACTACACGCTGAATTCCGACGTGGGGCTCACCGGGTCCTTGGCGGCAGTCACCTGCATCGCGTTGGTCGGGCACGGTTGGTGGGTTCTCGAGACCGCCGGGGAGGAGGATCGGCAGGCGATGCTCTGGCTGGCACTGGCCGTCATTGTCACCGGTTCGATCTATGGATTCCTCCTCGTGCAGTTCCAGATTCCTGGCTTGGTCGCCGGAGGATTCGTTCTGTCCGCACTGGGACCGGCAATGGCGCTGGGGATCCGTCGCCCCGGCATCACCGACATCCGCGCGCTGGTCGTCAGGTCCGTCGTCTTCGGTGTCGTCGCGATCGCCTACGTTGCCGTGTTCGTCAGTGTCCTCGCGCTCCTCGACAACTGGACGGGGGGCGAGACGGCCCCCGGAGTCGTCGCGGTCGTGGGGGTGCTGCTCGCCACCGGCATTCATCCCCTGAGCGTCGTGCTGCGCGGCCTGATCGACGAGCTGCTCTTCGGCGAGCGACCTGATCCATTTCTGGCCGCCAGCGCGCTGGCCGACCAGATCGGTGACGATCCGCTCCTTGCCCTTCGGTCCATCCGCGGGGCACTCATGCTTCCGTACGCCAGCATCTCCATCGGAGGCACGGAAGTGGCCGCCTCCGGGACACCTGTCACCGAGACCCGGAGATTCCCCCTCGCTCTCGGGAGCGATGCGGTAGGGGAGATCGTCATCGGACTGCGTCCCGGCGACCTGACCCTGTCCGCCGGCGACGAGCAGGCGCTGGGAATCGTGGCCCCGCTCATGGCGCAGACGCTGAGAGCCCGGCGGTTGAGCCGAGATCTGCAGGAGTCCCGGTCGGCCGCCATCAAGGCCATTGAAGAGGAGCGACGACGGCTCCGTCGTGACCTGCACGACGGGCTCGGACCCACGCTCTCGGGCATCGCCTTCACCGCCGACGCCGCCAGGAACACCCTCGTCACGGACCCAGCGGCCGCCGATGCCCTCCTCGTTGGCCTGCGCGCCGACGCCGTCGCCGCCGTCGGCGAGATCCGCCGACTGGTCTACAACATGCGCCCACCCACCTTGGACGAGCTCGGTCTCGTGGCGGCGCTGCGCCAACAGGTCTCCTCGATACGAACCGCGGACGGGCGTCCCATGCAGGTGGTGGTGGAGGCGGACGACCTTCCGCCACTGCCAGCCGCCGTCGAGGTCGCGGCATTTCGGATCGCCACCGAGGCGGTGCTGAACTCGGCCCGGCACAGCGGCGCCGACCAGGCCTGGGTCCGGATCCAGCACATAGACGACTGCCTCGAGGTGAGCGTCCGCGACTCCGGGTCCACTGCCGACACGTGGCAGCCCGGGGTCGGTCTGTCCTCCATGCGAGAACGGGCCGCCGCGGTCGGGGGGGCGATCCACGTCACGACCAGCCAGGAGGGATCCCGGGTGAAGGCGCTGCTTCCGTCAGCCGCGCCCGCTGCGTGAGCCAGGCACCGACTCGACAGCGGATCCCGGTCGAGGCTCGCGCACCGGTCATAACTCACGAGCTCGAATCCGCAACTCGACGCAGAACCAACCGCCAAGGAGTCTCACCCAGTGATCGTCCACCACGGCGGTACCGGCACGACTTTCGGCGCCCTCGCCCACGGAGTACCTCAGGTGATCGTTCCCCAAGGGGCGGACAACTACGACAACGCCGCGATGTGCGAGCGCGCCGGAATGGCGGTGGTCCTGCGTCCCGACGAGTTCTCCGACATACGCACTTTGCGCGCACTGTTCGGCGGGTTGCCAGGCGTCTTGAACCTACGGACTACGCGTCCGCACGATCAGGCCGGATTCGGCGATTTCCGGCCTCACGGCCGGCGTCGCGAAGATGCCCGTGCGGAATCGGTCGTTTCGCCTATCTCCCACGGCCAATGACGACCTGCACGATGCCGCAATCTGCGGATTCCACAGGGGGCTGCGGATTGAATATCCGTAGGTTGAAGCAGATAGGGCCAAAGAAAGGGCCAGGGAAAGGGCCAACTCAGCAAAGTGACAACCGGTGTTCTCGCCTTGTAGCCGAAAACCTGTTGCAGCGCAACAACTTTCGAGTGGGTCGCCGGGGGCTCGAACCCCGAACCTACGGATTGAAAGCCTTTCCGATCACGCCGCAGACTACCCAGTAGCAAGCGATTGCAACGGATTCCGGCCCACCCGGACTCTCCCAGAACCGCACAGGCCCGTCAAGAACGGGCCAGCGCACCGAGCATGAAAGGGCCAGGAACAACGCAGAACGGCGTCCTCGATCCACGACTTCCGAGCCGTCGCAACCACTACGGGCCCGCCGTCAGTCGTGCCTACTTCGATGCCCTGACGTGGGCTTCGCCCGGAGGAATCAGCCCGTGGGCGGCCCTCTTCCGCTGGCAATGCGCGCGCGTACCCGCCGGGAGGGATGGATTTGTGGTCAACGCAAGAGCGTCCGATGAAGGGTCTCTATCGCGGGCAGGCGAACTTCCGCGACTTGCGGATTGCGTCTATCGAGGTTCCCGGCTCGCTCTAGCAGCTCGAGCGACTCTGCTACGAGGGTCCGATCCCGGAATTGGGCCGAGGCGTTCCCCGAGAGCCACGTCACGCCCTCGCGGGCAAGTACGACGTATGCGTGCGGGGAAGCGGCACCCCGGGAGCGGATTACACGATGAAGATCGCTGATTGCACGACTCGCCTCTTCTTGCAAGCCTCCGGCAGGATCATCGTTTGCCAGTCTTAGTCGTAGAAGCGAGAATTCGGTCAAGACTAACGGGTCCTGATGCCCTAATCCCGTTGTCATGGCGGCCATCAGCGCATGGCGAGCGTTGTCCATCAAGCCGGCTTCAACCTCAAACGAACCCCATTGAAGATAGAAGTGAAAGTCGTCGCACATGATGTCTTCGACGCTCTGATAGATCCCGCGGATTTCGACATCCATCAACTTCAGCCCCAGCAAGTACGAGTGGCTAAGAAGTCGAATCATCGTGCGCCTCTCGGGGTTCGAGTACGTTGTCTCTCGCACCCCGGAAGCGCAGAACACCCGCAACGCACTCCCCGCGGCGATTGCCAGAAGCCCCCTCTGCCGCAAGAGACTCTGGACCGCCTCAGCAACGACTCTGTGGCGTAGGGTCATGCGCCCATCTCGGTTCGTTCTAACCAGCCTGGCACGTTCGAGTTGATTGACCGCGTCTAGTGCCCCTTCGGGAGTTCCACCACTTACCTGGAGAACCTGTTCGAGAGTCATGGACTCATCGATTGCAGTTACCAGAGCAAGAACTGCGTAGATGCTCATCTGGCCGGCGTTCAACTGATCACATTCGGATTCGACCTTCCTGAAGAACTCCATTCCCGACGTGGCTTGGATCATGCCCACGAGCAGCTGACCTGTATCCCCAGACTCGGGGTTGAGTCCCGTAGCCAGCAGCTGGTACAGGTCGGACCTGGTTGTGCGTCGGTCAGACACCAGGTTGAATTCCTGGATCTTGTCGCAAAGGGAGTGCACGTCTTGAATGCCCAAGTTCTTCAATGGGAGTGTCACAAGGCCCATCATCGGTGGCACCAGACTGGCGCGGATCGAGCGGGCGCTTGCAATCACAAGGCGCGGAGCCCTATCTCCCGATTGAATGTCCCTCAGCAGAGCCTCGATGCCGCTGCCGAATACATCAACGTCGTCGATCAATACAATGTCGTAGGCCTCGCGCCTGATCTGATCAAGAATGCGGCTCGGCTCCACGTTGATGTTTCGGTCAATCCAGCCCACCTTGTTTTCAACCTGAAGTCGGCAGGCCACTTGCATGAGGGTCGTGGTGCGGCCGCAACCGGCAGTGCCAGTGACTAGCAGGATCCTCGCCGTTGTCGTGGCGACTTCGTTGAAAACCTGATCGATCGGCGAGAGTGTCGGCACGGCGAAGTTCCCAACAACATCGCCCCATGTGGGAGTGGAACCTCTAAGAAATTGCCTGCTTCCTCCGGCGGCGGTCCGAACTAGTTCTCCAACCCCAAGTACAACATCGCCACTGCGGGTTCCTAGCCCTCCATCAGGGCGATTCCGTGCCCTCCTTCGTCCCAAGTCCGTAGCGCCCATGGCATCATGCACGAACTCGGAGACTCGCATCGGAATCCACCGCACATCAAGAAGTTCCAACTGTGCCTGCATCGCCGGCGGAAGAAAGGGACTTACGATGAAGCAGTCAGGTCGGTAATCCTTGGGCCTGAGCGCTCTCGCCGACACCCAACTCCAGAGTTGAAGTGTGGTTGGGTCGTCGCAGAGGAATGTTACTGGTGTTCTCGAGAGCATCGTCTTGGTGAAGTGCTCCCAATCCGCAGCGCTTTGACGAGATTGGGAATTCTCCAATGCGTTCGACTTGCCTTCTATCACCCACGGTGTCACGGCCGCATCGAGCATGAGACGCTCGCGACCCCGACGCTGAAAGTACGGATCTCGGCCAGTGTCGACGTATTCGTAGACCTCCGCGTTGGGCGCCAAGCGAGCAGTTGATCGGACGACATCGCATGGCGAGAGCGAAAGGAGCGAGGCCCATGGCGCGTTCAACATCTGTTGAACGTCCGTGGCGACTCGTTCGGACGGACTTGTGAGCAACTTCTTGAAGAGGGCGCGAGCATCCCTTCTGGTCTGCGCCTGTGCTACCAACTCGAAGAGAGTCTCGTCCGGTGTCTGAAGGTCATGAGATGCGCGGTCCAGGCCAGCACTGGTCCATGCGGCGAAGCGAAAGTCAAGATACGTTGACTCATTTGTGGACGTCGAAGGGTCGACCAGGTCTCCAAGCACTCCGACCATTTGCCCGCCGGCAAGGTGCCGAAACAATCGTTCCAAGTTCGCGTCGACGTCTTTGGTCACCGAATCGGGAACGCTCGGCCGCAACCCCTCTTCGGACACGGCGAGACCCTCGCCGATTGGCACCGAGCGCGAGCAATCGCTCCCGCGATCTAGGCCGAACTTGGTGGAGCGGTCAAGCTTCCAGAACCCGCTAGACGTTCGCGATGCTTCACGCGGCCAAACCGTAATCGACTGGGCGCCGGCATCATCAACGTTGATCGTCAGGAGCGCATACCCGTGCCTGCGATCTTCAGATCCGCGGAATCGGTCAAGGCCAAAGAGCGAGGTTCCTTGGTGAGTCACGTAGGTGTCTGGTGTGCCCAATGCTTGCTGCCCGTAGGCCTCATCGTGAAGAGGCCCACACAGAGGGAGGCGAATTCGGCTTGACTCGCTAAAGAGAGCTTCGACTGCCTCTGTGCGGTTCTGGATCCACGAAAGCGGATGATGGGTAAGAACAACGCCGACGTCGGTAGCACGCGACCACTTGGGCAGGTCGCCACCGACTGCCGCCTGAATCTGACGAGGCGTCAAACTGAGGGAACCCTCGGAGACACCATCGGACAGGTGCCTAAACGCCGTATTCAGACCAATGACGCCGACTCTTAACTCGTTTCTGGACACGACGCCTGAGAACTCCCCCGGCAGGCGTCCAGTCGTTCGTTCACCGACGAACTCGAAAGGCTGCTGGTCAATCCAGTCCGAGTACGCGGCAAAGGACTGTCGAACGAAGTTCACGTATTCGTTTGTAGAGCCACCTATCAGGGCAGACTCGACGTTGTCATCCCAAGTCTCAATAAGTGCGCGCCCGTGTGCATCAAGCTCACTCGGCCGCTGCAGGTCATGGTTTCCTGGCACGGCCGCAATAGCAGGCACGTCGTGCGTGCGGTCCAGCAGGAAGTTCCAGAGCTCATTAAGGAAGCCCGTTGCCAGTGCGTAGTCTGCAGGGAGCCCCCTATTGGCGATGTCACCAGTGAATGCAAGCAGGTCGATCACGTCGATCTGGCTGTCGAGAAGATAGTTGAGGTCAAGAAAGAGATTCTCGCGGACGTTCGGCCAGCGCCCGTCCATGCCGAATTGACCGAAGTGAACGTCCGTCAGGTGCAGGATCGTGAATGACCTCACGCGCGGACTCCTTCACCGCAATTGGCGTAGGCGAACTGTACTCAATGGGGACTGTTGCGTTGACGGATCGCCGGGTGTCGGTGAGGGTGGCGGGATGAAGCGCAACCGCCGTTCGCGACCGCACGTGAAGGCTCCTTCGGCGTTCGCGGGGTTCCGGTTCCCACCGGACTTGATCCTGCTCGCGGTCCGCTGGTATCTGCGCTTCGGCCTGTCCTACCGAGACCTGGAGGAGATTCTCGCCGAGCGCGGCATCGAGGTGGATCACGTCACCTTGTACCGGTGGGTGCAGCGGTTCACCCCCGAGCGTATGGACGCGGCGCGCCCGAGCCGGCACGCGACGGGGGACCGGTGGTTCGTTGACGAGACCTACGTGAAGGTCTCCGGGGTGTGGCGGTACGTCTATCGGGCGGTGGACCAGCACGGACAGGTCATCGACGTATTCGTCTCAAGCGCAGGCACATCGCCTCGGCGCGCCGCTTCTTCACCACGGCTCTGGCCGCGCATCTTCGCCCGCGGAGGTGATGACCGACCGCGCGGCTGCACTGGCCAACGTGATCGAGGAGCTGATCCCGGTGGCGTTCCACAACACCGGCCAGTACGAGAACAACCGATGCGAATGCGACCACGGCAGGTTGAAGGCCCGGCTGCGGCCGATGCGCGGCTTGAAGACCGACCGGACGGCGACCGTCGTCATCCGAGGGCACGCGTTCATCCAGAACCTGCGACGAGGCCACTGCGAACTCGGAGTCGAGGTACCGCCGATGTTCCGGCTGGCAACCGCATTCGGCGAACTCCAGCTCGCGACCTGAAGATCCCGGCTACGCCAACGATTCCACACGCCCCGTGATCTCCAGACGCAACAGTGCCGCCACCGGTGATCATCGATCACTCCGACTGGATGAAGCGCGTGTGGCGGCGTGCACGCGAGGCCGCTGGTCTCGTCGGGGACCTGACACTGCCACCACTCGACCCACGCCGGCGCGCCATTCACGTCAAGGACCTGCGCGCGTACGCCGCCAGCGTCATCGTCGACAGCGGCGGCACCGTCTACGACGCAGCCCAACTTCTGCGGCACTCCGACATCACCACCACGAACAAGTACTACGCACGGGCCCAAGACGAGCGCAGCCAGGACGCCGCTCGTGCGCGTCTACGCCTCGATCCCGGCCTGCCACTCGATCAGCGCATCGACGCGCTCTGGGAGGCCTGGGTCGCCAGCTACCCGATGCTCACGAAGAACCTGTTCGCACCCGACGCCTGATGCTCAATTCCTTCGGCTCGAGAATGTGCCACGCAGGCCCGTCGAGGCCCGCTCAGACCCAGAGAAAGACTTCTTTCCGGGCTAACTTCCGGGCTATTTGGGTATTTCCTACTCATCCCGTAGGGTTTGATGCCCTCAAGAGTTGTTGAATACCAACGGTTTTCGGCTGTGGGTCGCCGGGGGCTCGAACCCCGAACCTACGGATTAAAAGCCTTCCCGATCACACCTCAGAACAACCGAATATCAAGCGATTGCAACGAATTCTGGCCCATCCAGACCCTGTCAGAACCACCCAGGCCCGTCAAGAAAGGGCCAGCGCCCCGAGCATGAAAGGGCCATGTAAGGGCCAACTTCAGGTGAGTGTCGCGGTACGTCATCGCTGGAACACCGTCAAGACCGGGAGATCCGTCGATGCAACGGAACTTTCACACCAGCTTCGGGTAGAAGAGGAGCAGTGACATGGCGACGAGGAAGATCGCCAGCCCCATGCCTAAGAGCGCCCATTGCGAGCGGTGTGACTTCATCCGTCCTGAGATGGCTGCAAAGAACAGGACCGCCGCGAACGCCACAGCGAGCAGCGTGTAGTTGTCTCCTCGCTGGTTGTACTCCAAGGCTTCAGCGAACTTCTCGTCCGCGCGGGCGTCGGATGCTGCGGCGTCGGCCAGTTCCTGAATCTGGTACTCCGGCATCACGAAGGGTGACTCAGGCGCGTCGGGGTTCGTCAACGGGTCGGTGGCGAGCCAGGCCTTGAATGACGTGTTCAGGGGCTCGGGGAACCGGGCAGCCAGGAAGTCCATGAGCTCCTGCTCCTTGTTCGCGGAGGCCTGGAGCCATTGCGTGTAGAGGCCGACCTGAATCGTCGAGCGGCGATTGGCCACTCCCTCTGATCGCGCCGCCTCGATTCGGGCCGATGACGCCTGGCTGAAGGAGATCGACATCGCGCCGCCCCACTTGCTGGACTGGAAGCCTGCCCACGCGGTGAGGATCGCCGTTACGGATAGCAGGATCACTGCGACCAGCTCGCGCCAATCGGTGCCGTGGTGCTGCTCAGTCTGATTCACGTGGCGGCTCTCTCTTGAGTGGGGCTTGCTGACCCTTGATCGCTGATGATGGGATCAAGTCGTGGGCCACGGGCGCTCCGTGGCACTTCTTCCACTTGCGGCCGCCGCCGCACGAGCAGGGGTCGTTCCGCGCCCGCTTCGCGTCAGCAGCGGAGTACCAGTCCCGAAGACCCGTGGCGTCGGCGCCGCGACGTAGCAGCCCCGTCATCACGTTCATGGGCTCGTCGACGTGCCGGAAGAAGCGCTGGTAGCCCTCGCAGAGGTAGTGCAGGCCGGGCTCGCCGTCGGGGGTGGTGAGGAATCTGTCCTTGGGGCAGCCTCCGTTGCAGGCGAACCGGACGTCGCAGGACCGGCAGTAGGCAGGGAGGGTGTCCTCCTTCGCCCGCCCGAAGGTCCGCTGCTGCGGCGACTCGACCAGTTCGAGGAGCGTCCGCCCCTGGGTGATGTTGCCCAGCATGTACTCGGGGTCGACGTAGTGATCGCACGAATAGAGGTCGCCGTTGTGCTCCAGCGCCACGGCATCGCCACACGTGCGGGCGTGCACGCACATGCCCGCCTGGTCCATTCCCATCCAGTGGGCGAGCGCGGTGTCGAACATCGTCACGAACACGTCGCCGACGTCGTGGCGTGCCCACTCCTCGAACACGTCGATGAGGAAGCGCCCGTACTGCGCCCCGGAGATGGATCGGGCGCTGGCCCGTTCGCCCTCCTCATGCTCGACGATGGGGATGAGCTGGATGAACGAGGCCCCGAGCTCGTTCCTCAGGAAGCGATACACCTCGCGGCCCCGGTCGCCGTTGGCGGCGTTCAAGGTGACCAGGGCATTCCACTCCACGTCGTGGCGCTTCAGCGCGTCCAGATCGGCAATCACCCGCTCGAAGGTGGGCTTCCCGCCCTTGTCGACTCGGTACCGGTCGTGCAGCTCGCGCGGGCCGTCGATGGAGACGCCGACGAGGAAGTGATTCTCCGCCAGGAAGGCGGCCCACTCGTCGTCGATCAGCGTGGCATTCGTCTGCAGCGTGTTGAGGATCCGCTGCCCGGGCGCCGCGTACTGCGCCTCGAGCTCCAGGGTGCGCCGGAAGAAGTCGATGCCCATGAGCGTGGGCTCGCCGCCCTGGAACGCGACGACGATCTCCTTTGTAGAGCTCCTCCTTGACAGGAAGAAGCAGTACTCGCAATCCAGGTTGCAGATCGCGCCGGTCGGCTTCGACATCACGTGGAACAGCCGTGAGCGTCAAGGCGCTGGACTCAGTCAAGCATGAACCATCCCCGGACCTGGGCCTCGTGGTCGACGTAGCGCTCGCCCGAGAGGTCGACGACCACCTTGTCGATCATGCCGCCGGTGAACGGGAACGGCGCCTGGTACTCGGGGGTGACTGCCGATCCGCTGTCGCGGCCCACGGAGATCCCGTCGCCAGTGAGGCAGAAGTAGCCCGGCTGCGTCGTGATCTCCCCGGAGCCCACCACCTCGGAGTCGACGTAGAGCGTCACCATTCCCTTGGCGCCGGGCATCTGCGGATTGTCGCTCTTGCCGGTGGCCACGAACTCCGCGACGCACACGTGCTGCCCTGGCGTGAGCTCGGTGTCAGCAACCACGTCCTGCAGGTAGGTCCCCACCCAGTTGAAGGTGTATCGGAGCCGTCCGTCCCTCACGTACAGGCTGTGACCGCCAGCCACGCCGCCGGCCGACCACAGCACGCCCTGGGCCTCCGGCTCGTCGAACGCGACGCCCGCGGCGATCGTGTAGGAGCGCCCCGGAATCATCGGCCCGGCGGACTCCGGAACGTCGGCGCAGTCGGGGTAGAACACGAACTGGGTGCGCGGTTCAGCGGCCCGCGGCCGTTCGGCGAGGACCTGCTCCAGGGCAGACCGGTCGTCGAGGGGCAGCCCGTTGTACTGGTCGGCGCACTCGAACCACAGCGCCTTCATCGACTCCAGCCGCTCGGGCTCCTGGGCAGCGAGGTTCGTCGACTGCGAGCGGTCCACCTCCAAGTGGTACAGCTCCCACTCGTCCTGCTCGAAGTGGCCCCAGCCCGACAGCGGCGGATGGACCGTGCACGCGAGCCAGCCCTCGTGGTAGATCGCGCGCTGGCCCAGCATCGTGTAGAACTGCGTCGCCTTGGCGGGGGCGTCCGGATCGGTCAACGCTGCCGCGAAGCTCTCTCCCTCCATCGGCAGCTGGTCGTACCCGTTGATCACGTCAGGTGGCGTGATGCCCAGAAGATCGTAGATCGTGGGGACGACGTCAACGGCATGCACGTACTGATGGCGGATCTGCGATGACGGTGCGATCTTCGACGGCCAGGAGACAAGGCACATGTCAGCGGTTCCGCCCTCGTATCCGGCCCAGCGCTTCCAGTACGGGAAGGGCGTGTCCAACGCCCACGCCCACCCGGTGTTGTAGTGGTTGTTCGACGCTGGGGTGCCCAACTCGTCGATGTGTTCCAACACCAGATCAGTGGTGTCGGCGATGCCGTTGAAGAACCGCCACTCGTTGAAGGTGCCGTTGGGGCCACCCTCACCGCTTGACCCGTTGTCCGAGACGACCACGATGATCGTGTTGTCCAGCTCACCCGCCTGCTCCAGGAAGTCGATGATCCGCCCGAGCCGGTCGTCGTAGTAGGAGATGTAGCCGGCGAAGACCTCGGCCATCCGGACGAACAGCCGCTTTTCGTCGTCACTCAGCGAGTCCCAGGGACGGACAGTGTCGAGCATCGGCCATGGCTCGCCATTGGGTCCGGTCCGCGACGGCTCGCCGTGCGGATTGATCTCCGACAGCTCCGTGCCCTCGGGCAACAGGCCGAGCTCGATCTGCCGGGCCAGGATCTCCGGGCGCATGGCCTCGTAGCCGGCGTCGAAGACGCCCTTGTATCGGTCGGCCCAGTCCAGCGGCACCAGGTGCGGGGCATGCCCGGCCTGCGGGGCGAAGTACATGAAGAACGGCTTGTCCGGGTCGATCGTCTTGGCGTCCTGGATGAACTGGATCGCGCGGTGGGAGAGGTCGTCGGCCAGGTGGTAGCCGTCCTCCGGGCGCGCCGGCGGCTCGATCGGGTGGTTGTCGTGCACGAGGTCGGGGTAGTACGAGTTGGTCTCCCCACCCAGCCAGCCGTAGTACCGCTCGAAGCCCCGGCCGAGCGGCCAGCGGCCCTTGTAGGCGGCGATGTTGCACTCCTCGCCGGGGGTCAGGTGCCACTTGCCGACGCAGTACGTGTTGTATCCGTGCTCGGCGAGGACCTCGGAGATGAACCCGTTCTCGAACGGGATGCGCGTCGAGATGCCGGGAAACCCGGATGCGAACTCGGCGATGGTCGCCATGCCGTTCGTCGTCGCGTTCCGGCCGGTGAGCAACGAGGCCCGGGTGGGCGAGCAGAGCGCCGTAGTATGGAAGTTGCCGAACTTGACGCCGCGCGCGGCAATGCGTTGCATCGTCGGAGTCTCGATCGGACCGCCGAACACGTCCATCGCGGCGTAGCCCACGTCGTCCCAGGCGATCAAGAGGACGTTTGGCGACCCCTTGACAGCCTTGGGTGCGAGGTACGGCGCCCAATCGGGCACCGAGTCGCGGATGTCCAGTTCCACCTTGCCGGTGAACGGTTTGGCCATCACAGTCTCCTTGTCGGGTGCGATACGTCAGTCTTGCCGAATCGGTGTACGGATGCAGGGCCTCCGCGCACCGTCTCGAAGCCGTCGAACGGGCTAGGCCAGGGCCTTCGCCTTGATCGCATCGAACTCGGCCTGCGTGATGGCGCCCTGGTCGTAGAGGGTCTTGGCAGACGCGATCTGGTCGGCCGCCGATGGCCCCGACCCGGCCACGGACTTGATGTACTCGGCCTGGGCGGCCTGCATCTCCTTCGCCTGCTCGAGCTGGCGCTCCTGCATGCCCTTGCCGCGGGCGATGACGTACACGAGGATGCCCAGCCACGGGATGATGATCACGAAGATGATCCAGAACGTCTTGCCGCCGCCGCCGAGATCCTTGCTGCGGAAGATGTCGCCCAGGACCCAGAACAGGCACATGAACCAGGCGAAGAACAGGAAGAACTCGAACAGGGCGAGCAGGAACGATCCGTTGTCGTTGAACATGGGGCACCTTTCGGGGATTCGTACGGTTGGGTGATTCAGACGATGCCGACGATCTGAAGCAGGCTCCTCTCGCGTCACGTCATGACCTGTCCACGAGGAGACGTCAGCGAGGACCTTCTCCTCGGCAGCGGGTCGCTCCGGACTCGGCGTCGACTGCGCCTTTTCCCAGCGCCGGCGGACCTCCCACTCGAGCTCACGGCGCCGCAGCGCCTCCTGCACGCGGTCCATCTGCTCGTCGCTGGCCGACAGGCTCCACACGGCTCGCATCGCCTCGGGGATCTCGAGCCGGTAGTCGTGGCCCCCCTCCTGGAACACGCCCGGGGTGGGGACAAGCGCGTTCTGCAGGTCGATGAACGTCGTCACGAACGACACAACGGGCAGCCACCTCGTCCTACGCGGTGCGCCGGGCGGGCGCAGGTCGTCTGGACCGAGCCAGTCGGGTCGCTTCCAGACCAGGGGCGGGTCGAACTTCGGCACCGGGTCGGCGCCGTTCTGAAGGAGCAGGTACCGCACCCGCGCCCTCTCCTCATCGGCGAGCGTCGCCCATTCGCTGACGTCACGCGGGAGGTAGAACGAGCCTGGGCCAACCTGGGGTGGCTCCGACGCACTGCGCTCGCCCCACAGTTCGCGGCGGTACACCGTCGAGGCGGGAGTGCCGATCCACAATGCGGCCTCAAGGCCGATGCCCTCGGGTCCGCTGACCCCGGTGCCACGGAACATCTCCTCGCTCACCTGGGACCCCAGGCTCTCCCCGAACAACAGGAACCTCGGTCGCTTCTCGACCGGCATCGCCATGAGTCGGCTGACGATCCCGTTGACGAGGATCCGCGTCTGATGGGTGGCGAGGTCGACCTTGGTGAGCGAGAGCGCTGACGGCAGGACCGAGTACTGGATGCACGCCGATGCGCAGTTGCCCCGGGTGAGGAACTCGAACGTCTCGGTCGCCACGTAGTTGACGTATCCGGAGCCGGTCGGGGAGAACAGCGCGAACACCGGACGTTCGAGCGCCTTCGTCCGGTCGATCTCCGCCAACAGCAGGTTGGCGCGCTCCTCGGGAGTGGTGGCCGCACGCAACGGGGCATAGACCCGGATCGGCTGGATCGCGGGCTCTCCCATCACCTGTTCGATCTCGCTCGGGCGCAGCGTCATCGTCAGCCACCGGCGGGACTCGCGGGTCTGGTCGACCCACGCGACCGCGGATCCCGGCCCGCCGGTGACCTCGGGGATGTCCGGCGGGTTCTCGTGCGCCGCCTCGACGCCGACACCGGCCTTCGTCAGGATCCTGCTAGCGCCGCTCACGGCTGCCCAACCGACCCCGACGAGCGCGGTCGCCGCAACCAACCGACCGATGGTTCGACGGTCGTCGGGCGTGCCGCCGAGCGTCTTGGCGGCGCCCTTCGCGACCGCGCTGGACAGCGACGATTCGCCCTTCGCCACGACGAAGAGAAGCGCGGTGACTCCCACGCCGGACAGCAGCGCCTTCGGCGTGGAGACCTCACGTACGACGTTCTCGTGTGCTTCGGTGTCGCCCGGTCCCAATGCGCCGCGCGTTGCCTTGCCGGGCTTCGTCATCACGTAGCCTGTCGCGGTTGCGGCTACCGCGGCGGCCGCGCCCGCGGCGTGGAACCCCGGCCGGCCCCGAGTGGGTTCGAGGCTGTCCGCCCCGACACCCGCCAGACCTGCTGCCGCTAGCCCGACACCACCGAGCCTCGCGAGTGCCCGCCGGGAGCTCTCGTGTTCCCGGGGCGGCAGCGCCTTCATGATGGCCGCGCCGACCGCGGCAGCCGCCGCGTCGACGATGACGCCGGACACCACCCGGCCGCCGAGCGAACGCGAGGCCATCGGAAGTCGGTCGGCAGTCGAGCGCAGGAAGGAATGCGCCGACACCCCCCACGCATAGCCCACCGACGCAGCGACGCCACTGACGATCGCTTGGTCCCGGGTGCCACGGGACAGCAGGTTCGGCTGGAGGGACAGGCCCGTGTAATAGGCCCCGAGCAGGAAGCCGGCACGCGACGAGACGTCGAGGCCGGTGGAGTAGAACTTCTGCCGCCAGAGGTCTTCCATTGGGGGTTCCTCGTCGACCATGGCTATGAACATTTCCCTTTCGCTCATGAGGTCCGCGCAAGGCGGAAGGCGTCAATCGCGGCACCAACGCTGGGCTGGATGTCACCCGACTCGATCTTGGACATGAGACCGAACGCCTCCAAGGTGTCCAGCACCTGCTGATCCGCGCCAGCCAGCACGAACCTGATGTCGTGGTTGTGCAGGTAGTCGATCAGCCCGCCGAGGCTGATCCCGGCGGAGTAGTCGACGTCCGTCAGTGCCGTGGCGTCGGCGACGAGCCACCTGACCGGGTCGGGTGCGTTCTCGACGAGCGCCTCCACGTCGTCGACAAACCGGTTCGCGTTGGCGTAAAAGAGCTCGGCGTCATAGCGGAAGACGATGAGGCCCGGCTCGGTCTGGGTGCCGGCGGCGGCCGCCTGGTAGACCTTCTGCCCCTTGTCGTCGATGCTGACGACGAAGTCAGCAGGCTTGTACTGGCGTCGGATCAGGTCGAGGATCGACAGGACGATCGCCAGGATGATGCCCTGCTCAACGCCGACAGCGCAGACGGTGATCGCCGTGATGAGGGCAACGATGAACTCGTTCTTGCGCCGAGCGCGGATGCGCTTGAATCCGGTGATGTCGATCAGGCCGTAGCCGATGAGGAAGACGATGCCGGCGAGGACGGCCTTGGGCATGTCGGTGAGCAGGGCGGTGAAGAAGAGCACGACGAGAAGCACGACGATGGACATCGTCGCGTTGGCGAGCTGGGTGCGTCCCTTCTCTTCGTTCAGGATCTGGGTCTTGGTCGGACTGCCGTTAACGACGAACGTGCCGCTCAGGCCGGCTGCGAAGTTGGCGCCGGACAGGCCGAGGATGTCGCGGTTCACGTCGACCTTCTGCCCGTTCTTCATGGCGAAGCTGCGTGAGGTCGCGGCGCTCTGGGCGATGATCAGCACGAAGCAGGAGAAAGCGATGCTCAGGCAGATCCCGATGTTGGCCAGGCTGATTCCCTGGGGCAGCCCGATCGGCGGGAAGCCGCCCTGAACCGGGCCGATCACCGCCACGCCGTCAGCCTGGGCATTGATGGCCGACGAGACACCGATGAACAGGACCACCGCCACGATGGCTCCGGGAATCTTGGGAACGAAGCGCTTGAAACCGAGAATGATGAGGATCGTGCCGAGGCCGAAGGCGAAGGTCGGCCAGGAGATGCTGCCCAGGTTGGATATCCACGCCCACTGCTGCTGGAACCAGTTGCCCGTCCCCTTGGGGATGCCCAGTAGATCCGGGATCTGGCCGGTGAGCACCTGCACTCCGACACCGGTGAGGAATCCGATCAGGACCGAAGCCGACAGGAAGTCCCCAATGAACCCGAGCTTGAATAGGCGCGCGAGGACGAGCAGGCCGCCGCAGAGCAGGGCGATGAAGCTCGTGTACGCAAGCCACTCCGAGCTGCCTGGGGTGGCACCGGGGATGGCCGCGGACGTGAGTCCAGCGGCGAGGATAGCCGCCGTCGCAGAGTCCGCCCCGACCACGAGGAGCCGCGAGGAACCCAGCAGGACGAACAGCAGCGTCGGGAAGATCACCGTGTACAGGCCGGTGACCACGGGCGTCTGCGCGATCGACGTGTAGCCCATGCACTCGGGGATGGCGACCGCGGCGAGAGTGACTCCCGCGATGACGTCCGGAAGGAACCACGACCGGTCGTAGGAGCGCATCCACGGCGGCACGAGCGTCCCCAACGGATGTGACATGGGCACAGGCTCGTGGCAGCGGCGCCCGGGCGCGTCCTCCCGATCGGATGACTTGTCCGATTCGCGCGCCTCCGACCTCCTCACGCCGCGCCCCTAGACTCGGCCGCCAAGGGAGGTGAACGTGGACGGACGAGCCAGCGAGATTCGGGTGCCTCGCCAGCGGCTCCTGACCGCACTAACGGAGGCGTCCGCTGCACCCGTGGTCGTGATCAGCGCAGCCGCCGGATCGGGCAAGTCGACGCTTGCCGCGCAATGGGCCGCGGTCGACGCCCGACCGCACGCAACCATCCCGCTGTCACCCCACCTCGACGACCCCGCCGCATTCGGGATCGTGCTGGTGAACGCCCTCGAGGCCCTCGGTCCCCCGGCGCCGCGGACCCGAGCCGCCGTCACAGGCACCGAACCGGAGTTCTCGGCCGTGCTCCTACCGGCGATCCGCGAACTGGCGGCCTCGCGGAGCGAACCGTACGTCCTGGTCGTGGACGACGCTCACCTGCTGCGGCACCCCGGCTGCCACCAACTGCTCGAAGCCGTCCACGACGGAGTGCCCTCCGGATCAACCATGGCGCTCCTGACGCGCGACGCGACGCCGGCGTGGCTGGCGCGCACCCGCACCCAGGGCAGGCTCGTGGAAGTACGCGACCTTGCCCTCGACAAGACCGAGGCGGCACGCGTGTTCGCCGACGTCGGTGCCTCCATCGACGGGCCAGCCCTCACCGATGTGCTCGAGAAGAGCGAAGGCTGGGCGGTGGGGCTGTACCTCGCCGCCCTCGCGCGGCGCGACGGCCATGGCGTCACGACAGGGGACTTCCGCCGGTTCCTCGGCGACTACCTCCAGACGCAGGTCCTGGACAACCTGTCCGACGACGATGTTTCCTTTTTGGTGACCACCTCAGTCCTGGACGAGCTGAACGGCCCGCTGTGCGAAGCCGTCACCGGGCGCGTCGACGCTAGTGCGGTGCTCGAGGAACTCGCCCGACGGATCCAGCTCGTCCTCGAACTCGACGGGCGACCTCCGCGATACCGCTACCACCATCTGTTTGCTGACTGCCTGCAGACGAAATTGCTCACCGCCGACCCGGAGTCCGTTCCGCTCCTGCATGCCAGGGCCGCGCGCTGGCAGGCGGAGCAGGGCGAGCTCGACTCGGCCATCCGGCACGCGAAGCGCTCGGGAGACCTGGAGCTCACGGGCGCACTTGTCTGGTCCGGAATCCTGCCCTGCATCGGCTCCGGCCGGCCGGACCGCCTGAGGTCATGGCTCGCCGACCTTGAGGACCGCCAGATTCAGAAGGAGCGCTGGCTGACCCTCGCCGCCAGTTGGCTGTCGCTGCAGGAAGGTGACGGCGCCCGGATGCAGCGCTGGGCACTGGCGGCGGAGGGCCACGCCGGCCGCGACTGGAGGCAGCACGTCGCCACGGACGACTACGCCGCGTCGCTGGCGACCCTTCTTGTGCTGATCGGGACATCTCTGAGCGATGTCGTGGCCCTCAGCGGCGACGCGCTCAGAGGGCTTCCCCCCGACTCGGGGTTCCGGCCGCCGACCGCGTGGCTGCGCGGAGTTGCGCTGACGCTTCTGGGCCGCCTCGACGAAGGACGCGACAGCATCGTCCAAGCCGAGACATGGGCCATCGCGCTCGAGGTCCCCGCTATCGAGGCCGACTCGCTCGCCTTCCTCGGCGTCCTCGCGATCCTCGGTGGCGACCGTGGCGCTGGCCTGCGCCAGATCACCCGGTCGGTGGACCTCATCGAGCGACATCACCTCGACCGACTGGCCACGTCGGCTCACACCATCACCGCCCAGGCCTTCGCGCTGGCAGTCAACGGTGACCGCCACGCCGCGGAAGCCGCCTTCGCCAAGGCACGACGGCTCAGCGGCATGGTGACCGCCATCGCCCCCTGGTTCGCCGTCACCGGCAGGTTGATCCAGGCGCGAACAGCCATGCTGCTCGGCGACGGGGCCACCGCCCGCATCCTCGCGAACGAGGCCTCCCGCAAGATGACGCCCGACCTCGAGGGAACACTCGTCGAGTCGATGCTCGTGGACACGCGTGCGGCCCTGAAGTCGATGGCGATCGATTCAGGGTCCGGTGCGGCGCTGACCTCGGCCGAGCTGCGAGTACTGCAGTTCCTGCCGAGCCACCTCAGCTTCCCCCAGATCGGCGAGCGCCTCTTCCTGTCGCAGACCACCGTGAAGACGCATGCACTGTCCATCTACCGCAAGTTCGGTGTGTCGTCACGAACCGACGCAGTGCTCAAGGCCCAGTCCTCGGACTCGTCGAGCCGCCCGCCCACGGGTAGTGGCACAGAGACTGACTCGCCTCCGCTGCGCCGCTTCATCCGCTTGGGATGACGCGCGACGCCACCAGGTCGGATGGGATCAGGGAGACCTGCTCTCCTGCGCAAACCCACCCGACGGGGGCGAACGTGATCGACACCCAGAAAGTCGATGCGACGCTCGCTGCCCACCGCATCGCGGGGCGCCGATTCAACGCGGCCGGTATCAACAGCTTTGTGCGCGAGCAGGGCTCTGGCGAGACCGTCGTGCTGATGCACGGCCTGCCCACGTCGAGCTTCCTCTACCGCAAGGTGATCCCCCGACTCGCCGAGCAGGGCTTTCGTGCCCTGTGCTTCGACCTGCCGGGGCTTGGCCTTGCTGACCGGTCCGTCGACATCGACTACAGCATCAGGGGGCTGAGCGAGTTCACCGCAGAGGCCATCGACGCGCTCGGCATCGACGAGTACCACCTCGTCGTTCACGACGCCGGTGGACCCATCGGCTTCCAGGCCGCTCTGGCTGCTCCCGAGCGGGTGCTGTCGCTGACCGTGCTCAACACCCTGCTCAGCATGGACCACGCTCCATTCCCGGGCGAGATCTACGGGCGGTTCTCGAGCCGTTTCCGAGGGGTCCTCACCTCACCGCGTCTGTTCCGTGAACTGATGCTCCGTGTCGGCATCGCTGACCCGTCCACGCTGACGGCCGAGGAGATCGACGTCCACCGCCGACTTCTCCTCGACGCTGACGACGGCGCCGCCTACCTGCGCATCATGCGCACCCTGCGGCACAAGGACGTCGGCCCGTGGCACGACGTGGTGGACCGGCGCTTCGTCCCCTACCCCGTCGATGTCGCCTGGGGAGGGCAGGACCCCATCCTGTCGCTGCGCAGGTTCGGCCTCCCGATGCTGCAGGCGACCCATCTTCCCTGGCTGCGGGTCATGAGGGCCAAGCACTACCTGCAGGAGGACCGGCCCGACGAGGTCGCCGCCCTCATCGCCTGCAACGCCCGGCGAGCTCACGAACCCTCGGCCGTCAAGGAGATGCAATGAGAAGCCCCAAGCGCTGGATCATCGGCTCGGCCACCGTGCTGCTGGCCGTGACCGCCTGCAGCACGCCTACCACCAGTGCACCCATCTCGACGCCCTCAACGTCCGCCCCCGAGGGGACGGTGTCGGGCTCCAATAGCGCAGCACCCGTGGCCGCTGTCAGCGGGAACGTGTGTCCCCAGGTGTTCGACGCCTCCACGGCGGACTTCTATCCGATCCAGCCGAGCTTCTCGGCGGGCTACACCGCTGCGGGACAGCACCTGACCGACGCCACTGCGGACTGGGCCTACGTGGTCGAGGGCGACTTCCCCTACTCGAACTGGATGGCCTGGTATCTGTACACCGCAAAGGGCGTGCCGCTGTTCAAGTTCTCCGACAGCGCGATCACTCCCGATGAGGGGTCGACCAATCCGTTCGTCGACGGCAACCCCATCCTCGCCCCCGAGCGCCGCTACACCCTCTACCTCATGCCCAGCGATACCCCCGACAGCGTCGTGACCTCGATGCGGAACCAGGGCAAGAACGTCGCCCTCCTGCCGTCTTCGCAGACGACCCCCGACGTGGTGATCGTGAGCCGCAGCTACTGGTCGTTCGCAAACGACGGTCTCGGTGACTACGACCGGTTCGGCTACGGCGGGCCGACGGACACGCCGACTCCGACCATCAAGGCCTACCTGACCGACGCGACCACGGGCGAGCTGACGGACGCACCCGTCGACAACTGCAGTTCGCAGAGCGTGCTGCCCGCGAAGCTGTGGTACGACGCCCAGACGAACAGCCCCATCGTGACGTTCGCGGACGCACCGGTTCCCACCGCGCAGGAGCTCACGGATATCCCGCACTTCCTCGTGCAGACGGGGTCCTTCTCGGGCAGCATCGGTTCGGAGTTCCCGCCGTCCCCGGTCGTCACGGAGGTCCAGTTCTACCGCGACGTGGCGTCGCACGCTCCCTTCGCTGATGTGGACTCGGCGCCGCCGGCCGGCAACCCACCCGATGCCTGCGGTGGATATGTCATGGCCAACCTGCCGAACGACGTCCTCTCCCTTGTGCACATCCCGCAGGTCCCGTCATTCCCCGACTACTCCGGTGCAGACGAGTCGACGCTCAACACGTCCGAGCAGGACGACGTGCAGTTCTACAGCGTCGTCATCTACGGCGGCGCCAAGCAGCTCGACGCGCTCGGCACCGTGAAGAACTCGCAGATCGGGAACCGCCAGATCAAGCAGAACGAGGACGGCAGCGCCACCATCGTGCTGTACCCAAACACGGCGTCATCGGAGGAGATCCAGAAGATCGATGCCGTCGTCCAGGCCAACGGCTGGAACCTCCTCAAGAGCGGGGTCCAGACCGCACTGGCTCCCAACCTCCTGGTCGTCCGCGAGAAGGGCCAGAACCAGCAGTGGGAGAACGCCCTCAGCGCCAACGCCGTGACCCAGGGCGCACCGTGCCCGCAGTCGTCGGACGCGTCACTTCCACTGCCCCAGAATCCGCCGAGTGCCCAGGTCACCCAGTTCAACGGAATGGGCCTTACCGCGCCGCAGGGCCAGAACTGCACGGTCGACGAGTTCCTGTCGGGTGCCTGCCTCGAGGCGTTCAAGAAGCAACTGGCAGACGACGGCGCCAAGTGGTCCGCGAGCAACACCACAGGACCTACGCAGAAGAGCGCCTGAACGTGCCCCGCCGTTCATCCGATCAGGAGGATCCACTGAGCGCAAGCACTCGGCAGGATCCGACGAGAGGCAACCAACCGACGAAAGGAACGACATGACCGACGAGGCCGCAGACCTCGACACCATGGGACCCGTCGACTATCTGGTCATCGAGTTCCCCGCAGGAAAGCAGAGCTTCACCGGCGAGATGGCCGCCGAGCTCGCTCGCCTATCCGACGCCGGGATCATCCGCATCCTGGACCTGCTCATCATCATCAAGAACGAGGACGGATCCATCGACGCGATGGAGATCGACGACATCGAAGGACTGGACGAGATCCGGCAGCTCGAGTCGTACATCGCGGAGATCCTCGCCGCTGACGACGTCGACATGCTCGCCGCCGCGATGGAGCCAGGAACCGTCGCCGGCGTACTGGTGTGGGAGAACACGTGGGCAGCGCCGTTCGCGTCCGCCGCACGTCACGCAGGAGGCCAACTCGTCGCCACGGGGCGCATCCCGCTCCAGGCAATCGCTGCATCCATGGAAGCCGAACTGGCCCTCGAGGCCGCAACGGAAGGGAACTGACATGCCACTTGGCCCCAGACGAGTAGGACGCGTCGGCGTCGTGGGCGCTCCTGTAGCGCGTACCGCTGCTGTCGTCGGCACCGCGAAGGTCGTCAGCAACGGCGTGGACCGGCGGCAGGATCGTCGCGACGATCGGCGAGACGACCGAGGACCCCGCCGCTAGGCGCACACCAGCACCTAGCGAGGGCGCCGCGGTGGCGTCGTGTCAGGCACCACGCAGGGAGGGCCATGGCCGTCGAGGCCGCAGGACGCCAGCCGCGATCCCGGCTGCGCGTTCGGTCATTCCGGTGGTACTCCTCCGAAGCCGGTGCGCCGGCACGCAGACGGCCGACCGATGGCGTACTGCTGACGATCAGCGTGCTGGTCCTCCTGCTGCTGGCCGCGGTTGCCCCAGGTCCGTCGACCATCGACCAGTCCCTAACCACAGCGATCCAGGCCCTGCCATCGTGGCTCACCTGGACCTTCACTGCCGGGTATGCGACAGCGACCCTGTGGGCTGTCGTGCTTGTGATCGTGCCCATGCTGACGCCACATCGTCGCCTGCTGGGGCCGCTGCTCCTCCTCGCCGCGTTCATCGCCTTCGCGGTCGCCGGGCTCGCCGGAGCTTTCGCAGGGACGACCTGGGACGGGTCCTGGGCGGCCCTGTGGACCGACACGTCCCCGCCGGTCTACACCGCGGTCAGGGTCGGGGTGATCACGGCAGTCATCACCGCAGCGTCGCCGCACCTCGCCTATCCGATTCGGCTGGTCGGCCGCGTCCTGCTCGGCGTCGTGGCGGTCAGCGCTGTCGCGATCGGCATCGCCTATCCGATCGGCGCCCTGGCCGGCTTCCTGCTGGGGGTGTCGGCCGCGGCACTCTCGCACCTGCTCGTCGGGTCACCCGGCGGTCACCCCTCCCCCACCCGGATCGCGGAGGCACTCGCCGACTTAGGCATCGACGATGCAGATGTCATCGACGACACGCGGACCCCGTCGGCCGCCGCCACCTACTCCGCACGCCTTCCGGGGAGTGAGGCGCTCTCCATCAGCGTCCTGGGCCGCGACGACTGGAACTCCCAGCTGCTGGCCTCCAGCTGGGCCACTGCCACCCGGCGCGGCGAGCACCTGAGCATCGGGACCACACGGCTGGCCCGGGTCGAGCACGCAGCGTTGATGTCCGTGCTCGCCGAGCGCGCGGGCGTCCGAGTGCCCGCCGTCGTCGTGGCAGGACGGTCGGCGGACGGTGACTGCCTCCTCGTGACGCGCGGGCCAACCGGCACCTCGCTGGCGGACCTCGCACCCGAGGACGCCCACGACGCGCTCCTCGACCAGGCGTGGCAGCTCATGACCACGCTGCACGACGCCGGGATCGCCCACCGGCGCATAGACGGCACTCGCCTGGTTCTCGACCAGGACGGCCTGCTCACGCTCATGGACTTCGCCCAGGCGCGTGCCGCGGCGGAGCCTCGCGACCTCATGTTCGACCGCGCCCGGCTGATGGCCGCGACGGCCCTGGTGGTCGGGGCCGATCGGGCGGTCGCCTCTGCGCAGCGGGTGCTCGGCGACGCCGGGCTGGTCGCGTTGCTGCCGTTCCTGCAGCCGGCCGTCCTCGATCGCGCCACCCGGGCCAGCATCAGTGCCGGTGAGTGGGACCTGGCAGTACTGCGCGACCGCGTTGTCTCGGTGACGGGAGCCGAGGCACCCGAACTTGAGCAGGTTCGCCGCGTGTCCGTCCGGTCGTTCGCGCAGGCGGCCCTCATCGTCCTGGTGACCTATGGACTGATCAGCGCGCTGTCCGGCGTCGACTTCAGCGAGATCTGGGCCGACCTCCAATCGGCCGACTGGGCATGGCTTGCGGCCGCTCTGGTGGTGGCACCGCTGGCTCAGGTGTTCTTCGGGTTCTCGACGCTCGGCGCAACGACGGCCTCGCTGCGCTACCTGCCCGTGCTGATGCTGCAGTACGCGTTGCAGTTCATCGCCCTGGTGCTGCCCGCCACGGCAGCACGCATCGCGATGGACGTCCGCTTCTTCCAGAGCTTCGGAGTCGCGTCTGGAGCCGCCGTCTCGATCGGCATCGTCGACAGCTTCAGCGGCTTCGTCGTCCAGTGCCTCCTCCTCATAGGGATCTCCCTATCCAGCCTCCCCGGGCTCACCCAACCCGTGTCGACCGGGTCCAGCACCACGGATACCTCGAGCTCGACGTCCTCAGACCCGTCGGCGCTCACCATCATGCTGGCGCTCGCCCTGATATCGGTCGTGATCGTCCTGGTAGTCCCCCGCTTGCGGCGCCAATACCTCGGGCGCGTCCGAGGATCGCTGTCAGCGCTTCGTGACCAGGCAGGACAGGCCCGCGGGGCCCTGGCCGTGCTGCGCCATCCGCGGAATGTGGCTCAGATGCTAGGAGGGAACCTCGGCGGTCAGGTCGTGCAGGCCGCCGTCCTCGGGCTGTGCCTGGCCGCCTTCGGTCAGCACGCGGCCATGTCCCAGCTGATCCTGATCAACACCGCCGTGAGCCTGTTCGCGGGGCTCATGCCCGTGCCGGGCGGGGTCGGCGTGACCGAAGCCGGCATCACCGCCGGCCTACAAGCAATCGGCATCCCCAGTTCCATCGCGATCTCGGTGGCCATCTCCTTCCGCCTCGTCACCTTCTACCTTCCCCCGCTGTGGGGATCGATGGCGCTGCGATGGCTTCGCCGAGGCGCATACGTCTGACCGTTCAACCCCACCACGGAAGAGGCAGCACCATGACGCAAGAGCCAAACACGAACCCCGCTCAGGTTCCCCAGTCCACCGAGCGCGCCGGACCGACTGCACCTGCGACCAAGGTGACCCACCGGAGCGAGGCTGAGCGCGCTGCTTCGGGCAAGGCCGCTCGTACCCGTGCTCCCCTGGCCGGGCAGGCCGACCTCCACGTCCGCGAACGCGCAGACCCCCTCGCGCTGCTGGCGACGCAGGCCGCCAGCCGCGTGCCTGACCTCGTCCCCATCCGCTACGGCCGCATGTCGAGCTCACCGTTTGCGTTCTACCGAGGAGCCGCACTGCTGATGGCCTCGGACCTTGCGTCGACACCGAACTCGGGGCTGAACGTTCAATTGTGCGGGGACGCCCACCTCAGCAACTTCGGCGTCTACGCCTCACCCGAACGTCGGCTGGTGTTCGACATCAACGACTTCGACGAGACGCACCCTGGCCCCTTCGAGTGGGACCTCAAGCGCCTGGCGGCCAGCCTCGCGGTAGCGGGACGCGCCAATGGATTCTCCGCGAAGAAGCGACGCGCCGTCGTGACCGGCTGCGTATCGGCCTACCGGCAGTCCATGCGCTCGCTCGCCAGCCAAGGGAACATGGCCGTCTGGTATTCCTCCCTCGACATGGACGAGTTCATGACCCAGATCAGCAGGCAGGCCGGTGCCCGACGCACAGCCAGGGCACAAGCAGTGTTCGACAAGGCACGCACGCGCGACAGCGTCCAGGCGCTCTCCAAGCTCACCCGACTAGTCGACGGGCAACACCGGATCATCAGCCAACCGCCCCTTGTTGTCCCGATCGAAGAGTTGGTCTCTGAGGACGCGGCGGCAGCAACGTACGACGAACTTCGCGGCCTAGTCCGCTCGTATCGGCGCACCCTGCAGTGGGATCGACGTCACCTCCTCGAGCAGTTCAAGCTGTCGCAGGTCGCGCGCAAGGTCGTCGGCGTCGGCAGCGTGGGCACGCGAGCGTGGATCCTTCTTTTCGAGGGCCTCAACGGCGGTGATCCGCTTTTCCTGCAGGCCAAGGAGGCACAGTCGTCCGTCCTCTCAGGCTTCACGAAGCCGAGCGGGTTCAAGAACCAAGGCCAACGCGTCGTCACGGGTCAGCAACTCATGCAGGCCAGCAGTGACATCTTCCTCGGCTGGCAGCACGTGTCGGGCATCGATGGGGTACCGCGTGACTTCTACCTGCGCCAGCTGCGCGACGGAAAGGGCTCTGCCGTCATCGAGGAGATGCGACCCGACGCCATGACCCTCTACGGCCGTGTCTGCGGTCAGACGTTGGCTCGCGCGCACGCCCGATCCGGTGATCGCGTGGCGATCGCTGCCTACCTCGGTGGACGGGACCGCTTCGACAACGCCATCGCCGACTTCGCGGAGACATACGCGGACCTCAACGAACGGGACCATTCCGCGCTCACCGACGCAATCACCGCAGGCCGCGTCGAGGCACACCTCGGCACTTAGGCCAACTCCGAATCCGTCGCCGGGGCGGAGACTCGCCCTTGGCAGCCGCTGCCGCGGATCCGCCGCTTCGTCTCGAGAGCAGAAGCAACCCCCTATCCACGCCCGCCGCACTCACGTGGATCACGCACCGAGCGCCCACCGCGTCCGATCCGTGATGTCCGATTCCCTCCACACCGAGGACGTGGAGCCACCTTGAACCTACGGACTACGCGTCCGCACGCTCGGGCCGTCTTCGGCAATTTCTGGCCTCACGGCCGGGGTCGCGGAGATGCCCGTGCGGAATCCGTCGTTTCGCCCATCTCCTACTGTCAATGACGACTCGCACGATGCCGCAATCTGCGGATTCCACATGGGCTGCGGATTGATTATCCGTAGGTTGAAGAGAAAAGGGCCAAAGAAAGGGCCAGGGAAAGGGCCAACTCGCCAAAGTGACAACGACCGTTGTCTCTTTGTAGCCCGAAACCTGTTGCAGCGCAACAACTTTCTAGTGGGTCGCCGGGGGCTCGAACCCCGAACCTACGGATTAAAAGCCTTCCCGATCACACCGTTGGGAGCCGAATATCAAGCGATTGCAACGGATTCCGGCACACCCGGACCCTCCCAGAACCACCCAGGCCCGTCAAGAAAGGGCCAGCGCACCGAGCATGAAAGGGCCATGTAAGGGCCAGATCACTTCTCATTCTGAGCTGCCCTCGAAGTCACGACAGCCCGAAGCCGTTGTCCTGGCGAGGCGGTTGCGCGGTGTCAGGCGAACCTCGGCCATGCTCGACAGGTGGCCGCACGCGCGTAGGCGGATCCGTCGGATTGGCCTGCCGCTCGAAGATCTCCTCGAGCAGGTACTGGGCCCGAGGCGGAATCGGATAGCCCGGTCCCAGGCAGGCGCGCGCCACTGCGATCGCCTCGTCCGCGCTCGACAATCCCAAGGCTTGGACCAGCAGGACCAGGTCGCCTCGGTCCTGCTCGACCCGCGAAGCCGCGACCTTCATCGCCAGCAGGTGCTCCGCGCCCGCGACACAGACCCGCAGGTGAGGCGTTTCGAACACCACCTTCTGGTGCGCGTCGGTCCCGGGCGGGACGAACCCCTTCACGGCGTCGTTGAGCCAGTCGCCGGCGAGGCCGTTCGCCTGGGCGACGGCCTCCGCTGCGGCCCTCACCTGGGTCGTGGGAACGAACACGGCGTCGAGGTCCCGGGTTGTGCGCGCCGCATCGAACGACAGCGCGATCGCCGCGCCGCCGACGAGGTAGACATCCGCGGTCGTGCCCCTCGCTGCGAGCTCCGCGTCGAGGGCATGCAGAAGTCTGCTGATGCCCGCTGCGTCCAGGCTCGTCATGCGCGCTGCAGGGCCGTATCGGTGATGAACACCCCGCGGATGCGGAACTGTCCCGGGGCCTGCACCATGGCCCAGGTACGGCCGTAGGCGGACGTCGACACGAACCACCACGGTCGCGCTACCCGCTCCTCGGCACGCGCCCACGCTGGGGCGTCCCACCCGTCGCGGTCCGCGAGCCAGCATGCCAGTCCTGCGAACGCCGCATCGAGACCCGAGTGACCCGTGGGCTCCGGGGCCTCGGCCATCAAACGGGCCGCGGCGACCACGCCATCACGGGCGTGAACCGACTCGTAGTCGTCCAGCAACTGCAGAACCCCGAAACGCCACAGGTCCTCACTCGACACAGGGCCCCCCGACAGCATGGAACGCGCCGCCACGGCGGCATCCCCAACGGCCTGGATCGACATGACACAAGGGTACCCACCACGACAGACAACCTCGCCGATGGCGACGGACGACTAATTGGTGCGTTGGTCGTGGTGGCTACAGCGTCTGGGCGACGGTCAGCAGGACCGCGCAGTCCTCGAGCGCATGCAGGCCGTGGCGTTCGTCCGGGATCACGGCGACGTCTCCAGCGGCCAGCAGGGCGGAGTCCGTCGTGGTCGTCAGCTCCACGGCGCCCGCCAGGACGTGAATGGTCGCCTCGCCGGGGCTCTCGTGCTCTGCCAGCTCCTGGCCCGCAGCAAGTGCGATCAGTGTCTGCCGCAGCCTGTGGTCGTGACCGCCGAAGACGGTGTGGGCGCTGCGTCCGCTGCTGGCGGTCCGGGCGATCGTGAGGTGCTCCTGGACGAGCGTGGGGAGGGAGATGGCTTCCATGGCGTGCCTTTCGATTGTCGTGTCGGGGTCAGTGCGCGCCGGCGTGACACCGGTCAGGGCACGTCGACCCCGACGATGCCGTCGATGACACGGACCGGGAACGTGCGCACAGGCTCGGTGGCGGGCAGGTTCAGCGCCGCACCCGTGCGCAGGTCGAATCGCGATCCGTGCATCCAGCACGCGATCGTGTGCCCGTCGACGTCTCCGTCGGACAGCGGAACGGCACCGTGGGTGCACTCGTCGTGCACCGCGAAGACCTCGTCGGCGGTGCGGACCAGGCAGATACCGACGCGGTCGATGCGGACGCCTCGGGGCGTGCCGACGGCCAGGGCGTCGAGGTCGCACAGCGGATGCCACGTCATCACGCGGCACTCACCACGCGCTCCCAGGCCGGCCCGTCGAGCGCGATGACGGCGGCAGGGAACAGCCCGTTCTCCTCCTTGTCGATATGACGCCTCAGGATGTCCTCCAGCATCCCCGCGGCCGCAAGGTCACCCTCGACGACGCGGGCAAGGGCGGCGTCGATCCCGCGGTGCTCGGCACACAACCCGTCGACATGAGCGGTGAACTCCGCATCGCGGCGCAGCTCCGCGAACAGGGACCGCTCCTCGCTCGCGGTGTGCGGATCCAGCAGGACCGCCAGGTCACGGGCGGCGACGCCGGCACCATCGCGGTCGCCGGCACTCGCGGCCCGGCGGAGGACCCCCATCGCGTTGATGATCTCGTCATGCTCCGCGGAGTACCGGGCAATGACCGTGTTCGTCCGGCACCCGCAGTAGGAGCACATGACCGGGCTACCGCGCCAGCCGCAGGTGCCAGGCGTCCGGTCCGCTCTGGAGGTACTCCACCGTCAGGCCCTCGGGATAGCGGCTGCGCGCCTGCTCCAGCAGGGGCAGCGGATCGTGCGGCGCGATGAGCACCATGGCGCCCCCGCCACTGAGCGAGTCAAGGGCCCCGAAGATCGCACCGTGCCGGATGGCATGGGGGATGGTGCGCGCGTCGAGCACGGGGTCGGCGTGCGTCCCGGCGTCGGAGCAGCCGCAGCCGGTGCTCACTGCCGTGACGGGGATGGTCGTGAAGGACTCGCTCATGTGTTCCTCGCTGGGGTCGGCTGGTGTCCAGGCCTGTGACATTACTACAGTACCTACTGTGTTAAATCAGGGGCCGATTCCGGCCCGTCACAGCGACGGTGCCGCCGCGCTGACCCGACCGCGTGCGCGGGTGCTGGAACTGCTGCAGCAGCTGGACTCCCCCGTTTCCGCCGAGGACGTCGCCGTGCGTTTCGGCCAGCACGTGAACACGGTTCGCCTGCACCTGGAGTACCTCGCCGAGCGCGGCCTCGCGCTACGCGAGCGGGCACCGGGCAACGGTCGGGGCCGTCCCAGCTGGCACTACCGCGCCAACCCGGACCGTCAGGAGCCGGACCGGCGGGTGCGCGAGTACGGCGCGCTCGCGGGTGCGCTGGCGGCCCACATCGTCCGGACGAGCAGCCAGCCAGCAGACGATGCGTACGCGGCTGGCCTGGAGTGGGGCCGGCAGGAGGCCCGCGATCGGCATCTCGGTGACACGTCCGCAGCGGATGCCCGCCGCACCGTGGTGTCGATCCTCGATGCGCTCGGCTTCGCCCCAGTAGCGAATGGACGGCACACGACCGTGCGCCTCACCCAGTGCCCGCTGCTGGATGTCGCACGTCAGTACCCCGACGTGGTCTGCCAGGTTCACCGCGGGCTGGTCGGCGGGCTGCTCCAGTCACTCGGCGCAGACCCTGCCGATGCCGACCTGCGGCCTTTCTCCGACCCCGGGTCCTGCCGGCTGCGACTGGCTGCCGCCACGACTGCGCGGCGACCATGAACGTTGACGAGGCCGATCCCGGACGTCAGTCCGTCTCCACGTTGACGACGCCCCGGGGCAGCACCCGTGGCCCGCGCACACGGGTGCGTGGCCGATTCGCCCTGCTGCTGCTGGGTGGGGCCTCGATGCTCCTCGGGCTCTCGGCTGCGCTGATGCTCCTGGGCCTGCCGGCCCCGATCACGACCGAGCGGCTGCTCGAGGTCCACGGGCAGCTCATGATCGTCGGGTTCCTCGGCACCCTGATCGCGCTGGAACGCTCAATCGCGTTGAGGCAGGCCTGGGCCTACGGCGCCCCCCTCGCCACGGGCGTCGGGGCACTGCTGCTCGTCACGCCCCTGCCGCTGAATGTGGGACTGGCGGTCCAGTGCATCGGGCTCGGGATCCTGGTCGCCATCTACGGCGCCGTCTGGCGCCGCGCAGCATCGACCGCCCTCGCGATCCAGTGGCTGGGCGCGTTCCTCGCCCTATGCGCGGGACTGCTGTGGCTCGCGCAGGTGCCGACGGGCGCCCTCTTCCCCTTCCTCGCGGGCTTCCTCGTGCTGACGATCGCGGGGGAGCGACTCGAGCTCGCGCACGTCGCCTCTCCGCCGCCCGGTGCCGCCCGGGCGCTCCTGCTCGTCTCCGTGGCCGTCGCGCTCACCAGCGCCGCGGCTCTTCTATGGCCGACACCCGGCAGCGAGCTGTTCGGCGCGTCGCTGCTGGCGACCGTCCTGTGGCTCCTGCGCTTCGACGTGGCCACGCGCACGATCCGGTCCGTCGGGCTGCCCCGCTACACCGCGGTCAACCTCCTCCTGGGCATGGCGTGGCTGGCCCTTGCCGGCCTCACCTGGCTCACGCTCGGCCCCCAGCCTGACGGCCCGGGCTACGACGTCGTCGTGCATGCGATCGGCCTGGGCTTCGCCATGTCCATGGTGCTGGCGCACGCGCCGATCATCCTGCCGGCGGTGCTCATCCGACCCCTGCCGTACCGCCCGGTGCTCTACCTGGCCACGGCCGCGCTGCAGCTGTCCCTGCTCCTGCGGGTGGCCGGCGACGTCCGCGGGGCGGGCTGGGCCTGGCAGGCCGGCGGGGCCGGCAACGTCGCCGCGCTCCTGGCCTTCGTCGCCATGGCCGCGATCCTGGTGATCCGACGATGAGCCGTTCCGCTTGGCACATCCGCACCTCAGCCGTCGTGCTCGCCTGGCTGACCGCCGCCGCCGTCGCCGCAGCGATGCACCGCCAGCTGCCCGCAGCCACCTGGCTCATGGTGCACCTGCTGCTGCTGGGCGCGGTGACGACCGCCCTGCTCGTATGGAGCTGGCACTTCAGCGTCGCCGTCCTGCGCGCGCCGCAGGCACCCACGCGCCGGGGCGAGGCAGTCCGGATCATCACGGCCAACCTCGGGGCGCTCGGCGTCGTCGCCGGGGTGCTGATGAACGCCCCCGCCATCACCACGGTCGGGGCTCTCGCCATCGCGGCTGCCGTCGCGGCGCACGTCACGGCACTGGTGATCCGACTGCGCCAGGCGCTCCCCAGCCGGTTCGCCTTCACGGTCCGCGCCTACGTCGCCGCAGGACTGCTGCTGATCCCGGGTATCGCACTGGGCGTCCTCATGGCGCGGGGAACCTCGGACGCCACCACCTACTCGCAGCTGCTCCTCGGCCACGTCACCATCAACCTCCTGGGCTGGGTGGGCCTGCCGATCCTCGGAACGCTCGTGACCCTCTGGCCGACGATGCTGCACACCCGCCTGGCACCCGATGCCGAGCGGCAGGCGCGTCGCGCCCTCCCCCTGCTCATCGGCGGCACGCTCGTCACCACGGCAGGAGCCCTGACCGGGCTCGACCTGCTGGCCGCGGCAGGCGTCGCCGGCTACCTGATCGGCATCGGGCTGACCGTCGCGCCCATGGTGACCGAGATGCGGCAGCGTCCCCCGGCGGTCTTCGCGTCGTGGTCGGCCCTCGCCGGTGTCGTCTGGCTGTCAGGAACGCTGATCGCCTTCGGCATCCCGCTGGTCAGCGGAGCAGCCGACGGGCTCAGTCGCATCGCCGGGCAGCTGGTGGCCGCCGCCCTGATCGGCGGTGTCCTGCAGGTCCTCCTCGGCTCGCTCAGCTACCTCGTCCCGGTGATGGTGGGCGGCGGCCCGTCAGCGATGAGACGACGCACCGCCCGCGTCGACCGGGCGATGGCTCCACGCCTGGTGATGCTGAACGCGGCGCTGACCGTCTGCGTCCTGCCCTCCCCCAGCGCCGTCCGCGTGCTGGCCTCCACCCTCGTGCTCGTCGCCGTCGGGTGGACGATCCTGCTCATCGCCGACAGCCTGCGCCCGAGCCCGGGCGACACCGCGCCGACGACCGCCGACAGTCACACGGCCACGCGCCACCACAGCGGCGGCGCCGTGGTCGCCCTCGCCATCGTCCTGCTGGCCGTTGTCGGGGGCGTCGCCTACGACCCCGCAGCCGTCGGCGCCGCAGCCGTGTCCGCGGCCCCCGCATCCGCAGGGGTCACCCCCACCGGGGAGACGACCGCCGTGACCGTCACCATCGAGGGGATGCGCTTCACCCCCCAACGGATCCAGGTCCCCGCGGGCAACACCCTGACCGTGACAGTGGTCAACAGTGGGGACGACGTCCACGACCTCGTCCTGGAGACCGGCCAGCGCACCCCCCGACTGTCACCGGGACAGACCGCGACGATCGACGTCGGCCTCGTCGGCAGATCCCTCGAAGGCTGGTGCTCGGTCGCCGGCCACCGTCAGATGGGAATGGTGCTCAGCATCGAGGCCGTCGGCGGGACCGACGCCGCACTCGCAGCCGCGGACCAGATGCCGGCCGGGCACGATGGCCACGACAGCGCACCTGGCGACACGACCGTCACCGCGGATCAGATCGACCTGATGGCCGAGCCCGGGCCGGACGCCGCGACGTACGACCCGCGCCTGCCCCCGGCCCCGGCCACCCGCGTGCACCGGGTGCGCCTGGTGGTCACCGAGGTCGAGGCCGAGGTCGCCCCCGGCATCCGCCAGACCCGATGGACGTTCGGCGGCACCGCCCCCGGGCCCGTCCTGCGCGGCAAGGTCGGCGACACCTTCATCGTCACGCTCGTGAACGACGGCAGCATCGGTCACTCCATCGACTTCCACGCTGGGGCACTCGCGCCTGACGGGCCGATGCGCACTATCGCCCCCGGAGAGACGCTGGAGTACCGGTTCACGGCGACCCGCGCCGGGATCTGGATGTACCACTGCTCCACCATGCCGATGTCCATGCACATCGCCAATGGCATGTTCGGTGCCGTCATCATCGACCCACCCGACCTCGCGCCCGTCGACCGCGAGTACGTCCTCGTCCAGTCCGAGTCCTACCTCGGGCCGCCGGCGGGAACGGCGTCCGCGGAGAAGATCGCGGCCGGGTTGCACGACCTGGTCGCGTTCAACGGCTACCCGATGCAGTACGACCACGAGCCGCTGACCGCCACCGTAGGCGAACGGGTACGCATCTGGGTCCTCGCCGCCGGACCGAACGTCGGGTCTGCCTTCCATGTCGTCGGCGGCCAGTTCGACACCGTCTACCGGGAAGGCGCCTACGAGCTGCTCCCCGGCACGGGCGGCTCGCAGGTCCTCGGCCTGTTCCCCGCGCAGGGCGGGTTCGTCGAGCTCGTCCTCCCCGAGGCCGGCACGTACCCCTTCGTCTCGCACGTCATGTCGGACGCCGAGAAGGGCGCGCACGGCCTGCTGCGCGTCACCGATGCCCCCTGAGCGGCGGTGGTGGAACCTATCCGTACGGACCGGCGCCCTTGCGCCAGTCTCAGGACTTCGACGGGAAGTGAGTGCACCATGCTGGACTTGACCCAGATCCACCAGGCGCTGCTGGACACCCATCAGGAAGCGCTATCGGATCCGCGCAACTCCGTCGAGGGCCTGGACTTCTCATCGTGCCCGCCGCACCGACAGCACCTGGCCACGCTCGCCGCGGCAGCATCGGCTGAGGGCATGACCGCAGGCGCCTGGCGCTCCGCGATCCTGGAAGGACTCGGCCCCGAGGCCGAGCCACTACTGGAGTCTGCCGAGAGCTGCATGCGCGAGTCCGGATTGTGGCCCTGGCCGACTTGACTACATCCGCGCACCGAACTCGCTGCGACCACGACTCATCCACCAGTGAGACGTGGCCACTGCATCCTCCACTTCCATCAACTCGCTTTGTGTCACACGGCGGAGGCCGTTCGCGTTGACCAAGTAGGAACCCAGAGGCACGTTGACGATGGCCGCCAACACGAACACGGGTGCAAGAACACTTCAAGGAATGAAAGGGCCAGACAGGAGCGAGAATGGTGACAAACTAGACACCTGAGGGTTACCGAAAGGCCCCTCACACCGTCGTAAAGTCGTTGCAGCGCAACGACTTTTGAGTGGGTCGCCGGGGGCTCGAACCCCGAACCTACGGATTAAAAGGTTGTCGAGGGCCCCTCGCACTATGAGGGAAATCATTGCGTACGAACGATTTCCGTGTCAGCGGGACCCACCCAGAACCACCGAGAACCGCATGGAAAGGGCTACCGAAAGGGCTACGCCACGGACAGGCGATGCTTCGCATTGCGGGTCGCTGGGAACCCGCCCTGCACCAGAAGCCTGGCAGCACTGAATGTTCTACGCACCCCGTCACGCGAAAGAGCCTCACCCGACGTTGAGTGCGATACAACTGTCTTTCACGCAATCGGTTGAGGCAGGCAGCTTCGGACCGGGCTTCCGTAGCCACGTCACTGCCGAGTCCCCGCCTCAGCGGCGTAGCAGGCGTCCGTGCCGGTGCAGCGTCTGCGACACCGCCTGTTCGATCACCCATCGCCGCAACTCGATCATGGGGATTCCGGTCACTGGGGCACGATCTACGGCAATGCCAGCGCTGAACGCGGCGGCGTGCACCGAGTCGGACGCTTCTGTCAGCAATCGCAGTCGCACCGTTCCTCGCCTGGCCAATGTGCCCAGATAGCTCGCGAACTCATCGTCGTCCTGTAGGGCTATTGCGCTGATCTCGATGTCCACACCCGTGACTTGGGCGACCATCTGGAGAAGTCTCGCGTGCGGGCTGTCGGGGTCATCCACCCGCAGGACGACACGATCAACTGGTCGGAAGCGCAGGATGTTCGCCTCCGATTCCATTCCGCTCGGATCGTGCTCGGCACCGAAGTACGCCGTCCAGGTCTGCTGGAAGTCGGAACGAGCTGCGTCGGGTTCTACGAGCGGCGCTGTCCAGGTGCCGTACGAGTCCAGGTGGCCGGGACCGCCGGGCTTGCCGCCGGCGCCGATGGACGACTTCTTCCATCCACCGAACGGCTGTCGCTGGACGATGGCGCCCGTGATGTGTCGGTTGATGTACGCATTGCCGATCTCGACGCGTGACAGCCAGGTCTCGATCTCGAGCGGATCAAGCGAGTGGATGCCCCCCGTCAATCCGTACTCGACCTGGTTCTGCCAGGCAATGGCCGTGTCCAGGTCCGGTGCGCGCATGAGCCCGAGCACTGGGCCGAAGCACTCGGTCAAGTGGAACCACGAGCCCGGACGCACGTCGACTCGTGCTCCGGGACTCCAGGTGTTGGCTTCGGCGTCGATGCATTGTGGCTTCACCAGCCAGCTCTCACCGGCATCCAATGTCGTCAGGCCGCGTTCCAACTTCGGCGACGGAGTCTCGATCAGCGGCCCCATCATGGTCGCCGGATCTGCGGCCTCGCCCACGGTCAGGCTGCGCACGGCATCAGCGAGGCGCACGCGAAAGGCGGGGTCGTCGTAGACGGGTGCCTCGATGATTGCCAGGCTCGCAGCTGAGCACTTCTGGCCGGCGTGGCCGAAGGCGGACTTGACCAGGTCCTTGATGGCCAGGTCCAGATCCGCGGCCTGGGTGATGATCATGGAGTTCTTGCCGCTCGTCTCACCGAGGAGGCGGAGCTGCGGCTGCCAGCCGGTGAACAAGGCAGCCGTCTCGTAGCTGCCCGTGAGCATGACCAGGTCGACGTGTGGGTGGGTGATCAGCCGTTGCCCGACCCCGTTGTCGGGCGGGCAGGCCAACTGGATCAGCCCATCCGGGACGCCCACGGATACCAGGTGCTGCACGAGAGCGGCTGCCACCGGTCGAGCCTGGGGCGCCGGCTTGAGGATGACCGCGCATCCAGCAGCGAGTGCGTGAACCATGCCGCTGGCCGGGATCGCGTAGGGGAAGTTCCAAGGCCCCGCGACCACCACGAGCCTGTGCGGGGTCCAGGTGGCTCCCGCGCCCTCGAGCTGTTCGTGCGCCACGGTCAGGTGAGCGGCATATGTGGCGAAGTCGATCGCCTCCGACACCTCGGGGTCGCCTTCACGGATCGTCTTCCCGGTGGTTCGCGCCATGATGGCCAGCGTCTGCCCCCGGTGCTCCTCCATGGCGTCAGCCATGGCCGCCAGGGCTCGGCGACGCACGGCCCACGGCGTGGCAGCCCACTCCTCCTGGGCGCGCAGCCCGTGCTCAACCATCTGGTCGATCATGGCCGGGTCGTCGATGACCGTGGGTGCCGGGATCTCGGTGCGAGCGAGGGCCTCGGTGATCCAGCCTCGGTTGGCAGGAACCGTGAAGTCGGTGTCGACGGCGTTCACGAAGGTGCCGTCCGCAGCATGCGGCGCTGACGGGTGCGTGCGGTCCTGCACTCGGCGGGGAGCAGTCAAGACGGTGGTGCGGTGTCGGACGGCGTCACGGAAGAGCCGTGCCTGCTCATGCCATGAGGGGGAGTCCGGGGTGATGTCGAACAGGGCGCTCAGGAAGTTCTCCGGTGCGGCGTTCTCATCCAGGCGTCGCGACAGGTAGGCGATGGAGGCCTCGCGGTCGGCGCGGGCGACGACGGGTGCATACAGGAGGAGTTCGCCGGCGGCGTCGCGAACTGCCCGGGCCTGTGGTGGCGCCATTCCCTCGAGCATCTCGATCTCGATCCGCTGCCCGTCGGGGCGGGAGTCGCGCAGTGCCAGTGCCCAGCCCACCTCGAACAGGTTGTGGCTGGCCACTCCGATTCGGACGGCCTGCGGATCGCCCAGGTCGAGCGCCCGCTCCAGCATCCGCTTGTAGGAGGCATCGACGTCGGGCTTGTTCGGGTAGGTGGCCAGTGGCCAGTCGTGGAGCTCGGCCTCGACGAGCTCGTTTGCGAGATTGGCCCCCTTGACGATGCGGATCTTGATTCCGGCACCACCGCGACTCACCCGCTCGTTGGCCCAGCCGCACAGCCTTTCGAGCGCGTCATGGGAGTCGGGGATGTACGCCTGGAGGACGATGCCGGCGGACAGGTCCATGAACTCGTCGCGGTCGAGAACCCTCATGAATGCCGCCACGCTGAGCTCCAGGTCGCGGTACTCCTCCATGTCAAGGTTCACGAAGGTGGGAGGAGCGGCACGTCGCGCCGCACGGTAGAGGCGGGTCAGCTGCTCCTCGATGCGGGCCAGCGAGTCGTCCCAGGCGAGCACGTCGAGATTGGCGCAGATGGCAGAGATCTTGACGCTCACGTAGTCCACGTCCGCCCGGCGGATGAGTGACTCAACGCGTCGTGCGCGCTCGTCGGCCTCGTCGTCCCCGAGAATCGCCTCGCCCAGGATGTTCACGTTCAGACGGAAGCCATCCGCCTTTCGGCTGGCCAGGTAGCGGGCGAAGGCCGGATCATCCGCGGGCAGGATGACGCCTGCCGTATCCCGGTCGACGCGCCACGAGACCAGCCGCTGCGCCGTCGTTGGACCCAAAGGCGCGAGGGCGCCCAGAGCCCGCAGGCCGGAGCCGTCGAAGGTCCCCAGCGAGGCGGGGACACCAGCCGAAGTCAGGTCATGCAGTCGCCTCGCTGACCGCGCGGGGTCGCGGATTCTCATCACCTGGTCGGTGAGATCGAGCAGCAGGTCCCTACCGTCGTCATCGGCAAGCAGCCTGGCCAGCCGCCGCGCCCGCCCTGCCTCCGCCCGCGTGGGCTTCGCCGCTAGGAGGAAGCCCACGGCCAGCCGCTCCGCCTCGGCGATCAGGCGCGCGTCGTCGAGGGAGGTCGGGGCGTCACCGGTCGCCGTCATGGTGAGCAGTCAAGCGCGCGAACGGCCGCCTGTCTTGTGCGATGCTGCTGTCGTGGGAGTCGAATTAGTACAAAGCAGTGCAGGGCGACTGTTCATCGACCTCGTTGACGGCGTACCGCAGCTGATGGGCTCCCTGAAGGGGCTGGACGGCAGATACTCCTATGTGAATGCGGGCTTCAGTCTGCGACTGGGCCGCGATCCTCGACGCATCCTTGGTGCCACCGTCCATGACCTGTTCCCTCCCGACCTCGCTGACTCCTACGCCGCGCAGGACGAATCCGTGCTAGCCAGCGGCCGCCCGCTGAGGTCCCACCTCGAGCTCATTGTCCGGGCCGATGGGACCCCGGGCTGGTACGTCACCGGCAAGTCCACTGTCTTGGACAGGGACGAGATCCTGGGGGTTGCCGCCCTATCCATCGACCTGAACTCGCAGCTCCAAAGTGCCCACGGCGGGCTGGCAGCCGCCATCGTGGCGGTTCGAGCCGATGTTGGCAGACCATGGCGTGTCCCAACCTTGGCGAGCCTGGCGGGCCTGACCCCCGTACAGATGGAACGCCTATGCCGGCGAACGCTCGGCCTCTCACCGCGGCAGCTCATCCAGCGCCTGCGAATCGAGCATGCAGTACACCTGATCCTGACCACGAACCACACTCTTGGGGACATCGCCGCCCAGTGCGGCTTCTACGACCAGAGCTCCTTCACCCGCCAGTTCCGCACCGTCCTGGGCATCACCCCGGGCGCCTACCGCCAGCGCTACTAGTAAGCCACCCTTGCCCAGACTTCGACCAGGAATCCGCTCAGGCGCTCTTTCGGCGGAAAACCTGGTCAGCGGCCACCGCAGCGAAGATCAGGAGGCCCAGAATGGTCTGCTGGTAGGTCGTGTCCACGCCCAGCAGGTTCAGACCGTTGCCGATGAGAGCGAAGGTCAGGATCCCGAGGGTGCCTCGCCAGACAGCACCCGAACCTCCGAAGATGCTGACACCGCCGACAACCGTCGCCGCGATCGCAGTGAACGCGTACGAATCGGGATACGCGTTGGTGGCTCCTGTGCCATACCGGCCGGCGTAGATGACGCCCGCCACGCCCGCGCCGATTCCTGAGAGGACGTAGCAGGAGATCAGCACCCTGTTGCTCCGGATTCCCGCCAACCGAGCGGCCTGCCAGTTTCCGCCCACCGCGTACACCTTCTTGCCCCAGACGGTGTAGGCCAGGACGACACCGACAAGGATGACGAACCCGATCGCTATCCACACGGCGCCCTTGAGGCCCAAGTACTTGCCTTCCATCACATCGCGGAGCGTCTGGGCGCTCTGCTCATTCTCGATGGTGACAAGTCCGCCAGCAGCGAGGATCAGCCCAAGGCCGCGATAGGTGAAGGATGCCGCGAGCGTGCCGATGAAGGAGTTGACGTTCGTCTTCGTGATCGCCACACCGGTGATCAACCCAAGAAGGGCACCAAAGAGCACTCCTAGGATCACACCCCCCACGAGTCCAACCGCGTTGATGGCGTTGACCGTCATGATCGCCGACGCCGTCGCCACAGCGGCGATTGACAGGTCGAAGATCCCGGCGATGATGCAGACCGTTGTGGTTGCAGCAAGGATCAGGAGCACCGACGACTGATCAAGGATGTTCGCTCCGTTCTGGAGCGACAGGAACGACGGCGACGTGAAGGCCAGCACGACGAAAAGGAGGCCGAAGACGCCGACGATCCCGTAGTTGCGAATGCGCTCAATCATGCGGGAGTCCACTCTGTCCGAAGAAGGCGGAGATGACCTTCTCCTCGTCGTAGGGGGCCTTGAACTCGGCCTGCACTCGGCCTCGATGGATCACCAGCACTCGGCTGCACACGCCCAGCACCTCCTCAAGCTCGCTCGAGATGAACAGCACGGCCATGCCACTTGCGGCCATCTCCTCGAGGGTTTCGTGAATCGCTCGCTTGGCAGCAATGTCGACGCCACGCGTGGGTTCATCGACGATAAGCAGCCGAGGGTTCACCTCAGCCGCCCTGCCGAACAGGATCTTCTGCTGGTTGCCTCCGGACAACGATCCAACAGCCTGCTTGACGCTGTTGAATCTGAGGTCCACGGACTGGGCCAGTTTCTCGGCGGCGGCCCACTGGGTTCTCTTGGACACCCAGCCACCCAGTGAACGCTTCTTGTGCGTGGCGAGGAGAAGGTTGTCGGAAATGGACGACCCGAGGACGAGGCCCTGCTCCTTGCGACTCTCAGGGACCATGAACATCCCCTGCGCGATCGCCTCGTGCGGTGACGAAGGTCGCACCAGCTCACCGTCGATGTGGATCTCGCCGCTGTCGAAGGAGTCTGCCCCGAAGATGCATCGCGCGATCTCACTTCGGCCTGAGCCGATGAGACCCGCGAGCCCCAGGATCTCCCCCTGACGGATGTCGAAGCTGACGTCGTCGAGGATGCCGGCCCGGGTGAGATGAGACACGGACAGTCGCACGGGACCGTCTGCCTGCGGTTTCGGCTCGTGGTAGTCCGTGTCCAGCGCACGCCCAACCATGCTCGCCACCAGGCTGTCTACCGTCTCCCCGCTCGTGGGTCCCACACGCACAAGGTCGCCGTCGCGCATGATCGCGACGTGATCAGTGAGGGCCAGCACTTCCTCAAGGAAGTGGGAGATCAGGAGGACGGTGGATCCGCGTCGCGCTATCTCGCGAATCGAGTGATGGAGTCGTTCGACTTCGTCCGTCGTCAGCGCGGCCGACGGCTCGTCCATGATGATCATGTCCGCATCCTGCGAGAGGGCACGCATGATCTCGACCTTCTGCTGGTCAGCAACTCGCAGACTGCCAACCTTCGCCTTAAAGTCAAGGTCGAACTCAGTGAACTCGACGAGCTCGGCGTAGCGCCGCCGCATCTCCTTGCGGTTGGGAAACGGTCCGCGACGAGGCATGCTTCCGAGCAGGACGTTCTGCTCGACGGTCGCGTCAGGGACGAGCATGATCTCCTGAGCCATCATCGAGACGCCGGCCTTGATGCCCTCGTGCGGATCACGCAACGACTGTTCGCGACCCGAGATCGTCAGGACTCCGCTGTCCGGAGACTCGATGCCTGCCATGAGCTTGGCCAGGGTCGACTTGCCCGCACCGTTCTCACCCACGAGGCCGAAGATCGAGCCTCTCGGAATCTCGAGGGTCACACCGCGGACAGCTCGTGTGGCCCCGAATGTCTTCACCATGTCGCGAACAGACACGACGGCAGTGGAGGCGCTCATGTGCCCACCTCCACTGCCGTCGTGGTTGTCATGTGACCAGTCCTAGGAGGCTATGTCAGCCCAGATCGGAGTAGGTCGGGGTGTACTCAGCGATGACGTCCTTGGTGCCATGCGGATCGCGGAGCTCCTGGATGTTGAACGCGAAGTTGTCGAGAGTTCCTGCCGAGGCCGCAAGGCCATTCTCCACAGACTTCGAGCCGATTCCATTGACATCCATGTTGTACAGCGCGTACCACTCGCCAGCGTTCACGGCGTCGAATGCCTCCTTCGAGGATCCGTTGCCGATCAGCTTGACCTTGGCGGTGTCGACGACACCCTGTGCACCGAGGATCGCCTGCGAGGAGCCGACCATCACGTTGATGTCGGGGTTCGCCTGCAGTGCGTCCTGAGCCGCCTTCTTGCCAGTGTCGGGGCTGTAGCCACCCTCGACCTGAGCCACGATCTTGGCGTTGGGAGCACCCTCGGCCAACGTCGCCACGAAGGACTCGGTGCGGGCGTTGTCGAGCGGGAGGGCCTTGAGGCCCTCGAGGTAGGCGACGTTGCACGGATCGAGGTCTGCGCAGGCCGAGATGGCCATCTCTGCGAGGACCTTGCCGTTGTCGACTGGGGTCTCGCCCACGACGACGAGGCCGGGGACCTGCGGCTCCAGGGTGGTGAAATCCGGGCCGAGGGGCGTGAAGCCAGCGACGACGGTGACACCGGCGTCGATCGCCTCCTGAGCAGCTGTGGCCATGCCGACTGAGTCGGAAGCGAGAACGACGTACATCTCTGCATCGCCCTTGACCGTCTGGTCCTGCACGGCCTTGATCTGGGCCACGCCGTCGTACTCGGCGGTGGTCAGGTCGACGACCTCGATGCCGGCGGCATCGGCGGCTTCCTGGACGCCGGCCAGGACGGCCTGCGTGAAGGAGTTCGACTTCCAGAAGCCGAAGAAGGCGACCTTCTTGACGGCGCTCTCGGCTGCGGGGGACGCAGCCTCCGAAGCTACTGCAGACGCCTCCGCGGACACCGCAGCGGTCGCCTCAGCGGCCGCACTGCTGGTTGTCTCCGAACTCGTGCTCGAGCCGCAGGCGGCCAGTGCAAGAGCGAAGACGGGCACGACAGCAAATGCTGCTGCACTCTTAATCCTCACAAGTGTTCCTCTCTCTTGTTCCCATGAGCCTGCGGCTCCATTTCTTTCAGGTGCCTGCCGCGCCCGACGCCGCTTCAGCGTCGTGAATAGCGCGCAGGACCTGCCACTTCCCAGCTGGGGCAGTGGGGTCAAAGTCGCCTGCAACGAGTCGCAGCAGGTCGTCGGTGGCGGCGCCGCGATCGGGGTGATCCATCCACCTCTGATAGGCCTCGTCGTCGTCCCACAGGCCGAGGACGTAGGCCTCGTCGCCCGCGAGGTCGGGGCTAGCCAGCACGAGCGTGTGGCAGCCCTCCACCTGGATGGCGGTCTCGAGGATCCGGTTGCTGGCGAAGACCTGCCCCAGCTCGGGCACCGCGCCTGGCTTGAGCTTGAAGGGCAGGACGGAGACGATCATCGCGCCAACGCCTTCCCGCGCAGGTCCGACGTCGCGCTCTGGTCGACCTCGAGGGTGAGCGGGTCGACGACGACGCCGTAGTCGCTACGCGCGGCCTCGGCTGAGACGAAACCCTGCTCCACGTCAGCGACGACCTTCTCGATGTCGCGCTCGAACGGATTGCCCCAGCCGCCACCGCCGCCGGTCAAGTTGGTGATGGTGCCGCCGGTGCCGAAGTTGTTGTAGCTGCAGCCGACCTCGCGTTCCTGCTCGGTGCCCGGCTCGACCAGGACGGTGTTCTTGACGCCCTTGTTGCCGCCCGCGACGGACCAGGGCTGGGTCTTCGTCTTGTAGTTGATGACGATGGCATCGGTCGGAGCCAGGAACCGGTAAGCACGGACGACGCCGACGCCTCCGCGGTTCTTCCCTGCGCCGCCGGAATCCGGTCGGTAGCCGTACTCGTCGATGATCATGGGCGCCTTGTTCTCGAGCACCTCGATCGGGTTGTTTCGGCATCCCGGCTCGGTGACGTGCATGATGCCGTCCTCGCCGTCCCCACCCGCGTGGGCTCCGAAGCCGACGGCGTCGTTCGTCGCCTCGAGCCAGCCGGCCCCGTTGCGTGGGTTGACGCCGAGAGCCATAACGTCGCAGACGTCGCCACCCGAGCAGGCGGGCACGACGTCGGGCAGGCCCTGCGCCAGGGCCTTCATGATTACCTCTGGCGCCAGGAGTCCGGTCCACAGGGTGAAGGTAGGCATGGGCGGCAGTGCATGCATCAGTGATCCCGGCGTCGTGCGGACCTCGAGATTGCGGAAGTTGCCGGCGCAGATGACTGTGTCGGGAGTGGTAAGCGACTTGAAGGCCAGACGCGACGCAGCGATGGTGAGGCCGATGGGCACGTTGATCGGACCGTTGGCCGGCTTGTCGGTTGCCGTCCAGTCGATGATCATCCGGTCATCCTCGATCGTGACCGTGACCTTCATCTCGATGAGCTCATCGAGATCCACTCCATCAGTGTCGACGTAGTCGAGCGCCGACCATGATCCGTTGGGGAGCTTGGCGACTGCGGCGCGTGAAAGGCGCTCTCCGTGCGCGCTGATCTCCTCCATGGCGGCGACCAGCACGTCGACGCCGTACTTCTCCGCGATCTCCCGCATGCGGACGTCGCCCGTGTGCACGGCGGAGACCTCGGCCTGAAGGTCGCCGATCGTGCGCTCGGGGAACCGGCTGTTGAAGCGGATGATGTTGAAGATGTCCTGCCGGATCTTGCCGCGCTCGTAGAGCTTCACCGAGGGGAAGAAGATGCCCTCCTGTGACATGTCGGTGGAGTCCAGGACATAGCCGGCGTCGCGCTGCTTGAGGTCGAGAAGGTGGACACGGCAGGAGGCGAAGCCGAGCAACTTCTCCTCGGCGAAGATGGGGCAGAACACGAGCACGTCGAGGGTGTGGGCGGCGGACCAGTAGGGGTAGTTCAGCATGAAGACATCGCCGGGGAACATGTCGCCGGTGCCCATCTCCTCGAGGGTCTTCTGGATGCCGAAGTCGTTCGCACCCGAGAAGATCGCGATGCCCGGGGCCTCGGCGATGGTGTTGCCTTCGGAGTCGTGCAGGCCGATGCCGTAGTCGTGGATCTCGTAGACGATGGTGTTGTAGGCGGTGCGGCACAGGTTGCGGGCCATCTCCTGCGCGGCTGAGAGCATGCTGTGGCGGATGACCTCGGTAGTGATCGAGTCGACCATGACGGTCACTTCCCCTCTGCAAGTGAGATGACGATTTCGCCGTAGGGCCCGACGGTGGCTACGTCGCCTGCGTGCATGACAGTCGTTCCGGTGTGCTCGCTGATGACCGCCGGACCAGTGATGACGTCACCGTGCGTGAAGTCGTCACGGTGGTACACGGCGTACTCGACAGCCGAGCCGTCCACCTGGATGACGTTCCGGCTCAGGCGGGGCGAAACCGCCTGGCCGTCGCCCTTCGCGAGAACGGGAAGGGAGGGTGGATCCTGGCGGCCGATGGCGCTCATGCGGACCGCCACGACCTCGATGGGGTCGGGCATGGTGTGTCCATACGAGCGTTCATGGGCAGCGTCGAACGCCTCCTTCAACCGCTCGACCTCGGCGGCATCCACATGTCCCTCGATCGGGAGGGTCACGCTGTGCTCCTGGCCCTCGTAGCGCAAGTTGATCGTCGCGGCGAACTCCTGCGCCTCGGGGGCAAAGCCCTCGGCCGAGAGCATCTGCTCGCCCTCGGCGCGCATCTCGGCAATGTCGGTGTTTACGATTGCTAGGTCGAGCTTGTTCAGTGCACCGATGCGGGTGCGGGAGAAGTCGTGCCGTACGTCTGCCATCAGCATTCCGAAGGCGCAGAACGCACCTGGACCCGGCGGAATGATGACGGTCCTGATCGACAGTTCCCGGGCGACATCGACGCCCACGAGTCCTCCGCCGCCGCCGAACGACAGCAGTGCGAAGTCGGCCGGGTTGTGCCCCAGTTCCACGGTGATCGCCCGCACCGCTCCCACGATCTTGGTGGTCGAGATCCGCAGGACGCCGCGCGCAACATCGTCGACGGGCAGCCCCAGTGCGTCCGCGCTGGACTGCAGCGCAGCCGATGCCAAACCCTTGTCGAGCGTGAGACTGCCAGCAAGGGCCATGTCGTTGCCGAGGTAGCCCACGTGCAGAGCCGCGTCCGTGAACGTGGCGTCCGCGCCGCCTCGTCCGTAGGCCGCGGGACCAGGATCGGCACCTGCGCTGGAGGGACCGACCTGCAGGTGGTTGCCTTCGTCGATCCACACCAGTGAACCGCCCCCGGCACCGATCGTGTGGATGTAGAGGGAAGCCAGGTTGATCGGCAGGCCCTCGAACGAGGCGTCGAAGTACGTGAACGGCTCCCCGTTGACGACGAGCGAGGCGTCGAGACTCGTTCCGCCCATGTCGATGGTGATCAGGTTCGGGTAGCCCGCAGCCTTGGCGAACCAGGAGGCGCCGAGCACCCCTCCGGCCGGGCCGGAGAGGATGAGGTTGACGGGCGCCTCCTTCGCCGAGGAGGCCGTCATCGCGCCGCCGCCCGATCGGGTCATCAGGAACTGTCCAGCGAAACCACGCTCGGCGATGACGCCTTCGAGCTTGTCGAGGTAGCTGCGCACGATTGGCTTGATGTAGGAGTCCAGCACCGCGGTGCTGGTGCGCTCGTACTCACGAAGCTGCCGCGAGAGGTCTGAACTGATCGTGACCACGACGTCGGGCGCTTCGGCCTTGAGGATCTCAGCCATGCGGACTTCATGATCCGGGTTCACGTAAGAGTGCAGGAAGCACACCGCGACGGAGTCCAGCCCCATGTCACGGATCGCCCGCGCGGCCGCCGCTGCACCCTCCTCATCGAAGGGGGTCAGGACCCTTCCCTCGAAATCCAGGCGCTCGTCGACCTCCACGATGTGCTGCCGCTGCACCAGTGTGGCCGGCTTGCGGTACTTGAAGTCGTACATCGGGATTCGATCCGTGCGTCCCAGGAGGTAGACGTCGCGGAACCCCTTGGTTGTGACGATTCCGGTGCGCGCCCCTCGGCGAGTGAGCAACGCGTTCAACCCCAGGGTCGTGCCGTGGATGAAGGTCTCGATATCGGGCATCGGAGCCCCGCTGGCGGCGAAGCCGTCGAGCACTCCCTCTTCGGGATGGCTCGGAGTGGTGGGCACCTTGTCGAACTTGAGAGCAGCGGACTCTCCGTCGAGCGTGACGACGTCCGTGAACGTGCCTCCGACGTCGATCGCTACTCGTGTGCCACGGGACATGTGCTCACCTTCCAGATCGCTGCGCGCTAACCCTGCGCTACCGAATATGTGCAATGGTACTGATTTCGACGAATGGGGGAAGACCTGTTACGTAACCGTTACTGATGAAACGCGGTATTTACCGGACCGCCTGAGACCTCGAGCGTTCCTCGACCGCCTCTTCCGTCTGCGACGCCAGCGCGTAACCCATGTGCAACTCCGTAACGCGGACTACCTCCGGCATGTCGCGCGCCTCCATCGCATCGAGAAGCTGGCTGTGCTCCTGGGCAGTCTTGATGAGGAGACCCAGACCGGCGATGTAGGGGATCGTGTGGATCCGTGCCCGTGAGCGGAGGTCCTCGACGAGCTCCGTCAGCATGGGATTCCCGCATAGCCCGGTGAGTTCCTGGTGGAAGTCGTAGTCGACCTCGACGAATCCCCGCAGGTCCCCCTTGCGCGCGTGAGCGAGGATCTGCTTCGCCTTGCGCCTCAGAGGAATGAGCTGCTCGACGGTGACCGATTCCGCGATACGACACGTGGTGGGCACTTCCAGCAGGCGTCGGATCTCGACGGACTGCGCGATCCACTCTGCCGAGGGATCCACCACGAGGAAGCCCTTGCTCGGTACCGCCACGACCAGTCCCTGGTGCACGAGGTCCAGCACCGCTTCGCGTACCGGGGTTGCCGAGACGCCGAACTGCTCGGCAAGTGCAGGGACCGAGAAGGTCGACCCGGGCACCAGGTCTCCCGTGAACAGGGCTCCCCGGAGCCACGTTCCCACCTGCTCACGCAGGCTAGGCAGCGGCTGGATCGCCGTGACTCGTTGACGGGCCGGGCTCATGTCACGACTATGCCGGATTGGACGACCACGCGGCGCTCGGACTCGAGCCACAGGGCCGATGGATTCGTGAAAGGGTCATCCGCGAGGATCACGAGGTCGCCGTTGGCGCCGGGCCGAATGGAGCCCACGTGGTCGACACCAAGGATCTGGGCGTTCCGTGACGTAAGGCTGCGCAGCAGCTCCAGAGTTCCTTGAACCTCGTGCTGGGCCTGGAGGCCTCGCAGCTGCTCGACCTCGAGCTCGCCCATGAGATCCGAGCCGAACCCGACCAGGACGCCCGCCGCAGTGGCGAGCTCGATCGCATTCTTGCCGGCCTCCAGCACTTCGGCGTTCTTTCGGAGAGCGACCTCGGCCATGCCCATGTCGCGGCCACGCTCTGACATCGCCAGGTAGGTCACCAGCGTCGGGACGAGGACCGCCTCTCGCTCGGCCATGAGCTGGGCGGTCTCCCGGTCGAGGAGGTTTCCGTGCTCGATGCTGCGTACCCCGTTGGTCACGGCGTGGACGATCGACTCCGGCGAGTAGGCGTGTGCCGCGACGTAGGATCCGCGTCGGCGAGCCTCTTCGACGACGACGCTGATCTCCTCCGGGCTATATTGGGGGATCCGGATGGGATCGGTCAGCGAGACGACTCCGCCGGACGCCATGATCTTGATCGCGTGAGCACCCGTGCGCAGTCGCTCCCGCACCGCGACCCTCAGGGCGTCAACGCCGTCGACCACCTCGGTGCCGTGCGATCCGCAGCAGCACATGTCGAGGTGCGCGTCCCGGGGATCGCCGTGACCTCCGGTCTGGCTCAGGGCGGGTCCGGTGTAGTAGTAGTGCGGCGCCTCGATCAGGCCCTCCGCGATTGCGCGCGATAGGCCGATGTCACCGCCGGCCACGTCGCGCACTGTGGTGAAGCCCCGAACCAGCGCCCGGCGAAGTCTCCGCGCTCCCAGCAGGGCCACGTAGCTGGTCCTGCTGGCCTCCATCTGCATCATGTTCAGACTGATGCCGTATGCGTGGAAGTGATTGTCGATGAACCCGGGCGTCACGACGCGTCCCTCGGCATTGATGACCTGCCCGTCCTCGGCAAGCCCGCGTCCGATGGCGGCTATCCGCCCGTCCTCGATGCGTATGTCCGCCTCGGTGAGCTCAGCGGCGTGGCCGTCGAAGATGCGGGCGTTCGTGATGGTGACCGACCCTGCCATCAGGACCTCCTTGGCTTCGACGACGGGAGACGCTTGTCAGCTACTGTCGGAGAGCATAGCCAGATTTGCGCCGGTGCAATAGCACATACTCAAATGGGCAAGGAGGATCGATGAAGGTCCGCATCGTCGGCACGTTCACGGGCCGATTGCCCGAGTCTCTTAACGGGAACGCCGCCGCTCACATGCAGGCGTTCTCGGCGCAGGTGGGCCAGCGACTGGTCGTGGATCACCCCTCACCGACCGTCTACTTGGGCCTGGGCGCGTCCGCGGGTTGGACGCCCGAGGATGGCCATCGAGCGCTGTGTGCGCTGGGGGGCCTGCGGATCGACGTGGCCGACTGCGACACCAATGGACTGATCGAAGCCTTGACTACCGTCACCGACGAGGGATCAGCACGCGAGCTCGTCGACGTTGCGCTCGCGCTCCACTTGGACGGCGCTCCTCCCGCGCCATCCGTCGGCGCCGCGGTGGCAGGGGCGATGAACCGGGCCCAGCAGTGGACCAGCGCCGACGCCAGCACCCTGAATCCGTCCGCCTTCGTCTCGGAGGCGGGGCGAGTGGCACAGGAGTCGGGGCTGTCCTGTGACGTCCTGCAGGGCGACGACCTCCGAGACCAGGGCTTCGGTGCCATCTTCGGTATGGGTTCCGGCTCGCCGCACCCGCCCGCGCTCATCGACCTGCGCTTCCGGCCTGCGAATCCGACCACGAGCGTCACCCTCATCGGCAAGGGCGTCACGTTCGACACGGGCGGCCTCTCCATCAAGGGGGCCGCAGCCATGGCCGGAATGCGGCAGGACAAGTGCGGTGCCGCCACGGTGCTCGCCGTCATGTCTGTCCTCCGCGACCTCGACGTCGACGTCGAGGTCAGGGCGCTGCTGCCCGTCATCGAGAACATGGTGGGACCGCGATCGCTCCGTCCCGGCGATGCGGTCACCGCCTGGAACGGCACCCGCATTCACGTCATGGACACGGACTTCGAGGGCCGCGTGATCCTTGCAGATGCCCTCGCCTACGCCTGCGCCGAAGCGCCTGATCTCATCGTCGACGTCGCCACCCTCACGTACCAGGTCGTCGTCGCCCTCGGCCCGGACATCGGAGGACTCTTCACCCGTGACGACGACACTGCGTCACGGCTGATGACGGCTGGCCGAGCGGCTGGCGAGGCGCTGTGGAGACTGCCCTACGACGAGCGTTACCTCGACCAGGTGCTCATGCCGGATGGTGTGAAGAACCACCCCGAGACTGAGAGCGGGCGAGCGATCACTGCCGCCTTGTTCCTCGGCCAGTTCGTATCGGACGACATCCCATGGGCCCACCTCGACATCACCGGTCCGGCTTGGCGAGGCCCTGCCAGCTCACCCGGCGCTACCGGATTCGGCGTACGGACCCTGCTGTCGTTGTTGCGGTCCTCTTAGGTCCGCGCGAAGATCGCATCCGCCACGACCGCGTCCTGCCAGGCCATTCCCACGCTCTTGAACACGCGGGGACCAGCGACGTCGACACGTGCACCCCGCACTAGTTCACCCAGATCCGCATCGATGTCCTCACGCGTGAGGAGACCGTCGTCGATCGCGAGGACGATGTCTCCCGCCTCCCGCAGCGCGGTTTCCCGGTCCTCGACCACGACATAGGCGCGCTTCATCAAGGGCCCGGGAAGCTCACGCTGACGTGGCGAGTGCGAACCAACCGCCACGATGGCTGCGCCGTCACGCGGCAGCGAGTCAAAGACCGGCGTCTCGGCGGTCGTCGCGCACACGATGATGTCAGCCAGCGGGACGGCACCTTCCACGTCCTCGGGGGCCAGCGGGACTATGTCGATGCCCGGCAGGCCCCGGGCCAGGTCATCGACACACTGCTGGGCGGTCTCCCTAGTGCGGCTAGCCACGCGGATGCGGCGTAGGGGCCACTCTGCGGCGACCGCTCGAGCGTGGCTGCGAGCCTGAGGGCCGGCTCCGAAGACGATCATCTCCGCGCTGCTCGGGACGGCCAGTGACCGCAGAGCCAGGATGGAGACCGCCGCGGTGCGGAGGTTGGTGAGGGCGATCCCGTCAAGGATGGCCTTTGGGGCGAGCGTGAGTGCGTCGAACTGGACGTGGACGCCTTGGATGCGCGGTCCGTCGACATCTGCCATCGGATCCGCGACGGTGACGAGCTTGACTCCAACGTGGCCGGTGGATGTGCTCGGCATGACGAGGAGCTGCCCGATCCCCAGATCCAGGGCGCTGCGCGGCGGGTCGTCACGTGGAGAGCTCCCGTGCTTGACCTCATGGAGCACCACCGCCAGCGCATCTGCGCACTCACCGATAGAGACCAGCGACTCCTGGTCTCCGGCAGACAGCCACGTCGGTGCGCTCACGCGAATTGTCCGACATCGGAAGTGGCAGCCACGGTCGCGGCACGCGACTCACTCATCGGCGGCCGAGGGCTGCTCGTGACGGTTTGCCCAGATGCCGCGGACGTGACCTAGGTGCTGCGCCATGATGCGCTCGGCGCCCCGGCGATCACCGGCTTCGAGGGCGTCCAGCAGGCTCAAGTGCTCCTCGGAGCTCTGTCCGAGATGGCCGGACGCTGCGAGTTCTTCGAGCCCGTACAGCCGCGTGTTCATTCGCAACTGTTCAACCAGGTCAACGAGCTTCGTGTTCCCGCTCAAGCGCAGGAGCTCGAGATGGAAGTGCCGATCCGCCTCGATGTAGGAGACGATGTCTCCCCTGGCGGCCGCGTCCATGATGCGGGTTGCGATGAGCCGGAGTCCATCAACCTGTTCCGCGGTGATGCTCTTCGCGATTCGTCCCACTGTGGGCACCTCGATGAGCCGCCGCAGCTCCGTCATCTCATCGAGGTCCTTGTCGGTGGTCTCGACAATCCGGAACCCCTTGTTGGGGACGGCGACGATCATGCCCTCGTTGATGAGGTCGAGCATCGCCTCCCGCACCGGCGTCGCCGACACGCCGAAGCGCTCGGCCAGTGCGGGCGCGGAGTAGGTGACACCCGGAACCATTTCGCCGGCCACGAGAGCAGCGCGCAGGGAGATGCCGATCTGCTCCCGCAGGCTCGTTCGGCTTGCCATGGGAGGAATCCGCGAGCCTGACGATGCTGTCACTGCGGCGTTCCCCCGTCGACTATCCCAGCCCATCTGACCAGACTAAAATATCACATTGCACCGGTCAGGTGCGCCTCCGTTAATCCCCGAACCGACGTGTGGCCTCAGAGGACGGCAGCGATCGCGGTCACCTCAACCTTCATCCCCTCGATCGCCAGCGCTGACACCTCCACGGCGCAACGGACCGGAACCGGCTGGCCGACGCGCTCGACGTACACCTCGTTGAACACCGCTCGATCCGCCATGTCCGTGAGGTAGATCGTGAGGTGGAGGAGCCGGGCGATGCTGCTCCCCGCGGTCTCGAGCTGCGTAGACAAGTTCGCGAAGAGCTGCTCACACTGGCGGCGCATGTCTCCGAGCTCGATCGAGCCGTCTGCTCGATCGGGGATCTGCGTGGTGAACACGAGACCCCCAAACGACACCGCCCCTGCATAGAGGGGTGGGCTCCCATCCGTGGGGGCGTTGACGAATCGAGAGATCTCGGTGGCGTTCATGTGCGTCCTCCTACTTAGCGAATGACGTTTGGCTGGATCGACTCGCGACAGACTAGTGACCGCCGGGAGAGCTAACTGCTCCAGATCAACGAGGCTCTCCCTACTCGGGCGCAGCCTGGTTCACCAAACGCAGTCCCTGTGTGCCCCATTCGGATCGCGGTCTCTCGAACTCGTGAACCTACGGACTACGCGTCCGCCTAATCCGGCACACATCCGATACGGCGAGTCTCGCGCAGCGTCTCGGGTCCGATCTGGGCATTCAGTCGTCACCCTCCGGAATCACCAAGCCGCGAGGTGGTGACGATGCGGTTGCGTCTCAGCGTGCCCTCTCATCGCGTTAACAGAGTGTGGACACGTATTGGGCACCCTTGGCCGATCAGGCCGGCATCGGGTGGGACTGGTCGACAGGCGGTCGCCTGTGAAACGGTCGACGCTCTTGATCGCTGCCGGAGTGGTCCTTGCTGTCAGTCCTGTCGTCGTGGTCGGGGCAACGGCAATGGGGTTGACCGTGATGTCAGCCGCGATCGTGCCCGCACCGTGCGCGACAGCGGGTGAACGGACCGCTGCGTGCACGGACGAGGCGCCCCCAACGCTCGATCCCGCGTGGAATGTCGCGGTTCCGAATACTGCGGACGGTATCGGTGGTCAGGCAGCTCTGGCAGCGGCTACTGCCGTCGGGCGCGGTGGCCGCTATGTGGCGGAGGGGAACGGGCCGGTGGACTTCGACTGCTCCGGCCTGACCGCGTGGGCCTGGCGTCAGGCGGGGATTTCGCTGCCCGACTACTCCTACAGCCAGTGGGATATCACGGCCCGGATCAGCCGCGAGCAACTGCAACCGGGGGATCTGGTGTTCTGGTTTGGCGGCGATGTCCACCACGTCGCGATAGTCGTCACCGCCGACGCGGGCCGTGTCCGGATCGCCGAGGCCGCGAACCCCGGTGCGGGGCTGCGCGTGCGTGATCTGGGTGATTCCTGGGACCAGGCGTACCTGTCGGGCTACGGCCGCGTCATCCACACCTAGGAGCCGTCGGCACGGTGTTTGTGTGACACGGCCTTGGGCTATCGCGTCGTAGGAGATAGAGGGGTTGTCCCTCTCGCGCACACACCTGGCGCGCACTCGAGGGGAGCCCACCCATGCCCACCACTGCCGTCGCGTCGTCGGTCGCTCGCCGCGATCACGATGCCGTACCAGAACTTCCTGAACGAGCTGGCGAAGTCCGTGCAGGTGTACGGGACGGCGCTGGCGACGATCGTGCTGGTGGTGTGCGCGTTCGGCTACATGGGCGCCAAGGGCCTCAGCCCGCAGAACGCCTCCCGCTGGCTGGGCGGCATGTTCGCCGCGATCTTCGCGGCGATCATCTGCGTCGGCGCCCCCAGTCTGATCACCATCGTGCAGGGCTGGGCCGCGAACGCCGCCTGACGGCCGGCGACCGCGACCCCGACACGCAGCCACACGTCATGGACCTGTTCTTCGACGGCATCTTCCACGGCCTGTTCAGCGCCATCGATCCCCTGGGCATGGTGCTGCGCACCCTGATGGCGCTCCTCGCCGACGCCCTCGCCCAGGCCGTCACCGGCATGTACGCGCAGCTGTTCGAGATCACCACCGCGGACTTCACCATGGCATCCCTGGGCAGCATCTGGAAGATCACCACCGGGGTGTCCGCGTCCGTGGCGACGATCCTGCTGGTCATGGCCGCGTTCCGCGCCATGGTCGCCCAGTCCAGCCGCTACCTGGTCGAGGCGATCCCCGGCGTCGCGCTCGCGCTGATCGGCCCGCAGGTCGCCACCTTGCTGCTCCCGGCGATAGCGGCGGCGTTCACCGACCTCGCCCAGGTCATCGTCTCCGCCGCCACCCCCGACCTCGCCGCCTCCATGCGACTGCTCGCCGGCGTCGGCAGCAACGCCCTCTACGAAGGCCTCGGACTGATGGCGCCGCTGATCGCGACGCTGCTGCTGTTCGGCCTGACATCGGTGTTCTTCGTCCTCCTGTTCTGCATGGCCGCCGCCGTCGTCCTGTACGCGCTGAGCCCATTCGCCTTCGCCGGCCTGGTCATGGCCCCCACCCGAACCTGGTTCCGCAAGTGGGCCACCCTCATGTTCTCCGTCCTGTTCGCGAAGGTCCCCATCGCGATCCTGCTCGCCCTGTCCGTCTCCCTGTTCGCGAACTCCGCCCACACCGGCACGACCCAGGCGTTCGTCAACGCCGGCGCTGGCCTCATCCTCGGCATCGGCGCCCTCCTCGCCCCGCTGATGGCGTACGGGCTGTTCTCCTTCATGGGCACCGTCGCGACCAAGCCCGCCGTCCCCTCCACCAACCCCGCCCGGGCGCTGGGCACCGCCTACTACGGGTCGCAGATGGGCCGCGCCGGAGTCAACGCGGGACGCAAGGTCGTCACCTCAGCCCGCTCCATCACCTCCCGCTCCTCCGCCGGGGACCCCGGGTGCGCGTGGCACCGGGCAACCGGGGGCGGCGACGCCGGCTCCGCACGAGCCCACCGCCGCGGCACGATCCGCCGGCGCCCCCGTCACCCACCCCGCCACGACGAGCACCGCTACCTCGAGTGCTGCTGCGCCCGCTGCCACCGGAGCCACCGGAGCGTCTGCCGGTGCGACTGGGGCGACCGCCGCTGCGGCGGGCGCGGCCACGGCAGGGGTCGGCGCGGTCGTCGTCGCCGGAGGCGCCGCCACATCCAAGGCCACCGGGTCGGCGAAGGGCGCCGTCGTCGGTACCGCCGGCCAGATCGCAAGCCCTGCCGGCTACACCCAGCACGGAAGTGGACTCCTCGTCCCCGACACCCCAAGCCGGCCGTCGACGCCACCACCCCGCCAGGGCGTGTCACCCGATGGTGCGGGCCCGGCCCGGGGGAGCGTCGGGCCACCGGATGCCCATCGCGTCACCTGAGCCGCCCCTCGCGTCCTGTTCAGGACCGCCTCGCCCGCACCGTCCCCGCTCGACTTTCTGGAGGTTCCCCATGCCGTCGACCGTGATCGCCGACCACGACGTCACTGCCGCGTTCCCCCGCCGGCCCAGGCCCGGGATCGTGATGGGACTGCGGCTTCCCCAAGTCGGGCTGCTGGCCGCCGCTGGACTGCTGCTGATCATGGCGATGTTCACGGGCGCGTTCCCCGGCCCCGGTCGCGGGCTCGCGTTCGGGGTCGCCGCCGTCCTGGTCCTGCTCGCCACGTCCACTGTGGAGGGCCGCCCGGGGTATGCGTGGCTGGCGGCCCGCACCTCGCACCTGGCGCGCGGGCTGCGCGGGAACGCGGCCGTCACCCGGCCCATCAAGGCAGGCACCCTCCGGCCACCGACGACGGTCAAGCGGATCGCGGGTTTGCTGCCGGGGCGCGCGGCGGCGATCACCGTGCACGAGATGGACGGGGTCGGGTACCTGTACCACCCGCACACCGGCACCCTCACCGCCATCATCGAAGTCACGAGCCCGGAGTTCCTGCTGCGTGACCCCGCCGACCGCAACGCCCGCGTCGCCGGCTGGGGCCGCGTCCTCGCCGCGGCGACCCGCACCGGTGCGGTCCGGCAGGTGCAGCTCCTCGAGCGGTCGATCCCAGACGACGGGACGGCGCTGGCCGCCTACACCGACACCCACCTCACCCGCGACCTGCAGCAGCTCGAGCTCGCCGACGTGTACACCGACCTCGTCGGGCACCTGCGCGGCGGCGCGGACCGGCACCAGGCGTTCCTGGCGATCACGGTCGACCGCGCGGCGGCCGCGTCACGGATCAAGGCCGCCGGCGGGCGCATCGGCGGCCTGGTCGCCGCCTGGCGGCAGGAGTACGCCCTCCTCGCCCGCCTCCTGCCCTCGGCTGGGCTGGACGTGATCGACGAGCTGTCGCCTGCGCGGATCGCCGAGGTCGTCCGCACCGGCTACGACCCGGCCGCCGTCCTCACCCTGCCCGCCGGGATCACCCTGGACCTGGCGACGGCCGGGCCGGTCGCGGGGCGGGAGGAGTGGGACCACCTGCGCACCGACGGCGCGTTCCACGCGGTGCTGTGGGTCGCGGAATGGCCGAACGCGCATGTGCCCGCCGACGTGCTGTGGCCGGTGATCTTCCCGCCCGGCGTCCAGCGCACCCTGTCCTTGTTCTACAAGCCCTACACCCGCACCCAGTCCGAGACCGCGATCCGGGCGAAGCACTCCGAGATCCTCCAGAGCTCCTGGTTGAAGGACAAGCTCGGCCGGGTCGAGACCCTCGCCGATTCCAAGGAGCTTGACGACGTCATGAGCCGGGAGTCCGAGCTCCTCGCCGGCCACGGCGAGGTCGGCCTGCTCGGCATGATCACCGTCACCGCGCCCACCCTGGACGACCTCGAGGCCGCCGTCACTTCCGTCCACGCGGCTGCGACGCAGGCATCGCTGGACCTGCGCCGGGTGTACGGGCAGCAGCTGCAGGCGTTCACCGTCGCGGCGCTGCCGCTGGGGATCCCGGTGGTGACCTGATGCGCCCCTTCCACCGCCCCAGCGACACAGCAACGAATGACGCAGCCGCCGATGCGCGTGCGTGGATGGCGCCGGCATGCTCTGCTGCCGGGGTCCGCGGCCAGGGCAAGGACCGCACCCGGTTCGCGATGCCCGGACTGCGCGTGTCCACCGCGACCGCCGCCGTGGCGTACCCGTTCCTCGCCCAGGCACCCCTGACCCACAAGGGCACGTTCCTGGGCACGAACCTGGGCACCGGCGCCCCGTTCTGCTTCTCCCCCTTCGAGGCGTACCGCGACGGGCTGATCACCAACCCGAACATCCTCGTCGCCGGGGAGATCGGCTCCGGCAAGACCAACACCACCTGCGCCCTGACCCTGCGCTCCATCCCGCTGGGGTTCCGGGTCGCCGCCGTCGACGCCAAGGCCGACTGGGCCCGGTTCGCCCGCACCTACGGCGGGTCGGCGATCAGCATCGGCCCCGGCCGCGGAAACCGCCTGAACCCCCTCGACGTATCCGACGCACTCCTGAACGCCCGCGTCGACGCCGAGGGCAACCCCATCGACCCCACCGTGTTGGCGAAGGCCGGTCAGCTGCGGCTGCTGGAGGGGCTGATCGAGATCCGGTTGAACCGCAGCCTCGCCGTCGACGAGAAGACCGCAATCGCCCTCGCCCTCGAACAGGCCCTCCACACGTCGGGAGGCAGCCCGATCCTGTCCGACGTCGCCGCCGCCCTGCGCTCCCCCGACCCGGACCTCGCGTCCGGCATCTCCCGCACCGTGCCGGAGATGCTCGACGCCGGCAACGCCGCCCGCTGGGCGTTCGACGGCCTGCTGTCCACCGTCGCCCGGGACCTGTTCGACGGGCCGTCCACCACCAGGTTCGACTCCACCGCCCCGATCGTCGCCATCGACCTGTCCGACCTCTACAACGACAACGCGAACCTGTCGATCGCGTTCACCTGCGCCTCCGCCTGGATGGAAGCCGCCCTCGCCACCCCCGGGAACGGGCAGCGGTTCGCCGTCTACGACGAGGCGTGGCGAGTCCTCGCGCACGCGCACGGCGCCATCGACCGGCTCCAGCAGCAGTTCCGCCTCGCCCGCTCCTGGGGCCTGTCCAACGTGCTGGTACTGCACAACCTGCGCGACACCCTCACCATCGGGGCCGCGGGATCCGCGGAGCGCAACAAGGCCGAATCCCTCCTCGCCCTGGCGGGCACCAAGGTCATCGGCCACCAGCCCGCCAAGGAACTGCCCGCCACCATCGCCGCGTTGGACCTCACCCACGCGGAGGCCGACGTCATCGCCAACGCCTCCCGCGGGGAGTTCCTCGTCAAGCTCCAGACCACCGCCGGCACCCGCTCCTACCGGATCCACGTCAACCTGCACCCGCGCGAACTGTCGTGGTGGGACACCACCGCCGGCATGCACGCCAACGGTGACAGGTTCCCGGGAATCTCGACCGTTTCGACGGGAACGTGAGTGTCGGTGATGGCCACGACGGTACAGCAGTGCTCAGGTTCGCCGAACCTGTTGCGCCGCAACGGCCGGGCCGGGCAGCGCGGCGGTGGTGTCGTAGCGCAGGGCCGCGGTGATGGTGATGCCGAACAGGTCGCAGATGCGGCGCACGTCGCCGCCGGTGGCGTGGATCTCGGCGAGGATGCGGTCCTCGCGCAGCGCCTGCGCGGACAGGGCGATCTTGCGCCAGGGGAAGCCGTCGCTGACCGGGATCAGCCGGGGTGCGGACAGCCGGCTGACGATCAGGTGCGGGTTGATGCAGCCGGGCCAGGTGCGCTGCCGGTGGTCCAGCCACGCGGCCAGGCGCACCCGCACGGGGTCGGCCAGCGGGATGGTGCGCCCGGCGAGGTGCAGGCGGCCGTCGACGATGTCGGTCAGTCGCAGCCCGGCGACCTGCTGGACGGTCAGGGCGTGGAACGCGACCAGCGCCACGGCCACCGCGACGACGGGGTCGGGACTGTTCAGTGCGCCGCGGACCCGGGCGGCGTCCAGGGGAAGCGGGACGGTGCGGTTGACGCCGGTGGTCCCCATGCCGCGGGTGGGGTTGGTGAAGATGATCTTGCGCGCCTTCAGCGTGCAGAACAGGGACCGCAGTCCGTACTCGGCCCAGGTGCGGTGCGACCCCACGGGCGGCAGCGCGGCGCGGACGTCTGCCGCGGTGATCTCGGCCAGCGACTGGTGCCCAGCGGCGGCCCACGCGTGGATGATCGGAGCGATTCCGAGGATGTGGATCTGCGCGGTCTGCGGGTCGCGGGAGCGCTGCCGCGGCGCGGTGGTGCTGCCGTTGAGCATCACTTCCAGCCACGTCTCAAGCTGCTCGGCCATCGGTGCCGGCAGGCCGCCGGTCCTGGCCGCGAAGTACGTCTGCACCCGGGTGGGCCGATCGTCGATGAGCAGGTCGGCCGCGGCGAGGACGTCGAGGGTGGAGCGGATGTTGCCGTCGTAGCGGGGCAGCTGCAGCACGTCGGTGGCGTTGATCTTCGCGCCCGGGGTGTCCTGCAGGACGCTGAGCAGCCGCAGCGATCGGATGACGTCGTTGCGCTGCCGCTTGCTCCACCCGTGCGCCGCCGCGTGCTCGGCGACGACGGCGGTGCAGTGGCCGATCAGGTCGCCGCCCGCTGCCAGGGCACGGGCCTTGACCAGGTTGGCGTCGGGCTCGACGTCGACGACCGCCAGTTGCCGCCACGGGTCGTGCGTGAACGGCCCGGCTGCGGGTCGTCGGGGCTCGGGTCGCAGCCGTGGCGTGGACCGTCGCCTGCCGCCGAGGGTGTTCGCCAGGAACAGCTGCTGCCCGTGGGCGTTCGCGGCGGCGAGGTTCACCGCGCGGCCGGGCTCTTGCAGCAGGCGGGCCTGCTCCCAGCACAGCCGGCACGTCGCGGACTCCCCAACCGGGGACGCCCGTTCGCACTGCAGGCACCGGCCGCTGGGGTAGTGGGTGCTCCACCAGCGGCACTGCCAGCACAACGATCCGTGCTGGCGCAGTACCCCCCAGGCCAGGCAGCCGCGGCACGACCCGACGTGCCCGGGCCCGAGGGGATGGCAGTCCCCGCACAGGCCCTGGCAGAAGTAGTCGCCCGAGCCGCACTGCCGGCACGGCGGCGGGGTGAAGGGTCCGCCGGGCAGGCACGCGTAGCAGTAGTCCACGCGGGGGGTGACCCAGGCGACCTTGCTGGCCTTGCACCGATTGCACGTCGCCGGCGGTCGCGTCAGGGCAGGGATACGTGTCAGTGCAGGGGTTCGGGTCACAGGGGCGGGCTGGACCGCGGGCTGCCGAACCGCGGCGTCACTATCGGCGCGGGCGCGTGGTTGCCGACGGCCTGCTCGCGTTCGGGCCGGCGGGCCGCGACCTTGCCGGGCTCCGGGATGAGCAGCGCCGCGGGGTCGCAGTCCAGGACCGCGCAGATGACATCCAGGTCGTCCAGGCGGATCGTGACCGGGGTCCCGGCCCACAGCGAGGACATCTTCCCGGCGCTGAGGTCCAGGCCCGCGTCGGCCAGCAGCCGACGCATCTGCGCGGACTTCCAGATCCCCCGCTCGGCGGCCTTCAGCCGCAGGTTCCACAGCATGGGTTCAGCTCCCCTCTCCGAGGCGGGCCGCGACCCGCTGGTTCGCGCTCGCCCACGCCCGCTCGACGTGGTCGCTGCGCACATGGATATAGCCCGACGTCGTCGACAGCCACTGATGGCCCAGCAGCTCCTGCAGGGCCTTGAGGTCCATCCCCTCGCCATACAAGGAGGACGCGCAGAAATGACGCAGTACATGAGGAGTCAGCCGACCCGACCACGCCGGCAGCCACCGCTGCGTCTGGATGGCAAGGCCGCGGCGCAGCGCGTTCGCGCCCACCCGCCCGCACCGCGCCAGGTCCGGGTCGTGCCGCTCGCTGGGCAGCATCGGGGCGTCCAGGTCCGACCAGTCCGTGCCGAACTGGTGCCGCACCTCGCCCAGCCACCAGTCGATCAGCTCGCCGGCGCCGTTGATCGCCGGCACCAGCCGGCCCTTCGGGCCGCGTCCGCGGCTGCCCTTGCCGTGTCGCACGTGCAGCCTGCCGAACTCGCCCAGGTCCGGGCGCCAGTCGCGGATGTCCAGCATCACCGACTCGTTGATCCGCAGCCCCAGCCGGCGCCACAACGACGCCGCGACGTAGTCCCGCGCTGCCGGCAGGTACTTGCGGGCTTCGGGGATCGCCGCGCGCCACTGCCCGAACAGCGCGTCGACCTCCGCCTGCGACGGCGGTACCCGGACCCGGCCCAGGGAATTGCCCGACTGGCGGTTGAACTCGTCGATCGGCTGCTCGACCACGTGCCCGGTCAGCCGATGCAGCTGCCCCTGATAGCGAGACACCATGAAGTCGTAGAAGCCGGCCAGCGTGCCTGCCTTGCCGGCCCGCGTGCTCACCGCCAGTCCCAGGCGGTGCTGCTCGGCCAGGAACCGGTCCGCGTCATCGCACGACGCCTGCCACAGCGGCCGGCCCAGGAAGCGGGCGAACTCGATCACCACCGCCCGGGTCTGCGACACGTGCGCGTCCGTCAGGCCCGCCGCGGCCATCGCCAACGCGTACTGATCGACGATCTCCTGCTCGAAGTCCTCGACATCCTGCGCCGTCCGCAGCCGCTCACCCGCCGACGCGATGCTGCGGACCGCGGCCAGCGTCATCGACCACCCAGTTCACCCAGAACGACCATTCATCGACTATACCGAGGAACCGTCGGGAATTCCGACCATTCGTCGACCGACCTCGTCGAGGGCAAGAACCCGTCACCACGAGGCAGAACGACCTCCGACGCCCAGAGCACCGCAACCGAACCTGAGCCAATAGAGGCACCCCGCGACCACGCATCCAGCTCCAACCGACGACGCGATGGCGGGTGACGCATGAGTGCCTCGGTCAAGGCCCCCGGCAGCGGGGCCTTCGCGATCGAGAAGGCCGTCGTCATCGGCACCGGGATCGTCGTCGTGCTCCTCGCGACGGTGCACGCCACCGGCTGGGTCCTGGCGCTCGTGACCGGCAACCCGCTGCCGGACTTCGCGATCGGCCGCGTGCTCGGGGCGATCCGCCTGCGCCCCTACGCCGCCGGCGTGCCACCGGTCGCGCACGCCGTCCTCCTGATCGTCGTCCTGATCACGGCGATGTGGCTGGCCCGACGGGTGCGTCGCGCGCGCCGCGGTCGCGCCGCCACCACACGCCAACGCGCCGGCGGGTTCGACAGCCGGCCGGGGTGGGCCACGGTCGAGGCCGTCCGCCGCGTCGCCTCCACCACGGCACTCATGGCACAGGCCCGCACCCTGCGACCGACGCTGGCCAAGCCCGCACCCGCCGATGTCGGGTACCTGCTCGGGTCCTCCCGCGGCGAGGCCGTGTGGGCGTCGAGCGAGCGCAGCATCCTCGTGGTCGGACCCCCCGGCTCCGGCAAGGGCCTGCACCTGGCCATCAACGCGATCCTCGACGCCCCCGGCGCCGTCATCACCACATCGACGAAGCCGGACAACATCAAGGCCACCCTCCTGGCCCGTGCCGCCCGCGGCACGGTCGGGGTGTTCGACCCCCAGGGCATGCTCGGCAACGGATTCGGGCATCTTGTGGCGTGGGATCCGATCGACGGCTGCGAGGACCCCATCCGCGCCGCCACCCGCGCCGAGGCCCTCGCCGCCAACACCGGCATCACCAGCAGCGGAGAGAACGCCGTGTGGCGGGGGCACGCCAAGACCGTCCTCGAATGCGTCCTGCACGCTGCCGCCCTCAACGGCACCAGCATCGAGGTCGCCTACCGGTGGATGCAGTCCCCTCACGCCATGGACACCGCCCTGGCGATCCTGGAGAACCACCTCGACGCCTGCCCCACCTGGGACGACCGCCTGCGCGGCCTCATCCACAACGCCGACCCCCGGTTCGTCGGATCCGTCATGAGCGTCGTGTCCTCGGCCATCACGCCGCTGTCCCTGCCCACCGTCCGTGCCGCCCTCACCCCGTCGCCGACGCGGCCAGCGGTGACCGCCGCGTCCCTGTTGCGCGACGCAGGAACCCTGTACTGCCTGGCCACCGACCGCGGCGCCGGCGCATCCGCCGGGTTGGTGTCGGCCCTGATCGAGGACATCGCCTACGTCGCCCGCCGCACCGCCGCCCGATCCCCCGGCGGACGCATGGACCCACCCGTGCTGTTCCTGCTCGACGAGTGCGCCAACGTCGCACCCATCCCCTCCCTGCCGAACCTCCTCGCCGACGGCCGCGGGCAGTCGCTCACGATCATCCCGATCTTCCAGACCCTCGCCCAGGTCCGCTCCCGCTACGGCGACGAGGACGCCTCCACCGTGTTCTCCGCCAGCCAGATCAAGCTCATCCTCGGCGGCTCCGACGACGCCGACGACTGCCGCGACATCTCCGGCCTCATCGGCGAACGCGACGACTGGTACGCCACCACCAGCCACTCCGCCCACGCGTTGGCCATCGACACCGGCGCCACCACCTCCAGCAGCCTGCGCAAGGTCCCGATCCTGCCCCCCGACGCGATCCGCTCCATCCCCTTCGGCTCCGCCGTCATGCTCCTGTCCCAGGCCGACCCCTTCCCGCTGCGGCTGCGCCCCTGGACGCACCGCCGGGACGCCAAGCACGTCGCACGCCAGCAGGCCGACATCGAGAACCAGATCCTTCAAGGTGATGGGTGATGTGCCCGACCGGGAAGCGCGGCTACGCCACCCGCCGCCAAGCCCGCACCATGCGCCGACACCACCCCGGAAGTTCGCGGCGCGCGTACAGGTGCCCCGCCTGCGGGTGCTGGCACCTCGGGCGACTCACGCAAGCCGCCAAGCACGGAGAAGGAGGACCGCCGTGAGTGCGTCCGTGATTGAAGACGGCATCACCCCCTTGGCCCACGGCCGGGCGTCCGCCCAAGTCCACGGACGCCATGCCGCGAGGCCTCAGCCCGGCGCTAACGGCGAAGCCGTGCGTACCGGCGAAGGTGAGGCGGATGAGCCCAGCGGACCCGTGAACTGGCACGGCATGCTCGACGACGAGTACGCGATGACGTTCGACGCCCTCACCGACTTCCTCGCGTGGGCCGTTCCCCACTGGGGATTCACCACCGAGCAGTTCCCCTACGGATGCTGGTGGCTCCACGGCGACATCGTCGAGGAGATGACCTCCTGGTGGACCATGTGGCAGGCGTACGTCCGCAACCCCACCGCCCACCCCGCCGACCCCTCCGTCTTCCACGAACGCACCTGGAACCTGCAACAACGACTCGGCGCCACCTACCAAGGCCGATGCCGCCACGAACACCAGACCATCGCGCGTCCCGTCGTGAACGCGCCGCCGATGAGTACGCCCTGATGCTTTCCCGTCGGCTCGTGCCGACCGCAGCAAAGGAAACCCGGCTGCATGATATGGAGTTCGCTTCCGCGTGCGCGCCTCCCGGGATGCCGACCTCGAGTCGAACGGCGCGGTGGAGTCAACATGCCAATCAATGGCGAACTGGTGGACTCTCGAGCTGGTCGGCGATCACCTTCCACTGATCGACAAAGGGGCCGTATGCCGTGCGGATAGTCACGCCTACGGGCAGTTCCGGGCATTCATTCTCGCCATTGGTGCCCCAATTGACCCATCCTGACTGACGGCGTTGCACGATCTGGAACGCCCCGGATGCCTCGGACGTCCACCACACCATCGCCCGGCCGAGTTCGGAATGAAACTCCACGGTCTTCGATGCGGGGCCAGCGAACACAGTCTGGTGCGGAACCTCGCTCACATTCACGGGCTGGTCGGTGATCTTCCATTCCCGATCCGTTCCGTCGGCCACCACATGCGCCTCGTCGCGTACACGATCGAGCCTGGCACTGATCTCCGCTCGCCCGAGCGCACCCTCCCACACCGAGAAGAGCCGCCAGTACAGATCCCAGTGAGCCGCCTCGATGTCTGCGAGGCCAGCGCGGAACTCCTCGACCTTGGAGCCGGATGCTGAGGTGGTTGCCAGGGTGTCGGTCACCATGTCGACGAGCAGCCCGGCGTACGGGTCGCCCTCGCGGTAGGGAGTTGCGTGGTAAGCGGAGAACCGGTCGAACACGAGTTCGCCGATCCCCCCTTCGAATTCGTCCCCGACAGTGATCTTGTTCGTGATGGAGCGACCGTTGATGACCGTCGCGAAGTCGTCGATTCGGTATTGGCGTTCGAAGAAGTGCGCATTGTGGAAGAAGGTCCAGTCGATTTCGAAAGCCTTGCCAGCCAGCTCGGGTCGCAGCCCGTCTGGGACTGTTCCTCGCATCCTGTACTTGCGCATCAGGGCGCCATCCTCGACGGTGGCAATCTCGACGGTGGTGTGCTCGGGGGGATTGATCAAGCCGTTCTCTGGCGTGAAGAAGGGTCCGTAGAACCCGCCGATCGCGTTGTTGCCGGAACTTAGGAGGTCAATTCCTTCGTCGATTCCAGCGAAGTGACGGATTCCCCATTTGGATGAGCCGATGCCCTTACCTGTGCCCGTGCACAGCTCCAGATCGAAGTAGCCCGTGTCGAGTCGTACGAACGCATCCGCCTCGATGGGCCCGAGTTCCCTTATCCCGCTATCGGGAGGAGTGACGGGTTCGACCAGTGTGATCGCGACATGACCCTCGAAAGTGAGGATGGCGACAAAGCTCGTCCGCTGTTCGTCGCTCTGCGAGTCGATGCGCTGGCACGTCACGATGCGTCCGTCGTCCAGTCGAGCTGTCCAGTACTTCTGCGGCAGGTGCACGTCGACTGTGAAGTGAACCGGCTGGTTGATCCGGCGACCTCGCAGTAAGTCCACGAACTCGATGCGGTGCGCGAGCATGACGATCCTCCGTTGCGAGATGGAGCTCGAAGTGAGGCAGGGGGTACGAAGTGGCCGACGAAGTTGCCTACTGGTCTGCGAGGGCAACCTTCTCGGCTCGACGTCGCCTGCGGATGGGCCGCTGCTTCAAGCTGTCGATGGCGACGGCCACGATGATGACGACACCCTTGATCAGCAGTTGAGTGAAGAAGGGGACGCCCAGGAGGATGAGACCCGTGCTGAGTACGCCGAGAATGACGGACCCGATGAGGGTTCCGACAATGCGCCCACGGCCTCCCGCCAGGCTCGTTCCTCCGAGGACCACGGCGGCGATGGCATCGAGTTCATATCCCATGCCGGCATTGGGCTGGGCGGACACGACGCGTGCGGAGAAGATGACGCCCGCGAGACCTGCGCAGGCACCGGACACCACGTACACGGAGGTGATGACCCGCTTGACGTTGACGCCTGCGAGCCTGGCAGCCTCTGGATTGCCGCCAACGGCGTATACGTGGCGACCGTATCGAGTCCGTTCGAGCACGAACCAAGCGATGATGTAGACCGCGAGCATTACGTACACGGGAATGGGGATGCCCAGTATGTAGCCGTTCCCGAGTTCCTTGAAGTTCAGATCGTTGTCCACGATCGGCTGGCCATCAGTCATTGTGAAGGCCAGGCCGCGTAGGAATGTCATTGTGCCGAGCGTGACGATGAAGGCGGCAAGAGCGAGATACGCAGTGAGCACGCCGTTGATGAGTCCGGCCGCCGCGCCGGCGAGGATTCCGATCAGGATGGCGAAGGGCGCGGGCACGCCGGCCATCGCCACCATCACGGACGCCACGCCCGACACGGCGAGGATCGATCCGACGGATAGGTCGATGCCGGCCGTGAGGATGACGAACGTCATCCCAGCGGCGAGGATCGCGTTGATGGAGATCGACCGTGCGATGTTCAGGAGGTTGTCGACGGATCCGAAGTTGGGTGCGGCTACGGCCATGAACCCAACGAGCGCGATCAGTACGACCAAGATGCCCACGCGATCCCACCAGTACGCGAAGTCACGGTGGCGCTTGGTCTCTTCGAGCCAGGGACGGTCCTCGGCGGTCGCGAATGTCGTTGATTCAGTCACGAGAGTCTCCTTGTGCCGGTTCGTAGGTCCCCGTTGCCATGCTCATGACGAGTTCCTCGGATGCCTGGCTGGCCGTCAGCTCGCCAACGACCCGCCCATGGCGCATGACGAGGATGCGATCGCTGATGCCCAGCACCTCGGGGAGATCGGAGGAGATAACGAGGATCGCCTTCCCCGCTGCCGAGAGTTGGTTGATGATCGAGTAGATCTCGCTCTTCGCGCCGATATCTACGCCGCGCGTAGGCTCATCAAGGATGAGGAGCTGCGAGTCGCTCATCAGCCAGCGCGCCAGGGCCGCCTTCTGCTGATTTCCACCAGATAGCGCACTCACGGGAAGGTTGATCGCATCTGGTCGCAGCTGCAGTCGATCCATCTGCCGCCTGACCTCACGCCGGATCGCGCTACGACGCAGGACACCAAAGGTGCAGAACCTCTTGAGCGAACTCAGCGAAATGTTGTTCGCAACCGAGTGGCTGGGAAAGAGCGCCTGCTCCTTGCGGCTTTCGGGAACCATTCCCACGCCGTGGGCAATGACGTCCTTAGGGCTGCGTGTCTCCAGCGGCTGACCGTCGAGGATGACCGTTCCGCTGACGCGATGGTCGACGCCGAAGATCACCCGGGCTAGCTCGGTTCTCCCCGATCCGACCAGTCCGGCGACCCCGACCACCTCACCGGCATCAACGTGCAGGTCGACCGGCCCAACGTTCTCACCGACCAGCGCCTGCACATCGAGGACGGTCTGACGCACGACCCTGTCGTCATGCCGATACAGATCCTCTAGCGGCCGACCGACCATCATCCGAACGATTTCCGAGGGAGTGACCTCCTCACGCGATCGGGTGCCGACGTTCCTGCCATCTCGGAAGACCGTCACACGGTCGGCAAGCTGCCAGACCTCCTCCATGCGGTGGGAGATGTAGACCAGGCCGACCCCGCTGGCCTTCATGTCAGCAATCACGCCATAAAGGTGGAGTGCCTCCGAGCGCGAGAGTGCGGCGGTGGGCTCGTCCAGGACGAGAATGCGGGCGTCGGTGCTGACTGCACGGGCGATCTCGACCATCTGCTGCATGCCGACGCTGAGGTTGCCGAGCGGAGTCGTGGGACTGATGGGTGCGCTGATCCGCTGGAGCTTGGCCCGGGCGTCGGCGATCATCGTTCGACGGTCCAGTACCCCAGCCCTCGTGCGCGGCTCCTCGCCAAGGCACAGGTTCTCGGCGACTGTCATCGCTGGGACAGTGTTCAGTTCCTGGTTGATGATCGCGATGCCTAGCGCCTTGGCGTCGCGGGGACCGCGAATGTCCACGCGTTCCCCGTCGATCCTGATGGACCCGGAATCTCGATCCTCGGTACCGGCGAGGATCTTCATCAGCGTCGACTTGCCGGCGCCGTTCTCGCCCATGAGGGCGTGGACCTCCCCAGGACGGAGGTCGAAGTCCACCGAGTCCAGGGCGACTGTGGGCCCGTACCTCTTGGACACCCCGTCCAGTTGGAGGAGGGGCGCCGCCAGATCGTTGATCATGTCGTCCACCTTCCTGTCGGAGTCGTGGTGAGGGGACTGCCACCCACAGCCCCCTCACCACAGTCACCAGCGGCTACCAGCCGGAGTACTCGCTGACGTTGTCGCGTGTCACGAGCTCGCTGGGGATCAGGATCGTGGTCTCGGCGGGCGGATTGCCTGCCGCCATCTCCTGCGCGATCTCCACGGCTTTGCGCACCATCTCAGCGGGGTTCTGGGTTGCCGTTCCGATGAAGGGCGAGCCTTCACGGTTCAGTTCGTCCACAGCGACGGGGCTTCCGTCAACGCCGGTCACCTTGATGTCCGCGGTCTTGCCAGCCTGCTCGACTGCGAGCACTGCACCCAGTGCCGAGGGATCGTTCATGCCGAAGATCCCCTGGACATCGGGCGTTGCGGTGAGCATGTCCGTGGTCACGGCCAGACCCGACGCGCGGTCGTTCTTCGAGGCCTGCTGTCCGACGATCTTGATGTCGGGGAAGGACTCGGCGACGGTCTTGCAGCCTGTGATGCGGTCGATGATCGTCTGGATGACGGTCCCATCAACGAGGAGCACGTTGCCCTTGCCGCCCATCTGCTCGAACAGGTACTGGCACGACTTCTCACCGGCCTGCACGGCGTCCGTCATGATGACTGCGTCGGCACCTTCGGCGGGCGTGTCGACGGCCATCACGATGATCCCGGCATCCTTGGCGCGCTGGATTGCCGGCCCGATTCCGGCCTGGTCCACTGCGCTGATGACGATGAGGTCGACACCCTGCTGGATGAAGGCGTCGATCTGGGTGTTCTGGGCCGCGAGATCGAGCTGTGCATCCTGCGTGTTCAACGTGGCTCCGATGGCGGCCGTCGCCTCCTGAGCACCCTTCTCCATGGCGGAGAAGAACGGGTTGGACATGTCCTGCACCATCAGGCCGACGGACTCGATCGCGCCGGCGGGCGCAGAGCCGGAGTCGCTCGCCGCACCAGCGGAGCTGGCTGGGGCGGCCTCAGAGGAACTGGACGCCGCCTCCGAACCGGATGAGCATGCCGACAGGGTGAGTCCGACCAGCGCTGTCGCAATGACGAGCGTCGTCCGGGTGTTGATTGTTCTCATTGCCTACTCCTAGACTCGTGTGGGGTTTCGTACGTGCGTGGATGCCGTGCAATCGACCCCTTGGATGTGTTGCCTTCGTGGAGCCATCCCGTCGCAACCCACCGATCACGTGGTTTGCGACGCATGCGCGGGTGTTAGTCGTCTGTGACTTCTGACTGACACCCGCAAGATCGACGAATGACGAGTTCTCCCTTCACCTCCTGCTGGTCTCCGGGCTGGTAGTGCGGTGAAGGGCTCTGTCCGCTGTCCTCAGCGGTGCGCTGGTCGTCCATGATGCGTGTCAAGGTCCTAGCTGCCTTGACCCCGATTGCCTCGCTGTCCTCGTCGAGCACGGTCAGCGGGGGATCGAGCAGTCCGGCCCACGCGAAGTCGTCGAATCCGACCACGGCGACCTCGTCCGGGATCGCGATGCCGCGATCGCGCAGCACGCTGTAGGCACCGTGGATCATCGGGTTGTTGCCCGCAATGAGCGCGCGCGGCGGTGTGGCCCCGGGCGCGTCAAGGAATCCGCTGAGCGTGGCAAAGGCTCCATCAACATTGTTGGGGCTCTCCAGCACGACGAGCTCGGCCCCGAACTTCTCGGCAGCCTCGCGGATACCGCGTTCGCGCTCGAACCGGGTAGACCACAGTACCGGGTAGGCCAGGAAGAGCCAGGAATCGTAGCCATGGGACGCGAGGTGCTCGCCTACCTGCATGCCCGCCTCGTAGTTGGCCATCGTGATGGCCGGCAGGCTTCTCGCCGTCGCCGGTGGCTGTGAATCGACAAAGACGATTGGGATCTGCCAGTCGCGAAGCAGATCCAGATTCTCCTGGCGCAAAGCCAGGGTGGAGATGACGCCGGCGCTGCGGGACTGAATGAGGTCTTGGATCGTCGCATCCTCAATCTCGGGCGAGTAGTAACCCTCTGCCGCGATGTCGGCCACGACCACAGTCCGACCGGAGTCCCTGAGGGTCCCTTGGATGCCGCGCATCAGGTCGATGTAGTAGTAGTTCGACGTGCTCGATGTGATGACGGCAACCGAGGAACGCGTGTTGCGTCTGAGCTGCTGGGCGGCACGGTTCGGGACGTAGCCCAGTTCCTTCGCAGCCGCCACCACCCGCTCGCGACTCTCCGCGGTCACGCCGGTCGGATCCTCGCTCAGAGCGCGCGAAACCGTGTAGACCGAGAGCCCAGACACACGACTCACATCGCGCATAGTGGGCTTCTTCACCACAGCCTCCTAATCGATTAGCCACCGTCGAGAGTCCTTCGTGGGAAGTAATCTAAACGTTTAGGTGGACGGTAGCTGCTGTTCCTGATCGGTTGCAAGGGCAATGCAAGGCTGTTACCAATTCGTGACGGACGGAACCCCCGCGCCCGTTGGCGACACCTATAGCGGGCGTGGCACAGGAACGGCGGACGCGTCCTAGGCGAGCGTCTGCGTGGAAGCAGAGATGGGCATGTGGTCGAAGCTTCTGCCCATGGTCTCGTGCGCGGTCTGACTGTCTGAGAATCCGCGGCTAGCGATGGCGCGCGCGGCCGCGGCGATGACAGCGTCGCGGCGGGTGCTCGCAGTCGCCAGCATCAGACGCTCAAGTTCTGGTCCTTCCACGATGTCCGCAACGTTCACCACCGCGAGCACGTCCTCGCGGTGGCGGGTGAAGGCGACGTACGCGCTGGACAGGTCGCGGTCGGGGCCGACGTCGATGGCGAGTGAATCAAGGGTCTGACCCTGCAGCTTGTGGGTGGTCATGGCGTACCCGTGTCGGGCGTTCCTGGCAGCCTGGCCGGCCGTGATGCGGTCCTCGTGCTGCCCGTGGCCATCCCAGTAGGTGATGCTGACGCCGTCGTCGTCCAAGCCCGTGACGACGCCTCTGGTTCCGTTGGCAAGGGTTGGCCGGGTCCGCCGGTTGATGTTCTTGGTGATGACGATCTGGTCCCCGACTGCGTACTGGACCACGGCGCCCTTGGCCCTAAACGCGACGTCCGGACCGGTGACCCAGCCCCGTCTGCGGGCCTCGGCCCGGGCCAGGTCGTTGAGGGACTCGACCTGGTCGTTGCGGTCCGATTCGATGGCCACCGATCGCACCCGCTCGGCAACAGAGGTCGCGTGCGACGCGCGTTCTGCCCATGCCTCGATGAGGATCCGCTCCGCATGCGCCTGACCGGTGGCGACTACGAGCTGCCGGGCGTCGGCTAGAAGGTAGAGGGCCTCCTCGGGGTTGCCGTCGCGCAGGAACGCGGCGCATTCACGACCCAGTGCGGTCTGCTGGCGCAGGTTCTCCGTCAGTTCGGGGCCGGGACGCGCCGCGTGGAAGTGGGCGAACAAGCCGGCTGGGCCAACGGGCTGGAGCTGGCGGTGATCGCCAATCAACGTCACGGTGGTGCGGCGCTCGGCGCTCCAGTCCAGGACAGTGGCGAGATCGGTGGCGGGAATCATCGATGCCTCGTCAATGATCAGATGATCCATGGCGGGGATCGCGTATCGAGTACGGATCCGCTCGGCGCGGCGTCGGTCGCGGACGTGCCGGGAGCGGGCAAGAGCATCGGCTTCGGCGCGGGCAGGGTGCGCCGGGTTGCGCACGAAGTCGATGCGGGTCACGAGCCAGGTGACGGTGCCGGCCTGAACGTTCGCAGTGTCGCGCATGGCCTGCGCGGCGATGGCGGCGACGCAGATCCCATACACGTTCCTGCCCTCGCTCGCGAGGGCGTGCCGTGCGGCGTCGATAGCCGTGGTCTTACCCGAGCCGGCAGCCCCGACGACGGTGGAGACGCGATCGCTGCCGGTGGTCAAGTGCCGGAACAGGGCCTCCTGTCCGGGCGTGAACTCCCGCCCTGCGGCAGCCCACCCGGAGTCCTGACGCCACGACGCGAGGTGCCGTTGCGCCGCTTCTGGGGTGAGGCGGTGCGCGTTGGCGTCGAAGCCGGCGGTGAAGGCGCTCCATGCACGGGTCTCGGCGTCGGCGACGCGGTTGGAGGCATGCTTGAGGACCCCCACCCGTCCGCGGGCGCGCACGACGCCCGGCGTGAATTCGCGGGTTCTCACCGTGGAGACGAGGTCGCGCAACTGCTGCTCGGTCCAGTCGTGGGGGGCGAAGCAGCGGACGGCCGCCTCGATGCGGGCGGTGATCTCGGCGGCCTTGTTCTCGCAGACGACCTGCTCGATCGTGCGTGCCCAGATGGCCTCGCTCCACGCACCCGGCTGTGACGCCGGATCGAAGGGAGCGAGCCCGAATGCCTGCGTGAGATCGATCCCGGCGGCAGCTGCGCGGGCGCGCATGTGGGCGGCGATCTGCTCCCAGGTGAGCTGCTGGTCGTCCTTGCGGCCGGTCACCTTGCGCTTGGCTCGCGAGTCCAGCATCACGAGTTCTGTCTTCGACATGGCCAGACCGCGGGCGTCGAGATCGGCGTTGATCTCCGCGCGGACGGCGGCCTTGCCCTGGGAGTAGAACGCGAGGATGTCGGGGTCGGCGCCGGTCACCTCCCACTGCCCGGTGGCGAGGTCCATCTCCCACGAGTCGACGAGACCGCGCTCGACGGACAGGGCGCGCAGGCGCCGCTCGAACTCTGCCTGTAGCCACCAGGCGTGGTTCACCAGGTCGGCGCCGCCAGTTGCGATAGCCCGCTCCTTCCCGTCGACGCACAGCACGCGGTTGGGGATCATCACGTGGCCGTGCAGGTGCGGGTCCAGGGCGCGGGAGTGGGACTCGATAGAGACTGTCGCGGCGTACCCGTCGCCGCGGATCGCGGGAGCGACCTGCCCGTCTCCTTCATGTCCGGACCGGCCGTGCGCGACCCGGGCCATGAGCTCGTCGAGGGCGCCTCGGGATGCGTCCCGGACGAGTTCGAGCCAGGCGTCGCGCGTGTCTGCGGGGGCGAGGAGCGCGGCGACGGACAGCGACTTCGGGCACGTCAGGGTCATCTCGTAGCCGGCGTTGCCGCGCTCGATCATCAACTCCGAGTCGGCCTTCACCTGCTCCCAGACCGCGCGGCCAAGAGCCTCGTCATCCATGGACAGATCGAGCGGCTGCACGGCACCAGCAGTCTGAATGCCATCGTCGTGGTCGAGGTTCCGGTGGAGTGCACCAAGGCGGCGCATGACCTCTCCCCGGTCGAGCCTCACCGCAGGCGGATCGATCGGGTGACGTGCTGTGAGGCTTGCGTCATAGGCCTTCCATGCGTGCTCGTTCGAGCGCAGGAGCGCCTCGGCAGACCGAAACGTCACCGTCCCGGATCGGCGTCCCGCGGCTGCCGTCAGCGACCGCAACTGTGCAGAGAGGTTGCGGCCCGTCCACAAATCCTCAGGCTCGACTCCTGCCGCTGCGCATGCCTGCGCGATAACGGTGAAGTAGGGCGCGGCGTGGATGCGGGCGTGTCGGTTGCGTTCCATCTTGACGCGGATTCGCTCCCCAGTGCGGCGGTCGATTCCGAACATCGCGTCCCGCACGATCCGTCCATCCGACGCCGCTACGCGCTCGCCGGGACGGTATTTCAGAAGGGCAGCCGTGCCCCCGGATCCGAGGAACCAGACCTGCCGGGAGTCGACCGATCCTGCGCCGAGGCGGTAGTCGATCTGGCGCTCCTGCGACCTCCGAGACAGGGTCTTCTCCGGCGTGATCCCACCGAGCCGGTACCCGACTCTGGCGGCGAGGTCTGAGCCGTGGGGAAGCGGTTGCACGTGCCCGGAACGCGGCATCAGAACACCTTCTGCGTACACGCATACCGGCAGATCCGGTCCACCTCAGACGGGCCGTTCGGGCCGTTCGCACTGTCGGCCCGCGCGACGCCGGGCATCGGGATGCCAGCCCGGTTGGGGGATTGCTTGTCACTTCTGCCTGTCGTCTCAGGATCGAGTGGATGGGGCTCGGGCTGGTGGCTCGTCGTGGTGCTTGGGTCCTTCGTGATCGTCATGGGTCGTGTCCTTGTCCTGAGGGGTGGCGATCTTGTCCATCTGGTGAGTCGGGAAGGGCTGGTGGTCTGTGGGAGGCCTTCCCACCGCGTCCGCCTGTGACGCGCCCGACTGCCTGATCAACGCGATCAGCGACGGCCTGTCACACAACCGCCCCCAGGACGGCGCCACGGATGTGGGACACGAGGCCTGCCAGTGGCGTTGACCTAGTAACGGCCCCTGCACCCCGCAGCGGCCACACCACAACCACCGGGAGCACGCCGTGCACAGCGACTTCCTCTCCGCCTCCGCCGAGGCCGCGAAGTCCCTCACCGTCGCGCAGGCCCGGCACCAACGCCTGACGGCCGCCGCGGAAGCACGGCTGGACACGGCCAAGGCACGCCACCGCACCAACCTCGACGCCGCGATGGCGGTGGAGGCCGCCGCCTGGGCCGACCTGCTCGCCATCCCCGGCATGAACGTGTCGACAGCTGCACGGATCACCGGGGCGAGCGCATCGGCCGTGACGCGGTGGGCCGCGCGCGCCCGTCATGGGAGCACGTCGTGCAGCTGACCCCACGCGGCCTGATGATGGCCGGCACCGCGATGCTCGTCGGCGGCGGCGTCTTCGGGATCCTCACGAGTCTCGCGCCCACGGCAACCGTCACCGACCCCACACCGACGCCCTCGGCATCGACGTCGTGGTCCGATGCCGAGCTGGGCGACCAGGTCACGACGTACCCCAGCAGCGGTTCAGCATCACCCACCACAGCGTCATCGAATACGCCGGCCCCGGCATCAGAGCCCGCGCTGCAGACGCCGACTCCCACTATGTCGAGCACACCTTCAACGTCAGCATCACTGACAGAGCCAGCACCGTCCTCGTCGGCGCTGCCGTCTACGACGACGAGGATTACTCCCCAAGCGACGCCGCGCAGCACACCTCGGGCCACTGCGCGCCCCACGACGTCGCCTCGCCCGGCCAGGACCGCGACTCGTCTCCCAGCCGCACGTCCGACCCCTCGAGCACCACGACCGACGACGAAGGCGTCGGGTCCACGTGGTGGCTGGTCGGCGCCGGTCCTCTTGGCGGGAGTCAATGATGAGCGACCGCCGTCGCTGACGTCCGGGGCGCGTGTGCAGGTCACGGTGGCGTGCTCACCGAGCCGCGCGTGCCTGGTGTCCGGCAGCGACCTGGTGATCGATCCGATCGCGGAGTCGGTGACGGTGACCTGGTCAGCCCCGGCCCGTGCGGGCTACCGGGCGTGGAGCGTGTCCCGTGGCCTGTGAGACGTCAGGGCCGGATCAGCGGCAGCAGATGAGCGAACACCTCGTGCACGCGCTTCTTCGCCGTGGGGAGCGGGTGCAGGCCGGTGAAGGAGTCGACGAGCTGGCCGGTGATCGCCCAGGACACCAGCAGCGGATCGAGGTCTTCGCGGATGCGCCCGTGGGCCTTGCCTCGGATGATGGCCGACTCGATCGCGGCCTGCCGGGGCTCGAGCACGTACTCGCGTACCGCGTCCAGGAGCTCGGGGACGGTGTTGCGGTGCACGATCGCGTTCGCCAGCACCGGCACCAGGTACTCGTGATGGGCAGCGCCGATCTCCAAGGCCCGGGCGATGCGGTTCTCCACCGGATCGTCGCCGTCGTACCAGCCGGCCATGGTCGGCAGTTCACGGATCGCCGCAACCGCCAGGTCCACCTTCGATGCGTAGTGCCGATACACCGTCTTCGTCGACGCTCCCGCCGCGCGCGCGACGTCGTCGATCCCCATTCCCGCGTACCCAGTCTCGGCCAACAGCCGCAGCGCCTCGAGCGCGAGCTGAGTGTGGACCTGCTGCCACGCCGGACCGCCCTCCCGCACCCCCCTCGGCACGCGCAGCCGGCCACTGGGATACCTGTCCGGGTCCGCCAGCACCGGTGTCCTTGCCATGAACCCACCATAACGCGAAGCGACAACACCGGTTGTTACTTCGCAGCACCAGTCCCTGCCCCTCCCCTCACCCGCCCCGGCCATCGGTCGGGCAGGAAGGAACGCTCATGAATCCCATTCGAACGACCGCCGTTGCCCTCGTCCTGTCCGTAGCCGCCGGCATGCTCCTCGCCGGCCCGGCACGGGCGGACACCATCGCGCAGGAGAACCCGCCGGTCCTCCTCGCGCAGGACACCACCCCGGCTCCCGCCAACATCCGCGCCACCGTCATCGGGATCGACGCGAACATCGTGCGCGGCCTGAGCATCAGCGGGCACGGCGGCAAACGCGTCACCGCCACCGCGAAGGGCCAGCGCACCCGCACCGTCACGGCCCCCGCGAGCAAGCCGGCCATCCTGAGGAACCTCACCCCGGGCGTGCGCTACACGGTCGCCATCGCCGGACGCCGCATCGGGACTGCCGTACCCCTGGCGCAGGTCGGCGCCGCATCACGGCTGAGCGTCGAGACCACCGGTGTACCCGGCACCGTCCGGCTCACCTGGACGCACGCCCCCACCCCCGGCGAGGGACCCGGTATCGCTTTCGAGGTGACCGCGACCCCGATCAACGCCGATGGCACCGACGGCCCGGACCTCGTCACCGTCACCGCGACCGGCACCACCGCGACCCTCGAGTCCCTGGTCACCACGATGCGGTACCGGTTCACCGTCACCCCGCGCAACGCCGCCAGCGCCGGCCGGACGACGTCCGCGACGATGACCCGACCCCTCAGCGAGATTGCGGGCACGGCCACCACGCCCGCGGCTGCCGCTCCCACTCCTGTGGTGACCGTTACGTCCGCGCCTGCCCCGGCTTCAGTCCCGGCTGCCGCACCGGCGCCGGCTCCTGCACCGCAGCCGACGACGAAGACGATCTACGTCTGCCCCGACAGCTACCCCGAGACGCCCGCTGGCACCTGCCAGAAGACCCTCTCCTACACCTTCCACACCGAGACCGTGACCCTCGCGTACACGTATCACAACGGCGTCATCGGATCCCACGTCGTCACGCACCCCCCGACGCATTGCGACTACCTGCCGAACCCGAACTCACCCACCGGCCTGGACATCTACTGCACCGGCGGCTACGACGAGACCGTCCTGGACTACGGAAACGTGAAGGATGCCACCCCCACCGGCTACACCGACACCGGCACCGCCTGGATCAAGGCCATCCAAGTCAAGGACACCGCGCCCATCGGCTACGCCGACAACGGCACCGCATGGGTCAAGACCGTCGGCAAGATCGCCCAGGTCGTCCCGGCCTGACCCCGACACGGCGGACAGAGATCGGACATCACGAGCGACGGCCGCTGCTCATCCTGATCGCGACCGTAGTCCTTGGCTGGCGAAGCTCAAGGGGCTGGGTCGGGCGAGTGCCCGACCCAGCCCCTTGACAAATTTAGGTATTTCGTAGGTACGCTGCGAGTCTACTGAGAGGACAACCATGTTGATCATCTTCGCCATAGCGGCGCTCGCACTCCTGGCCGCCGTCGGGATCGTCGTGATCCTTCCGATCATGCTGGTCGCCGCCGTGGTCAGATCGCGACGCCGTATTCAGGCCGATGCGATCCCTCAGGCCACAGACCAGGATTCGGCTTTCGTCGAACTCGTGAGCAGCCAGTGGCCTGGAGAAGCGTCTCGCCTCCGACTCGGTACGAGCTCCAAGTGACGTGCGACAGTCGAGGGCTCAGTCCCGTCGAACCCTGCTGGGCCCCGATGAGTTGGGCGGTGGCGCCGAGCCCGTTCGCGCCTCGAACTGACCAGTCAGGACCTGCGGGATTCATTCTCCATCAGCCACAGCTGCTGGACCGAGTCGTCCTTGCCAGCCTTGGGCAGGCTCCGCGCTGACTCGGGGACGGGCAGGACGCCGGCGGTGGTCAAGTCATCAACGGTGACGCGGGGGCCAGCCATCACACGCTCGAGCAGGTCGGCCTGCGCGGGCTCGAGTTCCACGACGAGAGTCACCACGTTGAGGAGATCGAGAAGGTCGGTCGTGTACTCGGTTGGCCAACTGGTGGGGCGCACGTCGTCGAGGACGGACTGCTCTCCCCGCGACTGGGGCCGAGTCGCTCGCCGATAGCCGAACCATTTGCGCAGCACGTTCATCCCGCCGACGGAGTACGCGACGACGCGCGGGTCCACAGGAGCGATGACGCCGTCGCCGAGCCGAAGCTCGCTGGTTTCGGCGTTGTAGTCCATCTCGTCGGGCATCGGATCGGCGGTGATGGGCTCGCGCACCAAGGGACGAGTGTCATCGTCGATCCGAGGCGGACCGGCTGGCCGATCGGGGCTGGCAAGTCGTTCACCACGGGTGTGGAGCCACAGGACGCGGCGGCCGGTCTCGACAGCGGCGTGCCAGGTGTCGGGGTCAGCGGTCAGCGGGACGCGGATGCCTGGGGTGCGCAGGTCCTCGGCGAAACGTTCGGTGAACGCGGGGTGCGCGGTGATGGCGGCGGTGTACGCGGCGAAGTCCTCGGGCGTCACATCGGCGCCGAGCCGGTCGGCGAGGACGTCGAGCAAGCCTGGGGCGAGGTTGGGCCGGGACTCGTCCGGCCCGGCGTACAGCGGGAGGACGCGTCCGCCCGCGGAGCCCTTGAAGTGGTCGATGTCGGGGGTGTGCGCGGCGAACATCAGGCCCGGACTGCCAGCAGGGACCTGGTGGGCGTGCTGCTCGACGACGTGGAGCTGGTGGTCGCCGCGGGCGCGCCACAGGTCGGTGCGCGGCGTGGACATCACCCGATCGTCGGGGACGATGTACTGCACGTCGAAGCTGCGGTAAGACACGGGCGCGGCGGTCATCCCGGGCGGCTTCTCTTCGGCCAGGGGCCGCTCGGAGTGCGGGAACCCGGCCAAGCCCTTCTTGCGCTTGGACATCTGCGCGTCGCGGCTCTCGCGGAAGAGGCCCGGCTGCTTGGCCGGTGCAGCAGACAGCAGCAGGTTCATCCGGTCGTGGAGGGTGGATGCAAGGGGCGCGTACACCCAGGTGCGCCCGGCGACGATGCCTTGGGACTGCCACGGCATCAGATCGCCGAGCAGCGGGCTGGAGTCCCACTCGTCGCCGCCGGCGGGCAGGAAGGGAGCGGTCCATTCGTCGGGGCAGTCCTCCCAGTCGCCGTCGTCGAGGTCGATGCGCTTGAGCTGGTCGAACTTGTCGGCCTGCCGCCCGTGGACGGCGCGGTAGCGGATGCGTGCGGGCGTGGTGGGGTCGGTGTCGGGCGTGCGAAGAAAGATGCCGATGGCGACGGGCTGCTGGACGCCGGGGAAGATGCGCGTGGCGACGTCCGGCTGGTGACCCTCGGGGGTGCAGTCGATGATGTAGCCCTCGATGCAGCGTTCGCGCAGGTAGCGGCGCATCCCGGCGAAGCCTGGCCCCTTGATGTAGCCGGACGTGGTGATGAAGCACACGACGCCGTCGCCGGACGGGTTCGTGTCCAGGGCCTTCCACGTGGCTAGGCGCCAGAAGTAGATGTAGAGGTTCGAGAGGACGTACTCGGCGCCGCCATTGCCGTCCTCGCGGAACGCGTCGACGAGCGGCTTGGCCCAGACGGTGTTCGGTGAGCCGTTCTCGATGAAGCCGCCAGATCCTTTGGCGTGCTCGCGGTATGGCGGGTTGCCGATGACGACCATCACCGGGGTGGAGGCCTTGACCTCGTTGGCCAGGCGCCGCGATCGAGCGATGGGTTCGAGGGTCGCGGCGAGGTGGGACACCTCGGCGAACGGGTCGTCGAGACTGTCCGCGACGTACAGGCGCAGGCCGCCGTCGGGGTTCTTGGCGCCGTGCCGGACGAGGAGTTCTGCGACGCGCATCTCGGCGACGGCGTACGGCCCGGCCTGCTTCTCGATGCCGATGATGCGCTGCGCGGCCTGCGACAAGCGGGCCGGGACGGCGCCGGGGCCTTCCTGATGCTGGATGACGGCTGCGATGAGCTCGAGGACTTCGACGGGGTACTGGCCGGTGCCTGTCGCGGGGTCGAGGACGGTGACCTGCGGTGAGGCGAAGCCGTCCTTTGCGCCGAGGCGGCGGCGCAGCACCTGGTCGGTGAGGCCGGCCATCGCGGCGACGACGGGCGCGGGCGTGTAATAGCTGCCCGACTGCTTGCGCAACTCGTTGTCGTACGTCTCGAGGAACGACTCGTACAGGGTCGCGTAGGCGCGGGTCTCGTGCTTGGGAAACTTGGTGAAGTCGACGACGGAGACAACGCGCACAAGCGTGTCCAGGGTGACGGTCAGTGCGCCGATCGTCTCGTCGGTCAGGACGCCGAGGGCCTTGCCCATCAGGGAGTGGTGCCGCCCGAGAGTGGAGGCGATGGCGGCGATGGACTTGCCGGTGAAGTCGACGCCATCCGAGCGCGCCAAGAGGAGTGCGAAAGTGACGGCCTGCGCGTACTCGTCGGCGAACTCGGCGTCAGTCGCGTCCGGGAACAGCAGCTCGCGCCAATCGGACGCCAGGTGCGTGAAGGGGCCGTCGTCTGCCTCTCGTTCGAGGGTGTCGGACACCTCGTCGCGGAGCAGCCGGGTCAGGGGTGCAACGGTGGCGACAAGCTGGGAGACGTTGCGCGGCGCTATGGGCTGCCAGTGGAGGAAGTCGTAGAGCAGCCGGGCCAGTCCGTCGCCGGGGTCGGTGAGCTTCGCCCCGGCGGTGCGGATGTCGCCGTCGAGGTGGACGACCTCGCCGATGCGCTCGCCGGTGCGGTACAGGCCCCAGTTCTCGCCGTCGGTGTAGATGACGTTTGGCAGGGCCGCGAGCTTGGCCCACTGCTTGCCGTCGTGGGTATTGGTCCTGAAACGGGTTGGGTCGGCGCCCTTGCCGGGGGCCTTGACCTCGATGTAGCCGGAGATGGCGCCGTTGACCTGGCAGGCGTAGTCGGGCCGCACCTTCAGGTCGGACAGGGATGCCTCGCCCATCATCGTGAACTTCACGCCTACGGCCTCGGCTACCGATGCGAGCAGCACCTCGAGAGGGCCGCGCATCTGGTCCTCGGGCTCTCCGACGGGCGAGGACAACCGCGGCTTGACGGTCGCTCCGAACGCGGAGACCGCAGCTGCGACGGTGATGACGAGCTTGCTGGGTAGGCCACCCGTCGCCTCGCTCATCTCACCCCCGTGTGTGCTCCGATCGGCTCCGTCGGTCCATTGTGTCCGACTCGTGCCGCCCGGTGCCGTTCATCCCAGTAACGGCCCGTCGTCCCGCTTGACGTCAAGCAGTTGACCGCCCCGCCCAGTGCTCGCAGCCGGCCGTCGGAGCCGATGCCCCTGCGCCGGGGCTGCGGCGGCACGGTCGCTGGTTGTGTCACACGCAGCGGCATTTCGCGTCATCCGAGTAGGGGCCGCGATCGTCGCGGCTCACACAGCGAAGGCGGTGCGTGATGACGATGGTTCCTGCAGCGGGTGTGGCGGGTCGGGCGGTCGACAGGCTGGTGCTCTCGACTCCGGATGCGTTCCTCGCATCGGTCCCCCACATGGTGGGCTTCGACTGCGCGGACTCGGTCGTCGTGGTCGGCCTCGGACCCAACCCCGCCGACCGAAGCGATCGCAGCGGCATGGTCCGCCTGGTGCAGCGGTTCGACACCCCGCCATCCGGCATGGCGACCGAGGACTTGATGTCGATTGCACGGTCGGCCGCCGAGCCGATGGTCCGGTCGGGGTCGACGGAGGTGATCGTCGCGGTCTTCGGCGCGACGCCCACACCCGGTGGTGAGCTCCCCTCGACCGGCCTCGTGGACGAGCTGCTCGCGCGGGTCGACGACGCCGGGCTGGGGGTGCGTGACGCGCTGTTCACCGATGGCACGTCCCGCTGGTCCTATGGCTGCGACAACCCCAGTTGCTGCCCACCCGAAGGACGCGTGATCCCGGAGACGACCCGGACGCTGGTGGCCGCGGAGTTCGCCGGTGTCGGCGCCGCGATGGCGCCGTCGCGTGCGGCCCTGGTCGACGAGATCGCCCCTGACTCTGTCCGCATCGCAGCGGTCGCGGCCATCGCCGGTGACCTTCAGCCACCCGCCGGCAACAGGGAGGTTCGGGAGGAGTGGCGGGACTCTGCCATCGATCACCTCACGACCCTGACCCAGGACGCCGACGCTGCCGTGGGTCCGCACGATGGCGCCGCGGCTCTGCAGGGGCTGACCGACGTCCGGGTGCGGGACACGTTCCTGTGGGACATGGAGCAGCCCGGGACCGACCCGCGCGCCGTAGCCGATCGCCTCGCGGACCTGGTCCGCTGCGCCCCTGCGGGACTGGTCGCGCCCGCCGCGACAGCGTTGGCGATCGCTCAATGGAGCGGCGGTGACGGGGCCCGAGCCAACGTCGCCCTCGACCGGGCCACTGCAGACGATCCCGAGTACTCCCTGGCCCACCTGGTGGGCACTGCGCTGCGCTCCGGGCTGCCCCCGAGCGCGTGGGCCGCGTCCCTGGCCGATCTGGACCGCGACACCTGCCGGCACGGCATGCCACCAGTCGCACCGCCAGCGCCGGTCGCCCACGCTCCGTCGCCCGCCGTCGCCCCGATCCCAATGCCGGGACCGTCCACCGGCATGGCGAGCTAGCCCCACCGCATCCGGGTCGTGTCGGCGCCGCTCGTCCACAGGCCCCACAGGTCCTCCACAGCTTCCCCCGCACGGCTCGCGCGGCCCGCCGGCAAGGCGTGACCGTGACATCCATGCCCCTCACCTTCAAGTCCGGTTCCGGGCGTCCGCCCGGATCGACCCTCTGTTGAAAGGAACCCCGCCGTGATGGATCCGACTGGCTGGCTCGCCTCCGTCGACGAGCACATCGCCTCCCGTCCCACCCCGGCGGACCGTGCCTGGGCGTGGTGCTGGGTGATCCGGCAGCTGGCCCTGCGCGACCTGCTCGAGGCCCCGCCCGGGACGACGACGGACGCGGTGTGGGTCGAGCCGCAGATGGCGTGGGCGATGGACGACCTCGCCGACGCCGGCGCCCACACCCGCCCCCCGACGCTGCCCGCGATCGACACGGACGACATCCCCACCGTCATCGGCCCGGCCCTGCGGCGCCTTCTCGAGGTCACCGACATCGACGACCCGCGGATGCCCATGGGGCTGGTCGACGCGTGCGGATACGCCGCCCGACGCGCCGCCATCGCCCACCACGCCTACGCCGGCGCCCTCCCGTGACCACACCCTCCCCACCCTCGGCGCACGCCACCGACGAGGTGCCGGGCAGCTCGGTGCCGGTCACCTACGGAGAGCTCATGGACGGGGCTCGACTGTGCGCGGCGCGCGCCCAGCGGGCAATCGCCCGCACCGCATTCGCCGACGCCGACGCCGCCCGCTACGTCCTCACCGCGCGGGCGCGACTCCTGGCCGCAGTCGCCCACCATGGCGAAATCACCATCGGCCCCTTGGTCGTGCAGGCATGGCGGGACAGCGCCCCCGCGCACCGCGGGGTCGAGCAACGCGACCGGCGCGTGCTAGGTGCCCTCGCCTGGCTCGACACCCTCCACACGCGCGCCCCCGGATTCGACGACCAGGCGCCTGTGGTGGCGCCGGAGTCTGGGCGGTCTCCGGCCGGCGTGCACCTCGATCGGGCGCGGGCCCTGGTGGCCGCGGCCAGCGACCTGATCGCCACGCACCGCGGCCCCGACGGGGCACTGCTCCCGACCGCTGTGCCCGCGATGGGCGCCGCCGATGCGGTCAGCCTGCTGTCAGCGCCGGCGCGGCTCGCCGCGATGGCCGGAGCAGGGGAGCCGCTGGCGCTGCGCTGCCGGCAGGCGGGCCTGGCCCGCGACGTCATCGACAACTCCCTGCCCCTGGGCGACCCCATCACTGCCGCGTCGTGGGACTTGGCCGCCGCCCTGCGCTTCCCGGCCAGTGCCGTCGCCCCCGTCACCGCGCACGCCGCCGGCCCCGACACGAGCAGTCCCGCCGCCGAATGGCGGAGCCGACTGGACCGGATCGCCACCCGGCTGCGGGCGGCGCAGTCCCGCGGGCGGATCAGTGTGCGGACTCTGAACGACGTGGCCACTCTCGGCCTGGTCACCAGCCACGTCCTGGCCACCAGCCCCGGCAGCAACGGCGACCCCGCGCCGGACACCCCCATGTCGCCGGCCCTCGGTCCGGTGGGGGGTCCGGTCACTGAGCAGTGGCGCGCCCTGACCGCTCACCTTGCGCCGCTGCGCAGCACGGAGCCCGCCGACCGGGTGATCCGCGAGGACGTCGACCGGCTCCTGGCGATCGCCCACCCCGGATCAACCACCGACCCTCCGCAAAGCCGCCAGCTCCTCCAGGCGATCCGCGCCAGCCTGCCGACCCTGGACGCCTGCAGCGCCGTCGCCGGCCGGCTCCTGGCCGCCAGCGCCGACGCATGGGTCCCCGCAAAGCCGCGCCGACCCTACCTGCCCGACCTGCACCGGCCCGGACACGCCGCCCGTGCGGTCGAGCCACCGCCAACAGGGTTCCCCCGGATGGGATCCACCATCGCGTGAAGCACCACGGCAGGAGGGGCCTCTGGACGTGAATGCGTGCCACGCGCCCCGTCGACTGCGTTGACCTAGTAGGACGCCTTGACCCCAACTGGCCATGACAGGCCCGGACCGGCGAGGCGCCCGCCCTGCCGTGACGTTGCTGCTCGACCCGAAGACCGTGCCTGCCATGAAGGAGTGCAGATGCCCGACCGCCCGCCCATCCCCCTCCACCCCTCAGGCGCCCCTTCCCAGGAGCGTCCCGGCGCCGACTACTCGGGCCGCGATCTGGCGGATGCGCGATTCGTTCGCGCGGACCTGGCCGGGGCAGTGTTCACCGGCGCCCGGCTCGACGGCGCGGACTTCACCGGAGCCAACCTGCGCGGCGCGGACTTCACCGATGCGGTCCTCGACGGGGCCGTGCTGGCCCGTGCCGACCTCACCGGCGCCCGGTTCGACGGCGCATCGATGCTGTTCACCGACGCCTGCAACGCGACCGCGACCGGCGCCAGCCTCGTCGACGCCGACATGACCGGCGCGCAACTCGACAGCGTGGACCTGACCGGCGCGGACCTGACCCGCGCGCGCCTCGCGGGCGCAAGCCTGGAAGGCGCGAACCTGAAAGGCTCGATCCTGGCCGACGCCAACCTGCAGGGAGCCACCCTCGCCCGCGCTGGACTGGCGGACGCCACCTGGACAGGCGCGGACCTGCGGGAGACGGTCCTGGCAGGGGCCGACCTCACCGGCACCCGGCTCACCGGCGCGACCGGTGCGGCAGTCGCGGTGTTCCACGCCCGCAACGCCACCCACTGGTCCACCGGCAAGGCCCTCGAGCACGTCGCCGACGGCCTCGGCCTGGACGCCTACACCGCCGACATCGAGCCGGTCATCGAGCACGCCCGCGCCTCCGGCCTGGACACCACCGCACCCCACAGTTCCATGCCCCCGCCCCCGATCTCGTGGGCGTGACGATGACAACCCACCCACTCCGGGCCCCGCGCCGTCGCCTCAGCTCAGTGGGCGCACCCGCGTGGTTGCCCCGGCATGACGCTTGGCCAGCCGGGCGAGAGTCGCCTCAAGGGCCTGCTCCACCACGGAGGCCTCCACCCCGTCGACGCTCACCACGAACACCGCACCCGACGACGATGCCAGGGCGTCGCCCATGGCAGCGGGCGTGGTCAGGTGAGCGGCAGCATCCACCGCGCTCATCCCCGCCCACGAGCCGGTCCCGGTCCCCCGTTTCCGGGTCCGGGTTGCGTTGCCCGTCGTCGCGCACGCCAGCAGCCGGACCGGGTCCACGCCCAGGCCGGTCGCCAGCTGCTCGAGGGTCCCCGGCCGGTAGGAGGACCGGGCCGCGGTCACGACGTTCACCACCGTGTTCAGGCTCAGCCCGGATGCCTCGGCCAGCGCTGCCTGCGTCGGATGACCGGTCAGGTCACTGGCGTGCCGCACGACCTCGGCGAACCATGCCGGATCCCTGACGACCGCCACCGCGCCACGTTCCCTTCCCGATCCTCGCCCGGATTACACCGCGCGCCCGGCCGCAGGACCCATCCGTCCCGGTGGCTGTTACCCACAGATTACCCACATCCCGATCTGACCGGTCCAAGCAGACAATGCACGTTTTACCTTCGCATGCTGCGGGGAAAACCACAGAAGTCAGTTGGCAGCCCGACGGGGGCGCCTCGAGAGAACCGATGAGGGCACCATGCAGACCCACTACCTGGACGCGATCGTCACCGACCCCACCCTGGGCACGTCTGCCGCGGCCCGCGCGCTGCTCGAGCTCGCGCGCTGGGCCTCCCCCCGGGACCCGGACATCGCCGGGGACGTCGCGCTGATCCTCACCGAGCGGCTGCAGCCCGGCGGCATGATCCATGACCGTCTCGCCAGTCACGCCAACCCGCACGCGATGCTGCAGATCGCCGCCCGCAACGCCGCCCACCAGGCCCGGCGCGCGGCCGGGGCGAACAAGCGGACGATGCCCTTGACCCTGGACGGTGACCTGCTCGCGATCGAGCCGCACGAGCCGCCGTTCTCCCCGACGATGGGGCTGCTGGACCTGCTGCATGACCTCGGCTGGCGCTCCCACCACTTCGAGGCCCTCATCGTTCCGCGCCAGCAGCCCGGTCGCTCCATCCACCCGGGCATCGAGAACGCCCTCGACAAGCTCGCCCGCTGCTACGGCATCACCGTGCGCTGCACCGGCTGCCCCACCGCGAGCGAGATGCAGCGGCTGAACCTCGAAGGACCCCAGGCGTGGCCGGCGCTGGTCCCCGTCCTGGTCGAGTGGGGATGGTCGGATGAGGCGATCGAGTTCATCACCACCAGTCCGTCTCATGTGTCCCCCCGGCCGAAGATCCCGGTCAACCCGCCACCGCGGCAGGAGCGGCGGATGATCGACATCGCCCGCCGGATGCGGTGGGACCCCGACCAGCTCACCGACTCCGACGTCATCCGGGCATCCGCACACCCCAAGCGCCCCGACCACCGAGTGCCGTCCACCGATGCCGTCCAAGATTCCTCGCTCGTCGATGCGGAAGGACCGGCGCGCCCAGCGCCCGAGCCGGTGCAGGCGCGCGTTGCCGCGAAGTGCCCGACAGTCCTGACCGCGAGCTGACGTGTCCGGGCGACGACGACTCCCTCACCGCACGTTCGCCCGTGACTTAGGTGCCCGCGCCGGCGGACGTCGACGAAGGCCGCACGTCGTGGGTTGGTCGGTCAGGCGACGTCGACAGTCAGCCCGCGCTGGCGCAACTGCGTCGCCAGGCGCTGCCCGGCATCCACGCCGCGCGATGACACGTCGATCCAGGTGGCGCCGTGCCGGGCACCGATCCGCACCGTGAGATCCGCACGCCGGTACTCCACCTGCGCATCATCTAGCCGGCTGCGAGTCGAGTCCTTCAGCATCGCCCCGACCGCTGCGTCGACGACGTCCACCGGACTGATGGTGCGCAGGACGGCCGTTTCGGTCACGAGGCAGTACGGTACTGGACTCGCGGGCCGTGCAAGCGATGTCACGACCTCGTTGTGATGGGACACCCGCCAGCGAACCGCGTGACTCGCGGGGGTTGTGGCGGGGATCACCCGAATGCTCCGCGATTGGCCGGACGGCAGTCCGGTCATCTGGCAGGTTGCCGCGCATGGACCTGCAGCAGACGTTCGCGTGGGACATCCTGGCGCACCCCACCCTGATCGAGTGGTTCGACGCACTGCGCGACGTCGGCTGGTACCGCGACCCCTCCGTGCCCGGAGTGAAGACCCCCCACGGCACCATCGAGTACGCCTTCCACTACCTCGCCCGTGAAGACGAGCTCGGCGCATAACCGCGCAGCGACTTGGGTCCGGCTGTGATGCAGCCCACATGCAAACGGTCTATGTAACGTTGCAGCAAGTTCCCTAGGCTGGCGAAGCGCTTCGGACTGCCACCAGGGAAGGGGCGGGACCGGTCGAGGGCGCAGGGCTCCTCCCCGCTGTTCTCCCCCGTGCAGGCCAGGGGAGGAGCCCCCTTTCCGCCGAGCCGGGAGAGACGAGATGGCCTCACCCAACCCCGCACCAGCCGACTACGTCGTCGGGATCGACCGCACCGTGTTCGGACGGGTCCTCCAGCAGGACGTGGACATCATCTTTGCGGCCATCGAGTCCAAGAAGGAATGCGTGAACTTCCGCACGGACGGGGCCACCGTCCAGGCGCGCATCGAAGAGGCGAAACCGTGACGAAGGTTCAGCAGGCGATCCTGGATTTCGAGACCCAGTGGTGGCTGCGGCTCGGCGACAAGGACACCGCCATCCGGGAAGTGTTCGGGCTGGATCCTGGGCGGTACTACGAACTCCTCGACCTGCTCCTGGACGAGACCGAGGCGATGATGCAGGCGCCCGCGACCATTTCTCGGTACCGCCGTCTGCGTGACCTTCGCCAGCGTCGATCGTCCGGACGCATCTCGTAGCGTCACTGACGGGGCAGGGCGGCCAGCCGCCAGGAGGGTGCCCGGCTGCAGACCGGCTGCCGATGGCGCTCGCCCACCACGACAGCATTCCCCGGCCGTGACCAGCCGGCCGCGGTGATTGTGTGACAGTGGAAGCGAAATCGCGTTGACCTGACAGAACCCCTCATGTCAGGAGCCGCCATGCACCGCCTGAACATCACCGACATCCTCACCGCACTGCGCCACGCCGACCCCGACGTCCTCGCCGCCGCGATCTACGCCGACAACGACCCGCGCCTCCTCGACGCCCTCGCGCAGACCCTCGCCGGCGCGGCCGACCGCACCGCCAGCCACCCGCACCCCGAGGTCGTCGCCGAAGGCGATGCACTCCTGCACGAGGTGCTGCGCTGGCCCGTCGCCGACGCCCTTCCCCCCGGCCACGCCCTGCCCACCGCCGCCGAGCTCGCCGCCGCTCGGCACATGCCCGAGGTCGACGCCGAGCGGCTGCTGCACCGCATCGTCGCCACCGAGAACGTCGCCGCCACCCGCCTGATCGAGTCCGGTCTGCGCGTGGACTTCACCCCCGAGCAGGCGCAGGTGACCCAGTGCATCCACGACCTGATCGCCCTCGGCGCGACCCCCACCCGCCAGGGCATCCGCGCCCACGCCATGAATCTCGCCGCCGCCAGCAGCCCCGGAGCCCCGCCCATCATCGGCAACGACCACGGCCTGCGATCCCGAGTGATGTCCAGCTCACCGATGACCGTGGTCCCCGGATGGCTGGACCGCATGGACGCCGACCCGCCCATGACCGGGATGCTCGACGCCCGCATCGACTACCTGCGCGCAGCCGTCTCCGCGATGGGCCGGTCAGCACGCCATCACACCTCCGCCCTCACCGTCATCGACCCCTCACCCCCGCGAACTCCTGAGCACGGGCGGACGGGCGAGCACCACCGGGCGGCTTTCGCCGTCGTCGATGCCAACCTCGGCCAGCGGATGGCGGTGTAGTCATGTCGGACAGTGCAGTCTCCACAGATCCTGGGAAGTTGACGGTCACGCTGCCTCGAGCCCTCTTCACGGCGGAGGAAGTGGCGCACTGCCTCGCCATCTCACCGACTCTGGTTCGTCAGTTGACCTCGGCTGGCGACCTCCCCTGTCGTCGAATCGGACGACTCGTCCGCTACACGCTGGCCGACATCAACAGGTTCGTGGGCTCGCGCGATCTCGAGTCCCACTAGGTCTGTCCACACCCAGCCGCCGCTCGTCCACAGATTCCTGCGCGGGTCTGGGCTCGCGCACTGCAACCCGCGAGATTCGGGCAAGCGCACATCACGAAGGGATACCGCCATGGGGCGACGCCAAGGAGGCACCGAGGGATCGGTCCGCGAGGATCCGAAAGATTCCGGGTCGTGGCGAGCCCGCCTTCCCGCGCGACTCGATCCCTCGCGCAAGGCAATCCCCGGCAGCTTCTCGTCCGCTACCGAGGCACGGCGCAACCTCAACGAGGCCATCGCCGACATCGACAGGGGCCGCGCCGTCAAGCCCACGCCGCAGAGGCGGCAGCCAACTCGACGCCTCGCGCAGGTCATCACCGAGTACACCGCGGACCGCGCCAACGATGGCCTCGATCCCATCGCAGTGAACACCATCCGCGACTACCACGAACTGCTCAAGAACGTCATCGGCAAGGGCCCGGACAATCTCGGCCTCCGGCCGGTCACAGACATCGACAGCCCCCTGCTCAACGCCTGGCTTCGCGACCTCCATCGCCTAGGGCATTCACACGCTCGCGTCACCAAGGCATACGCCCTCGTTCGAGCAGCGCTCGCCTGGGAAGTTCGACAGGGTCGACTTGCCTTCAACCCGGCACGTGAAGTGCGACGCATCTCCACCAAGTCGGGCCGAGGGCGACGTGCCACCGTCGACCCCGTTCTCCTGCCCTCATGGAAGGAGCTGGCGCTCCTGGCCGCCCATCCCCAACGACAGGAGGACCGACTGCTGATCCTGCTCATGGCCTGGGCCGGACTTCGCTGGAGCGAAGCAGTGGGCCTATCCGTCACCGACGTGTGGCCCACCCGACAGAGAGTCAGCGTGCGCCGCGTATTCACCTGGAGCATGAACGATGGTGCCTGGATCGTCGAGGAAGTCAAGGGCGGCAATGCCGACATCGTCCCCCTTCCTACTCCCCTGTGGTCAGCCCTCATCGATCTCGCTGAGTCTCGAATCGTGGTGGATCGCCTAGGCGGAGACCTGTTGTTCACGCCAACGAGGTTCGGTCACGGTCGGAAGCCGACAATGACCATCGATCACACGAACTGGACTCAACGCGTGTGGCGGCCTGCGCGGAAGGCGGCGGGACTTAACGGCGATCCCAACGCCCCGACACTCGACCCCCGTCGCCGGCCCATCAAGATCAAGGACCTTCGGGCGTACGCGGCCAGCGTTGTCGTTGACAGCGGCGGCACCCCCTACGAGGCTGCGGCTCTATTGCGCCACGCGGATGTGCAGACAACAAATCGCTACTACGCACGGGCCCAAACCGAGAAGAGTCAAGATCCGGCGCGCGCAGCTTTGCGCGTGAACCACGACCTCACCCTCGCCGAGCGAATCGATGCCCTCTGGGCGGCCTGGTCTCTCGCCTACCCCGATGAGACTCGACACCTCTTCGAGTGACACGAAGGGCCCACGGCAAAGTCCGGATCGGTGCCAGGCGCCTACTGCCCTAACCTCCGAAGAGTTCGCTCCAGGTCGTTAAGCGATCGATTCACTTTTCGTGCCCCACCTCCGTCATCGATGAGTTCGATGCGATGGCCGCGGGCGCATCTGACGACGCGCTGCTGTGCAACATCGTCGAGCGTCGCGAGTACTTCTGATCCACATTCAGGGCAATCGATGTCGAGCTTGATGCGCATGTTGACTCCAATCCGAGGGAGGTTCACCGGGTGTAGAAGAGGGCTGACACGAACTCGCCCCGCGCGACTGCCTGGTCGTCGCGAACGCTAGGCAAGAAGGAAGCTGGGGATGGGGGCTACGCCCCCATCCCCAGCTTCCGCCCTACTTCTTGTGCTTGGTCGGGTCGACCAGGTTCCAGTGCTGGCCCGACTTCGGCGTCGGGGGCAAAGGCTTCCCCTTGATCGCCGTGATCTCACTCGAGCCGCTGTTCGGCTTGTACTGCCCGCTCACGGGCGCGGGCGTTCCCGGCTTGTTCTGCTTGGCCATGACTTGGCCTCCCATCAGCCCCTAAGGGCGGTCCGAACGCGGACACGGAGAGCCAAACGGCGACACCGGGACGAAACCCGATGTAGATTCACGTCTTACCGCCAAGCAAGTCGCGAACCCCGCTCCGTTGTCCGACCCCCGTCGGATTTCGAGCGGGGTTCGTTCACTTGGCAGGGTACCGAGCGAATTACATCCGTGAAAGTAGGCCTGTGGATAGTCCTGTGGACAACCTGGGGGAAAGCCCAAGATCCTCTGTGGATTCCGTGGGGACCTTCTGTGGGCTCGGAAGCCCGCTAGCAGCCATATTCCCCGAGAAGCGATGACCCGCACCTGTGGACGGAGATTCGTCCTTCAGTTCATGCCTTGAATGATGGGCGAAGGCCCAACTGATGGACTGTGTCGCCAGAGTGACTGGCATCGCAAACCTGCAGTTGCCGCGATACAGGCAGTGGCGCCGCAGGGGAGCACGTGACGTGCATCGAGTTCGCGGCCGAACGATCGTGGACAACACCATCCCCGAGTGCTGCAACAGAAGCCGCCGCACACGATCGTGCACCCACGTTCCCGCATGGGTGGCGGCTTCGTGACCGGGCTCTCCTGGTCTTCGCCCTATCCTCGCCCTTTCACTTCTCACACCCTTACTCACCGCCCTATGTCGAAAGGGCGAGGGCCAACTCTTCCGGAAAAGAAAGGGCGAAAGAAAGGGCGAAAACCGAGATCGGTGATACCGAATCGCATCCCGAAATCCGCAAGAGTTGTTTATTACCAGTACATTTTGGTTGGAGCCGCCTCGGGGATTTGAACCCCGGACCTACGCATTACGAGCCGTTCGCCGCCCCTCTAGGGTCACGCTCTTACTCGTGCATGCTCCGGCTTACCCCGGCATCTTCGGCCATACATGCGCCTTGTTCCGGGGCATATCCGGGGCATTTTGCGGCGGTCGACGCCACCTGGTTCATCGCGAATGCACCCACTTCACTCCGAGACCGATGGGATCGTGATGGTGAACGTGGCTCCCTTGCCAAGGCCGGGGCTGTGTGCGGTGATGGTTCCGCCGTGGGCCCTTACCAACGCCCGGGCGATGGTCAGTCCGATGCCGCTACCGGTTGAGTCTGAGGCGCTAGTCGCGCGGTAGAAGCGGCCGAAGATCGCCTCGGCCTCCTCAAGGATGGAAGCCGTCACCCGTGTCGGTGACCGTCAGGAGTGCTTGGTCGGCCCGTCGCGACACGGCCAGGTCGACGCTGTCGCCGGGGTGAGTGTGGTGGAGGGCGTTGTCGAGGAGTTGGCTGATCACCTCACCGATCCGGTCGCGGTCGGTGCGCACGTAAATCGGTTCCGCGGCAGTGACGGCGAGGTCAACGCCGGCCGCGGTGAAACGGGCTCGCGCGGCTTTACTGACGGTTTGCGTGATAACGACCAGGTCGACGGTGTCGGCATGGACGATGAAGGCGCGCTCTTGAGCTCTGGACACCAGGGAGAGGTCGTCGATGAGCCGTGACAACCGGGTGGCGTTGTCGGTGAGTGTTGCCAGCGTCGTGTTGTCGGCGGGCAGGACGCCGTCGGTGATCGCCTCGACGGTCGCGGTGATGGCGGCCATCGGCGTGCGGAGCTGGTGGGCGACGTCGGCCATCAGCCGGATGCGGTCCTGCTCGGTGGACTGAAGCCGTGCGGCCAGACCGTTCACGGATGCGGTCAGATCGGCGAGTTCGGGTCCCATGCGGGGGTCGTCGACATGGCCGGTGTAGTCCCCGGAGGCGAGGCGACCGGCGGCGTCGGCGGCGGTGGTGATCGGCGTGGAGATGCGCCGCGAGACCAGGACCGCCATGGAGGCCGCGACGGCGCCGGCGATGACGACGCCGACGACGGTCGAGACCACGGTCGCCAGCGCGAATCCGTCAGCGACGTGGGTGGTGACGGTCGGGTCCTGAGCGACGCCGGCCTGCTGAAGGTGGCGGTAGAACACCCCTGGCGCGACGATGAGGGAGACGATCATCAGGGTTCCGGCGCCGGCGAGGACGACCAGGGCCATGGCGCCGAAGATCCGCACGCGCAGGCTGGGGCCCGATCCGCCCGGCGCGCTCATCCGGCGCCCATCCGGAAGCCGACTCCGCGGATGGTGACCACGTACCGGGGCGCCGCCGTGTCATCGCCGAGTTTCGCGCGAAGGTGCGCGACGTGGACGTCGACGACCCGCTCGTCTCCGACCCATCCCGGGCCCCAGACCTCCTCGACGATGACGGCTCGCGTGTGCACACGGCGTGGTTGAGCGCTGAGCAGGTCGAGGATGTCGAACTCGGTTCGGGTCAGGTCGATGGGCATTCCAGCGAGGGTGACCTCACGGGCGGCCGGGTCGATCTGGAGGTCGCCAAAGACCCGGGACGCATCGGGGACTGAGGTCGGTGGAGTGCGTGGTCGGCGCAGCAGGACGTGGATGCGGGCGACCAGCTCGCGTGCGCTGAACGGCTTGGTGAGGTAGTCATCGGCGCCGACGGACAGGCCGATGAGCTTGTCGACCTCGTCGGTGCGGGCGGTCAGCATGATGATGTACGCGTCGGTGAAGGTGCGCACCTGCCGACACACCTCGATGCCGTCCAGTCCGGGCAGGCCCACGTCCAGCACGATGACGTCCGGCGACACTTCCCGCGCGGCCTGCACGGCGGCGAGCCCGTCCGCGACCTCGGTGACGGCGAAGCCGTCCTGTTCAAGGTAGCCGGAGATGACGCGGCGGATCGCCGTCTCGTCCTTCACGACCAGGACGTTCAGCGGCAACCCGACGGCGTCAATGGCCGTCACCAGGAATGCATTCTTCGGCATTGACTGAACCGTCCGAAGAGATGACCAGGTCATCGTCATCGCATCATCCCGCCCCAGCTTGAGCCATTGGACCCGTCGTCCATCATCCCGCCCCAGCCATTCTGGTTCGCGGTGCCGTTGCCGTTGTTGTTCCAGTCCTGGCCCATCATCCCGTGCCAGTTGTCCGTCCAGCCGGTGGAGTTGCCGGTCACGGCGTGCCCGGTCACTCGGCCGGTGACGCCGTTGACCATGACCACGCCGAGCGCCTTGCCGTTCAGTGTGACCGGGAAGCGGTAGCCCATCGGGGTCCGAACGACGGTCCCGATGGAAGCGCCCGGTTCACGGGAGGCGAGCCAGTCTCGCGCCTTCGCGGCGGCCTGGGCGTCGGTGACGGTGAAGGCGGCGCCGGTGTTCCAGTTCTGGCCCATCATCCCGTGCCAGTTGTCGGTCCAGTCCGACTGGCCGGTGGTCAGGCCATGGCCGGCGACAGCCCCGGTCGTGCCGTTGACCATGACGACGCCGACCGTCTTGCCGTTCAAGGTCACCGTGAACCTGTAGCCCATCGGCACCGTCACGACGTCCCCGAGTGTGGCGCCCGGCTCCCGCGTGGTGATCCAGGCTTGCGCCTTCGCGCGGGCCCGGTCGGCGGTGACGGTGAAGTCGGCAGGCGCCGTCCAGGTGCCGCCCATCATGGTGTCCGGGTCCATCATCCAGCCGGGACCGTCGTTCCAGTCCGCGGCGACGGCCGCCGGCTGTGCGGTCGGGGTGCTGCTGGCGTTGACCGCGTACGCGGTGGCGGCTCCGATCGAGCCAAGCAGCGCCAGGGCGGTGACACCTAGGGCGATCAGGTAGCTGCGTCGGTTGGTCATGACGATCTCCTCATCTCGGCCAGCGCGGTTCGCCGGGTCCGGTAGGTCTGCTCATCGATCTCGCCGAGCGCGAACAGTCGGTCCAGGATCTGCTCGGGCGACTCGGGTGTCGTGGAGACGGGCTGCGGTGCAAGCGAGGCGGCGCGGGTGGTGCCTGACCCGGGCAGCAGGCGGATCACCAGGAAGATGATCAGGGCGATGAGAGCGATCCAGAACAGGCCCATCATCATCCACATGAGGGGAGCGAAACTGCTCCCGCCGCCGCCATACCAATCCATCATCGGAACGCCTTCACCTTCGGATCGCGTGCTCGGTTCCCGCACTCACCATCATCCGTGGCGAGTTGTGAGATACCGCCGCTCAGATCATTAAGGTTCTGTGTTGTTCGCCACTTGACGCTATCATCGTTCTATGACGATGAAAGCGCCGCAGGGCGAAGAGATGCTGCACGGGGTGCCGGGGCGAGACGATGCGGCACTCGCCGCGGCGGCGGCGCTGTTTCGCGGCTTCGGCGACCCCTCGCGGCTGGCGATCGTGTGCCACCTGGCCCTCGGTGAGCACAACGTCCGCGACCTGACCGAGCACCTCGAACTGGCGCAGTCGACGGTGTCCGCGCACCTGCGCTGCCTGCTGGACTGCGGCATGGTCACCGTGCGCGCACGGGGCCGGTCCTCGGTGTACGCCCTGGCAGTCGACCATCAGATCCTGGATCTTCTCGCCGCCGCTGAGCGGCTCCTCGCCGCCACCGGCGACGCCGTCACCTTCTGCCCCCGCTACGGCATCCCCGCGCAGCCATGACCGCCGTCGATCCCGGCCACCGCATGCCCGCTCCGCCCCTCTCTGCCCAGGACCGCTCCCGCCTCGGCCGCCGCGCCCAGCTGCTCGCCGGCGCCTCCGTGACCTACAACGCCATCGAGGCGATCGTCGCCATCATGGCCGGTGCGGCCGCGTCCTCGATCGCGCTGGTCGGGTTCGGCCTGGACTCCCTGGTCGAGATGTCCTCCGGTCTCATCATTCTGTGGCAGTTCCGCCGCCGACTTCCCGAGACCCGCGAACGCGCCGCGCTGCGCGCTATCGCGATCTCCTTCTTCGCCCTCGCTGTCTACGTGGCCTTCGAGTCGGTCCGCGGCCTGCTCACCGGTGAAGGCGGCGAGGCATCGCGGGTCGGGATCATCATCGCCACGCTGTCCCTCGTGATCATGCCCGTGCTGTCGTGGGCCCAGCGGCGCACCGGACGCCAGCTCGGCTCGGCCACCGTCGTCGCCGACTCCAAGCAGACCCTCCTGTGCACCTACCTGTCGGCCGTCCTGCTCGTCGGCCTGCTGCTGAATGCGACCCTCGGCTGGTGGTGGGCCGACCCCGCCGTTGGCCTGGTCATCGCCGCACTCGCCGTGCGCGAAGGACGCGAGGCCTGGCGCGGCGACGCCTGCACCTGCATCCCCGCCCCACGAGATCTGAACGATGACGGGTGCAGTGACGGGTGCGACACCTCACCCCAGGGTCAGCACTGATGGGCGCCGGACACAGCCACGGCCGGTCCGTCAGCGCAGGAGGCAGGCATCGACGTCGCATGCTCGTCGTGCTCGCCCTCACCACGACGGTTCTCGTCGCGGAAGTGATCGGCGGATGGATCACCGGAAGCCTGGCGCTGCTCGCCGACGCCGGCCACATGTTCACCGACGTCGCCGGCATCACTCTGGCCATCCTCGCCGTCACGTTCGCCAGCCGGCCCGCCAGCGACACCCGCACCTACGGCTACTACCGCCTGGAGATCCTGGCCGCCGTCATCAATTCCGTCCTGCTGTTCGGCGTCGCGGCCTTCATCCTCGTCGAGGCGTGGCGCCGCTGGTCCGAGCCCCCCGACGTGGAGGGCGGCCTCATGCTCGCCTTCGCGACCGTCGGACTGGTCGCCAACCTCATCGGGCTCGCGGTCCTGCGATCCGGGTCCAAGGAGAGCCTGAACGTCAAGTGCGCCCACCTGGAGGTGCTCGGCGACACCTCGGATCCGCAGCGGTCATCGTCGCCGCGCTCGTCATCGCGCTCACCGGATGGCAGCGCGCCGACATCGTCGCGTCCGTCCTCGTCGCCGCCATGATCCTGCCCCGCACCTGGTCCCTCCTGCGCGAGGCCACCGACGTCCTCCTCGAAGCCGTCCCCGAGGGCACCGACCTCGCCGCCATCCGCCAGCACATCCTCGACACCCCCGGCGTCCTCGACGCGCACGACCTGCACGTGTGGACCCTGACTTCGGGAATGCCGGTGCTGTCCGTCCACGTCGTCGTCGACGAGGCGGTCCTGGCTGACAACAGCGGTGGACAGGTACTCGACGCGCTCGGGGATTGCCTGGCCCACCACTTCGACGTCGAGCACTGCACTTTCCAGCTCGAACCCGCCGGACACGCCGACCACGAACACGCCCAGCACCACTAGCCAACGGTACCCAGATGGCAGGTCGCCATCTCCTCCAACACTTCGTTGGCGTGTCCCTACTCGGGACGCTTGTTCCAGCTATTCGGGCTGGTTGGTCAGCCGATTCGTGACGCGTCCGATCAGGTATCGAGAGTGGATGCCCTCGTACATCATGTGCGTCACCAGCCCTGCGCGCGCATGCGGGAGATTGTGACAGTGAAACATCCAGGCACCGGGGTTGTCCGCCTTGAGGACGATTTCGTACGTCTCGCCGGGGAGAACCTCGAGAGAGTCGACCCACCAGGGAGCGCCCGTGGCCGGTTGGCCGTTACGAGACACGACAAGGGCGTGGTGGCCGTGCAGGTGCATCGGGTGGACGAGGAAGGGAGTCCTGTTCACGATGGTGAAACGGACGACGTCACCGTCGCGCACCATGAAGATCGGCACCTTCGGGATGATCTTCCCGTTGATGGTGAACCACGTCCCGGCGCGGCCGTTGAGGAAGCCGGAGCGCGACCCAATCCGGTAGGTGAAGTTGCGCTGGGGAGGCCCCAGGGCCGACAGGGCTTGGGCGGATCCCCCTGGAGTGCCGTAGGTGAGGGCGTCGAATCGAGCCGAGCTGCTGAGTTCCGGTGCGGCCCCGCTTCCATCTGGGCCGATCACGAGGGACGGCCCACTGAGGAGCCCGACGCGGGTGTTCTGGGAACTGACCGTGACGAGGAGGTCGATTCGCCCGCCGGCGGGCACGTCGACGTAGCTGTTCGACAGCATGGTGCCGCCCGGGATGTCAAATCCATCGATCGCCGCCACGATGAACGGCTGGGTGGCGCTGACCAACGCTGGTCCGTTGTTCGAGTTCACGAATCGCACGCGAGTCGTGCCCGCGACGACCGGGACGTACGTCGATCCCGCAGCGCCGTTCAGCGTCGTGACGGTGCCGTAGGTGTGCACGAGTGCGAGTAGGTCAGATGTCGGCGCGGATTCGACGAAGGCATCGCTAGGCGAGGGCTGGATGACCAGGGCGCCGATCAGGCCCATGCGAACCTCGCGCACGGAGTCCTGATGGGCGTGGTACCAGTAGGTACCGGCGTCAGGGACGACGAAGCGGTAGACGAACTCCTCTCCGGGCAGAACGGCGTTCTGCGTGACGCCCGCGACCCCGTCCTGACTGCCGACGAGGTCGACTCCGTGCCAGTGGATCGTCACCCCGCGGGTCACGTCCTGGTTCGTCAGGCGAACCTCCACGAGGTCGCCTTGGGTCGCCCGAAGGGTCGGACCCGGCGTCGACCCGTTGAAGGTCATCACCTGTTGGCGAAGTCCACCGACGACCTGGTAGCCCATCGCCGCCGTCAGAGTGAAGAGTGCATCCGGCGCGCGGTCAGGGGCCTGAAGTGCGTCGAGGGTGCGATGCGGCGCGCGTCCAACCGGCCCGCCTCCGTAGTCCGGCACTCCCATCTCCATCATGGAATAGCTCGACGGCATCACGCTCGCCGAGCACGCCGCCATGCGCCGGTCGTTGCCGATGCTCCCGCACGGCGGCGTCCCCGCCGCGGCAGCCCGAGTGGCCGGTCCAGATCCGAGGAGCGCGAGCGCCGTCATTCCCAGCAACCGTCGCCGCGAAATGCGCTTAATCGCGACCTCCCAACCTGGCCAGCGGCTCGTCACGCGCAACCCTGGGGGGCGTTCGCCGTCGCCTCGGTTCCTGACCGGTTCCGCCTTCTGGAACCTAGCCCCCGATCGGATGACTGCGCAACGGTCACGAAGATCGAGACCTTCATCGATTCTTCATTGTGCGGACAGCGCTTGCGCACAATGGTCCGTCACCCTGTGACTCGGCAGTCAGTTGGAGTCAGAGGACGAGGCCATGTTGCATTGGAACCACGGCGGGTGGGACGTCATCGCTGTTGCATGCGTGGTCACGATTCTCTGCTTCTGGGCGATCCTCCTGGGGGTCGTCATCTGGACGATTGCGAAGTACACCCGTTCCCCTCCACCGCGGGGTCACGAAGTCGGCTTGCCCCGGAAGTGGCCTGACCATCCGTTCCCGCCGCCCCATCTGCGTTCACCGCAGCGCGTGCTCGCGCCCGCGGCCAGGGTTTCCGAGACCCAGCCCTCACCGCGGCGGCCGGTCGGCTCCTAGTTTCGCGCCCCCTGCCCGGCCAGGACGGCCCGAACGAGTTCGCCTGCATCCTCCTCGGGTTCGCCTGTATCCCTCTTCGTGAGCCCGGCGATCTCGATGTGGGAGGATCCGTCGTCCGTCGACGGCACGACCTTGATCCAGAGCCGGCGCCGCCGCACGCTCAACGACAGAATCAAGCCCGCCATGGCCGCGAGGGTCGCGACGAGGACCAACTCCTTGCCCGGGTCCTGGGCGATCTGGAAGGACGCCCATCTCTGGTAGCCCGTGAACTCGAGCCGTCCGGCGCCGTCTGGCAGTTGCCACGTTTCACCGGGACGCAGCGCTTCCAACCCCAGTTGCGTCAGCGTCTCCGTCTTGAGGGTGTAGACGCTCTGGGGGCGTCCGCTGCTGAGGCCGAGGTCGCCGGTGAAAGCCGACAGGAACACGGCGGGGTCGTCGGGTGCCGGAAACGTCGAGAACGGCCCTAGGTCCTGGCTGAGGGCCGCTGTCGGAGCGAAGATGCCCGAGAATGCCAGCGGCGGCTGGGCGTCGGGAACCTTGATGACGCCGGTGGAGGTGAAGTTGCCGTCCTGGGGCAGGAAGACGACGGCATCATCGAAGACGACGTCTCCGGCGCCGTCGCGGATGACGAAGCGCGGGGCATACCCGTGGCCGACGAGGAATACCTTCGCCCCGGTTGCCTGGAGGGGCGCGTTGACCTCCACCAGCTCGGCGGGGGTGGGATTTCTGGGGATGGTCGATAGGTGAGATCGGCCTCGAACAGTCGCGGTGCCCCGGCTTGGGCGTCTCCTCGCTCGAAGTCGACCGTGAAGTCATCCAGCTGGAAGGAGAAGGGGCTGAGGTCGTCCGGGTTGACGAACCTGCCGCCGCCCCAGGCGTCGTACTGCGTGAGGGTATTGGAGAACCCGGACCCCTCGCGAACGATCACGTTGCCCTTCCAGCCGAACAGCCCGCCGATGGCGACGCCCCCGAGGACCAGCAGGAGGGACAGGTGGAACACGAGGTTGCCGGTCTCGTGCAGGTAGCCCCGTTCCGCCGCGAGCCAGACGGCACCGTCGTCATCGCCTCCAGGCCGCAGCCGCCACCGACCTCGACGCAGGTGCCGTTCCGCGCGGTCCAGCACCTCTTGCGGGCTCGCGCCCACGTCCAGCGTGCAAGCCCCGGGCAGACGGGTCAGTCTTCGCGGAGCAGGAGGGGGCTGCGATCGTACGGCCCGCCAATGCTGCCGGCACCGGGGCAGCAGGCAGCCGATGAGCGACAGGAACAGCAGCAGGTAGACGGACGAGAACCACGGCGAGCTGTAGCCGTCGAAGAAGCCGAGTCGGTCCAGGATCGGCCCGGCCGTCGGATTGTTGGTCAGCCACTGGTCCACCCGCAGAGGGTTGTTGCCCCGCTGGGGCAGCACGGAACCGGGCACGCTGGCAACGGCCAGAAGGAACAGCAGGACCAGTGCGGTGCGCATGCTGGTCAGCTGACGCCACGCCCAACGCCCCCAGCCTGCGACGCTCAGGGGCGGCGCCGTCCTTGCCGAATCTGCCACCCGCACCTCACCTCTAGCGTCGAGCGCACCCCGTGAGCATCGCCGCGACTCATGGTGGAGCCGTGTCGCTTGCGTCAAGAATCGATCAAGGTCCCCCGCACGCCAGCGCCGAGGGAGGGCGACTTGCCTGCGGCCTGGGGTGAGGCCAGACTGCGCCGATGCACCGGCCATCCATTCAGCGTCACGCGGCGGCCGCTCGGCTCCGTGGGCGGGGAACCCTCGCCTCGGCGGTCGTCCTCTTCGTATCGGCGCTGATCGCGAATCGTTCGCCTGCCGTCGCGGCGACGTCCGACGCGACGACTGAGTCCCAGCCCAGTGCGATCTTCATTCTGGTCATGTCGGGACTGGCCGGGATCCTCATCGGAATGGCCTACGGCGCGGTGCGGGCCGTCGTCCGACGAATCCGCGCTCGCCGCCAGTCGCCCGACGGGGACGTCCAGGCCGTGGATCCACGTTCTTGATGGAATCTTCACCGAATCACCTGCCAAACACCGTGGATGCCTACGCAGACTCACTCGTCGGGTCGGCAGCCGAGCGCCGGTCGTCAATCCACGCCTAGGAGGGCTCATGCGCGGGCGAACGGGCATCATTTTCACGGTCGTCGCGATCCTGGTGGTCTCGGCGGTCGTCTCGGTGGCCTTGATCCGTGGAGGGACGTCCTCGGAGCCCGTGGCAGCCAGTGCGACCTCCGCGTCGACTCCCAGCGACGTCCAGATCGTGCGGCCGAGCAGCCACGTCCTCGGTGACCCGGCCGACGGCACCGTGACGCTGGTCGAGTTCCTCGACTTCGAGTGCGAAGCGTGCGCGGCGGCGTTCCCGTTCGTCGAGGGCTTGCGCGAGACCTATGCGGGCAAGGTCCGCTTCGTCATGAGGTACTTCCCACTGCCGGGGCACGCAAACGCTGTCAACGCCGCCCTGGCGGTGGAGGCAGCAGCGCAGCAGGGTCGGCTGGAGGACATGTACCGGATCCTGTACCAGGCGCAGGCGGAGTGGGGTGAGAAGCAGGAGTCCCAGGCCCCGCTGTTCCGGGGTATGGCGGAGGAGCTGGGATTCGACATGGACGCCTACGATGCGGCCATCGCCGACCCCGCCACGGCGGCTCGGGTAGAACTCGACCGCCGCGACGCCGAGTCGCTGGGCCTGCCGGGCACCCCGTCCTTCTTCCTGAACGGCGAGCCGCTGGCCCTGACCTCGGCCGAAGAGGTGACGGCAGCGATCGATGCGGCGCTGTCCAGCGCTCAATGACCAACCACTCCACCAGCGGCGCGGCCGGGGCCGCCCAGCCGGGCCGCTGGATGCCGCCGGCGATCACCGCGTCCGGGGTCCTCGGGCTGGCGGCGGCGTGGGCGTTGACGGGCGACAAGGTACGACTGCTCCAGGACCCGGCATTCGTGCCCCCCTGCAGCGTGTCCGCGATCGTCAACTGCGGAAGCGTGATGCAGTCGTGGCAGTCATCGGTATTCGGATTCCCGAACTCCCTGATCGGCCTCGTGGCGTTCTCGATCGTCGTCTCCATCGGGGTCGTCGCCTGGTCGGGCGCGCGACTGCGCTCGTGGATCTGGTGGGGGCTGGAGGCCGGAGCCCTCCTGGGCATGGTGTTCGTGCATTGGCTGGCTTTCCAGAGCGCGTACGTCATCGGCGCGCTGTGCCTGTACTGCGCGGCGGCCTGGGTTGCCACGTTCGCTATTTTCGGGGTGGTGACGTCACTCGTGCTGCGCCTGCGACGTGACCGAGGCCAGGAGCCGAGATCGCGCGGACGCTTCCAGAATCTGTGGCCGATCATCTGGGCGGCCTGGCTGGGGGTCTTTGCCGTGGCCGTCGTGTACGGACTGTTCGGATGATCGGCGGGCTGTTGGTGAGCGTGCTGATCACGTCGGCGATGATCGCCGGGGTGGCACTCTTCGTGCGCTGGGCCATCCGCGAAGGCGAGGGCGACGATCCCCGGTGGGGGCTGACGGGTCAGCTCGATGCGGCATCTCCCCTGATCGGCTTCGCCGAGCGGGCGTTCGCGATTCCTGAGGTCGCCGGGCTCACGCTGCGCGGGAGTCGACGATGCGAGGCTGCCTGGGAGCAGGCCTACTCGTGGTCGGGTGTCTCAATCTAGCTACAGGCGTCCGCCGTGATCCTCAGCGGACCGTTCGGGAGCCTGACCTGCCCGGTGCCCGAGGGCACCTCCCTCGAGGAGGTCGCGAGGCGATTCGCCAAGGCGGCGCCTATCGAGCCGTCGGACGGGACCTCGACCTAGCGCACCGCCCCGGCGGAACCTGTCAGATGGGCGTGGCGAAGGCCCCCGCCTGGACGCGCATCCACACGGTGATCGAGTTCCACGCCCCCGACGCCATCACCAGCCCCAGGGCGATCATGAGGGTTCCGCTGACGCGTCGAATTGCCGGCGTGTTCTCCCGCGCCCAGCCGATCGTTGTCATCGCGCGCTGCAGCCCCAGCCCGACGAGGAGAAATGGCAGGCCCAGCCCCAGGCAATAGGCCGCCGAGAGCGTGGCTCCGCGCAGTGCATCCGCCTGCGTGAACGCCAGCGCCTGGACGACGGCCAGCACGGGCCCGATGCAGGGAGCCCAGCCGATCCCGAACACCAGGCCCAGCAGGGGGGCACCCCACAGGCCCTTGGGCGCCCGGACGGGCAGTCGCCACGACCGATTCAGCAAGCGCGCATCACGTACATAGCCCAGCCCAAGCGCCACCACGACCAGGCCCATGACGCGGGTGATGGGGTCCTGCCAGGTCAGGAGTACCGCGCCCACGCCGCCGAACAGGACGCCGTAGGAGATGAACACGACTCCGAAACCGAGCGTGAACAGGGCCGTGCCGGTCACCACGAGTCGACGTGGGACCCACTCCGGCAGATGCATCGGCGGCTGTGAGCCCGGTGACATAGGTGACGTATCCCGGAGCGAGGGGCAGTACGCAGGGGCTGACGAAGGACACGACCCCCGCTGCCAGCGCCAGCCCCAGCGCCAGCAGCAGGGGGCCGGAGGCTACGAGCGACTCCACCTCAGTCGCCGATCGTGGCGGGGACCCCTACCGACCCGCTGGGCTCTGATGCGGAGGCCAGCAGGGGCTCGATCAGGCCACGCAGGGTCGATTCGCTCGCCCGACCGAGAATGCGCCCGGCCACCTTGCCGTCCCTGTCGATCACCAAGGTGGTCGGGATGGCCTGCGGCGGCGCGATCCCACTGAACTGCAGCTGGATCCGGCCGTCACTGTCCACGACGCTGGGATACGTGATGCCGTTGGCCTTCTCGAAGCTGAGGGCGGTGGCGGGGCTGTCGCGGGTATTGAGGCCCATGAATGTCACGCCTTCTTTGCCGAACTCCTCCCACAGTGACTGAAGGACCGGGGCCTCAGCGCGGCAGGGTGCACACCAGGAGGCCCACACGTTCAGGACGACCACCCGTCCGCGCTCCTGGGCCAGCGTCCACGACCCCCCGGTCATCAACTCGCCCCCGATCGCGGGCGCGTCCACCCGATCGCTGAGTGCGATGGCGGTGATCGATCCGTCCCCGGCGATGAAGCCCGCGTCACGGGCCGTCTCACTGGTGGTGGATCCCGAGCAGGCACTCGAGCCGAGGGCAACGAACCCGACGACGGCGAGGGCCGCGAGAGCGCGCCTAACGTGCATGGGGACGCCCGGTCATGGACCCAGCATCAACGACCCTGGTGAAGGTCCGCCGGTCGTCTGATGAACGAACGGTCAACACGTGCGCGGCCGCCGCACCTGACCTTGATCAAATCTTCATGGTTCAGGGACGGTTCCTCAGGCTCCACCCCCGGACACTGTGGGCATCCATCGGCATGCAGGAGGGTTGCACGTGAGTAGGCAGGACCGGTCACCCCGTTGGCGGGCGCTCGCTGCGGTGCTGGTCGTCGCTCCGCTCGCCCTGACTCTCGCCGCGCAGTCGAGCCAGGCCGTGCCGGCGCGCGACATCAAGGACGTCCAGGCGCAGGTTCGCGACCTGCAGATGCAGGCGGCGGGCGCGAACGAGCAGTACAAGGCGGCCCGAGATCGTCTGGAGGGCACGCGCGAACGCCTGAGCAGCGCCCAGTCGAAGGTCGATCGGCAGCGCGCCGAGCTCGCGCAGACCCTGGCGGCGGTGAACGATCTGGCCCGAGGCATCTACATGACCGGCGGCATCGACGGCACGCTGCAGGTGATGCTCGCTGACGACCCCACCGACTTCCTCGCGCAATCCGCGGCGATCGACCAGCTGTCCCGGGCTCAGTCGGCTGACATCCGTCGATCTCAGACGGCCCAGCTACGGCTCGCGCAGTCCGAGGCGGAGCTGGCCGACCAGGAGTCGCTGGCCGAGGATCAGAATCAGCAGATGGCGGCCGCCAAGGCAACCGCCGATGACCGCCTGCAGCAGGCGGAGGCCGTGCTGGCCGATCTGGAGGAGGACGAGCGCCGCCGCCTGGCCGAGCTGCAGGCACAGCAAGAGCAGCAGGAACGGGCCGCCGCCGCCGCCCTGCAGTCCTCGCCCGCCGATGGATCCGGCGCACAGTCCTCGGGTGGGAGCGCGGGGGCCGAGCAGTCCGGCGGGGGGTACACGGGCGGGGGTCGAGCGGCCGCGGCCGTCCAGTATGCGCTCGCCCAGCTCGGTGAGCCGTACTCCTACAGTGCGAACCCGCCCAACTCCTGGGACTGCTCCAAGCTCACCGCCGCGGCGTGGGGTTCAGCGGGCGTGGGGCTGACCGCGCTGAGCTACACGCAGTGGGACCAGACCAGGCGAGTGCCCGTATCGGAGATCCAGCCCGGTGACCTGGTGTTCTACTTCGGCATGGGCGCGCACCATGTGGCGATCTATGTCGGCAACGGCAAGATGGTCAGCGCATCAAATCCGTCCGATGGGGTCGAGCTGATCGACTACCTCGGCCCTTGGTACGGGGAGCGCTTCAGCGGCGTGGGTCGTGTCCTGTGACCGGTGGGGGCACAATCGCACCATGATGGCTGGGACGATGGCGGCAGGTGCGTCGTGACGACGGAGCTGAGGGTTCTCGTCGTCGACGATGAGGTGCCGTTGACGGCGGTGGTCAGCAGCTACCTCGAACGTGAGGGCTTCGTCGTTGACGTGGCCCATACCGGGCCCGACGCCGTCGACGCGGCTCGCACCGGAAAGCCCGCCCTCATCATCCTGGACATCATGCTCCCCGGCTTCGACGGCATCGAGGTGTGCCGCCAGGTTCGGCAGTTCTCCGACGCCTACGTGATCATGCTGACGGCGCGGGAGGACGAGGTAGACAAGGTCCTGGGGCTCTCGATCGGCGCCGACGACTATCTCGTGAAACCGTTCTCGCCACGTGAGCTCATTGCACGGGTCAGGGCCATGCTGCGGCGGCCCCGGCTCTCCCCCTTCGATGGACCCAGCAGGGTGCTGGAACTCGGGCCGTTGGCGGTCGACACGGAATCGCGTTCGACGACGGTCGACGGAGTCGAGATCCCCCTCACACGCACCGAGTTCGACATCCTCGCTGCCATGATCGAACGACCGCGGGCCGCCTTGACGCGACGCCAACTGATCGAAGCGGTGTGGGGTCCGGACTGGTATGGCGATGAGCACGTTGTCGACGTGCACGTCGGACACCTGCGCACCAAGCTCGGGGACGATGCGTCCGAGCCCCACTTCATCCGCACCGTCCGCGGTGTCGGCTACGGCATGGCGACGTCGTGAAGGGCCGACCGCGCCTGGCCGTCCGTCTCCTGCAGGCCCAGGCACTGGTCATCGGAGTCGGAGGAGTCACGCTCGTGGTGGCCGCCGTCCTCGTCGCACCGCAGCTCTTCCACATCCACCTGATCGACTCCGGCGTCGGCGACCTCGATGCCCAAGTCCATGCCGAAGAGGCGTTCGCCTCCTCCTTCATCATCTCCGTGAGCGTGGCGGCGGTTGCGGCCCTCGTTACCGCCGGAGCCATCTCCTGGTTCCTCGTTCGGCGGGTCTCCCGGCCGGTGGAGCTGCTGGCCCGGTCCGCGCAGGCCGTCGCCGCCGGCAACTTCGACGTCGAGGTTCCCGAAGCCGTCTTCAGCAGCGAGCTCGATCAGCTGTCATCGTCCTTCAACGACATGGCACACCGATTGGCCGAGACAGAGCTGACGCGCTCACGCCTGCTGGCCGACCTCGCCCACGAGCTGCGCACGCCCCTGGCCACCCTGGAGGCCTACATCGAAGGCATGGAGGATGGAGTCCTGGCAACCGATGCCGCGTCGTGGGCGATCATGCTGGCGCAGGTCGAACGCCTGCGTCGCCTGGCCAGCGACCTTCGGGTGGTTGCGGCCGCTGAGGAGCATGCGCTCGGCCTGCATCTGGAGGCCTCCGATGCGTCGCTCCTCGCCGCGAACGCGGTGGCGGCGGCCGCCCCGCGGTACCTTGCCAAGGGCGTCCTCCTGAGCCTGACGAGCTCCCACGAGCGACTCGACGTCATGGTCGATTCGATTCGCGTCGAGCAGGTGCTCGCCAACCTGCTCGACAACGCCCTGCGCCACACGCCCGCTGGGGGCTCGGTGACCGTTGGCGCCCACCGCGGTCCCGGCGATGTCCGCATCGATGTGTCCGATACGGGCGAGGGCATCACCGCCCACGAGCGGACGATGATCTTCGAGCGCTTCTACCGTGCTGACCCCTCCCGCGTGAGTGCAGACGGAGGAGGAAGCGGGCTGGGCCTGACCATCGCCCGAGCCATCATTGCCGACCACGGCGGCACGATCGAAGCGACGAGCGCGGGCACCGGACACGGGACCACGTTCACCATCCGTCTGCCCTCGCTGCCGACCCCCGGCCGGCACCGGGGTCCAGCGCCTTCATCAAACGCATATCGAACGTCCGGGCAACGCACATCCTGAGGCCCCCACACTTGGGGGCATCTATCCATCGCTACGCCGACGAGGAGTGTGACGAGGGGATTCCCCTCTTCATGGCCATGCCACGATACCCACGGCGAGGATGGCGCGTGACCCTCGGTCTCGCCGCTGCGGTGCTGGTCTGGTCGGCGATCAGCGCGTCCCCGGTGGCGGCCCACGCCGAGCTGACCTCGATCTCGCCCGAGGACGGCGTCGTCCTGGTCGAGCCCCCGACGTCCATCGACCTCACGTTCAGCGAGCCCCTGATCGCCGCCGCCGCCACCGTCGTGGTGACCGACGATCGCGGCGTCGTCGTCACCCGTGACCGGTCCCAGGTCGATGGCCGGGCAGTCTCGGTCCTGTGGCCCGCCGACGCGCCGCCTGGTGACTACACGATTGCCTACCGTGTCGTCTCGGGCGACGGCCACCCGATCAAGGGCACGTCACGCTTCACGCTTCGCCAACCCGTCCCCACACCCACTCCTGAGACCTCCGGCGCCCCCACCCCTGAGACCTCCGGCGCCTCCACCCCTGAGACCAGCCCGAGACCGACCGCCGGGTCCGCCGGCAGCCAGACGTCCGACCCGGCGACCGCGACGGCCCAGTCGGTAGCCGGGTCAGCGCCCGCGGATCCCGGGCAAGGCCCGCGAGTCCCGCTGCCGATCGTCGCCTTGGCGGCGGGCATCGCCGCAGCGCTCGCCGTCGGCGCCGCCCTGCTCGTCCGACGGCGTCGAGCGACGTGAGGAGTCAGCGCCCCTCGAGCAGTGCCTGGGGCAGGGGGATCGTGGTGGCCCTCGCGGTGGGCGGCGCCACCGTGGTGGCGTCGGTCATCGGGGCCAAGGCATGGACGCTGGTCGGCCTGCCGAGCATCGCCGGGCTGCCGGACGCCGGGGCGCTCGTGACCGTGGGTTCGCCAGTGCTGAGAGCCCTCACCACCGCCGCGGGGGTCGCGACGCTCGCGCTTCTGGTTCTGGCGCTCTCAGTGGACCCCGCGCGCAAGGGCGGGACGCTGTCTCGCCTGGGACGCAGGGACGCCACGTTGGCGGCGCGCGCGGCGGGTGCGTGGACGGTGCTGGCCGTGCTTCAGGCAATGTGGCTGTTCGCCGACGTCCTGGCGATGCCCGTGCCGCAGGCGTGGTCCCCCAGCATGGTCGCGGCATTCTGGTGGGAGGTGCCGCAGATCCGCGCGCTCATCCTGGTGGCCCTGCTGGCGGCGGTGGCGGCCGCGATCGCATCGGTCAGCACCCGAGTCGTGGGCGTGGGAGTCGCGACCGCTCTGTCGGGCATCGCGATCGTGGTACCAACTGTCAGCGGGCACGCCAGCGGAACATCGGCTCATGCCCTGCTGCTGGCATCGGGCACGGCACACGCCCTGGCCGCGAGCGTCTGGGTCGCGATCGTCGCGGCCCTGTTCCTGGTCGCGGCGCGAGGTCAGCCCGAGCTGGCACCGGTCGTGTCACGGCTCGCCCGAGTCGCCGTGGTCGCGGCCATCGCTCTCGCCATCAGCGGCATAGGCAACACCGTCGCCCAGCTGAACACCTGGTCCGAGTTGGTGTCCACGACGTACGGCCGCATCGTCCTGATCAAGGCCGCCGCCCTGGTACTTGCCGCACTGGCCGGCTACATCGCGCAGCGCCGACTCCTGCCCGCGCAGCCGCCCACCACGGGACTGCGGCGCCGCTATGCGACCGTCGCCGCCGTGGAAGGCCTCGCCTTGCTCGTCGCCTTCGGCGCCGGCTCAGCCCTGGCCACCAGTGCACCCCCACGCATCCCCATCGACCTGCCCACGCTCGCCGAGACCCTCGCCGGATTCGCCTTCCCGGCGCCACCCACGTTCACCAACGTTGTGCTGTCGCTCCGCCTGGACCCCCTGTTCCTGATCGCGGGGCTTGCGGCAGGAGTGCTGTACGTGGCCGCCGTGATCCGCCTGCGCCGCCGCGGTGATGCGTGGCCATGGGGACGCACGATCAGCTGGCTGCTGGGCATCGGCGCCTTCCTGTGGGCCACCAACGCGGGGATCGCGGCATACGCCAACATCGCGGCTGGCCTGCACATGGGGCAGCACATGGCCTTGACCATGCTGATACCGATCCTCCTGGTGATGGGGGCGCCGGCAACGCTTGCCCTGCGCGCGCTGCGTCCACGCTCCGGCCCCGGCTGGGGGCCCCGCGAGTGGCTGGTCTACCTCCTGCACTGCCCAGCAGCGGTGATCCTCACCAATCCGCTCGTCGTGATGGTCCTGTACTTCGCCGGGCTCTACGGCCTCTACCTGTCGGGCCTGTTCGGCACCCTCATGGGGTCCCACGTCGGGCACGTCGCGATGCAGACCCACTTCGTGCTCTCGGGCTACCTCTTCTACTGGATCCTCATCGGCATCGACCCTCGCCCCCGACTCCTGCCCTACTGGCAGAGGTTCATGCTGCTGATCATCTCGTCCGCGCTGCACGGCTTCTTCGCGGTGATCATCATGATGAGCGAGGCCCCGTCGCCGTGGAGTGGTTCTCGGCGGTCCGCCCGCCCTGGGTCACCGACCTACTCCAGGACACCGTTCTCGGCGGACAGGCCGCCTGGGCCATCGGCGAGTTCCCCCTGCTGATCGTCGCGATCGCGCTCGCCGTCCAGTGGTCCCGCAGCGACGAACGCGATGCCCGCCGCATGGACCGGCAGGCCGACCGCGACGGCGGTCAGGAACTCGCGTCATACAACGCCTACCTGGCCCAACTCAATTCGCGCGCCACCGCCCGGGACCGTTCCTCCAACCCCGAGGCCCCCCAGTGAAGCGTCCCCCGATCCGGACGGCGATTGTGGGAGGCCTCCTCATCGCCCTGCTCGGCACGGTGCCGGGCGCCATGGCGCCAGCCGTCGGCGACGACGACAGACCTCCCGCCCTGCAGGCCGGGGGTGGGTCACTACCCGGGGTGAAGGCTCCCCAAGCTCCCGGCGCCGACGGCGGAGCCAACCCCGGCGCCGACGCCGCTACCGCGTTCAGCGCCACGTTCGTGGACGACTACTCGCGGGCGTGGCGCAAGGTGGAGAAGGGGAAGCTGAAGATCCGCTCGCTCGGGGAGGATCTCGTGGCCGCGCGCCAGGTCATCGCGGCCTCCTCCAGCGATCTCACCCTGGCGATCCGCGTCCGTAACCGCGCCAGCGCACAGCTCGTCGACGCAGAGGACCAGTTCGCGCGGGCCGTGAAGGACCTGTACATCCGCGGTACGACCGACGTCGACGTGATCCTCGGCGTTCTGGGGAGCCGGCCCGACGATGTCCTGCGCACCATCGACACCATGGTGTACCTGCGGTCGGCAACTGGCACGGAGGCCACCGAGTTCGCGAGGGCGGAGACCGCGGTGGTCGAGGCCTCCAGCGGAGCGGCGTCGACGCTCATCCGGGTCGAGGACGATCGCCGGCGGGTCGCCACCATCACGCGGACGCTGGCACGTGCCAAGAAGCAGCTGAAGCGCGACGAGGAGGAGCTTCAGTCCCTCGTTGCCGTCGCCGCCCCGCAGACAGTGGTCGGGCCGTCCGGTTGCCCCACGGCGGTACTCGACGGCACGATCCCACCGGGCGTCGACATCAAGAGGCTGTGCCGGCGCGCCGTGCGGAACGCGCCCACCCCCCAGGCAGCATTTGCCATCAAATGGGCCCTTGTAAGGCTCGGCGCTCCCTACGCGTGCGGGGGCATCGGGAGGCTCGAGCAGTGGCGGTTCGACTGCTCGTCGTACGTGTCCCGGGCCTACGCCGAGGGCGCCGGGCTCAAGACCGCCGGTGACGCCTGGGCCCCGTCGACTCGCAACATGGTCCCCTGGGACGGCGTTTCCCTGGATCCCCATTACGCCGTCATCCCTCCCGCGATGCTCCAGCCCGGCGACCTCGTGCTCTACGACACCTGCCCCGCAGGCGAAACCTGCGCCTACCGGCACGTGGCCATGTACCTCGGCGCAGCAGAAGACGGCGGGCAACCGTTGATGGCCCAGACGAACGCGTGCGGCAGCGTGGCGCACGTGGCCCCGTTCCCGGGAACGCAAGTGCCCACCTTCCTCGGCGTGCGGCGCGTGACACCGCTGGGCGGCGAGAAGGTGGTGGGGACAATCGACCCACCACGGGAACCGGGCGCAACGCAAGGCAAGCCGGGGAAGCCCCACCCCGACCGAAAATCCGGCGCCGGATCCCTATCTCAAGACGGCTGATCCGACCGACGGGAGCGGCGCGCGGACATGATGACAGCGACAACGACCGACGCCAGTGCCGCCACAACGAGGGCGACCTCGACGAAGGCCCCGATCCGTGAGGCGACGGTGACTCCGTCAGGGACCGCAACCTCCGCGCGCAGCACGCCACTGTCTCCGTCCTCGAGGCTGGACCGCAGCGATCCGTCGGGGTCGACGACGGCACTGACACCGCTGGTCGCCGCGACGAGCACAGGGATGCCGAACTCCACGGCGCGCACTCGGGACATGTTCACCTGCTGGGCCAGCTGACTGGTCCCACCGTACGTGGCGTTGTTCGTCTGCACGACCAGGACCCTTGCACCGGCAGCAACGGTGTCCCGCACGATGGAGTCGTAGGCAACCTCGAAGCAGATGACCACGCCGAGGTCGACGCGTCCGACCCGGAACAGGCCGGGGGAGGTGCCAGCGACGAAGTCCCGGGGCACCAGCGCCAGCCGGCCGATGAAGCGTCCGAGGACGTCCCGGAACGGCACGTACTCCCCGAAGGGCACCGGATGCTGCTTGACGTACCGAGCCCCCGGCCCTGAGACCGGGCTCCACAGCACCCCGGTGTTCGCCACGCGGTCCGACCCGTCTCCCGCGGCCACCACGGCTCCCACGAGGACCGGGGCTCCGACATCCCTGACCGCCACATCAATGGCCTCGTACGCCTGTCCATCCGCGAACGGATCAATGTCGGTGGAGTTCTCGGGCCAGATCACGACATCTGGGGGCGCCCCCCGAACGGCAAGACTCCGCGTCTGGGCCACATGACTGGCCAGCACCGCACGCCGCTCCCCCATGGCGGAAAGGCCCACGCCGGGCGTCCCACCCTGGACGACCGCCACTTGCAGCGACTCGGCCGTCCCAGTGGATGCCGCCAAGGCCGGCGCCGCGAACGCGGACAGGACAAGCACGGCGAGAGCGGCCGCGGGGACGGCGAGGCGCCGCCGGACCGAGGACCCCTGCCCGACCACGATCAGGCCATATCCCAGCGTCGCCCCGATCGTTGCCACGACAAACCCGAGTCCGGTTGCCCCCAGGACGCCGGCCATGGGAATCAGTGGGCCATCGACCTGCGAGAAGGCGATCCGACCCCACGGGAAGCCCCCGAGCGGAATGCTGCCTCGAAGCGCCTCACTGGCCACCCAGACGGCCGGCACCAGGATCGGCCACGGTCTGACACGCTGCACAAGTGCCTGAGCGAGGAACAGCAGTGCCCACCAACTCGCGCACAGCAGCGTGAGGGCGATCCAGGCATCCGCGCCCACCACCGTCATCCAGGACACGAGCGGCGCGAAGAACCCGACCCCCGCCACCAGGCCCCGTACCGCCGAGACGCGAAGCGACGCGCCGAACGTCGACACGGTGCTCATCGCCACTGAGAGGATCGCGCACCACCACCACCCGACGGGGGGAAATGCCGCCGCCATCAGCAGCCCTGAGGCGAGCGCCAGCACCCATCGAGTGCCCCCCTTCAGGCCCACCGATGACGAGGTCTCCTGCGGTGTCACTAGCCGACGACGCGCCCGGCGCCGCGGTATCGCTCGCCGCACCACGGCCCCTTGTAGTCGATGATCTCCACTCCATCGGAGGGGTGGGAAGCGCTGACCATGCTGCCGTTGCCGATGTACATGGCCACATGATGAGCACACTGCATAGCGCTGCGCCTGAGAAGTGATCAAAGTTCGATAAAGGCTCCGTGCGAGAGGTGACGTCCCCGGCGGTGGTGGGTTTTCGGCCCTGAGCGTGGCGTTGTCCACGACGTTGAAGGCCATCGTGCAAAGGTCAGCGCTCGCCGTGGAGGCGACGCAGGGAGGGTTCCTCGACGCCTTGACCGGTAGCTCGATGGCCACCAGGAGACGTGCCGAGCCGAGAATCGCGACCGCGTTGGGCACGATGAGCGCCAGCCCGGCGCCGGTCACAAGCGTGGCGGTGAACAAGGGGTTGCCGACCTGCGCGAAAGCCCCAGCCGGGACAAGTGCGGAGCGCTCGCCGTCGTCGACCCCCACTCGCCAGCTGTCGCCCAGCGCCTGTTGGGTGAGGAAGGTGCCGACGACGCCGACGGCCGCAGAACCATGCCCACTCCATGGATCCAGCCGCGGTCGAGCGGCGGAACCGCCGGCAGACCGAGGAGGCCCGCCACCGGGCCGAGGACGCCGGTGGAGTGCCGCTGCGAAGAGCACCCCGGCCGAACTCAAGGGGATGCGAGCTCAGCCCCGTCGCAGGTCCAGCGCCGACTCAGGGGGTTGTCCGTACGTGGTGGAACGCCACCCCGTTACCTTTCTTGTGGTCCCCGGGTGGGGACCCCTGGCTGCTGGGACCGGCATGACTTACTGCCCCTGTCGTTGATGACGGTGGACAGACCACGTGGAACGAGCGAGGTCAACAGTGACCGAGGCAACAGATGGCAAGCTGACCTCGGCGTCGACCACGGCGTCGACCACGGCGTCGATGCAGCGTCGACACGTCAGACCCTTCACCAGATATCTGTCGGTCACGATCACCACGGCTGACATCGCAGTGCTCATCGGCTATGGAGCCTCTGCATCTCGGCCATCTCGACGGGCTGCCCGTCAATCACGCTCTGAGCAAGCGACGCCCCTCCGCGTTCTGGTTGGCACTTCGCACCTGCTGTGTCATGGCGAATGCCCCGTCGCGGTGGTCGATCATCAATCCAGCCACCGCATATCGAATTCGTCGCCCGACAGAGACGCGAGTCGCTCCAGGTCAGTGTCCGACACCGTCCCGCTGGTGCTCATCCCCCCATATCCATCCCGCCCATATCCAACCCCTCCATCTGAGCGGGGGCGCGCCACCCGATGTGCCAGCCCTGCATCTGCTCGATCGGTTCTGTTGCTTTGACGGATCGCCAGCTATCGGTGGGGGTGGCGGGGTGAAGCGCAATCGCCGTTCGAGGCGGCCTGTGCCGGCTCCTTCGGCGTTCGCGGGGTTCCGTTTCCTCCTGTGGTGATCCTGCTGGCGGTCCGCTGGTACCTCAAGTACGGCCTGTCCTACCGGGTCCGGAGCCTCATCAATGAGCGCGGCATCGACGTCGATCACGTCACCTTGTACCGGTGGGTCCAGCGATTCACCCCCAGGTTGAATGATGCGGCCCGCCCCAATCGGCACGCCGTGGGTGACCCTTGGTTCGTCGACGAGACCCACGTCAAGGTCAATGGGGTGTGGCGGTACGTGAACCGGGCGATAGACCAGCACGGCCAGGTCATCGACGTTCTTGGTCTCGCCCGCAGGGATATCGCCTCGGCCAGACGGTTCTTCACCACGGCCCTGGCCGCGCATCGCTCCCCGGCGGAGGTCATCACCGACCGGGCATCGGCCCTGGCGAACGTGATCGAGGAACTGATCGCGGCTGCGTTCCACAACACCGGCCAGTGCGAGAACACCCGGTGCGAAGGAGACCAGGGAAGGCTCAAGGCACGACTCCGACCGATGCGCGGGTTGAAGACCGACCGGACGGCGAGCGTCGTGATCTGAGGGCATGCGTTCAGCCAGAATCTGCGACGAGGCCAGCGCTTGGCGCGGCCGAGACCACAGCGAAAAGTCCTCGTACCCCCACAGCGACGTGACCTGTTTGGTGACTTCGCCGACAAAGGGACTCTCATGTCCGCTGACATTTCGAGACGGCATTGTGTCGGCGGACAGCGTTGCTGGGGACTATCGCGGCCCCTCTCGAAGGAGTAATTTGTGATGATATGTCGGGGCAGATTCAAGGACGGCGGTTGACACCGAGGCCGCCTGACGTGCGGATAGACGGACGCAAGGGCGACCGTGGGACGTCCTTCGGACCGATTGTTGCTGGGGGAGTGAAACGATGAGGCTGTTCGGTCCTGATGTATCGCACTTCCAGTCAGAAGTCGACTGGGCGAAGGTGGCAGAGCACGGCGAGTCGTTCGGCGCATGCAAGGCCACCGAGGGCTTGTCGGCCACCGACCCGCGGTTTGCGCACAACTGGGCAGGCATGAAGAAGGCCGGAATCGACGTACGGATCGCCTACCACTATGGGCACACGGAGTCATCGGCGAGAGGTCAGGCAGACCATTTCCTGAGCACGGTCGGGCCAGTGGCGGCGGGTGATGTCCTATGCCTTGACGCGGAAGACGTGTGCGAGGCATCGAAGACGGTCTCGCGCAAGAAGACGGCGACGTGGGTGACGGGATTCCTCGACCGCGTCGTGAGTGTCTCTGGACTCAGCCCCCATCGCGTGCTCGTGTACACGGGCCAGTGGTGGTGGGACCCACGAACGGGTAAGTCCAAGGCGGCAGCGTCCTACCCACTGTGGGTTTCCGACTACTCCAACGACCCTCCCCACTTGCCCGCTGGGTGGAAGGACTACGTCCTCCACCAATTCACGTCGAAGGACCATGTGCCGGGCGTGCCCACGCGGGTAGACCGCAGCAGCTTCAACGGGTCGATGGACGAGTTACGCAAACTCTCAGGGCTGAACGGTGTCACCGTCGCGGATCCCGATGTGCAAACGACTTTCGATAACAACGCGCTGAGAGTCCCGAACCTGGACAACCTCACGTTCAACGCTCGAAACGAGGATGTGCGGGCGCTGCAGGCGCAGTTGGTCGCGCGCGGCTTCTCGGTGGAGGTCACCGGATTCTACGGAGACCAGACGAAAACCGCAGTTGCGGCGTTCCAGAAGTCCCGAGCCGAGCTTGATAGTGACCCCGACGGACTGATGGGCCCGGTCACCCTGCGGCTGCTCTTCGAGTGACCTGCGAGGCAACCCGGGGGCGCGCTGGCCATGTGATGACAGGACGTCCATCTCCACTGCGAATCGCACATGTTGACGTGTTAATGGCCCCGTGAGTGGTAGTGGTGCCATGAGTGCTAACGCGGACGTAGGGCATCGGTGGCTCTGGACTTTGCGAGACGATCCAGCCAAGGATCGGGTAACGCCCACACCAATACCCATGGGCAGATCCCCGACGAGATACGCCAACTCTCCGTGAGGACGATGTCGTTCTTCCGCTTGTGGTTCATCGCGAATCGGTTGCGAAATCGACTCTTTGCGCGGCAATTGCCCGCCATTCATGAGCCCGAAAATGGGCTTGTTGTGTCCGGTTTGCGCTCACAGCAACAGTGCCCATAGAAGTATCAGTGCTGATCGACGGCCCCACGTCCCACGCGTGGGGTGACCGATCGGACTACATGTCCGTTGGTCCAAGCCCTGACACCCCGCCTCTTGCACACAAGGTGCATTGCCCCGACTCCGGCCATTCGCGATCAGGCGACCACGTCCGACTCGCAGCCCACACGTTGCTGCGCAATGGTTCTCGACCACGGCCGCCCGGATCAGGGCGGGGAGGCTGTCCGCCACCGTCACCGTCGATGAGCATTCCCTTTCCCGTGAGGACCCGTGAGATTCGATCGTCATCACGGAAAGGGCGATGAATGGGCGGCCGTGTCACGGGCGCCGGCGTCTGATCTCAGTTCGTCGTCGAGTCGCTCCTTGAGGAGTATTCCAGGGCTCCAGTGGAGGTACTGGAGGCCGTTGGGTCGCTGGTAGCTGACCAGCGCCATTCACTCGGCGTGCTTCCTATCGGTCCACCGCCAGTCGACGATGACGCCCGGCCACCACTTCGCTTCGTAGGGGTCGTTCGGGCGGGCGATCCCCGGTGGCGGGTCGGGCACAGTCCCCTGACCCAGACCGGGCGCCGCTCCATGCGCGGAACGTACCTGCGGACGCTGACCTCGACCGCGGTGCCGCGACCTGGAGGCTGCCGCGGGCGACCGCTTGCGAGGTACCGCGTCGCAGCACCCTGTTGTACTGGGTATGAAGCGGGTTGCCCTCCTGATCGCGACCGTCGTCGTCGTGCTGGTCCTGCCGGGCGGGTGCGCGGTGGCCATTGCGCTCGCGGGCGGGGTCGTCACCGCCGCGGCTCCTGTCTCTGCGTGTCCGACGCCATCAGGTACTGGCGAGCCAACGTGCGCGCCGGTGGCTTCCCTGTCCGGCGTCGTGGTGGATCCCGCGTCCGTCCCGGCGCCGGACGCCCAGGCGGCGGTCGCGGTCGCGGCGGCCCTGACCGCGGCCGGGCGGGGTGGCCGCTACGTGGCGGAGGGGAACGGCCCGGTGGACTTCGACTGCTCGGGCCTGACGGCGTGGGCCTGGCGGCAGGCCGGGATATCGCTGGTCGACTACTCCTACACCCAGCGGTCCCAGACCCGGGACATCCCGCGTGCCCTCGCGGCCCCGGGGGACCTGGTGTTCTGGTTCGGCGGCGACGAGCATCACGTCGCGATCATCACCGCCGTCGACGGCCCAGTGATCACCATCGCGGAGGCCGCGAACCCCGAGGCCGGCGTCCGCACCCGGCAGCTGGGCGACGGATGGGACGCGGCCTACCTGACCGGCTTCGGCCGCGTGATCCGCGCGTGAACGCGAACTTGAGAGGTACGAGACGCGTCGGCGTCGTTGACGCCAGTAGGAGGGGAACTGCCCTGCCACCCGTGAATGGAGACCGTGCCATGCCCACCACCGCTGCCGTCGCCGCCCTGGCGATGCCGTACCAGAACTTCCTGTCCGAGCTCGCGAAGTCCGTGCAGGTGTACGGGACGGCGCTCGCGACGATCGTGCTGATCGTGTGCGCGTTCGGCTACATGGGCGCCAAGGGACTGAGCCCGCAGAACGCGTCCCGCTGGATGGGCGGCATGTTCGCCGCCGTGTTCGCCGCGATCGTCTGCGTCGGCGCCCCCAGCCTGATCACCATCGTCCAGGGCTGGGCCGCGACCGCCGCATAGCGGCCACCGCGACCCCCGGACCAATCGATGGACCTCCTCCTCGACGGGATCTTCCACGGCCTGTTCACCGCCGTCGACCCGCTCGGCATGATCCTGCGCACCCTGATGGCACTCCTCGCGGACTCCCTCGCGCAGGTCGCGACCGGGATGTACACCTCGCTGTTCGACCTCACCACCATCGACTTCCAGCAGGCCGCCGTCGCGAACATCTGGCACATCACCACCGGCCTGTCCGCGTCGCTGGCCACGATCCTGCTCGTCATCGCCGCGTTCCGGTCCATGCTCGCCCAGTCCAACCGGTACCTCCTCGCCGCACTTCCGGGGGTGGTCCTCGCGTTGGTCGGGCCGCAGGCGATGACCCTGGTGCTGCCCGGCGCCGCGGCCCTGTTCACGTCGATGGCCGACGCCATCGTCTCCTCCGCGACACCGGACCTAGCGGCGTCGATCCGGCTCCTGGCCGGGGTCGGGAACAACGCCGTCTACGAGGGCCTGGGTTTGATGGCGCCGATCATCGCAGCGCTGCTGCTGTTCGGGCTGACGACGGTGTTCTTCGTCCTGATGTTCTGCATGGCCGCGGCCGTCGTGCTGTACGTCCTGTCCCCGTTCGCGTTCGCCGGCCTGGTGATGGCCCCCACCCGGGTCTGGTTCACCAAGTGGGCGACCGCGATGTTCGCGGTCCTGTTCGCGAAGGTCCCCATCGCGATCCTGCTCGCCCTGTCGGTGTCGCTCTTCGCGAACTCCGCCCACGGCGGGGTCGCCCAGTCGTTCGTCAACGCCACCGCGGGCCTGGTCCTGGGCATCGGCGCGCTCATGTCCCCGCTGATGGCCTACGGCCTGTTCTCCTTCATGGGGTCCGTCGCCGTCCGACCATCGGTCCCCTCGGCCAGTCCCGGCCAGGCGTTGGGCAGCGCCTACTACGGCACCCAGATGGGCCGCACCGCCGTCAACGGCGTCCGCACCGTCACCGGCAAGACCGGCACCGGATCGACAGTCCCTCGGCGGCCGGGTCCGCCTCTGGCTCCGCGTCCGGTCCGGGATCGGCGCCCCACGAGCCATCGGCCGCCGACCGCGCCTCCGGCGCCGCGTCACCCCCGCACCCCGCGGCGCCCCGCGTCGACGCAGTCCGGCTCCCCTGCGACCGGGACCGCCACGGGCGGGTCCGCGAGGGCCGGCACGGCAGGCGGCGCGGCCGGAAGCGCGGCGGGCGGAGCTGCCGGTGGGGGTGCTCCGGCCACGGCGGGGACGGCGGTCGCGGCCGGGTCGCTGACCGCCGGGGTCGGGGCGGTCGCGGTGGTCGCCACCCAGGGCGCCCGGAAGGCGGGAGGCAAGGTCCGCACCGCCACCACGAAGGCGGCGGGCAGCCTGGCGATGCCGGCCGGCTACGTCGAGCACGGCAGCGGCCTCATCGTCCCCGACACCCCCACCGGCCGGGTCGACCCGCACCGAACCACATGACCACCAGCATCCCTCCTCGTCCCTCGCCCATACCGTCGTCCCCTGGGAGCCCCTCATGCCGCCTGCCGTCGTCACCGACACCGATGTCACCGCCGCGTTCCCCCGCCGGCCCCGCCCCGGGATCGTCATGGGCCTCCGCGGCGGGCAGGTCGCCCTGCTCGCCACCGCCGGCCTCGTGCTGCTCGTGATCACGTTCACCGGCGCGATCCCCGGGCCGCTCCGCGGCCTGGCCCTGGGCGCGAGCGGGGTGCTCGTCCTGCTCGCGATCGCCACCGTGCAGGACCGACCCGCCTACCTGTGGCTCGCCGCCCGCGCCTCCCACGCCGCCCGCGCCAGACGGGGGAACACCGTGATGTCCCGCCCGGTGAAGGCCGGCACCCTGCAGGCCCCGCAGCTCGAGCGCGGCGTAGGGCTGCTCCCCGGCCGCGCGGCCAGCATCGCCGTCCACGAGCTCGACGGCGTCGGGTACCTGTACCACCCGCACACCGGCACCCTCACCGGCATCATCGAGGTCACCAGCCCGGAGTTCCTGCTGCGCGACCCCGCCGACCGCAACGCCCGCGTCGCCGGCTGGGGACGCGTCCTCGCCGCGGCGACCCGCACCGGCGCGGTCCGGCAGGTCCAGCTGCTGGAACGGTCGATCCCCGACGACGGCTCCGCCCTCGCCGCCTACACCGACACCCACCTGTCCACCGCACCCGAGCAGTTGTCCTTCGCCGACGCGTACCGCGACCTCACCGGGCACCTGCGCGGCGGAGCTGACAGGCACCAGGGGTTCCTGGCGATCACCGTCGACCGCGCCGCCGCCGCGCCGCGGTCAAGGCCGCCGGCGGGAAGATCACCGGGCTGATCGGTGCGTGGCGGCAGGAGTACGCCCTGCTGTCCCGACTGCTGCCGTCGGCGGGGCTGGACGTCATCGGGGAGCTGTCACCGCGCCGGATCGCCGAGGTCATCTGCACCGGCTACGACCCCACCGCCGCCCTCCACCTGACCCCCGGCCACGGATTCGACATCGCGACCGCCGGGCCGTCCGGGGGCCGGGAGGAGTGGGACCACCTGCGCGCGGACGCCTCGTTCCATGCGGTGCTGTGGGTCGCCGAATGGCCGAACGCCCACGTCGCGGCGGACATCTTGTGGCCGATCGTGTTCCCTCCCGGGATCCAGCGGACCCTGTCCCTGTTCTACAAGCCCTACACCCGCGCCCAGTCCGAGTCCGCGATCCGCGCCAAGCACTCCGAGATCATCCAGAGCTCCTGGCTGAAGGACAAGCTCGGCCGAGTGGAGACCCTGACGGACTCCAAGGAGCTCACCGACGTCCTGGACCGGGAGGGCGAGCTCCTCGCCGGCCACGGCGAGGTCGGCCTCCTCGGCATGGTCACCGTCTCAGCGACCACCCTCGACGACCTCGAGGCCGCCGTCACCACCGTCCACGCCGCCGCCACCCAGGCATCCCTGGACCTGCGCCGCGTGTACGGGCAGCAGCTGCAGGCGTTCACCGCCGCCGCCCTGCCCCTCGGCATCCCCGTCGTGACCGCATGAGCGCCCGGACACGCGCGACCGATCCCTCCCCTACAGGGTGGACGGCGGCGGCGGCGCCTGCCTCCGGGCGCGCCCGCCAGGGACGCGATCGCACCCGGTTCGCCCTGCCCGGGCTGCGGGTGTCGACCGCGACAGCAGCCGTCGCGTACCCGTTCCTCGCCCAGGCACCGCTGACGCATCAGGGGACGTTCCTGGGGACGAACCTGGGGACCGGGGCGCCGTTCACGTTCTCCCCGTTCGAGCTGTACCGCGAAGGGTTGATCACCAACCCGAACATCCTCGTCGCCGGAGAAATCGGGTCAGGGAAGACGAACACCACCTGCGCCCTGACCCTGCGCTCCATCCCCCTGGGCTTCAAGGTCGCCGCCGTCGACGCGAAAGCCGACTGGGCACGGTTCGCCCGCTCCTACGGCGGAGCGGCGATCAGCATCGGACCCGGCCGCGGCAACCGCCTCAACCCCCTCGACGTCTCCGACGCCCTCCTCGCCGCCCGCGTCGACGCCGAAGGCCACCCGATCGACCCCCGCGTCCTGGCCAAAGCCGCCCAGCTGCGGCTGCTGGAAGGGCTGATCGAGATCCGCCTCGACCGCAGCCTCGCCGTCGACGAGAAGACCGCCGTCGCCCTCGCCCTCGACCAGGCCCTCCACGCTGCCGGCGGCGAGCCGATCCTGTCCGACGTCGCCGCCGCGCTACGCGCCCCCGACCCGCACCTCGCCGCCGGGATCGCCCGCAGCACCCCCGAGATCCTCGCCGCCGGGAACGCCGCCCGGTGGGCGTTCGACGGCCTGCTGTCCACCGTCGCCAAGGACCTCTTCGACGGGCCGTCGACGACCCGGTTCGACTCCACCGCCCCGATCGTCGCCATCGACCTGTCCGACCTCTACAACGACAACGCGAACCTGTCGATCGCGTTCACCTGCGCCTCCGCCTGGATGGAAGCCGCCCTCGCCACACCCGGCTCCGGGCAGCGGTTCGCCGTGTACGACGAGGCGTGGCGGGTCCTCGCCCACGCCCACGGCGCCATCGACCGGCTCCAGCAGCAGTTCCGCCTCGCCCGCTCCTGGGGACTGTCCAACGTCCTGGTGCTCCACAACCTGCGCGACACCCTCAACGTCGGCGACGCCGGCTCCGCGCAGCGCAACAAGGCCGAATCCCTCCTCGCACTCGCCGGCACCAAGGTCATCGGCTACCAGCCCGCCAAGGAGCTCCCCGCCACCATCGCCGCCCTCGACCTGACCACCGCGGAGGCTGACGTCATCGCGGGCGCCACCCGCGGGGAGTTCCTCGTCAAGCTCCAGACCACGAACGGCGCCCGCTCCTACCGGGTGCGGGTGGACCTGCACCCCAAGGAGCTCTCCTGGTGGGACACCAACGCAGAAATGTGCAACAGCACCAGGGAGGATCGGTCATGAGCGGTGCCACGAAGTCCCCCGGCACCGGCGCGTTCGCCATCGAGAAGGTCGTCGTGTTCGGGGCCGTGATCCTGGGCGCGGGGTTCTCGGCGATCCATGCCACCGGGTGGGTGCTGGCCGCGGTCACCGGGAACCCGCCGCCAGCGTTCAGCATCCCGCATGTCCTCGCGGCGATCCGGCTGCGCCCGTATGTGCCCGGTGTCGCCCCCGGATTCCACGCCGTGCTCCTGCTCCTGCTCGTCGTCGCCGCCGCCTGGAGTGCGCGCCGGGTCCTGCGGTGGCGCAGTAGCCGCGCCGCCGCGCCGTCGCATCGGGCCACCGGGTTCGACACCCGGCCCGGGTGGGCGACCCCCGAGGCCGTCCGCCGCGTCGCCTCCACCCGGGCCCTCATGGCGCAGGCCGTCACCCTGCGACCGCGCCTCGCGAAGCCCCGGCCGGTCGACGTCGGCTACCTGCTGGGTGCCTCCCGCGGGCAGGAGGTGTGGGCGTCGGTCGAGCGCAGCATCCTCGTCGTCGGGCCCCCCGGCTCCGGGAAGGGCCTGCACCTGGCGATCAACGCGATCCTGGACGCCCCCGGCTCCGTCATCACCACCTCCACCAAGCCCGACAACATCAAGGCCACCCTCCTGGCCCGCGCCGCCCGCGGTCCGGTCGGGGTGTTCGACCCGCAGGGCATGCTCGGCGCGCACTTCGCGCACCAGGTCGCGTGGGATCCGATCGACGGCTGCGAGGACCCCATCCGTGCCGCCACCCGCGCCGAGGCCCTCGCCGCGAACACCGGCATCACCTCCAACGGGGAGAACGCCGTCTGGCGGGGGCACGCCAAGACGATCATCGAATGCGTCCTGCACGCCGCCGCCCTCAACGGCGCCGACATCGACACCGCCTACCGGTGGATGCAGTCCCCCCACGCCATGGACCTGCCCCTGGTGATCCTGGAGAACCACTCCCAGGCGTGCCCGACCTGGGACTCCCGCCTGCGCGGGCTCATCCAGAACCCCGACCCCCGGTTCGTCGGCTCCGTGATGAGCGTCGTCGCCTCAGCCATCACGCCCCTGTCCCTGCCCACCGTCCGGGCGGCCCTCACCCCCACCGCGACTCGGCCGGGGATCACCGCCGGGGACCTGCTGCGCGACAGCGGGACCCTGTATGCGCTGGCGACCGATCGTGGGGCGGGGGCCTCGGCCGGGCTGGTGTCCGCCCTCATCGAGGACATCGCCTACGTCGCCCGCGTCACCGCGGCACGCTCCCCCGGCGGGCGGATGGACCCGCCCGTGCTGTTCCTGCTCGACGAGTGCGCCAACGTCGCCCCCATCCCCTCCCTGCCGAACCTGCTCGCCGACGGCCGCGGGCAGTCGCTGACGATCATCCCCATCTTCCAGACCCTCGCCCAGGTCCGCTCCCGCTACGGCGACGAGGACGCCTCCACCGTGTTCTCCGCCTCCCAGATCAAGCTGATCCTCGGCGGCTCCGACGACGCCGACGACTGCCGCGACATCTCCAACCTGATCGGGGAGCGCGACGACTGGTACGCCACCACCAGCCACTCCACCCACGCCCTGGCCATCGACACGAACGCGACCACGTCGAGCTCCCTGCGCAAGGTCCCGATCCTGCCGCCCGACGCCATCCGGGCGATCCCCTTCGGCTCCGCCGTCATGCTGCAATCCCAGACCGAGCCGTTCCCCCTGCGGCTGCGCCCCTGGACCACCCGGCCCGACGCCCCCCACCTCGCATCCCAGTCCCAGGCCATCGAGGACGCCATCCTCGACGCCGCCAGTAGCGCCCCCAGCGATCCGGGGGTGGCGCTGTGACCTGCCCCACCGGCAAGCGCCCCTATGACACCCGCGCCGAGGCCCGTGCCACCCGCAAGCAGCCCCCCGGACCCGCCCGCCGCGCCTGCCTCTGCGTCCACTGCCGCCACTGGCGCCTCGGCCGGCTCGGCCGTGCCGCCAAGCGCGACATCACCACCAAGGAGACAGCATGAGCGCACCCGCCAGCGACGGTCCCGTCGTCAACCCGGTGACCCAGAAGGCCGTCGAGGACGCCCTCGCACTCGTGGAGGCATCCGGGCGCCTCGACGAGCAGGCGTCCTGGCATGGCTCGAAACAGCTCGAGGCCCGTCCCGGCGAGGGTGACCCCCGCGAGCGGGGCACCCCCGTCAACTGGCAGGGCATGCTCGACGACGACTTTGACGACACCTTCGACGCCCTGTGCGACTTCCTCGTCTGGGCCGTGCCCCGCTGGAACTTCACCACCGAGCAATTCCCCTACAAATGCTGGTGGCAACACCCCGACATCCTCGAGGAGATGACCGCCTGGTGGGGACTATGGCAGGCCTACATCCGCAACCCCAACGCCAACATCGCCGACCCCAGCGCCTTCCACGAACGCACCGACACCCTCAAACACCGACTCAGCGACACCTACCGCGGACGATGCCGCCACAAGCACGAACCCGCCCCTCCACCGCCCGACGTCGCCATACCCGACCTCGTCGACCCCGGCTCATCGGGCAAGGAGCCGTGACCGGCAAGGTCGCGCGAAATCGGGTCGGCAACTTGACCGCGGACACCATCGCCGCTTCGACCCGCCCTGTCCTCTAGGCCGGGGTTGAACCCGTCAGCGATCGTTTCCAGCCGCCCGCGAACGGTCGGTGTCCATAGAGTGTGGATACCGGAGTGAGCGCTACACGCAGAGGTCCACTCTCCGCACGTCGGGGGGACATCGTCTTCTCGCGAATGCTGTTCCGGGTCCAGGGGTGAGGCTCCCTCGTTGCCCAGCCGACGGCGACAGGCCGAGTTGGGAGTGTCGGTGGCGCATGATGGACTTCCATCATGAGCGCGAAGGGCAGCGGCGGCCTGCGCAAGACGCCGGGGGTTCACCGTCGGCTCGGCAGCACGCCGACTGCGCCCGGCAGCGACAAGGCGCCCATTCCTCCGCAGGCAGCGGACCACCCCACGCCAGCGACCGGCCCCACGGCACCTACTGCCCACTTAGCGGCCGACGCGGAGACGATCTGGGCCAAAGGGCGCCATGGGGCGGTAGCCGGACGCGGGTTCCACTATCAGGAAGCCATCGGAACCTGGATGTCAGCAACGATGCTGCATGGTGCGACCTACGAGTTGCTCGTCCCCGAGGGCTCTCACGAGGACTTCACTTGCGAGGGCACCGGTGCCCTCGCCGTGCAGGCGAAGTCGAAGCAAGGACGGGCCGGCAACTTCCGAGCATCCGAGGTGGCTGGTCAACTCCGCGACTTGCAGGCGCGACGCACGAAACGACCCCACGGCGGGGACACCGTCCTGGTCATCGAACGCGACATCGACGAATGCCCGCTCCCGGCATCAGACATGCTCGTCGGGGCCTCAGGGCTGACCATCCGCTCGCGATCGCATGCGCCCGCGTGACCTCCGGGAACGGCCTGCAGGCCGACGCGTTCGACGACATCCGAATACAGGTCGTTGGGTTCGACGAGGCGCGGCGTCGCGCGGCCGAAATCATCGGCGCCCAGTTCGATGTCGAGTTCGCGATGGCCGAGCGCATCGCCCTGGAGTTCCAGGAACTCGTGCGCGATGCGGCCGACCGCAATGCCGAAGCCAGGTACGTGGACCGGTCCGCGATTGGCCGTACGGCTCTCGTCGCGACTGCTGAACGCACCAAAGCCGAAACCGACCCGTCGAAACTGACAGCGGCCATCAACTCCGGCGCGTGTGAACCCGCCGACCTGGACACGCCCACCGACGAGCCCAGGTACTTTGAAGGTCTTCACGCCCAACCCGGGCACGTCGCCGCCGACCTCCCGACGTGGCGGCCGGACCTAGTCGAAGACGTCCTGACCAACCTGAACACTTCCGGGACCGTCCTCATTAGCGGCCCGTCAGGGGTCGGCAAGTCGACCGTGATGTGGATGTGCGCTCGCACGGCCCGCCGCGTCACGTGGTTCCGGGTTCATCGCCTCACATTCGCCGACGTCGACGACCTCTGCCGGCTGGCTGAAGGACGGCGCCCAGTCGAGTCGGCGCCAGTCGGCTTCCTTGTCGACGGCGTCGGCCTGTCCGACGTTGCGGGCTGGGACCAGCTCGTCCGCCGAGTCGCGGCGATGCCGTATGTCTATGTGGTCGGCACGGCACGCGTCGAAGACACATTTGAGAGCGTCACACTCACGCAGTGTGCCCGGATCGATGTGAGCCTCGATGAGCAGGTCGCTGAACGCATCCATCGCAACCTCGTCCAAGCGGGCCTGACGACCCAGGCGCACTGGCGTGAGGCGTACGACCAGGCGAACGGCCTGACGCTCGAGTTCACCCACTACCTGACCCGCGGTGAACGGCTCAGTGACGTCCTCACGGCGCAGGTCCGTCGGCTGGTGCGGGACGGCGCCGATGCGGAGATCCAAGTGCTCGCACTCACGACCACCGCCCACATGCACGGAGTGCCCCTGCCCATTGAGAGCGCCCGCGGCGCTCTGCGGCTCACCGACAGCGACCTTCGCAGAGCCGTGGCACGCCTCAAGGACGAGCATTTCGTCGCCGAGGAGTCCGGCGCCCTCTTTGGACTCCACCTTGTTCGTTCCGCGCCTTGTCCGTCGCCGTCCACGCCAATCCGCCACCGACATTCGGTGACACGGTCGCACGACTCATCACGCACGTTCCAGCCGCTGACTTGCCGCGCCTGGTCGTCGGCGTCCTCCGGGACCGCGGCGACGTCGACACCACCGTTGTCAGCGGGTGCGCGGCCCGGATCCGCGAGGAGGACGCCGGGTCTCCGCTGCTCGCGCCCGTGTTGCACGCGCTCCGGTCGGCCGACTTCCTACGGCACGCCCGGCGTTGGGCCCACGTCATACGCGAGGAGAACGTGCCGCCGGCGCACTGGCCACTCACGGTGAACCTGGCGTTCCTCGACAGCGAGCCGATCGACGGGTTGCACCCGGCCATCGTCACCGCCGTCACGCGGCTCCACACGCTTGTTGACGAACCGACGCCCCTCCGGAATGAGTTGGTCGAAGACGTCACATCCGCCACGATCGCGGACACCCTTCTTGCGCAGGCGACGCCCGGGCGGATTGCGGCCCTCCTGACGGCCTGCAGCGGCGCACCAGGCTCCCTCATAGACGCGCTCGGCGCGCGAACCTGGGCGGGCACTCCGGCCGGAGATGTGCTGGCGAGCTGTTCCGCCGAGGAGTTCGGGAACGTCGCTGGCGTTGGCCAGTCCCTATCGGAGCAGATTGCAGAGCAGATGGTCGAGGCCGCCGGCGGTGAGGACGAGGTCCTCAGACGCGTGTTCGCGCGGTACCCGCAGATGTACGAGGTCGGCAGAACCACCGATGCCGAAGGTTCAGTCGCAATGGCGCGACTGGCATACGTCGACGACGAGTTGACCCCCGGGTGCGACTCGGTCGCTGTCGACCTCGCGCGCCTGCTGCTGCGGTCGATGCCCGGCTGCGCGAACGCCGACATCACCACGACCCGAGCGGGTGACGTCGAGTACGCCATCGGAGACCTGACCTTCGGGGCCTCGGGCCTTCTCGCCCGAAACGCCATAACCAATCTCCAAGTCGAATGGAACCGGGCGCGCTGCGTGCTCGTCCTTCACGAACTCGGGTTCTCGACCCCGGGCGAACACGCCGCACGCGTCGCCAGCCTCCTGGCTCAGGCAGCCACCTACTTTGAGCGGCTCCTTATCCTGTGGCTCACAGAACGCGACAGCGTCGGAACGTGGGACTGGGACTGGCTGACCAACGAACGACGACGACTCGCGGACGAAGCCGACCAGCTCACCGCACCACAAGATGGCGTACAGCTCTTCCAGGTGGCCCTTCCCGGGATGGCCGACCGTATCGAACGGCTCCTCGATATCACCGAGGCGCCATCCGGTCATGTTCCTCCAGACGGCATCGATGGGATGAAGGCAGACGACGCCCACAGTGTCGTGTCATCCATCACGCGCAGCACCACGGACATGCTCGCTGAAGGCCGTATCGGGCCCTTACCTCACCATCTCGGGCTGGTCATGCAGAATCTCGATGACACCGCCGTCGCCGAACGGTGGGAACTCGCTGGCATTGACACACCCCCAACAGAGCTCGAGACGCTGAGGCGCCTCCTGACCGACCTCGCCGACATCGCCGCCGCCATGTTCAACGCTGTCATCGCCGCCCGCGACGTGAAGCGCGCGGCCCGCTCAGGACCCAACAGCAAGGCCGTTGACCGTGCCGCTGACGCGTGCAGGACCGCGACGCTGGGGCACTTCCGATCCGTCATCGAACGCCTGAACACCAGCCTCGCGACTGCCGGCGTCCGGGCCCAGGTGATCGAACGGGCGACCGACCCCCACCAGGGCTACTGGCCGAACGCTGACTTCGCCGTCCTCGTCGCGTGCGGGAGCGTATTGGAGTGGACACAACTCGTCGAACCCGCCAGCCAAGCAGTCAGAGACGCACGAGGCGACCACCATCTGCCGTCGACCCTCATCTGTCCCGTCATCAACGGCGTCCGCGAACCCCAACTCGCGGTGAAGGTCCAGGGCTCCTCGACCTGGCCCCTCAACGACTGCTACTACGACTGGTTTCCCAACGAAAGCCCAAACGACTTGAGTGCTGTGGACCTGCCGAGCGACGTTCAACATGCGCTCGCCGCAATACTCCGTCGTTCCAGCTTGAACTACCTTGCTACCAAGCGCGACCTAGCCGAGTCATTCGCTGCCGCCTACGACAGGACGGCCACCATGTTCACCGACGCGCTCAGTCGCGTCCGGAGCTACGGCCAGGACGAAGCCATCGAGGCGATCAGCCAAGGACTGCTCGGCCTGGCCGAACAAGTTGACGCCGAAGCAGCCGATGACGGAACGCTCGGCAATCTCGCGTCAGACTACTTTGACTCGCTCGCGTCGAAGGCTTCTCCAACTGCCGAAGCGGTTGTTGGCTGTCCACTCGTCGCGATCCAGTGGACACATGACGTCGGAACTGCCGTGGACATGGTGGATTAGGGGCTGCCTCCCGGGCCTAGTTCGGCATTCCCTACCTCACCCCCTTGGGGGGCAGCCCCGTTCTTCCAAAGCAAGATCCGTAGACGTCGGCCGGTGAGTCACCGTCTGCCGTTCCCGCCCGCATTCGCCCGCCTTCGGTCAGGCGCACTCGGGTAAGTCCCCTTTCCCCATCGTCTGATTGGACTCGGCCAGCTACGGCCCCGACAGCCCCGCGCTCCCTACCCACCGGGGGTTCGAAGTCGGCGTGAATGGCAGTTGCTCGCCGATGACGTCGTGGGCAGTGCGGTCCTCGGTGAAGCCGCCGGCGATCATCCGGTTGGCGATGATGCTGAGGACGGCGTCGCGTCGGGAGTCGGCGTCAAGGGTGAGGAGTACTTCGAGGTCGGGTCCGTCGGCGATGTCGTTGATGTTGACGACGGCGGTGACGTGGTCCTCGCTGCGGGTGAACGCGACGTACGCGCTGGACAGGTCCCGGTCTCCGCCGAGGTCGATGGCCAGTGCCTTCAGGGTCTGGCCCTGCAGCTTGTGGGTGGTGATGGCATAGCCGTGGCGGGCATGGGTGACGGCCTGCTCCACGGTGAGACGGTCGTCGTGCTGTCCGTCGCCGTCCCAGTAGGCCAGGTGGAGTCCGTCACTGCCGGCGGCGGTGACCAGGGCCCGGGTGCCGTTGTGGAGGTCCCGGCCGGTGCCGTGGCGCTTGATGTTGCGGGTGACCACGACATGGTCACCCGCCGCGTAGGTGCGCTGATTGCCGGCGTGCTTGAAGGTGGTGTCCTCGCCGGTGAGCCAGCCCTGCCGGCGAGCCTGGTCGCGAGCGAGGGCGTTGAGGATGTCGACCTGGTCGTTGCGGTCGGCCTCGAGCCCTGTCAGGCGCATCCGCTCCCCGGGATCGGTGAACCCCCGCGCGTCGGCCAGCCATGCCTGGGTGAGCATGCGGTTCTTCTCGACCTCGCTGCGGGCGACGTGGAACTGCCCCGCCGCGGCGAGGAGCTGGAGGGCGTCGTGGGCGTTTCCCTCGCGCAGAAACGCCGCACACTCCCGGCCGGTCGCGGTCTTCTGCCGCAGGTTCTCGGTCAGCTCGACCCCGCCGCGGAAGTCGTGCATCCGGCGCAGCAGCGCGACGGGGCCGATGGCGTTCAACTGCTTCCAGTCCCCGATCAACGTCACCCCCACGCCGGTGTCGATGGCCCACATCAGGAGCCGGGCCATGTCAGTGGCGGGGAGCATGGACGCCTCGTCGACGATCAAGTGATCCATCGCGGGGACTTCGTAGGCGGCCCGGATGGACCGCGCCCGCTGCCGGTCACCTTCAGCCCGTGATCCCTCGAGTTGGGTGAGGCGCAGGCGGGCGCGGTGCTGGTTGTTGGTGGCGAAGTCGATGCGGGCCAGGAGCCGCGCGACGGTACTGCCCTGAATGCGAGCGGCGTCGATGAGCCCTTGCGTGGCGATGGCTGTGGTCGACACCCCGTATACGGTCTTCCCCGCGCTGCCGAAGGCGTGCCGGACGGCGTCCAGGGCGGTGGTCTTCCCGCTGCCGGCGGCACCGATGACGATGCTGATCTGGTCGGCTCCGGTGGTGATCTGCTGGATCATCGCCGCCTGGCCGTCCGCGAGGGCGTGGCCGGCCCCGAGACGCCCGGGGTGGGTGAGCCAGTCGGCGAGGTACCGCTCGGCGTCCACGGGAGCCAGGCGATGGTTGTTGGCTCCGTAGCCGGCGGTGAACGCGCCGATGGCGGTCTTCTCAGCCTTCAGGACCCGGATCGACGCGTACTCCGCAGCGCCCACTCGACCGCGCCGCGACGGCACGCCGGTCTCCTTGCCGGGCAGGAACGCGATCCGCTTGACGGCGATCGTGGTGGCGTGGATGCGGGCGTCGTCCCAGTCATGCGGGGCAAACGCGCGGACGGCGGCCTCGATCTGGACGTTCAGGGCGGCGGCCTTGTGCTCGCACACGTACTCATCGACCACCACCGCCCAGGTCGCATCGTCCCACGCCTCCGGCTGCGTGTAGTCGGGCATGCGCGGGGCGGCGAAGGCGGTGGCGAGGTCGATGTCGTCCTCGTCGGCGCGGGTCCGCATCAGGGCGGCGATGTCGGCCCAGGGTCGAGTCTGGTCTTCCTTGCGGGAGGTCACGGCCCGCTTGGCGCGGCCGTCGAGGACCCGCAGCCGGGCCGGGGTGAGGGCGTCGTCCTCGTCCTCGAGCAGGGCCAGTCGCTCGTCGCGGACGTCGGCGCTGCCCTGGGAGAACAGGGCCCGCACCACAGGGTCGGAGCCGGTGACTTCGTACTGCAGGGTGGTGGTCTCGAACTGCCACCCGGTCACCAGTCCCCGCCGCAGGGAGAGTGCGCGCAGGTGGCGTTCGAACTCGGCCTGGAACCAGGGGGCGTGGTTGATCAAGTCGCGTCCGCCGTTGGCGATGCCCCGCTCGACGCCGTCGACGCAGACCAGCCGGTTGGGGAACATGACGTGCCCGTGCAGGTGCGGGTCCAGGGACCGGGAGTAGGACTCCACGCTGACGGTCGCGGCGTACCCGTCGCCGTCGACGAGACGGGTGACCTGCCCGCCGCCCTCGTGCCCGGACCGGCCGTTCCCGATCCGGACCATCAAGGCGTCCGTCGCCGCGACGGTGCAGTCGTGGATGAGGTCCAGCCACTGCTCACGGGTGCCCTCCGGGGCGAGGAACGCCGCGACGGACAGGGACTTCGGGCACGTCAGGGTCTGCTCGAACCCTGCGTTTCCGTAGGGGACGCGGATGGCGTAGCTCTCCTGCACCGCGTCGTGGACGACGACCCCGAGGACCTCGTCGGGCTGCGCGAGGTCCAGCGGCGCCCCGGGCAGCTTCTCCACCCCGGCATCGGCCAGACGCCTGTAGTGGGCGCCCAGCATGGCGAGGATTCGGTCTCGGTGGAACCGCACCCGAGGTCGGGCGTGGGTCACTCCTCGGGTCGACGGGCCGCGGTCGTACAGCTCCCAGGCGGCCTCGTTGCCGCGCAGCAGTCCCTCGGCGGTGCCGAACACCACGGTCCCGCCTCGCAGCCGCGCCGCGGTCCGGGACATGGACAGCCAGGAGGCCTTCTTGCCCACGCTGGTGAACAGGTCGACGGGGTCGATGCCCGCCAGCGCGCAGGCCTCGACGATCTCGGTGGCGTAGGGTCTGGCGGCGATCTGGGCGAACGGATTGGGCCGGGTGTTGACCTTGATCCGCATCCCCGTGGCCCGGTCGATCCCGAACATCGCGTCCCGCACGATCTGCCCATCGGCCGCCGTCAACCGCTGGCCGGGCCGGTAGGCCAGGCGTACCGCGGTGGCCCCGGAGCCGAGGAACCAGACCCGGCGGGAGTCCACTGCGCCGTCCCCCAGCCGGTAGTCGACCTGCCTCTCCTGCCACTGCTGCGACGCCGACTTCCCGGCCTGGACACCGGACAGCCGGTACCCGATCTGAGCCGCCAACGCCGTGCCGTTCTTGAGCTTCTGGACATGCCCGCTACGCGGCATGACCGCCCCCTGCAACCGCCTGCACGACCGACCCGAGGTCGGGGTTCGCTTCCCGCACAGGCGAGCCGGCGGCGGCCTGCACCATCGAGATGCCAGCCCGGTTGGTGAATTGCTCCTGGTTCTGGACCTGGTTCGTGCGGTCGCCGGTCGGGTTCGGGGTGCCTGTGGTCGGAGTCTCGACCTGGTCCTTGGTCCCGGGGCGTGTCGTGGTCGTGACCGTGGTGCTCGTGGTGGTGTCTGGCGTGGCGTGGTTCGGGGTGTCGTGAGTGGCGGGGTTTCGCGCCGCGCTGCTCGCCGGGTTCGGCATCGTTCCTCCAGGGGTGGTCGGGCCGCGGAGTGCGGCTCCTGCCCTCACCACGACGCGCACCGATCGGTACCTCGCAAGTTCCCCGAGCCGTGGCGCGCGAACGACCGTGGCGCCGGCGCGGCCGGCCGGGGGTGTGGTGCCCAAACTTGCGAGCCACGGGGTCCGCTCGGCCCGTAGTCCTAGTGACGGCCCCAAACACGCGGCCGCCCAGGACACCCGGGAGATCTCATGGGCAACGACTTCCTCACCGCATCGGCCGACGCCGCGCACGGCCTCGAGGTCGCGCGGTCCAAGCACGCACGACTGAAGGAGCAGGCCGATCAGCGCCTCGCAACCGCGACGGCCCGGCACGCCAAGGACCTCGACGCGGCAGCCGCGGTGGAGGCCGACGCGTGGCGAACGTTGATGGAGGTGCCGGGGATGACCGTGTCCACCGCCGGCCGGATCGGCGCCGTCGGCCCCACCACGGTCCGCCGCTGGCTCCACGCCTCGACGTTGACGCGGCCATCATGCAGCTGACCCCGCGGTCGCTCGCGATGGCGTGCGCCGCCCTGATGGTCGGGGGAACCACGTTCGGGACCGTCACGACGCTCGCCCCCGCCCTCGGCGGCATCGCCATCGCGCCGACGCCCTCGCCCTCGGCGGGCGACCTGGCCGACCTTGGTGACGAGCTCATCACCTACCCGCTCCCGTCGCCGGACGGCACCACGCTGCCTGCAACGTCAACGCCGGCGGCAACGGCCAGCCCGGCCGCGACACCGACGTCGACGTCGGTGTCGGCGAATCCAGGTCCGGTCGAGTCGCCCGAGGCGTCCAGCCCGGCCGTGGCCGCGAACTCAACGACGCCCTCACCGATCCCCACGCCTCGGATGGCGACCTCTCCCACGACGGCAGCTTCGTCACCCAGGAGCGCGCGGCCGCGCCCGACACGGTCGCCGTCAACGCGACCGACCCCGAAGGCGGTTCCGCGGTCGGCGGTCGCCGCTGGCACGCCGATGCGAGCAACGTCCACACCTACCCGCCGGGTGCGGACGACCACGGTCGTCGGGGGGTGGCGGGCGCCGGCCCTGCACCCCGGGGCGAACGTGATCGCGCTCCCACGGCTGTCGTCGGGTGCGCGTACCCAGGTGACGGTGGCGTGCTCCCCGAGCAGTGCCTGTCAGGTGTCCGGTGACGAGCTGGTGATCGACGCGTCGGCGGTGTCGGTGACGGTCACGTGGTGGGCGCCGGCCCGCGGCTCCTACCGGGCGTGGGGGACCTCCCGTGGCCTGTAGTCGGTCAGGCGCGCAGACGCGGCCACACCCTGCGCATCACATCGTCGATCCGCTGGCCTGCGGTGCCCAGGGGGTGGATCCCGATGTAGGACTCCACGAGCTCGCCGACGATCAACGTGGACACGAAGTCGGGGCTGACGTCCTGGGCGATCTCGCCGGCCGCCTTGGCGCGGGTCACGGAGGCGGCGATCACGTCCCGGCGCGGCAGCAGGACGTGGTCGCGGATCGCGTCGAGGAGCTCGGGGACGGTGGCGCGGAACACGATGGCGTTCGCCAGCACCGGGACCAGGTACTCGTGGTGCGCGGCGCCGATGTCCATCGCCCGGGCGATGCGGTTCTCGATCGCGTCGTCGCCGTCGTACCAGCCCGCCATCGTCGGCAGCTGCTCGATCGCGGCGACCGCGAGGTCGACCTTGGTCGCGTAGTGCCGGTACACGGTGCGCACCGACGCCCCCGCCGCGACCGCGACCTCGTCCATCCCCATCCCGACGTAGCCGAGCTCGGCGATCAGCCGCAGCGCCTGGCGCGCGAGCTGCACGTGGACCTGGTCCCACGCCTCCCCGCCCTCCCGCACCCCGAGCGGGACGCGGCGCCGGCCGGAAGGAAACCGCTCCGGATCCGTCGACACGGCCACCGCCTCGCCGGCCGCTTTCGACTTCGCCTCAGTCGTGCGGGTGGGTGCCTTGTTCGGGCTGGCCTTCTTTGGGGTTCGGGGTGCCATGACCCGACCCTACAGCGAAGTGACAGTGCTCGTTCTTGCTCCGCAATCCCACCGAATCGCCCTCGAGTCACGATCCCCGGCCCCCGGCCGGGCAGGAAGGAACCATCATGAGAACGACCCTGCTCAGCGCCGGCATCCTGGGGGCGGCCACCGCCGCCGTCCTGGCGCTGGCCGGCCCGGCCGCCGCGTCGGACACCATCGCCGGCGACACCACGCCCGTCGTCCTGGCGCAGGACACCAGCCCCGCGCCGGCCACGATCCCCGCGAGCATCGTCGGCATCGACGCCGACCTCGTCGCCGGGCTGACCGTCACCGGGCACCAGGGCCGGAAGGTCACCGCCACCGCCCGAGGCCGCACCAGCCGCACAAGCACCGTCGCCGCTGGCAGGCCAGCCGTCCTGAAGGGCCTGACCCCCGGCGTCCGCTACACCATCACCATCGGCGGTCGCCGCGTCGGCACCGCGACCCCGCTGGCCCAGGTCGGCGCCGCATCCGGGCTGCGGGTGGAGACCACCGGCACCCCGGGCACCGTCCAGGTGTCCTGGGCCCACACGGTCACTGCAGGCGAGGGTCCGGACGTCTCGTTCGACGTCACCGCCACCCCCCTGACCGCGGACGGCAGCGACGGCGCCGCGATCGTCGCCGCCACCGCATCCACCACGCCGGCGATGCTGACGGGCTTGGCGCCGGGCGCGCGCTACCGGTTCACCGTCACCCCGCGCAACACCGCCAGCGCGGGCAGGCCGACCAGCGCCACCATGGCCCGCACCCTCGCCGAGCTCGCCGGCGGCTCCGGCCGCACCCCCAGTCCCGCCGCCACCATTCCCGCCGTTCCCGTCCCTGCCGTCACCGCCCCCGCGACTCCCGTCGCCGCAGCGGCTCCGGCTCCTGGCCCCGCGCCAGCCCCGGCGCCGCCGGCGACGAAGACGATCTACGTCTGCCCCGGCGGATACACCGAGACCCCAGCCGGCGTGTGCGAGAAGACGCTGCCGTTCACCTTCCACACCGTCACCGAGACAAGCCCCTACACCTACCACCAGGAGTACGCGCAGACCGGCTGGGCGTACTCCTGGGGCTACTGCACCGGCTCCGGGAACAGCGGCAACTGGCCCAACGGCGACCCCTACTGCCAGAGCGCCACGTTCGGATACAACGACGTCAAGAACGCCCCGCCTTCGGGTTTCGGCGACGATGGCACCCAGTACGTCAGGACCACCTCGGTCAAGGACACACCGCCGGTCGGCTACGCCGACAACGGCACCGCCTGGGTCGCCACGTCCAGCAAGATCGCCACGGTCGTGCCCGCCTAACCGGGCAAGCGATGGGTCACGAGGTGGGTTCGCATGCCGGTGAACCTACCTATTGGCGTTTATAGGTATTTTGTGGGTAGACTCGTGGCATTGGAAGGAGGCCTCCATGCCCCTGTTCTTCGCTATCGCCACCGTGGTGTCGCTGCTCCTTGCTCTCCTTGTCCTCGGCGCACCGGTCCTTCTCGTGGTCCTCGTCTTCTCGGCAGTTCGATCATCACGACCACGTCCACCTCTGCAGTCCGATACTGACGAAAGACAAGTGCTAGAGGCCATGCCGATCTCGGACGACGGCTCACCTGACCTCGCCTTCGCCGAACTGGTGTCGCGGAACTGGCCGGGCGAGACGAGGCACGTTCGACACCCCGAGTGATCTCCCCTCGCGCTCGCGGCGATGTGGGAGCGGTCGGATCGGCGACCTTCCTACTCAGGCCAGGTGGCGAGATTGCCGAGTGTCGTGCGTTGACGCAATCGACGAGGATGAGTGCCTCTGTTGTGAAGAGTGTTGGGGCTTTCGCTACTCAGTGTGGGGCGAGTTCGGTGCCGGGGGCGACTGCGTAGCGGACATGAGCTCAAGGGCGTACCTCTCTTGCTCCTCGGCCACGACCTGCCGGGCCAGTTCGACTTCTGAGATGTCGACCGCCCCAGGCGCATGCTCGGCGATGTCGCTTCGGCGGGCGTAGTCGTCGAACAGCCGCTTCTTGATATCGAGGATCTCGAGCATCCTCTGATCCACACTGTCGGCTGTCAGTAGGCGGTGGACCTGGACTGACCGGACCTGACCCATGCGGTGAGCGCGGGCGATCGCCTGATCCTCCATCGTCGGCTTGACCTGCGGCTCGCACAGGACAACCACCGAGGCCGCCTGGAGATTGAGGCCCACGCCGCCGGCTTGGATCTGCGCGACGAGAACGGCCGGACCCTTGGCTTGCGTGAACTGATCTACGAGCGCTTGGCGCTTCAGTGGTGGGACATCTCCAGTTAGCGGACCCATCGCGACCGTCCCAAGCGATGCATGGACTGTTCTCAGTACATCTCGGAAGAACGAGAAGACCACGACCTTGTGGCCATTGTCGTTGGCCTCCTCCGCGATTTCGGTTAGTCGACTCAGCTTCGCGGAGTTCTGGGGGTCACTGGTCGCATAGCCGGCCCGCCGCATCGCCATGAAGTTCCCACTTCCAAGCGCTTCAAGGTACGCACGCTTGTCAAAGCGACTGAACTCCGTCCACTCATCGATTTGCATAAGTTCCGGAAGCTCAGTGAGGACATCCTCCTGGTTTCGCCGCAGGTACACGGGCGCTACCGCATGCCGGAACGCGTCGGGACCTGCAATACCCAAGGCACCACCTACGCCTCCGGTCAAGCCCGGCTGCAGGTACTGCACGAGATTCCGGAACTCGTCCACGCGGTTCTCCATCGGGGTTCCCGTTAGGAAGAGGACTCGGTCGACGCGCTCAGCCCAGGCGGCGACGTTCTGGGATCTCCGCGCGGCGGGGTTCTTCACGTAGTGCGCCTCGTCGACGATGAGTAGTCCCACCCGTACGTCAGCGGGGATCTTAAGGGCGCGTAGGGACTCGAAGGTTGTGATTGCGACGTCGCCCCACTTGATCCAACTGGCCAGGTTCCTCGACCGATCGCTCCCGTGCAGGGCATAAGCCTTCATGGTGCTGCGAGTGGTGACCTCGCGCGTCCAGTTGATCAGAACGCTTGTCGGGCAGACCACCAGAAAGTGGGTTGAGCCCATCGACCGCAGGTGGGCAACGACTGCGATCGCCTGAATGGTCTTACCGAGTCCCATCTCGTCCCCGATGATGACTCGACGCTGGACGAGCGCAAACCTGGCACCGAACGACTGGTAACCGCGCAGCGAGACATTGCGAAACGTGTCGTCCAACTGCTGCTCGTTGACTGCCGCGACGATCTCGGCGGGGAGGAAACCCTCGGCTGCCGCCACGTCAAGCTTGAGATCGACGACCTCACCTAGGAGTCCGTAGTACTCCGGAGAACGTACTTCGAAGTCCTTCCATACCTCGGCCGGACTCAAGACGGATGTGCGGTTCGTTTCGAGGGCTGTCAGCAGGGCCGTGGCAAAGCCCGTGGCGACCGCCTCGTCCTGCCACTTCTTGACTTCCTCAAGAGCCTCAAGAGCCGCCCGCTTGCGCGCCCCAGACGCGAAGAACATCCGTATCCGGCTTCGGGTCAGGCTCGCAGCCTTGACGACGGCTGGAAGCTCGGTGGTTAGACCGAGCGAGGCCTCCCGCACGGGTCCAACGGTGGCTTCCGCCACCGAGAGCGCGTGGAGACCCGTCAGTAGCGCCGTGGATTTCGCGTTGCTCGGATCCAGATCGACTCGCACTCGCAGGGAATGCTCCACTGCCGCCGCCACCTGCTGAGCCGCCGCATGGACCTGTATTGCCGTTCGGCGCCCCACTCCAGACACAGCCTCCAGACGGTACGGAGGGGCGTCAAAGACCGACAGAACCGTCCGGTAGCCAGCCTGCTCCAGCGCGCCGAGGCGCAAACGCCCGTCACTGGCTTCCTTGATGCGGTCGATCGGGATCGTTCCGAGCTCCCGACGGACCATCTCCGAGCGCAACTGCTGGTATGCCGACGCAACAGTCACGAGCGACGAGGCGTCGATTGCGAGAATGTCGGCCGCCTGGCGCTGCAGGTCCTCGACGCTCTGGAGGAGCGCTCGAGCAGATGCCCCCGGGGTAGCCGCTCCTGTTTCACCTGCGCCGCTCACGAGGGATTCACTGGCTCTGGGGACTTGGGTGATCCCCCGGTGCGATGAGTTGCGAGGCGAGTGCACCCGTCGTTGGCGGGTTCAGCTGGAGGGCGGAAATGCGCGTGTACCGCTGACTCTGAGTCCATGCCGCAGGCTTGCCCGCGGAAGACAAGGTCGAGTTCTTCACGTCGTTCTGAAGTTGAACGGTCCTGGTGTCGTTTGCTTCAGAGAGAAGGAAGACCTTGTATTGCTGGCCCGGTATTCGCGTGCGTCTACTGAGTGCCGAGCGGATGAGGTCCGCGATCCTCAAGTCAGCCGCGGTGTCCAATGACTCGAGACGGTCGGCGTTCTCGCTGCTGAAGGTGACTTGGTCGTGGATCGAAAGGATGGAGGCAACCTGACGCTTGATCTCGCCATCCGCGTAGAAGCCCATGTGGCTAATGCCGGCCTGGAAGCTTCGGCCGGATTGGCAGATGTACGCGCCGTCTTGGAGGTACTCGGGGTATGCCGTGCGGGCTGCGACGACGACGACGTCGTCGAAGTCCAGTAAGCCATCGGCTCTGAAGAGTGACTGCAGCTCACGCAGCAGGAACTCGGTCCTCTCACCGGAGATCTCCGTTGGATCGCTGAGAACGGTATCGATAGCGTCTGAGATGGCCGCGAAGTTGGTCCACGCCACCCGGGGATCGTTCAACGCCTCGATGGCTTGGGGCTGAAGGACGTCGGGTGTGACAGCTACGAGGCGCTCATCGGCGTAGCTGCCGTCAAGGTGTACCAGGTGACCCGCAAGCTGCTTCTTTGTCAGCGCGCCCCGGACCGTCTTGACTTCGAAGAGCCAGCGGAAGTTGGCACTTATTGCGGCATCCGGGACGGTGTGCGCGCCGTGGCCGTCCTTCGTTACCTGGTTCGTGAAAGTAAGCATGGTGACCGTCGTCTCGGCTAGAGCAGCCGCCACGATGCGCTCCACCAGGTGGATGTCGATCCGTTCGAACACAGCGATCAGTGACGAGGTCACCCTGTTCTCGCCAGCCCGATACGTCGAGAAGAGCGGATTCAGCGGCATGTCGGAATCAGCTCACTCGTCTTCGAACGAGGACTGCTGAAACTTCAGCGTTCGAGCGTTCTCCAGGACAATGCGAACCTTGTCATCAGGGAAGCCTGTTGTCGATCGGGCATGCACTTCGACGGAGACCGCGAGCTCGACTCCGTCAACCGAAGCAAGCTGCTGAAGGATCTCCTGACTTAGCCGAGTGAGATCGCGACCGTAACGTTCTGGATCAACCGCATAGACGCCGAAGAAGCGGACGTTCTTGGCTTGATCTGGCTCAGTGGCGACTGGATGGCGGTGAACGGTCTTGACTCCGCCATGCTCAGGCTGCCGCGTCGTATCCTCCGGGCGCGCGCGTTCGATCATCTGCTTCGATGCTACGCCGGGCGCCACCAGAAGCGTCGTGTCAGTGATCTGGCCGAAGTGGCTATCTCTGCTGGGCAGCACGAGTCCTGAGTAGATACCGGTACCTTCGTCGAAGCCCTCCGCCAGCGCGAAACCCTCGTTCTCCCACGTGATGTCCGAGAGGGCCGAGTGAACCCCGTCGTCAAGAACGCTGCGGTCGCGAAGCCGAGTCAGGTAGGGGTACCTGCAGTAGTAGCCCCAGAGATCCCCGACCCGAATATGGCCAACTCCCCAAACGGCTCGCAACTTTTGATCAAGGTCTAAACGGAGGCTCCGGGCGGCGATGGACGAAGCAAGCAGCCCAGAGCGAGTGAGCTTCTCGGCAACACGGGCCGCCAGGCGTTCGTTGGCTCCTTCGGCCTTCTCGACAGTCAGAAATAGTGGTGCCGCCGAGTCCGGCTGCTCGGGTACCAGCACCCAGACGTAGGTGGCCGCGACTCGTACCGAAGCCGTCTCGTCGCTGCGTGCCTTGTTGACTTCAACCTGCTTCGCCTGCTGGGGCGAGAGATTCAGTTCGTCGACACGCTCCGAGATCCAGTCCCACGCCAAGTAGTCCCGGGCGGCAGTGTCCAGCTCCTCCAAGCGTTTGCTGTCGGGCGCGAGGAACACGACCATGTTGCGATTGACGCGCTGCCCGGTGCCCCTCTTGTCGAAAGCGTCCCTCGCGAAGCGCAGTGCGGCCGACTCATCATCGCCGCGACTGTGTGCCAGCGACGGGTGAAGCACAATCAACCGCACCCCCTCGGAATCGGGGATATCGCCGGTGGAATCTGGGGCGATATGGACGCCTACGAATCCACCAAGTTGGCGGCCTTCCGTGGCACGGATGCGGCGGACAATCTCGGCCCATACCTCCTCCGGGCGATCCCGCAGTCCGTCCGCGTAGTCGGCCGCCGTGCGAGCGACCGAGGGCTGAGTGTCGTACCAATAGCGGTTTCCTTCCGAGTACAGGTAAGTGGCCCTCTGAGATAGCAGGTCCAGCGACGAGCCGAAGTTCCCCACGGTGTCTCCAGGCACAGCGGTGCCGAGCCAGACTCGAGGTCGCTCCACTCCGCGATGTGCCGACTTAAGGGTCGGAGCGGCTCCGATGAAGATCGATCGAGCCAGCCGACGAGTTACCGCCCGAGCCCCGAAGAGCGGCCGCTCAGTGTCAATGCGCGCCGGCGTTGACCCGGGTCCGTCGATGTCGGTGTCGAGGATCGGCTTCCAAGAGTCGGGGAGGTACTGCGTCAGTTCACTTGTCACGGACGCTGAGTCGAGTGGCACGGTCCCCGGAAGGATCATGGGCGAGGCATCTTGGGCGATCCAGAGTTGGTGAACGACCGAGCTCATCAGCCTCAACACGCCACGAGTCCGCTGGAATCGGTCGAGCGTCGACCAGTCTTCGTAAAGGCGGTCAAAGAGTTCCGGATGAATCGGGTACGCGGCGCGAATCCTCGCTTCATACGCTGGATCGATAACCTCTCGAGGAAACTCGCCAGTGTGCTTGGCATAGAACTGCGTGAAGGCCCTCGCAGTGGCGGCGATCTGGTCGCGCGACTCCGAGTTGGGCTCCTCGAACAACCGGCGGCGTACGATCTCGAATGACTCTTGGGCTGAAGCGGGCCGCCACTGATCAGCTACACGGCGTACGACGTTCTGCAGGCGCTGCAATGCTTCCTGCCCGTTCGGCCCTCCAACCTCCAGCGCTGAGCCACCAGAGTTCCCATCTCGCTCGGGGTCATGCGAGGCGGGGATCGAAATCACGAGCATCGCACCTGGGACGGACTTGACGACTTCGGTCAGGGCCTGCGCGAAGGTGAACTGCGTATCGAAGGTGCCCGCGGGCAGATCCTCGCGCCCCCACAGTTGGCGCGCGTAGGCAACCCACTCATCGATGAGGATCAAGCAAGGCGAGTAGTCGGCAATGAGGCCGCGGAGGACGTTGCCGGGGCTGGTCGCAGCTCGATCGTCATCGGCGACTCGAGCGTAGGCTGCGGCTCCGCCGAGCTGCCAAGCCAACTCCCCCCAGATAGTCGCCACTTCTGTGCCGTCCGGCTTGCGACTGACAGAGCCCGGGGACAGATGCGTGCCGACGAGTGCAACTCGACTCACATTCGCCGGCAGCAATCGGCCGGCGACCAGATCCTGCACTTCTTGAGGAAGTGACCCGATAGGCGTGCCCGACAGAAGGTGCCATAGGGCGAGCATCGAGTGCGTCTTACCGCCGCCGAAGTTCGTTTGCAGGTTGATAATCGGAGAGGCGTTGTCGTCGCCGCCCATTCGCGCTACCAGGCGATTGAGAAGTTCACTGATCCCGGCCGTCAAGTAGGTACGACGGAAGAACTCGACGGGCTCCACATACTCGGCAGCTCCGTCCCCGTGGGCCACCATATGGAGATCCGCCGCGAACTCACTCGCCGAGTAGTTGCCCGTCGCAACATCATGATGCGGCTGAATCACTTCGCGCCAAGGTGTGAGCCCAGCTCCGGAGACAGTCACGGCGGATTCTTGCTGCTTCACGCGCTTCTTGGTGTCGGACTCAAACGCCGCCTTTTGATGGTCCAGACGAAGTTGGCGGACCTCGTCAACCTGATCTGGCGCCCCGACGGCCGTCAACAATCGTTCCATCGTGTCCAACGCGCGATATGTGTCGTCTCCGCTGAATGAATCGTTGTGAGCCCATCGATTGCGAACATCGCGCAACTCCGAAGCGAAGGACTGCTCTACGCGTGAGAGATGGTCCTTGAAGACCCTCCAGTCCTCAGTGATGACCCTCAGAAGAAACCCGGGTCATTCACCGCGAACTTCTTGGCGCCGCCGTTCTTCGTCTGTTCGCGGGCCTCCATGATGCTGATCCAATCGGCGCCCTCACTCACCGCAGCAGTCATGCGCGCGTTTACGAATGGCGCAAGGCCCTCCGCAAGAAACTCAAAGCCCCGGCCCACACGATCCCGGTTGCTGAGCGCCATAACTTCCTACCCCGTCATTCGTTGTCGAAACCTAGTACACCCTGCGACCCTGGCGCTGTTCCTTGGCGAAGCCGCGCTGCGGTCGACAACTCCGACCACGACGTGCCCAGACCGTTGAACAGAAGAGCAGTTGCAGTCCAGCCCTTCTTCTCGGCGATACTGAAGAGGAGATACGCGAGCTCCTTCGCAGCCTCCAGTTCGACTCTCTGCGACGATGCTGCCATCAGCTGGACCGCCGCTTCTGAGCCGTCCTCGTCCAACGCCTTGGCAAGACGCAGCACAACTTCCCAATCACTGATCCTTTCGTCCGTCGCAGGATCCCACCCCTTCTGCATTTGGTCCGGCGCCTGAAGTGTTGCCCGTCCCGCAATGGCGCGGAACACACCTCCCCGAATGAGGCCGTCCACGGAGGTATTCGTTGCTCTGGCAAGGACATCCGCCTCGCCCGATGATCCTTCATCCCAACCAAACTGGCTAAACCATTTCACGCAAAAGCGAGTGTCAGCGTCGAAGTCACCTTCCTGCTCAGTCAGGACTTCATCCAACGACTGATTGATCAGGGCGAGCGCCGTGCGGACCGACATGTCCGAGCCATCGGCCTCAACCACCTTCGTATAGCGCGAGAAGACCGCCATGCCGGGCCCGATGGCAGCCTGGGCGAGGTCGACTGGTGCGATGCTGCTCTGCTGCAAGTCGCGCATCGCCCGAGGCAGTTCCGCTTTCAAAGCGGTGAGAAACGATCTCCGACTAACCGCCTCCGCTGTCGTTGCTCGTGGCCGACAGGCCAGCACGATGGATGACGCCAACGCATTGGAGCCAATGTCGCGCGCGCGCCCCGCGCGTTCCGTTCGGACGGGCCATGTTGCCGTGACTTCCCACCCGCCGCGGAGCATGCCCTCAAGGAGCGTTTGCCACCCGGTGCTGGCAGTACCGTCCTCGTCTGACTCTGCCTGCTTGAAGGCATAGAAGACGGTGATTGGGAATCCAAGAGGAGTGTGGTCCCTGATACGCGCAAAAACATCTGCGAACCCCTCCTCGAAGAAGCGGCCAGCCTGCTCCGCGCCACCATGGCGAAACGGGTCAGCCACTAACTCGTCGGTCTTAGGGGTCAGGATCGTTCCGAGTGTCTCCGGGAGGATGTGACCCAGTGACCTTCGCAACCAGACGTAGAAGAAGTCCGAAAGGTCGGCATAGCCCACGTTGTCATAGTAGGGAGGGTCGGTGGATACGAGGACGTTCTGGCCAATGCTCACGCGTTGGGCTGCTTCCTGAGTTACCAGACCGGGAACCGACGCCGGCAGGCGGTCAAGCGTACGCGCGACCGCCTGCAGCATGACATCCAACGTCCCCGATGAAGGTCCGAAGACCGAACCCTCAGCGAAGTCCCACGTCATGGAGATCGCCTGCCTAGAAAAGACATTCCGCAGTATCTCCATCTGCGGGTTGCTCGCCCAGGTCGTAATGGTGCACGCGTAGTCGGCCAAGCGACTAACCGCGAAGGCAAGGTAGATCGCGACGCTGTCTGCATAGGCGGCCGCCCCTCGTCCGCCGCTCTCGAGTCCGTCGTTCACAGAGTCGCCCGGCGTCAGGCCACAGGTAACACCATCTCGGTACACCATTGCCCTCGCCTCGGACACCAAGTCGGCAAAGGTCACCATCGCTGTCAGTTGCCGAGCTGTGAATAGGTCCGCGTGGTGCGCCATTCCGTAACCCTGCACGCGAAAACCGAGCGCGGCTTCAGGAAGTTCCGTGTCGGGGGCCTCGGTCGGGGCCGGGACAGCGGCGGCTTCCTCCTGCTCTTCGCTCGGTGGGAGGTACTCGCGGCGACGGTCCCCCTCCGCCACCGTTGCCATTAGCTGCGTGCCAAGGCGTCCAGCCTTGCCCTCGCTCCTCACATACGCCAATGGGACAGCGGTGTCGCATGCGAGGCAGATGGCCCCATTGCGCGTCACGGTCCCGTCGGAATCCCGTGTCGGGGCATTCGACAGGGAATGGCCGATGGTGAACTCAATCCGTCTGCGACCGCCGGCAGGAGCCACCAGCGAAGGCACAATGTATGCCTCCTTCCCCTTCTTCTTCCCCAGCCACCATGAGCGGACCAAGGGCAGGGTGATACTGCAGGCCGGATTGGGGCAAGTGACGGTCCTCGCCCAGATCCAGGCGATCACGGGGGCCCTGGTTCCATCGGACAGCGTCGCATCAGGGTAATTCTGGCCGATCCGTTGTTCAGCCTGATCCCGCATCCATTTGCCGTATCGGCGCACGTCCTCAGCTAATCCGGTGGCACGAATCCACGAGCCCATCCGCTCATCAGCGGACTCGGGAAACACGGGCGCCAGGCCCGACCACAGCGGAGGGACTTCGATAAGTGCCTTGTTTATGAGCACTGACACCGGGTTGAGGTCGGATGCACGAGCATGCAACCCCAAACGCTGTGCTTCAAGAGGGATTGAGCCGCCGCCCGCGAACGGATCGAGGATCGCAGGGGGGTCTCCGTCGCACGACTTATAGATCTCGCTTTGGGCCTCGGCAATCAGAGACTCGTCATTGAGATTCTCCCAAACAACCAAACGCTCAATGATGCTAAAGAGCCTCTGCCGCTCAACGGCTTGGGCTGACTCGGTGGGGAACTCGTCTGGATGCGCCGACGGGTCGTCGACCAGTTGCGCGAACAACACAGCGCGGCAAGCTGCTAGGGGACGTCGAGCCCACCAGAGGTGAAGGGTGGACGGGTGGCCGTGACGAATCGACTTCTCACGCGCAGACTCTCGGTTAATCGCCTCAAGAGGCAGCGCGACCTCAATCAGTTTGCGCTTGTACGTCGTCAACTCGCAGAACCCCCTTCGGCCCAGGTGCGCGCCCAGTTGAGCGTCAAGCGGGTGACCCGAAAATCATCGGTCCCTGTGCCGTCGAATGGCCGGGTGAGGTAGCGAACTTGATCATGCTCACGGCCGTCCGGACTCACGTCCACCAGCGCAAGGCGGTATTGATCACCTAGGTTCTTGGCGGTTAGAACTTCGTTTCGAGTGATCACGAAGTCATCGGATCCCGAGATGCGCCCCTTTACTTCGATCCGGATTACGGGTCCTTCCACGGGTGTTGACCGGATGTCATACCCAGGGTGATTGTGTGCCATTTCCTGCGGGTCACGCCCGAGCCTTCTCTCCTCCATTAGGACGGCGTCAACTGCTCGGCGCTCAACTTCGGCTGTCTCCCTCGCGTACTGCGCGGCCGGTGCCGATCGAACGCCCGAGAGCCTGTCCAGAAGGCCTTGAGGCACGACCAACGCTGCTCCAGCAATGACGGGGGCTCAGCCGTCAACCGGCCATCCATTTCGAGGTCTGCCAAACGGACCTCGAGGCGACGTTCAAGGTCGCGAGCACGCCGATACGCAGTCTCCGGGCGGATCTTGAGGTCCCGCCCGCGGCTTCGAGGTCCAAGAGTTCCGAGTTCCGGAGCATCCCAGTAGTTGATCTCACTTGTGAGTCGCTGGCGAACCTGGTCCTTGGAGAGTGAGTTCTCGATTGCCCACCCCACGGCCACGTTCTCGGCACCCCGCTCCAGCCAAGGCTCGTCGGCAGCACGGGTGACGCCGTCTACCTCGCCTTCACTCGGCGGTTCGTAATCCAAGTACGGTGCTGGCCCAGCCTGACGCAAGGAGCCATCTGGAGTGAGTTCGACGAAGTCGAAACGCTTCGAGATTGTCTGCGATGGCGAATGGCCATCCCTGATCGATTGAGTCATCGCGACCAGCAAGCGTGGGGTTTCGCTCAGGTCCGCCCGATCAATCAAGACGGTCCTGGCTTGAGGATCGATCGGTTTCGTTCAACGGTGAGGTCCACGACCGCGCCTAGAATGGTGTGCCCCGGAGCAAGTAGACCGTCACGTGGAGAGCGGGGAAGATGAATGCGAGCGCGTTCGAACGTCACTCGCTCGTACTTGGGCAGGACCGGCGCGCCATTGCCGGTTTGACGATCGCGATCCCTGATGTCGGCTGGAACGTGGGTAACTTCGAACCGACCGGCTTCGCGAGCTGTGATCCGACCCCCCAATCTCGCGAAAGCCGCTAAGAAGAAGGCCTGCAATGTAGTGCGGTTGCAGCCTTCTGGCCTGTGCGTCCTCGACGCGACGACGAATTTCATCTACGTCTGCCTCCGACATGACGTCGTGATTCAGAGCGCGCTCCGCCAGAAGACGATCGAGTCCCTCACCGACGGTGGAGTCGATCACCGTGTTGAGGCGATCTCGTACCTCAGGACGATCGCCGTATCGGATGGCTTCCCACAGAAGGTCGCGGAGCGGCTGGTTCTCAAAGGCGTCTCCCAGCACGTCGAACACCTTGCCGGAGTATGCCTGGCGCTGCTGTTCAATCTTCTCCAGGAGGCGAGCAAAGACTTCGCCTTCCCGTGTACTGACCGCCACAAGGTTCCACAGGTGACAGACCTCGGTCTGGCCGATGCGGTGAATACGGCCGAAGCGCTGTTCGATGCGATTGGGGTTCCACGGAAGGTCGTAGTTGGCCATCAGGTGGGCGCGCTGGAGATTCAAGCCCTCACCGGCTGCGTCTGTGGCGACAAGTACCCGGACATCCTTGTCCTGGGTGAAGAGTTCCTGGACCTTGCGTCGTTCCTCGCGCCGGACTCCGCCGTGGATTGCGACAACCGCATCGTCCCGGCCCAGCAGGGTTCGGATCTGATCGACCAAGTAGTTGAGGGTGTCACGGTGTTCTGTGAAGATGATGATCTTCCGGAGGTTGCCGGCTTCGTCAACTGCAAGATCGTTGTCCGTCAGGATAGAGCGGAGTTCCGTCCACTTGCGGTCAGTTCCGGAGTTGCGCACCCGGCGGGCCAGTTCCGCAAGATCCGTGAGTTGAACGATCTCGATCTGGAGTTCCGCCACTGTGCGAGCGGCAGTCGCGGCGTCCACGACATCCTCTTCGAGCTCCTCAGCCTCCGCCGGGTCGAAGTCCTCGAGATCATCGATGCCATCCTCGGAGTCCCGACCCAGCAAATCGTCCAGGCGTCGCTGGAGCGGTTGCTCTGATGTGGTGCCTCCGGCCGCGACAGCGGCCATCTCGCGGCGTCGCTTCTCAAGCCGGTCACGACGACGTTCGAGACTGCGAAGGATCGCCTCTGGGCTGGAGGCCAGTCGGCGCTGGAGCACCGTCATGGCGAAGCCAACGGTGTTGCCGCGTCGGCCCTCCCCCTCGGCTTTCAGTCGGTCCGCGCGATTCATCTCCTCGCGTACGTACTGCGTCACCGCCTCGTAAAGGTCTTGCTCCGCATCGGTGAGCTCGTAGGGGACCGTGTAGGCACGCCGCTCCGGAAACAGGGGCGTCCCAGACATCGTCAGGAGCTCCTCCTTGACCATTCGGCGCATGAGATCTCCGGGCTCGACGGTGTGGACACCGTCCCGGTAACGGCCCTCAAACCGATCTCCATCGAGGAGCGCAAGGAAGAGCTGGAAGTCCTCCTGCTTACCCGAATGTGGCGTCGCCGTCATCAGTAACAGGTGGCGGGTGATCCTTCCGAGAAGCTGGCCCAACAGGTAACGCTTGGTCGTTCTTGAGTTCCGCACCGAAGTAGTGAGCTGACATTCGGTGCGCCTCGTCGACCACGATGAGATCCCAGTCGGATCGCTCGAGCATCGCGGTGATGTCCTCGTTGCGAGACAGTTGATCCATTCGAGCAAGGGTAGGGAGGGGGTGCTTTGCTCGAACACCTGGCCTTCGACAGCTGAATCGATCAGGGTCCGCGAGAGGATTTCGAAGCGAAGCCCGAACTTGTCCCACAGCTCGTCCTGCCACTGCTCAACAAGGCCACCCGGAGCCACGATGAGGCAACGCGCCAAGTCGCCGCGGAGGATGAGTTCCTTGACGTAAAGCCCGCACATGATCGTCTTGCCTGCGCCGGGGTCATCCGCAAGCAGGAAGCGAAGCGGTGTCCGTGGGAGCAGTTCGCCGTACACCGCCCGGATCTGGTGTGGCAACGGTTCCAGATCGCTCGTGCCGATAGCGAGCATCGGATCGAAGAGCGCTGCATACCGGATGCGGAGGGCCTCGGCCGCAACCCGCCAGGACTCGGGATCACCATCAAAAGCGCGCGACTGGCCGGCCGTCGCGAGGCTCATTCGAGGCTCATGGTCTCGACCTAGAACGGCCTGAGCAGGGGCTCCAACATGGTCGCGGTAGGTGACCGTCACGAAGTTAGCCCCGTGCCACTGGACGGCGATCACATCGACGGGGTTCGGACCGGCCAATCCAGCGACTGCCGCTCCCGGTACGAGGTCCTCAAGACGGAGTCCCAGCTCGCTCTCGAGGGGCGACTTGTCGGTCGGCCCAGCATCCCCGTCTGCCACTACTGCCCTCTACCGAAGTACACCTCGACCCGATTGCCACCGTAGTGGGTAGCGCCGACAGAGGCAGTCGTCGTCAGTCATCGGGAAAGGCCGACCGTGTCGCAACACCCTGGCAGAGTCGGAGGTGCTGCGATCACCCGTGCCGCAAGCGCGGAATCGACGAAAGTCCCGGTGTCGACGCCGACTGAATACTGACCCTGTAGTGCCGACGGAAAGTGAACCCCCTCCTCAACGATTGAGGAGTGATCACCGTGGAGAACTGGGCCGAGATCCGTCGTCTGCATCGGGCGGAGGGAGTGCCGATCAAGGCGATCGCGCGGCGGTTGAAGATCTCGAGGAACGCTGTCCGACGGGCGTTGGCGGCTGAGGGTCCGCCGAAGTATCAACGCCCGCCGCGGGGGTCGGCGTTCGACGCGTTCGAACCGGAAACCCTTCGATTACTGGCTGAGTTCCCGGACATGCCGGCGTCGGTGATCGCTGAGCGGGTCGGCTGGGAGCGGTCGTCGTCGGTGTTCCGTGCTCGGGTGGCGGAGTTGCGGCCGTTGTTCGCGCCGACGGATCCGGCGTCACGGACGACGTATCAGCCCGGTGAGCTGGCGCAGTGCGATCTGTGGTTCCCGCCGGTCGATATCCCGGTCGGTCCGGGCCAGGTCGACCGTCCGCCGGTGCTGGTGATGGCGTTGGGCTATTCGCGGATGCTCGCGGCGATCATGATCCCCTCGCGGAAGGCCCCGGACCTGATCGCCGGGCATTGGGCGCTGCTGCAGGCGTGGGGCCGGGTCCCCAGGGCACTGGTCTGGGACAACGAGGCCGCCGTCGGGTCCTGGCGTGGCGGGAAGCCGAAGCTGACGGATGAGTTCGAGGCGTTCCGCGGGATCCTGGGGATCAGCGTGATTCAGTGCAAGCCCGGCGATCCCGAGGCCAAGGGCATCGTGGAGCGCGGCAACGGCTACTACGAGACGAGTTTCCTGCCGGGCCGGTCGTTCACCAGCGCCGCGGACTTCAACTCCCAGATGATCGACTGGCTCGGTCAGACTGCGGCCGTGCGGCAGCATCGGACGCTGGGCTGCCGGCCGATCGACCGGTTCGAGGCGGACAGGGCGGCGATGCTGTCGCTGCCGCCGGTGGTCCCGCAGCTGGGATGGCACGCAGTCACCCGGCTCCCAAGGGATCACTACGTGCGGATCGCGTCGAACGACTACTCCGTGGACCCGTCCGTGATCGGTCGTACGGTTCACGTCCACGCCGACCTGACCACGGTGACGATCCGCTGGGGCGAACGGATCGTCGGCGTCCACGATCGGCATTGGGGGCGGCATCAGACGATCACCGACCCGGCCCACGCGATGGCCGCCGCACGACTGCGGCTGAAGGCCGGGCGGATCACCGGACCGCCCCCGCTCGAGGATGACGTGCAGGTCCGGTCGCTGGCCGACTACGACCGGGCGTTCGGCCTGCATGAGACGGTCGCCTGATGGCCGCCCGAACCGCGGCCGTGGCGCTGCCGGATGTCACCGCGGAACTGGCATATCTGACCCGGGCGTTGAAGGCCCCGACCATGCGCCAGGCCATCGACCGCCTCGCCGACCGCGCCCGCGCCGAGGGCTGGTCCCACGAGCAGTTCCTCGCCGCCTGCCTCGAGCGGGAGGTCACCGCGAGGTCCGCGCACGGCGGAGAGCTGCGCGTGAAGGCCGCGAAGTTCCCCGCCCGCAAGTCCCTCGAGGAGTTCGACTACGCCCACGCCTCCAGCATCAAGCGCGACCAGATCGCCCACCTGGGAACGCTGGACTTCATCACCGCGAAAGAGAACGTGATCTTCCTCGGGCCGCCCGGGACCGGGAAGACGCACCTGGCCACCGGCCTGGCTATCAAGGCCTGCCACGCCGGTCACCGCGTCGAGTTCGCGACCGCCGCCGAATGGGTCACCCGCCTGGCCGACGCCCACCACGCCGGAAGGTTCCCCGACGAGCTCAAACGCCTCGGCCGGATCCCGCTGCTGATCATCGACGAGATCGGCTACCTGCCCTTCGAACCGGAAGCAGCGAACCTGTTCTTCCAACTGATCTCCGCCCGATACGAGCGAGCCAGCGTCATCGTCACCAGCAACAAACCCTTCAGCCGCTGGGGAGAAGTCTTCGGTGACGACACCGTCGCCGCCGCCATGATCGACCGACTCGTCCACCACGCCGACATCGTCCCCATCAAAGGCGACAGCTACCGGCTCAAAGACCGCGACCTCGGCCGCACCCCACCCGCCAACAAGAACGACTGACCAACCAGAGGGGGTTCGTTTTCAATCGGCACCAGGGGGTTCATTTTGGATCGGCGTTGACAC
>JADKGE010000011.1 GCA_016717115.1 Actinomycetota bacterium
GGCTGTGCGACATCGTCGAGGCTGGGCTTGGTGACGCATCGGTACGGGCGCGGTGGGAGTCGGCCATCGAGCAGGGCGTGGATGCCGCCACTGCGCTGATCGACGCGACCCTGACCACCTGGCCACGGCGTGGCGGCTGGATGGTGCCGGACCCTGATCTGGGCCTCCCGAACTCCCAGGTCGTCAGGAGCGCAGCGTTCCAGCAGTTCATGATCGGGGCCAACGACGTCAGCGAGTCGACCTACTACTTCACCGACACGGACGCCGCCGGGGACCTGCTCGACGGATCGGGGAACGCGACCTACCTGCTGCGGTTCGCAGGTCCCGACCTGCCGCCTCACCATCCCGGTGGGTACTGGTCGGTGACCATGTACGACGAGAACAGCCACCTGGTGGCGAACGACATCGACCGCTACGCGACTCGGGACAGCAGACCCGGCTTCGTCCGTGACGCGGACGGTGGCGCGACGATCACGATGTCGGCGGTCCTGCCCGAAGGCCTCCCTGAGGCGAACTGGCTGCCCGCACCCGCAGGGCGATTCCGGCTCGGCCTACGGGTCTACTACCCGGGGGCCTCCGCGATCGACGGTGCCTGGCTGCCGCCTGGGGTCGAGCGGCTCCCCTCATGACGGTCGAAGCCACATCTCAGGAGGCATTCGTCTACGGCCTTCCCACTGTCGACATGTACCGGATCCTCCACGACTTCGCACTCGACCCCGCGTCGCCGGAGTTCAAGGCCCCTCTCAACGTGGTGGCTCACAGTCGCCGTCTGGCCGATCCGGACGACCTCTCGATCGTCGCAATGAACGTCGACACCCCCTACTCCTACTGCTGGCTCGACCTGCGCGGCGGTCCGATGGTTCTCACCATGCCGGCGGTGGAGGACCGCCGATACATGTCCGCCCAGCTGATCGACCTGTACACGTACATCGTCGGCTACGTGTCACCGCGCACCCACGGTATAGCGGGCGCAAGTGTCACCATCGTGGGGCCGCACCACGCCCCCAGTAGCGACCACGGCATGGACGTCATGGAGTGCCCGACCGACCTGTGCCTCGTGCTCATCCGCACTCAGCTGTTCGACGAAGCGGACATGCCCAACGTCGCGGCCCTGCAGGACAGGGTCTACGTGACGCCCCTGGCCGCGTGGCCGGACGCGGTGGCACCGGTTCCGCCCGGCAAGCCCCTCGTCCCTCCATCGCCGGTCGAGGTGCGCTCCGATCCGACGTCGGCATTCCTCTCCGTGCTGGACTGGATGCTCCGCCTGATGCCCGTCATTCCCGACGAGTCCGACGTCCGCCACCGCCTGGCCATGCTGGGCGTGGCCGGCAATCCTGCGCTGCCCTTCCACCCGGATTCCGAAGACGAGGAGGAACTGCTTGCCGGTCTTGCCGCAGGCCGCGACGAGGTGCTCGCGCGGATGGCCACCGTGCGATCCTCTGCCGAGCTGTTCGGAAGCAGGGCGCACTTCGCGGGTGACTACCTGTCCAAGGCAGCAGGGGCCTACCTCGGCATCCTGGGCAACTCAGCCGAGGAGTACCTCGGTGTCGGCTACCGCGCCGACGCCAACGGGAAGCCATTCGACGGGAGCACGGACTACGCCATCACGTTTCCATCGGGAGGGCTGCCGCCGGTAGGCGCATTCTGGTCGATCACCGTGTACGACCATGCCCAGCACCTGTACCGCAACGAGCTCGACCGGTACGTCATCAGCAGCCGCCACGTCGAGCACATGAAGCGCGACGACGGGGCCTTGACCATCCGCGTCCAGCATCACCGCCCGATCGAGGACGAGGTCGCGAACTGGCTGCCCTGCCCCGCGGGTCCGTTCGGGTTGACGTTCCGCACCTACCTCCCCGGCCCGGCCATCCGCTCAGGCACCTGGACCGCGCCCCCCGTCACACCGATCAGGAAGGCGTAGCCCGTGTCGACCTGGGCAGTGCTCGTACCGATGGCGATCGGTATCGCCATCAGCCCCGTTCCCCTCATCGAACTAATCCTCGTGCTGTTCTCCAAGCGGCGGCTCGTCAACAGCATCGCCTTCATACTCGCCCTACTGGTGTTCACGGCGGCTGCCGTGGCGATCGGCGCCGCCGGTACCGACGCGGCAGATGGCAGCAGCAGTGACCCGAGCACGATCGTCAGCATCGTCTTCGCGGTGTTCGGCCTGCTGCTGCTGGTGATCGGCGTCAAGAACTGGCGCAACCGGACGGACACGTCGGAGCCGCCGATCCTCGCCACCATCGCGGGCCTCGGGCCAGCTGCGGTCGCTTTCCTCGCGCTCGGCGCGGTCTTCGTCAACCCCAAGAACTTGCCGCTGCTTCTGGGCGCCGGCAGCACGATCGCCACAACCTCCTCCCCCGTGTGGTACGGCCTCGCCTTCGTCCTGCTGACGACGTTGCCGTACAGCGTCGCGGCCGGCTATTCGATCTTCGGGGGACCGTCGGCCGCCGCTCGACTCGACCGGATGCGCGCCTGGCTGATCGCCCGGAATCGCCTGATCATGGGCATCGTCTGCGCGCTCCTCGGCCTGGTGCTTCTTGCCAAGGGCGTCGCCGGGATCTTCTAGCTCGACCCTTGTCGGCGAGTGATTCGCCTCGCCCCCCTCGGCTTCCGTCAGTGGTTGACCATGCTCTTCACAGCCAGAACGGCGAGGACAGCCAGCACGACGAACACGACGTAGGTGATGGCACGGGGTCGGCTCACTGGTATCGATCGCGCGGCGAGATACCCGACGACCGCGACGAAGGCGAGCAGCAGCCCAGTGGCCAGAGGCAGGGCACCCGGACCGAACAGCACGATCGGCACCACCGCCAAGGCCGTGACGAATGCGCCACCGGCCAGTTGAGCCATGAGCAACTGCGGCGCCTGCGGCTCGAGGCTGCCCACGGCCACGAGTCGGGAGGAGATCTTGAAGGCCACCTGATGGGCGAGCACGAGGCCGACGGACGTGAGCGCAACCGTCCAGGCAAGTGTGTCGCTCTGCTGAGCACTGTTCGGAAGGGCAGTCAGGAACGCAAGCTGGGAGAGGCTCACGTAGAGGGCCATCGTCACGGTCTCACGGACCACCTCGAGCTTGTGGGCGTGATCCTCGGCCGACTCATCCCTTGCGGCGGTCATTCTCGCTACCTCGTTATCGACGCCACGAGCGCGGCATGGTCCGCCTGTGTGATGTCCGCATATGCCGTGGCGAATGTGGCGACAGCCTCGTCGAACTCATCCGTGTCGCCCAGGTAGCCGCTGATCGTGGAGGCATCGCCGGCCCGAGCGTGCGCCCGTGCCAGGACGGCTCCGCACACGCGGGCGTAGTCGGTCAGTGCCTCCTTTCTGAGCAGCGTGGCATCGATGGAGCCCTTCAGGTCCTTCAGCTGGCGTACGTAGTAGTCGTGCGCCACCTCGTCGCCTGCTTCGAACCAGCCGAGGAACGGGTCGCCGGAAGCCTGAAGGACCCGTTGGCCCACGACGACGCGTTTGCCGGAATTGGCGAATCTGCTCTCTCCGAGGAAGGTTTCGAGGACGGAGGAGTTGGCCTGCTTGAGCTGCAGGAGCAGCCAGTCACCGTTCCCGGACTCCAGCAGGAGCACCCACGCACGCGTGCCCACGCTCCCGACACCGACGACCTTGTGGGCAAGATCCACGAACGAGTAGCGCGACAGGAGGGCTATGCGGTCCGGGGCAAGGGACTGCAGGTAGCCCTCGTACAGAGGCGCGAACCGCTCCACTGCCTCGTCGCGGTTCTCATCCGCAACAGGAACCAGCACCGGTGGCTGGGACCGGAATCTGCGACGGCCATCGCACCTCGGTGAGCTTGGCGAGGGCTGTGTCTCCGGTACTGCGGCGCGCCTTCTCACTGGCTTTCACGATGGCGCCCGACAGTGCGGTCTTGCGGGCGCGCTCCAGGAGGACGTCGACGTCCAGACGCGAGAACCAGACGTCCATGGTCCGCATGTCGCTGAGCCGGGCCATCGTCGAGCGATACGACTCAACCGCGGCGGCGGCCGCCCGCTGCGCGCCCTTCGGCTTCACGCCGTTGCCGCGCGCGGCAACAGCGATACTGGCCGCCAGCCTCTTGACGTCCCATTCGAACGGACCCGGCAGGGTCTCGTCGAAGTCGTTGAGGTCGAACACCAGGTTGCGCTCCGGGGTGGCGAACATGCCAAAGTTGGCCAAGTGCGCGTCACCGCAGAGCTGGGCGTTGATGCCGCTGTTGGGCAACCGACTCAGGTCCGAAGCCATGATGGCGGCGGCCCCGCGCAGGAAAGCGAAGGGATCGGCGGCCATCCGCGCGTATCGCAGTGGGATCAGGGACGGGTCTCGATCGGACTCCTGCGACTGCAGGATCGCTAGTGGGTCGGGGCGACCTGCCAAGGGCGGTCCCTCGGCATTGCTGGCCAGCGGAACCACCTCGCGCTGCACCCGGCCGTCCGAGGCACGCTGATCGCGACTGGGCCGGCTGTGGGTGAAGAACGTCGCGGCGTCGATGTGGAATGCCGGCGCCGTTCGGTGATCCAGGGTCGTCATGACGCCTCCATATCGTCGAGCGGGGAGTGGCCGTCACGCAGGTCCTCGCGGATCGCGAAGCGCTTCTGGTTGATCTCGCTCAAAGTGATGATCATCGCCGAGACGGGAATCGCGAGCAGGGCGCCCGCGACGCCGAACAGGGCGGCGCCGAACATGACCGAGGCGAACGCGACGGCAGGGTGAACGTCGACTGCCCTCGAACTGATCTTCGGCTCGATCGTCAAGTTCTCCACCTGCTGGTACAGCAGGGCCCAAGCGAGGGCGGCGAAGCCGATCCATGGCGTCGGAGTGAGGAGCCCGACCAGCACGGGGAGGGCGATGGCGATGTAGGTGCCGATCGTCGGGACGAACTGCGCGACGACGCCGGTCCAGATGCCGAGCGCGAGCCAGGACGGCATGCCGATGAGGAGGAACACGATCGCGCTCGTGCTGCCGTTGATGAAGGCGAGGATGACACGCGCTCCGACGTAGCCGCCCACCTTGCGCTCCGTCACGTCCCACACGTCCAGCGCCATCGGCTGACTACGCGGGGGGAACAAGGACGCGATGTACAAGCGGAAGCGGGGGCCGTCGGCGGAGAAGTAGAACGTGAAGAGCGCGAACGTGAACAGGGAGAAGACTCCACCTGCGACGGAGCCCAGAAGACTCAGCACGCCGCCAAGGACCTGCGTCGCGTACTGAGCAACCTGGCTCGGCTGGACATTCAGCTGGCTGAGGATGTCCGTCACGTTGTACTTGGTATTCATCTTCTGGTTCACCCAGTCGATGACCGATCGGATGAGGTCGGGCAATCCCTGAAGCAGGTGTGCGACCTGCTCCACGAGGAGCTGGCCGAACGCGATGGTGAACACCACGACGAACAGGACCACTGCGCCCATCACCAGGCCGGTCGCGAGCCCTCGTCGCATGCGCTTGGCCAGGGGCCGGACCGCGGGCTCCATGGCAATCGACGCGAACCATGCCATCAGCAGCGTGAAGATGACGGTGCCGCCGTCACCGATCACGAACCGCAGGACGAGAAACACCGCAACGAGCGCGATGACCACGAATCCGACCTGCCAGATGTTGCGGGCATCAAGTCGGACGGTCGTCTCGGCGGCGCGTGGATTCGCATCGGTCACGCCGTCACGGTAGGAGCGGATGCGAACCCCGAAACTGGATGTCATCCTTGCCGGGTGACATCGACCGGCGTACGGCGGCATCGACTTCGCGCCCCGACCCTCGGCCCCGCCATCGTCGCCCGGCCCCGCCTGACCGACGCGATTCGCGCGACGCCCCCCGGGGCCACCTGCCTGATCAGCGCCCCGGCCGGATACGGGGCGACCACCGCTCTCGCACAGGCGGTGTCTGCTCCCGATGATCGGGTCGCCTGGGTCGGCTTGGACCACCTCGATGCCGGAGACGGGCGCCTGTGGGCACAGGTCATCGCCGGGATCGAGACCGCGCTGGAGTCCCCGCTGGACTGGGCATTCCCCCTCGAGCGGATCGAGGCCGGCTACCTCGTGTCCGCTCTGATCGAATCCCTGCAGGACAGACCGCCCCTATGGATCGTCCTGGATGGGTTCGACGCACGTTGGCACGGTGAGTACCTCGAGGACGTCTGTTACCTGTCGACGAATCTGCCCTCGAACGCCCGACTGGCGATCACCACCCACTTCGCCCCTGCCGTGTTTCGAATCGGTAGCCCACAGCCCGTGAACGTGATCGACCATGCGCAACTCGCACCGCGCTCTGAGGAGTCCGCCCGCATCCTTGAGCATCTGGTACCCGCCTTGGATGTCGAGGACGTCGACCGGCTTGTCTCCGCTGCAGACGGACTCACCGCGGCACTTGTGGCCGCCGGGGTCCGGGCGGCGGCACACCCCGGTGAGGATGCGACCTCGTGGGTCATGGGGAGGGGCGCCCGAGCCCTGTTCGACCCGTGGCTGGAGGCGCTTCCCGCCGCGAGCCGAGACTTCCTGACGGACACCGTGATCCTCGACGAGCTCAATGCCGACCTGTGCGACGCCGTTCGCGCGTCGCGCGACTCGTCGACGCTACTCGACGAGCTCGACCATGCTGGCGCCGCGATCTTCGAGGCGACCGACCATCCGCGACGGACAGCGTTCGCCACCTGGCGGCGGCACCCTCTGCTGACGCAGGTCCTGCGTCATCACACCAGGGCCATCGACATGAGCGACAAGCACTCGCGCGCGGCCACATGGTTCGAAGCCCAAGACGACGTCGAGCGCACCATGTCGCACCTGCTGTCCGCCGGCCGCCGGGAGGCGGCGGGCCGGTATCTGCGCAGCCGGGAGGACGATCTGATCGCTGCCGGACAGGCGGAGCGGGTGCTCCCCTGGTACAGCGAGTTCACGCAGGACGAGTGGGGCCTTCACGCGCTGCACCTGCTACGGCTGGGCTGGGGACGTGCCATGACGGGCGACCGGGTCGGGGCCGAGGTGGCGTCGCGCAAGCTGACGGACACGCTCACGTCCTTGCCGGAAGTGGTCTCCGGGGCGGCGATCCTCGAGACGTACGGAGTCGACAGCATCTCGCGGCTGGAGTTCGTCGGCGAAGCGCACCTGCTGCGCGCACACGTCGCGTCGTTGTCCGCCGACACCGCAACGATGCTGACCGCCGCCCAGTACGCCGTCGAGTGCTTCGCCGGGCAGTCCGAGCGCAACTCCCATCAGGCCGCCCCGACTCATCTGGTGCGGGCGCTGCTGTGGTGCGGCGAAGTGAGTGCGGCGATACGCGAACTCGATCGACTCGAGGGTGTGCCGTTCCCGACGGACCTGATCCGTGAGGCCAGCCTGACCGGGCTGAGGGCGCAGTGCCAGATTGCCGCGGGACACGTCACTAGTGGGCGCCTGACTGCAGAGAGGTCGTTGGCGTGGCTCGCGTCGCAGGGTCTGTCTCCCCTCGGGGTCGGCCAGCACGGACTGATGACGGCCTACGCCCAGAGCCTGGCCGAGGCGGGCAATCTCGGGGAGGCGGAGAGCTCCCTGGAAGAAATCGCGCTGAGCGCCGCCGCACAGGTGCGGGTCGGGGATCAGGTGCACGCGCTAGCGGCACTGGCCCGCGTCCTGGTCACGCACGGTGATCTCGCCCGTGCGCTGCGTACGGTGACCGAGGCACGACAGGCTCTGCTCTCCGCCACCCCCGGGAGCACGATGACGATCCCGCTAGTCGAGGTCGACGCACTGATTCGACTGGCGAACGGTGACAGGAGACGAGCGGAGCGACTGATTACAGCACTGCCCCCCGGCAACAGTCGCACCCTCCTGTGGGGACGGCTCGCCCTCACCAGCCCGTCAGCCGCCAGTGGTCGGATGCTCGAGACGATGAAACCGAGCACGCCGCGACAGGCTGCCGAGCGCCACCTCCTTCTGGCCGCCTTCGCCCTCGGCCGCAGCACCCGGCTGGCGGAGGGGCACCTGATCAAGGTCGCGGACATATGCGGGCCCAACGGCATGCTGCTCGCCTTCGCGGGCTCGTCGCACGAGCTCATCGACCTGGCCGACGCGACCGCTCGCCGCGAAGGCCACGACGACCTCGCGTCACTCGTCGCCGCCGTCCGCGCACTGACGGTCACCACGAAGGCATCGACGACGGCCGGGTCGGACCTGAGCGCGCCGCCCTTGCCCGCCCCACTCAGTGCCGGCGAGATCGAGCTGCTCTCCCTGCTGCCGGGCCGGGACAGCAACGCCGAGATCGCGACCCGGCTCGGGGTCTCCGTCAACACGGTCAAGACCCGCCTCCAGCGCCTGTATAGGAAGCTGGGGGCGGAGGGACGCGACGACGCGATCGCCGTCGCGCGACGCCGGGGTCTGCTCCACTAGGCTCCCCGCGCGCGTTCGCACCTGCGCAGCGGATGTCGCGGTCTGTCAGTGTCATCCCCAAGCGAAGGCGGGACTGCGGTGGACGATGGTCGCGGCATGCCGTACCCGCGGGTCGACGTTCCTCCTCTTGACGACAGCGAGCCGGGCGGCCTCGTTCGCCTTGCTCTCCTCGCCGTCATCGGCGGCGCCCTCGCCGGCCTTGTCGGCGGGTTGTTCCGCTGGGCGCTGGTGCGCGCCGACCTGCTGCGCGCCGACCTGCAGCAGTGGGCCGGAGACGAGCCCGCCGTCCGCTGGCTCGTCCCGGTGCTGTGTGCCGCGATCGCCGTGGGGCTGGCGCGGCTCATCGTCCGATGGGCTCCGGAGGCGTCGGGCTCCGGGGTGCAGCGCGTAGAGGCGAACATGCGCGGCGAGCTGGACGTCGCTCCGCTGCGGATCCTCCCCGCCAAGTTCGTCGGCGGCGTCCTGGCGATCGGCGCAGGACTCGCCCTCGGTCGGGAGGGACCGACCGTGCAGATGGGCGCCACCATCGGCCACGAGACGGCCCGCAGGGCGCGGCTGTCGCAGCATGACCGCCGTACGCTGACTGCGGCTCTGGCGGGTGCAGGATTGGGCGTCGCGTTCAGCGCTCCCCTGGGCGGCGCCATGTTCGTGTTCGAGGAGGTCGCGCATGCCTTCCGCACCCGCCTAGTCATCGCGACCCTGGTAGGCACCACGACCGCCCTCGCCGTCTCCGGGTTGATCGTCGGCGTCGGTCCCGTGCTGCCCGTGCCCGCGGTGGAGGCGGGGCCGGCCTGGCATCTGCTCGCCTACGCTGCACTGGGAGTCCTGCTCGGCGCCATGGGGGTCCTCTACAACCGGCTGGTCCTGCTCCTCCTCGACGCTGTGGCCGGCATCCGGCGCTTGCCTCCCGAGGCCGTTGCCGCCGTGGTGGGTGGGCTCGTGGGCCTCCTGGGACTCATCGCACCGCGGCTGGTGGGGGGAGGCGAGGCACTCAACGAGGAGCTGCTCGTCGGCAGCTTCTCGCTGGGGGCTCTCGCGATCATCCTGGCGGTCCGCTGGTTCCTCGGACCGGTGTCGTACTCACTCGGGACCCCCGGGGGCCTGTTCGCCCCTCTGCTCGTGGTCGGGGCGGCCGCCGGGTCCCTCGCGGCGCAGGCGGCCAATGCCCTCGTCCCCGGACTCGCACTCTCGCCCCTCGCGTTCGCGATCGTCGGGATGTCGACCTTCTTCGCCGCCGTCGTCCGCGCCCCCATCACCGGCGTCATCCTCATCGTGGAGATGACTGCGACGACCGCGCTCGTCATCCCCATGCTCATCGCCGCCGCGACAGCCGTCGTCGCGGCCACGCTGCTACGCGGCCCCCCGGTCTACGACTCGCTGCGCAAGCGGTTGAGGTCCTAGTCCTGTCCGCGTTGCCGACGGTCGGCCCTACGAGCGATTCCGACGACAAGCCTTAGGGCCCCCGCGAGCAGGCCGATGTCGATGAGCATCTGGATCATGACCAGCCACCGTGCGCCGTCGCTGATCGGCGTGATGTCTCCGAAACCGACCGTTGAGAGGACGGTGACGGCGAAGTACAACGCTCCCGTGCGGTTGAGCGGCTCGCTGAAGGCCACCGTCTCGCTAGTCGCGAGCGCGAGATAGACGAACGCGAAGCCGATGACGAAGACGCCCAGGAGGATGGCCAGGGTCTCCACTGCCGCCAGCATCGGATACTCGCTGCGGAAGATTCGTCCCGTCTGTCGGATGAAGAACAGGCCAAGGATCGTCACCGCAAGAGCAGCGGCCCAAGCGGCGGCGGTGACAGCCGCGGACTCCGGGTGCACGGGTATGAACCAGTAGGCGCCAAGAAGGATGCCGACCACTGCCACAATCCGCGCGATCGTGCGCAAGAGGACGACCGCCGGAACGGATGTTGAGGCCTTCGCGCCGCGGCTCTCTGCATCAGTCACAGCCCCAGACTGACGGGGATGGGGCGTGACGGGCTCAGGCGTCACCCTCCCAGGGTGACAGCGATGGAGCAGCGGTGATGCGTCTCGCAACCCCCGCTTGCTCAGACCGGCTCACGACGATCGAGCCAGAAGGTCCCTCAAGAGGAGGGTCCTCGGCTACGGCTGTGTGCAGAACCTCACGCTGCACTTCCGTGACATGCCCCGCGTGTGGCAGTGACCCCGGCTACGGCACCCGCGAAGGGAAGACGCCAAACAACCTGCGCTCAGCCGTCAAGCGGCTGTTCTCCAGCCTGAAGTACAACTGCGGCTGGAGTCCGGGGCGGGCGAAGGGCCGCGGTATCGGGGCGGTGGGCTTCAGCGTCATGCTGGCGCTCGCCGTACACAACCTGCGGCTTCACTTTCCGGACGCACGACGTGCCGCCAACCGGCCGCGGGTGCCGAAGTTCGCGTAGCACTCACACCAAGGAGAAGGGGACCCGGATGACCGGGTCCCCTTCTCACGGCTTGGTGCAATGAAGCCGCCGAACGAAATCCCGAAATCTGCCGAACGGTATTCGGGAAACCGCCATACGCCTCACATCAGCTGCAGCCGGACGTGCTCCCGCATCCTTCGCAGACGTAGCAGCTGCCCGCGGGCCGCATCTTGATGCCGCACGTCATGCACAGCGGCGCATCCGATGCCGTGCCCGTGATCTCCTCCAGGAGCTCGGCGCTGGAGTGCGCGGTGCTCGGTGCGCGCTTGGCCGTACCGGCCTCCAGGGACCGCCTCGGCGGCGGCCTCGGTCTCCTCGAGGTCCTCGGCGATGGCGACGTCGAGATCAGCCGAGGCGGCAGGGGCCGACTGGCCGTAGCTCTGGGCGACCGTGGCGGCCCGCTCGTCGGCCGTGAAGATGCCCAGGGCCTCGCGCTGGTCGTACGTGAGGTAGTCCAGCGCCAGGCGGCGGAAGATGTAGTCCATGATCGACTGCGACATCCGGATGTCGGGGTCGTCGGTCATGCCGGCCGGCTCGAAGCGCATGTTGACGAACTTGCTGACGAACGCCTCGAGCGGCACGCCGTACTGCAGCGCGATGCTGATCGCGATCGAGAACGCATCCATCACCCCGGCCAGGGTCGACCCCTGCTTGCCGAGCTTGAGGAAGACCTCGCCCAGACCGTTGTCGGGGTAGCTCCCCGCAGTCATGTAGCCCTCCGCACCCGCGACCGAGAAGCTCGTCGTGACGCTCGGACGGCTCTTCGGGAGCCGGCGGCGCACCGGCTGCGCGGCGATGGCCGCAGCGACCGCGGCAGCGGTGACGTCGACGATCTCGTCGACCTTCTTCGCCTTGGCATCGCTGAGCGGCTGCCCCACCTTGCAGTTGTCGCGGTAGATCGCCAGCGCCTTCAGGCCCCACTTCCAGCCCTCGAAGTAGATCTCCTCGACCTCGTCGATGGTCGCCGTCTCAGGCATGTTGACCGTCTTCGAGATGGCACCCGAGATGAAGGGCTGCACCGCAGCCATCATCCGCACGTGGCCGATCGGGGTGATCGAGCGCACGCCCATGGCGGTGTCGAACACCGGGTAGTGGTCGGTCTTCAGCCCGGGGGCATCGATGACGTGCCCGTGCTCGCCGATGTACTCGACGATCGCCTCGATCGTCTCCTGGGTGTAGCCCAGGCGGCGCAGCGCGCGCGGGATCGTCTGGTTGACGATCTGCATCGAGCCGCCGCCGACGAGCTTCTTGAACTTGACGAGCGAGAAGTCCGGCTCGATGCCGGTCGTGTCGCAGTCCATCATGAAGCCGATGGTGCCGGTCGGTGCGAGCACCGACGCCTGAGCGTTGCGCCAGCCGTTCTGCTTGCCGACCTTGAGGCAGTCCTCCCACGACTTCTGCGCCACCTTGAGCACGTCGCCGTCGAGGCTGCTGATCGTGCGGATGTTGTCGTTCGCAGAGGCATGCTTGCGCATGACCCGCTTGTGGCCATCGACGTTGCGGGCGTATCCCTCGTACGGACCCACGATGCCCGCGAGCTCGGCGCTGCGCTTGTAGGCGGTGCCGGTCATGAGGCTCGTGATCGCGGCGGCGAAGGAACGGCCGGCGTCGGAGTCGTAGGGCAGCCCCGTTGCCATGAGCAGCGCGCCGAGGTTCGCATAGCCGATGCCCAGCTGACGGTACCGGCGCGTGGTGTCGCCGATGGCCTCCGTCGGGAAGTCGGCGAAGCAGATGGAGATGTCCATGGCGGTGATGACGAACTCCACCGCACGGGCGAAGCGCTGGGCGTCGAACGTGTCGTCGTCCTTGAGGAACGTGAGCAGGTTCAACGAGGCGAGGTTGCACGAGGAGTTGTCCAGGCTCATGTACTCCGAGCAGGGGTTGGACGCGTTGATGCGGCCCGTCTCGGGATTGGTATGCCAGTCGTTGATCGTGTCGTCGTACTGGATGCCGGGATCGGCGCAGGCCCATGCCGCCTCGGCGATGGTGCGGAACAGCCGCTTGGCATCCACCGTCTCGACGACCTGGCCGTCGGTGCGCGCCGTGAGGCCGAACGGCTCGCCGTTCTCGACGGCGTGCATGAACAGGTCGGACACGCGCACCGAGTTGTTGGCGTTCTGGTACTGCACGGACGTGATGTCCTTGCCGCCGAGGTCCATGTCGAACCCGGCATCGCGCAGGACGCGGATCTTGTCCTCCTCGCGCACCTTCGTCTCGATGAACTCCTCGATGTCGGGGTGGTCGACGTCGAGGACGACCATCTTGGCCGCGCGTCGCGTGGCGCCGCCGGACTTGATCGTGCCCGCGGATGCGTCAGCGCCGCGCATGAACGACACCGGGCCGGAGGCCGTGCCACCCGAGCTCTTCAGCAGCTCCTTGCTGGAGCGGATGCGCGAGAGGTTCAGCCCGGCACCGGAGCCGCCCTTGAAGATCAGGCCCTCCTCCTTGTACCAGTTGAGGATCGAGTCCATCGTGTCGTCGACGGCGAGGATGAAGCAGGCGCTCACCTGCTGCGGCGACACCGTGCCGACGTTGAACCACACGGGCGAGTTGAAGCTGAACACCTGGTGCACCAGCATGTGCGTGAGCTCGTGCTCGAAGACGTCCGCATCGTGGTCGGTGGCGAAGTAGCCGTTCGCCTTGCCGGCCTTCACGTACGTGAGCACGACGCGGTCGACGAGCTGGCGCAGGCTCCACTCGCGCTGGTCGGTGCCGACCGCGCCGCGGAAGTACTTCGTGGTGACGATCGTGGAGGCGTTGACGCTCCAGAAGTCGGGGAACTCGACGCCCCGCTGCTCGAAGACGACCTCGCCGCTCTTCCAGTTCGTCTGGACGACGTCGCGGCGCTCCCACGTGACCGCGTCGTAGGGGTGCACCCCCTCGGTCGTGTAGAGCCGCTCGATGGTCAAGCCGGTGCCCTGCAACGTGTTGTGAACGAAGGTCTCGGCTGTGCTGGTGGTCACGGACATGCGTGTTGCCTTTCTTCCTCTTCTGAGCGGTTACCGGGGGTGGGAAGTCGTGGATTCCTGCTGGCTGGCCGCCGGCTCCTCGCCGACGGGCTCGCCTTCCGCGCGCAGGAGCGCAATCTCGGCCTCGAAGTCCTCGAGGCTGTCGAAGGAGCGGTACACGGAGGCGAACCTGAGGTAGGCCACCTCGTCGAGCTCTCGGAGCGGACCGAGGATGGCCAGGCCGATCTCCATGGCCGGGATCTCGGCGCTGCCGGTGGCGCGCACGGTGTCCTCGACCTGCTGGGCGAGCAGCGCGAGGTCGTCGTCGCTCACGGGCCGGCCCTGACAGGCCTTGCGCACGCCGCTGACAACCTTGGACCGGCTGAACGGCTCGGTGGCGCCGGATCGCTTCGCCACGAACAGCATGGAGGTCTCGGCAGTGGTGAACCGCCGCCCGCAGCCCGCGCACTCGCGCCGACGACGAATGGCCAGGCCGTCGTCGATGGTGCGGGAGTCGACGACCCGTGAATCCTCGTCCTTGCAGAATGGGCACCGCATCTGCCGCACCCCCTTTCACTCGTGATCACTTCTGTCACATTCGTCCCCGCAGATCCGTTGCTCTGTGCACGAATCTGGGGAAGGCCTGTGGATGACCTGTTGAGGAAGTACCACAACCTGTTGACGAATCACACGGTTGTGACTACTACATCTAGGGGTTAGACAGTAGCCCACTGCCGAACCCTTAGCAAGGGCTGAGCTCGGCGCGTCGGGTTCGTTCGGGGGTCTGCGCAGGTGTCAGGAGGCGAGGGGCGCCGCGTCCAGCACCGGGACGACGATCGACTGGCCCGCGATGACAGTGGAGTCGCCGAGTCCGTTCAGCGCACGGATGGCGGTGACCACCTCGCGAGGGTCGAGCGCCGGGGCGATCTGCTGGGCGATCTGCCACAGGCTCTCGCCCGGCTGCACGACGACGACGCCGGTTGCGCGGCCCTGGGCACCGGCCGACGTGCCGGCATCGGCCGAGAAACGGCCCGACAGCAGGACGACGAGAGCCAGGAACAGCGTGCTGACCACGAGCAGGACCACCCGACCACGGGTGGTGAGCCGTACCGGGGCAGGGGTCCGTGCGGACCGGGTGCCGGCGGCGGGGAAGGGGGCCGCGAGTGCCATGGTCGTGCCTTTCTACGAGGCCGCTGAGGAAGCGGGGCGATGCGGTGCCGTTTCTTCGAACGCGTGTTCGATCGAACGCATGTACGATGTGTAGCACGTGCAGCGCGACACGTCCAGCCGACATTCGAACATATGTTTGAATTTCTTCCGGCGGATCGCTAGCGTGGCACCCACGAAGACTGACGCCGAGGTCTGACACCGGCCCCGGGCATCCGCCCGGCCAGCCGCACCCAGGCCTCCCGGAGAGGGGACGATCCCGTGGTCGCTCGAGTCACCGAACTGCCCGACGGACCCGCCGACGAGACGGGCCTGACGCCGCGGCAGCGAGCCATCCTCACCGTCATCCGCGACACCGTCGAGCATCGTGGCTACCCGCCCAGCGTCCGCGAGATCGGAGAGGGCGTCGGCCTCACGTCCCCCAGCAGCGTCGCCCACCAGCTCGGCACGCTCGAGCGCATGGGCTACCTGCGACGCGACCCCAATCGACCCCGCGCCCTGGTCGTCGCCGACCCCGGCGAGCTGATGCTCGAGGGTCCGGCCGAGGAGTCGGCACCGCGTCCCGGTGCCTCACCTCGCCTGCGCTCGCTGACCCTGGCCGACCAGGCCGACTCCTCCCGTCCCGAGGCCGCCTACGTCCCGGTCGTCGGTCGCATCGCGGCCGGCGGGCCGATCCTGGCGGAGCAGGAGGTCGAGGTGGTCTTCCCGCTCCCCCGCGACCTCGTCGGTGACGGCGACCTGTTCCTGCTCAAGGTCGTCGGCGACTCGATGATCGACGCGGCCATCTGCGACGGCGACTGGGTCGTCGTGCGGCAGCAGAACGATGCTGACAATGGCGACATCGTGGCCGCCCTCATCGACGACGAGGCCACCGTGAAGACCCTCAAGCGTCGCGACGGGCACGTGTGGCTCATGCCGCACAACCCCGCCTACGCACCCATCCTCGGCGACGAGGCGACGATCATGGGCAAGGTCGTCACGGTGCTCCGACGGTTGTGAGCCTCCCCGTCTGTGACCCACACGGTCGCGGAGCCGCCTAGGCTTGGCGCATGCCGACCATCCCAGCACTCGAGATGAACGACGGACTCCCCATCCCCCAGATCGGCTTCGGCGTCTGGCAGGTGCCCGACGACGTCGTCACCGACGCCACGCTGACGGCCTTCGAGTGCGGATACCGCCACGTCGACACCGCCGCCCTGTACTACAACGAGGGCGGGGTGGGCCGGGCCATCGCCGCGAGCGGGCTGGGTCGCGACGAGCTGTTCATCACGACCAAGGTGTGGAACACCGACCACGGCTATGACACCACGCTGAAGGCCATGGACAAGAGCCTGGGCCTGCTCGGCCTGGACTACGTCGACCTCTATCTCATCCACTGGCCGTCGCCGGCCACCGGCGACTTCCTCGCGACGTGGGACGCCGTTCTCGCACTTCGCGACCGGGGCCTGACCCGCTCGGTGGGCGTCTCGAACTTCCACGTCTCCCACCTGGAGTCGATCATCGAGCGGTTCGGCGTGGTCCCCGCCGTCGACCAGATCGAGCTGCACCCGTGGCTGCCCCAGGCCGGCATCCGTGCCTTCTGCGCGCAGCACGGCATCCTCACCGAGGCCTGGAGCCCGCTCGCGTCGGGAGCCCTGCTGGACGATCCGGGGCTGGTGGCCGTGGGCGCCAAGTACGGCAAGACGGCCGCCCAGGTGATGATCCGCTGGCACCTCGAGCTCGGCAACGTCGTCCTGCCGAAGTCCGTGACGCCCGAGCGCATCCGTCAGAACATCGACGTGTTCGACTTCGGCCTCGACGCCGAGGACTTCGCGCTGATCGCCGCGCTCGAATCGGGCCACCGGACCGGCCCGAACCCCGACGAGTTCATGTAGCCGAACCCCGACGCGTTCAGGGGGCCGGAGTGGTCGACGGGACCGAGGCCCCGTCGCGCAGGCGCTCCAGCGCGCCGATCACCGTCGCACGGTCGGTGGTGTACCAGAACGGCGGGAGGCTGGCGCGCAGCGCGCGCGCATAGCCGGCCGTCGCCAGTCGCGAGTCGAGCACGGCCACCACTCCCCTGTCGTCGACACCGCGGATGAGCCGGCCCGCCCCCTGGGCGAGGAGCAGTCCGGCGCGCGGCACCGACACTGCCCGGAAACCCGAACCGCCCGCCTCGTCGACCGCCTTCTGCCGCGCGGACAGGAGCGGGTCGTCCGGACGCGGGAACGGAATGCGGTCGATGACGACCTGGATGCACGACTCCCCCGGCACGTCCACGCCCTGCCACAGCGACACGGTGCCGAGCAGGGTGCTGGCCGGCTCGTCGGCGAACCGCTGAACGAGGCTGCCCACGGCGTCGCCACGCCGCTGAACGAGGATCGGCAGCCCGGGCTGCGAGCCGAGGCGCACCCGGAGGTACTCCGCCGCCCTCTCGACCCCGCGCCAGCTGCTGAACAGCGCCAGGGTGCGGCCGCCGGCCGCCTCGATGAGGTCGGCGAGCTCGTCGAGCGCCTCCATCGCGATCCCGTCACGTCCCGGCGCCGGGATGTCTCTCGCCACGTACAGGATGCCCTGGCGGGCGTGGTCGAACGGCGAGCCGACATCGATCGTGACGGTCTCGTCCTGAGCCAGTCCGAGCGACATCAACAGGGCATCGAACCCGCCGCCCACGGTCAGGGTCGCGCTCGTCATCGCGACGGGCGTCCGGTCGAACAACGACGCCCGCAGCAGCCCCGACACGGACAGGGGCGCCACCTTCAGCAACGGGGCGCGAGATTCGCCAGGATCGACCCACACCACGTCGCGCTCTCCCATCGCCAGCAGGTTGCCGGCGACGTCGTGCACCTCCTCGAGGGCACCGCGCGCCTGCTGGCGTGCGGCCAGGGCGTCGGCGTCCTTGCCGTCCTTGTCGGCGTTTACCTCGGCCATCGCCTGATGGCAGGCATCGCGGACGAGGGTGAGCGCGAGAACGAGGTCGCGCGGGAGCACCTCGAGCCGGCTCGGACCCCCCATGTCGGCGGCCATGATCCGAAGGCAGTCGTCGAGCTCGTCGGCGGCCCGCTGGAGGCGTTCGGCGCTCTCCGGATCGAGCATCCGCCGAGAGCGTGAGATGGCCCGCTCGAGCATCGCCGCCGAGAGCTCCCCGGTGATCGCCTGCGTGGCCCTGTCGACGAGCTCGTGCCCCTCGTCGATGATGACGGCGTCGTGCTCGGGCAGGACGGGGATCCCCTCGATGGCGTCGATCGCCAGCATGGCGTGGTTCGTCACGACGATGTCGGACTCCTGGGCCAGCTGGCGCCGCTTGACGGTGAAGCACTCCTCACCGAAGGGGCATCGCGCCTCGCCCATGCACTCCCGCCGGCCGACGGAGAAGCCCCGCCAGACCCGGGGGTCGATGTCGTCGGGGTACTCGTCGCGGTCGCCCGTGCTGGTGTCCTCCGCCCATGCCCGCACCGCCACTGCCTGCTGCCCGAGTGCGCTCTTCGGCGCATCGAACAGGGCCACCGCGTCGTCGTCGGGCACCGACCCGTGCAGCTTCTGCAGGCACACGTAGTTGTTGCGTCCCTTGAGGACTGCGTAGGTCAGCGGGCGCCCGATCATGGGCCCGAGGGCCTCCGCGACGCGAGGCAGATCGCGATCGACCAGCTGCTTCTGCAGAGCGATCGTTGCCGTCGCCACGATGACGGCACCGCCCTCGGGCGCCACGGCATGCAGCGCCGCGGGGACGAGATAGCCCACCGACTTGCCCGTGCCGGTGCCCGCCTGGACGATGGCGTGGCCGGAGCCGGACAGGGCCGCGGCGACCGCCTCGGCCATCTGCAGCTGCCCGTCCCGCTGCTGCCCGCCGATCGACTCGACCACGGCCGCCAGCGCGGCGTCCAGCGCAACGGCCTCAGGCAACGTCGGCCGCGCGCAGTTCGTTGGCGAGGGACTCCGGCACCCGGGCCCGCAGCAGCGTGCCGGACTCGTCATGCTCCACGGACACCACCTCGCCCTGACGGTGGGCGCGCGAGACGAGATCGCCGCGACTGAACGGCACGTGCACCTCGATGTCCTCCAGCAGCGACGGCAGGTCGTGCTCGATCGTGTCGAGGAGCTCGTCGAAGCCGAGTCCGGTGCGAGCCGACACCACGACGGCACGCGGCTCGAGCCGCAGCAGGGCGGCGATGGTCTGCGGGTCGGCGATGTCGGCCTTGTTGATGACGATCAGCTCGCGCACCTGACCGGCACCGATCTCGTTCAGCACCTCGCGCACGGCGGAGATCTGCTCCTCGGGCGCGTCGTCGGAGCCGTCCACGACATGCAGGATGAGGTCGGCGTGGACGACCTCCTCAAGGGTCGACCGGAACGCCTCCACCAGCTGGTGCGGAAGGTGACGGACGAAGCCCACCGTGTCGGCGATCGTGTAGTCGCGCCCCGACGGCGTGCGGGCCTTGCGGACCGTGGGATCGAGCGTGGCGAACAGGGCGTTCTCCACGAGGACCCCCGCACCCGTGATGCGGTTCAGCAGGCTGGACTTCCCGGCGTTGGTGTACCCGGCGATGGCGACCCCGGGGATGCCTGCGCGATGGCGAGCCGCGCGCTGCGTGGTGCGCGAGCTCTCCATCTCCTTGAGCTGCTTGCGCAGCCGAGACATCTGGTGCCGGATGCGGCGGCGATCGGTCTCGATCTTGGTCTCGCCGGGACCACGGGTGCCCACGCCGCCGGTGGCACCGCCCGCCCGTCCGCCGGCCTGGCGCGACAGCGACTCACCCCAGCCGCGCAGGCGCGGCAGCAGGTACTGCATCTGGGCGAGCGAGACTTGCGCCTTGCCCTCACGACTGCGCGCGTGCTGCGCGAAGATGTCGAGGATCAGCCACGTGCGGTCGACGACCTTGACCTTGACGATCTCCTCCAGCTGGCGCAACTGGCCGGGCGTGAGCTCCCCGTCGCAGATGACCGTGTCGGCTCCGGTCTCGACGACGATCTCGCGCAGCTCTCGCGCCTTGCCCGAGCCGAGGTACGTCGCCGGGTCGGGGCTGTCGCGACGCTGGATGACACCCTCCAGTACCACCGAACCGGCCGTCTCAGCAAGGAGGGCGAGCTCGGCGAGGCTGCGGTCGGCATCGCGGACGGTGCCCTCGGTCCAGACGCCGGCGAGCACGACGCGCTCGAGGCGCACCTGCCGGTACTCGACCTCGGTGACATCCTCGAGCTCGGTGGACAGTCCGGCCACCCGACGCAAAACGTGGCGCTCCTCGAGATCGAGGTCGTCGATCGACCCCCAACGGGGATCGCCGGCATCGGTGAAGGGGGCGTCGGGCTCGGTCTCGAAGTCATCTCGCATGAGGAGACCAGCGTGTCACGATCCGGCCGCGCGTCCAAGCCGTGGTCCACAGATCCGTACTCTGGCGCCGTGATCACCCCCTACGAGGGAGAGCCGTCGGCACAGCCCTGGCGGGCCCAGCGCCTCGACACGGTCGTCACCGACCTGCTCGCCGACTGCGCAGGGATCACCGGACGACCGGTGGTCCTGGCCGTCGACGGCCGGCAGGGCGGCGGGAAGTCGACCCTGGCCGACCGGATCGCCGCCACCGTTCCGGGCACGGCGATCGTGCACACCGACGACGTGGCCTGGTGGGAGTCCTTCTTCGGCTGGGAGCACCTGATGACCGCCGGGATCCTGGCGCCGCTGCACGCCGCTCGCACGGTGGCCTACCGGCCGCCCGCGTGGGACGTCCGCGGGCGCGAGGGCGCCATCGACGTGCCGATCGGGGCGCCACTGGTGATCATCGAAGGGGTCGGGGCGAGCCGATCCGGCCTGGTGCCGCACCTCGATGCCGCCGTGTGGGTGCAGTCCGACTACGCGGAGGCCACCCGCCGCGGCATCGAGCGCGACGGCGGGACGAACGAGGACGCCGCGTTCTGGCGAGAGTGGGCCGCCGAGGAGAACCCCTTCCTGGCGGCGGACCGGCCGTGGGAGCGGGCCGACGTCGTGGTGTGCGGCACGCCCGAGCTCGCCGACGTCGTCTGGGACCCTGTTCACGACGTCCTCGTGCGCCGCAGCCTTCGTGCGGCGCAGTGACCTCTCGTCGCACGGGTCCGTTGCGTACCTTTGGCGCGTGACGGACAGCTCGGCCGCCCCCCGGCCCGCACGCTGGGCGTGGCGCCTCATGGTCGCCGTGCTCGTCGGCGTGGTGGCGGGCTTCCTCGCCGCCTACGCCCTCGGCTTCGACAAGGCCTCCGTTCAGTCGGCCATCGTGTGCTCGCTGACGGTGTCCGCCGGCAGCTCGGGGCGCCTTCGCACGGCGCTGCCCGTGGCTCTCGTTCTGGGCCTCGTCGTCGTCGGGTACAGCACCATCGGTGCCCTCACGACCGGCTACCCGGTCGCGGCCGCCCTGGCCATGGCCTTCGTCGCCTTCACGACCACGGTCATGACCGCGGCCAAGCCCGTCGGCCTACTGGTGGGCATGGTCGCGTCGTACGCCTACTTCCTCGTGACGGGGGTGGGCGTGCTCGAGGAGGAGGCGATCGGGGCCGGGATCGACCGGGTGGGCCTCCTCGGCGCGATCGGGCTGGTCGTGGGCCTGGTGCTGGTCGCCCTCCGGGCGACGGTCGAGCAGGCCATCGGCACGGCGCCGCCCAGGAAGGAGAAGGCGGCCAGCCCGTCCCTGCTCGAGCCGATGGTGGCCTCCGTGCGGACGTTCGACGCCACCGCGAAGGACGGGGTGCGGCGCGCCATCGCCCTGGGCATGGCCATGCTCGCCTTCCAGATCCGGGCCGACCACAACGCGTTCTGGGTCATGCTCACGGTGTTCGTCATCCTGCAGCCGAACGGCCGGTCGACGGTGACCTCGGCCCTGCTGCGCGTGATCGGCACCCTCGTCGGAGTCACGGCCGTCGTCGCCCTGACCATGCTCCTGCCCGAACGGACGGCCCTGCCGCTCGCCCTCCTGTCCCTGGTCGCCTCGCTCGCGCTGAGCACCCGCTCCTCGTGGCTGTCGGTGGCCTTCGGAGCCGCCGCGGCGGCCGTGCTCGTCGGGCTGCCGAGTGGCGACTTCGTCGGCTACGCGGCCAGTCGGCTCGTCGACACGGTCATCGGCGCGGCCCTCGCTCTGGCGGCCGGCTACCTGCTGTGGCCTCGCGTGAAACCGACCGACGATGACACGCCATCGGACCTCGCGGGTGCGGCCAGCAGTGCGGGGATTGCCGACCTGCGCGGCTAGCCGTCGTCACCCGACCGGCGCATTCTCCGTTCACTCGCCTCGGCGCCGCCGATCTCTCGGCGGCGGGCCATCCCGTCGAGGTCGAAGCCGTGGCGCCGGTAGAAGGCCAGCGCACGGACGTTCCCGGCGAGGACCCACAGGACCGCGTCACGGCTCGTGGGCACCACGCCCAGGAGCGCTGCGCCCACACCCGAGCGCCAGGCCGTCGGAGCCACGTAGATCGCATAGACCTCGTTGCCCGCCGCGCCGAGGTCCTCGTCGCGCGCCGGTCCCCACTCGACGAAGCCGCGGATCTCCGTACCGTTCTCGACGGCGACCCAGGCGCCGCCCTCGGTAGGCCCGGGGGTGGAGAGGGCGGCCGTCCACCTGGCGAGCCTGTCCTCCCACCGGAGCCCGTCGAGGAAGGCGTCGGGCAGCAGCCCGCGATAGGCCGCCTGCCAGGTCGCTACGTGCACGCGAGCGATCGCCTCCGCGTCTCCTGGCACCGCCGGGCGTACCTCCACGGGCCGATCCTCGCATCGCACTTCGGGCCCTGCCCAGCGCCCACCCGTGACATTCTGTGCGTCGGGCACGCCCGCCAGTGCCCCGACGTTGCAGGACCCGAGGCGAACGGCCGCACGCGCCGGCCGACAGGAGATGACGTGCCCGCAGACATCGACATCGCCCAGGCGGCCACGATGGACCAGATCGTCGAGGTCGCCGGACGACTGGGCATCCCCGACGCCGACGTCGAGCCCTACGGGCGCTTCAAGGCGAAGATCTCGCTCGACTTCCTCGACACCCTGCCGGCGAACCCCGATGCCAGGCTGGTGCTGGTCACGGCCATCAGCCCGACGCCGCCGGGAGAGGGCAAGACCACGACCAGCGTGGGTCTCGGCGACGGCCTCCAGGCGATCGGCAAGCGCGCGATGATCTGCCTGCGCGAGCCGTCCCTGGGACCGGTGTTCGGGATGAAGGGGGGCGCGGCGGGCGGCGGACGCGCCCAGATCGTGCCGATGGAGGACATCAACCTGCACTTCACCGGCGACTTCAATGCCATCGCGCTGGCGAACAACCTCCTTGCCGCCCTCATCGACAACCACGTGCATCACGGCAACGCCCTGGACATCGACGTCCGGCGCGTCACCTGGAAGCGCGTGGTCGACGTGAACGACCGCGCGCTGCGCGACATCACCATCGCCCTGGGCGGTCCGGGAAACGGGTATCCACGGGAGGACGGTTTCGACATCGTCGTCGCCTCGGAGATCATGGCGATCTTCTGCCTGGCCACATCGCTGCGGGACCTGCACGAGCGGCTGGGCAGCATCGTGGTGGCCTACACGACCTCGAAGCAGCCGGTCCGCGCCCGCGACCTGCACGCGCACGGCGCCATGACCGTGCTGCTGAAGGACGCACTCGCCCCCAACCTCGTGCAGACCCTGGAGCACACCCCCGCCTTCGTGCACGGCGGCCCCTTCGCGAACATCGCCCACGGCTGCAACTCCGTCATCGCCACGCAGGGAGCCATGAAGCTGGCCGACTACGTCGTGACCGAGGCCGGGTTCGGGGCCGACCTCGGCGCGGAGAAGTTCGTCGACATCATGTGCCGCAAGTCGGGCCTTCGCCCCGCCGCGGTGGTCATCGTGGCCACGGTCCGCGCGCTGAAGTACCACGGCGGACAGCCCCTCACCTCGATCACCGAGGAGGACGTCGCCGCCCTGGAGAAGGGGATGGCGAACCTCGAACGGCACATCGCCAACGTGACCGGTGTCTTCAGCCTGCCGTGCGTCGTGTCGATCAATCGTTTCGACTCCGACACCGAGGCTGAGCTCGACCTCCTGCGGACCAGGGTCCGCGAACTCGGTGTCGACGTTGTCACGGCCACCCACTGGTCCGACGGAGGTCAGGGGGCGCGGGAGCTGGCCGAGGCGGTGGTCGAGCTGTGCGAGCGACCGTCGACGATGACCTTCGCCTACGAGGAGGACGCCTCCTTGTGGGACAAGATGAGCGCCATCGCCACCCGCGTGTACGGGGCCAGCGAGGTCACCGCGGACGCCAAGATCCGAGGCCGGATCCGCGAGCTCGAGGCGCAGGGCTACGGGCACCTCCCGGTCTGCGTCGCGAAGACCCAGTACTCGTTCTCCACCGATCCGGGCCTGCGCGGCGCGCCACGAGGACACAGCGTGAACATCCGCGAGGTGCGCCTCGCCGCCGGGGCGGGGTTCATCGTGATGATCTGCGGCGACATCATGACGATGCCCGGGCTGCCGAAGGTGCCGTCCAGCGAGCGGATCGACCTCGTCGACGGTCGGGTCGTGGGGCTCTTCTGATGGCGGACTCATGGGCGTGACGACCAGCGGGCGATCCATCGTCCGCGTCACCGCCACGGCCACCGACCGGCGAGTCGACGCCGTGGCCGTCGAGTCTCCCCTGACGATCGTGCTCGACGGCGACGTGATGGTCACGACCATGCGCACGCCGGGGCACGACCTCGATCTCGCCGCCGGGTGGCTGGTCAACGAGTCGGGCGTTCGCGCCAGCACGGACATCATCGGCATGGGCGCCTTCGCGACCGCGACGTCCGACGAGGTCGACACCGTGCGCCTGAGCCTGGCCCCGGGGGTACGCCCGCCGCGCCCCCGGGCGTTCGTCACCACCAGCGCCTGCGGTGTGTGCAGTGCGGACATCCTCGCCGCCTTCGCCGGCCCGGACGCGGCGCTGCACTCCGCCGGCTGGCGCATGCCGTCAACGGTCGTCGCGCCGCTGCTCGCCGCCATGCGCGAGCGCCAGAGGATGTTCGCGCAGACCGGCGCACTTCACGCGGCCGCACTCGTGGGTCCGACGATGGACGTCCTCTGGGTGCGGGAGGACGTCGGACGTCACAACGCCGTCGACAAGGCGATCGGCCGGGCCCTGTTCGACGACCTCCTCCCCCTGGCCGATCACGTCCTCGTCATCAGCGGCCGGATCTCCTACGAGATTGTGCACAAGGCCCTGACCGCGGGCGTCGCCGCGATCGTGGCCGTCAGCGGCCCGACAACCCTCGCCATCGACCTGGCGCGCGAGCACGGACTGGTGCTCATCGGCTTCGCCCGCGACGATCGCTTCAACATCTACTCGGGCAGCGAGCGCGTCGACACCGGGGATGCGACATGAGCCGGGCCGTAGCGCCCTGGTCGATCGAGGCGGCCCAGAGGGTGCTGGCGCAGGTCGACGAGCCCGGCCCGGTTCTCGTGGCCCTGCAGTCGCTGCAGTCGCAGTTCGGCTACGTGCATGCCGATGCCGTCGCCCTAGTCGCCGAGCGCCTCAACGTCAGCCGAGCCGACGTCTACGGAGTGCTCACGTTCTACAGCGACCTGAGGACCACTCCGGCGGCCGAGGTCGAGGTGCGCATCTGCCTGGGCGAGGCCTGCCAGGCCGTGGGTGCCCGGGCGCTGCTGGCGGATGCCCGGGAGCAGCTGGCCCCCGACGACGACGTGAGTCGGGTGTTCTGCATGGGCAACTGCGCCCTCGGGCCGACAGCCGTCGTGAACGGACGACTCCTCGGACGCGCCTCCGTCGCCTCGGTGCGGGCCGCGGTCGACGGGAGGCCGACATGACGAGGATCTTCGTTCCGGCCGACAGTGCCGCCCGCTCCGTGGGGGCCGACGAGGTGGTCGCCGCGCTGGCCGCGCTCCTGCCCGACGCCACGATCGTGCGGAACGGCTCCCGCGGCCTGCTGTGGCTGGAGCCCCTCGTCGAGATCGAGACGGCCGACGGCCGCATCGCCTACGGACCGATCCAGCCCGCCGACGTCCCCGGCCTCGCGCGGGCCTTGGGCGGCGACGGAAGTCACCCACGGCGCCTGGGATCCATCGACGACCACCCGTGGCTGGCGTCGCAGGAGCGCCTGACGTTCGCCCGGGTGGGCGTGATCGATCCTCTGGATCGTGACGACTTCACGGCCCATGGCGGCCTTGCGGGGCTCCGGGCCAGCCTGGGGATGGACGGCGGCGAGGTCGTAGCGGCCGTCACGGCGTCGGGGCTGCGCGGCCGCGGCGGCGCCGGCTTCCCCGCCGGCCTGAAGTGGGACACGGTACGCAAGGCAGAGGGGCCGCGGAAGTTCGTCTGCGTCAACGCGGACGAGGGCGACAGCGGCACGTTCGCCGACCGGATGCTCATGGAAGGCGACCCGTTCACCCTCCTCGAGGGGATGACGATCGCCGGCCTGGCGGTCGGCGCCGCCGAGGGCCTGGTCTACGTGCGGTCGGAGTACCCGGACGCGATCGCGACCCTGCAGAGGGCCATCGACATCGCTCGCGACGCGGGCTGGCTGGGCGCCGACGTGCTCGGCTCGGGACGTCCGTTCGACGTCATGGTGCGAGTGGGGGCGGGCTCCTACGTCTGCGGCGAGGAGACCGCGATGCTCGAGAGCCTCGAGGGCAAGCGCGGCGTCGTTCGGGCCAAGCCGCCACTGCCCGCGATCTCCGGCCTGTTCGGGCTGCCGACGCTGATCAGCAACGTGCTGACCATCGCGGCCGTGCCGTTCGTCCTCGAGCGCGGGCCCGAGGCCTATGCGGCCTTCGGCACCGGCCGCTCCCTGGGCACCCAGGTCTTCCAGCTCGGCGGCAACGTGCGGCAGGGCGGCATCGTCGAGACGGGCTTCGGGATCACTCTGGCCGACCTGGTGCACGGGTACGGGGCCGGCACCCTCAGCGGCCGACCGGTCCGCGCCGTACAGGTCGGCGGCCCGCTGGGGTCGTACCTCCCGGCCGACGCACTCGACGTGCCCATGGACTACGAGGCGCTCGCCGCGGCCGGCGGCATGCTCGGGCACGGCGGCGTCGTGGTGTTCGACGACACCGTCGACATGGCCGAGCAGGCCCGTTTCGCGATGGAGTTCTGCGCCGAGGAGTCCTGCGGCAAGTGCACGCCCTGCCGGATCGGCTCGACGCGCGGCGTCGAGGTCATCGATCGGATCCTCGCTGGCGATCACCCCGAGGCCAACCGGATCCTGCTCATCGACCTTTGCGAAGTCATGAGGGACGGGTCACTATGTGCCATGGGGGGCCTGACACCGCAACCGGTGCTCAGCGCCATCGAACGGTTCGGTGAGGACTTCGATCGGAGCGGCCATGACGATCGCTGACGAGGTCGACCTCGGCACGCCGGCCGTCACCTCGCAGGACACCGTCACCGTGCGCATCGACGGCCTCGACACGACGGTGCCTCGGGGCACGTCCGTCATGCGTGCGGCCGGGGAGGCGGGGATCCCCATCCCCAGGCTCTGCGCCACCGAGCGGCTCGACGCGTTCGGCTCGTGCCGCCTCTGCGTCGTCGACATCGAGGGCCGCAAGGGCACTCCGGCGTCGTGTACCACTCCGTGCGAGGAGGGCATGGTCGTGCGGACGCAGACCCCGCATGTGGCGAGGATCCGGCGGGGCGTGATGGAGCTCTACATCTCCGATCACCCTCTCGACTGCCTGACCTGCCCGGCCAACGGCGACTGCGAGCTGCAGGACATGGCAGGGGTCGTCGGGCTGCGCGAGGTGCGCTACGGCATGGACGGCACGAACCACCTCGACGCCCCCACGGACGACAGCAACCCCTACTTCGCGTTCGACGAGAGCAAGTGCATCGCCTGCAGCCGCTGCGTGCGCGCCTGCGGGGAGGTCCAGGGAACGTTCGCGCTGACGATCTCCGGCCGCGGCTTCGACTCGAAGGTCAGCGCCAGCGCCGGTGGGACATTCCTAGGCAGCGAGTGCGTCTCCTGCGGGGCCTGCGTCCAGGCCTGTCCGACGGCGACACTGCAGGAGAAGACCGTCATCGAGCTCGGGACGCCGACCCGCACGGTGAAGACCACCTGCGCGTACTGCGGGGTGGGCTGCTCGTTCCGCGCGGAGCTGCGCGGCGATGAACTCGTGCGCATGGTGCCCGACACGAGCGGCGGCGCCAACGCCGGCCATTCCTGCGTCAAGGGACGCTTCGCCTGGGGCTATGCCAGCCACCCTGACCGTGTGCTCGCGCCGCTCGTGCGCGAGCGGACGTCCGATCCCTGGCGGGAGGTGACCTGGGACGAGGCCATCGCCTTCGCCGCGGCCCGGCTACGGGACATCCAGGCCGAGCACGGCGTCGACTCCATCGGCGGGATCACCTCGTCGCGATGCACGAACGAAGAGGTCTTCGCCGTTCAGAAGATGATCCGGGCGGCATTCCGCAACAACAACGTCGACACCTGCGCGCGCGTGTGCCACTCCCCCACCGGCTACGGACTCAAGCAGACGTTCGGCACGTCGGCCGGCACTCAGGACTTCGCCTCCGTCGAGGAGTCCGACGTCATCGTGGTGATCGGCGCGAACCCCACCGACGCTCACCCCGTGTTCGCCTCGCGCATGAAGAGGCGGCTGCGCGAGGGGGCGCAGCTGATCGTCATCGATCCGCGCCGTATCGCCTTGGTGCGCTCCCCGCACGTGCAGGCCGGGCACCATCTGCAGCTCCAGCCGGGCACGAACGTGGCCGTCCTGAACGCGATCAGCCACGTCGTCGTCACCGAGGACCTCGTCGATCGGGAGTTCGTGGCGCAGCGGTGCGACCCTCAGTCGTTCGCCGCGTGGGAGGCGTTCATCCGCCTGCCCGAGAACAGCCCCGATGCCCTGGCCGATGTCACCGGAGTGCCCGCGGAGCTGGTGCGCAGCGCCGCCCGCACCTACGCCGCCGCCCCGAATGCGGCGATCTACTACGGGCTCGGCGTCACCGAGCACAGTCAAGGCTCCACGATGGTGATGGCGATCGCCAACCTGGCCATGGCGACCGGCAACATCGGTCGACGCGGCGTCGGCGTGAATCCGTTGCGCGGGCAGAACAACGTGCAGGGCGCGTGCGACATGGGCTCGTTCCCGCACGAGTTCTCCGGCTATCGGCACGTGTCCGACGACGCCGCGCGCGCCCAGTTCGAGGCACTGTGGGAGGCCCCTCTGAGGGCCGATCCGGGCCTGCGCATCCCCAACATGCTCGACGCGGCGCTGGGCGGCTCGTTCAAGGCGATCTTCATCCAGGGCGAGGACCTGGCGCAGTCCGACCCGAACACGGCGCACGTGAAGGCAGCCCTCGCCGCCATGGACCTCGTCATCGTCCAGGACCTCTTCCTCAACGAGACCGCGAGCCTCGCCCACGTCTTCCTGCCGGGCACGTCGTTCCTGGAGAAGGACGGCACCTTCACCAACGCGGAGCGGCGCATCAACCGGGTGCGGCCGATCATGCCGAGCCGCACGGGAATGGCCGAGTGGGAGGTGGCCTGCGCGCTCGCCACCGCGATGGGCTACCCGATGCACTACGACTCCGCCGCCCAGATCATGGACGAGATCGCGGGCCTGACCCCCACGTTCGCCGGCGTCTCCTTCGACCTGCTCGATCGGGTCGGCAGCGTCCAGTGGCCGTGCAACGAGGCGGCTCCGCTGGGCACGCCGATCATGCACGAGGCCCACTTCGTGCGGGGCCTGGGCAACTTCGTCACGACGCCGTACGTCCCGACCGACGAGCGAACCACGCGCAGGTACCCGCTCCTGCTCACCACGGGCCGCATCCTCAGTCAGTACAACGTCGGGGCGCAGACGCGCCGCACGGCCAACGTCACATGGCACCTCGAGGATGTTCTCGACATGCACGAGTCCGACGCCGAGCTGCGTGGTGTCACCGACGGCTCATGGGTCGAGGTCGCGAGCCGCGCGGGCACCACGTCGATGCGGGCGCGCATCAGCGACGACGTGCCGGCCGGTGTCGTGTACACGACGTTCCACCATCCGGTCAGCGGAGCCAACGTCGTCACGACGGACAACTCCGACTGGGCCACCAACTGCCCGGAGTACAAGGTCACGGCCGTGGAGGTCCGGCCGGACTCGCGCTCAGGCGTCCGGGCATGAGGCCCGATCACCTGATCAAGATGGCCAACCAGATCGCCATCAGCGTGCCGGATCGGGCCTCGGCCGCCCAGCAGACGGCCGCCCACCTGAAGAACTTCTGGTCGCCAGCGATGATCGACGCGCTGGCCGACTACGCCGCGGGCGGTGCGACCGACGTGAGTCCCGAGGTGGTGTCCGCCCTCGCGCTGCTCCGCCGACCTTGAGGTCCGGCGGGTCACACGGGGATGAGGACGGTGCCCCGCGCGACGAGGTCGGCCGGGCCATTCAGCAGCAGGGCACCGTCGGCCGTCTCGGTGACGCGCAAGGTGCCGCCGGGCACGTCGACCTGCCAGGTCGCCTCTCCGTCCAGCGACGCGCCGTCGCGACGCCGCGCCGCCCATGCCACGGCGCAGGCTCCGGTGCCGCAGGACAGGGTCTCGCCGACACCCCGCTCGTGCACCCGCATGGCCACGTGCTGAGGCCCCCGGGGGACGACGAACTCGACGTTGACGCCGTCGGGGAACACGTCGGTCGGGCTGACGTCCGGAGCCGTGGCCAGGTCGCCGGCCTCAGAAAGGTCATCAAGGAAGACGACGGCGTGCGGATTGGGCACCAGGACACCGGTGGCCGGCCAGTGGCGGTCGCCGACCGTGACCTGTGGGAGCGCCCGCGCCCTCGGCGTGGTCGCGTGGCCCATGTCGATGGTGATGGTGCGGTCGTGATTGATGCTCGCACTGCGCAGCCCGCCCCGGGTGGCGATGACGATGTCGTTGTCGGTGACCAGGCCGGTCGCGTCGAGATACCGGACGAACACGCGAGCCCCGTTGCCGCACATCTCGGCCAGGGTGCCGTCGGCGTTGCGGTAGTCCATGAAGAACTCGGCCACATCCGCGAACTCGGCGAACTCGGGGACGTGCTCCGTGCGCACCACCCGCAGCACTCCGTTGCCGCCCACGCCCACATGGCGGTCGCACAGCCACCGCACCTGGTCGGCGCTCAGGTCGAGTCGACCGTCGACATCGGGAATGACGACGAAATCGTTCCCCGTGCCGTGCCCCTTCACGAAGGGCACTTCATTGAGTCTGGCCACGTCAGCAGGGTAGCGGGAGCCGGTCAGGCGCCCGTGGCCCCGGCAGCGTGGTAGGCGGCCGCGACAACCGCGAGCACGTTCGGCCACGAGTCCTCGGGGGGTGTCGACCGATTGTGCTCGGCGATGCTGGACAGCAGCCCGCGGTCGCGGCCCAGACGGGCGATGGCCTCCGCCATGCCGGCGTCGTCGTCGGCCAGCAGTCCGTGGATGCCGTCATGGATGAACTGTGAGGTGCCGGCCTGTGAACGGGCGACCACGGGCAGTCCGGCGGTTCGCGCCTCGAGGGCGGCGAGGCCGAAGGACTCCTTCACGGACGGCTGGACGTAGGCGTCGGACAGCGCGAACACGCGGAGGATGTCGGGGCGGGACAGGCGTCCGGCGAACCTGACCCGTGGCGCGAGCCCGTGGTCGCGGACGTACTTCTCCGCTCGCGCCCTCTCGGGTCCGTCGCCCACGAGCACCGCGGTCACCCACACGTCGTCGAGCAGCCGTGACGCGGTATCGATCATTCGCACGAGGGGAAGCGTGCGCTTGCGTGGCGCCATCCGCATCACGCTGGTCAGACGCAGGTGATGGGCGTCCGCGGGGACCGGTTCGACCGCCCAGTCGCTGGGCTCGATGCCGTTGGGGATGACGAGCACGTCACCGGCCCGCGGCACCGCTCGGGCGATGCGCTCCGCAGCGACGGTGCTGACGGCGCTGAGCCGGGCCCCCCAGCGCGACCACCGCAGCACCGCGTCGGACGAGGTGAAGCCCGGGGCCGCCAGCGCGCCCCACACGCTGTGCACGGTCACCAGGGTCGGTATGCCGAGGCTCGTCGCCGCCCGGATGGCGCCCCAGGCGAACGGCGATACGACACCGGCGTGCACGTGCACCACGTCGACGGGGTGCTTCGACAGGATCCGCGTCACCTCGCGGCCGGTGCGCGGGTGGATGGGCAGCTCGAACGGGATGCGTGCCGCGAGGCGGTGCACGGTGATCCCGTCGACTACGTCGTCACCGGAGAACACCGCGTCGTGGCCCGGCGTCGCCGTGATCACCCTGACGTCCTCGCCAGCGAGCGATTGCCGAGTGGCGAGGGCCGCTACCTGAGTCTCGATCCCACCGGTGCGCGGGGCGTAGCAGTCGCTGACGTGGGCAATCCTCACAGTTGCGGACCGTACGCCACAATGACCCACCATGAGCACTGCGCCCCGCACCCTCGTCTTCGTGCATGCCCACCCCGACGACGAGGCGTTGCTCACCGCCGGGACCATGGCCCGGGCGACGGCCGAGGGCCATCGCGTCGTGCTGGTGATCGCGACGGACGGCGCGGCCGGGCTGACGTCGAGCGCACTCGGCACCGACCTAGGCGCCACCCGGCGGGAGGAGTTGGCCGAGTCTGCGCAGGCTCTCGGGGTCGCGCGCACCGTGTCGCTCGGATTTGCCGACTCGGGCCTGCATGGAGAAGTGTCGGATGGCTTCGCCCACGCCGACCGCTTCGCGGTGGCCCGTCTCATCGCAGCGGTCTGCGACGAGGAGGGCGCCGACGTCCTGGTGGGCTACGACCCCTCCGGCGGCTACGGCCATCCCGACCATCTGCAGGTGCACCGAGCCACCCGGGCGGCCAGCGTCCTGTGCGCCCGGGCGCCCCGCCTGTTCGAGGCGACGCTGCCGCGAGAGCCCATCGCCCGAGCCGTTCACCTGGCGTCGTCCGCGCACCTGACCCCGACGGGCTTCTCGCCGGAGGAGTTCGACTCGGCCTGGACGCCCCGCAACGAGATCACCCACCGGGTCGACGTCCGCGGCCAACTACCGGCCAAGCGGGCGGCACTGCGCGCCCACGCGTCCCAGGCCACCGCCGACGGCACGGTGCGCACCCTCGGCGTGCTCACCCGCCTGCCCGCGCCCCTGCAGCGGCTGCTGCTCGGCACGGAGTACTACGTGAGCGTGTCCGACCCCCACAGGGCCACGACGTCGGCCACCGCCACCGGACTGTCGTAGTCGATCCACGTGATGCGAGCATCGCGCCGGAACCACCGCTGCTGGCGCCGCGCGAACCGGCGGGTGGCATCGACGGTCGCCTGCCGGGCCTGCTCCTCGCTGCACTCCCCGGCAAGGTAGTCGAGGACCTGCTGGTACCCCAGCGCCCTCGATGCCGTCGGGGTCGAGCGCAGCCCCTGCGCCTCGAGCGTGCGCACCTCGTCGACGAACCCGGCCGCCCACATCCGGTCGACCCGCTCCTCGATCCTGGCGTCCAGCACGTCCCTGGGGATCTCGAGGCCGACGCGAACCGCAGGGATCACGGCCGTCGGCTCGGGCAGTCGCGCGACGAAGGGCCGTCCGGTGATCTCGACGACCTCCAGGGCGCGCACGATCCGTCGCCCGTTGGTGGGCAGGATGGCCTCGGCCGCAGCCGGGTCGACGACGGCGAGCCGCCGATGCATCGCGGCCGCCCCCTCCGCGCGCAGCTCGCCCTCCAGTCGCTCGCGCACCTGCGGGTCGGTTCCGGGGAAGCGAAGGTCGTCGAGCACCGCGGAGACGTACAGGCCACTGCCGCCGACGACGATCGCCGTGGCTCCGCGGGCCTGGATGCCGGCGATGGCAGCGCGGGCGCGGCTCTGGAACTCGGCCACGGTCACCGCGTGGTCCGGGGCCCACTCGTCGAGGAGGTGGTGCGGCACGGCGTCGCGCTCGCCGGCGGTCGGCGTGGCGGTGCCGATGTCCATCCCGCGGTACACCTGCATGGAGTCGGTGCTGACGATCTCGGCGGGCGTGCCCATCGCCCTGGCGACGGCGACGGCCAGCGCCGACTTGCCCGAAGCGGTCGGTCCGACGATCGCCAGGACGCGGCCCGGCGCCGCGGGTTCGACCGGCAGCTCAGGCACGGACGGTCGGCAGCCCGAGCAGGACCGACGCGGGCGCGTTCTCGCGACCGTGCAGGTCGCCGGCAGCCGTCCGCCGCACCGCCACCACGCGATCGGCCACCAGGTGGTGGGGCGCGGCATACGTGATCTCAGCCGTGACGACGTCGCCAGGCCGAGGCACGCCCACGGCCGGATCGACGGCGGCGTGGACGAGCCGGTTGTCGGGGGCCCGTCCCGAGAGCCGCTCCGTGCGATCGTCCTTGCGGCCCTCTCCCTCGGCGATGAGGACGTCGACCACGCGACCGATCTGCTTCGAGTTCTCTGCCCACGCCACCTCGTTCACGAGGTCGACCAGGCGCAGGTAGCGCTCCTGCACGACGTCGTGCGGCACCTGGTCGTCCATCGTCGCGGCGGGAGTGCCGGGGCGCTTGGAGTACTGGAACGTGAACGCGCTGGCGAACCGCGCCTCCCGAACGACGTGCATCGTCTGCTCGAAGTCAGCCTCGGTCTCACCCGGGAACCCGACGATGATGTCGGTCGTGATCGCGGCGTCAGGCATGGCCGCCCGAACCCGATCGATGATGCCGAGGTAGCGCTCCTGACGGTAGGACCGCCGCATGCGCTGAAGGACGACATCGGATCCGGACTGCAACGGCATGTGCAGCTGCGGCATCACGTTGGGCGTCTGGGCCATGGCCGCGATGACGTCGTCGGTGAAGTCCTTGGGGTGCGGGCTGGTGAAGCGCACCCGCTCGAGGCCGTCGACGTCGCCGCAGGCGCGCAGCAGCTTGGAGAACGCCTCGCGGTCGCCGAACTCCGACCCGTAGGCGTTGACGTTCTGCCCCAGCAGCGTGATCTCGAGGACTCCCTCGGCGACCAGGGCACGGATCTCGCCGAGGATGTCGCCGGGGCGGCGGTCCTTCTCCTTGCCGCGCAGCGCCGGCACGATGCAGAACGTGCAGGTGTTGTTGCACCCGACGCTGACGGAGACCCAGGCCGCGTAGGCGCTGTCCCGCTTGGTCGGCAGGGTCGAGGGGAAGACCTCGAGGGACTCCCTGATCTCGACCTGCGCCTCCTCGGCGATGCGGGCCCGCTCGAGGAGAACCGGCAGGGAGCCGAGGTTGTGAGTGCCGAAGACCACGTCGACCCAGGGCGCCCGGGCGAGGATGTCTCCCCTGTCCTTCTGGGCGAGGCAGCCGCCGACGGCGATCTGCATGCCGGGGTGGGCTGCCTTCACCGGTACGAGGTGGCTGAGGTTGCCGTACAGGCGGTTGTCGGCGTTCTCGCGCACGGCACAGGTGTTGAAGACCACGACGTCTGCGGTCTGGTCGGCGGCGGCGGCCACGTACCCGGCGCCCTCGAGGAGGCCCGTGAGGCGCTCGGAGTCGTGCACGTTCATCTGGCAGCCGTAGGTGCGCACCTGATAGGTCCGCGGCGGCGGCGATGCGGCAGGGGTGGACACGGTGCACCATCCTAAGGAGCCAGCCCCGTGGTCTCGGCACGCCGTCGCGCCAGGGGCGCTACGGCGCCGCGAACCTGGCCGGGATCGCCGGGGGGCGTTCGGGCTCGAACGGCTGCTGGTAGATCGTCTGCGGCTGGTTCAGGACGAACGCATGATCGGGCCCCTCGCCCAGGACCAGGCTCATGCTGGGGTAGGCCCACAGCCATCCGTACCGCTCCGCCGCAGGCACCGCCGCGACGAACTCCGCGTTGGCGATCAGGCCGGCACGTCCATTGATCTCGGCCGAGAACGCTCGCACGAAGGACCCGAACTGGACGGTCTGGATGGTTGCCGGCACCAGCAGGCCGACGAGCAGGCCCATTGACAGGAGCGCGAAGCGGCCGTCCACCGTGCGCGGGTCGGCTGCGCTCGACGGGACCGGCTCGGCGAGCGACGGCAGGGTCGACAGCAGCGCCAGCAGGAGCACGAGGAACAGAAGGATGCCGCTCCAGGCCCGGGCCTCGTACTGCTGCAGGGGGGTGGCCCACAGGGGCTGCAGGACAGCGAGGGCGAGCAGCGCCGCGACGAGGACCGCGGTGGTGGCGACCCGGATGCCCCGTGACCGGGCCAGGACGGCGAGCGGCAGCAGCATCAGCCACACGATGGTCAGCTGGAGCTGGTGGTTGTCGAGCAGCGGGCCGGACAGGTCCATGGCCCGCAGCACGTTCCCGGGACTGTACGGACGCGCGATCGAGAAGGCCGCGACGCAGGTGCCGACGCCCAGGACGGCCACCGTGGCCAGCAACGGCGCGCGGCCGTGGGTCGGCCTGCCGAACCTGCGCCAGGGCAGGACGATCGCGCCGATCAGGAGGGGTGCGAGCATCACCGCGAGGCCGTGGCTGGACGCGACGATGAACGCGGAGCCGAGCGCGATCCAGGGCATCGCTCGGTTTCGATCGCTCCAGAAGCGCAGCACAGCGGCGAAGCACAGCGCCGTGAACGCGAAGAGGAAGTTGTAGTCGCCGACGGCCAGGAAGCCCGAGGTCAGAGTCGTGACGCAGTACCCGATCAGCAGGAAGTCGAAGGTCCTGCCTCGCCGCGAGAGGTAGAGCGCAGCGGCCCAGGCGGCGCTGGGGATGAGCAGGTAGCCGACGCCGTGCGCGTACTCCAGCAGCAGTCGGTCAGCGACCCCGAGGGCGACCACCGCCGCGAACGGGCTCTGCGCAAGCAGGTTGGAGACAACCCTCGTGGGATCGCCGATCCAGTAGCCCTCGCTGATGAGGCCGCGCGCGAACGCCCAAGCGCCGTCGGCGTGCAGGGAACGCATCTCCAGGATCGACAGCGTGGCGTAGCCCAGGATGAGGATGGGCGGCACCGCCCGGAGGGCGCGCAGACGCAGGGCGGTCATGCCCCCACGGTAGCGGCGGCCTCCTTGTCGTCACCGATGATCTCGTCGTCGGCGATCTCGTCCTCACCGGGCTCGATGTGCACCTCGGGCAGAATGCGGTCCAGCCAGCCCGGCAGCCACCAGTTCGCCTTGCCCAGCATCGACATCACGGACGGCACGAGGACCAGCCGGACGATGAACGCGTCGATGAGCACGGCCGAGGCCAGCGCAACACCGAAGAGCTTGATCGTCCCGTTCGTCGCCGGCACGAAGGCCAGGAAGACGCTCGACATGATCGCGGCGGCGATGACCACCACGCGCCCCGAGCCCGCGAGTCCGCGGCGCACGGCGGCGGAGTTGTCACCGATCCGGTTCCACTCCTCCTGCATGCGCGAGACGAGGAACACCTGGTAGTCCATCGACAGGCCGAACAGGATGGAGAACACCATGATCGGCAGGAACGGGAAGATCGGGCCTGTGCCGGGCACCCTCAGGAGGTCGTTGAACCACCCCCACTGGAACACCGCGACCGTGATACCCATGGCCGCGCTGAAACTGAGCAGGCTGGTGATCGCCGCGGTCAGCGGGATGACCAGCGAGTGGAAGAGCAGCATCAGCGCCAGGAAGCCGAGGCCGACCACGATGGCAAGGAAGATCGGCAGTGCCTCGCCCAGGACGGTCGTGAAGTCGCTCGTGATCGCCTGGGTGCCGCCGACGTAGAGCTTCGCGCCGGTGGATGCCTCGAGGGCCGGGTTCACGTCCTCGCGTAGGCGCTGCAGCAGTTCGGTCGTGGCCTCGTCCTGCGGCTCACTGGCCGGGTAGACGGCGATCGCCACCACTGGGGACTGCGGTTCCGCACCGGCCTGAGCGCCGGCAGCGGCCTGGAGCTTGCCGATGATCGGCAAGGTCTCCGCGCTGGGCGACGTGCCCGCGACGCCCTCGGCGGAGGCCAGGCCCGCGACGATCGTCCCGAGCGCTTCGGGGCTCGTCGCGTCGGACAGGTCGGCCACCACGACGAAGGGGCCGTTCGAGCCGGGGCCGAAGCCCTCGGCCCGCAGGTCATAGGCGATACGGGACGGGGAGCCCTCAGGCTTGCCCGAGTCGTCCGAGAATCCCTGTCGCAGGCTGAACATCGGGATGGCCAGGACGACGACCACAGCGAGAGCGAGCAGCGTCGGGATGATCGGCCGCTTCTGGAGCAGGCGACCGTAATGCGCCCAGGCCTTGCCCTCGCCATGGACGCTGCCCGGCTTCTTGCCCCAGGGCAGACGCAGGGACAGGGCCTTGTTGCCCAGGAGACTCAGCAGCGCGGGCAGCATCCAGAGGGCCGACAGCATGACCATGAGCACGGTCACAGCCGCGGCGACGGACAGCCCGTTGAAGAAGTTGATGCGCAGCACGAACAGTCCAAGGAGGGCGATGATCACCGTTCCACCGGCGAAGAGCACGGCGCGGCCGGCGGTCTCGACCGACTCCATGGCAGCGTCCTTGGGGTCGCGTCCGGCAAGCACGGCCTGTCGGAAACGGTTCATCACGAACAGGGCGTAGTCGATGCCGACACCCAAGCCGATCATCGCGGCCAGGGTCGGCGCGAACGTCGCGACGTCGAGGAAGTTGGCGGCGACGAGGACGGCCATCTGGCCCATCGTCAGGCCGACGAGGGCCACCACGATCGGCATGCCCGCCGCGACGATCGAGCCGAACGCGATCAGCAGGATGATGATGGCGACGAGGAGGCCGATGGCCTCGCTGCTCGGCGGCTCCTGGCCGGCGAACTCCAGCACCTGGCCTTGCGCGCCGACGCGGAGCTCATCGCTGTTGAGCGCCTTGACCTCGTCGAGGATCGCCTTGGCGTCCGCAGTGGACACCTCAGTTCCGTCGCCCGCGAACGTGACGGAGGCATAGGCCACGCGGCCGTCAGGGCTGACCGTCGAGAAGGCCGAGCCGAGCGTCTGCAGTTCCTCGGGGGTGAGCGCCTTCATCGCCTCGGGATCGAAGGCGCCGCCCGGCTGGCAGGCCGTGCCGAGCGAGGCGCCCTGCGGGTCGAGGGGGTTCGTGACGCATGCGACTGACGGCAGTGCGGCAATCCCTTCGAGCATCGGCACGACCTTCGCGGCCGTGGCCTCGTCGACAGCGGTCCCGGTCGTCGGCGACCACACGATGGTGGCTCCCGAGTCCAGTCGGCTGGTGTCGGTGCCGCTAGACGTCAGCAGATCCGTGGCCACCTTGGACTCGGTGTCGGGCAGGTCGAACGAGTCGTTGAGGTCACCGCCGACGGTCAGGCCGAGGCCGACCACCGCGGCGACCGCGATGAACCATGAGATGAGGGCGATGATCGGGCGGCGGACCGCCCACGCTGACAGGACCGGCATGGGATTCTCTTCCTCGGGATCACCGAATGAACGACGGATGACGCTAGTCATAGCGAACGCCAATGTTCCCTAACTGTCAAATCAAGGAACACAACCGTTCACTGTGATGTTACCGTTGCGACATGCAGAAGAACTGCCCGGTGCGTCGCCGCGGCGAGGTGCTGCGCGAGGCGGTGTTCGCCGCGGCCCTCGCCGAGATCTCCGAGGTCGGCATGCGGGGCGCCTCCATGGACCGCATCGCCCAGCGCGCCGGCACCGGGAAGGCGGCCCTCTACCGTCGGTGGCCCAACGTGCGGGCACTGGCGCTCGACGTGTTCATCAGCACGATGGAGGAGGCCCTCCCGGCCACGAGCCCGGACACGGGAACCCTGCGCGGCGACCTGCTCGCCTCACTGACCGGGCTGTCGGACGAACTCGACTCCGACCTCGGCATCGTGCTGCGCGAGCTCATCAGCGAGGCGGCACACGATCCGAACCTGTCGGCCCAGTTCCAGTCGCGCTTCGGCACGCGCAAGAACGACGAGGCGATGGCACTGATCCAGCGGGCCATGATGCGGGGCGAGGTCCCGCCGCAGGCCGTGGACCCCTATGTGATGCAGGTTCCGGCAGCCCTCATCGTGCACCAGCTCATCATGACCGGATCGGCCCCGAGACCAGCTGACGTCGAGCACATCATCGACTCGATCCTGGTGCCCCTGCTCATGCACCCGTCGACGGTGGGCACCGCGTCCTGAAAGGCCGCAGGATCACTGCCTTCTACCGATCAGAAGGGCGGCGGTTCGTGTTCGTAGGTGCGGCCGTGGGGTGAGGTCCAGGTGCAGGATCCGTCGGGTCTGCTGTCGGTGATGGTCCAGCCGGTGTGGGTCTTGAGCTGGTGGTGCCGGGTGCACAGCGCGCCGAGGTTGGCGGGGCTCGTGGTGCCGCCGTCGTTCCATGGGTCGGCGTGGTCGATCTGGGATCGGGCGGCGGCGCGGCGGCAGCCGGGGAACCGGCAGACCCGGTCGCGAGCCACGACATACTCCCGCAGCCGCTGCGGCACCTGGTAGACCCGGCGGCCGTAGTCGAGGAGGTGCCCGGTGACGGGGTCGGTGACCAGCCGCCGCATCGTCACGGCCACCTCGGGGTCGGTGAGCAGGTCGCGGACCACGTCCGCACTGACCGGCCCGGCACCGCGCAGCTCCACCTGACCGGCCGGACCGCCGGACTCCGCACCGCCGAGGGCATCGGCGAGGGCGAGCAGGGTGGGCAGGTCGATGACCAGGTCGAGGTGGGCCCGGACCTGCGGGGCCGGGACCTCGCCGGATCCGCCGCGATCGCCACCGTCGCTCTTGACACCACCGGCAGCCAGGGCGCGGAGGACCAGCGCGGCGAGGGCCTCGCCGCGGCGCTCACCGATCGTCGCGGTCTCGTGGCCGCGGGTGGGGCCGTCGGCGTGGGTGCCGTCGGTGAAGGGCGGGCTGAATCGGTCGTCGTGGGCCAGGGCGTCCACGGCGGTCATCACCGCGTGGGCGGCCTCGGTGCTCATCCGGGCGATCAACGTCGAGATCCCGTCGAGCTCATCGAGGACATACACGTCACGGGTGCACTTGGCTTCGCGGCGGCGACGGCGCTCCCCGGCCGCATCGATCGCCAGCACCGCCCGGCGTGCCGCGGCGCGGGTCATCGACACGGTGGCCTTCCGCGCGGTCGGGAGCACCCGGCGCTCGAGGTCGAGGCAGGCGGCTGTAAACGTGGCCCGTTCGCCGTCGTCACGCATCCCCCGGCCGGGCAGCCGCCCGGCCGCCTCCACGATCACGGCGACGTGCCGGTCGGTGATCTCTCCCGCCGCGAGAGCCGCGGCGGTCGCGGCGAGGGGACCGGCCAGCAGGCGGGCGGTGTCGATGTGGTCCTGGGCGGTGGCGGCGGGCAGCCGCAGCGCGGCCCCGAGCTCCTCGCGGCGCACGTCCGCGATCCGGATCCTGCGCTCCTCGTCCGAACCCGGGACCAGGAGCGTGAACTCCTCGACCAGCGGCTCGGCCGCGGCCGCCGGGATGATCGCCTCCAGGCCGACCGACGCCCACCAGGCGGCGACCCGCTGGTGGACCTGCAGGAACACCACCGCGTCCACGTCCGACAGGGCGGCCCGGTCGATCGTGATCAGGGCGTCCAGCACCAGCGAGCTGGGCCGCATCCCCGCCAGCATCCCCAGCAGCTCAGCAGGGGTCAGGCCATCGACGAAGTCCACCAGGACCGGGTCATCCACCACCCGATCCGGCGCCACAACCGTGACCCCAACTCTCGATTCCATGAGCTCACACTACGAGGACCCTCTGACATCCCATCCTGCGAAATCCACAGCAACCGCAACGCCGATCAGCCCTGTGATCGAGCCTCAGTCGTCGGGGGGCAGAGACTCCTGAGCCAGCAGGTCCCCAAGGGCCTCGTCGACCACCGATAGGGCCACGCCCTGCCGATAGCCCCGGCGCTGCAGCATGGACACGAGTCGACGACGACGGACCTGGGGCTCGAATCGCGCAGTGGAGGCGAGCTTGGCCGATACCAGCGCGAGCGCGCGCGCACGCTCACTGTCGTCGTCGATCGTCTCGACGGCGGCACGAGCGTCGTCGTCGGCCACGCCCTTCATCCGAAGCTCCTGCAGGAGGACCGACCGGGCCGACCCTCGGGTGCGCTGGCGAGAGGCGACCCACATCCGCGCGTACTCGGCGTCGTCCACCAGGCCGACCTCGGTGAACCGGTCGAGCACCCGCTCCGTGACGTCGTCGGGCACCCCCCTCTTGCGCAGGTCGTCGGCAAGCTCCTTGCGGGTACGCGGAGCGACAGACAGTCGACGCAGAAGGATCGTCCGCGCTACCTGCTCGGGGTCGGCGTCATCCTGCAGGTCCGCAGCCGACCCCGGAGTGGGCTCGTTGACGTACCGCATGGCGAACCGGGCCCGCTGCGACTAGACGTCGATGGGCTTCGGCGCATCCTTCTTCGGAGCCGCCGCCGGAGCCTCGGCCGCTGTGTCGGCCGGCACGTCGACCTGCGGACCGATGTGGAGGGCCTCCTTGATGCGCTTCTCGATCTCGTTGGCGAGGTCGGGATTGTCCTTCAGGAAGGTGCGGGCGTTCTCCTTGCCCTGACCGAGCTGGTCGCCCTCGTAGGTGTACCAGGCACCCGACTTGCGGACGATGCCCGCGTCGACGCCGATGTCGATGAGCGAGCCCTCGCGCGAGATGCCCTCTCCGTACAGGATGTCGAACTCGGCCTGCTTGAAGGGCGGGGCCACCTTGTTCTTGACGACCTTGACGCGCGTGCGGTTGCCCACCGCCTCGGTGCCGCCCTTCAGCGTCTCGATCCGACGGACGTCGAGTCGAACGGACGCGTAGAACTTCAGCGCCTTGCCGCCCGTGGTGGTCTCCGGTGACCCGAACATCACGCCGATCTTCTCGCGGAGCTGGTTGATGAAGATGCACGTCGTGTTGGTGTTGCTCAGCGCGCCGGCCATCTTGCGCAGCGCCTGGCTCATGAGTCGGGCCTGCAGGCCGACGTGCGAGTCGCCCATCTCGCCCTCGATCTCGGCCCGTGGCACGAGAGCGGCCACCGAGTCGATGACGACGAGATCGAGAGCTCCGGACCGCACCAGCGTGTCGGTGATCTCCAGCGCCTGCTCGCCGGTGTCGGGCTGCGAGACGTAGAGGCTGTCGAGGTCGATGCCCAGGCGCGAGGCGTAGTCCGGATCGAGCGCGTGCTCGGCGTCGATGAACGCCGCCAGCCCGCCCGCTGCCTGGACACTGGCGATGGCGTGCAGCGCGAGGGTGGTCTTGCCCGAGGACTCCGGGCCGTAGATCTCCACGATGCGTCCCCGGGGCAGCCCACCGATGCCCAGGGCGATGTCGAGGGCGATCGAGCCGGTCGGGATCACGTCGATCGGGATCCGGCCCTCCTCGCCGAGTCGCATGACCGAGCCCTTGCCGAACTGGCGCTCGATCTGGGCGAGTGCGGCGTCAAGGGCCTTCTCGCGGTCATTGGCGGCGCTGGCCATGGTGTCTCCTTGCTCGACGGGGTGGATCTCGCGGTTGGTCTGCCGAACGTAACCCTGCTGTCTGACACTCCGGGGGGCCGCGCTCCGGCTGTGGGCCGGGGCCCCTTCGGGGTCGTGGTGGTGAATCTATATCGAACGGGTGTTCGAATGGGCGCGACACGCCGGAATCGACACGGCGATCCCCAGGGCGACGACCGGAACGAGCGCGACGGCGCACAGCACGGAGTAGGAGCTCACCAGGACCACGACCCCCGCCACCACTCCCCCCAGTGCGCCCGCGGCATTCATGGTGAGGTCCGACAGGCCCTGGACGGCAGGTCGCTCCGCGGGGCTGACCTCGTCGGTGACCATGGTCGAGCCGGCGATGAGGGTGCACGACCACCCCAGGCCGAGGAGGAACAGGCCGACGCCGAGCATGGGGACGTTGTCACCGGGGGCGAGTCCGGCGATGACGCACGCAGCCGCGAGGATCGCGACCCCGACGACGACCACCGGCACGCGGCCGAAACGGTCGACGCCCCAGCCGACCACCGGCGACAGCGCGTACATGCCCGCCACATGGACACTGATGACCAGGCCGATCAGCTGCAGCGTGACATCGACGTGGGCCATGTGCACCGGCGTCATCACCATCACCATGACCATGACCACATGCCCCAGGGCGATGGTGGCGATGCCCAGCACGGCCCTCGGACGGCCCCGCAGATGGCCGATGCCGTCGCGGAGCCGGGGCCGGGTCTCGTCCGATCCGGCCGCCTCGCGGTGCGCTATCGCGGTCAGGTAGGGATCGGGCCGAAGGAACACCAGCAGGATCCCCGCTGCGAGCAACAGGCACACGGCCGAGACCACGTAGGGCCCGGACAGCTGCGGTAGCCCCAGGGCCAGCCCGAGGTTGCCCGAGGCATTCAGCAGGTTGGGCCCGAGCACCGCGCCGATCGTCGCCGCCCACACGACCCACGAGAGCGAGCGGGCGCGATGCTCCTCGGCCGCCAGGTCCGTGGCGGCGTAGCGCGCCTGGTAGCCGGCCGCGGACGCCACGCCGACGAAGAAGCAGCCGAGATAGACCAGCCACAGGTTGCGATTCACCGCAGCGAACACGACGATGACCGAGCCCAGAGCGCCGAGCCCGTAGCCGGTCGAGAGGGCGGCCCGTCGGCCGCGGACCAGGGCGATCCGCGCGAGCGGAAGGGCGAGCACCGCCGCGCCGAGCACCCCGGCGGTCTGCGCCAGGCCGGCCGCCGCCTCGCTGTCGCCGACCGAGGCGGCGATGAGGGATCCGGCCGCCACCGAGCCGGCCACGGCGACACCGCCGAGCACGGTACCCATCGACAGCACCCGGATCGTGCGCCGCTGGATGGCGGGGGCCTGCGCAGGATCAACTCCCGTCACCACGCCGACGGTCACGGCGCACCTTCGGCGTGCGGCCCGTGGCCGAGCCGGTGCCCGACCGCGGCACGCAGGGCGTCGTCGTCAGGTGGCAGCCCCAGGCCGGCGAACGCGGCGATCAGCACCTCAGGACGGCCCGCCCACTCGTCATAGTCGAGAAGGACGACCCTGGAGTCGCCCAGCATCCGGCCCAGGTCGTGAGCCGCCTCGACCAGCCACTGACGCGTCGTCGCCAGCACCTCGAGGGCGTTCTCGTTCCCCGGCCACCATCCGCTGCGGGCCGCCGCCTGCGGATCTCGCACGTTGAGCACGTACCGGATCCCCGGCAGGAGCTTGTTCAAGAACAGCAGGTAGTTCAGCAGATCGTCGTACGAGGCGAAGTGCCCCGGCTCGTACCGCACCTCCTTGAAGCCCAGCCACGTCGTGTCGGGCCGGGGGCGCAGAACCGTGGAGACGACGTGCCGACGCAGATCGGCGACGACGTCGGACGGGGACAGTCGGCGCGAGCCGAACCACGGGTGAGTGGGCTTCCCGGCATGGTGCCGATCGGCCGTCTCGGCCAGCGCCTGCACGTACGCGTTGAGCCCGCGCAGGGCGGAGTAGTTCTCGCCACGCACGAGCACCCCCGGCAGGGCATTGAGGGCGGCCTGCAGTGCGGTACTGCCCGTGCGCCCGTACGTGACGACGGTCAGGTAGTCGGGCTCCCGGGCGGGGACCGAGGTCATCGCAACACCTTCGGCACCTCGGTCGTGGCGCACACGGCCCGCCAGATGTCACGGGTGTCGACCCCTGCGGCGATGGCATCGGTCGCGGTCATCCCGAGATCGGCCAGCACCATGTCGCGCGCCCACGACTGCGCGTAGGACGGGCCGAAGACCTCGTCCATCCGATCCCAGAAGTCAGTGAGGCGCACGGTCGCCATCCTGCCCCATCCAGCACAATCAGGCTGTGACCGCGCCCAGTCGACCCCTGCGACGGGTCTCCCTCGTGCCTCCGCAGCACGGCGCCTGGGCGTTCCTCGGCCTGCCTCTGGTGGTCGGACTGGCGGTGAGCCCGACCACTCCCGTCCTGCTGGTGCTGGCCGTGACCTGGGTGAGTGCGTACCCGGTCTCGTACTTCGTCCTGGCTTTGGTGAGGGATGCCGCGTCGCGGCATCCGGACTCGCGTGCGTTCCGCAGACCGCTCGCCGTCTGGAGCACGATCGCCGTACCGGCGACCCTCGTCCTCCTCGCCGCGAAACCATGGCTCGTATGAATCGAGCTCCTCTACGGCGCGAGCTTCCTCGTCAACATCGCGTTCGCCCGGCGTCGAGACGAGCGTGCGCTGCTCAACGACTCGGTGTTCATCGCCCAGTGCACGGCCATGGTGCCCGTCACGTGGGCGGTCGCCGTCGGGTCGCGGACGTGGTCGCCTCCCTCGCTCGCTGCCGCACCCGACGAGCTGTGGATCCTGACGATCTCCGTGGCACTGGTCCTCGTCGGATCGACGCTCCACGTGAAGTCGCTCATCCGTGAACGCGCCAACCCGCGCTTCGGCCGGCTGTCGCGCGCCTTCGCCGCCGCATCCGTCGCGTGCTCCCCGCTCCTGGCGTGGTGGTGGGGCCTGCCCGCAGGCCTGTTCCTCGTCGTGCCGTTCGCCTTCCTCGCCGTCCGGTCCTTCGCGATGACCGGTCCCCCTCCCCGGCCGGGGAGGATCGGCATGATCGAGCTCGTCGGGTTCCTCCTTCTGGCCGTTCCCGCCCTCGCCCTGGGCTCCGAATGACCCGCCCGATTCGGCCCGCGCCGAATGCGGACGGGGGTCTGGCGGCACTGTCCGCCGCCACTCGCTCGTGGTTCGCCGGAGCCTTCGACCACGCGACCCCCGCACAGCTCGGGGCCTGGACCGCCATCGCCCGCGGAGAGGACACCCTGGTCGTCGCCCCCACGGGCAGCGGCAAGACACTGGCAGCCTTCCTCCACTCGATCGATCGCCTGATGACGTCCCCGGCCCCGGCCGACCGCCAGCGACGCTGCCGCGTCCTGTACATCTCGCCGCTCAAGGCGCTCGCCGTCGACGTCGACCGGAACCTGCGCAGTCCGCTCATCGGGATCGAACGCGAGTCCGCTCGGCTCGGCCTGACGGCCAACGAGGTGATCGTCGGCATCCGCACGGGTGACACGCCCGCCTCGGAGCGCGCCAGATTCGCCCGACGACCCCCGGACATCCTCATCACCACGCCCGAGTCGCTCTTCCTCATGCTGACCTCCCAGGCCCGGGAGGGGCTGCGAGGCGTCGAGACGGTGATCCTCGACGAGGTGCACGCGGTGGCCGGCACGAAGCGCGGCGCACACCTGGCGCTCTCCCTCGAGCGACTCGATGCGCTCCTGGAGCGTCCCGCGCAGCGCATCGGCCTGTCCGCCACGGTCAGCCCCATGGCCACCGTCGCGTCCTTCGTGCGGTCCTCCCAGCCAGCCACGATCGTGGCCCCGCCCAGCGAGAAGCTGTGGGACCTGCAGATCCGCGTGCCCGTCGATGACATGGCCGACGTGGGCGCGGAGACCGAGCTCTCCGGCAGCGCAGCGGGCGCCGTCGCGCGTACGTCGATCTGGCCGCATATCGACGAGCAGCTCGTCGACCTGATCGAAGAGCACCGAACCACGTTGGTGTTCGCCAACAGCCGACGACTCTCGGAGCGCATCACCGCGCAGGTCAACGAGATCGCCGCGGAGCGCGCCCTGGCGCAGGGGCGCGAACCGGTGATCGTGGCCCGCGCCCACCACGGTTCGGTCAGCAAGGAGCAGCGAGCGATCATCGAGGATGACCTGAAGTCAGGTCGGCTGCCGGCCGTCGTCGCGACGAGCAGCCTCGAGCTCGGCATCGACATGGGCAGCATCGACCTGGTGGTGCAGGTGGAGACCCCGCCCAGTGTCGCCAGCGGCCTGCAGCGCGTGGGCCGTGCGGGACACCAGGTGGGCGCCGTCAGCCGTGGCATCGTCTTCCCCAAGTACCGAGGCGACCTGGTGACCGCTGCGGTGGTGACCGCTCGCATGAGGGCAGGCCTCATCGAGGACGTGAGCATCCCGCGCACCCCGCTCGACGTCATGGCGCAGCAGGTGGTGGCGTGCGTCGCCATGGACGACTGGTCCGTGGAGGACCTGCTGGCCATGGTGCGGCGGGCCGCTCCGTTCTCGTCCCTCGGCGACGCCGTGTTCGACTCCGTGCTCGACATGCTCTCGGGCCGGTATCCGTCGGACGAGTTCGCCGAACTGCGGCCACGCCTGGTGTGGGATCGAGACACGGGCCAGCTGACCGGCCGACCGGGCGCTCAGCGGCTGGCCGTCACCAGCGGCGGCACCATCCCCGACCGCGGGCTGTTCGGCGTCTTCCTCGTGGGAGAGAAGCAGTCCCGGGTGGGCGAGCTGGACGAGGAGATGGTCTACGAGTCGCGGGTCGGCGACGTCATCGCGCTGGGTGCGTCGAGCTGGCGGATCGAGGACATCACCCACGATCGGGTGCTCGTCTCCCCTGCCCCGGGCCAGCCCGGCCGACTGCCCTTCTGGCACGGCGACGCCCTTGGCCGCCCCGCCGCCCTCGGCCGCGCCGTCGGCGAGTTCGTGCGTTCAGTGGCGTCGTCGCGCGATCCCGGGGCGCTGCTCGACGGCTCCGGGCTCGACGAGCGGGCGGCGGCGAACCTGCTGCAGTACGTTCGCGAGCAGCGCGAGGCGACGTCCGTCGTGCCCAGCGACTCGGCCATCGTCGTCGAGCGCTTCCGCGACGAGCTCGGCGACTGGCGCGTGGTGATCCACAGTCCCTACGGGGCCCAGGTGCATGCGCCGTGGGCGCTGGTGATCGGCGCCCGCATCCGCGAGACCATCGGCATCGACGCGCAGGTGATGCACGCCGACGACGGCATCGTGCTGAGGCTGCCCGACACCGACGACGAGGAGTCCGCCCGCTCGGTGATGGACCTGATCCTCATCGAGCCCGAGGAGGTCGAGTCGCTCGTCACCGCGGAGGTCGGCGGCTCGGCCCTGTTCGCCTCGCGCTTCCGGGAGTGCGCGGCACGTGCACTGCTGCTGCCGCGTCGACGGCCCGACCGGCGCACGCCACTGTGGCAGCAGCGCCAGCGGTCCGCGCACCTGCTGTCGGTCGCGTCCGACTACGCGTCCTTCCCGATCCTCCTCGAGACGGTTCGCGAATGCCTCCAAAACGTGTACGACGTGCCGGCCCTGCGCGAGGTGCTGACCGACCTGCGCGACGGGCGCATCCGGGTGCACGAGGCCTCGACGGACCAGCCCTCGCCCTTCGCCCAGTCGCTGCTGTTCGGCTACGTGGCCTCGTTCCTCTACGAGGGCGACTCCCCCCTCGCCGAGCGCCGGGCCCAGGCGCTGACGCTGGACCCGGCGCTGCTGGCCGAGCTCCTCGGCACTCCCGAGCTGCGCGACCTCTTGGACGCCGACGCGCTCGACGAGGTGGAGGCCGAGCTCCAGCACCTGACTCCGGCGACGCGGGCGCGCGACCTCGAGGATGCGGCCGACCTGCTGCGACTGCTCGGCCCCCTCGGCGACGAGGAGGCGGCGGCCCGTGGCATCCCTACGCCGTGGCTCGAGCAGCTGTGCGCCGGACGTCGCGCCATCCGCGTCCGGCTGGCGGGCCTCGAGCGCACGGCTGCCGTCGAGGACGCCGGGCGGCTGCGCGACGCGATCGGCATCGCCTTGCCGGTCGGCATCCCCGACGCGCACCTGGCGATCGTGGCCGACCCGTTGGGCGACGTGGTCGGCCGGTTCGCCCGCACCCACGGCCCGTTCACCCCTGAGCAGGCCGCCCAGGGCGTCGGCCTCTCGACGGCCGTCGCCGCGGAGGTGCTGGCCCGCCTCGCATCCACCGGCCGCGTGGTGCGCGGGGAGTTCCGCCCTGGGGGCTCCCACACGGAGTACTGCGACGTCGACGTGCTCCGGCGCATCCGGCGCCGCAGCATCGCCAAGCTGCGCCACGAGATCGAGCCGGTGCCACCCGCCCAGTACGCGGCCTTCCTGCCCCGGTGGCAGCGGGTCGCCGCCGCCGACGGCCGCCCCGATCTACGAGGGATCGACGGCTGCTTCGAGGCGATCGAGCAACTGGCCGGCACGGCCCTGCCGGCCAGCACGTGGCTTCGCGCCGTGCTGCCAGCGCGCGTCGACGACGTGCACGACGGAATGCTCGACCAGCTCATCGGCTCCGGTGACGTCGTGTGGTGGGGGGTATCGGCGCTCACGGGAGGTGACGGGATCGTCTGCCTCGCCCCGGCCGACCGGGCAGGACTGCTGCGCCGGCCCCCGGCCGACCCGGATGGGGACGACCCCCTGCCGGACGCGGCCGCCGCCGTGATGGCCGTCCTCGCCGCTGGGGGCGCGCTGTTCTTCCGTGACATCGCCGACCTCGTGGGCGTCGGCCGCGGTGGTGGACCCCTCGCCACCGACGCCGACCTCGTGGAGGCGTTGTGGCGGCTGGTCTGGAGCGGGCGAGTGACCAACGACGGCTGGGGCGCGCTGCGCGCGCGGATCGACGGCACCCGATCACGACCCTCCACGCGCCGGGGCCGCCCCGGTCTCCCGCATCGCTCGGGCCCGCCCGCCGGCCCCGGGCGTTGGTCGCTGCTCCCGGAGATCCCGAGGGATCCGGCGGCGGCCGCCGCGGCCGTGGGCCAGAGCCTGCTCGACCGGCACGGCATCGTCACGCGCGGCACCGTGGTGTCCGAGCGCTTCGAGGGCGGCTTCGCCCGGATGTACCGGGTTCTCTCGGCCTTCGAGGACGTCGGCCGGTGCCGACGGACCTACGCGGTGGAGGGTCTCGGAGCGGCCCAGTTCGCCCTGCCCGCGGCTGTGGATCGACTGCGAGCCACGTCGACGCAGGATCGCTCCCCGGCCACGGTCGTGGTGCTGGCCGCCACCGATCCCGCCAACGCCTACGGCGCGGCGCTGCCGTGGCCCGACGTCGCGGGCACCGGCATCGGGCACCGGCCCGGCCGAAAGGCAGGCGCCATCATCGTGCTGGTCGACGGTCGGCCGGCCCTGTACCTCGAGCGGGGTGGCAAGTCGCTGCTGGCGTGGGACCTCGGGGACGCCCTGCTCGGGGCGGCCGCCTCCGCGCTCGTCCGAAGCGGTCACCGGGTCGGCATGGAGCGCTCGGTCATCACGCGGATCAACGGGGCGGCCCCCACTGACAACCACACCCGGCTCCTGACGGCCGCTGGCTTCCTGCCAACGCCACGTGGCCTGCGGTCTCCTCGGGCCTAGGCACGTCCGTGCCCGAGGGTGACACTGTCTGGCTGGCCGCCAAGCGACTCGACGACGCCTTGGGTGGGCAGGCGCTGGTGTCGTCCGACTTCCGGCTACCGGCCCTGGCCACGGTGGACCTCGCGGGCGTGACCATCCTGGGCGTCGCACCACGCGGCAAGCACCTGCTGTTCCGCCTCGACGATGGGCGCACCCTGCACACGCACTTCCGGATGGAGGGCGCCTGGCACCTCTACCGACCCGACGCGCGCTGGCGAGGCGGCCCGGCGCACACCGTGCGGGTCGTGCTCACCACCGCCGCCTGGTCGGCCGTCGGGTACCGCATTCCGGTGGTCGACCTCATCGCCACGGCCGATGAGGGATCGGTCGTGGGGCATCTGGGTCCAGACCTCCTCGGTCCGGACTGGGACGCGGGCGCGGCAGTCGACCGACTGCAGGCGCGACCCGACATGGAGATCGGCGAGGCCCTGCTCGACCAGCGCAACCTGGCCGGAATCGGCGCCATCTACTGCTGCGAGTCGCTGTTCCTGTGCGGGGTCAGCCCGTTCACGCCCGTCGGGCAGGTGCCCGACCTCTCAGGGCTCGTGACCACGGCACACCGCCTGCTCATGCGGAACGCGCCGCGGACCTCCCGATCCACGACCGGCGACGAGCGGCGGCCCTACTACGTCTACTCCCGTCGCCGGCAGCCCTGCCGGCGATGCGGAACGCTCATCGAGTCGGGTGAGCAGGGACGTGCGCCGAGGGCACGGGTGATGTACTGGTGCCCGAGGTGTCAGGCACGCGGCGCCTGATACGCCCGGCGGGGGGCGCAGGATCGCGGCCGCCCGTGAGGAGATCGGTCAGACGGTCGACAGGGACGGCAGCCGGGGCAGGAAGATCTCCGTCTCAGCCTCGGCAACCTGCGTGCTGACGGACGCGAGGACGTCGGAGAGCGATACCTCCAGCGCCCCGCAGATGGCGGCCAGCAGTTCGCTCGACGCCTCCTTCTGGCCCCGCTCCACCTCGGAGAGGTAACCGAGCGACACGGCGGCCGCCCCGGAGACGTCGCGCAGAGTGCGCCCTTGGTCTTGGCGACGGCGACGCAGTTCGTCACCGATGACTTGCCGAAGAACGATCACGACCCCTCCCTTCACCAGTGCTCCACCCCGGTGGCCCGAGGTGGACGCTCACGGTACCTCTCGGACGGCCTCGGCGCATCCGTGGTTCCTTGCTGCCGCCAACAACCGCCCTCGCGGGGCTATTCCCGGCGTCCCGACCTATCCGGTCGCGGCCCCTGCCAGCTCAGTCATCAGCAGGGCCAAGCATGACACCACGGTCTGACGCCGGATCGCCGCACGGTCGCCATCGATGACCAGATGCTGGGTGCGGACCTCACGGCTCGTCGCGACGGCGATCCACACCGAGCCGACCGGCTCTCCGTCGTGCGGCTCGGGCCCGGCCACCCCCGTCGTGCCGACGCCGATATCGGCCGAGAGGGCCCGGCGCACCCCGTCGGCCATGGCGGCCGCCACCTGCTCGCTGACGACCCCCCGAGCGAGGTCGGCATCCGTGACGCCGAGCAGCGCCTGCTTCACGTCCGGCTGGTAGGCCACGACCGAGCCCCTCAGGACGGCGGAGCAGCCCGGCACGTCGGCGAGGCTCGCGGCCAGCAGGCCCGCAGTGAGGGACTCCCCCGTGGCGATGGTCAGGCCGCGCTCGATGCACGCGGCCACGACGTCGGCGGCGGTGGGCTCAGAGCCCACGGTGGACCCCGAGGTTCGACTTTGTCGGGATGGGCTGGCGTCGCAGTCGCAACGCGCGGACCACGTAGTCGAGCCCGGTCACAACGGTCAGGACGACCGCCACCCCCATCACGACCGCGCTCGCGGTGGGCCACCAGGTCAGGGACACGTCGGCCAGGTACATGAAGATCGCCACCGTCTGCGCGAGCGTCTTCGCCTTGCCACCGCGGCTGGCCGGGATCACTCCGTGCTCGATCACCCAGAAGCGCAGGATCGTGACGCCGATCTCGCGGAACAAGATGATGCCGGTGATCCACCATGACAGGTCGCCCAGAAGCGACAGGCCGATCAGTGCCACCCCGGTCAACGCCTTGTCCGCGATCGGATCGGCCACCTTGCCGAACGTGGTGACAAGGCCGTAGCGGCGGGCGATGGCACCGTCCATCAGATCGGTGATCGACGCTAGGACGAAGACGATGGCCGCCCAGTCGCGAGCCGATCCGCGTGCGCCGTCGTCAACCATCAGGAGCACGGCCAGGAGCGGTACGCACAGCACGCGCAGCACCGTCAGGGCGTTGGGCAGGTTGACCAGTGGTGCGTCGCCGACGGGATCGGCGGCCCTGTCCGGAATCGGCGGCTTCATGCCTCGGTCTCGACCAGGTCGGCGAGGAGGTCGACCCCGACCGCATCGACGACGTCCGCGTGGATGAGGTCGCCGACGGCAACTGAGGCGCCGCCGCCGAGGCGCACCGTGGTGCCGGCGTCGTCGGGTCCCTGATGACCTGCCCTGCCGACGGCCACGGGGGCATCGTCGTCGTCGAACTCGAGGGCCTCCACGAGCACGACGACGCGCTCGCCGATGCGGTCCTCGGCCCGTTGGGACATCACCTCGTCGACCAGGGCCGTGACGATCTCCACGCGCGCTCGCACGACGTCGACGTCGATCTTGTCGGGCAGGGTGGCGGCCTCCGTGCCGTCCTCGTCGCTGTAGCCGAAGACGCCGACCGCGTCGAGCCTGGCCTCCTCGAGGAACGCGAGGAGCTCGCCGAACTCCTCCTCGGTCTCGCCCGGGAAGCCGACGATGACGTTGCTGCGGATGCCGGCCGCCGGGTCGAGCGCCCGGATCCGGTCGATGAGATCGCCGAACTCCGCGCGGCCGCCGAATCGACGCATGCGGCGCAGAACGGTCGGACTCGCATGCTGGAAGGACAGGTCGTAGTAGGGCGCCACGACGGGCACCGTCGCGATGGCCCGCAACAGGTCCGGCCGCACCTCCGCGGGCTGCAGGTAGGCCACGCGAACGCGGCCGATCGACGTGTCGGCGGCGATGCGCGGCAGGAGCGCCTCCAGCAGACGCAGGTCGCCGAGGTCCTTGCCGTAGGAGGTCGAGTTCTCGCTGACGAGCACGACCTCACGCACACCCTCTCCGACCAGCCACGCGATCTCCGAGACGACATCGAGCGGCGGCCGTGACACGAAGGAACCGCGGAAGGACGGGATGGCGCAGAACGTGCAGCGACGATCGCAGCCCGACGCCAGCTTGACCGGTGCGACGGGGCTGCCGTCGAGGCGGCGGCGCAGCACCGGGGGCTGCCAGCCCGGGACGGCGTCGGACTCACTGGCATGGGTGCCATGTCCGGGCACCTGGCCGGCGGCCGCCTGTCGGTCGACCGGAGAGATCGGCAGCAGCTGGCGACGGTCGGTGGGCACGTGCGGCACGTGCGCCTCGCCCGCGACGATGCGCCGGAGGGTCTCCCCGATGTCGGGGTAGTCGTCGAAGCCCAGGACGGCGTCGGCCTCCGGCAGCGACTCGGCCAGCTCGTTGCCGTACCGCTCGGCGAGGCACCCCACTGCCACGACCGTCTGTGGTCCGCCCTCGATCGATTTCAGGTCGGCAGCGGCGAGGATCGCGTCGATGGAGTCCTTCTTGGCGACCTCGACGAATCCGCAGGTGTTCACGAGCACCGCGTCGGCCTGCGCCGGATCGTCGACGAGCTCCCACCCGTTCGCCGCAAGGCGTCCGGCCATCTCCTCGGAGTCGACCTCGTTACGGGCGCAGCCCAAGGTGACCACGGCCACCTTGTTGTTGTCGGACACCGTCCAAGACTACGCAGCGGGCGCGTCAGTCGATCGGGCGCTCACCCATCTCGCGGTTGAAGGCCTCGATCAGTTCGTCGGGGTCGAGCCCCAGCACCGGTGCCATCGCGCGGAGCTGGCCTCGTGCGTACACGGTTCCGCCGCAGTGGCTGAAGTCGTCGCCCTCCATGGCCGCCAGGATCGATGCGCGCAGCTTCGTGCTCTGGGCGAGATCCTCCAACGACATGCCCCGTGCCGTACGTGCCGCGTTCAGCATCTGCCCGGCGGACATGGCGCCTCCTCGCGGCGTGGGGACATCGTCATCGTAAGGCGACCGTGGCGATCGCCGCAGTCGAACCGTCGGTACTAGTCCGCCTCGCCGCGGATGATCAGCAGGAGTCCGGGCAGGTCGTCGGGCTTGACGAGCACGTCGCGGGCCTTCGACCCCTCGCTCGGGCCCACGACGCCGCGGGTCTCCATGAGATCCATCAGCCGGCCCGCCTTGGCGAAGCCCACCCGGAGCTTGCGCTGGAGCATCGATGTGGAGCCGAACTGCGTGGAAACGACCAGCTCCACCGCCTGGAGCAGCAGGTCGAGGTCGTCGCCGACCTCGGACTCGACCTCGCGAGTCGAGGCCGCATGGGCCGTCACCTCATGCACGTACTCGGCCTCGCCCTGGGCCCGGCAGTGCGACACGACCGCCTTGATCTCGGCCTCCGACACGAATGCACCCTGGATCCGCATGGCCTTGTTCGCGCCCATAGGCAGGAACAGCCCGTCGCCCTGGCCGACCAGCTTCTCTGCCCCCGCCTGGTCGAGGATGACCCGGCTGTCGGCGAGGCTCGACGTGGCGAACGCGAGCCGACTGGGCACGTTGGCCTTGATGAGGCCGGTGACGACGTCGACGCTGGGCCGCTGCGTGGCCAGCACGAGGTGGATACCGGCGGCCCGCGCCAGCTGCGTGATGCGGACGATGGCATCCTCCACGTCGCGCGGGGCCACCATCATCAGGTCGGCCAGCTCGTCGACGATGACGAGCAGGTAGGGATACGGCTCCATCACCCGCTCGCTGCCGGGCAGCGGCTTCAACTTGCCCGACTGAACGGCCTTGTTGAACTGGTCGACATGGCGGAAGCCGAACGCCGCGAGATCGTCGTATCGACGGTCCATCTCCTTGACGACCCACTGGAGGGCGTCGGCCGCCTTCTTGGGACTGGTGATGATCGGCGTGATGAGGTGGGGAACGCCCTCGTAGGCGGCGAGTTCCACGCGCTTGGGGTCGACGAGGATCAGACGAACCTCGTCGGGCGTCGACCGCATGAGGATCGATGTGATGAGGCTGTTGATGCAACTCGACTTGCCCGCACCGGTGGCGCCGGCCACGAGCAGGTGGGGCATCCTCGCGAGGTTCGCGACGACGAATCCGCCCTCGACGTCCTTGCCGAGCGCCGCCGCGAGCGGATGGTGGTCGTTCGCGGCCTCGTCGCTGCGCAGCACGTCACCGAGCGCCACGAGCTCACGATCGGTGTTGGGGATCTCGACGCCGATCGCCTTCTTGCCCGGGATCGGGCTGAGGATCCGGACGTCGGCGCTGGCCACCGCGTAGGCGATGTTCTTGCTGAGCGCCGTCACCCGCTCGACCTTGACGCTCGGCCCGAGCTCGATCTCGTAGCGGGTCACCGTCGGGCCGCGCATGAAGCCGGTGATCTGCGCGTCGATCCCGAACTGCTCCATGACCTCCGTCAGCGCCGCCACCACGTGCTCGTTTGCGCGGGTGGCCGTGCGGTGCGCCGGTCCGGTCTTGAGAACGTCGCGGCTCGGCAGCGCGTACGTGGCCCGGCGGGGCAACGTCAGCTGTCGAGGCTTGGCGGTGCGACCCGCGGCACCGGCCCTGCCGATCACAACCGTCTCGTGGCGCGCCGGATGCCCCACGGCGTGCTGCTCGACGTCGGCCGGTTCGTCCGGCACGTCGTCGAAGTCGTGATCATGGTCGACGAGGTCCTGGCCCGACGTGCCCAGACCGGACATCAGCGCCGCGGCGGGGCGGTCGTCGTCGAGCATCGAGGTGTCCAGGATGTCGGTGTTCGACATCGCGAACGGCTCCTGGTCGAAACCGGTGGGGCGGGCCCCTTCGCGGGGGTCGTCGGCCGCGTCGTCCGGCTCTCCGGAGTCCGCACTCACGGGCCGTAGTGGGCGGCGCACCAGCATGATCACGCCCGCCACCGTGCCCACGATGCGGTTGCGCACCGACGCCAGGGAGGTGGCGGTGAGCACGAGAATCCCGAAGAGCAGCAGGAGTCCAAGGACGAGGCCGGTGACGATCGGACCGATGGCCGCCACGATGGGGGCCGTCGCCAGCCAGCCGACGACTCCGCCGCCGGCGGACATCGTCTCGGCGCCGTCGCTCGGGGTGGCCGAGCCCTGGGTCAGGTGCCACAGGCCGATGACCCCGACCAGCGTGGCCGCTCCGCCGATGACGAGGCGACCGGTCGTGGCGTTGTCGTCGGGGTGGCGCAGGAACCGCCAGGCCAGGCCAAGGAGGATCAGGGGGGCCAGCCAGGCGAGGGCGCCGATGACCGATGTGGCGACCATGGCCGTCCAGGAGACGAACCACCCGTCGACGCCGAACCACGTGGCGGCAACGAGCACGGCGGCGCCCGCGACCAGGGCGAGGCCCAGCCCGTCACGCCGATGGGCAGGATCGAGGTCGCGGGCTCCCCGACCCATGGCCCGGGCCAGCGCGCCGAGCGCGTGGGCGCTGCCGAGCCAGAGGCCGCGCAGGAGCCGGCCGAGGCCCGCGATCAGGCGAGGCACCGGGCCGGGACGCGTGGGTTGCCGACGCGCCGCGGGACGCGGGGCGCGGGACCGCGGCTTGCCCGTGGCAGCCGGACGTCGCTTCTGACGGGGGGCACTGCGCGCCGGGCGCGCCGGGGAAGACGTGCGGGAAGCCATGCTCGGAGCCTATCGGTCAGACCCCACTGGTAACGGTAGTCACACGCGTCACCTCCGCACCGCGTGTCGAGACGCGTCGCGCGGCTCCGTCAGGCCTCGACGACGACCGGGATGATCATGGGGCGCCGGCGGTGAGTGCTGTTGACCCACTTGCCGACGGCCCGCCGGATGCGCTGCTGCAGCTCGTGCGTGTCGTCCAGTCCGTCCGACAGGGCCTGCTCGACGGTCTTGGTCACCTGGGCGCGCAGCGGTTCGATGAGCTCGTCCTCGGCGCCGAAGCCGCGAACATGGATCTCAGGGCCGGCGACGATGGCCCCGTCGACGATGTCCACCACCACGAAGATGGAGATGAAGCCCTCCTCGCCCAGGACCCGGCGATCCTTCAGCGAGGTCTCGGTGACGTCGCCGACCCCGATCCCGTCGACGTACACGAAGCCGACCGGCACGTAGCCCACGATCGACGCGACACCCTCGACAAGATCGACGACGACTCCATCGTCGGCGAGAAGCACGCGCTCGCGCGGGATGCCGACGCTCGTGGCGATCTCCGCGTTCGCACGCATGTGGCGCCACTCGCCATGCACCGGAATCACGTTGCGCGGCTTGACGATGTTGTAGACGTACCGCAGCTCGCCGGCCGCGGCATGACCCGACACGTGGACCAGGGCGTTGCCCTTGTGCACAATGTGCGCGCCGAGGCGAGCAAGGCCGTTGATCACGCGGAACACCGAGTTCTCGTTGCCGGGAATGAGCGAGGATGCCAGCACGATGGTGTCGCCGGGGCCGACGCTGATCGGGTGGTCGCGGTTGGCGATCCGGGACAGCACGGCCATCGGCTCGCCCTGCGAGCCCGTGCAGATGAGGACGGTCTCCTCGTCCGGGAGATCGGGGAGGTCATCGGACGCCACCATCATGCCGCCGGGGATCTTGAGGTACCCGAGGTCGCGGGCGATGCCCATGTTGCGCACCATCGACCGGCCGACGAACGCGATCTTGCGGTCGTGGAGCGCAGCCATGTCGATGATCTGCTGGATACGGTGCACGTGCGAGGCGAACGACGCCACGATGATGCGGCCCTCGGCCCGCAGGAAGACCGCGTCGAGCACCGGCATGATCTCGCGCTCGCTAGGCACGAAGCCCTGCACCTCGGCGTTGGTGCTGTCGATGAGCAGGAGGTCGACGCCGGCGTCGCCGAGGCGGGCGAAGCCGTTGAGGTCGGTGATGCGGCTGTCCAGCGGGAGCTGGTCCATCTTGAAGTCGCCCGTGTGGAGGACGACACCGGCGGGCGTGCGGATGGCAACGGCCATGGCGTCGGGGATCGAGTGGTTGACCGCGAGGAACTCGACCTCGAACGGCCCGAGCTTCTCGCGCTGCCCGTCGGCGACATCCATCGTGGTGGGCGAGATGCGATGCTCGCGCAGCTTGGCCTCGAGCAGCGCCAGGGTCAGTCGCGATCCCAGGATCGGTATGTCAGCGCGGTTGCGCAGCAGGTAGGGCACGGCGCCGATGTGGTCCTCGTGACCGTGCGTCAGGACGAGGCCGACGATGTCGTCCATCCGACCGACGATCGGGCCGAAGTCGGGCAGGATCAGGTCGACGCCCGGCTGGGACTCCTCTGGGAAGAGCACGCCGCAGTCGACGATCAGCAACTGGCCGGCGAACTCGAACACCGTCATGTTGCGGCCGATCTCGCCGAGGCCGCCCAGCGCGAAGAGGCGCAGGGCGCCCTTGGCCAGCGGTGGCGGGGCGGGCAGCTTGGTATGGCTCATGCGGTGAAGCCTCGCACGCCACCGAGAGCGAGGTCGGCCCGCAGCATCGCGCGCTGCTCGTCGGTCGCATCGACCAGGGGCAGCCGCACCGGGCCGGCCGGCAGTCCCTGCATCTCCAGCGCGGCCTTGGTGAGGATCACGCCCTGCGTGCGGAAGCAGCCGGTGTAGACGGGCAGCAGCGACGCATTGATGTCGACGGCCTCCTGCGAGCGTCCGGCCCAGAGCGCCTGCGCCATCTCCTTGAGCCGGTCACCGACGAGGTGCCCGACCACCGAGATCATCCCGGCGGCGCCCACCGAGAGCAGGGGCAGGTTGAGGACGTCGTCGCCGCAGTACCAGGCGAGGTCGGTGGTGGCCATTCCCCACTGCGCCGCCTCGAGATCGCCCTTGGCGTCCTTGTTGGCGACGATCCGCGGGTGCTCCGCGATGCGTAGGAACGTCTCGAGCTCGATCGCGGTTCCGGTGCGCTTGGGGATGTCGTAGGTGATCATCGGCAGGTCGGTGGCGTCGGCGATCGCATGGAAGTGCCGCACCAGGCCCTCCTGCGGTGGCCGGTTGTAGTACGGGGTGACGGCCATGACGCCGTGGGCTCCGGCATGCGCCGCGGCCCGGGCGGCCTCGACCGAATGCGCGGTGTCGTTGGTACCGACGCCGGCGATGATCGTCGCCCGGTCGCCTACTGCCTCGAGGACGGCCCGCAGGACGGCGAGGTCCTCCTCGTCGGTCTTGGTCGCCGACTCCCCCGTCGTGCCGTTGATGACCAGTCCGTCGTGCTTCAGCTGGTCGACCAGATGGGTGGCGAGGAGCTGCGCTCCATCGAGGTCGAGGGATCCGTCTGCGTGGAACGGGGTGACCATCGCCGTCAGCATCACGCCGAACGGGCTCTTCTCAGTGGTGGGTCCAGCCATGGCTCACAGACTATCGGTTGCCCCGCGGGCGCTGTCAGGGCGCGACTCGGCCGTTCTTGACAAAAGCCGCGTGGGTGATCGGCATCAGCCGCGCCCACTCCTCCTCGTACCGTTCCGCCACCATCTCGATCTCCCGCTGCGGGTACGACGGGAAGTGGGAGCCCTCGACCTTGCGGCGCAGGGACAGGAAGTTCATGAGGGACCGGGCGTTGAGGGTGACGTATGCACTGGAGTAGATCGACACGGGCAGCACCATGCGTGCCACCTCGCGGGCGATCCCGGCGTCGAGCATGCGCTGGTAGGACAGATAGGCGGCGGCACAGGCCTCGCGCATGTCGGTCTCGATGAGGTCGTACTGCTCCGGTGAACCGGGCAGGAACTCGTACGCGCCCGTCTTGCCCACCTGCACGACGGGGCGGTCGCGGTTGGGCACGTAGAACACGGGCTCGAGCTGCCGGTAGCGTCCGCTCTCCTCGTTGTAGCTGGCGATGCGGTGCCGCATGTGCTCGCGCCAGACGAAGATCGGCGCCCGCACGAAGAAGGTCATCGAATTGTGCTCGAACGGGCTCCCGTGCCGATCGCGCATGAGGTAGTTCACCAGGCCGGACGACCGCGCGGCGTCGGCATCGACGTCCTCGAGCGACTGCTCCCCGGCCGTCGACACGCGGGCGGCGAAGATGACGTCGGCGTCGGACGCGCTCGCCCGCACGAGCTCGACCGTCACATCACTGCGGAAGCTGATCTCGTCTGCGATCGTCACGGCGCCACCCTACCGACGCACACCGTCGGACGACCCCCCAGACGCCCCCGACTAGCCGGTGGCGGCCTCCTGCACAATGCCCGTATGCCCACCTCTGGCGTCCGCCTTGCCCGCACCCCGGATGTCGACGACATCGGCGCCGTGAACGTCCGCGCATGGCGAGGGCGCTTCGCCGGGGTGATCCCCGCCGAGGTGCTCGAGGCGTTCGACCCGGCCGACCTCGCGATCGTGTGGGCCAGGGCCATCCTGCATCCCCCGACGCCCTCCTACCGCCTCCTCGTCGCGGTGCACGACGACGTGATCGTGGGGTACGCGGCGATCGGTCCGAGTCAGGATCCGGATGCCGAGCCGACCACGGGAGAGCTCGTCGCGCTCGAGGTCGACCCCGACCGCGTGGGCGAGGGGCACGGATCACGCCTGATGGCCGCCGCGGTCGACCACGCGCGAGCCCTGGGCGTCGAGTCGCTGGTCGCGTGGTGCGCCCTTCCCGACGAGGCCCGGCGGGCCTTCCTGCAGTCGGCCGGCTGGGGACCCGACACGGCCTTCCGCGACATGGCCGTGGGCCAGGACCCCGACGGCTCCCCGATCGTCGTGCGCGAGGTCCGGCTGGTCACCGACCTGACGGCCGCGGATCTGAGCCGGACCGAGCCGGCCTGAGGGCCGGGGGCGGGCAGCAAGAATCCGGCGAGTCCCCCGCGCTCGCCGGATGCCCCATCGTCTACTAGATCGATCCATAGAAGCCACGTGATCGTGTCCCCAACGGGGGGGACCGGGCGGCGGGGCCGCCACCCGCGCCGGATACAGGGGTCGACTACGCGTCGGGGCTCGAGTCGTCGTCCAGGAGGCCGTCGCGCGTCGCGGCCGCATACAGTTCGGTCCGCGTCCTGGCCGGTCGACCCACCTGCGAGTACTTGGTCCGGACGCGATCGAGGTACTCCTTCGCGGTGTGCGGCGAGATTCCCAGCCGATAAGCCACCGCCGCCAGCTTCAGGCCCGACGCGTAGAGCCTCAAGACATCGAGTTCCCGCGGACTCAGGTCGGGGGTGTCGGCCGCCGCCGCCAGGATGGCCGCGAGGTCGACGGACAGGTACAGCTCGCCGCGCGCCGTGCACGCGAGGGCCTCGGCCAGGGCGTCGTAGGACACCCGCTTGGCCACGAAGCCGAACGCTCCGGCCTTCAGGCCGGCCCGCACGGACTTCGCGTCGTCGAAGGCGCTGATCAGCAGGACGTTAACGCCGGCAGCGGTCAGGATGGCGGTACTCATGGCGACGGGCGCGGACCCAGGGCCGAGGTCCACGTCGAGAAGGGCGACCGCCGGCGCCACGGCCAGCGCCTCGGTGACGACCGCGCCGGAGTAGACGATGTCGACGTCGGTGCCGGCATTGGTCGCCAGCAGCGCGCCCAGCCCCTCACGAACGAGTTCGTGGTCGTCGATCAGGGCAAGCCGCATCGGCACCGGGGCCGCCACGGCGGGGCCGCTCACGACGTGCCGCCCATCGGCTCGCGGATCTCCCACAGCATGTCCGGGTCGTCGGGATCCAGAACGGCCCCCGGAACGGGCAGGTGCACCATCTCGTCTCGCTTCCCCCGAGTGATCGGCGTCAGTAGCCGGATCACGAACGACTCCCCCTCGGGGCGCGCGGACAGCCGGGCCACACCACCCGGCACCGAGCACTCGACGGCGCGGCTCAATGATTCCTTACTGGCGAGGACGACGGGCGGTCGGGCCAAGCCGGACTCCGTCAGGTCAACGTCGAGGAACAGCCCCCGGCGCCGGGCCCGTACGGCCAGCGACGTCGCGAGCGCATGCACGACATCCACGGCCGGGTCGACCCGGATGACGGTGCGGATGAACCGTTCCTCCAGTGCCGCGGCGGCGCGTGTCTGCGAGGAGTCGGCATCGACGGTGCCGGCGGCGATCCCCTCCAGGAGCTCCACCGCCCTCGACTCGCGAAGGGCCCCGTACCGGCGATGCATGCGGTGAACGCCCTCCCGCGCGACCCCCAGGGCCGCCTGCTCGATGGTCTCCCGAGCCCGCAGGCGGTCGGCCTCGGCCGAGTTGGTGCGCGTGCTCCTGCCGAAGAGCGCGGCGGCCAGGAGGACCGCCGTCCCCGGGGCGAGGAGCTCTCCCAGCACGTCGCCCTGGATGAGCACCCACGTGACGAGCAGGAGGAGCCATCCCCATCCCGGACCGGTGGCGGCGGCCACGACGAAGAGCGCCACGATCGCGCCCGAGGACCAGTCGGCCCAGGGCTCGACGGACGACTGCGGCACCGACTGGACCTGGAGCTGGTAGATGACCGGGCTCACTGCCACCACCACGATCAGCACCCACCAGGGCAGTGGGCCCCTGAGGGACACGGCCACGACGATAACCGACAGCACGACGAGCAGGGCGAACGCGGTGGCGTTGCGCAGGGGATCGGTCACCTCCGCGCGGGTCAGGACGACGACCAGAGCGGTGAACAGGCCCCAGGAGACGACGACGGGAACGGCGAAGCCGGCCGCCGACGGGCGATACGGGGCCTGCGCGATCTGCGGCACCGAGGTGCTCCAGTCCAGCCTGATGGTCGTTCCGGTCCCCGGGCGGGACGTGATGCGGGCGGTCCCGCCGACATCCTCGAGCCCCTCGACGACCGCCCGCCCGAGGCCGAACCGGCCCGGCTCGTCCGTGGTCTCGAACCCGCCGCCGTCGTCTCGCACGGTGACGGTCAGCGAAGCGCCCCCCGGCCCCCGTCCCACGCGTCCGGTGATCCAGACGTTCCGCGCCCTCGCATGCCGCACCACGTTGCTGAGCGCCTCACGGGTGGCGGTGCGCACCGCCGCGTAGGCGTCGGGAGGAACGTCCTGCATCGGCGCGCAGTCGATGCGAACGGTGACACCCGCCGTGTACAGGTCGACGAGCGCGCCGCCGAGGTCCCGGTCCAGCCTCTGCCCCTCGGCTGGCTCGCCCAGGCCGATCTCCGACCGCTTCCGCAGGTCCCTGAGCACCTGGGCCGACTCCTCGCACCTGTCCCGCAACCGCGCCCGCAGCGCGGGCGTCGCCGTGACCCCGCCCCGCAGCACGGCGGTCAGCGTGTTGAGGACCGTCTCGTGCAGGAGCCGTTCCTCGCGTCGGACGACGGCCTCCACGCCTTCGGCCGTGAGCCGATCCTGCTCGGCGCGCGCCACGTCGGCGGCCGCGGCATCCGCCCGCAGTGCATCGCGCGTGACGACCAGCCGGGCTGAGATCGACAGCACGCCGACCGACAGGGCGTAGGCGGGGATGAGCACGTCCGTGGCGGCGAAGCCCTCGCCCGTCCCCGAGATGCTCCCCTCGAAGATGAAGAGCCCCTCCGCAGCGACGACCGCCACGACCCACATCGCCGCCGCGCTCGCCCGGAAGAGGAGGCCGGCCAGGGCCGCCGGGAGGATCGCCATAGACGAGGCGGCACTCCAGTCGGGCGATGCCTGCTCTGACGCGGCCAGCAGCACCGCCACGGCCGCGGCGTACAGCGCGGCGACGTCCGCCCAGCGCGCCCACCAGTGCCGCTCGGTCAGCCCGAAGACGTGCAGGGCGAGTAATCCGAGCCACGTGCCGAGCGAGACGGTGATCGTCGCCGCGGCGAGGCCGCTGGCCTGATGGGTCGGCCACAGTCGAGGGTCCGCCAGGATCCACAGCACCTGCCATGCCAGCGCGAGCGAGACCACGCCTCTGTCGACCACCGAGAAGGCGGAGCGCACGTCCCTCGTCCGCAGGCGCACGTCGATCGGTGCGCGCAGGGTTGCGAGCGCACCTCGCGCCTGTTCACCGCCCGGGACGTGCTCCATCGGGTCACCCTCGCACATCCGACCGCCTCGGCATGTCGAAGCGCCGCCCCGGTAGCGTCCCCTCGTGTCCACGCCTGAGCTGCCGGCCGCCCATCGCCGCCGCATCACGTCGACCGCCGCCGGCATCGGCGTCGCGACCGGGGCGTACGGCCTGTCGTTCGGGGCGATCAGCGTGGCCAGCGGACTCGATCCCGTGCAGACGCAGACGCTGTCCCTCCTGATGTTCACCGGCGCCTCCCAGTTCGCCCTCGTGGGCGTCCTTGGGGCCGGCGGCGGCGCCGTGGCCGCCGTCCTCACCGCCTGGCTGCTGGGCACCCGCAACGGCCTCTACGCCCTGAGCATCGCCCCGATCATGGACGTCGGGGGCCTGAGGCGCCTGGGTGCGGCCCAGCTGACGATCGACGAGTCGACCGCGATGGCGCTCGCCCATCCGGACCCGCCCGCCGCCAGCCGGCGCGCGTTCTGGAGCACGGGCATCGCGGTCTATGTGCTGTGGAACATCGGCACGGTCGTGGGCGCCCTGGGTGCGGCCGCGATCGACGATCCGGCGGCCCTGGGCCTCGACGCGGCCATCCCGGCCGGATTCATCGCCCTGCTGTGGCCTCGGCTCGTCGGCCGGACCATGTGGGCCGTGGCGCTGGCCGGGGCCGTCGTCGCCTTGGCCCTGACACCGTGGCTGCGCCCGGGGCTGCCGGTCCTGGCCGCTGGCCTCGTCGCCTTCACGGCGTCCTGGCTCGTGGGGCGGCGGTCGTGATCTGGGCTGCGGTGCTAGCCGGCTCCATCGGCTGCTACGTCGCCAAGCTGGTCGGCTACCTGCTGCCGCCGAGCATGCTCCAGCGCGAGGACATCCGACGGATCACCGGACTCCTGCCGGTGGCGCTGCTCGCGGCCCTGGTGGCCGTGCAGACGTTCGCCGAGGGGCAGTCCCTCGTCATCGACGCCCGGGTCGCCGGACTCGCCGCTGCCGTCGTCGCCCTCGTGCTCCGAGCGCCCTTCCTCGTCGTCGTCCTGGTAGCCGCCGTCACGGCCGCCCTGCTGCGCGCGGCAGGATGGGCCACGTGAGCCAGCCGCGCAAGCCCATCTTCGGCTTCCTGTGGCCCACGCCCGATCCGGCCGCGCCGGTCGACGGCGACTACCGGCAGGTGCGCCTCGTCCGGGTGACCCCGCGAGGCCCGGTCCGCCTCGCGGTGCTGATCGTCGGCAGCGCACTTGTGACCGTATGCGCCGGCACCCTCGTCATGGCGGCCCTGACGACGCCCCTGACGCCGTTGACGGTGGTCGGTGCGGCTGTCACGGGAACCCTGCTGGTCCTCGTCCTGCGGGGCTGGGTGGTCGGCACCTTCGTCAACGACGACCTCGTCCGTGTCGAGACCACCTGGCGCCGCATCGACTGCGCCGGAGCAGCGTCGCGACGGCGGCGGACCAGGAGGTCGCCACTCCCCTGCTCGGCACGCCCCTGCACGTGCCGGGGCGTCGGGTCACCATCACCACGCGGGAGGGGAACCGCCTCCCCACGCACATCTACTCGACGTCGCCCGACCTGTGGCTTCGCCCCGAGGCGTATGACATGGCTCGGCTGCGCATGGCCAGGTGGACGCCGTCGCCCTGACGGCGGTCAGCCCGAGGATGCGTCGAACAGGGCGATCGCCCGGCGCATCGCCGACCGGGCCCGCTTGCGATCGCGCGCGTCGTCGTAGCCCATGGCCAGGCGGTACCAGGCGCGCCAGTCGTCAGGATCGGACTGAACGACGGCCTCGTACTCCGCGAAGCGGGCGTCGGCCGCGTCCTTCTCGATCCGCCCGGATGCCGTGCGGGGCAGGTCGTCGACCGGCAGACCGCCCTCCTCGCCCAGCCGAGCGCCGAGCCGCTGCGTGCGCCAGCCGAACGCCAGTTCGCGCCACAAGACCCACACGCCGATCGCTGGGAGCACGATCACGCTGAACCCGAAGAGGATGAGGGCCGGCTCGCCGGTGACGATGAGCGCCCACGCCCGCAGGCCGGCGAAGACGATGTAGACGGCGACGGCAGCCGCAAGGATCCAGGAGACGAGGCGCGGGCTCACGTGCCGAGATCGAGGTAGCCGGCCAGCCCGATGGTCAGACCCGGATGCGCACTGACCCGGCGCACCCCCAGCAGGACGCCCGGCATGAACGAGCGCCGGTCAAGCGAGTCGTGGCGGATCGTCAGGGTCTCGCCCTCGCCGCCGAGGATGACCTCCTGATGTGCGACCAGTCCGCGAGCCCGTACCGAGTGGACATGGATGCCCTCGATTGTGGTGCCGCGCGCGCCCGGCATCTCGTGGATCGTGGCGTCCTGTTGTGGGGGCAGACCCGACCTCGCGGCCGCCATGAGGTGGGCGGTGTGCGCCGCCGTACCCGACGGCGCGTCGACCTTGTCCGGGTGGTGCAGCTCGATGATCTCGGCGGACTCGAAGTACGGTGCGGCCAGTTCGGCAAGCCGCATCATCAGGACCGCGCCGATCCCGAAATTCGGGGCGATGAGCACCCCCACGGACGGCTGCGCGTCGCACCACTCGGCCACCTTGGCCAGCTTGCCCTCGTCGAACCCGGTGGTCCCGATGACGCAGTGGATGCCATTGCCGATGCACGACTTGAGCGTGCGCATGACCGCATCAGGCGTCGTGAAGTCGACGATCACCTCGGCGCCGGCCTGCAGGAGGGCGGAGGGTGGAACGCCCATGTCGATGGCGGCCACCAACTCGCAGTCGGCGGCCCCGTTCACCGCCTCGACGACGGCCTGGCCCATGCGGCCTCTCGCCCCGACAACCCCGACCTTGGTCACGCCGGGAGCCTACTCCCGACCCGTTCCGGGCGCCGCTGGTGGAACGTCAGCCGACGGCGTTGAACGTCGTCGTCTCGTCGAAGGGTCCGATGACCGCCAGTGTCGTGGGTGCCGTGAGGAGGTCGCGTGCGACGGACCGGATGTCCTCACCCGTCACATGGTCGACCTTCGCCAGCAGCGCGTCGATGCTCAGCAGCGGATCGTCGTGCAACTCGCTCTTGGCGATACGCGTCATGCGCGCCCCGGTGTCCTCTTGGCCGAGGACCGTGGCTCCGCGCACCTGGCCCTTGCCACGTGAGATCTCCTCCGCCGTGAGCCCGTGCTCGGCAAGGCGCTCGATCTCGGAGATGCAGACGTCCAGCACGGTGTCGACCTTGGCCGGCAGGCACCCGACGTAGACACCGAACATGCCGTCGTCGGCGTAGCCCTGCGCGTAGGAGTACACGGAGTAGGCGAGCCCCCGCTTCTCGCGGATCTCCTGGAAGAGGCGGCTGCTCATGCCGCCGCCGAACGCGGTCGACATGACGCTCATGGCGTAGCGGCGGGAGTCGCTGCGGGTGATCCCCGGTACGCCGATGACGAGATTGGCCTGCTCCGTCGCGCGCGGCGTGACCTTCATTCCCGCGGCATGAGGGCGGGGGCGGCGTACCTTGCGGGCGCCCTGCTGCTCGACGCCGGCGTCCAGGCTCGGCGCGAAGACTCGACGGACCTGTCGCACCACCGCCGCGTGATCGAGGTTCCCTGCCGCGGCGATGACCATCGACTCGGGCCGGTACTTGCGTCGGTAGAAGCGGTTGATGGCCGTCCTGGAGATGCCTTGGATGGTCTCGATCGATCCGAGCACCGGTCGGCCGAGGGGCGTGTCGCCGAACATGGCGGCGGCGAACTCGTCGTGGACGAGGTCGGTGGGATCGTCGTCGTGCATGGCGATCTCCTCGAGGATGACGCCGCGCTCCCCCTCGACGTCCTCCGCGCGGATCAGCGCATCGGTGACCACATCGCAGACGACGTCGATGGCCAGTGGCAGGTCCTCATCGAGCACCCGGGCGTAGTAGCACGTGTACTCCTTCGTGGTGAAGGCGTTCAGGTCGCCGCCCACGGCCTCGATCGACGCCGAGATCTCCATCGCCGACCGCTTGTGGGTGCCCTTGAAGAGCAGGTGCTCGAGGTAGTGGGCAGAACCCATCTGGGTACCGGTCTCGTCGCGTGAGCCGACGTTGACCCACACGCCGAAGGCGACCGAGCGAACGCCCGGGACCTGCTCTGTGATGATCCGCAGGCCGCCCGGGAGGGTGGTGCGACGGACGAGTCCGCCGTCACCCTCCCGCAGCAGCGTGCGAGTGTCAGCCTTGGGCATCGGCAGGTGCGTCGGCGCCTTCGAGGACGGGAACGAGCGACAGCTTCCCGCGCGGGTCGATCTCCGTGATCTCGACCTGCACCTTGCTGGCCGACCTTGACCACGTCCTCGACGTTCTCGACGCGCTTGCCCCCTGCGAGCTTCTTGATCTCGGAGATGTGCAGGAGTCCGTCCTTGCCCGGCATGAGCGAGACGAAGGCGCCGAAGGCCGTGGTCTTGACCACGGTGCCCAGGTACCGCTCGCCCACCTCGGGCATCGTCGGGTTGGCGATCTGGTTGATCTGTGCGCGGGCCGCCTCGGCCGACTCACCGTTGGTGGCACCGATGTAGATGGTGCCGTCGTCCTGGATCGTGATGTCGGCGCCGGTCTCCTCCTGGATCTGGTTGATGATCTTGCCCTTCGGCCCGATCACCTCGCCGATCTTGTCGACCGGGATCTGGATGGCGATCACGCGAGGAGCCGTCGCGGCCATCTCGTCGGGCGCGTCGATGGCCTCGTTCATGACGTCGAGGATCGTCAGGCGCGCATCGTGCGCCTGCGCCAGCGCAGCCGCGAGCACCGACGCTGGGATGCCGTCGAGCTTGGTGTCGAGCTGCAGCGCGGTGACGAAGTCACGCGTGCCGGCGACCTTGAAGTCCATGTCGCCGAACGCGTCCTCGGTGCCGAGGATGTCGGTCAGGGTGACGTACTCCGTCTTGCCGTCGACCTCTCCTGAGATCAGGCCCATCGCGATGCCGGCGACCGGGCGCGCAGCGGCACACCGGCGTTGAGCAGCGACATGGTCGACGCGCAGACCGAGCCCATGGACGTCGACCCGTTGGAGCCGAGGGCCTCGGACACCTGACGGATCGCGTACGGGAACTCCTCCTTGGTCGGCAGCACCGGCAGCAGGGCCCGCTCGGCGAGCGCACCGTGGCCGATCTCGCGGCGCTTGGGCGAGCCCACGCGACCGGTCTCGCCGGTGGAGTACGGCGGGAAGTTGTAGTTGTGCATGTAGCGCTTGCGGTCTCGGGGCTCAGCGTGTCGAGCTGCTGCTCCATGCGGAGCATGTTCAGCGTCGTGACGCCCAGGATCTGGGTCTCCCCGCGCTCGAACAGCGCCGAACCGTGCACCCGGGGCAGGACCTCGACCTCGGCGGACAGCGTCCGGATGTCGGTGAGGCCGCGTCCGTCGATGCGGACGTGGTCGCGGAGCACGCGCTCGCGCACGACCATCTTGGTCACCGAGCGCAGTGCTGCGGAGACCTCCTTCTCGCGGCCCGCGAACTCGTCGGCGAGCTCGGCGAGCACGACCTTCTTGATGTCGTCGAGGCGCGCTTCGCGATCTGCCTTGCTGACGATGGTGAGGGCCTCGCGCACGTCGGCCACGGTGAGGCGCTCGACGGCGTCGTAGACGTCGTCCTGGTAGTCGAGGAACACCGGGAAGTCGACGATCGGCTTGGCGGCAGCAGCAGCGAGCTCCTGCTGCGCCTCGCACAGCACCTTGATGAAGGGCTTCGCGGCGTCGAGTCCGGATGCGACGACCTCCTCCGTGGGGGCCGTGGCCCCGCCGGCGATGAGCTCGATCGTGTTCAGCGTCGCCTCGGCCTCGACCATCATGATGGCGACGTCGTCACCGGCGATGCGACCCGCGACGACCATGTCGAACACGGCCGTCTCGAGCTGCTCGTGCGTCGGGAACGCGACCCACTGGCCACGAATCAGGGCGACGCGAACGCCGCCGATCGGGCCGCTGAACGGCAGGCCGGAGAGCTGGGTCGACGCGGATGCCGCGTTGATCGCGACCACGTCGTACAGGTCGTTGGGGTTCAGCGCCATCACGGTGATGACGACCTGGACCTCGTTGCGCAGACCCTTCTTGAACGTCGGGCGCAGCGGCCGGTCGATGAGGCGGCAGGTCAGGATGGCGTCCTCGGAGGGACGGCCCTCGCGACGGAAGAACGAGCCGGGGATGCGACCCGCGGCGTACATCCGCTCCTCGACGTCGACCGTCAGCGGGAAGAAGTCGAACTGCTCCTTGGGGTGCTTGCCAGCGGTGGTGGCGCTGAGCAGCATGGTCTCGTCGTCGAGGTAGGCGGCGACGGCTCCGGCGGCCTGCTGAGCCAGCCGGCCGGTCTCGAACCGGATGGTGCGCGTGCCGAACGACCCGTTGTCGATGACGGCTTGCGCGGTGGCAATCTGGGGACCCTCCACGGGTGCCTCCTGTTTCTGTTGACAGGGGCGCACACGTCTTGCAGCCGGTGGCGGTCTTCGATCGAGGCCCACGGGTGGGGATCGCGCGCTGCGCGCACGTCACCCGGAGGTCACTACCGAGGACCGATGGGCTGCGTTGCCGCAGCGCCCCGGATTCTGGTTGCAGTATTCAGTTGTGACGTGCGGTTGGTCAGGGGTGGCCACAGCCCGTCCGTACGGACGAACCCCGACCCGAGCGAGCTAGCGGCGGATGCCGAGCTTCTCGATGATCGCGCGGTAGCGCGCGATGTCGGTCTTGACCAGGTACTGCAGCAGCCGACGGCGCTGACCCACGAGGAGCAGCAGCCCACGACGGCTGTGATGATCGTGCTTGTGGGTCTTGAGGTGCTCCGTGAGGTCGGAGATGCGACGCGTCAGCATCGCGATCTGAACCTCAGGGCTGCCGGTGTCACCGGGCTTGCTGCCGTACTCGGCGATGATCTCCTGCTTGGTGGCGCTGTCGAGCGACATTGACGTTCCCTTCGAGCACGTTCCCGGGGGAACGCGAGAGATGACACGAATCGCGGGGCAGGTGCCAGGCATCTGCTTCGCGACCGTCTGTACGTGCCGAGGATACCAGCCTCAGCGACGCAGCAGGACCGCGGCGTCGGTGCCCACGGCGAGGGTGACGTGGGCCAGCACCCCGGCGAGGATCGATCGCGTGCGAAGCGCGACGACCCCGAGCACGAGGCCGCCGAACAGGCTCATCACCATCTCGGGCAGGGGCTTGTCGAGGTGAAGAAGGCAGTAGGGGGCCGCCATGGCCGGGACCGCCCACCACCGGATGAGGAGGAAGCCCGCCGTCACGAGGAAGCCGCGGAAGAAGAACTCCAGGGCCACGAAGGTCAGCGCGTACATCCCCCACCAGGCGACGAGGCCGCCCCACGATCCCGGGCCGTCGGGCCACTGCGTGTAGAACGGGTAGGTCTCCTGGAACCGCGGCTGCCCCGCCGAGACGTAGGCGCCGACGACGATCGCCGGGAGGAGCACCGCGAAGATCGCCGCCTCTCCCCGGAACATCCCCAGGCGCAGTCCGTAAGACCGAACCGACTGTCCGTTGGACACGGCGTAGACGATCGGGAACGCCACGTAGATCGCGACCACCCAGCCGGCCCACCAGGCCAACTGGGCGGACTCGGACCAGTCCGCCGGGCGCTGCCGGGGCACCCAGCTCACGAGGGCCATCGCCACCCACCCCGTGGCGAGGAAGATCCCGAGGCGTCGTCGGTCGTCGGTGACGCGGCCGGCGAGCAGGGCGATCGCCACGAAGACGACGCCGTAGGCGAGGACCAGGCCGGGCAGGCTTCGGCCCCACCACTCGCGGGCGTCGAACACGACGACGAGCACGGCTTCGTACGAGAAGATCGCCACCGCCAGGCCGACGACGACGAGCGCCACGTGCCGCGGGTCCCGACACGCGAACACCTCGCGCCACGACGATTCGGCCACGTCCGGCAGTTCGGCTACGCGGTCGATCTCCACGGCATCCGTCGTCATGGCCGTCGCCGCAGCGCCACGTAGGCGCGTCGGACCGACAGCGACCGCTCGAGATCCTCACGGATCCGGTCGTAGAACTGCTCGCGGTACACGGCGTCGATCGCCGTGTAGATCGTCACGTAGAACCCGGAGAACGCCCCGATGAACAAGGAGACCCTCAGCAGTTGGCGCGTGACACCGAAGCCCGACCCCCAGGACCAGACCACGTCGATCGGGCTCACCGAGCCCATCCAGCTGGCCTGGACCGTGGTGGACACCGTCAAGGCCCCGAACACCACGAAGAACAGCCAGACGACGACGGCGAACAAGGTCACCTGCACCAGTTGGGCGACCGTCATCACGAGCCCGATGTTGGCTCGCTGGCGCCGGGTCAGGTCGACCGGGGCGTCGAGGCCAGGTAGCGCATCGACGACGTCGGCGAGGGGTGTCCCAGCGCAGGCCACGACCACCTGGTCACGCGTGGTCGCCGACTCGATGAGGTCGATCTCCTGCGGAACACGGCCGATGATGAACCCCACGCCGAGCACGCCGAACAGCATGACCACCAGCCACAGCCGCGCGGCGCTCAGGGAACCCGCCACCTGCCACAGCTCCGTCGTGAGGAACAGGAAGGTGATGAACAGCAACATCATCGGCAGGGCGCGCGTGGCCAGCCGGTAGAGATCGTTGAACCCCCGGAGCGTGTAGCGCACGGCCCAGCCGCACAGGGGCACGATGGCGAACCGCGTGACCACCCAGGCGAGGAGGAGCATCACCGCCGCGAGCGCCGCGGTGTCGAGGGCGACCGAGGCGTCGAGGGAGGCCGCGAACGTCACGGCGGTCGGCACCAGGACGAACCCGGCGAGGACGGGCCAGGACACCCGGCGAGGGATCGACCACCAGCAGCTCCCCCGTCGACGGTTCGCGGCTCCGTAGCCGATGCCGAGCGCGATCGTCACGACGAACGCCGCCACCGCGCCGCCGGCGTTCTCGAAGCTCAGGGCGGCACCGACAACGAGCACCACGAAGACGACCGCGAGGAAGGGAGTGGCCCGCGTCCATACCGCCGTCGCCGACTGGTAGTCCTCGACGAAGAACGGCAGCCCGCGCCGGTAGAACCACCTCTCGACCGCGCGCAGCCGGTCGGCCTCGTCAGGCACCGGTTCCCAGCAGCACTCGCGCCTCGCTGACGTCGACCGCCATGCGGTCCACCAGCGCGCTGACGTCGGCGAAACGCTCCTGCCCCCGGATGCGGTGCGCGAACTCCACCCGGATCTGCCTGTCGTAGAGGTCGAGGTCGTCCCGGTCGAGAACGTACGACTCCACCCGCTGCACTCGGCCGCCGAACTGCGGGTTGGTCCCTATCGAGATCGCCGCGGGAAGGGGCTCACCGTCGATGCCGACCCACCCCGCGTAGACGCCGTCCTCGGGGATCGTCGGGTTCCCGGCCCACGCGAGGTTGGCGGTGGGGAACCCGAGCTCGCGTCCCCGATGATCGCCATGGACGACGACGCCCTCCAGCCGATAGGGGCGGCCCAGCGCGTCAGCACCCGCGGCCACGTCACCGGTGGTGATGAGCGAGCGGGTCAAGGTCGACGACCACCGCTCGGCGCCGTCGCCCACGAGCGGGACCGGAGTGACGGAGAAGCCCAGGCGCCGTCCCGCGTCGCGCAGCGTGTCGACCGTTCCCGCAGCGCGGTGACCGAACCTGAAGTTCTCCCCCACGACGATCTCGCGCACGCCGATGCGATCGAGCAGGATCTCCTGCACGAAGTCGGCCGGCGCCGTGGCCGCGAGCGATGCGTCGAAGGCCAGGACATCGACGACGTCGGCTCCCGCGGCATGCAGGAGCTCGACCCGGTGCTCGATCGTGGCCAGGGTCGTCGGTGCCGACTCAGGGCGCACGACGGACAGGGGATGCGGGTCGAACGTGACCGCGACCAGCGGGAGCCCGGCCGCGCGCGACCGCAGTCGGGCGAGGGCAAGGAGCGCCTGATGCCCACGATGCACGCCGTCGAACACCCCGATGCAGGCCACGCACCCACGATCGGGCGGGGCCGGGGCACGATCGGCGGTGGTGGTCATGGCGCCCATAGCCTAGGGCCCGCCTGCGCAGTGCCTCCTTCGGCGCGATGGGCTACGCGAACACCGCGGAATAGCGGGTCATCCCGTCGTCATCCGTGCCGAGCGCACACAGGTCACCCGACGGCGCGACGAGGGCCGCCACGACGCCTTCACCACGGGGACCCTGCCAGGCGATGCGCTGGCCGAAGCTGACGGCCCGGGCCTGCGCGTCGTCCAGCGCCCAGGTCGGGAAGCAGCGAGCCGCGACCGCCGACAGGGGCATCACCACGTCCTCGCCGCGCGCGGCCAGGTCGTCGAGGCTGACGGCCTCCGCCTCCTCGAAGGGGCCGACGCGCGCACGGCGCAACCGGGTCAGGTGGCCGCCCACCCCAAGGTCGGCGCCCATGTCCCGGGCAAGGGCCCGTACATAGGTTCCGGTGCTGCACTCGACATCGACATCCACGTCGAGATGGCTCGCCGAGCGCTCGATCGACACGACGTCCAGGCGGGACACGAGGACACTCCGGGGCTCGAGCTGGACGTCCTCGCCGGACCGCACCCGTTCGTAGGCACGCCGTCCGGCCACCTTCACCGCACTGACGGAACTCGGGCGCTGCTCGAGCAGGCCCACCAGTCGCGCGGCAGCGGCCAGAACCTGCTCGTCGCTGACGGCGCGCACGAGCTCCGGGGGCGAGGTGGTGACCACCTCGCCGTCGGCATCGTCGCTGACCGTCGAGACGCCGAGGCGGACCGTGGCCAGATAGCGCTTGTCGTGCAACGCGAGGTGACCGAGGAGCCGGGTGGCCTTCTCGACTCCCACCACGAGCACGCCCGTGGCCATGGGGTCGAGCGTTCCGGCATGCCCGACCTTGCGGGTGCCCACGGCCCGGCGCACGCGCGCTACGACGTCGTGCGAGGTCATCCCGCCCGGCTTGTCGACGACGATGAGCCCGGACGCCGTCACGAAGTGGCGTCCGCCTCGTCCTCGGCACCGTCGTCGGGACGTCGATACGGATCGGGCTCGCCCGCATACGTCGCGCGGGCGGCCTGCTCATGCACTGCCGCATCGGCGACCGCCGCCTGCTTGAGGAGTTCCTCCAGGTGCGCCGCCGTCTCGGGGATCGCGTCGGGGATGAACTTGAGCGTCGGGGTGAACTTCACCCCGGTCTGCTTGCCCACCTCACTGCGCAGGACCCCCTTGGCCGACTCCAGCGCGGCGGCCGTCGCGGCACGGGACTCGTCATCGCCATAGACGGTGTAGAACACCGACGCCTCGCGAATGTCGGGGGTCACCCGAACGTCCGTGACGGTGATGAAGCCCAGCCGCGGATCCTTGATCCGCTTCTCCAGGGTCTCTGCCACGATCACCTTCACGCGGTCGGCCATCTTCCGCTGGCGTGCTTCGCTGGTCATGCCTAGCTCCTCGGTCGTACGCGACGACGGGCCACCCCGATAGGGGCGGCCCGTCGACGGATCAGTTCTTGCGGGGCTTCTCGCGCATCTCGAAGGTCTCGATCACGTCGTCGACCTTCACGTCCTGGAAGTTGCCCAGGTTGATGCCGCACTCGAAGCCCTCGCGGACCTCGGTGACGTCGTCCTTGAACCGTCGGAGCCCGGCGATCGAGATGTTCTCGGCCACCACGGCGCCGTCGCGAACCAGGCGCGCCTTGCCGTTCCGGCGGATCTCGCCGGACTGCACGAGGCAGCCCGCGATCGTGCCGAACTTGCTCGACTTGAAGACCTCGCGCACCTCGGCGGTACCGAGCTGCACCTCCTCGAACTCCGGCTTGAGCATCCCGCGCAAGGCCGCCTCGACCTCGTCGAGGGCCTGGTAGATGACGCTGTAGTAGCGCACGTCCACGCCCTCTTCGGCGGCGAGCTCGGCGACCTTGCCCTCGGGCCGAACGTTGAAGCCGATGATGACGGCCTTCGACGCGCTGGCCAGGGTGACGTCGTTCTTGTTGATAGCGCCGACCCCACGGTGGATGACCCGGAGGTTGACCTCCTCGCCCACGTCGATCTTCAGCAGCGCGTCCTCGAGGGCCTCGACGGAGCCGGACACGTCGCCCTTGATGATGAGCGTGAGCTCGGCGACCTCGCCCTTCTCCAACGACTCGAGGAAGTCCTCGAGCGAGCGCTTGACGCGGTTCTTGGCCAGCAGGGCGTTGCGCTCCCGCGCCTGGCGGGTCTGCGCGATCTGCCGGGCGACGCGATCCTCGGAGACCACCATGAAGCTGTCACCGGCGCCGGGCACGGACGTGAGTCCGAGCACCTGCACGGGGTAGGACGGCGTGGCGACGTCGACCGGGTTGCCCTCGTCGTCGAGCATGGCGCGCACGCGGCCGAAGGCGTCACCGGCGACGATCGAGTCACCGGCACGGAGCGTGCCGCGCTGCACCAGGACGGTCGCGACCGGACCACGGCCACGGTCCAGGTGCGCCTCGATGGCGACGCCCTGGGCATCCTGGTGCGGGTTGGCCCGCAGGTCCAAGGTGGCATCCGCGGTGAGCAGGACGGCCTCGAGAAGGCTCTCGATGCCGATGCCCTGCTTGGCCGAGACGTCGACGAACATCGTGTCGCCGCCGAACTCCTCTGCCACGAGGCCGTACTCGGTCAGCTGGGCGCGGACCTTCATCGGATCGGCGCCCTCCTTGTCGACCTTGTTCACGGCGACGACGATCGGAACGCCGGCCGCCTGCGCATGGTTCAGCGCCTCGATGGTCTGCGGCTTCACGCCGTCGTCGGCCGCGACCACGAGGATCGAGATGTCGGTCACCTGCGCACCACGTGCACGCATGGCGGTGAACGCCTCGTGACCGGGTGTGTCGATGAAGGTGATCTTCCGCTCGGTGCCGTCGCCCGTGTAGGTCTTCACCTGGTAGGCACCGATGTGCTGGGTGATGCCGCCGGCCTCGCCACCGAGGACGTTCGTCTTGCGGATGGCGTCGAGCAGGCGGGTCTTGCCATGATCGACGTGACCCATGACGGTGACGACCGGCGGACGGATCTCCATGTCGGCGTCGTCGCCCTCGTCCTCGCCGAACTCGAGGTGGTAGGACTCGAGCAGCTCGCGATCCTCGTCCTCGGGGACACGACCTGGACGTCGTAATTCAGTTCGGTGCCGAGGAGGCGCAGCGTGTCGTCGTCGATCGACTGCGTCGCCGTGACCATCTCGCCGAGGCCGATGAGGACCTTGACCAGATCAGCCGACATCGCGTCGATCTTCTCGGCGAAGTCGGTCAGGCTCGCCCCACGGGGAAGCCGCACGACCTCGCCCTGGCCTCGCTTGATGCGCACGCCGTCCATGACGGGCGCCTGCATGTTGTCGAACTCCTGGCGCTTCGCGCGCTTGGACTTGCGACCTCGTGAGGGGCGACCGCCGGGGCGGCCGAAGGCGCCCGCAGTGGTACCGCGACCGCCGGGCCCGCCGCTACGACCCGGGAAGCCACCCGGTGCGCCGCCAGGAGCACCACCGGTGCCACCACCGGGCCGACCGGCGAAGCCACCACCACTGGTGCCACCACCGGGCCGACCGGCGAAGCCGCCACCGCCCGGACGCGCGCCAGGCGCGCCGGGACGGGCACCGGGACCGCCGGGGCCGCCGGGTCGAGCTCCGGGCGCACCCGGACGGGCACCCGGCGCGCCCGCCGGACGAACCGGGCGGGGCGGCATGGTGCCGGGATTGGGACGGGGGGCGCCGGGGACGGCGGGTGCGGTGCGACCCATGCCGGTGCTGTCGCCGAACGGGTTGTTGCCCGGTCGCGGACCCGTGGGCCGACCCATGCCGGTGCTGCCGCCGAAGGGATTGTTGCCCGGTCGCGGACCCGTCGGGCGGGCCGCCGGAGCTGGCGCATCAGCGGACGCGGCCGGCGCCACCGGCGCCGCGGGGGCGGCGGGGTTCTCGACAGCGGGGGCGGGCGGCGCGACCGGAGGTGCGACCGCAGGCGCGACGGGGGCCGCGGGTACGGGCGCGGGCGACGTGGGCGCCGGGACGGGCGCAACGACGACGGGCGCGGCCTCGGCGGCTGGAGCCGCCTGCGGCTGGTCTGCGTCGGGCGCCGCGGCGGTGGTCTTCTTGGCCGCGGTCTTCTTGACCGGGTCGGGCGCCGGGGCCGACGGCGGTGGCATGGACTCCCGCAGCTTGCGGACGACCGGCGGCTCTACCGTGGACGACGCTGATTTTACGAACTCGCCGAGATCGTGAAGCTTGGCGAGGACGTCCTTGCTCGATACTCCGAGCTCTTTGGCGAGCTCATGGACCCGAACCTTCGACACAACTCTCCTGTCTTGGTCCGGGCGGGGTGCTCCGGACCGTCAGTGCGAACGCTGCATACTCATGCTCGCGCGCTCATGGGGTGTTCATCCTCGAATCACTCCCGATCCGCTCGTCGCCGACGGACTTCCGCCGGACGCTGGCGACCCGGGCGGTTGCCCGTGCCGTCGTGTCATCCGCTGATGTGGGCTCTCACGAGTGCCAGGTCCAAGGGACCAGCCACCCGAAGCGCCCGGGGGAACGCCCGGCGCTGCTCTGCGCGCTCCAGGCACTGCAAGGACGGGTGCACATGTGCGCCCCGACCCGGCAGCCGCCGCGACACGTCCGGAACGCAGGCTCCGGCGATGGCGACGACCCGTATCAGGTCAGACCTGGCAGCGCGCTGACGACACCCGACGCACGTGCGCTGGGGTTCGGGCGTGCTGCCCTGCGCCGAGTGTACCCCTCCCGACACCCTGGTCAGTCCGCAGCAGTCTCGTGTCGGCCGGGTGCCTGGTCGGGAACCTGCGCCATGTCGGACCGGATGTCGATCCGCCAGCCCGTCAGGCGGGCGGCCAAGCGGGCGTTCTGCCCCTCTCGGCCGATGGCCAGGGACAACTGGTAGTCCGGGACGATGACCCGGGCGGCTCGGGCCACCGGGTCGACGATCATCACGCCGGTCACCCGCGCGGGCGAGAGCGCGTGCGCGATCATCTCCGCGGGGTCCTCACTGCTGTCGACGATGTCGATCTTCTCCCCGTTCAGCTCGGACATGACCTGGCGCACGCGCTGTCCCATCGGGCCGATGCAGGCCCCCTTCGCATTCACGCCGGGCACGGTCGACTTCACCGCGATCTTGGTGCGATGGCCCGCCTCGCGTGCGATGGCCGTGATCTGAACCGTGCCGTCGGCGATCTCCGGCACCTCGAGGGCGAAGAGCGCCTTCACGAGGTTGGGATGGGTTCGCGACACCGTGACCTGGGGGCCCTTGAAGCCCTTCCGGACATTGGTGACGAGGCACTTGATCCTCGTGCCGTGCGGGTAGGACTCCCCCGGCGCCTGCTCCTCCGGCGGCAGGTTGGCCTCCACCTTGCCGAGGTCCACGCGAACCATGCGCGGGTTGCTCGACTGCTGGACGACGCCCGAGACGAGGTCGCCCTCGCGCCCGGTGAACTCGCTCAACGTGACGTCGCCCTCCGCCTCGCGCAGGCGGGCCAGCAGCACCTGCCGAGCCGTGGTCGCGGCGATGCGGCCGAAACCGTCAGGGGTGTCGTCGAACTCGCGGACGATCGTCCCCTCCTCGTCGGTCTCCGCCGCCCACACGGTGACGTGGCCGGACTTCCGGTCCAGCGTCACGCGCGCCTTGGTCGCGGCACCCTCAGTGCGGTGATAGGCCACGAGCAGCGCCTGCTCGATCGTCTCGACGACGAGTTCGAGCGACAGGTCCTTCTCCCGTACGAGCGCCTTGAGGGCGCTGACGTCGATGTCCATCTCGACTACTCCTCGTCCTCGGGCGCATCCGCGTCTTCGGTTGCATCCGCGTCTACGGGTGCATCGGCGCGGTTGAACTCCACCTGGACGAGCGCCTGCTCGACGTCGGCGATCGTCACGGTCACATCACCGGAGTCGGTGCTCACGATGGCCAGCGTGTCCGTGGGCACGTCGATCACGCGTCCCGCCACGATGCGACCATCGGCCATCGTCGCCTGGACCAGACGGCCTCGGGCCCGCCGCCAATGGCGCGGTTCGGTCAGCGGACGGTCGACGCCGGGAGACGTCACCTCGAGCACGAAGGGCCCGGGCAGCTGGTCCGACAGCGGAGGTGCGTCCAGCAGTTCGGAGACGCGCTGGCTGACGCTGGCCACGAGGTCGAGGTCCACTCCCCCATCACGGTCGACGACGACGCGTACGACGTGCCGACGGCCGGCCTTGACCACCTCGACGTCCTCGAGGTCGACGCCCATGTCGGCGAGCGGTCCGCGAAGGCCGGTCCGCACGAGTTCGGCGGATGGTGACATCAAGCCTCCCGGGATCCTGTTGTGGTCGATCAGTTGTGGTCGTCTCGGGAACTGTACCGAGTGCGTGCCATTCTTGGCACATGACCGACCCTGGCGTCCCGGCATCGGTACGGGACACCCCGCGGATCGTCACTCGGCGCCAGGGCCTGATCGGCGCGGCCTTGCTCGGCACGGCCGCCGTGATCGGCGCCTGCTCGTCGTCGCCAACGCCGGACTCGCCCACCGGCGCCGCGCCCTCCCCGAGCCCCGCCGACGTCGTGGTGGCCGACGAGCGGGCGTTGATCGCCCTCTACGACGAGACGATCGCCACCCTGCCCAGCCTGCGCACCGCCCTGCAGCCCCTGCGCGACCAGCACGTCGAGCACATCGCCGCCCTGACGGGTGCGGCCCCGGACCCCGGCCCGGCCGCCTCGTCTGCCGGCCCCTCGGCTGCCGGCTCCTCGACGGCCGACCCGAAGGCTGCCGTGCAGGCGCTCATCGCTGCCGAGCGCGCCGCCATGCGACAGCGCATCGACGCCTGCGTCGTTGCGCCATCCCCCGAGGTCGCCCGGACCCTCGCCTTCATCGCGGCCTCCGAGGGATCCCACATTCCCGCACTGAAGGACGTGCCGGTATGACGCCCTCGGAGGCGCTCGCCGCGGTCGTGAGCGGGGAGGACGCCGCCATCTTCGGGTACTCCGTGGCCGGTGCCCACCTTGCCGACGGGGGCCGCCGCCGGGCGCTGACCGGCCTCGATGCCCACCGGGCCAATCGCGACCGCGCTGCTGCGGACCTCGTCGCAGCCTCCGCAACCCCGCCGCCGCCCGCGCCCGCCTACGAGCTCCCGGCCGACGTCGATTCGGCCGCCGCCGCCCGGGCGCTCATGGCGCTGGTCGACAACCGCCTGGTCGGGCTGTACGCCGATGCCGCGGCGGCGACGACCGACGCCGATCGACGCTGGGCGGCACGCACCGGAGCGGAGTGCGCGATGCGCGCGGTCATCTGGGGCGCGCCGCCGCAGGCCTTCCCCACCGGCTCAGTGCAGTAGGTCCCACCCGAGCCGAAGGATGAGCAGGCCCACCACGGTCAGGAAGACGATGCGGACGAACTCGCTGCCTCGGCGGATCGCCATGCGGGCACCGATCACGGCACCCACGACATTGCAGGCGCCCATCAGCAGTCCGAGCGCCCAGAGCACGGATCCGGTCAGGCCGAAGACGATCAGGGCGGCGAGGTTGGTGCCGAGGTTGACCACCTTGGCCGTCGACGAGGCATTGAGGAACGAGTAGCCCAACCCGGCGACGAGGACGATCAGGAGGAACGAGCCGGTGCCCGGCCCCAGCAGCCCGTCGTAGAACCCGATGGCGAGGCCGGCGACGGTGGCGACCGCGTAGTGCCGCCGGCGCCCCTGCCACCGCAGCGCCTGCGTCCGGCCCATCGCCGGGTTGACAAGAGTCCACAGCCAGACGCCCACGAGCATCGCCACGATCATCGGCCGGAACGCCTCCGACGGGATGCGGCTGGCCGTGGTGGCGCCCAGGGCGGCGCCAATGAACGCCGCCGTCGCCATGGGCAGCGCCGTGCGCACATCCGGCGGTGCCTTGCGGGCGTACGTGACGGTGGCGGCGGAGGTGCCCAGGATGCTGCTCAGCTTGTTCGTGGCAATCGCCTCCACCGGACTCGACGACGGCAGGGCGACGAGCAGGGCGGGCAACTGCAGGAGGCCCCCACCACCGGAGACGGCGTCGACCCAGCCCGCGAGGCCGGCGGCCAGGCACAGGGCGAGGACGATCCCCGGGTCGGGGAAGCTCAGGGCGTCCACGCCGGCTAGGAGTCGACGGCGGATGCCTGCCAGGACTCGACGATCGTGAAGACGTCGAGGAGGCGATGGGCGGTGGCATCGGGACGGGCCGAACCGTCGGGAACGTGCTCGGCGGGGATCTGGGAGTGAGGGATCCAGATGGTCCGCATGCCCACCTGCTGGGCGCCCATCACGTCGTCCCAGAGCCGATCGCCGACGAACACCGACTCCTCGGCCGTGACATCGAGTGCGGTGAGGATCGCGCGGAAGGCCTCGGCATGCGGCTTGGCCACCTCGAGCTCGCTGCTGTAGACCGCCGCATCGATGAGGACGTCCAGATCATCGCGCGCGAACACCTCCTGGTGGTGCACCCGCGGCCACATCGTGTTGCTCAGCACCCCGACCCGGTAGCCGCGGTGCCTGAGCGCGGCGAGCACGTCCTTCGCGTCCGGGTCGGCGTAGGTGTGGGGCGCCCAGAAGTCCAGGTAGCTGCCCAACGCCCGCAGGTGCCGGGCTCCGTTGATGTCGATGCCCTCGTCGAGGAAGAGGGCATCGAGGGCACCGGTGGAGATCGATCCGTGGGACTCGCGCTGCACACGCCACCGCTGCTGGTCGCCCTCGCAGAGGCGATGGGCGAGCGCGGAGGCATGCTCCGGGTCGTAGACCTCGGAGTACGCGTACCACTGCGCGAAGAGGTCGACGTCGTGCCAGGGGGTGAGCGTGCCGCCCCAGTCGAAGATGACCCCCCGGATCGTCATGTCAGCCGGAACCCAGCACGAGGTCGGCGATCTCGGCCGCGCCGCCGTCGATCGCGATGTCGGTGCGCTCGCCCGTGCGCCGGTCCTTCAGCTCGATGAAGCCGTCGACGAGGCGCTTGCCGATGACGACGATCGTCGGCACCCCGATGAGCTCGGAGTCGTTGAACTTCACCCCGGGCGACACGCCCCGTCGGTCGTCGAAGAGCACGCGCACGCCGAGGCGTTCGAGCTCCGCGGCCATCTGCTCGGCAGCCTCGAAGGGCTCGTCGGACTTGCCGGTCGCGATGAGGTGGACGTCGGCGGGCGCGATCTCGCGGGGCCAGATGAGCCCCTTGTCGTCATGCGACTGCTCCGCGACCGCCGCGACGGCCCGAGACACGCCGATGCCGTACGAGCCCATCGTGACCGTGACCAGTTCGCCGTTCTCGTCGAGCACCTTCAGGCCCAGGGCCTCGGCGTACTTGCGGCCCAGCTGGAAGATGTGCCCGATCTCGATGCCGCGCGCCAGTTCGAGCGCCGCTCCGCACGACGGGCACTGGTCGCCGTCACGCACGTCGGCCACGTCGATGGTGCCGTCGGGCGTGAAGTCCCGACCCGCGACGAGGTCGTAGACGTGCTGTCCCTTCGTGTTCGCGCCGGTGATCCACCGGGTGCCGTCGACCACGCGTGGGTCGACCAGGTAGCGCACGCCCGATGCGCTCGATTCGCCGAGCGCCTGCGGCCCGATGTAGCCCTTGACCAGGGCCGGGTTCGCCGCGAAGTCGGCCTCTTCGAACGGCCCGACCACGCTCGGCACCAGCACGGCCTCCAGCCTCTTCATATCGACCTCGCGGTCGCCGGGCAGGCCGATGGCCAGCGGGCTCCTCGTGCCGTCCGGAGCGGTGAGCATGAACACGACGTTCTTCAGGGTGTCCGCGCCCGTCCACGGCCGGTCGGCTCGGGCCAGATCGGCCCGATCGTTGGACACGGCGACGAGCGTCTCGATGGTCGGCGTGTCGGGCGTCTGCTCGGCGTGAGCAGCGGGCACGCCGTCGACGTCGAGCGGCGTCGGGGCGGGGGTGACGACCGCCTCGACGTTGGCCGCGTAGCCGCACGTGGCGCACCGTACGAACGAGTCCTCGCCCACGTCGGTCGGGGCCAGGAACTCCTCGCTGGCCGAGCCGCCCATCGCCCCGGACATCGCCGAGACGATGACGAACTCGAGGCCGAGCCGGTCGAAGGTGGCGATGTAGGCGTCGCGATGCCGCTGGTAGGAGACCTCGAGCCCAGCGTCGTCCACGTCGAACGAGTAGGAATCCTTCATGACGAACTCACGGCCGCGGAGGATGCCCGCGCGGGGGCGTGCCTCGTCGCGGTACTTGGTCTGGATCTGGTAGATCACCAGGGGGAGGTCCTTGTACGACGAGTACTCGCCCTTGACCAGGAGGGTGAACATCTCCTCGTGCGTCGGGCCGAGCAGGTAGTCCGATCCCCTGCGGTCCTGGAGCCGGAACAGGGTGTCGCCGTACTCCGTCCAGCGGTTCGTCAGCTCGTACGGCTCCCGAGGCAGCAACGCGGGGAAGTGGACCTCCTGGAATCCGGCACGGTCCATCTCCTCGCGGACGGCGTTCTCCACGTTGCGGTACACGAGGAAGCCCAACGGCAGCCAGGTGAACACTCCCGGCGCGACGCGGCGCACGTAGCCGGCGCGCACCAGCAGCCGGTGGCTGGGCACCTCCGCGTCGGCGGGATCGTCGCGAAGGGTGCGCAGGAACAGGGTCGACATCCGAAGAATCACGGCCCCACCCTAGCCACCGTCGTCAGAACAGGACGGTGGCGAATGCACCCTGCTCGCGGAACCCCACGGCGCGGTAGGCCTTCCGGGCCGCGGTGTTGTAGTCGTTGACGTAGAGCGAGACCACCGGTGCGATGCGTGCGCGGGTCAGGACGGCGACCGCCGCCATCCCGGACTCGGACAGCCCCCTCCCGCGATAGCGGGGGTCGACCCAGACCCCCTGCACCTGGCAGACGTCCTGGGAGACCGCACCGACCTCCGCCTTGAACACCACGACGTCGTCCTCGATGCGCACGAAGCTGCGCCCGTCGCTCACGATCTCGGAGATGCGCGCCCGATAGGCGCCGCTGGCACCGCCGGTGACCGGCGAGACGCCGACCTCCGCCGTGAACATGGCCACGCATGCCGGCACCACCAGGTCGAGGTCGGCGAGCGACGCGAGCCGCACCTGCGGGTCGATCGGCACCCTGGGCTCGGCGTCGAGCACCATGACCGGCTGATGGGCGCGGACGTCGCGGGCGCGGCCCCAGGCCGGCTCGAGGAGGCGCCACAGGTCCAGCACCTCCTCGGCCGGACCGACGAAGGACGAACACCGTCGACCCTGCGGCCGAAGGCGGTCGGCGAAGGCTGCCCGCGACGCCGGCGTCGTTGCCACCGGCACGAGGTTGGCGCCGCAGTACACGAGGGACTGCAGCCCGGCGTTGTCGAAGTAGCCCAGCATGTCGCCGCCGAGTCGCCACGGGTCCAGACCGGCCGTGCGCACGCGTGAGGAGACGAAGCAGTTGGCGACCGGGTCGGCGTCGAGGAGCGCGGTGACGGCCGCCAGGTCAGCCGCCAGAACCGGGCGCACGGACCCCACGACCTCGGAAATCGTCATGCGTCGGCTCTGTGCCCGCTCAGGACGCGGTGACCACGGGCGAACCGGACTCGTCGCCCATGGCCTCCGCCAGCTTCAGGGCCTCCTCGATCAGGGTCTCGACGATCTGCGCCTCAGGAACGGTCTTGATGACCTCGCCCCTCACGAAGATCTGTCCCTTCCCGTTGCCCGACGCAACCCCCAGATCGGCTTCGCGCGCCTCCCCCGGGCCGTTGACGACGCAGCCCATCACGGCGACGCGAAGCGGCACCTCGAGGCCCTCGAGCCCGGCCGTGACCTGCTCGGCCAGGGTGTAGACGTCCACCTGGGCTCGGCCACAGGACGGGCACGACACGATCTCCAGGCCACGGGCACGCAGGTTCAAGGACTCGAGAATCTGGAGCCCGACCTTGACCTCCTCGACGGGGGGCGCGGACAGTGAGACGCGGATGGTGTCGCCGATTCCCCGACTGAGCAGCCCGCCGAACGCGACTGCCGACTTGATCGTGCCCTGGAACGTCGGCCCGGCCTCGGTGACGCCGAGGTGAAGCGGGTAGTCGCATCGCTCCGACAGGAGCATGTACGCCTGCATCATGACAACGGGGTCGTGGTGCTTGACGGAGATCTTGATGTCGCGGAAGTCGTGCTCCTCGAAGAGCGAGGCCTCCCACAGCGCGGACTCGACCAGCGCCTCGGGCGTCGCCTTGCCGTACTTCTCGATGAGGCGCTTGTCGAGCGAGCCGGCGTTGACGCCGATGCGGATCGGCGTGCCCATGTCCTTGGCCGCGCGGGCGATCTCGCCGACCTTGTCGTCGAACTGCTTGATGTTGCCGGGGTTGACGCGCACGCCCGCGCAGCCGGCCTCGATCGCGGCGAAGACGTACTTCGGCTGGAAGTGGATGTCGGCGATGACGGGGATGCCGCTCTTCCGCGCGATCTCCGGCAGGGCGTCGGCGTCATCCTGGCTCGGTACCGCCACTCGCACCACCTGGCACCCAGCGGCCGTCAGCTCAGCGATCTGCTGGAGGGTGCTGTTGACGTCGGACGTGAGCGTCGTGCACATCGACTGCACGCTCACCGGGGCATCGCCGCCCACGGCCACCGGGTGGGTGGGGTGCTTCAGCAGCAGCTGGCGGGTGGTCCGGCGCGCTGCGACGACGGGCGGTGGCGCGGAGGGAATGCCGAGGTTGACGGTCACCCGCCCATTATGACGGCTGGATGCGCGGTCGGCTCAGCCCAGCGAGATCGGCTTGACCAGGTCCGCCCAGATGACGATGACGCCCATGAGGAGCAACGCCCCGGCCACGACGTAGGCGACCGGCAGCAGCCTGGCCATGTCGACCGGCCCCGGATCGGGACGCCCCCGCCACCGGGCGACGCGTCGACGGGCCGCCTCGTAGAGGGCCCCGGCCACGTGACCGCCGTCCAAGGGCAGCACCGGCAGCAGATTGAACAGGAAGAGGAAGAGGTTCAGCGATGCCGCCAGGCCCAGGAACGTGGCCACCTTGGCGACCATGGGCTCGTCCATCGCGGCGATGTTGCCGCCGAGCCGGCTGACCCCGACGACGCTGACCGGGCTGTCGGGAGACCGCTCGCCGCCCCCGATGAGGGTCTCGGTGACCAGGGTGTACAGCTTGACGGGCAGCATGACCAGGGCCTGCACGGAGCGGACCGTGATATCCCACATGTACGCCGGGACCGAGGACCACTGCTGGGCGACCCAGGCGAACTCGGGCCCGATGCCGACGTATCCGGCCGTGATCGTCTCCGACGTGGCCACGCCCTGGTCGTCGACCACCGGGCGCTCCGCGGTGGCGACGGATACGGGCAGGTCGATGGACTGGCCCTGGCGCTCGACGGTGAACATGGCCTCGGCGCCCGCGTTCCCCCGGATCCAGGCGGTGGTGTCGTCCCAGCTGGTGGTGGGCTGGCCGTCGATGGCGACGAGGGTGTCGCCCGGCTCGATGCCCGCCAACGAGGCCGGCGACGGCTCCGTGCCGGTGGGGCACTGCCCTGAGGGAAGCGTCTGGCCCGTGGGCTGGCTGAGGGACGGTGTGCACGCGGCGACGTTGCTGACCTGCAACGTGGGCTGCGGCAGCCCGATGCCCACCAGGACGATCGCGAACAGGAGGAACGCGAGGATGAGGTTCATCGTGGGGCCGCCGAGCATGATCACGATCCGCTTGCGGACCGGGAGCCGGTAGAAGGCGCGATCCTCCTCACCCGGCAGGATCTCCTGCACCGACTGCCGTCGTGCGTCGTTGACCATGACGGCGAAGCGGCCGGTGCTCATCGACCGTGAGGTGCCGTCGGGCGCGGGCGCGAGCATGCCGATCATCCGGATGTAGCCGCCCAGCGGAACCGCCTTCAGCCCGTATCGCGTCTCCCCCTTGACGCGGGACCAGACCGTAGGGCCGAAGCCGATCATGTACTCGGTGACCTTCACGCCGAACCTCTTTGCGGGCAGGAGATGCCCGACCTCGTGCAGCGCGATCGACAGCGCGATCAGGAGGGCGAACAGGACGATGCCCAGCAGTTCAAGCACGCGTTGCCTCCCCAGTGGTCTCCCGCACGATCGCCGTGGCACGGCGGCGCGCCCAAGCGTCTGCACTAATGACGTCCGGGAGCGTCACTTTGTTCCCGGACACCCACGCCGATCCGTCATCGTCGACGGCACCCGCCAGGTGCTCGTCGACCACGCGGGCGACCGTGTCGACGATCCGGGCGAAGGACAGGTCGCCCGCGACGAAGGCAGCGACACACGCCTCGTCGGCACCGTTGAACACGGCAGGCGCGGTTCCCCCCGCCCGGCCTGCCGTCCGTGCCAGGCGCACCGCGGGGAACGCGTCGTCGTCGAGCGGGGAGAACTCCCACGAGGTCGCCTGCGACCAGTCGCAGCCGGGGGCCGCGTCGGGGACCCGCTCGGGCCACGCCATCCCCATGGCGATGGGGATCCGCATGTCCGGTGGGCTCGCCTGGGCGATCGTCGAGCCGTCGACGAACTCCACCATCGAGTGGACGACCGACTGGGGATGCACCACGACATCGATCCGGTCGTAGGGCACGTCGAACAGCAGATGAGCTTCGATGATCTCGAGGCCCTTGTTCATCAGCGTGGCCGAGTTGATCGTGACGAGCGGGCCCATGTCCCAGGTCGGGTGCGCCAGGGCCTGAGCGAGCGTGACCCCGTCGAGCTGCGCCCGGTCCCAACCTCGGAAGGGACCCCCGCTCGCGGTGAGCACCAGACGCCGCACCTCGTGCGCCTCCCCTGATCTCAGGCTCTGGGCGAGCGCGGAGTGCTCCGAGTCGACGGGGACGATCTGGCCCGGAGCCGCCATCGCCTTGACGAGCGGGCCGCCGATGATGAGCGACTCCTTGTTGGCCAAGGCCAGGACGCGCCCGCACTCGAGGGCGGCGAGAGTGGGCTGCAGCCCGGCCGCGCCGGCCAGCCCGTTGAGCACGACGTCCCCGTCCCAGCGGGCGATCTCGGTGCTGGCGTCCGGGCCGGCCAGGATCTGCGGCATCGGGAAGTTGCCGTGGGCATAACCGCGGTCCTTGGCGGCGGCGTACAGCGCGAGCTGCAGGTCGGCCGCGACCGACGCTCGACCCACGGCGACCACGGCCACCCCGAACTCCAGGGCCTGGCTCACGAGCAGGTCGATGTTGGCGCCGCCCGCGGACAGGCCCACCACCTGGAACCGATCGGGGTTGCGGCGAACGATGTCCAGGGCCTGCGTGCCGATGGACCCGGTGCTGCCCAGGATGACGATCCGCCGTACGCCGCTGCCGATGGCCAAGGTCAGTCCTCCGCGCCTGGTGGCTTGCCTGCGGAGGCCCCGTAGCCCGCGTGGCTGAGCATGCGGCGCAGGTCGGTGATCTGCTCCATCGTGACGTCCTTGCCGTGGGTGCGGTCGAAGACCTCGCTCTCACTGCCAACCGTGAGGCGGAACCGCCCGTCGTGCTTCTCCTCGACCTCGCCGACAGCCCCAACGAGGCTGACGATGTCGACCCACCGGATGTTGTGGCTCGTCGGGTGGGCGAACAACGCCGACAGGGTGTCCCGGTGATGGTTGTTGAGGTGCGTGTCGGTCATAACCCTCTCCGATCGTCGGCGGTTCTCCCCCAAGGGTAGGCCCCATCCCGGACCGGGCTCCTCACGGCGACCCGAGGGCCGGCGCGGCACCGCGGTCATCGGACCGCACCGCGTCCAGCGCGAACCACAGGTCGGCCCGCACGGCTGCATCGTCCAGCGATCGCCCGAGCACCGCCTCGGCCCGGCGCAACCGGTGTCGCACCGTGTGCCGGTGGATGCCGAGGTATTGAGCGGCCGCGTCGACCTGACCGTGCTGGTCCAGCCACGCGCGCACGGTGCTCATGAGCTCAGGCCCCTCGCTCGTCGTCATGAGATCACCGAGGTACCCCACGGCCCAGGCGGTGGCCGTGGCCGCGTCGATGAGGGACGCCAGGCCCCTGGCCGGCTCGTCGCCGAAGGTGCTCAGTCCGGTGCCGAGGCTCGCGGCCCGGTCGGCCTGCTCGATCGCCTGCCGGACGTTGCCCGACTCGGCGAGGTCGAGGACGCAGGACACCCCGAGACTGTGCACGCCGGGAGTGGCGACAAGGGCACGCAGCTCGTCCGGGAGCCGGCCCTCGTCGTCGACGGCCGCGAAGCCGCTCACCTCGCCGGAGGGGCGACGGGCGACCATCGCCAGCCCCGTCGCGTTGGCGGCCGCCAGCACCGCGTCGGGCACCGGGCGACCGCTTGCTCCACGCCAGGTCACGGCCACGGCCCGCTGCGGACGAAGGCCCGGCAGACCCACCTCCGTCAGGGTGTCGTGCTGCAGCCCGTGCTCCACTGCCGTGGCCACCAGCAGGCGCCGCCAGGGATCCATGCCCTCGTCCATCACCCGCGGGCGCGACACCTCCCAGGAGAGCAACGACACCGCGAGGTTCATGACGGCCTGGTCGGCCGAGCGAAGGGGACGACCGGAACCGACCACGAGGAAGCCGTCGGCCGCCCCCTTCACGCCGATGGGGACGATCACCGTGTGCTCGAGGGCCGTGGACATCGACGACGACGCCAGCAGCCCGCGCGGCCTGAGTCGGTCGATCTCTCCGGCCAGCTCCACGGCCCGGCCCGCGGCCGACGCCGGACTGGCCGAGACGACGTCGCCTCGGGCATTCAGGTGCAGGCAGAACCCGCCCACGTGCTTCGCGAGCACTCCGACGACCTCGGTGGTCTGGCCGGCGGGCTCACCGAGGGCGGAGCGGATGAGCCGGCGCTGGCAGTCGAAGGCGGCGGCCGACTCCGCGTACTCCTCGGCGGACAGGAGCCGCGACACGGCCTTGCTCACCGCGACGAAGGGCACGGGGGCAGGTACCTCGAGCACGGGCAGCCCGGCGCGCTCCGCCGCGGCCACGAGGGAGGTCGGGATCGCCGCGTGGGTCAGTCCGACGCCGAATCCCAGCGCTGCCACGTCGGCCGCGACGAGGCGCTCCACGTAGGCCAGGCAGTGCGCGAGATCGTCCCTGACGGACATGCCGGTGGTCAGGAGCAGGTCGCCCCCCTCGAGCCATGGGGTGGGGTCCGGATGCTCCGAGACGGCCACCCAGCGGACCTCACGCTCCACCGAGGGGCTCGACGTCCGCAGGATGAGGCCGAGGGCCGGCAGCGCGGCCACCTGCCCGACGGTCAACGACACTTTCAACCTCCAACGATTCGGACAAGAGTAGGCCTTCCCACCGTCCACTGTGGAGCAGGCGGGAACCGGTCGTCTCGCTCTAGGCTCGGGGGACGAACCCACCGGAGGAATGATGAGCGCCACGAGCACCGATACGCAGGCCACCAACGGCATCCCGCAGGAGCGCCGCCTCGTCACCACGATTCCCGGTCCGCTCTCGACCGCCCTCCAGGCACGCAAGACCGAGGCCGTGTCCAACGGGATCGGCGTGATGCTCCCGGTCTACATCGCCAAGGCAGGCGGAGGGGTGCTCGTCGACGTCGATGGCAACTCCCTGATCGACATGGGCTCGGGCATCGCGGTCACCACGGTCGGCAACGCCAACCCCGACGTCGTGGAAGGCGTGGCCCGCCAGGTCGCCGACTTCACCCACACCTGCTTCATGGTGACCCCCTACTCCGGCTACGTCGAGGTCTGCGAGGCCCTGAACCGGCTCACCCCCGGCGACCACGCCAAGCGGTCGGCGCTGTTCAACTCCGGCGCCGAGGCCGTCGAGAACGCGGTGAAGATCGCCCGCGCGTACACGAAGCGGCCCGCCGTCGTCGTCGTCGAGCACGGCTACCACGGACGCACCAATCTGACCATGGCCCTGACCGCGAAGAACATGCCATACAAGCAGTCGTTCGGGCCCTTCGCGCCCGAGGTCTACCGAGTGCCGATGTCGTACCCCTACCGAGACCGTGGGCTGAGCGGCAAGGAGATGGCCGCGATCGCCACGACCCGCATCGAGAAGGAGGTGGGGGCCAGCAACGTCGCGGCCATCATCATCGAGCCGATCCAGGGCGAGGGCGGGTTCATCGTCCCGGGCGAGGGCTACTTCTCGGCGATGGCCGCCTTCGCCAAGGACAACGGCATCGTCTTCGTCGCCGACGAGATCCAGTCCGGCTTCTGCCGCACTGGCGACTGGTTCGCGAGCGAGTTCGAGCAGGTCGTGCCCGACCTCATCACCACGGCCAAGGGCATCGCGGGCGGCATGCCGCTGGCGGCCGTCACGGGCCGCGCCGAGATCATGGACGCCGTGCACGCCGGTGGGCTCGGCGGCACGTACGGCGGCAACCCCGTGGCCTGCGCCGCCGCCCTCGGGGCCATCCGGTGGATGGAGAACGCCGACGCCAACCAGCTCGCCCGGGACATCGAGGCGGTCATGGTGCCTCGACTTCGGGCGATGGCACAGGAGTTCCCCAGCATCGGCGACATCCGCGGGCGCGGTGCCATGATCGCGATCGAACTCGTCCGGCCCGGCTCGATGGAGCCCGATGCCGACCTGGCCGGCGCGCTCAACCGGTACTGCCATGCGCACGGCGTGATCACGCTGACCACCGGCACCTACGGCAACGTCTTCCGCTTCCTGCCGCCTCTGACGATGCCGACGCATCTCCTCGAGGAGGCACTCACGATCCTGGAACAGGCCTTCGAGGCGGTTGCCGCGTCGTAGCGCGCCTCGGCGACCGTCCTTGCGCGAGGATGTCGCCGTAGAAGGGCGGTGCCGCGTGCGGGTTCACGAGGGCATCTGGACGCCGGAACGGGGCTGGACCCCGCCGGTGGACGAGTTGCGCGAAGGTGCCCTCGCCGGCGGGCGCAACACGCTGGTGATCGCGTTCGCGGACCCGGCCCTTCGCGACAGCCTCGGGGCCCTCGCCGAGCTGGAGCGCGTCCTACCGAGCGCGATCGTGATCGGCTGCTCGACGGCGGGTCAGATCCTCGGCGGCGAGGTCGTCACCGCGCCCCTCGTGGTCGCGGTGGCGCACTTCGACACGGTCACCCCGGTGGTCGCGTGGGCGCGTGCCGAGGAGGCGGGCTCGAGCACCGGCCTGGGCGCCCTTCTCGGGGATCGCCTGGCGTCCACGCTCGCGCCCGGTGTGCCGGGCACGGTGTTCGTCCTCGGCGACGGGATCGTGGTCAACGGCAGCGAGCTCGTCGAGGGCCTGAGATCCGCGCTGCCGTCGTACATCGGCATCTCCGGCGGACTCGCAGGAGATGGCGACCGATTCGGACAGACGTGGGTCTACGTCGCCGGCGCCGCCCGGCTCGAGGCCGCCGTGGCCGTGGTCCTGGCGGCGCCCGGGCTTCGCGTCGGCTACGGATCCGCGGGGGGATGGGACGGGTTCGGTCCCGCCCGCGTCGTCACCCGCTCGCTCGGCAATGTGCTCTTCGAGCTCGACGGGCGGCCGGCGCTCGAGCTCTACAGGGACTACCTCGGCGACCGCGCAGCCCAGTTGCCCGCCAGCGCCCTGCTGTTCCCGCTGGCGATCCGCTCCCCCGACGGCGACAGGACGCTCGTGCGCACCGTCCTCGGCATCGACGATGACGCGTCCTCCATGACCTTCGCCGGCGACGTCCCCGAGGGATGGACCGCACAGCTGATGCGCACCACCCTCGATCGACTGATCGACGCAGCAGGCATCGCGGCGGACCAGGCGACGCGTTCCGTTGCGGAGCCCGAGCTGACGATCGCGGTGTCGTGCGTGGGTCGGAAGCTGGTCCTCGGCCAGCGGTCCGAGGAGGAGATCGAGGCGGCGCATGCGTTCCTCGGCTCGGCCCCGGCAGTCGTCGGCTTCTACTCGTACGGCGAGATCTCGCCGCACCTGGGCACGAGCGAGCTGCACAACCAGACGATGACCCTCACGACCCTCACCGAGCGACCCGACGCATGAGCACCGTCGAGGACCGCTGGCATCGCGTGCTCCTGCGTCAGATGCGCCGGGCCGGGCTCGACCTCGACGCCCTCCCGCAGGAGCCCGCGCTGACCGGCCTGCTCGACCGGATCAGTGCCACGTACGCCGAGGCCGACCAGGAGCGCTACCTCAACGATCGCGCGTTCGCCCTGTCCAGCGGCGAGATGCTGGAACTGAACGAGCGGCTTCGCCGCGCGCAGGCCACCGAGCTCGCCGTGGAGCGCGACCGGTTGCAGGCGGTCTTCGATGCCGTCGCGATCGGCCTGGTCGTCGTCGCCACGGACGGTCGGGTGATCGACCTCAACCCGTCCGCGGAGGCGCTCCTGGGCTCGACCAGCCGATCGACGGTCGGCCTGGACCTCGGAGAGGTCCTCGGACCGGCGCCCGACGACGCCGCCTCCCAGTCGGCGTTCGACGCGCTCGTGTCGTCGGCCCGTACCGGGCACGCCTGGCGGGGCGCGGACGTCCACCTGGCGACGCCCATTCGCAGGGGCTTCCCCGCCAACCTCGCCTTCGCCCCCCTCTTCGACGATCTTGGACCGGCGGGCGGCGTCCTCGCGATCACCGACACCACGGAGCGCGCCGAGGCCCAGGCCGAGCTCGCCTGGCGGGCGTCCCACGACGCCCTCACCGGCCTGCTCAACCGGACCGCCCTGCACGAGCTGCTGCACTGGAGCCTGGATCGTCGGCGAGTAGGTGGCGCCCGGGTGGCCGTCCTGTTCATCGACCTCGACCGGTTCAAGCTCGTCAACGACTCTCTCGGGCACGCCGCCGGGGATGCCCTCCTCGTCGCCGCGGTCACCCGGATCATTGCGGCCACCCGGGCGCACGACACCGTCGCCCGGCTCGGGGGTGACGAGTTCGTCATCCTCACCGAGCACATCGCCGATCCGCAGGAGGCGATGCAGCTCGCCGATCGAATCGTGCGCGCACTGGCGACCCCCTTCACCCTCGACTCGGAGCTTGCCTTCGTCTCGGCCAGCGTCGGCGTGGCCGTCTCCGATGCCTCATCGACGGCCGCCTCCCTGCTGCGCGATGCCGACGTCGCCCTGTACCGCGCCAAGGACGCCGGCCGGAGCCGGGCGGTCCTGTTCCACCAGTCCATGCACGACGACGTGGCCGACCGGGTCCGGCTCGAACGCCACCTGCGGCACGCACTCGATGACAACGAGCTGTCGGTCGCCTTCCAGCCGATCTACACAGCCCTCGACCGGCGCCTCGCGGGCTTCGAGACGCTCGTGCGATGGGACGGCCCCGATGGCTGGGTCGACCCCGGCCTGTTCGTTCGGCTCGCGGAGGACACCGGCCTGGTGGGCCTCATGGGCGACTGGGTGCTCGAGTCGGCCACCGACTTCATGACCCTGCTGTCGAGGCGTGGACTCGCCCACATCGCCCTCTCGGTCAACCTGTCCTCCATCCAGCTCGGCGATCCGATGCTGCCCGCCCGGGTCGCCGAACTCGTGTCGAGGATGGGGGCACCGCCTCGGCAGCTGATGCTGGAGATCACCGAGACCGCCCTCCTTGCCGAGCCGGACCTCACGCGCGAGCGACTGCACGAGCTGCGCGCCTGCGGCGTGCGCGTCGCCCTGGACGACTTCGGCACGGGGTACTCGTCGCTCTCCGCGCTCCGCGACTTCCCCCTCGACGCCCTGAAGATCGACAAGTCCTTCGTCGGCGGGATGATCGACTCGGGCAGGGACCGCGCGATCGTGGCGGCGATCATCTCCCTGGGCCACGCGCTGGGGATGACGATCATCGCCGAGGGCATCGAGACGATCGAGCAGTGCGACGCCGTGACTGCCCTGGGCTGCGATCGGCTGCAGGGCTTCCTGCTCGGTCATCCGCTCACCCCCGCGGATGCGGAGGCGCTCGTGGCGGATGCCCTCGGGGGACGCCCGTGACCGGGCCCGAGCGCCTCCTTCGGGCCCAAAGTCACTGACGGCGCCGACCCGCGCTGCGTACGGTGGTCACGCAGGTTCAGGCAGGCAACGGGAAGGAACCCTCATGCATCGGTTCATGACGTCGGCCGCAGCCGCGCTCGCCCTCGTCCTCGCGGGCGTGGCGGGTGCCCCCGCCACCGCCGCTCCCTCCGCCCCCGCCCCCGTGCCGCAGACCGTCCAGGCAGCACAGAAGTACTTCTGGATCTGGAGCGACGGCTCCGAGAAGTCCAAGCGCACCTTCAAGGAGAGCAAGTACGGCGACCAGGCCAGCCTCCCTCACCTGGTGGTCACGGTGGAGCCCGCGAAGCCCGCCCGGACGGTCTATCTGCAGTTCAAGCAGGACGGCAAGTGGATCGTCGAGAACAAGGTCACGTCCGACAACCAGGGCAAGGCCATCGTCGACATCAACCCCTACTGCAGCAAGAACAACTGGTGCGACGGCACCTACGCCTACCGCCTCAAGATCGGCGACCGCTTCGCGAACCTGAAGATCACGTACGCGGAGAAGTAGCGGGTCGGCTGCCCGGCTTCACCCCTCGCGGATCCCGTACGGCTGCCCGTAGCCCTCGGTCATGAGGTCGAGGTAGGGCACCGCGTCGAAGGCCTCCGGCCCGAGCACACCCTCGCCCGCCCACGCCCCTGAGGCCAGCAGCTCCAGCGCGATGACCGGGTTCATCGCGGTCTGCCACACGACCGCCTGAACGCCGTACTCACGCATCGTCCACTCGTTGTCGGTGACGTGGTACAGGTACACCTCCCGCGGCTCTCCGTCCTTGCCCGTGCCGGTCACCCACGTCCCGGCACACGTCTTGCCGCTCATCTTGTCGCCGAGAGTCGCCGGGTCCGGGAGCACCGCGGCGACCACGTCGCGGGGGCTGACCTGCAGCCCCTTCACGGTCACGGGATCCGTGCGATCGAGCCCGAGCTTGTGCAGGACCTTCAGCACGTCGATGAACTCGTCGCCCAGGCCGAACTTGAAGGTCACCCGCTTGCAGTCCACCCACCGCGGTACGAGGAGCACCTCCTCGTGCTCGACGTTGATCACCTCGACCGGTCCGATGCCCTCCGGGAACTCGAACACCTCGGGCTCGGAGAACGGCGCCGTGGTGAACCACCCACGCTCCTTCTCCCAGATGACCGGCGGGTTGAGGCACTCCTCGATCGTCGTCCAGATCGAGAAGGAGGGGGCGAAGTCGTAGCCGTCGACCGTGAGGTTGGCTCCGTCGCGGATCCCGATCTCGTCGATCTCGCTGAACAGGTGGTCGGCGGCGTAGCGGGCGAACACGTCGGCCAGTCCCGGCTCGATGCCCATGCCGCACAGCGCGAGCCGGCCCTTGGCCGCCCACTCGTCGCTGTGCGCGAACTGCTCGTCACCCAGCTTCACCCCGGACTGTGCGAACGGGTGCACCGGATGCGGACGCGACAGACTCATCGCCGTGTCGAGGTAGTCGGCTCCGGACTGGAACGCCCCCTCGAAGATGGGCATGACATACCGGGGATCGACGACGTTGAGCACGTGCGTGATCCCGTACCGGGTGCACAGGGCCGCCACCTCCTCGGCACTCGAGGCGTCCAGCCGCTCCGCCACGAACCGCGGGTCGCCCAGGCTGTCAACGACCCCCCGGGCGCGCGCACCGTCATAGTCCGACACCACCCAGAGGTCGAAGAACTCCCGCCGGGCGGCGATGAGCGCTGCTGACGTGCCGACTCCGCCGGCACCAACGGCAAGGATGCGCATGGCTACTCTCCCGGGATCCGATCGGTGAGCAACGCTGCACGTGGATCCCACGTCGTGCCGTTGCGTTCGTCCTGACGACGCCTCGCGATTGCGGAGAGCGCCTCGAGCACCACGCGATTGCCCAGGAGGGCGGTGATGTCCGCATGGTCGTAGGGGGGCGCCACCTCGACGACGTCCATGCCCACGACGGGCAGGTCGTAGCAGATGCGCCGGACGGCGTCGAGGAGTTGCCGGGCGGACAGCCCGCCGGGCTCGGGCGTTCCGGTTCCGGGCGCATGACCGGGGTCGCACACGTCGATGTCGACGCTGAGGAAGACGCCGTCGCAGTCGTCAAGGGCGATCGAGAAGGCCTCGGTCAGGCACTCGTCGAGTCCGCGAGCCACGATCTCGGCCATCTCGTAACTGCGCATCCCGTGCTCGGCCATCCACCGCAGGACGTCCGGCGGCGGCCAGTAGCCGCGCAACCCGATCTGGAGGAAGCGGTCGCCCCGCGCCGCCCCCGACTCGATCAGCCGTCGCATGGGCTGGCCATGGCCGATCAGCGAGCCGAACGAGATGTCACCTGTGTCGGCATGGGCATCGAAGTGGATCACCGAGACCCTGCCCCAGCCGCGGGCGCGCGCGACACCCGTCACGTCTGGCCACGTGATGGTGTGGTCGCCACCGAGGACGATCGGTATCGCCCCGGCCCCGGCCACCCGCTCGATCGCCTTCTCCAGGCTGGCACAGGAGGTCGTGGCGTCTCCGCTGTACATCTCGACGTCACCGGCGTCGACGACGCGGATGTCACGGAGCGCGTCCACCCGCATCGCGAGGGACGGTCGCGACCCGTCATGCCCCAGGTAGCACGCCTGCCGCATCGCTCCCGGGCCGAACCGCGCCCCGCTGCGGTAGGACGTTCCGCCGTCGAACGGCGCCCCGACGATGACGACGTCCGCGTCCGCGAAGGTGCCGGAGTCGGTGAGGTCGCACGATTCGACACCGAGGAAGGTGATGTCCGGGCCGAACTGGGAGCCGTATCGGGACATGCGGGGAATCTACTTCCCGGGACTCAGGCAGGCGCGGCAATCGCTGTTCATGAGTCGAAGCCGAGGCCGAGCCGATCGAGCGCCTGCAGCCAGAGGTTGCGACGACCACCGTTCTCGTCGGCCTTCTGGAGGGCCGCCGTCGTCCAGTTGATGCCCCAGGTGCGGAGGGGCTCAGGCGGAAACGGGATCGGCTTGGTACGGACCATCTCCAGTTCGGTGCGCTCCGTGGCCTTCCCGTCCAGGAGGTCGAGCATCGTCAGGGCGCCGAATCGTGACGCGCCCACGCCGAGCCCGGTGTACCCGGCGACGTAGGCCGTCTTGCCCTCGTGCGCCGTGCCCCAGAAGGCACTGAACCGCGAGCACGTGTCGATGGCCCCGCCCCAGGCGTGCGAGAAGCGGAGCCCCTCGACATGCGGGAACGTCTGGAAGAAGTGCTCGGCAAGGGTCTCGTAGGACTCGCGGCTGTGCTCGAACTGCGGCCCGAATCCGTTGCCAGGGTGGTAGACGGCGTCGTACCCGCCCCAAAGGATGCGCCCGTCGTCGGTGGTGCGGTAGTAGTGGAACTGGTTGCCGGAATCGCTCACGCCCTCGCGCCCATCCCAGCCGATGGTCGCCCACTGCTGGTCGGTGAGCGGTTCCGTCACCAGCACGTAGTCGTACACGGGCACGACGTAGTGCGACAGTCGCTTGAGAAGCGGCGGATAGGCGTTCGTCGCCAGGGCGACGCGGCCCGCCCGGACCACCCCACGCCGCGAGACCGCGATCACATGGTCGTCATGCGAGGTGATGCCGCGGATCGGGGTGCGCTCGAACAGTCGCACGCCGACCTCGATGCAGGCGGCCCGCAGACCCCACGCCAGCCGCGCCGGATCCACCAGCGCTACCCCGCGAGAGTCGAATGTGCCGCCCTGGTAGGACGGCGAGTCCACGCGGCGACGCACCTCGCGTGCCGTGAGCACCTGGACGTCCATCCCAGACGCAACAGGATCGACATGTCGTCCAGCCAGCAATCCAGTCCGTTCGCCAGTCCGTGCGTCAGCAAAACAGAAACGAAGCCTCCGTTGCAGCCCGTGGCACCCTCCGCCACCCGGCCACCCTCGACGAAAACGACGTCACGACCTGGGTCGGCCCGCTTCGCCAGCAGCGCCGCCCACAGGCCGGTGAATCCTCCGCCGACGACCAGCAGGTCGGCCGTCTCGGAGCCCACCAGCTCAGGGGTCGACGGTGGTCGTTCGGCCCGGTCGAGCCAGTAGGCCGAATGCCGAGTGCCGGCCAGTGATTCGAGGGCCGCGGCGCTGGGCTCGGAAGTGAAGAACACGGACTACTCCTTGGTGACGGTGGCGAAGGAAGCACGCAGGTCCTGCGTTGTCCCACCAGTCCCCTCGAGGTGTCGCTGCCGGCCGCGGCCGGATCGATGTGGCGATTCTACGCGCTAGGAACGGGAGAGCGTGTCGACCAGGATCGGCTTGGGATTCTCGAGCGCCTTGCGACGACGGTGTCCGAGGAACTGACCGCCCAGCACGATGGCGAGCGCGACGAGGAAGACGAGCGAGGCGAGCGCGTTCACCTGCACCGGGATGCCGCGCTGCGCGGCACCCCAGATGAAGATCGGGAACGTGACAAGGGTGCCGGCATTGAAGTAGCTGATGATGAAGTCGTCGAAGGACAGCGAGAAGCCCAGCAGGGCCGCGCCGAGGATCCCGGGCAGCACCAGCGGGAACGTCACGTAGCGGAAGACCGCACGAGGGTTCGCATAGAGGTCACGGGCGGCCTCCTCCAGCCGCGGATCCATGCCCTGCAGGCGCGCCTTCACGGTCACCACGACGAACGAGATGATGAACATGACGTGCGCGACGGTGACGGTCACGATGCCCAGGGGCAGGCGCATGTTGAGGAACAGCGCCAGCAGGCTGGCACCCATGACCACCTCAGGGGTCGCCATGGGCAGGAAGATCAGCAGGTTGGTGGTCGAGCGACCTCGGAATCGGTACCGCACGAGGGCGAAGGAGATCATCGTCCCCAGCAGCGTGGCGCCGAGCGTGGCGACGAGACCGATCTCGATGCTGGTGACGAACGACGAGCAGACACCCGGGACCCCGCACAGGTCGGTCCACGCATCGAGCGAGAACTCGTTCCAGCTCAGGTTGAACTTGCCCTTGGGGTTGTTGAAGGACAGAGCCATGATGACGGCGATCGGGATGAACAGGTACACCAGCACGAGCACGGCCACGATGCCGATCAGGTTCTTGCGGAGCCAGCGCATCAGACCAGGTCCTCCGTTCCCGCTCGGCGGATGTAGGTGAAGACCATGACGAGGATGATGGTCATGAGGATGAACGAGAGCGCGCTGGCCGTCGGATAGTCGCGGTACTCGATGAAGTTGGTCTGGATCTCGTTGCCGATCATCCGGTTCTTCGGCGATCCCAGGAGTTCGGCGTTGATGTAGTCACCGGCCGCCGGGATGAAGGTGAGGAGCGTGCCGGCGACCACGCCTGGCATCGACAGCGGCCACGTCACCTTGCGGAACGCCGTCTGAGGCGAGGCGTACAGGTCGCTGGCCGCCTCGATCAACCGCGGGTCGATCTTCTCGAGCGCCGCATACAGCGGCAGGATCATGAAGGGAAGGAAGTTGTAGGTGAGGCCGGCGATGACCGCGATCCAGGTGTTCAGGATCCGCCCGTCGGGCAGCAGGTGCAGGGCGTTCAGCGTGCTGGTGATCGGGCCTTCGTCCGCGAGGATCGTCTTCCAGGCATACGTGCGCAGCAGGAAGGACGCGAACGACGGAGCGATGACGAGCACGAGCATGAGCGACCGCCACTTCCCAGCGCGGAAGGCGATGAAGTAGGCGAGCGGGTAGGCGATGGCGAGCGCGAGGACGGTCGCGACCCCCGCATAGAGGAACGACCGGAGGAACTGCGGCCAGTACTCGCTGAGGGCGGAGGCGTAGTTGCCGATCTCGAGACCCGGCTTGTATCGGCCCGTGCGACCCTCGATTGGCGACTGCAGGCTGGTCGCGAAGAGCGTGACGAGCGGGATGGCGAAGAACACCGCGAGCCACGCCATCCCCGGGAACAGTAGGACGTAGCCCGTGCGTGACTTCCGCTGGACGACGCTCGCCGGCGGCGCCTGCCCACCAGCCTGCGGCACGGCGGCAGCCATCGTCAGGCCTCCGCGTCGTCGGCCACGAGCGACTGGTTGACGGCCTCGAGCTCGAGCACCTCGGGGTCCACCCCCACAGTGGTGCCACTCGAGCCGTCGAGGCCGAAGGTGTGCTTGGGCGACCAGTGAAGGACGACCTCGTCGCCCACCTCGCTGCGATCCCCGACGACCACGTTCTGCTCGAAGACGATGAGTTCCTGCTCCCAGGGCGCCTTCACCAGGTACTGGGTCGAGACGCCCGTGTACGAGACGTCGGTGACCCGCCCGGTGATCCGGTTGTGGTGCTCAGGGACGCGTCCGGCATCCACCAGGTCGAGGATGGTGATCTTCTCGGGACGCACCCCGACGATCAGGTCGCTTCCGGCAGCGAAGACGCGCTCGGAGGGGACCGCGAACGACTGCCCGAACGAGGACACCACCACGTCGGCCCCGGCGTTGCCGGCCCGGGTGCCGACGATGAGGTTCGCCTGCCCGAGGAAGTTGGCGACGAACACCGTGCGCGGCAGCTCGTAGATGTCGGCCGGGTGCCCCATCTGCTCGATCCGTCCGGAGTTCATGACGGCGACGGTGTCGGCCATCGTCATGGCCTCCTCCTGGTCGTGGGTCACGTGGACGAAGGTCGTCCCGACCTCGACCTGGATGCGCTTCAGCTCGATCTGCATCTGTCGGCGCAGTTTGAGGTCCAGGGCGCCGAGCGGCTCGTCGAGCAGGAGGACGTCCGGACGGTTGATGAGCGCCCGCGCGACGGCGACCCGCTGCTGCTGACCACCGGACAGCTGGGTGGGCTTGCGACGCGCCATCGGTGACAGCTCGACGAGTTCGAGCATCGACTCGACCGTGGCCTTCACGTCCTTGACGCCCCGACGACGAAGCCCGAAGGCGACATTCTCGAAGATGTCGAGGTGCGGGAAGAGCGCGTAGGACTGGAACACCGTGTTGACCGGGCGCTCGAAGGCCCGCAGGTGCGTGATGTCCCTCTCCCCGATGAAGATGGATCCCGAGGTCGGGTCCTCCAGGCCGGCCACCATGCGAAGCGTCGTGGTCTTGCCGCATCCGGAGGCGCCGAGGAGCGCGAAGAACGAGCCCGCGGGGATCGTCAGCGTGAGGTCATCGACCGCGGCGTGGTCGCCGAACTTCTTGGTCAGGCTGGTCATCCGCAGGTCGTCGACCTGGCGAGTCTCGTCGCTCACTGGACCCTCTTCCCGCATCGCAGTGCCTGCACGCTAGCCACCGATCGCCTTCTGGAATGCCCGCTGGTACTCGACGTCCTTCTCCTCCGTCAGCGTCATGAACACGTATGACTGGGAGAGCGTCTTGGCATCGGGGAAGATCCACTGGTTGTCGGCCAGGGCGGGATCGATACTCCTCATCGCCTCCTGGGCACCGTCGACCGGGCAGATGTACTGGACGTACGCGGCCACCTGTGCGGCGATCTCGGGGTCGTAGTAGTAGTTCATCAGCAGTTCGGCGTTGCGCTTGTGGGCCGCGAGGGCAGGGATCATCATGTTGTCGGTCCACAGCGTGCCGCCCGTCTCGGGCAGACCCACTCCGAAGTCGGGCCCCAGCTGGATCATGTCGCCCGACCAGCCGATGACGGCGATGAGATCGCCCGACTCGAGCGCGCCCGCATAGTCGTTGCCGGTGACCTGGCGGATCTGGCCGTTGTCGACCTGCTGCGTGAGCGTCTCGATCGCCTTGTTGAAATCGTCGTCGGTGAAGTTCGAGGGGTCGCTTCCCTGCGCAGCCAGGAGGACCCCCATGGTGTCGCGCATCTCGGAGAGGACGGAGACACGCCCCTTCAGCTTGGGGTCGAACAGCTGGTCGACCGACACGAGGGTGTCGGTGCCGAGGGCCTCCTTGAGCTGGCCCTTGTTCCACCCGAAGCAGCCGAACCCGGACTGCCAGGGCAGGGAGTACTGGCGACCCGGATCCCAGGACGTGTACAGGTACTTCGGCACCAGGTTGGTCCAGTTGGGGATGAGGTCCTTGTTGAGCTTCTGGACGAAGCCGTTCTGGACCCACAGCGCCGCCATCCAGTCGGTCAGGACGACGATGTCTCGGCCGATGTCCTGACCCTGCTCCAACTGGGTGCGCACCTTCGCGTAGAACTCGTTGTTGTCGTTGACGTCCTCCGTGTAGACCACCTCGAAGCCGGTCAGCTTCTGGAACTCCTCGAGCGAGGGCCGCGAGCCGGTGGCGTCGTCGATGTCGATGTACAGGGGCCAGTTCGACCAGTTGATCAGCTTGTCCACCGCCGACATGTCCTCTGCCGCTCCGACATCCTGCGCGACGGCCTGGCCGCCCGCGCCACCGCCGCCCAGGGCCTCGTCGGAGGCGCCGCAGGCGGCCGCGACCATGGCGACTCCCCCGAGGCCGGCCGCGCGCAGGAGGCGCCGGCGCGAGATCGACGACCTCATGGTGCCGGCGATGGCAGCGATCACTTCTGGGTTCTGCGGAGTCATGATGTTTCCTTCACTGGCGCGGTGCGGTGCTGACGGTCACTGTGAGATCTCAGGGTTGGCGAAGATCGTGCGATGCCACGGCTTGCGCACCTCTCCGGTGATGTCCATCGAGACGTGCTTGACGTTGGTGTACTCCTCGAACGAGTACATCGACATGTCCTTGCCGAAGCCTGATTGCTTGAAGCCGCCGTGGGGCATCTCGCTGACGATCGGAATGTGATCGTTGATCCACACGCACCCGGCCTTGATCTCCCGCTGGGCGCGAAGCCCACGGAAGATGTCGGTCGTCCACGCCGAGGCCGCGAGCCCGTAGACAGTGTCGTTCGCGAGCGCGATGCCCTCGTCGTCGGAGTCGAACGGGATGACGACCAGCACGGGACCGAAGATCTCGTTGCGTGCGATGTCGGAGTCCTGGGCCACATCCGTGACGAGGGTCGGCCGGTAGAAGGCGCCCCGAGCGAGATCGCCGCCGGGAATCTCGCCACCGGTGACGATCGTCGCGCCATAGCCTCGAGCACGATCGATGAACCCCGCCACGCTCTGCTGGTGACGCCGGGAGATCAGTGGACCCATGTCCGTGGCGGGATCCGTCGGATCGCCGAGGCGCACGCCGGCGAACAGGTCGGCCACGGCCGAGACGAAGGCCTCGTACAGGGGTCGTTGGACGTAGGCGCGTGTCGCGGCCGTGCAGTCCTGCCCCGCGTTGATGAGAGCGCCCGCCACCGCACCATGCGCTGCAGCCTCGGGATTCGCGTCGTCGAACACGACGAACGGAGCCTTCCCGCCGAGTTCGAGGTGGACTCGCTTGATGGTGGCGGTCGCCAGTTCCATGACCCGCTGACCCACAGGAGTCGATCCCGTGAAGGAGACCATGGAGACGTCGGGGTGGCCGACCAACGCCTCCCCCACCGTTCGTCCGGCGCCCATCACCACGTTGACCACACCCGCCGGGATACCGGCCGCCATGCAGTCCTCCGCGAGCATGAGCGACGTGAGCGGCGTCATCTCCGCGGGCTTCAGCACGATGGTGTTGCCGGCCGAGATCGCCGGCAGGATCTTCCACATGGCCATCTGCAGCGGGTAGTTCCAGGGAGCGATGGATCCGACCACACCGATCGGCTCTCGACGGATGAGCGACGTGTGCACACCGTCCCACTCGGCGGACGCCTTGCCCTCGAGGTGCCGGGCCGCTCCCGCGAAGAAGGACACGTTGTCGATGGAGCCGGGGACGTCGAATTCGGTGGTGAGCCGGATGGGCTTGCCCGTCTGCTGGGTCTCAGCGGCCGCGTAGGCGGCCGCCTTCCCCTCCAGCAGCGCCGCCAGTCGGTGCAGGGCGGTCGAGCGCTCGACGGGCGCCGCCCTCGACCAGTCGCCGAATGCCGCGGACGCGCAGGCGACAGCGCGCTCGACGTCGCTGGGATCCGCGATGCGGATGGACTCGACCACGGTGTCGTCGGCGGGGTTCACGACGTCGAAGGTCTCCGACGAGGAGCCCGGCGTCGACTGGCCACCGGCGAAGACGGCAAGGGTCACCGGACGGATCCTCCTCGATTGCGTTCGCGGCCTCACCCCCGTGCGGATTGCCGAATACAACCACGGAAGCCACCGCCAGACAAGGCTTGGACGCCGGAAAACACGGGAACGTAACGCTTCCGCAATGGAAATCGTCGAAAAACGCCTATTTCGCCGCGAAATCCCGCTAGACGCCGCGAAGGGTCGGTTCGGCCTTGGCGGCCGCCGCCAGCGCGGAGATCACATGCTGGAGCTGGGCGGCGTCGTGCTCGTCCAGCACCCCGGTGGTGACCCGCACGTGGGTGCTGGGCAGGGCGGTCACCATGAAGGGCGAGCCGGGCGAGACCCGGACGCCCAGTGCGGCCAAGGTGATGAGCGCGGCCCTCTCGTCGACCACCTGAACCCAGGCGTTGATCCCGTCGCCGGTCGTGCTGACCACTCCCTCGCCGGCGAGGCCGGCGCGAACCGCGAGGCTGCGCATCGCGTACGTGGCCCGGGCCCTGCGCACGGCGGCGATCGCGGCCGGATCGGTGAGCAGCTCGACGAGGACCGCCTGCAGGAGCCGACTGGTCCATCCCGGTCCCAGCATCCGTCGCGAGACCATCGGGTCGACGATGTCGGCCGATCCGCCGACCGCCGCGATCCGAAGGTCGGGGCCGTGGGACTTCGAGTAGCTGCGGATGTGCACAGTCCGGTCCGGGAGGTGCTTGCCGAGGCTCACGTCCTCGCCCGTCGCAATGTCCCCCGAGTGGTCGTCCTCGACGACGAGCGCGCGCGAGGTGCTCAGCACCTGCGCGAGCTGGGCGCAACGAGCGGTGCTCATGCTGATCCCCGTGGGATTCTGCGCGCGCGGCTGCAGGAACACGGCGACCGGCTCCACGGCCAGGGCCTGGGCCAGCGATGCCGGGACGATCCCCTCGTCGTCCATGGCCAGCGGCAGGATCTCGGCGCCGCTGCGCTCCAGGAGGTCGATCAGCGGCGGGAATCCCGGGTTCTCCATCGCCACCCTGTCACCGAGTCGAATCACCTGATCGACCACCCGGGACAGGCCATCGAGGGCACCGTCGACCACCGTCAGGCGCGCCGGCACGAACGGCCAACTGCGACGCAGAAGCGTCTCGAGCTCCGGCAGCACGGGATCGTCCAGGTAGCTGGTGGTCCACGAGCCCGAGCGCGCGACGACGCGTTCGAGGGCCTCCCGCAGCGGCGGCAGCAGGAGCGGATCGGGCGTGCCGGTCGACAGGTTGATGCCCTCGGCCAGCGGGGCCCCGCCGATGCCCAGGTAGCGGGCCGGGCGCGTGGGCTCGACCGTGGTGCGAACGAAGGTGCCCGCCCGTCCACGCGCCTGGATGGCGCCCACGGCGGCCAGGGCCTGCCACGCCTCGCTGACCGTTGCCGGGCTGATGCCGAGCTCCTTGGCGAGGTCGCGGACGGTCGGCAGCCGGTCGCCGGTCTCCAGAGTGCCCGCACGAATGAGCCGGTGGACGGCCGCCGCGATGCCCTTCGGTGACTTGTCGAGGACCGCGCCAGCCACGAGCGAGACCGCCGGGTCGCCGGACCCGTCGGTCGGCACGATGGTCAGCGCCATGGTGCCTCCCATGCCCCGTTGTCGACGGCCCGTCGCTCTCCGGAGCCCGCCGATCGCCGCCGGATTCTTGCAGAAACGCCGTTGTAACACATTCGAAAGTGTCTAAGGTCAAGAATCACAAAAGGCGCAGTCCCACCCACGATGCCGCTCCCACGAGCGTGCGACCAGAAGGAGGAACGCATGACCGTCGTACGCGCGGCACTGGTGCAGACCAACTGGACAGGTGACAAGGAGTCGATGATCGTCGCCCACGAGCAGTACGCCCGCGAGGCGGCCGCCGCCGGCGCCCAGGTGATCTGCTTCCAGGAGCTCTTCTACGGACCGTACTTCTGCCAGGTGCAGGACAAGCAGTACTACGAGTATGCGGAGTCCATCCCCGGACCCACCACCGAGCGCTTCCAGTCCCTGGCGAAGGAGCTCGGCCTGGTGATGATCCTGCCGATGTACGAGCAGGAGCAGCCCGGAGTCCTCTACAACACTGCGGCGGTCGTCGACTCGGACGGCACCTACCTCGGCAAGTACCGCAAGCAGCACATCCCCCACGTCAACGGCTTCTGGGAGAAGTTCTACTTCCGCCCCGGCAACGGCGGCTACCCGGTCTTCGACACCGCGGTGGGCAAGATCGGCGTCTACATCTGCTACGACCGGCACTTCCCGGAGGGCTGGCGGGCACTCGGCCTCAACGGTGCGCAGATCGTCTTCAACCCGTCGGCCACCTCCCGCGGGCTCTCCCAGTACCTGTGGAGCATCGAGCAGCCGGCCGCGGCCGTGGCCAACGAGTACTACGTCGGCGCGATCAACCGGGTCGGCATCGAGGACCTCGGAGAGGACGACTTCTACGGACAGTCCTACTTCATCGATCCCGAGGGCAACTACGTCGGCGAGAAGGGCGACCCGTACAAGCCCGAACTGATCATTCGCGACCTCGACATGGACCTGCTCACCGAGGTTCGCAACCGCTGGCAGTTCTACCGTGACCGCCGACCGGATGCCTACGACGACCTGGTCCGGCCCTAGAACAGGAGGCACTCCATGACGATTCTCATCAAGAACGGCAACGTCGTCTCACCGCAGGGCACCATCGCGGCCGACGTGCTCATCGACGGCGAGCGCATCGTGGCCATCATGGCGCCCGGCGAGACCCGACTCGGCTCGAACCTGGAGTCCGAGGCCGAGCGGGTGATCGATGCGTCCGGCAAGTACGTGATCCCGGGGGGCATCGATCCGCACACCCACATGGAACTGCCCTTCGGTGGGACGTTCGCGTCGGACACGTTCGAGACGGGCACTCGGGCGGCCGCATGGGGTGGAACCACGACCATCATCGACTTCGCCGTTCAGGTGCAGGGCGCACGGGTCCAGGACGGGCTGGCCGCATGGCATGCCAAGGCCGCCGGCAACTGCCACATCGACTACGGCTTCCACCAGATCGTCGGCGGAGTCGACGACGACTCGCTGAAGGCGATGGACGAGCTCGTGAACGAGGGCGTGACCAGCTTCAAGCTGTTCATGGCGTATCCGGGCGTCTTCTACAGCGACGACGGACAGATCCTCAAGGCAATGCAGACCGCGTCCGCCAACGGCTCGATGATCATGATGCACGCCGAGAACGGGATGGCCATCGATGTCCTCGTCGCGCAGGCGCTGGCCGAGGGCAAGACCGATCCCCGCTACCACTCGCTCACGCGTCCGTGGGAGACCGAGGCGGAGGCCACCAACCGCGCGATCATGCTCGCCCGACTGACCGGCGCCCCCCTCTACATCGTGCACATGTCCGCCAAGCAGGCGGTCGCGGTGCTCCAGGGCGCGAAGGACGAGGGCTGGAACGTGTTCGGGGAGACCTGCCCCCAGTACCTGTACCTGTCCCTGGAGGACCACCTGTCCCAGCCCGGCTTCGAGGGGGCGAAGTGGGTCTGCTCGACCCCGCTGCGTGCGAAGGCCGAGCATCATCAGGACGAGCTCTGGCGCTACCTGCGCACGAACGACCTGTCGATCGTCAGCACCGACCACTGTCCCTTCTGCTTCAAGGAGCAGAAGGAGCTCGGCGTCGGCAACTTCTCCAAGATCCCCAATGGCATCGGCTCTGTCGAGCACCGGATGGACCTCATCTACCAGGGCGTGGTCGACGGCAGGATCACCCTCGAGCGCTGGGTCGAACTGTGCTCGACGACCCCCGCGCGGATGTTCGGCCTCTACCCGCAGAAGGGCGTCATCGCACCGGGATCGGATGCCGACATCGTCATCTACGACCCCTCGGGTCGAACCGAGATCGGCCTCAACAAGACGCATCACATGAACATGGATCACTCAGCCTGGAAGAACTTCGACATCGACGGCCACGTCGATACGGTAATCTCGCGCGGCACTGTCGTAGTCGATGACAACGAGTACCTGGGTACCAAGGGCCACGGCCGGTACCTGCGACGCGGGCTGTCGCAGTACCTCATCTGACGCACCTACGGGATGGGCGCCCTGCGGGGTGCCCATCCCCCTCCCATTTGCACTGACCCTCGCATCGAGCCATCGAGATCGGAGTACACGCCGTGCGCACCATCGACCACTGGATCAACGGATCCCTCGTTCCGTCGACGTCCGGAATCACCGGCCCCGTCTTCAACCCTGCCACCGGGGAGCAGCAGGCGGCGGTCGGCCTGGCATCGGTCGCCGAGGTCGATCTGGCGGTCGCCGCAGCGAAGGCGGCGTTCCCGGACTGGCGGGCCGCGTCGTTGTCCCGCCGCGCCGAGGTCATGTTCCGATTCCGGGAGCTCGTGGTCTCGCACCGGCAGGAGATCGCAGAGCTGGTGTCCATCGAGCACGGCAAGGTGCCCAGCGACGCGGCCGGCGAGCTGGCCCGGGGAATCGAGAACATCGAGTTCGCCTGCGGCATACCGGCGATGCTGAAGGGCGGCTACTCCGAGGGCGTCTCCGGCGGGGTCGACGTGTACTCGATCAAGCAGCCCCTCGGGGTCGTGGCTGGCATCACGCCCTTCAACTTCCCGGCCATGGTGCCGATGTGGATGTTCGCCAATGCCATCGCGACGGGCAACACCTTCATCCTCAAGCCGAGTGAGAAGGATCCGTCCGTGGCGCTGCTGCTGGCCGACCTGCTCAAGCAGGCAGGACTGCCGGACGGCGTCTTCAACGTGGTCCAGGGCGACAAGACCGCGGTCGACCGGATCCTTGAGCACCCCGACATCGAAGCGGTCAGCTTCGTCGGCTCGACCCTATCGCCAAGTACATCTACGCCACCGGAACGGCCAACGGCAAGCGCGTGCAGGCCCTCGGCGGCGCCAAGAACCACATGGTCGTCCTGCCCGATGCCGACATCAACATGGCTGCCGACGCGGCTGTCAGCGCGGCCTACGGATCGGCGGGAGAGCGCTGCATGGCCATCTCGGTCGTCGTTGCCGTCGGCGGCGTGGGCGACCGGCTGATCGACGCGGTCACCGAGCGGCTGCCCAAGCTCAAGGTCGGGCCGGGCACAGACCCCAACGCGGAGATGGGCCCCCTCATCACGAGGGAGCACCGCGACAAGGTGGCGTCCTACCTCGAGGGCGCTCCGGCCGAGGGGGCCACCGTGGTGGTCGACGGTCGCGACGCCGACCTTCCCGCGGCCGGCTTCTTCCTGGGCGTGTCCCTCATCGACAACGTCACGCCGGGGATGAAGTCCTACGACGACGAGATCTTCGGCCCGGTCCTGTCGGTCGTGCGCGTCGATACCTACGACGAGGCGGTCGATCTGATCAACCGTCACCAGTACGGCAACGGCACGGCGATCTTCACCCGCGACGGGGGCGCCGCGAAGCAGTTCCAGTACGACATCAAGGTCGGGATGGTCGGGATCAACGTCCCGATCCCCGTCCCGGTGGCCTACTACAGCTTCGGCGGCTGGAAGGCGTCGATCTTCGGCGATGCCAACATCTACGGGCCGGCCGGCGTCGAGTTCTACACGCGTACCAAGACCATCACGTCGCGCTGGCCCGACCCGGCCACGTCGACGGTCGACCTCGGCTTCCCCCGCACCCGCTGACCGACCCGCACCCACCGACCGACAGCCCCACGAGCGAAAGGCCACCCATGGACATCGGAGTCGTTCTGCAGTGCACGCCGCCGGCCGCGCGAGTGGTCGACCTCGCCAAACGTGCCGAGACCTACGGGTTCTCCTACGTGTGGACGTTCGACTCGCACATCCTGTGGGAGGAGCCGTACGTCATCTACAGCAAGATCCTCGACGAGACACGCAACGTCATCGTCGGCCCGATGGTGACCAATCCGGCAACGCGCGACATCACCGTCACTGCCTCGGTCTTCGCCACCTTGAACGAGATGTACGGCAATCGCACCGTGATCGGGATCGGGCGCGGCGACTCGGCCGTGCGGGTCACGAACGGCAAGCCCGTCACGGTCGCCGAGCTGCGCCAGGCCGTCCTGGACATCAAGGGGCTGGTCAACGGCGAGGCGATCGAGTACAAGGGCAACCACCTGCGACTGCCCTGGGCCGGGCGCAGCCGATCCGACGTGTGGGTCGCGGCCTACGGGCCCAAGGTGCTCGCTCTCGCAGGGGAGGTCGGCGACGGCTTCATCCTGCAGCTCGCCGACCCCTCGATCGCCGAATGGACGATCAAGGCGGTGAAGGACGCCGCCGAGGCCTCCGGCCGCAATCCCGACGACGTCTACGTCTGCGTCGCCGCGCCGGCCTACGTCACGGACGGCTCCGCTGAAGGCCATGCCCACGCCCGCGACCAGCTGCGCTGGTTCGGCGGCATGGTGGGCAACCACGTGGCCGACATCGTGGCGCGGTACGGCGAGAACGGCGGAGCCGTCCCCCAGGCCCTCACCGACTACATCAAGAACCGTCAGGGCTACGACTACAACGAGCACGGGCAGGCGGGCAACACCCACACGGACTTCGTGCCCGACGAGATCGTCGACCGGTTCTGCATCATCGGACCCCCCGAGGCGCACGTCGAGCGCCTCAAGGAGCTCCAGGCGCTGGGCGTGAACCAGTTCGCCCTGTACCTCCAGCACGACGACAAGGACCACACGCTGGCTCAGTACGGCGAGCGGGTCATCCCCGCCGTCCAGGAGCACCTCCGGGCGACCAGTTGATCCCCGTCCGGACGATGGCGGGAACGCGTGCGTAATGGGGGCGAAACGTCCGTGACCGAAGATGTCGCCGTGGCAGCCGCGAGACCCGTTCGCCCTCACCGGCAGAGCACTGTCGTGCGCCGCCTCAAACGGGGCGCTCTCGGCGTCATGTGGGCACTGGGCGGCGTCCTGATCAGCGTCCTGATGTGGGAGCTGGTGAAGTGGCTCGGCGGCGTCATCAGCCTCCCCATGAACACGTCGGACTCCGCCATGCCGCATGTGTGGACGATGATCGGCGGGGTCGGCCAGCCCGAGGTCCGCGGCTCCGAGACCACGGTCCTGGAGGCGGTGGTCGCTGCCTCGGCCTACTCGCTTCTCATCGCCCTCGGCGGATTCATCATCGGCGTCTCGGTCGGACTGCTGCTGGCCATCGTCATGCAGCGCTTCGCCTTCATGGAACGCGGGCTGCTGCCCTTCGTGATCGCGTCGCAGACGGTCCCGCTCATCGCCCTGGCGCCCCTCATCACGGGTATCGGCAACCGCATCAGCGTCGGCCCCGTCCAGTGGAACACGACCTACTCCGTCATGTTCATCGCCGCGTATCTGGCCTTCTTCCCACTGAGCGTGGGCGCCTTGCGTGGCTTGCAGGCCCCTACCGCCACCGCGCTCGAGCTGATGAGGTCGTACGCCGCCACGGAGCGGGCCATCTTGTTCAAGCTGCGCTTCCCCGCCTCGCTGCCGTATCTCGTTCCCGCCATGAAGGTCTCGGCCGCCGCCGCGGTCGTCGGCACGGTGGTCGCCGAGATCTCCACCGGCGTCAAGGGCGGCATCGGGCGCCTCATCGTCGAGTACGCACGCGAGGCGACGGCGCAGCCCGCCAAGGTCTACGTCGCCGTCTTCGGGGCGATCTGCATGGGCCTGATCGCCGCCGCCATCGTCACCGCCCTCGACGTCTACCTGACGAGGAACCTCCCCAAGGAGAGCCGCGCATGAGCATTGAGCCGACCGGCGAAGCGACCACGACCGAGGTCGCCGTGCGCGCCGAGGGGGTCTGGAAGGTCTTCAACCCCGGACTCGCCAACGAGGTCACGGCGCTGCAGGAGATCGACCTGACGGTCACGCGCGGTGAGTTCGTCTCGCTCATCGGCCCATCGGGCTGCGGCAAGAGCACTCTGCTTCGGGTCATCGCCGACCTCACCCACGCCACCCAGGGAGCAATCCAGGTGGCCGGGATGACGGCGGCGCAGGCACGCGAGGACCAGCGCTACGGCATGGCCTTCCAGCAGGCCGCCCTCTTCGACTGGCGGACGGTGCGGCGCAACGTCGAGCTCCCCCTCGAGCTCCAGGGCTGGTCGAAGGACAAGCGTCGGGTCAGAGCCATGGAGCTGCTGGAGATGGTGCAGCTGGCGGACTTCGCAGAGCACCGGCCCTGGGAGCTCTCCGGAGGCATGCAGCAGCGCGTGGCCATCGCTCGTTCCCTGGCCGTCGATCCCCCGCTGCTGCTCATGGACGAGCCGTTCGGCGCCCTGGACGAGATGACCCGTGAGCGCATGCAGAACGAGCTTCTCCGTATCCGCGAGGAGACGGGCAAGTCCATCATCTTCGTCACCCACTCCATCCCCGAGGCGGTGTACCTGTCCGATCGCGTCGTGGTCATGTCCGCGCGGCCCGGACGCATCACCGACGTGATCTCCGTCAACCTCGGGCAGCGCAACGAGGACACGCGCGAGGCGGAGGTCTTCTTCGAGTCCGTCACGGCGGTGCGCGAAGCGCTGCGCGGCCGGACGAGCGGTGCGGTGCGGTCCCGTGTCGGGGAGGTCTGATGGGCCAGCGCCTGCGGTCGGTGTGGCCCCCGGTCCTCATCGCGGTCGTCCTGCTGGCGGCCTGGCAGCTCCTGGTCGTCATCCAGGACATCAAGCCCTACCTCCTGCCGGCACCCAGCCTGATCGCGAGCAACTTCTTCTCGGATGTCGGCCTGATGTGGGCCGCCGCCCTGTACACGGGCACGACCGCTCTGCTCGGACTCATGTTCGGCACGGTCCTGGGGATCCTGGCCGCGCTGCTCGCCCAGCGGTTCGTCGTCGTTAACAATCTGGTCACGCCGCTTGCCGCGGGCCTTGCGGCTGTGCCCATCATTGCCCTGACCCCGCTTCTCAACAACATGTTCAACATCACGAGCCGCACTCCCCGGGTGCTGGTGACGGTGATCATCGTGTTCTTCCCGATGTTCGTCAACGTCACTCGCGGACTCATCCAGGTGCAGCCCGTCCAGTTGGAGTTGATGCGCTCGATGAACGCCAGGCCTCGCACGGTGCTGCGCGCGCTGCGCGTCCCGAACGCCATCCCCTTCTTCTTCACCGGCCTGAAGATCGCCGCACCACTGGCCGTCATCGCGGCTCTGGTCGCGGAGTACTTCGGCGGACCGCAGTCGGGTCTGGGCAGCCGGATCACGTCGGCTGCCGCGAACACGGCTTACGGAAGGGCCTGGGCGTACGTCGTCGCGTCGATCATCCTGGGGCTGCTGTTCTACCTGACCGTGCTGGCCCTCGAACGCTGGACGGCTCCGTGGACGAGCCGCAGCCACCACAACTGAACGCCGGACTCCACAACCCCACACAGGTAACAACCATCAATAGGAGGAAGTATGCGTCACATCGCACGCAGTCGATGGGGGGCCCTCACGGGCGTCGCCGTCGTGGGTGCCCTTGCCCTGTCCGCATGTAGCAGCAGTAGCACGTCGTCCGAGACATCGGCCGCGGCTCCGGCATCGTCTGCTGCCGCGTCGGCAGCGGCGTCGACCGCCGCCTCCGAGTCGGCTGCCCCGGCCTCGTCCGCTGCGGCCGAGGCATGCGCAGAGCTGACGCCGGTCAGCCTGCAGCTCCAGTGGTTCGTCCAGGCCCAGTTCGGCGGGTACTACGCCGCCAAGGACAAGGGCTTCTACGAGGCCAACTGCCTCGACGTGACCATCCTCGAGGGCGGTGTCGACATCGTCCCGCAGACGGTCCTTGCCCAAGGTGGCGCCGACTTCGCGATCTCCTGGGTGCCCAAGGCCCTGGCCTCGCGCGAGCAGGGCGCTCTCATCACCAACGTGGCACAGGTGTTCCAGCGCTCTGGCACGCTGCAGGTGTCGTTCGCTGACAAGAACATCACGACAGCGGCGGACTTCAAGGGCAAGAAGATCGGCAACTGGGGCTTCGGCAACGAGTACGAGATCTTCGCCGCGATCACCAAGGCAGGGCTCGATCCCGCAGCCGACGTCGAGCTCGTCGGCCAGCAGTTCGACATGCAGGCACTCCTCAACGGCGAGATCGATGCCGCCGAGGCGATGACCTACAACGAGTATGCGCAGGTCCTCGAGGCCAAGAACCCCGACACCGGTGAGCTGTACAAGCCTGAGGACTTCAACGTCGTCAACTACAACGACGAGGGTGTCGCGATGTACCAGGACGCCATCTGGGCCTCGGAGGAGCGGCTCGCCGACCCGGCGTACCAGGACGCGACGCAGCGCTTCGTGCAGGCGTCCCTCGAGGGCTGGATCTACTGCCGGGACAACGCGCAGGAGTGCGCCGACATCATCACGGCGAACGGATCGAAGCTCGGCGCCAGCCACCAGCTGTGGATGATGAACGAGGTCAACAAGCTGATCTGGCCCTCGCCTCTCGGCGTCGGCGTCCTCGATCCTGCCCTGTACGCGCAGACCGTCAATGTGGCCCTGAACACCAAGAACCTCGAGGGCGCAACGGTCATTACGGCCGAGCCGGCCGCCGAGGCGTTCACCACCCAGTTCGCCGAGGCGGCGAATGCGGCTCTGACGGCTCAGGGGCTCAACACGACCGGCGACGCGTTCGCGCCGATCGAGGTCACCCTCAACGAGGGCGGCAACTAGCACCGACAGAGCAAGGAGAACGGCCCGGGCCACAGGCCCGGGCCGTTCTCATCTGCCGCCCCGTCGAGTGGTGAGTTGTCGGGGAGACCGAGCCCCCGGATTGCCCGACGTCTCACCACTCGACGAGGGGAACTCGGCGCTGCCGCCCTCAGGTGAGTGACCGGACGAGCTTCTTGTTGAGGAACTCCTCGATGCCGAGACTGCCCAGCTCGCGCCCGAATCCGGAGACCTTCGTGCCGCCGAAGGGCAGCTCGGGTGCGTCGAGGCCGACTCCGTTGATGTAGACCATGCCGGTGTCGAGGCGAGACGCGACGCGCAGCGCCTGCTCCTGGTCGGTGGTGAAGACGTAGGAGCCGAGGCCGAACGGCGTGTCGTTGGCGAGCCGAACCGCGTCGTCCTCATCCACTGCCCGGTAGACCTGCGCGACCGGACCGAAGAGCTCCTCGTAGTAGACCTCGTTGTCAGGAGTGAGGCCGGTGAGGACGCCGGCCGGGAAGAAGGCCCCGTCGCGCTTGCCGGCCGTCGCCAATGTCGCGCCCTGAGCGACGGCTCGGTCCACCTGCTCGGCCAGACCCGCTGCAGCACTTGCCGACGACAGGGGGGCTGACGTCTCCAGTGCGAGCATCTTCGCGGTGAAGAGCTCGAGGAATGCGTCATGCAGCTCGTCAACGACGATGAACCGCTTGGCTCCGTTGCAGGCCTGGCCCACGTTGTCCATCCGGCCGAAGATCGCAGCGTCGACCGTCGCATCGAGGTCGTCGGTGCTCAGCAGGATGAACGGATCCGAGCCGCCGAGCTCAAGGACCACCTTCTTCAGGTTCCGTCCGGCGATCTCCGCCACCGCCGCTCCGGCTCGCTCCGAGCCGGTCAGCGAGACACCCCGGACGCTGGGAGCGGCGATGATGTCGGCGACCTGCGCGATCGTGGCGTAGAGGTTCGTGTAGACGCCCGTAGGCACGCCTGCCTCGGTGAAGATCGACGCGATCGCGGCCGACGACTCAGGGCACTGCGACGCGTGCTTGAGAAGAAGCGTGTTGCCCAGCACGAGATTCGGGCCGGCGAACCGTGCCACCTGGTAGTACGGGAAGTTCCACGGCATGATCCCAAGGATGGTGCCGACCGACGAGGATCGGATGAACGCCGAGCCTTCCCCGTCCAGGTCCGCAATGGGCTTGTCGGCGAGAAGGCTCTCGGCGTTGTCGGCGTAGTAGGTGTAGATGGCGCCGCTGAACTCGACCTCCCCGATCGCGTCTGCGAGCGCCTTGCCCATCTCTCGCATGATGATGCTGCCCAGCTGCTCCGACCGCTCGGCGTGCAGCTCACCGATGCGCCGCACGACGGCGGCGCGCTCCGCGATCGACCGAGCCGCCCAGTCCGCGTGAGCCGCAGCCGCGGCCGCTACCGCCTCGCTGACCTCGGCGTCAGTCGCCGTCGGATACGTCTTGACGTGCTCACCGGTGTGGGGATCTACAACTGCATACGAACCCATGACTCTCCTCAATCGCTTCCCAGTAACGCATGACAGTGAACGCCGACGGCCTCAGCGGCGGCAACGGCCTCCAGTTCGCGCCGAGTGTACGCCGGGCACCCGGTCGAGCGGCACACGAATGCGCTCACGGATGGCTTCGGATCGTCGGCGTCACGCCACTGGTCCAGGTCGACCGGCTCGCGACCGCGAGCCCCGACCGGAACGCGGATGATCACGCACGGCTGGCCATGGTCGCCGGCCGCTGCCTCCGAACGGCGGGAGAGGGGCGCGGTTCCCTGCCTGGATACGGAATTCGCAGTTTTCTCGGCAATTCGCCGCGGAATCGCTTGCCTTAGTCAGCAGTGATAGCCCATCATGGCCGTCATGCCTCCCCGCGACCGAGTTGCGACCACGCCGCTCGACGATGTCTCGAAGGCCATCATCGAGCAGTTGCAGGAGGACGGTCGGCGGCCCTATGCGGCCATCGGCAAGGCCGTGGGGCTCTCGGAAGCCGCGGTCCGCCAGCGGGTGCAAAGACTCCACGAATCGGGCGTCATGCAGATCGTGGCCGTCACCGACCCTCTGCAGGTGGGCTTCTCGCGCGCCGCGATGATCGGTATCACGGTGGACGGTGATGCCGAGGCCGTCGCCGACCGGCTCGAGCAGATGCCCGAGGTCGACTACCTCGTGGTCTGCGCGGGGAGCTTCGACATCCTCGCGGAGGTGGTGGCCGAGGACGATGACCACCTCCTGGAGATCATCAACCGCAAGGTCCGCGCCATACCGGACGTTCGCTCCACCGAGACGTTCGTCTATCTGAAACTGCGCAAGCAGATCTACACCTGGGGAACACGATGACAAGCACTCCGCAGCCCATTACCGAGCCCGGCGCCGACTTCATGGCCGACAAGGCCCGCGACCACCTGTGGATGGCCTTCACCCGCCATTCGCACTACTACGACGGCTCGGGCCATGTGCCGATCATCGTCCGGGGCGAGGGCGCCTACATCTGGGACGACCAGGGCAACCGCTACCTCGACGGCCTGGCCGGCCTGTTCACCAACCAGCTCGGCCACGGCCGCAAGGAGATCGGCGCGGCGATGGCCAAGCAGGCCGAAGAGCTCGCGTTCTTCCCGACCTGGTCGTACGCGCACCCCCGCGCCATCGAGCTCGCCGAGAAGCTCGCGGGCTACGCACCGGGCGACCTCAATCGCGTCTTCTTCACCACCGGAGGCGGCGAGGCGGTCGAGACGGCCTGGAAGCTCGCCAAGCAGTTCTTCAAGATCACCGGCAAGCCCACGAAGCACAAGGTGATCAGTCGAAGCATCGCCTACCACGGCACCCCGCAAGGTGCCCTCGCCATCACCGGCATCCCCGAAGCCAAGGCGGCCTTCGAGCCGCTCGTGCCCGGGGCCATCAAGGTGCCTAACACCAACTTCTACCGAGCGGCCGAGGAGTACCGGCACGACGAGAAGGCCTTCGGGCTGTGGGCGGCGGAGCGCATCGCCGAAGCGATCGAGTTCGAGGGCGCCAACACCGTGGCGGCGGTCTTCCTCGAGCCGGTGCAGAACTCCGGCGGCTGCTTCCCGCCGCCGCCGGGATACCTCGAGCGCGTGCGCGAGATCTGCGACGAGTACGACGTCATCCTCGTCGCGGACGAGACCATCTGCGCCTTCGGCCGAATCGGCGACATGTTCGCGATGAACCGGTTCGGCGTCACGCCCGACATCATCACGTGCGCAAAGGGACTCACGTCGGGCTACGCGCCCATGGGCGCGATGATCGCGAGCGATCGGCTGTTCGAGCCGTTCAAGACCGGCCGCAACACGTTCCTGCACGGCTTCACGTGGGGCGGTCATCCCGTGGCCGCCGCGGCCGCACTCGCCAGCCTGCAGATCTTCGAGGACGAGGGCGTCCTCCAGCACGTTCGCGACAACGAAGGAGCGTTCCGCCAGACCCTGGAGAAGCTCACCGATCTGCCCATCGTCGGTGACATCCGGGGCGCCGGCTACTTCTACGGCATCGAGCTCGTCAAGGACAAGGTCACCCGCGAGACGCTCAACGACGACGAGTCGGAGCGCGTGCTGCGGGGCTTCCTGTCCAAGGCGCTGTTCGATGCCGGGCTGTACTGCCGCGCCGACGACCGCGGCGATCCGGTGGTCCAACTGGCTCCCCCGCTGATCATCGGGCAGCCGGAGTTCGACGAGATCGAGGGCATCCTGCGATCGGTCCTGACGGAGGCCTGGTCGCTCCTGTGACGCCCGAGCCCCCGTCCACCCCATCCGCACCCGGGTCCACCACCAGGACCCGGGTGCGGCGTATCCCGGAGAACGCGGTCACTGAGACGGCCGTCCTCCACCAGGTGCTCGACGCCGGGCTCGTGGCCCATCTCGCCGTCGTCGACGGCGGTCAGCCCTTCGTCATCCCCGTGGCGTACGCACGCCGGGGCGACACCGTCGTGTTCCACGGATCGACGGGCTCACGGCTGTTCCGGGCCCTCGACGCGGGTGCCCCCACCTGCCTGACCGTCACGCTGCTCGACGGACTGGTGCTGGCGCACAGCGCCTTCGAGTCGAGCATGAACTACCGGTCGGCGGTGGTCATCGGCACCGCCCGCCGCCTCAGTGGCGACGACGAACTCGATGCCCTGCGCACCATCACCGAGCACCTGCTGCCTGGCCGCTGGGACGACAGTCGCCCGCCCTCAACGCCAAGGAGCTGGCGGCGACCATGACCCTTGAGCTGCCCCTCGACGAGTGCTCCGTGAAGGTCCGCACCGGTGGCCCCACGGACGATCCGGACGACCTCGCCGACCCCCTGCTCTCCCGCGTCTGGGCCGGTACGGTGCCCCTCGTGGAGTCCTTCGGCGAACCCATCCGCAGCCACGAGGGTCCCGCCGACGCGGCAGTGCCCTCCTCCGTCCGGGAATGGAGGCGGTCGTGACCGACGACCTTCGACGACTGTCCTTGTGGTGGGACACGTTGCCGGACGAGTTGCGGACGCCGATCGGCGGACCGCTGGCGGGCGACGCGACGGCCGACGTCGCCATCGTCGGGGGCGGATTAACCGGGCTGTGGACCGCGTACTACCTGAAGAAGGCCGATCCGGCGCTGCGCATCATCGTCCTCGAAGCGGAGCAGGCCGGATTCGGGGCCAGCGGGCGCAACGGCGGCTGGGCCTCGGCGCTCTTCCCTGCGAGCCTGGACGCCCTGGCGCGGGCATCCTCCCGGGACGCCGCGGTACGCATGAAGCGCGCCATGAACGACACCGTCGACGAGATCGGCCGCGTCGCTGCCAGCGAGGGCTGGGACATCGACTGGGTCAAGGGCGGCACCGTCGTCCTCGCTCGCACTCCGCTGCAGCTGCAGACGGCCAAGGACGAGGTGGCCGCCATCCGGACGTGGGGCTTCGGCGAGCAGGACCTCGAACTCCTGGACGCGGCGCAGGCCTCCGAACGCGCAGGAGCAACCGATGTCCTCGGAGGCACCTACACGCCGCACTGCGCGTCGATCCACCCCGCCCGTCTCGTGCGCAGCCTGGCCCGGGCAGTGGCCGACATGGGCGTCGTGGTCCACGAGGGCACGCGGGTGAGTGCCATCGAGCCCGGCATCGTGCGCACGGGCCACGGCGACGTGCGGGCCGAGATCGTCGTTCGGGCCACGGAGGGCTACACCCGGACCCTCAAGGGCCATACCCGCACCCTCGCGCCGGTCTACTCCCTCATGCTGGCCACCGAGCCGCTGACGGACGAGATGTGGGCCGTGATCGGCCTGGGGCGCGCGAGACCTTCGCCGACGGCCGGCACCTGATCATCTACGGCCAGCGCACGCGGGACGGCCGGATCGCCTTCGGGGGGCGCGGGGCCCCGTACTTCTTCGGCTCGCGCATCACGCCCGAGCAGGATCAGAACGCCTCGGTTCACGCGGCCCTGTGGGACGTGCTCACCGACCTGTTCCCCGCCGTGAGGCCAGCCGCGGTCACGCACACGTGGGGTGGCCCGCTGGGCGTCCCCCGCGACTGGTGGGCATCGTGCGGACTCGATCGCACGACTGGGCTGGCGTGGTCAGGAGGCTACGTCGGCGACGGCGTGGGCACGTCCAACCTCGGCGGACGCACCCTCGCCGACCTCATCCTCGATCGGCGCACCGACATCGTCAGCCTGCCCTGGGTCAACCATCGCTCCCGGCGCTGGGAGCCGGAACCGCTGCGCTGGGTCGGTGCCAACGTGGGCCTGCAGGTCATGACCAGTGCCGACTCGGTGGAAGCGCGCACGGGCCGGCCGTCGAGGAGGGCGGCCATGTTCGCACGGAAGATCGGTCACTAGCAGAGGCAAATGGGAGGTCCCTTGAGCACCGACGCGCACGGCAACCAGATGAGCGCCGCCACCGAGGTACCGGCGCTGTACGACGCGGCGCTCGACCAGCTGCTGCACTTCCGTCCCGGCATCGGTGACACCGTGGCCACGGCGCTGGAGGTCGATCCATCGGCACCGATGCTTCGTGCGTTCGAGGCGTACCTCGGGCTCCTCGCCACCGAGCCGGCCGACGCGGCCAGCGCCAGACGCACCCTTGCCGACTACCTCGGCATGACCGACGACTCGGGCTGGACGCCACGCGAGCACGCGCATGTGTCCGCCGCGCAGGCTTGGCTGAGCGGCGACATGTCGCGGGCGGGACGCATCCTGCGGGAGGTCACCGTCGAGCATCCGCGCGATGCGCTCGCGCTGGCCGTCGGCCATCAGATCGACTTCTTCTCCGGCGACGCGGCAACCCTTCGCGACCGGATCGGCTCGGCCCTGACGTCGTGGCGCCCGGACGATCCGCATCTGGGCGTCGTCCTCGGTATGTACGCCTTCGGACTCGAGGAGGCGGGCCACTACGACCGGTCCGAGTCCGTCGGGCGGCGTGCCGTCGACCTGGACGCCAAGGACGTGTGGGGCATCCACGCGGTGGTGCACACCTACGAGATGCAGGGCAGGTTCCACGAGGGCGTGCGCTTCATGGACGCCCGGCGCCCCGACTGGACGGAGGGCAACTTCCTCAACGTGCACAACTCCTGGCACTACGGCATCTACCGACTCGAGGTGGACGACATCGCCACCGGGCTCGCCATCTACGACGCCGTCCTGCACAATGCCGACTCCGACGGCCTGGCGATGGAGATGCTCGACGCCGCGGGATACCTCTGGCGCCTGCTGCTGGACGGGCATGATCAGATCGACCGCTGGCTCGCCCTCGCGGACGCCTGGGATCCGGCGATGACACAGCCCTACTACGCCTTCAACGACATGTTCGCCGTCATGAGCTATGTCGGAGCGGGCCGGCTCGCCGACGCACAGGCACTGGTCGACGGGCGCCGCGCCTGGGCCGACGAGGCCTCGTCCGCGATGACCAACACGCGCATGACTGCCGAGATCGGGATCCCGGTATGCCAGGCCATCGTCGACTTCGGTCGGGGCGACCACGACGCTGTCGTCGAGGGCCTCGCTCCCATCCGAGGCCGTATCGGGGACTTCGGCGGGAGTCATGCCCAGCGCGATGCCGTGCAGCGGACACTGGTCGACTCTGCGATCCTCTCGGGTCGCACCGACCTCGCGCGGGCGCTGCTCTCGGAGCGGATCAGCGTCAAGCCCGGCAGCCCGTGGAACTGGCGGCGCCAAGCCCGCCTGGATGCCCTCCTCGGCGACCCCGCCTCGGCCGAGGCCGACCTTGCGACCGCGGTCGCCCTCGCCGCCGAGCCCGGCTGAGTCAGGCCAGCGCGAGGGGGTTCGGGGTGGGCGCGCCCACCCGCGACAGGGTGTTGCTGTCGACGTGCTCGAAGGTGCCCTGCCCGGCCACCTCCAGCGTGGTGACCTGCTCGTACGACCAGGTGTCGTCCGCGCCGATGCGGAACATGATCTGCCACGCCGTCGTGTGGAAGGCGTGATCCAGGAAGGGACTCGTGGAGATGCCGAAGTGCGGATCGTCGACGCTGGCCCGCAGGGCGAACGTGCGGTCACCCGCTGCAACCGTGCCACCGGCCATGGCCACCTGGCCCCGAGGGATCGCCAACGTCATGATCGTCAGCCCGGTGGCCGGCTCCCACAGCAGGTAGCCGACCTGGTCGTGGAACGCCCCCACCTCGCCGGGCTCGACCATGTGCGCCCGGTAACGAAGTCCGTAGAGCAGCTGAGGCCCGTTGGTCTGCGGGTCGATCGGCTGGGCCTCGAACCGCTCGTGGAAGCTCTTGAACTCCGGGCCATGCGCCTTCGGGTTGACGTCACTGCCCTGGCGGCCCTCCCACACCCCTGCCAGCGGCGTGAGCGGGCCGAGGTTCGCCAGGGTGTCCGGATCCGGATCAGGCTCGGTGAAGATGTCGTCGGGGTACTGCGGCGTCGTGATCACGCACCCGATGCTACGGGCGACGGGTGCAGGACACCCGGCGAGCGTGGACGGCTAGGGGGTGCCCGGAGACGTGTACGAGGTCTTCGTCGTCGTGAAGAACTCGACCGCGGCGGTCCCCTGTTCCCTCGGGCCGACGCTGCTCTCTCCGCGACCCCCGAAGGGCACGTGGAAGTCGACACCGGCCGTCGGCAGGTTGACCATGACCATCCCGGCCTTCGAGTTCCGCTTGAAGTGCGACGCCTCGGCCAGGTCGGCGGTGCAGATGCCGGCCGACAGGTTCATCGTGCTGGTGTTCGCAGCGGCCAGGGCCTCGTCGTAGTCGGCCACCCTGATCACGGCCACCACCGGGCCGAACACCTCCTCGCGGTTGATCGTGTGCGTCACCGAGGTCCCGATCGCCAGCGCGGGGGCCAGGTAATGCCCTGACGCACCGGTGCTGACCACATCTCCGCCGATGACGTCTGCGCCCTCGGTCCTGGCGACCTCGATGTATCTGAGATCGACGGCCAGCTGAGACTCGTCGACTACCGGTCCCATGTCGACACCGGTGGCACGCGCATCCCCCACCCGCCACGCCGACATGCGCTGCCGCATGGCCTCGACGAACACGTCATGGATGCCGTCGGTGACGACGACGACGGACGAGGCCGTGCACCGCTGCCCCGTCGATCCGAATCCACCCTGCATGGCGCACTCGACGGCCGCGTCCAGCCTCGCCTTGTCCGTGACGACGAGCGGGTTCTTCCCGCCAAGCTCCAGCTGGGCCTTCGCGCCGCGGGCCACCGTGTCGGCAAGGACTCCCCGGCCGGTGGCAACCGAACCCGTGAACGTGACGCCCGCGACGGCCGGGTCGCCGGTGAGCACCGGACCGACCTGGGATCCACGTCCGAGGACCAGGTTCAGGACACCGGCCGGGAGCCCGGCGCGGTTGAGGACGTCGACGAGCTCCCACGCCGAGGCAGGGACCAGGTCGGCCGGCTTGAAGACGACGGTGTTGCCGAACGCCAGTGCGGGAGCGATCTTCCACGCCGGGATGGCGATCGGGAAGTTCCACGGGGTGATGACGCTGATGACGCCCACCGGCTCGCGGGTCACGGTGATGTCGATTCCGGGCCGGACGCTGTCCAGCGCGAGCCCGTGAGGGGCAAGGGCCACCCCCGCGAAGTACTTGAGGATCTGCCCGGCCCGCACCACTTCGCCGCGGGCCTCGGGGTAGGTCTTCCCCTCCTCGCGCGCCAGCAGGTCGCCCAGCTCGTCGGCCCGTGCCATGACCTCGCTGCCGGCGCGATCGAGCACTTCGGCCCGCTGCCAGGGGGTGGTCCGTGACCACGAGCCGAACGCCTCCGCCGCCGCGGCGACCGCCGCGCGAGCCACCTCGGGCCCGGCGCCGCTCACCTGCGCCACCACGTCGGTCAGGTCGGACGGGTTCACGTCGGGCCGGGCCTCCCCACCAGACACGCTCGCCCCATTGACGATCGACGTCAGCACCCGAGCGCTCATCGGTAGGCCGCGATGCCCGTGAGCGCCTCACCGACGACGAGGGTGTGCATCTCGTTGGTGCCCTCGTAGGTGAGCACCGACTCCAGGTTGTTCATGTGCCGGATGACCGGGTACTCCAGCGTGACGCCGTTCGCCCCCAGGATGCTGCGGCACTCCCGTGCGATCGCCAGCGACTCCCGGGCGTTGTTGAGCTTGCCCAGACTGACCTGCTCCGGCCGGATCAGGTGCTCGTCCTTCAGCCGGCCCAGGTGGAGGGCCAGCAGCATGCCCTTGCCCAGTTCGAGCGCCATGTCGGCCAGCTTCTTCTGGGTGAGCTGGAAGGCCGCGATCGGCTTGTCGAACTGCTCGCGATTGATGCTGTAGTCGATGGCCGTCTCGAGGCAGTCACGGGCCGCACCGAGCGTGCCGAAGACGATTCCGAAGCGGGCCTCGCTGAGGCACGACAGGGGTCCGCGCAGGCCCGTCACTTCGGGCAGGACCGCGTCGGCGGGCAGCCGAAGTCCCTCGAACACGAGCTCGCTCGTGACGGACGCGCGCAGCGAGAGCTTCTTGTGGATCTCGTTCGCCGTGAAGCCGGGGGTGTCTGTGGGCACGACGAATCCCCGGATGCCCTCGTCGGTGCGGGCCCACACGACCGCGACGTCGGCGACGTTGCCATTGGTGATCCACATCTTGGAGCCGTTCAGAACCCAGTCATCACCGTCGCGAACCGCGCTGGTGCGCATCCCGCTCGGATTGGAGCCGAAGTCCGCCTCGGTCAGCCCGAAGCAGCCGATGGCGTCACCGGCGGCCATCCGGGGCAGCCACTGCTGCTTGTGATCCTCCGAGCCGAACGCGTGGATGGCATACATGGCCAGCGACCCCTGGACGCTGACCAGGGAGCGGATGCCCGAGTCGCCGGCTTCGAGCTCGAGGCAGGCCAGGCCGTACGCAACGGCCGACATGCCCTGGCAGCCATAGCCCTCCAGGTGCATCCCGAGCGTGCCCAGCGTGCCCAGCTCCTTGGCCAGTCGGCGCGCCGGGATCTGGCCCGACTCGAACCAGTCGGCCACGTTGGGCTTGATCTCCGAGTCGACGTACTCCCGCACGACGTCGCGGATGGCCCGCTCCTCCTCGCTCAGCAGGTGATCGATGGCGAAGAGCGCGAACGGCGCTTGCGGCGGGCGGGTCATGGGTCCTCCGTGGTGATTCGGGACGGATCTGGGCAGGTCGCGGGGCAGCCGCCGTGGCGGCACGGACGATTGGATCCAATCTGGGTGGATGGTATCCGATCTCGGTTCACTCGGGAGGCGGCCGCCTCTCGAGGATGGCCCGCACCGTGCCCACCGAGTGGTCGCGGTGGGCGTCGTGCTGGCGCACCAAAGCCTCGGCGTCGCGCGCGCGCAGGGCCAGGAGCATGTCGGCGTGCTCGCCACCGACGCGATCGCGATTGACCTGCTCCTGGAAGTACAGCGCCCGATAGGCATCCGTGGCGTCCCACAACTGGTGCAGCAGCCGGGAGAGCCGGGGCAGCCCCCCGGCATCGAAGAGCGCGAAGTGGAACCGGCGATTGGCCGACGTCATGGCGAGCACGTCCTCGTCGGCAGCCGCCTCGTCGACGAGTGCCGCCAACTCGGCCAGGGCCGCCACGTCGGCGTCGCTGAGCGTCGGCACCGCATGCCGGATGGCCTCCGCCTCGAGCAGTCCGCGCAGGCGGTAGACCTCGAGAAGGTCCGCGACGCTCAGCTCGGCGACGAAGTACCCGCGATGCGGGAAGTAGACGACCTGCCCCTCCGACTCGAGCGTCTTGAGCGCCTCCCGCAGCGGAACCCGGCTCACGCCGTAGCGCTCGGCCAGACTCTCCTGGACGATCTGGTCCCCCGGCCCGAGCACGCCGGTGAGCAGGTCGGTGCGCAGCGAGGCCAGGACCACACCCTGCGCCGTGACCCGGCGTTCGGCCGTCATCCCGGCTCCGGGCTCAGGCCCAGCAGCGCCAGCACCGCCTCGCGGTCCTCCCCCACCATGGGCGGTGCGGACCGGTAGGACACCGGCGTTCGCGAGAGCGCAGAAGGGTTGGCCACCTGCGGCTGGGCCTGCCCACGACGAGCGTCGTCGACGTCGACGATCGTCCCGAGGCCCAGGCGCTCGGCCAGCGCGAACCCCTGCGCGATGTCGTTGATCGGCCCGCAGGGCACTCCGGCCGCCGTGATGACCGCCTGCCAGTCGTCGGCACCTCTGGCCGCCAGCAGGCGCTCCAATTCGGCCTTGAGGTCGGTCCGGTTCGCGACCCGCACCGCATTGCTGACGTAGCGGGAATCGTCGGCCATGGCCGGCGCCCCAGGGCAGCGGTGAGCTTGCGGAACTGAGCGTCGTTGCCGACCGCGATGATCATCGAGCGGTCGGCCGTCGCGAACACCTCGTACGGGGCGATCGACGGGTGCGCGTTGCCCAGGAAGCCCGGGACGACCCCCGCACCCACGAAGGCGGACGACTGGTTGACCATCGAGGACAGCAGGCTGCCCAGCAACGTCACCTCGATCCGCTGCCCCTCGCCGGTGGCGTCGCGGTGGTGCACGGCGGCCAGGACCGCCACGGCGGCATGCAGTCCGGTCAGAACATCGACCACGGCGACACCGGCCTTCGTCGGCTCGCTGGTTCCCGTGATGCTCATCAGCCCGCCCATGGCCTGGACGAGGAGATCGTAGCCCGGCAGGTCACGACCGGCCCCCGACCCGAACCCGCTGATCGAGCAGTAGACGATCGACGGATTCGTGGCGGCCACCTGCTCGTAGCCGAGCCCGAAGCGGTCCAGGCCGCCCGGGCGGTGGTTCTCCACGAGGACGTCCGCCCGCCTCGCCAGCGCGACCGCCACATCGCGGTCGGCGTCGACGCCGAGGTCCAGGGCGATGGAGGCCTTGTTGCGGTTGACCGACTGGAAGTAGGTCGCCTGGCCGCCGGGCGCGTAGGGCGGGCCCCACTCTCGGGTGTCGTCGCCGGTGCCGGGTCGCTCGACCTTGATCACGGTTGCACCGAGGTCGCCGAGCAGCATGGTCGCGTAGGGGCCGGCAAGGACGCGCGAGAAGTCCGCGACCACGAGTCCGTCCAGAGCACCAGCCACCCGCGGATTGTATCCAATCCTCACGGGCGCGGGGGTGGCTCCCCGCCCTGCCCTCCACCCGTGAGGAGGTGACTGATGGCGTCGAGAACGCGGACGTCCTCGATCGTGCTGGGCACCAGCTCGGGACGACCGTCGGCGATGCCCCGCATCGTGCGCCGAAGGATCTTGCCGGACCTCGTCTTGGGCAGGCCGGGAACGATCACGACCTCCTTCAGCGCCGCCACCGGTCCGATCTGGTCGCGAACGGCCGTCACGATCTGTCGTTGGAGCACCGCCGGGTCGATCTCGACTCCGGACTTCAGGACCACGAAGGCGCGAGGCACCTGCCCCTTGAGATCGTCGTGAACGCCGATGACGGCGCACTCGGCGACCAGGGGATGCGTGGCGACGACCGCCTCCATCGCGCCGGTCGACAGCCGGTGGCCGGCCACGTTGATGACGTCGTCGGTGCGACCCATCACGTAGACGTAGCCGTCCTCGTCCACGTACCCGCCGTCGCCCGTGGTGTAGCAGCCCTCGAAGACGCTGAGGTAGGAGTCGACGTAGCGCTGATCGTCGCCCCAGAGGGTCGGCAGCGTGCCGGGGGGCAGCGGCAGTCGGATGACGATCGCACCGTCCTGACCGGCGGGCAGTTCGGTGCCCTCGCCGTCGACGATGCGCACGTCGTATCCCGGGACCGCGACGGTCGGCGAGCCCGGCTTGATCGGCATCGGGTCCAGGCCGCGCAGGTTGGCGGCGATGGGCCAACCCGTCTCGGTCTGCCACCAGTTGTCGATGACCGGCACTCCCAGGTGATCGGTGGCCCAGTGATAGGTGTCGGGATCGAGCCGCTCCCCCGCGAGGAACAGGCCGCGAAGGCTCGAGACGTCGTAGTGCGCGAGCAGCAGCGCATCGGGGTCCTCCTTCCTGACCGCACGGATCGCGGTGGGGGCCGTGAACAGGGCGCTCACGCCGTACTCGTCGACCACCCGCCAGAACGCGCCCGCGTCGGGGGTGCCCACGGGCTTGCCCTCGTACAGCACGGTCGTGGCCCCGACGATCAGCGGCGCGTAGACGATGTAGGAGTGGCCCACGACCCAGCCGACATCCGAGGCCGCCCACCACACGTCGTCGGGTCCCATGCCGTAGACGGCATCGAACGACCACGCCATGGCCACGGCGTGGCCGCCGTTGTCGCGCACCACGCCCTTGGGCTTCCCCGTGGTGCCCGACGTGTAGAGGATGTACAGCGGATCGGTAGCGCGCACCGGCACCGCGGCTCGCGGCCTCGCGGCTGACATCGCGACCGACCAGTCGACGTCTCGATCGCCGAGTTCGGCCACCACCTGCGGTCGCTGGAGGACGACGGTCGCCGCCGGCACGTGCCGGGCGAGGACGAGGGCCTCATCGAGCAGCGGCTTGTACGGGATGACGCGGGATGGCTCGATCCCACAGCTTGCCGTGACGACGACCGTGGGAGTCGCGTCGTCGACGCGGACCGCGAGCTCGGCTGGTGCGAAGCCGCCGAACACGACCGAGTGCACCGCGCCGAGTCGGGCGCAGGCCAGCATCGCCACGACGGCCTCGGGGATCATCGGCATGTAGATGAGCACTCGGTCGCCGTAACCGACCCCGAGCGTGGCAAGCACATCCGCGAATCGGGAGACGTCGTCGAGCAACTCGTCGTAGGTGATCGCGCGCTTCGTTCCGGTGACCGGGCTGTCGTACTGGATGGCGATGCGCGCGCCGCGACCCGCCGTGACATGACGGTCGAGCGCATTGGCGCAGGTGTTCAGCCACGCGCCGGGGAACCAGCGGTACAGGGGGGCAGCGCTCGAATCCAGCGCCCGTGTCGGAGGCTCCATCCAGTCGATGCGCGCACTCTCGCGCATCCAGAAGGCCTCAGGATCGCCGAGTGCCTCGTCCCGGGCCTGCTGGTATGCGGTCACACGCTCTCCCTCATGGCGAATCGGACTGTGCTGATGAGTCATCGCGGCGCGCGGACGCCTTGGCCTCCTGGCGAGAGCGCTCGAGCAGGGCCTTCTTCGCGGCCCCGCCCATCACCCGGATGAGAACGGCGATGAAGGCGATGTCGAGCGCCATCTGCACCATGGTCACCGACCTGGCCGGCACCGTCTGCGGGGCGATGTCGCCGAAGCCCACGGTGGCCAGGACGGTGAGCGAGTAGTAGTAGGCGGAGAAGCTGTCGAGCTGCTCACTGAAGGCGTCCGTGTGATCGATCGACAAGATGACGTAGATCATCGAGAAGATCGCCAGGAACATCGCCGCCGTGAGGATCAGCGCCTCGACAGCCCGCAGAGTCGGGTACCGGGCCTTGTAGACGCCCTTGATCTGCCGCACGAAGAACACCACGTAGACGACGATGCCCAGGATGGCAACCACGGCCGGGTAGATGATCGAGTCGTCCGGGGTCTGGGGGGCCAGGCTCATCAACCAGAGGATGAACACGAAACCCAAGGTCAGCCGGAGGATCGTCAGAGGCTGCCCTGACGAGGAACTTGGCTTGCGCGAGACGCGGGCCACCAGGAGTCCGGGCCGGTCTTCCTCGGGCATCCCACCGAGGGAGGAGATCGTCATGGGCCAGAGTCTGCCACCTACCCCCAGGTGGCGGGTGGCTACGGCGTCGCGGCCGCCAGCTGGCCGCAGGCGCCGTCGATCTCGCGGCCGCGGGTGTCGCGCACGGTGACGGGTACCCCGCGCCGCTCCAGGATGCGGACGAACGCGCGCTCGTCCTCGGGACGGGAGGCCGTCCACTTGGATCCGGGTGTCGGGTTGAGCGGGATGAGGTTGACGTGGACGAGACGGCCCTCGAGCAGGTCGGCCAGGAGCTCGGCCCGGAACGCCTGGTCGTTGACATCCTTGATCAGGGCGTACTCGATGCTCACGCGTCGGCGCGTCACGTCGGCGTACTCCCACGCCGCGTCGAGCACGTCCGCCACCTTCCATCGCGTGTTCACCGGCACCAGGGTGTCGCGCAGCGCATCGTCGGGGGCGTGCAGGGACACCGCCAGCGTGACCGGCAGCCCTTCTCCGGCCAGCTGCCGGATCCTCGGGACCAGGCCCACCGTCGACACCGTCACCCCGCGGGCACCGATGCCCAGCCCGGACGGCTGCGGATCGGTGATGCGTCGCACCGCATTGACGACGGCATTGATTCGGCGAGGGCTCGCCCCATCCCCAGGAAGACGAGTTCGACACGCATGGCAAAGCCACGCCAGCAGTCTGGTCGCGCTGCGGCGCCGAGCCAGCCGGCACCTGCTCGGCGATCTCGGCGGTCGACAGGTTGCGCGCGTCAGGCCAAGGCCTGACCGGTGGCGCGCAGAAGGGCGATTCATGCCGCAGCCGGCCTGCGACGCCCGAGATACGTCGTCACGCTCAGGTCGCTCCGGTGAGGAGGCGCTCGACGAGCGCGCCGTCGCCCAGGCGCCATACCGTCTTCACCGTCGTGCCGCGGTCGCAGTCGATGGTGCGGATCGCCGTCATGAGCGGGGGAAGCAGTGCAGCGGCGATGGCGTCACGGTCGGGAGGCGGAACGTCGGTCCACTCGGACGGGTCATCGCTCAGGCGTGTCGTCCACTGGCGCGACACCTGATCCGCCCGGAAGCCGGGCAGGCCGAGCGACACGACTGCCTCGCGCCGGGCGGAGGCGTCGAGGTCCATCAGGTGCACCGGTGGCTTGCCGCGACGCGGCGCCTCGAAAACCAGCTCGCCTGGCTCCTGGGCCGCCATCAGCCGGCGATGCCGCTGCCGAGGAACACGGTGAACAGCGCCCACGAGGTGAACGCGTTGGGCACGAGGGAGTCGAGTCGATCCATCATGCCGCCGTGTCCGGGGATGAAGGTGCCCATGTCCTTCACGCCGAGGTCGCGCTTGACCGCACTCTCGGCGAAGTCCCCCGCGGTCGCGGTGATCGTCATGATGAGGCCGACGAGCACGCCCTGCCACCACGGGGCGTCGAGGAGGTAGACGAAGGCGGCAGCGCCCACCGCGCACTGGAGCACCACCGACCCGGCGAAGCCCTCCCACGACTTCTTCGGGCTGATCTGCGGGGCGATGGGATGCTTCCCGAAGAGGACGCCCGTGGCATAGCCCCCGATGTCGTTGGCCACGGTGGGAAAGGGGACCAACCACCCGCGCCGGACCGTCGTCAGCGGCCAGCGTGAGCATGGAAAGCCGGCCATGAACGCTAGGTAATGTAACGAACGCATCACGCGGTCACGTCTCGGACGTAGCCCTCGTAGCCGCGCCTGATCCGCCAGATGAGGATCGACAGGATGACGACGCCGGTTGCGGCGAGCTGCGCGGTCGTTCCCCAGACGTAGGCCACGGCCGGGATGGCAACCGTCCCCACGAACAGGGGCGTGCGAGCCAGGCGGATGCCTGCGTGCGCGAAGGCGTTGACGAACTCGTGGACCGCGATCAGCAAGGCGACGACGACGACCACCGCGAACAGCCACTTCACGGTGAACAGGGTGACGATGCAGACGATCGCGAGGACCACGCCCGAGGCGATCGCCGCCGGAAGGTTCCGCCAGCGCGAGATCGCCG
>JADKGE010000012.1:0-40000 GCA_016717115.1 Actinomycetota bacterium
GGTCTGCAGGGTCCCGGGATCGACCGCTTCATCGAGACCGACCTCGCCTGGCTCGAGGAGCGGGGGGCTCGAACCATCGTCTCCATCGCCGGCGGCACCGTTGACGAGTATGCGAAGCTCGCGGCCCGGCTGCGCATCGCCCGGGGCGTGTCGGCGATCGAGGTCAACATCTCGTGTCCCAACGTGGAGAACCGCGGCCAGGTGTTCGCGTGCGAGGCGAAGAGCGCCGCCGATGTCATCCAGGCCGTGAAGAGGCACAGCGAGCCGAAGATGCCCATCTTCGCCAAGCTGTCGCCCGACGTCACCGACATCGTGTCGATCGCGGAGGCGGTGGTTCGGGCCGGGGCCACCGGCGTCTCCCTCATCAACACCATGCTCGGCATGGTCATCAACACCGACACGATGCGACCGCACCTGGCGGGTATCACGGGCGGCCTGTCGGGTCCGGCGATCAGGCCCGTCGCGGTGCGGTGCGTGTGGCAGGTGCGCCAGGCCTTCCCCGACCTGCCGATCATCGGCATGGGCGGCATCAGGACGGGGATGGACGCCCTGGAGTTCATCCTGGCCGGCGCGAACGCGGTCTCAGTAGGCACGATCGTCTTCCACGACCCGTCGTCCCCGGTCCGCATCCACGAGGAACTGCAGCGGGCGCTGGTCGACCGCGGGTTCTCCAGCCTCCGTGAGGCCGTCGGCTTCGCGCATCGCGCGGCGGATGCGCCGATGCCGGTCGCCGAGGAGGAGGACGAGTATGACTTCATCAGCGAGTAGCGTGCCGGCCCCCATCGCGGTGGCGCTGGACGCGCCCGACCTGGCGGCCGTGCGCGACTGGACGACGTCGCTGGCCGGAGTGGTGTCCACCGTCAAGATCGGGCTCGAGGTGTTCTGCCGGGACGGCGCGTCGGCGGTCACCACCGCGCGGGCCGCGGCGGCCGACGCCGGCCATCCCGGAATCGACGTCTTCCTCGACCTGAAACTGCACGACATCCCGGCAACGGTGCGGGGGGCCGCGCAGGCGGTGGCGGCACTGCGGCCCACCTTCCTGACCGTCCATGCGTCCGGCGGTCCGGAGATGATCGCCGCGGCCGTCGCGGCGCTCCCGGACACGCGCATCACGGCCGTCACCGTCCTCACCTCGCTCGACGACGGGGCGCTGGAGGCGATCGGGATCCGGGGACCGTCCCGGGAGGCGGCCGTGCGCCTGGCGGCGCTGGCCGTCGGCGCCGGTGCGAGAGCCGTTGTCTGCTCACCTCAGGAGGTCGCGGCGATCCGGGCGGAGGTGGGGCCCGGGGTGACGCTGATCACGCCCGGGGTGCGCCCCGCGGGCGCGTCCCTCGACGATCAGAAGCGCGTGGCCACACCGGCCCAGGCGATCGCCGACGGCGCCGACCTACTGGTCATCGGCCGTCCGATCACGGGGGCGCCGGACATGCGTGCGGCGGCCCTCGCCATCGCGGGGCAGATCGCGTGACGGCACCGCCGCGCACGGCCGAGCAGCGCAGTGCCGCCCTGGCGGCGGCCATGACCGCCCGCCGGGAGCGGTCGCGTCTGCGGGGCGCCCTCAAGGCGCGCGAGATCACCGGAGCCGAGGTGATCGTCGGTGCGCCCGACAACCCCCTCTGGGCCGGCCTCAAGGTGACCTGGCTGCTGGAGAGCCTGCCGGGCGTGGGCCCGGTGCGCGCCCATCACCTCCTCAGCTGCCTGGACATCGCCCCCTCCCGACGCATCCAGGGACTCGGCGCGCACCAGCGCTCGGCGCTCATCGCCGAGCTGAGGCGGGACGGCAGATGACCGGCACCGCCCCGCTCGTCGTGGTCTCCGGGCCTTCCGGCGTGGGCAAGAGCACCGTCGTGGCGCAGGCGCTGCGACTCGATCCGACGATCTGGCTGTCCGTGAGCGCCACCACGAGGGCCCCGCGACCGGGCGAGGTCGACGGGGAGAACTACTTCTTCGTGTCGGGGGAGCGGTTCGACGAGCTGGTCGCCACGGGAGGACTGCTGGAGTGGGCGCAGTTCGCCGGCAACCGCTACGGCACGCCGCGCGAGGCCGTCGAGGAGCATCGGCGGGCCGGACACCCCGTGCTGCTCGAGATCGAGGTCCAGGGTGCACGGCAGGTGCGGCTGGCCGTGCCGTCCGCGCTCCTCGTCTTCCTCGCCCCGCCCTCATGGGAGACCCTGACCGACCGGCTGGTCGGCCGGGGCACGGAATCCGACGAGGCCGTCTCCCGTCGGCTGGCTGCCGCGCGCGCGGAACTGGCCGCCGCCGAGGAGTTCGACGTCGTCATCGTCAACGCCGATGTGGGGGAGTGCGCGCGATCCTTGCTAGCATGGGTAGCCGATCCGACCGGCATCCAGCGCGGTCGAGTGCCCGGTCCGCCCGGCGGGGCACAGCCGCCCGACGCATGACCCCAACCGAATGAGGCCTTGACGTGCCAAATGCCATCCGCCCCGAGGGCATCACCCACCCCTCGATCGACGCGCTCCTGGAGAAGACCGACTCCAAGTACTCCCTGGTCATCTACGCCTCCAAGCGCGCCCGGCAGATCAACGCCTACTACTCCCAGCTCGGGGAGGGCCTGCTCGAGTACGTCGGCCCGCTGGTCGAGACCCAGGTCCAGGAGAAGCCGCTGTCGATCGCCCTCCGCGAGATCGATGCGGGCCTGCTGACCTCTGAGCCGATCGCCGAGGAGGGCGAGGAGCCCCAGGCCTCGGCCACCGACGAGAACGCCTGATCGTTCCATCGACTGATCGACCTGCCTCGAGGCCGGAGCACGAGCCGTGGACGATGCATCCGTAGCTAGGCGAGTGGTGCTCGGCGTGGCCGGCGGCATCGCCGCGTACAAGGCCGCCGAGGTGCTGCGCGGGCTCACCGAGGCCGGGTGCGACGTCACCGTCGTGCCCACCCGCTCGTCGCTGGCGTTCGTCGGCCTGGCGACCTGGCAGGCGCTGTCCGGCAAGCCCGTGGCCACCGATGTGTGGACCAACGCCCATCTCGTGCCGCACGTGCGCCTGGGGCAGGAGGCCGCCTGCATCGTCGTCGCTCCGGCCACGGCCGATCTCGTCGCGCGAGCCGCGACCGGTCTGGCCGACGACCTGCTGACGAACGTCCTCCTCACGGCTCGGTGCCCCGTCATCCTCGCGCCCGCGATGCACACCGAGATGTGGGAGCACCCGGCCACCCGGCACAACGTCGCCGTCCTGCGCGAGCGCGGCCTGCTTGTCCTCGACCCGGCCGTGGGCCGGCTCACGGGCGCCGACTCGGGACCGGGCCGGCTCCCCGAGCCGGGAGCGATCGTCGCGGCTGTCCTGGACGTGCTGCGGCGCCGAGGGGGTGCACTGACGCGCGACCTGTCTGGCCGCCGCATCGTCATCAGTGCGGGCGGCACCCGTGAGCCGTGGGACCCCGTCCGGTTCCTCGGCAACGCCAGCAGCGGACGCCAGGGGGTCGAGCTGGCACGCACCGCGATCACCCGAGGTGCCGAGGTGACCCTCGTCGCCGCGCACATGGACCTGGATCCGCCCGCCGGCTGCCGCGTCGTCACCGTGGGCACCGCGGAGGACCTGAGGGTCGCGATGCACGCCGAGTGCGCCGCGGCCGACGTCGTGGTGATGGCCGCCGCCGTGGCGGACTTCCGGCCCAGCGTGGTGGGCTCCAGCAAGATCAAGCGATCCGCCGTCGCCGACGAGGTGTCCTTGCCGTTGGCCCAGAACCCCGACGTCCTCCACGAGCTGGTCGAGGCCAGGAGGGGGTCCAGCAGCCCGTTCATCGTCGGCTTCGCCGCCGAGACGGGGGACGCCACCGGCGACGTGCTGCACCACGCCCGGGCCAAGCTCGCCCGCAAGGGCTGCGACCTGCTCGTCGTCAACGACGTCGGGGAGGGCCGGGCGTTCGGTCGTCCGGACAACGAGGTCGTCATCCTCGGCCGTGACGGGTCGCGGGTCGACGTGCCCCGGGCCGACAAGGCGGACATCGCCGACGCCGTCTGGGACGCCGTGGTCAGGGACCTGGTGTAGTTCGCCCTCGTACGGCGCCGCTGCGCCGGGGTCGCCTGACGGGCCGATCGCCCCCGATCATGTATCCTGCGTGGCGGTCAAGAGCGCCAGTGTCAAGCCCCGGCTCGCTGGTCGGCAACCCTCCGCCGCGGTGGGGTGCTCCGGGTGAGGACCAGGCCTCGACCCGAGGCAAGCGCGCGCCCATGCCGGGCAGCGGTACACCTGCGAGAGAAGGAAAAGGCACGTGGCGAATCGCCTGTTCACGTCTGAGTCCGTTACCGAGGGGCATCCCGACAAGATGGCCGACGCCATCAGCGACGCCATCCTCGACGACTTGCTGCGCCAGGACCCGCGCAGCCGCGTCGCGGTCGAGACGATGCTCACCACCGGCCAGGTGCACGTCGCCGGCGAGGTGACCACCGAGGGATACGCCGACGTCATGTTCTTGGTGCGCGAGACGATCAAGGGCATCGGCTACGACTCGTCGACCAAGGGCTTCGACGGGGAGTCGTGCGGCATCTCGGTGTCGATCGGCGCGCAGTCGCCCGACATCGCCCAGGGTGTCAACGACGCTATCGAGGAGCGGGCCGAGGGCAGCTCCGACCCGCTCGACCGGCAGGGCGCCGGCGACCAGGGCCTCATGTTCGGCTACGCCTGCGACGACACCCTCGAGCTCATGCCGCTCCCGATCTCCCTGGCCCACCGGCTGGCCGAGCGCCTGACCGAGGTGCGCAAGGACGGCACCGTCCCCTACCTGCGGCCCGACGGCAAGACCCAGGTCACCATCGCCTACGATGAGAATGACTGGCCCGTAAAGATCGACACCGTGGTCGTGTCGTCGCAGCATGCGCGCGATGTCAGCCTCGACATAATACTGACCCCCAACATCCGGCACCATGTAATAAACCCAGTACTCGACATGGTCGACCTCGACTCGCGCGACTACACGCTCCTGGTCAACCCCACCGGCCGCTTCGAGGTCGGCGGCCCCATGGGCGACGCCGGACTGACCGGCCGCAAGATCATCGTCGACACCTACGGCGGCATGGCCCGCCACGGCGGCGGCGCGTTCTCCGGCAAGGACCCGTCGAAGGTCGACCGCTCCGCCGCCTACGCGATGCGCTGGGTGGCCAAGAACGTCGTCGCCGCGGGCCTGGCCACGCGCTGCGAGGTCCAGGTGGCCTACGCCATCGGCAAGGCACATCCCGTGGGCGTGTTCGTCGAGACGTTCGGCACGGGTGTCATCCCTGACGAGCAGATCCAGGCGGCCGTGCTGTCGGTCTTCGACCTGCGGCCCGCCGCCATCATCCGCGACCTCGACCTCCTGCGCCCCATCTACCGGGTCACGAGCGCCTACGGTCACTTCGGCCGCCAGCAGGGCAGCAACTGGCTGCTCGACCATGACGACCCGAGCCAGCGCACCGCCGTCGGTCCGACGTTCACGTGGGAGAGCGTGGAGCGGGCCGGCGAGCTCAAGGCTGCGGCGGGCGCCTGACCGGCCAGCTCGAGCTCGTGCCGGGGCCCAAGCCCCGGCGCGCCCGCGCGCGTCCCGCGCCGGTCGGCGAGGTCGCGCTGGCCCGCTCGCGGCCGGTCGCGCAGGTGATGATCGACTCGTCGCTGCCGCATCTGGACCACGCGTTCGACTACGCCGTGCCGGAGTCCATGTCGGACACCGCGGTGCCGGGGGCTCGGGTGCGCGTGCGCTTCGCGGGCCGGCTCACCGACGGCTTCGTCGCTTCACGACATGAGCGTGCCGACCATGTCGGCGATCTGCGGCCCCTGGAGCGGGTGATCGGCGCGGAGCCGCTGCTCACCGCCGAGACGTTCGCTCTCGTGGAGCAGGTCGCGGAGCGCTATGCGGGCACGTTCAGCGACGTCGTGCGTGCGGCCGTACCTCCGCGACATGCCCGGGCGGAGACGACGGTGGTGTCCGCGTGCGAGTGGCGCCTTGACCCCGACCCTGGGCGACGAGATCGCTGGACGGCGTACGCCGGCGGCGGTGCCCTCGTGGATCGCCTCGCCAGTCCGGACGGGGCGCCGACGCGGGCGGTCTGGTCGGCCGCTCCCGCGACGTCCTGGACCGCCGACGTGGCCGCACTGGTCGGTTCCGTGCTTGAGGCCCCGCACGGCGGGGTCCTCGTCGTCGTGCCGGATGCAGCCGATGTCGATCGCCTGCTCGCCGAGGTGTCGGTGGCCCGTGCGGCCGGTGCGGTGGCCACCCTGACGGCCGACCAGGGGCCGGAGCGTCGATACCGCCAGTTCCTCAAGGTTCTGCGTGGCGGCGCTCGCCTGGTCATCGGCACCCGGGCCGCGGTGTTCGCCCCGGTGCTCGACCTGCGGCTCATCGTGGTGTGGGACGACGCCGACGACGCCCTGTCCGACCCTCAGGCTCCCTACTGGGAGGCCCGCGACGTCGCCGCGCTCCGCTCGCACCTGTCGGGCTGCGACCTGGTCGTGGGGTCACCCGCACGATCGGTCCAGACACAGCAGTGGTGCGAGAGCGGATGGGCGCGCTCGATCACGGCCACTCGCGCGACGGTGTCGGCCCGGGCACCCCGGGTACGGGCGCTGCAGGCGGGTGACGAAGCCCGCGACGAGGCCGCTGGAGTGGCGCGTATCCCGCATCAGGCGTGGGATGTGGCGCGCGATGCGGTGCGCATCGGGCCGGTGCTCGTTCAGGTCGGTCGCCGCGGCTACGTACCCGTACTCGCCTGCCAGAGCTGCCGGGAGGTTGCCCGCTGCTCGTGCGGCGGACCCTTGGCGCTCACGTCGGGGCGGGCCGCGCCCCACTGCTCGTGGTGCGGGGCGATCGCCGGCTCGTGGTCGTGCCGAGCCTGTGCGGGCACGCGGCTACGCGCCGTCTCGGTCGGGGCCGAGCGAACCGCCGAGGAGATCGGGCGAGCCTTCCCCGGCGTGCGGGTGCTCTCGAGTCACGGCGGCAAGGTGCTCGCCCAGGTGCCCGACGAGCCGTCGGTCGTCGTGGCCACCTGGGGGGCCGAGCCGCAGGTCGACCCCGGCTACCAGGCTGTGGTCATCCTCGACGCCCGTTCGCAGCTGCAGCGCCCTTTCCTGCACGCGAGCGAGGACGCCGCCCGCCGGTGGTTCGCCGCCGCCCGTCTGGCGGTGCCACGGGCCCCGATCGTGGTCACGGCCGACAACGCCCTGCTGCCTGTGCAGGCGCTGATCCGGTGGGACGCCCCCTGGCTGGCGCAGCGCGAGCTGTCCGAGCGCGCTGCGGCCGGACTACCGCCGGCGACGCGGATGGCGGCCCTCCTCGGGCGGCCGGGGGACATCGACGAGGTCGTGGCCGAGCTCGACCTGCCCCACCGGGTCCTGGGACCGGTGCCGGTGGCGACGGCGCGCGACGGGGCCGACTCCGGCCGCCAGCGTGCCCTCGTCGTCGTCGATCGCGCACACGCGCTCGACCTCGCCCGGGCACTGCGGGCCATCACGGCGGCCCGGGCAGCGCGTGCCCGCGCCGGCGTCGTCCACGTCCGGATCGATCCCCGAGACATCTGACCGACACCGTCGCCACACGCCGGTCGGCCGGCTCGGCCGACCGCATACAGTTGCGCCATGGCAGTCCAGCCCATCCGGCTCTTCGGTGATCCCGTCCTCCGCACTCCCGCCGCGCCGGTCGAGACCTTCGACAAGGAGCTGCGCAGGCTGGTCCGGGACCTCACCGAGACCATGATCGACGCCCCGGGTGCCGGCCTCGCCGCCCCCCAGATCGGCGTCTCGCTGCGGGTCTTCACCTACTGGGTCGACGACGAGCCCGGCCACCTGGTGAACCCCGACCTCGACCTGTCCGACGAGTTGCAGATCGGCGATGAGGGCTGCCTGTCCCTGCCCGACCTCGCCTTCGAGACCCCTCGGTCCCTGCGGGTGGTAGCGAAGGGCATGAACATGCACGGCGAGCCCGTGGTCATCGAGGGCAGTGACCTGCTGGCCCGCGCCGTCCAGCACGAGACCGACCACCTCGACGGGATCCTGTTCATCGACCGGCTCGACCCCGAGGCGCGCAAGGAAGCCATGCGGATGATCCGCGCGTCCGAGTGGTTCGGGGAGGCGACTCCCACGATCCAGGCGAGCCCGCACGCCATCAGCTCGCGGTGGCTGTAGGCACCGTGACGCTGTCATGAGGTGCGTGTTCGCCGGCACGCCCGAGGTGGCGGCCGTCAGTCTCCGGGCCGTCCTCGCATCCCGGCACGAGGTGACCGCCGTGGTCACCCGACCGGATGCCGCGGCGGGACGTGGTCGGCGGACGACGGCCAGCCCCGTCGCCGACGTGGCCCGCGGCTTCGGCATCGAGGTGCTGGCACCCCAGAGTGCGCGCGATCCGGACTTCGCCCGGCGTCTCGTCGAGCTGGAGCCGGACTGCGTGCCGATCGTCGCCTACGGCGGGCTGATCCCCGGCGACCTGCTGTCGGTTCCCCGGCTGGGATGGGTCAACCTGCACTTCTCGCTCCTGCCCTCATGGCGGGGGGCCGCGCCGGTCCAGCATGCGATCTGGCATGGCGACGACATCACCGGGGCGACGACGTTCCTCCTCGATGAGGGCATGGACACCGGACCTGTCTTCGGCACGGTGACCTCGGCCATCGGGCTCACGGACAGTGCGGGCGACGTGCTCGCGGCGCTGGCCGGTCTCGGATCGGAGCTGCTCGTGGCGACGCTGGACGCCCTCGAGGACGGAGCCGTCCAGGCGGTGCCGCAGCGGGGAGAGCCCTCGTACGCACCGAAGATCTCCGTCGAGGATGCGCGCGTCCGCTGGGACCTGCCCGCGGTCGGTGTCGACCGCCAGATCCGCGCCTGCACTCCCGTGCCGGGGGCCTGGACCATGCTGGGGGAGGAGCGCGTCCGGCTCATGCCCGTCGCGATCGCCTCCTCGTTGGTGGACGAGCCGATCCTCCCGCTGCCCGCCGGGCAGCTGCGGGTGACGCGGCGGGCCGTCTGGGTGGGCACGGCCACCACCCCGGTACTCCTCGGCGACGTGCGGCCGGCAGGGAAGAGGGCCATGGCCGCCGCCGACTGGGCGCGGGGCGCCCGGCTCACGGACGGCGTGGTGGTGACATGACGCAGCCTGTCGACCGGCCGCGATCGGCGGCGCTCGAACTCCTCCGGGCGGTGCGCGAGGACGATGCCTACGCCAACCTGGTCATGCCCCAGATCCTGCACGGCTACGGAATGGGCGGGCGGGACGCCGGCTTCGCGACGGAACTGGGCTACGGCACTTTGCGCTGGCAGGGGTGGTACGACGCGATCCTGGCCGCGTGCGTGACCCGGCCGTGGACCAAGGTCGAGGCGCCGCTGAAGGACGTGCTCCGGCTCGGGGCGCACCAGCTCCTGGCCATGCGGGTGCCCGACCATGCCGCGGTCGATTCATCCTGCGACCTGGCCCGTGACCTGGGTCCGCGTTCGGGCGCTGACGCACGGGCGGGATTCGTCAATGCCGTGCTGCGCAAGGTGGCTCGGCAGGACGAGGACGCCTGGGCATCGGAGCTCGCCGGCAGTCGCGCCGGCGACGATGTCGACTGGCTGGCGACCCGCTGGTCGCACCCGGTGTGGATGGTCCGCGCCTTCCGGGACGCCCTCGGCGTGCGACGGGGTGAGCTCAGGGACCTTCTGGCGGCGAACAACGTCCCGGCGCGACCCGTTCTCGTGGCTCGACCGGGCCGACTCGCGCCGGAGGAGCTATGGGAGCTCCCTGAGGTGGAGCCCGGCCGATGGTCGCCGCTCGCCGCCACGGTCATCGACGGCGCTCCCGATGCGCTCGCCTGCGTCCGGGACGGCCGCGCCGGGGTCCAGGACGAGGGCAGCCAGCTCGTCGCCCTTGCCCTGAGCCGTGCCCCGCTCGACGGACCGGACGAGCTCTGGCTCGATGCGTGCGCCGGGCCGGGAGGCAAGGCGGCGCTCCTCGACGGGCTCGCGCGCGAACGGGGCGCGCGCCTCGTGGCCGTCGAGCCGCACCCCCACCGCGCGGAGCTCGTTCGGGGTTCCCTGTCCCTCGACTCCTCGGCGATCGTCATCACCGGCGACGCCCGCGATCGCCCCTGGGGCGACCGGCTCTTCGACCGGGTGCTCATCGATGCCCCCTGTACCGGGCTCGGCGCCCTGCGGCGGCGGCCGGAGTCGCGCTGGCGCCGCACACCGGCCGACCTCGCCGCGCTCGGCACCCTCCAGCGCGACCTTCTGCGGGCGGGGGTCGACGCCACCCGACCAGGTGGCGTGATCGCCTACGTCACCTGCTCCCCGCATCTGGCAGAGACCGAGTTCGTCGTCTCCGATGTCCTCCGCGGTCGTACTGACGTCGTGCAGGAGAACGCCAGGTCCCTCGTCCCCGAGGTCACCGACACGGGCGAGGGGTTGACGCTGCAGCTGTGGCCCCACCGCCATGGCACCGACGCCATGTTCCTGGCCATCCTTCGCAAGGTGTAGTCGACGGGGGGACGCGCAATAGGCTGCAGTCGTGGGAATGCAGATCTCGCCGAGCGTCCTGAACGCCAATCTCGCCGACCTCGCGGCAGAGGTCCGTCGCGTGGGGAAGGCGGCCGACTGGATCCATCTCGATGTGATGGACAACCACTTCGTGCCCAACCTGACGTTCGGACTTCCTGTGGTCGAGTCGCTGCTCAAGCAGATCGACGTGCCCGCCGACTGCCACCTCATGATCGCCGACCCTGATCGCTGGGCGCCGGGCTTCGCGGAGGCGGGGGCGGGCAGCGTCACGTTCCACGTCGAGGCCGCACGCCGGCCCCTGACGGTGGCCAAGGACATCCGGGCGGCCGGGGCCCGTGTGGGCGTGGGGGTCAAGCCCGGAACCGACCTCTCGGTGATCGAGGCCCTCATCCCGAGCATCGACATGATCCTCGTCATGACCGTCGAGCCGGGCTTCGGCGGCCAGGCGTTCATGGCCGAACTGCTGCCGAAGATCCAGCGGGCCCGCCGAATGGCCGACTCGGCTGACGTCGACATCTGGGTGCAGGTGGACGGCGGCATCGGCCCCGACACCATCGAGCAGTGCGCCGCGGCCGGCGCCGACGTCTTCGTTGCCGGGTCCGCCGTCTACCGGGCGGCCGACCCTGCCCTCATGGTGGAGCAGCTTCGGGCGAGTGCCGAGAACGCCGCACGACCGTGAGTGGCGATGGCTGACGGCGAGGCCCGCTGGGTCATGGCCATGCGCGAGGCCCTGACGCTTGCCCAGGAACCCGACGCGCCCCTCGGTGAGAATCCACGCGTGGGTTGCGTCATCCTCGACCGCGACGGTGCGATCGTGGGTCGAGGTCACCACCGGGGCGCGGGCACGCCGCACGCCGAGGTGGTCGCGCTGGCCCAAGCGGGTGACGCCGCACGGGGCGGCACCGCGGTCGTGACGCTCGAACCGTGCCGTCACGTCGGTCGCACCGGCCCGTGCACCGCTGCACTCGTCCAGGCAGGGGTGGCGGCCGTCGTGGTCGGGCAGCAGGATCCGACGGACGAGGCCGGCGGCGGGGCCCGCACGCTGCGCGGCCAGGGCGTCGAGGTGACCGGTGGTGTCCTCGGCCCCGAGTGCGAGCGTGTCAATGCCGCGTGGACGTTCGCCGTCCGCGCCGGCCGCCCCCTGGTGACCTGGAAGGTCGCCGCCTCCCTCGATGGTCGCGTCGCCGGACCCGACGGCGGGCCAACGTCGATCACCGGACCGGCGGCGCGCGCCGAGGTCCACGTGCTGCGCTCCGACGTCGGCGCGATCGTCGTGGGCACGGGCACCGTGCTCGTTGACGATCCCGAGCTGACCGTCCGACTGGCGGCACAGGGCGCGGCCATTCCCCTGCGGGTGGTGGTCGGATCACGTCCCCTGCCGCCGGACGCGAGGGTCCTCGACGACCAGGCGCCCACTCTCGTGATCGACAGCCATGACCCGGTCCAGGTGCTCGCCGATCTGTTCGACCGGGGGATCCGGCACGTGCTCCTGGAAGGTGGGCCGACACTGGCGGCCGCCTTCCTGCGCGCGCAGCTGGTCGACCGGGTCGAGTGGTACCTCGCCCCTCTGCTGCTCGGCGACGGCCCGGTCGCCTTGGCCGACTGGGCCACCGTCGGCGGGGCGCCCGTGGGAGTCGATGTGGAGGACGTGGCCATCGTCGGCGAGGATGTACGCGTCGTGGGTCGTGTTCGCTACCAGCAGGCGGGTCTCTAGTCGATGTTCACCGGGATCGTCGAGGAACTGGGCTGTGTCGCGTCGGTCACCGACCTCGGCGACGCCGCGCGACTGGCCATCACCGGACCGGTCGTCACGGCCGATGCGGCGCCGGGCGACTCGATCGCCGTCAACGGCGTGTGCCTGACCGTGGTCGACGTCGGCTCGGGGGTGTTCACGGCCGATGTCATGCAGGAGACCCTCCGGCGCAGTTCGCTGGGCGCACTCGTCGCCGGTTCCCCCGTGAACCTCGAACGAGCGGCCCGCATCGACTCCCGACTCGGCGGGCACATCGTGCAGGGCCACGTGGACGGCACGGCGACCGTCACCGACGTGGAACCGTCGCCGCACTGGACCACGGTCCGCTTCGCGATCGAGCCGGTCCTGGCGCGCTACGTGGTGGAAAAGGGCTCGATCACCGTCGACGGCGTATCGTTGACGGTTGTCGCCGCTGGTGATGACTCGATCTCGGTCTCGCTGATCCCCACCACCTTGGAGCACACCACGTTGGGCACTCGTCAAAGAGGCGACATCGTCAACATCGAAGTCGATGTCATCGCCAAGTACGTCGAGCGACTCATGGAGGGCAGGCTCTCGTGATTCCCGCGGACGAGCTCTTCGACCACCAGATCGACGAGGACGCGGCCGACGCCGCCGAGGCCGCCGCAGCCACTGCCGCGGCGGCCGTGGCGCAGCCGCCCACGGCTCCCGACGGTGTACGACTGGACAGCGTCGAGGCGGCGATCGCCTCCCTGCAGGCCGGTCGGGCCATCATCGTCGTCGATGACGAGGATCGCGAGAACGAGGGCGACCTGATCTTCGCCGCGTCGGCGGCCTCCGCCGACCTGGTGGGTTTCATGATTCGGCACACCTCCGGCTACATCTGCGTGGCGATGACCGGAGCCGACCTCGATCGGCTCGGACTCCCGCCCATGACGGCCGTCAACGAGGACCGCAAGGGCACCGCGTACGCGGTGTCCGTCGACGCGCGCGACGTCGAGAGCACCGGCATCTCGGCGACCGACCGGGCCCGCACCATCAAGGTCCTGTCCGACTCGGCCACCGATGCGTGGGAGCTCACCCGTCCTGGTCACGTGATGCCGCTTCGGGCCGTCCCCGGCGGCGTGCTGCGCAGGGCCGGACACACCGAGGCCGCCGTCGATCTTGCGACGATGGCCGGCATGGCGCCGTCGGGCGCGCTGTGCGAACTCGTCAACGACGACGGCACCATGATGCGTGCGCCGCAGTGCCGGGCCTTCGCCGACGAGCATGGCCTGACCATGATCTCCATCGCCGACCTCATCCGGTTCCGCCGCCGCACCGAGAGCCTCGTGACCCGCGTCGCCGAGACGCGACTGCCCACGGAGTTCGGCGACTTCACCGCGTTCGGCTATCGAAGTGATGCCGACGACTCCGAGCACATCGCGCTGGTGGCCGGCGAGATCGGCGACGGCCTCGACGTGCTGGTGCGCGTCCACTCGGAGTGCCTGACCGGTGACGTGTTCGGCTCCCTGCGCTGCGACTGCGGTCCGCAGCTGCACGCCGCGCTGCTGCGGGTCGCAGAGGAGGGTCGGGGAGTCGTGCTTTACGTCAAGGGGCACGAGGGCCGCGGCATCGGCCTGCTGCACAAGCTGCGGGCCTACACCCTCCAGGACGCCGGTCGCGACACCGTAGACGCGAACCTCGACCTGGGGCTGCCGGCGGATGCACGCGACTACGGCACGGGTGCGCAGATCCTCGTCGATCTGGGCATCCGCAGCATGCGACTGCTCACGAACAACCCGGCCAAGCGGGCCGGTCTCGAGGGCTACGGCCTGACCATCAGCGAGCGGGTCCCGATCGAGATCGTCGCCAACGACCACAACCGGGTGTATCTGCAGACGAAGGCAGACCGCATGGGCCACACGCTGGAAGGACAGCCGCCGGCGGAGGCGGACGAGGCGGCCAGGGGGCACGCGTGAGCGGGAGCGGCTCGCCCACCTTGGGCATCGACGGAGCCGGCCTTCGCGTGGCCGTCGTCGCGGCCTCGTGGCACGAGGTGATCATGGAGGCACTGGTGGCGGGCGCCGCACGCGCCTGTCAGGAGGCAGGAGCCGATCCGGCGATCATCCGGGTCGCCGGGTCGTTCGAGCTGCCGATCGTGGCCCTGGAGTGCGCCGCCAGCGGATCATTCGATGCGATCGTCGCGCTGGGCGTCGTCATCCGAGGTGGCACCCCGCACTTCGAGTACGTCTGCAGCGGAACAACCGACGGCCTCATGCGGGTCGCCCTCGATACGCGGATCCCGATCGGCTTCGGCCTGTTGACCTGCGACACCGAGGAGCAGGCCCTCGATCGGGCGGGTCTGCCGGGCTCGAGCGAGGACAAGGGCGCCGAGGCGACCTGGGCGGCGCTCATGACGGCGACGACGCTGCGCGACCTGCGCGACGGACTGTCCGGCTAGGACCGGCGTCCCTGCGCCCGAGGGCCGCCAATAGGCTTGGCGGGTGAAGACTTTCGATGAGCTCTACGCAGAGCTGTACCGCAAGACAACCTACCGCGACGAGGAAACGGGTACCCAGAAGCTCGTCGACGCGGGCGTCCATGCCGTGGGCAAGAAGGTCGTCGAGGAGGCGGCCGAGGCGTGGATGGCCGCCGAGTACGAGGGGCATGACCGCACCGCCGAGGAGATCGCCCAGCTGATCTACCACATCCAGGTGCTCATGCTGGTGAGCAAGGTCAGTCTCGAAGACGTCTACCGACGGCTCTGAGGAGCGCGCCTCCATGCTTCGTGTCGCCGTTCCGAACAAGGGCCAGCTCGCCGAGCCGGCGCGCAGCATGCTTGCGGAGGCGGGCTACCTGCGGGCCGCCTCGACCCGCGATCTCGTGGTACACGATCCGGACAACGACGTCGAGTTCTTCTTCCTTCGGCCGCGCGACATCGCCATCTACGTGGGAGAGGGCACGCTCGACATCGGGATCACCGGGCGCGACATGCTGCTCGACTCAGGTGCGAAGGCCGACGAGATCCTGTCGCTCGGCTTCGCTCCCTCCACGTTCCGCCTGGCCGCCCCGGTCGGTCGTGCCACGACGGCCGCCGATCTCGACGGCCTGACGATCGCCACGTCGTATGCGGGCGTGCTCGAGGCCTGGCTGGCCCGCGAGGGCCTCACCGCACGGGTCGTGAAGCTCGACGGCGCGGTGGAGAACGCGGTGGCACTCGGGGTCGCCGACGCCGTAGCCGACGTGGTGGCCACCGGGACGACCCTTCGCCGTGCTGGCCTCGAGGTGGTCGGCGAGCCGATCCTGACGAGCGAGGCCTTGATCATCCGCCGCACGGGTGCTCCGCAGGTGCCGGCGGTCGAGACCTTCGTGCGCCGGCTGCACGGGGTCATGGTTGCGCGGTCCTATGTCCTCGTCGACTACGACATCCGCACCGAGCACCTCGAAGTGGCCTGCTCGCTGACCCCGGGCATCGAGTCGCCCACGGTGTCGTCCCTGCACGACCCTGCGTGGTCCGCCGTGCGGGCGATGGTTCCGGCGCTCGACGTGCACCGGGTGATGGACGAGTTGTACGACCTGGGTGCCCGCGGCATCCTCGTCACGGACATCCACGCCTGCCGCCTGTAGCCCCGGATGCGTTGCCTTCCCTGGCGACGTCGAGGCCCTGCGAACCCGCCACGAGTGACGACGCATCGGCTCGTCAGCGAACGTGGACTCCGCGCCTGAGCGCCGGGATCGTCACCAGCTGCGCCAGGAGCACGACGGCGAGCAGCGTGTAGACCAGTTGCCACGAGTCGAACGTGTCCATGAGCACGCCGGCCGTGAAGGGCCCGACGGCAGCCAGCAGGTACGTGCCGAAGAAGGCCATCGCCGTGAGCCGCGCCGAGCCGTGGGCGTCCCCGGCGAACTCGCTGAGCAGCGCCAGGCCCATCGCGAAGCTGCCCCCCAGGGCAGCGCCGAAGACGGACACGACGGCCACCGTGCCGGAGTCGGGTGCCCAGCCGATCAGCACCACGCAGGCGACGGCGACGAGGACAAGGGCGGCATACAGGGTGCGGCGGGCGGGCACGCGCTCGGCGATCGCGGGCAGCAGGAGAGCGGCGACGACCTGGCTGGCCGTGAAGACGCCGAAATACCAGCCCGCGGTCTCTTGTGACCAGCCGCGCTCGACATAGGTCGGGGCCAGCCAGGCGAGCGTCGTGTAGAAGACCACCGAGTTGATGGACAGGTAGGCCGTGAGCGACCATGCCCGGCGGTCACGCCAGGGCAGCTCCCTCAGCCGCACCCGGCGCCTCACGTCGCGATTCGCCGGCAGTGCCCTCTGGCGGCGCTCCACCAGGGTCCAGACCACCAGGCCCAGGACAGCCGGGACGGACCAGAGGGCCAGCGCCGCGGGCCACGAGCCCAGCCAGTTGGCCAGCGGCACGGTGAGCGCGCCCCCGAGCGCCGCGCCGACCATCATGGCCGCGGTCCACAGGCCGGTCGCCGGGCCGAGCGCGTCAGGCAGCTGCTCGCGCACCACGCCGGGGACCAGCCCCGCTGCGAGCGCGATGCCGGTGCCGGCCACGAAGGCGGAGACGAACAGGACGCCCGGTGCCTGGGCGGCCATCGCTCGGGAGGCCAGGGCCACGGCCAGGAGCACCAGGGCCAGGGCGACGGTGCGCTGTCGGCCCACGGCATGGGCGATGTGCGGAACGGCCAGGGCGAAGGCGCCCATGCACAGCACGGGGATCGTCGTCAGCATCCCGATCGCCGCGTCGGACCATCCGGTCGCCGCCTGGATGTCCGTGACGACCGTCGGGACGCTGGACAAGGCGATGCGCAGGTTGACCGCGACCATGACCAGCGCCAGGAGGATCGGCCCCTTCGGCCTACTGGTCGCCGCGGAGGTCATCGTTCGATTGTTCTCCCGTACCCTGACGCCGTGAGCCCGGGGTCGCACGAGTCGTCGAGCCTGGGCCGCGGACGCTCCTTGGCGGTGCCCGCCTTCTCGACGGACGACGGCGCCCCCGACGAGGCGGTGCGCGCACTTGTGGGGGATGCGGGGCGGGAGTCCGCAGCGGTGGCGCGAGCTCTGCGGGGCGCCCGCCTGCTGACATCGGTGGTCGCGGTCGCAGACGAGCGGGACGAGGACGGCAGCGACGCGAGCAGCCACATGGCCGTGGTGTCGATGGTGAACGAGCGGGGCGAGCGCGGGCTCCTGGCCTTCACGGGAGTCGACAGCCTGGTCGCCTGGAATCCCGTGGCGCGGCCGGTGCCCGCCGCGGGTCGGGACGTCGCCCGGGCCGCCCTCGACGATGGCGCGATGGCGGTGGTGATCGACGTCGTGGGCCCGTCGCGCCGTGTCCTGACCGGCCTTGACCTCCTGATCCTCGCCGACAGCCTCGAGGCCGCGGCGGTCGCCGCCGTCCGGCAGGCGCTCGCCGGCCTTGGTGCCGAGGGGCTCGTGGAGGTCGTTGTCCGGGACGTGCGCGAAGAGTCCCTCGACGTCGATGTGCTCGTCACTCTGGCGGTTCGGTCTCGGTCCGGCAGGGGCGATGTCAACCTCGCGGAGACGGCGGCGCGCGCGGCATCCGTCCTGGCCCACCGCCGGGACATCCAACGGCTGGTGCCCGGCGGTATCGGCGTCACGGCGGTCTAGTCGGTCGACGCCCCTCGTCGTCCCTCGCCGGATCCTAGGCGTCGACTCAGTAGACCGGACCCGTGAGATCCTCGCCAGGGCCCATGCCCGGGGCATCGGGGATGGCAGACGCCTCGCGGAAAGCCCGCTGCAGGGAGGTGAGGCCATCCCGAAGTGGTGCTGCATGCATGCTGCCGATGTTCGGTGCTGCGGCGGTGACCAGCCCGGCCAGGGCGCCGATGAGGATGCGCGCTTCGGCCAGGTCGGCGGGCCGGTCGTCGTCGCCGAGGCCACAGGCGACAGCGGCGGCCGACATGAGGTGCATCGCTACGGTCAGGACGACCTCGACCGCCGGCACGTCGGCGATGTCCAGGCCCGGGGCTCCGGGTGAAGGCGAAGCGACGACGGGCGGCGTGTCGGGGGAGGGATCCACGACTGGTACCCTTGCACCCGATCGACCCGGTGCTCGCACTGGGTCGCGCAAGCGGAGTCCTCGACTCCCACCTGCGGATCGCTGCACCATCAGATCCCGTGGGTCGTGGCATGAGTGGCCGCCCAGCGGCCCGCTCCTGCCTGCCGAGGCCTCCGTGCGCGCTGCGCCGGAGGCCATCGTGGTTTCCGGGGTTGATCCGCCGAACACTCAAGCGAGGAGGCGCCATCAGCGTCGAACCCCGGATCAACGACCGTATCCGCGTGCCGGAAGTCCGCCTGGTCGGACCGAACGGCGAGCAGGTCGGGATCGTCCGCATCGAGGACGCGCTCCGGCTGGCAGTGGAGGCCGACCTCGACCTTGTCGAGGTGGCGCCGATGGCCAAGCCGCCCGTGTGCAAGCTCATGGACTTCGGCAAGTTCAAGTACGAGGCCGCGCTCAAGGAGCGAGAGTCACGCCGGAACCAGACGCACACGGTCATCAAGGAGATGAAGCTTCGTCCGAAGATCGACCAGCACGACTACGAGACCAAGAAGGGTCACGTCGAGCGGTTCCTCAAGGCGGGCGACAAGGTCAAGATCACGATCATGTTCCGAGGTCGCGAGCAGAGCCGGCCCGAGCTGGGTCTGCGGTTGCTGGCCAAGCTGGCTGACGATGTGGCCGAACTCGGCTTCGTCGAAGCCACGCCGAAGCAGGACGGACGCAACATGCTCATGGTCCTGGCTCCGCACCGACGCAAGTCCGACATCCCGAAGGCCAAGCCCGCGCAGGCGAGCGAGGCCAGCGTCGCGCCCGACCTGGCGGATGCCGAAAGCGCCTGAACCACCCCGTGCCGTCCGCGGCACGACCCAGACCACCCGGCCCACGAGGCCGGCCCGGAAGAACGAGGAAGAGCACATGCCGAAGCAGAAGACCCACAGTGGCGCCAAGAAGCGCTTCAAGGTGACCGGGGCCGGCAAGGTCATGCGCGAGCAGGCCAACCGCCGCCACCTGCTGGAGGTCAAGTCGAGCAAGCGCATGCGCAAGCTCGCGACCGATCAGCCCGTCGCTCCCGCAGATGTCAAGAAGGTCAAGAAGCTCCTCGCCCGCTGATCTGGCCGCCGCCCTGCGGCACCCCGTCCCTTCCCGTCACCGCTGCACCACGCCCAGAACGTCAGGAGAACCCCATGGCACGCGTCAAGCGCGCAGTAAACGCCCAGAAGAAGCGTCGCGACATGCTCGATCGGGCCGCCGGCTACCGCGGTCAGCGGTCGCGGCTGTACCGCAAGGCGAAGGAGCAGGTCACCCACTCGCTCGTCTACGCCTACGCCGACCGCCGCAACCGCAAGGGCGACTTCCGCCGCCTGTGGATCCAGCGCATCAACGCCGGGTGCCGAGCGCAGGGCATGACGTACAACCGCTTCATCCAGGGCCTCAAGGCCGCGGGCGTCGAGGTCGATCGCCGCATGCTCGCCGAACTGGCGGTGAACGACGCGCCGGCCTTCGCCGCACTGGTCGACGTCGCTCGTGCCAACCTGCCCGCCAACGCCGCCTGACCTAGGCGAGCCCGCCCGTGGACGAGTCGTCTCGGGTGACCTCCATCAGGTCCGATCGCGTCACCGTCGTTCGTGCCCTGCACGCCCGACAGGGGCGACGCAAGGCCGGACGGTTCCTCATCGAGGGTCCGCAGTCGGTCCGCAGCGCATTCGCCGCCGGTGTCCTCCTCCACGACCTGTTCGTGGCCGAGGACACCGGCGGTGCCCTGTCCGACCTCATCGACGCAGCGCGGCAGGCCGGCGTCAGGCTCACCTGGGTCACCTCGCCGGTGATGTCGGCCATGGCAGAGACACCGCACCCGCAGGGTGTGCTGGCGATCGCCGACCTGCTGCCCGAGTCGGGCCTCGACACCGTCATGTCGGCTCCGGGACCGGTGATCGTCCTGGAGGCGGTCAGCGACCCTGGAAATGTCGGCACGGTGATCCGGACGGCCGATGCCTGCGGGGCGGCCGGCGTGCTGCTCACGCCCGAGTCCGCCGACGTCCATGGGGGCAAGGTCGTCCGCTCGACGGCCGGGTCGCTGTTCCACCTGCCGGTGGTCCCCGCGGTGCCGGTGGCCGATGCCGTGGCTGCGGCCCATCGACACGGCCGGTCGGTCGCCGTTGCCACGGGAGAGGCGACAACCGACCTGTTCACGGCGACGCGATCGGGGGAGGTCACCGATCGCACGTGCTGGATCGTCGGCTCCGAGGCCCACGGCGTGAGTCAGGAGTCCCGCGACCTGGCCGACGTGACGATCGCCATACCGATGACCGGGCGGGCCGAGTCCCTCAACGCGGCGGTTGCCGCGGCCGTGGTGCTCTATGTCACCTGGGCGGCCCAGAACGACCCCGCCTCGCCGTAAAGCCGATTCGCCCGGCCCGACGGCCGGATGACAGACTAGGCACCGGCCACGAGCCGGATCCACGCCAGGAGAGGTCACCATGGAATACGCGTCGACCCCGGCCGACACCACGGCCGAGTACATCCGACTGCCGATCTTCGACAGGTCCGGCTACGTCATTCTCGACTCCTTCGACCAGTCGCAGGACCCTCGTGAATGGGACGACCTCACGTTCGTCGACTGGAAGTCCTCCGGGGAGACCCGCTTCGCGCCGCTCGCCAGCGCCTACGGCGATATGGAGTGCGACGGCTTCTGGAACCACACGCCCCCCAAGACCGACAAGGACGGCGTCTGGGTGCCGGCCAATGTCGAGGTGGCCCCCCGGCTGGTCGCACGAGCCCAGGAACCTGGCGCGAACATCGGCCGGTGCCGCGTGATCGAGCTCCTGCCCAACACGTACGCCGATGCGCTCTACAACATGCATCGAGACGACAACAACCGGCTCAACCCCGAGGGCACCGGTTGGATCGTGCGCGCCTTCTTCAACCTCACCGACAATCCCGACTCCCTCATGATCCTGCGCGAGGACAAGGACGATCCGGCCACGGAGACGCGCATCCCGCTGCCTGCCGGCGCCCAGGTCGTCATCGACACCCAGCGCCTGTGGCACGCCGTCTGGCATCCGGGTGACGAGCCGCGCTACTGCCTGATCACGTCGTACACGTCCGGCCCCGAGCTCGACGCGTGGATCACCGCCAAGCACGGGGTCGACTCGTTCGACGTCGTGCCGCTCGACCCGGAGCTGTCCGCCGCCGCGGAGGCCGCCGCGCAGAAGATGCGCGACGACCGAGCGGCGGCGCTGGCCGCGCGGGGGGCGGATCCGACGTTCGGCGACGGCAGCCTGTCCGGCGGGCCTGCCAAGGAGGTCCTTTCCGAGGCCTGATTGCCACCACCAGATGCCAGCGGGGGATCCCTCCGCGGCTCGCCGGGAGCGCGGCTCCCTGACGAAAGGACGAGGTTCGTGACCCCATCGGTCACCATTCCCCAGACGCCCGAGGCCATGCCGACGGTGCCGTACGGCGCCGTGCTCGACGAGCTCGAGGCCGAGGCGATCCACATCTACCGTGAGACCGCCGCGGCGTTCCGCAACCCGGTGCTGCTGTACAGCATCGGCAAGGACTCGTCGGTCCTGCTGCACCTGGCCATCAAGGCGTTCGCGCCCGCGCCCATCCCCTTCCCCGTGATGCACATCGACACCACGTGGAAGTTCCAGGAGATGATCACCTTCCGCGACCGTCGCGTCGCCGAGCTCGGTCTCGACCTGCGCATCGCGCAGAACCTCGAGGCCATCGCCGAGGGCGTGTCGCCGTTCACCCACGGCACTCATGAGTACACACGGCTCATGAAGACGGTGGCCCTGCGTGAGGGCATCGACCGCTACGGCTTCGACGCTGCCGTCGGCGGCGCCCGCCGCGACGAGGAGCGCAGCCGCGCCAAGGAGCGCATCTTCAGCCTGCGGGAGCCCGGCCACCAGTGGGAGCCACGCAAGCAGCGCCCGGAGTTCTGGCGCACGGCGAACACCCAGCTCGCGCCGGGGCAGAGCATGCGGGTGTTCCCGCTGTCCAACTGGACCGAGCTCGACGTGTGGAAGTACATCCAGCGCGAGGCCATCCCGATCCCCGACCTCTACTTCGCCAAGCCGCGCCCCGTCGTCGAGCGCGACGGCATGTGGATCATGGTCGACGACGACCGGCTCCCGCTGCGTGAGGGGGAGGTGCCCCAGATGCGCTCGGTCCGCTTCCGAACCCTCGGGTGCTACCCGCTCACCGGAGCGGTCGAGTCGACGGCCGACACCATGGCCGACCTGGTCGCGGAGATGGAGGGCGCCAAGTACTCGGAGCGCTCCGGCCGTCTGATCGACGGCGAGGGCGGCGCGGAGTCCATGGAAGGCAAGAAGAAGGAAGGGTACTTCTAGTGGGCGGCAAGCTGACTCCGGTCCTGCACCTGGTCACGTGCGGATCGGTCGACGACGGCAAGTCGACCCTCATCGGTCGCCTGCTCGCCGAGACCGACTCCGTGCCCCTCGACCAGCTCGACTACGCGAAGCGCACCCGCCGCGGCGGGTCGACCATCCCCGTCGGCGATATCGACTACTCGCTGCTCACCGACGGCCTCGAGGCCGAGCGTGAGCAGGGCATCACGATCGACGTGGCCTACCGGCACATGAACCTCCCGAACGGCCGCCGGGTGCTGATCGCCGACTCTCCCGGCCATGAGCAGTACACCCGCAACATGGCGGTGGCGGCCTCCAACGGCGACGTGGCCGTGCTGATGGTCGACGCCCATCGGGGCGTCCGCGACCAGACCCACCGGCACCTGACGATCTGTGCCCTCATGGGCGTTAAGACGGTGGTCATCGCGGTCAACAAGATGGACCTGGTCGGCTACGAGCACGCCACCTTCGAGGAGATCGTCGGCATCGTGCGCACCACGGCGGCGCGCCTGGACGTGCCCGACGTCGTTGCGATCCCGATGAGCGCCGCACTCGGCGACAACGTCACGCACGACAGCGACAAGATGCCCTGGTACAAGGGGCCGAACCTGCTGTCGTACCTGTCCGACTGGGAGTCGGTTGACGACATCAGGGCCGACGCCGCGCTGCGCTTCCCCGTGCAGTTCGTGGCCCGCGCAGAGGGCAACTTCCGGGGCTACGCCGGCACCGTCGTCGCCGGCCGGGTGGCCAGGGGCGATGCCGTGGTCATCGCCGACTCCGGCAGGACGGCGATCGTCGACCGCATCGTCACCTACGACCTGCATACCGAGGGGCACATCGCCGACCTCGAGCGCGCGGAGGCCGGCCAGGCCGTGACCATCACGCTCGACCACGAGGTCGACGTGACCCGCGGCGACGTGATCGCCAGCGCCGACGGCGAGCAGCTGCAGCCGGCCGACCGGTTCGCGGTCGACATGGTGTGGCTGGGCGAGGAGCCTCTGGCCCACGGCCGGTCCTACCTGCTCATCTCCGGTTCCCGCTCCATCCCGGCCACCGTCACCAACGTGCGGTACCGCCAGGACGTCGTGTCCGGCCATCAGCACGCAGCCCGCCTGCTCGAGATGAACGGCATCGGTCGCGTCGAGATCGCCACTGACAAGCCCATCCCCATGGACCCGTACTCCGTGTGCCGTGACACGGGCGGATTCCTGCTCGTCGACCGCGTCACCGCGGACACGGTCGCAGCAGGCATGGTGCGTCACGTCATGCGCCGGGCGTTCAACGTCGTCCCGCACACCTACGACGTCGACCACGAGGCGCGAACTCGCCTCATGGGTCATGCCGGCAAGGTGGTCTGGCTCACCGGCCTGCCGGGCTCGGGCAAGTCCACGATCGCCGATGCTGCCGTGCGTGCACTGCACTCCCTGGGCGTTCACACCTACGTGCTCGACGGCGACAACGTGCGCACCGGCCTGAACAAGGACCTGGGCTTCACCGCCGAGGACCGGGCCGAGAACGTCCGCCGGGTGGGCGAGGTGGGCAAGCTCATGGTGGATGCCGGGCTGGTGGTGTTCGTCGCCCTCGTCTCGCCGTACCGCGCCGATCGGGAGTCCGCGGCCGCCCTGTACACCGAGGGCGAGTTCCTGGAGGTCTACATCGACACTCCCGTCGAGGTGTGTGCGGAGCGCGACCCAAAGGGGCTGTACGCGAAGGCCGCGGCCGGGAACCTGCCCAACATGACCGGCATGGGCCAGGCGTACGAGGTGCCCGAGCACCCCGACCTGGTCCTGCGCGGCACCGGTGATCTCGACGCGTCCGTCCAGCAACTCGTTCGGAGCATCCTCGGCGAGTAGCCTGCTCCAACCGTTGTCTTCCACAGTTCAGAGAGGCGCAACCTCGTGTCCGGCCCGAATACGTCGTTCGACCCCAAGCAGGTCGCCAGCCTCGACGCGGCCGCCATCGATGAGATGGTCGCGGCCGCGCAAGCGGACATCGCTGGGGCAGCCGACCTCGCCCAGCTCAAGGAGGCCCGGCTGGCGCACGCGGGCGATCGGTCCCCGCTGGCCCTGGCCAATCGTGAGATCGGCGCCCTGCCCCCTGCCGCCAAGGCGGAGGCCGGCAAGCGCGTTGGCCAGGCCCGCAACGTCGTGAAGTCGGCGCTCGAGGAGCGCCAGGCGGCGCTCGAGATCGAGCGCGACGAGCGCGCGCTGGTCGAGGAGACCGTCGATGTCACGGTTCCTACCGACCGCAATCCGCTGGGGGCCCGTCATCCGCTGACCACTCTCATGGAGCGCGTCGCCGATGTGTTCGTCTCGATGGGCTACGACATCGTCGAGGGGCCCGAAGTCGAGGCGGAGTGGGTGAACTTCGATGCACTCAACGTGCCGCCCGATCATCCGGCGCGCACGATGCAGGACACCTTCTTCGTCGAGTCGGCCGACAGTGGCGTCGTCCTGCGCACGCAGACCTCACCGATGCAGATCCGCGCCCTGCTTGAGCGGGACCTGCCGGTCTATGTCATTGCGCCGGGCCGCGTGTTCCGCACAGACGAGCTCGACGCCACGCACACGCCGGTGTTCCACCAGATCGAAGGACTCGCAGTCGACAAAGGCATCACGATGGCCGACCTTCGCGGCACCCTCGATCATTTCGCGGCCGCGATGTTCGGCGACGGAATCCACACGCGCATGCGGCCGTCGTACTTCCCGTTCACGGAGCCGAGTGCCGAGGTCGACCTCGAGTGCTTCGTCTGCCGGGGAGAGTCGGTCGGCAATCCCGAGCGGCCATGTCGCACCTGCGGCAGCGAGGGCTGGATCGAGTGGGGTGGCTGCGGCATGGTCAACCCACGCGTTCTCAGCGCGGTGGGCATCGACCCCAACATCTATCGCGGCTTCGCCTTCGGCATGGGAGTGGAGCGCACGTTGATGTTCCGCAATGGAGTCAGCGACATGCGCGACATGGTCGAGGGCGATGTGCGGTTCTCGCTGGCGTTCGGGCTGGAGGGCTGATGCGCGCACCGTTGTCGTGGCTGCGTGAGCTCGTCGCCATCCCTGCCGACCAGTCGGGCCGCGACGTTGCCGCGAAGCTCATCGCTGCCGGGCTCGAGGTCGAGACCGTGGAGTCGGTCGGCGCCGGCGTCGACGGGCCCCTGCTCGTCGGGCTGGTTCTCGAGGTCGAGGAGCTCACCGAGTTCAAGAAGCCCATCCGCTGGTGCCAGGTCGATGTCGGCGCGGCCGCCGGGGGAGTGCACGGCATCATCTGCGGCGCACGCAACTTCGTCGCGGGCGACCTTGTCGTGGTTGCCTTGCCGGGCACCGTGCTGCCCGGCGGATTCGAGATCACGGCTCGCTCCACGTACGGCAAGGTCTCCGACGGCATGATCTGCTCGGAGCGCGAGTTGGCGCTCGGCGACAACCACGACGGCATCATGGTGCTGCCCGCCGACTCGGCCAAGCCGGGTGACGACGCCGCCCCGGTCGTCGGGGTGGGGGACGAGGTGCTCGATATCGCCATCACCCCGGACCGCGGCTACGCGCTGTCCATGCGGGGAATCGCCCGCGAGACGGCGATCGCGTATGGCGTCGACTTCGTCGACCCGGGCGTGGCCCTGGCCGACCTGCCCGCGCCGCTTCCCGATCGGGCGCCGCAGGAGTGTGGCAGCGAGGATCCCACGGGCTGCGACCTGTTCACGATGCGCACGATCGTCGGCTTCGATCCGGCGGCGCCATCGCCGCTGTGGATGCAGCGCCGTCTAGTGGCCTGCGGCATGCGGCCGGTCTCACTGGCCGTCGACGTGACCAACTACGTCATGATCGAGCTCGGCCAGCCCCTGCACGCCTTCGATCTCGACAAGCTGCAAGGTCCTATCCGTGCTGCGCGCGCTGCCGATGGCGCTGCGTTCGAGACGCTCGACCACGTCAAGCGGATCCTGTCCTCCGACGACCTCGTGATCCGTGACGATCGCGGTCCGATCGGCCTCGCGGGGACGATGGGCGGGCTCGAGACCGAGATCGATGACACCACGACCAACATCGCGCTGGAGGCCGCACACTTCGCCTCTGAGGTTGTGGCCAGGATGTCGCGTCGCCACAAGCTCTCCAGTGAGGCGTCGCGTCGCTTCGAGCGCGGCGTCGATCGCGATCTGGCGCCGTACGCCTCCGCACGATGTGCCGCCCTGCTCCTGGAGTTCGGCGGCGGGCACTACGTCGGCATGACGGCCGTCGAGTCGCCCTCCGTCGAGCACGTCATCTCGATGGATGTGGCCGAACCCGGCGATGTCGCTGGCATGGTGATCGAGGCCGGCGCGGTGGTGGCGGCTCTCGAGGGAGTCGGCTGCACAGTCGACGTCACCGGCGACGAGCTTGCCGTGACCGCGCCGTCGTGGCGACCCGACCTCACCGATCCGGCCGACCTGGTCGAGGAGGTCGTCCGTCTTGTCGGCTACGACCTGCTTCCGTCCACTCTGCCGACGGCCCCGCTCGGCGGCGGACTCACTCATGCCCAGCGGCTTCGGCGCCGGGTCGGCATGGCGCTGGCTGCCCGAGGACTGGTGGAGGTGCTGTCCTATCCGTTCGTCGGCGACGGCGAACTGGATGCGCTCCTTCTGGCCGACGACGACGTACGTCGCAGCGGACCGCGCCTGGCCAATCCACTGTCAGAGGAGCAGCCCTACCTGCGCGCCACGCTGCTTCCGGGGCTCCTGGCCGCCGCCCGCCGCAACGCAGGTCGTGGCAACGTCGACCTGGCGATCTTCGAGATCGGGTCGATCTTCGCCGGCGCGGTCGCCTCGTCCGCGCCGCCGCGACCGTCGGTGGCCAACCGGCCCACAGACGAGGAATGGGCAGGCCTGAACGACCTGCTTCCCCAGCAGCCCGTGAGCCTCGCAGCAGTGTTCGCCGGCACCCGGGAGCCGCAGGGATGGTGGGTCCGGCCCGGCCGGCCTCGTGGGCGGATGCCGTCGAGACGGCCCGCACCGTCGCACAGGTGTGCGGCGTCGAGGTCGAGGTCATCGCTGGACGGGACACCTCGTTCCATCCGGGCCGCTGTGCCCAGGTACTGCTCGACGGCCGCGTCGTCGCCATCGCCGGCGAACTGCATCCGCGGGTCATCGAGTCCTTCGGCCTACCCTCCCGCGCTGCGGCCGTCACGGTCGATCTCGAGGCGATCATCGACGCTGCCCCGGAGATCCTGCCGGCCCCGGCCGTCGGGTCCCAGCCGCTCGCGAAGGAGGACATCGCCGTGGTGGTGGATGCCTCCGTGCCGGTGAGCGTTGTCCAGACGGCGCTCGAGGCTGACGCGGGCGGACTGCTGGAGTCCGTCCGCCTGTTCGACGTCTACGAGGGACCGCAGGTAGCACAGGGCAAGAAGTCGCTGGCCTTCGCGCTCCGATTCCGGGCGCCGGACCGCACCCTGGGCGCCGAGGAGATCGCCGAGGCACGCCGCGCTGCCCTCGACCGGGCCGCGACCGCCTGCGGAGCCGAACTGCGCGTCTGAGCCCGCCGCCGCACTGCTCGCCGAGCGAGCAATCGCTCGGCGAGCGGTGCTACGTTGCTGGCAACGCCCTCTGGCAGGAGCAGCAGCGCGGTTGGCCGCGCTTAGGTGGGGGAGCGGACGGGGCGTCAACTGCCCTTGACCCGCGGGCGTCTACGGATGCGTCGACCTGGGGGAACGGTCATGAAGTCGCTCTCGCGCGTGCTCGTCCTTGCCTCGTCCGTCGCGGTCGTCCTGGCCGGGCTGACCGTCCCGAATGCGATCGCGGCTCAGGTGGCGACGCTCAGTGTGACCGTTGCGGGACAGCAGCCATCGCAGACGATGCTCACGCAAGGTGATGTATCTGCCAACGTTGGTGACACCATTGCGCTGACGAACAACTCTGGTGTCCAGGTCGCTGTCATGGATCCGTCTGGTTCGGCGATCACCGATTCGCAGGGGTACCCGTGCAACGCGCCAAGTTGCAGTCTTCCTGTTGGGGACACCCAGTCCTACACGATTGTCGGGTCGGGAAATCTCACGATCACGGCCCAGGGCGCGGGGCCTGCACTCCTGGGGGTCACGACGTCCGCACCTCCGGTGACCACGACGTCGACTTCGCCTCCCCCGGCGAAGTACCGCTTGACCTTCGACTGGAACGGGGCCCGCTGCGCTGCCAAGGTTTCCGACGAGATCTCGGATACCGCGTGGACAACGACGCCGAGCACTGGATGCTCCAGGAGTGAGTATGCCCTCGCTGGCTGGAGCACCTCCAAGAACGATCGCACTGGCCTGTTCTTCAAGCCCGGCGACCCCGTGCAGGTGACCGGCCACAACACCCTGTACGCGCAGTGGGACTACACCGTCGTGACGCACTGGTACCCGTGTGGCGGCGACTCAGTCCAGACTGTGGCTCCTGGTACGTCCGTGACACTGCCGAGTGAAATGTCGTGCCCGACGGTCGGCACCATGAAGCCGTACAAGCTGATCATCCAAGGTGGCCCCCGCTTCATGGCTGGACAGACCATCACGCCAACCGGACCGATGTACCTGAACGTCATCTACAGCTCGTCCACCATCCTGACGTTGACGTGTCCCGTCAGTACGGGAGTCGCGTCGACGAGTCAGACAGTGTGGGCTGGCGAGACGGTGCCCGTGCCGGCGGAGTGCGGAAGCCAACCCATCGAGGCATGGACGACCGACGCCGACGGAAGCGGAGAAGGCTACGACCTCGACCACCCGTTCACGGCTGGGAGCGGGAATGCCAACGTGACCCTCCACGGCCAGCTGCCCGGTCACCGGGTGATCACCATCAACTGGGATGCCGCGGGGGGCACCTGCGCCAAGGCAACATCGAAGGTCGCCTGGGGATCCGGTTTCCTGCCGGGGTCCTGCCAGAAGTCCGGCAACGCCATCGTGGGATGGCAGGTCGACGGCAAGGCGATCAAGGCGGGCGAGGCGATTCGCCCCGACAAGTCGAAGGCACAGGTCACGGCGGTGCCGGTATGGCAGCAGATACCAAGGCTGGCGGTCGGCTGGGGCTTTGGCGTCTCCTGCTCGCCGGTCGTCGTGGCGGGGACCTGGAGCGATCAGGAGCAGCGCTTCACTGCCCAGTTGCCGAGTGCTGACGCCTGCGGCAATGGCGGCTACGTTCTGATGTCGTACAACACCATGGTTGATGGATCCGGCACGCAGGCCGCCATCGGCCAGACCGTCACCTTCGATCCAGTCTCGCCGGGCAAGGACTCGACGTTCTACTTCGCCCAATGGGGTGTTCCGATCACCTACGACTACAACGTCAAGGCGATGACTCCGTTCGGCGCAAGCGCGGACTGCCCGACCCAGAAGATCGTGGTGCCGTTCGGCAAGGAGTTCACGGTGCCGCCCCGTACCGCGTGCCAGCCGAGCGACCCGAGGATGGCACTGAGCAACTGGGCCACGATCGACACGTGGAGTCGGACCATCGATCCGCATCTCGTTGAGCCGGGAAAGGCCGTCACTGCATTCCTGCCCACCACCTTCTACGCGTGGTGGGGATTCCTCACCACCGTCACGTTCGACGCGAACGGAGGAACGTGCCAGACGAGCAGCCGCACACTGCCCATGCTCAGCCTGTTCGCGCTGCCGGCATTCAGCGACTGCAGTCGCCCGGGCTATCGATTCGACGGCTGGGGTGGTTCGGCATCCGCGAAGCGCCCGTACTTCGCACCGGGAGCGAGCGTCAATGCCATCCCCAACGTGACCCTCTACGCGCAGTGGGCTCGGATAAGCACGTCGTGCGACAAGCCCGCAACCCTTTTTGTCGACTGGAGCGGGTGTGACAAGCGGGGGGCGCAACTGAGTGGTGCCCTGCTGGGTGGGGCCGATCTGTCAAACGCCCTGCTGGACAAGGCGAACCTGGATTCAGTCAACTTCACCGCCGCCTGCGGAATGATCTGCGTTTCGCTCGTCACGGCCACGGGAGCGCATATGCCGGGGGCCTCGATGAAGAGGGTCACTCTCCTTGGGTCGTACTTCGAAGCAGCGGACCTCTCCTACGCTCATCTCGATGGCACGCAGATAGGCGGCGGCTGGCCGTTAGGCCGCAATGAAGACGGGACACCGTCCCGTCCTAACAAGTGGTCAGGCGCGAACCTGAGTCACTCAACGTTGGACGCGACCGTCCTGAGCAACGCGGTCTTGGACGGTGCCGATTTCAGTTACGCCACAGCCATCACATCCAAGTTGTCCGTGATAGACGTGTCTGCGGTGGGGGCCAAGTTCGTGGGGGCGCAGCTCCCCAGGGCTACGTTCACGAGCGTCGACCTGACGAACGCCGACTTCACCGGGGCCGATCTGACCGGCGTGACATTCAAGGACTGCACCATGACGGGAGTGAAGTTCGACCGGGCGATTCAGACGGGCATGGTTATTCAGCAGTAGGCGGACGGACGGTCGCGCCGGGCCTGTATACGAATATGCGTATACTCCTCGCATGATCACCGCATCGATCGCCGGCGCCTCGGGGTACGCGGGCGGCGAACTGCTCCGGCTCCTGGCCGGGCATCCCGACATCGAGGTCACGGCGGTCGCCGCGGGCGGTCGCGCCGGTGAGTCGGTGCTCGCCGTGCACCCCAACCTCGCCGACGTCGCCCACCTCGTGCTCGGCACGGCCGATCCCGAGGAGCTGGGGGCTGCGGACGTCGTCTTCCTCGCGCTCCCGCACGGGGAGTCCGCGTCGATCGTCAGTGTGCTGCCGAGCACCGCGAAGGTCGTCGACCTCGGCGCCGACTTCCGGCTCGCCGATGCCCATGACTGGGTCACCTACTACGGCGGCACCCATGCCGGGCAGTGGACGTACGGGCTGCCCGAGCTGCCCGGTCACCGCACGGCCATCGCGGCATCGACGAGGGTGGCGAACCCCGGGTGCTATGCCACGGCGGTGACCCTCGCCCTGGCACCCGTGCTCGCCGCGGGGCTCGCCGACCCTGACGACGTCGTCGTGGTTGCCGCGTCCGGCACGTCAGGTGCCGGCCGCAAGGCCAGCGACGCCCTCCTGGCCTCCCAGGTCATGGGGTCGATGTCGGCCTACAAGGTGGGCGGGGTGCACCAGCACACCCCCGAGATGGAGCAGGCATTGTCGGCTTCCGCCGGCGCCGAGGTGACCGTGTCCTTCACCCCGCTCCTGGCACCCATGCCGCGGGGGATCGTCGCAACGTGCACCGCGGTGGCTCGGGCCGGCGCCACCGCCGGCGCCGTCCGGGACGCCCTGATGGCCGCATATGCCCACGAGAGGTTCGTCACCGTCCTGCCGCCGGGCCACTGGCCACAGACGAGCTCGGTGGCCGGGAGCAACTCCGTGCAGGTGCAGGCCGCCGTCGACGCCCATTCGGGTCGCATCATCGTGGTCAGCGCGATCGACAACCTCGGCAAGGGCGCGGCCGGTCAAGCACTCCAGAACGCCAACATCATGCTCGGCCTCGACGAGGCATCGGGCCTGTCCAGGAACGGAGTGGCACCGTGAGCGTGACCAGCGCACAGGGGTTCCGCGCGAGCGGGATCATCGCCGGGATCAAGGCCTCGGGGGGTCGCGACGTCGCCCTCGTCGTCAACGACGGCCCCCTTGACGTGGCAGTGGCGGTCTTCACCGGCAACCGGTTCAAGGCAGCGCCAGTGCTGTGGTCGCAGCAGGCGGTGGCCGACGGTCAGCTCAGGGCGGTGGTCCTGAACTCGGGGGGCGCCAACGCGTGCACCGGCCCCGGCGGCTTCGGCGACACCCACCACACTGCCGAGAAGGTCGCCGAGGCGCTGACGGCCGCAGGCGAGGAGACCGGCCCCGGGGACGTAGGGGTCTGCTCGACGGGCCTCATCGGCGAACGCCTGCCGATGCCTCTCATCTTCGCCGGCGTGGAGCAGGCTGTCGCCGCGCTCTCGGTTGAAGGGGGCGCCGACGCCGCTGCCGCCATCATGACCACGGACACGGTGCCCAAGGTGGCCACCGTGACCGTGGACGGCTTCACGATCGGCGGCATGGCGAAGGGCGCCGGGATGCTCGCGCCGGCGCTGGCGACGATGCTGGTCGTCCTCACGACAGATGCCGTGATCAACGAGGACCAAGCCGGCCAGGCGTTGCGCGAGGCCTGCAGCCTGACCTTCGACCGGATCGACTCCGACGGGTGCATGAGCACCAACGACACCGTGTTCCTGCTGGTCAGCGGTGCGTCCGCGGTTACGCCCGACGCGGTCGTCTTCACCGACGCCGTGACCCGCGTATGCGCCGATCTCGCTCGCCAGCTGATCGCGGACGCCGAGGGCGCGTCGAAGGAGATCGAGATCCGTGTCGAAGGCGCGCGCAGCCTCGACGACGCACTGAACGTCGCCCGGGCGATCTCGCGCAGCAACCTGCTCAAGTGCGCGATCCACGGCGAGGATCCCAACTGGGGACGGGTCCTCTCGGCCATCGGTACCACCGACGCCCTGTTCGATCCGGACACGGTCGACGTCGCGATCAACGGCGTCTGGGTGTGCAAGGGCGGTGCGATCGGGGAGTCACGCGACCTCGTCGACATGTCGGAGCGCATCGTGCGGATCACCGCCAACCTCGGCTCGGGCGTGGAGCAGGCGACGTTGTGGACGAACGACCTGACCGCCGACTACGTCCACGAGAACTCCGCCTACGCGACCTGAGAAGGGCCCACTCATGACCGATCTGGCCGACGCCTCCGCCAAGGCCGCCGTCCTCGCGGAGGCGTTGCCGTGGCTGGAGCGACTCCACGGCGCGACCGTCGTCGTCAAGTACGGCGGCAACGCCATGACGGACGACACCCTGAAGCGGTCCTTCGCCGAGGACATCGTGTTCCTGCGGCTGGCCGGGCTGCGTCCGGTCGTGGTGCACGGCGGCGGACCGCAGATCAGCTCGATGCTCACGCGCCTCGGCGTGGCCTCGGAGTTCAAGGGTGGACTGCGCGTGACGACCCCCGAGGTGATGGACATCGTGGCGATGGTGCTCGTGGGCCAGGTCCAGCGCGAGCTGGTGGGCCTCATCAACGAGCACGGCCCCTTCGCCGTGGGCGTGTCCGGGGAGGATGCGCACCTGTTCACCGCCGAGCGGCGCACGGCGACGGTCGACGGCGAAGCGGTCGACATCGGTCAGGTCGGCGACGTCGTCGACGTCCGTCCGGACTTCGTCACGCGGCTCCTCGACGACGAGCTGATTCCCGTGGTCTCGACCGTGGCTCGCGACGTCGACGGTGTCTCGCACAACGTCAATGCCGACACCGCGGCGGCCGCCCTGGCGGTGGCGCTGAGGGCCGAGAAGCTCGTGGTCCTGACCGACGTCGAAGGCCTCTATGCCAACTGGCCCGACCCCGAGTCGGTCATCCGCACGATCGGGGTCGAGCGGTTGCGACCGATGCTGCCGACCCTGGAGAGCGGCATGGTCCCCAAGATGGAGGCCTGCGTGCGTGCGGTCGACGGGGGAGTGAGCCGGGCGCACGTGATCGACGGCCGCGTCGCACACTCGGTGCTGCTCGAGGTGTTCACCGACTCCGGGATCGGCACCATGGTGCTTCCCCTGGAGGTGGACCAGACATGAGTCACGCCTCCATGTGGCAGGAGCGCTGGCAGGGCGCCCTCATGGCGAACTACGGCACCCCGCCCATGCTCCTCGTGCGTGGCAACGGCTCCCGGGTGTGGGATGCCGACGGCCAAGAGTACGTCGATCTGCTCGCGGGGATCGCGGTCAATTCGCTCGGCCATGGGGACCCGCGTCTTGTCGCGGCCGTATCGACGCAGCTGGCCACCCTCGGCCACACGAGCAACCTCGCGGCGACCGAGCCCCCGATCGCACTGGCGCAGCGATTGGTGGCGCTCGTGGGTGATCCGTCGGCCCGGGTGTTCTTCTGCAACTCCGGGGCCGAGGCGAACGAGGCGGCGTTCAAGCTGGCGAGGCTCACCGGACGCTCCGGCATGATCGTGGCCGCGAACGGATTCCATGGCCGCACCATGGGCGCGTTGTCGCTGACCGCCCAGCCGGCCAAGCAGGACCCGTTCCGCCCGCTGCCCGGGGACGTGACGAACGTGCCCTACGGCGACGTCGGGGCGCTCCGCGCGGCGGTGGACGACCGCACGGCGGCGATCGTGCTCGAGCCGATCCAGGGCGAGGGCGGCGTCATCGTCCCGCCGGAGGGGTATCTGCGCGCGGCGCGCGAGATCGCCGACTCGGCCGGTGCGCTGCTGGTCTTCGATGAGGTGCAGACCGGTATCGGCCGCACCGGTTCGTGGTTCGCGCACCAGCACGAAGGAGTCGTGCCCGATGTCATGACGCTCGCGAAGGGCCTCGGCGGCGGACTGCCGATCGGTGCCTGCATCGGGATGGGCCGTGCGGCGGCGCTGTTCACGCCCGGCTCGCACGGGTCCACGTTCGGCGGCAATCCCGTGTCCTGCGCGGCCGCCCTGGCCGTGCTCGACGCGATAGAGGAAGACGACCTGCTCTCCCGCGCGCGCGTCCTGCATGAACGGCTGACAGCCGGCATCGTCGCCGGCTCCAGCGGGCTCGTGAGCCACGTGCGCGGGCGCGGCCTGCTCATGGCCGCCGTGCTGTCTGCACCCCTGGCCGCGGACGTCGAGCGATCCGGCCGAGCGGCGGGGATCATCGTCAACGCCGTGGCCCCCGACGCCATCCGCTTCGCCCCCGCCCTGACGATCAGTGACGACGACGTGACGGCGGCCCTGCAGCGATGGGGGATCGCCTGTGCGACGGTGGCGGCCGCGCTCGTCGACGCGCCGGAGGCCCCGGCATGAGCGCCCCGACCACCAGTTCGCCGCGCACCAAGACCGCCCGCCGCGCCCGCATCGCCGCCATCATCGCGACCCGCCCGATCGGCTCGCAGGAGGAACTCGGTCACGAACTCGCTGCCGAGGGGATCCACGTCACCCAGGCGACGCTGTCGCGAGACCTCGATGCCCTGGGTGCGATCAAGACCATCGACGATGACGGGCGCCTGCACTACGGCCTGGGCGACACGTCGCCGGCGGACACGTCGATCCCTGTCCACGGCTCCGACGCCGCCCTCGCGCGCGTCACCGCCGAACTGCTCGTGCGAGCCGAGGCGGCCGGAAACATCGTCGTGATCCACACCCCGCCCGGGGCCGCGCAGTTCCTGGCGGGCCACCTCGACAGGAGCACGACGTTCGCCCCGGTGGGCTCGGTCGCCGGGGACGACACCATCATCATCGTCATGCGAACGTCGCAGGACGCCGCGGACCTCTGCACTACGTTGCTGAGGTTGGCGGAGCAGAGGAGAGCCCAGTGACGAACGAGCAGCCGACCCGACTGTGGGGCGGGCGGTTCGCCGACGGGCCGTCGGACGCCATGGCGGCGCTGAGCCTGTCGACGCACTTCGACTGGCGGCTGGCGCCCTATGACGTGCGCCAGACGCGCGCGCACGCGCACGTACTTAACCGGGCGGGCCTGCTGACCGACGCCGAGCTCGTCGACGTCGTCCGGGCGCTCGACACGCTCGCCGACGAGATCGCTGCCGGCACTCTCGTGCCCGACCCGGCCGACGAGGATGTCCACACGGCCGTGGAGCGGGCGCTCATCGCCCGCCTCGGCGAGCTCGGGGGGCGCCTGCGCGCGGGCCGGAGCCGCAACGACCAGGTCGCGACCGACTTCCGGCTCTACCTGCGCGACCATGTGCGGCGCATCGTTCTCGCGGTCACCGACCTCCAGTCGGCCCTGCTCGATCAGGCCGAGGCGCACGTGACCACGTTCTCCCCGGGCTTCACGCACCTGCAGCACGCCCAGCCGGTGTCGTTCGGGCACGAGCTCGCCAAGCACGTCCACGCACTCGGCCGCGACGTCGAGCGGCTGGCCGACTGGGACGTTCGAGCCGCCCGATCCCCGCTCGGCGCGGGGGCGCTGGCCGGCTCGAGCCTGGGCCTGGATCCCCAGGCGGTGGCCCTCGACCTGGGCTTCACCGAGGCACTGGCCAACTCCATCGACGCCACCAGCGATCGCGACTGGGTCGCCGAGTTCCTCTTCGACGCCGCCATGATCGGCGTCCACCTGTCCCGATTGGGCGAGGAGGTCATCCTCATGGCGTCGCGGGAGTTCGGCTGGGCGCGGCTGGACGACTCGTGGTCGACCGGGTCCTCGATCATGCCGCAGAAGAAGAACCCCGACGTCGCCGAGCTCGCACGCGGCAAGTCGGGCCGGCTCATCGGCAACCTCACCGGCCTGCTCGCCACGTTGAAGGGCCTCCCGTTCGGCTACAACCGCGATCTGCAGGAGGACAAGGAACCGGTCTTCGACTCCGTCGAGCAGCTGCTGCTCGTGCTGCCCGCGATGACCGGCATGATCGCGACCCTGCGCTTCGACACCGCGCGCATGGCCCAGTCCGCACCCGAGGGGTTCGCGCTGGCCACCGATATCGCCGAATGGCTCGTCCGCGAGGGAGTGCCCTTCCGGGAGGCGCACGAGATCGCCGGGGCGTGCGTCCGGAAGGCCGAGAGCGACGGCGTCGAGCTCTGGGACCTCAGCGACGACGACCTGGCCGCGATCTCGGCCCGACTGACGCCCGACGTGCGCGTCGTGCTCAGCGTGCGCGGGTCGCTCGACTCCCGGTCCGCCTTCGGCGGCACCGCCCCCGCCCGGGTCGCCGAACAGCTCGCCGACCTCGCGGGGCTGTTGGCGGAGCAGCGGCGACGCTGGGCGTGAGGCAGGCACTCAGGGGGCTGACCGCCGCCCGTGTGGGTCTGGTGATCTGGGCGGGCGTGATCATGTGGTCGTCCCTGACGCCCGTCAGCTCCGTCCCCATGGCGTCGAGCGCACCCGACACACTCCTGCACGCGGTCGGCTACGCCGTCCTCGCGGCGCTCCTGGTCTTCTCCATGCGTCGTCCCCGGCCGTCGATCGTGGTCCTCGGGGTGCTCGCGTTCGGGCTCCTGATGGAGGTCCTGCAGCGGATGACCGGCTACCGGTCCTTCGAATGGTCCGACCTGCTGGCGGATGGCGTTGGCGCGGCCGTCGGCGTCCTGGCCGCCATGATCGCCCGAACGGCGGTGTCCAACCGCCGCTAGGGTGTGGAGCCATGGGGTGGGTTGTCGTCGTGGTCGTTCTCGCCGTCGTCGCGCTCGCCCTCATCCTGCGCGAACCGGTGGCGGAAGCTCGCGTGCGGCGTCGGCAGCGCCAGCAGGAGCGCAAGAGGGCGGCGCGCCGCCGGCGGGTGGCGGAGGCCGAGCAGCGACGCAGGGATCGGGCCATGAACCCCGCTAAGGCGGCGGCGCGCAGGGGCCCGCCTCGCTGGCAGCAGGTGGCCCAGCGGAACGGCAGCAAGTGCTGGCTGTGCGGCACCCGCACGTATCCGGACGACCGCCGCAGGGCCGGCGTCGGCACCGAGCAGCTGGGCGCGACGTACCCGACCGTCGACTACGTCGTGTCGATCGACAGGGGCGGCACGTACGACATGGGGAACGCCCGCATCGCCCATCGGCTGTGCGCCGAATCGCGTCTGGCCAACCCGGGCCGAGAGGAGTTCCGGCCGCCACTGCGCACCTACGCCGCCTGACCCCCGCGTGGGCACGTCGAGACCAGGACGCACCACGTCTTCCGCCGTCGCCGCCTCCCATCCGGCTTGCCCGCCTAGGTCCCTCACCCTCCTGAGGGTGCGACCACCGGCGCCGCCTTGGCCTGCTGCGCCTTGGCCACCTTCTTCGCGCATGTCGTGAGAGTCGCCACCGAGACGCTCGCCTTCCTCGTGTAGCAACTGCCTCCGACCGACCAGGTCCCGAGAAGCCTGCTGACCGTGACTCCGCGCTGGCTGTACTGACCTATGCCATAGATCACGGTCTCTGCGTCCGTTCGACTGAGGACCGTGACGTCCTCCCTCTTGGCCGCCTCATCCTGAACCGCGCTCCACATCTGGGCCGACGACGCGGAGTCGGTCCAGCTGTCGATCACCGTGTAGATCATGGTGAACGAGCCCGTGGTCTGGTCGTTGCCGAAGACGCGGCTGCCACTCACCTCGCCGCCGACCTCCCAGGAGGTGAGATCGCCCGACGACCAGCCGCCGGGCTTGGGGATGCGCAGGAGCTTCACGATCTGCGGCCAGGTCAGGACCGCCGCGGCGGCCGCATCCGGAGACACCTGGCTCGTTCGGGACCGTACGCCCCCGGCCTGGGCCACCGGTGCCGCCAGAGCCAGCGCGAGCATGGCGGCCACTCCGCCCACCCCGATCGTCCTGAACCACTGTCGACTCGTTCCGTCCACCGGCCCTCCCACCCATCAGCGCCGCCAGGTCATCGGTCGGCGTGCCGTCCACGCTACGCGCGCCACGGCCCTCAAGGATCCTCGAACGAGCGGCCGCGCCCCCCTGACCGGCGGGCGGTGTCGGTACTGTCACGGGCGTGATCGTGCGTATCCGAGCCGTTCCCGTGACCGCCCCGGTACAGGACCCATGGCGGCCATCGACCTGCTGAGGGGGCACGCCGCCGACGTGGCGCCCCTGCTCCTCGGAGCGATTCTGACATCGGACGTGGGCGGCCGTCGCGTGCGGCTTCGGATCACCGAGGTCGAGGCGTATGGGGGAGCGGGCGAGGACCCCGGGTCCCACGCCTTTCGACGCCAGACTCCCCGCAACGCCGCGATGTTCGGCCCACCCGGGCGGGCATACGTCTACTTCACCTATGGCATGCACTGGTGCTTGAACGTCGTCACGCGGCCGGAGGGAGCGGCCGGCGCCGTCCTCCTTCGCGCCGGTGAGGTGGTCGAGGGCCTGGATGCGGCGCGGTCGCGTCGCCCGAGTGCCGGGTCCGATCGTGACCTCGCTCGTGGTCCGGCCCGACTGACGACGGTACTGGGGGTCACGGGGGACCTGGACGGATCGTCCCTCTTCTGGTCGCGAGGACGGCTGCGGCTGGCGCTGGTCGATCCCATCGACGGTTCCCGAATGGGCATCTCGGCGCGAACCGGAGTGGGGGGAGCGGGGGCGGGGACCCCGTGGCGGTTCTACCTCACAGAGGAGCCCACGGTGAGTCCATACCGGAGGGCGGCGCGCTGACCTAGGGTCGGGGGATGGACGAAGAGACCGGCAGCGAGCGGCACATCGTCGAGGAGCACCTCGACGCGAACAGGGCAACCGTCGTGCGGAAGGTCAGTGGCCTGACGTGGGAGCAGGCCACGCGTCGGCTCGGGCCGTCGGCCACCAGCGCAGCGGGTGTCCTCAAGCACCTGATCGACGTCGAGAGGTGGTGGTTCCGGCGGAACCTCGGTGCTGAGGACGACGTGCCGTTCTCCTGGAGCGACACCGAGCCCGATCGTGAGTTCGAGTTCGGCCCCGACGACACCCTCGATTCCCTGATCGCGGAGTACGGACGGGCGTGCGACGAGAGCCGCGCCGTGGCGGCCCAGTACCAGCTCACCGATCAGATCCGCGCTCCGCGCGACGGCGAACCCCGCTCCTCGCTGCGGTGGGTCTACGTGCACATGATCGAGGAGGTCGCCCG
>JADKGE010000012.1:45000-100565 GCA_016717115.1 Actinomycetota bacterium
TAATAGCTCACTGGTCAAGTGATTCCGCGCCGACAATGTAACGGGGCTCAAGCACACCACCGAAGTTGTGACATTCACGCATGGCTCGGCCTCTTTGAGGTCCAGGCGCGTGGATGGGTAGGGGAGCGTCGTGTGGCCAGCGAAGCGGCGGGGTAACCCAGCCGTGGAGGCCACACGAGTGAGAATGCAGGCATGAGTAGCGAAAGACGGGTGAGAAACCCGTCCGCCGAATGACCAAGGGTTCCAGGGCCAGGCTAATCCGCCCTGGGTAAGTCGGGACCTAAGGCGAGGCCGACAGGCGTAGTCGATGGACAACGGGTTGATATTCCCGTACCGGCATCAAGACGCCCATGACGAACCCGGTGATGCTAAAGGCAGGAAAGTCCGGAACCCTTCGGGGGGATGGACCGGAGCGCCTGAACCGAACCAGTAGTAGTCAAGCAATGGGGTGACGCAGGAAGGTAGCTCAACCGCGGCGATGGTAGTCCGCGGCTAAGGTTGTAGGGCGAGACGTAGGCAAATCCGCGTCTCACATAGCCTGAGAACTGATGGGGAGCCGATTGAGGCGAAGTGAGTGATCCTATGCTGCCAAGAAAAGCCTCTAGCGAGTCTTGAAGCCGCCCGTACCCCAAACCAACACAGGTGGTCAGGTAGAGAATACTAAGGCGATCGAGCGAACTATGGTTAAGGAACTCGGCAAAATGCCCCCGTAACTTCGGGAGAAGGGGGGCCGATTTGGGTGAGGAGACTTGCTCTCTAAGCCCGGGTTGGCCGCAGAGACCAGGCCCAAGCGACTGTTTACTAAAAACACAGGTCCATGCCAAGTCGCAAGACGATGTATATGGACTGACGCCTGCCCGGTGCTGGAACGTTAAGGGGACCGGTTAGACCTTCGGGTCGAAGCTGAGAACTTAAGCGCCAGTAAACGGCGGTGGTAACTATAACCATCCTAAGGTAGCGAAATTCCTTGTCGGGTAAGTTCCGACCTGCACGAATGGCGTAACGACTTCAGCGCTGTCTCAACCATAGGCTCGGCGAAATTGCACTACGAGTAAAGATGCTCGTTACGCGTGGCAGGACGGAAAGACCCCGGGACCTTTACTACAGCTTGGTATTGGTGGTCGATTCGATTTGTGTAGGATAGGTGGGAGACGTTGAAGCTCGGACGCCAGTTCGGGTGGAGTCACTGTTGAAATACCACTCTGATCGTATTGGCTGTCTAACCTCGATCCGTGATCCGGATTAGGGACAGTGCCTGGTGGGTAGTTTAACTGGGGCGGTTGCCTCCTAAAGAGTAACGGAGGCGCTCAAAGGTTCCCTCAGCCTGGTTGGCAATCAGGTGTCGAGTGTAAGTGCACAAGGGAGCTTGACTGTGAGACCGACGGGTCGAGCAGGGACGAAAGTCGGAACTAGTGATCCGGCGCTGGCATGTGGAAGCGGCGTCGCTCAACGGATAAAAGGTACCCCGGGGATAACAGGCTGATCTTGCCCAAGAGTCCATATCGACGGCATGGTTTGGCACCTCGATGTCGGCTCGTCGCATCCTGGGGCTGGAGTAGGTCCCAAGGGTTGGGCTGTTCGCCCATTAAAGCGGTACGCGAGCTGGGTTTAGAACGTCGTGAGACAGTTCGGTCCCTATCCGCCACGCGCGCAAGAGTCTTGAGAAGACCTGTCCCTAGTACGAGAGGACCGGGATGGACGAACCTCTGGTGTGTCAGTTGTCCTGCCAAGGGCACTGCTGATTAGCTACGTTCGGGAGGGATAACCGCTGAAAGCATCTAAGCGGGAAACCCGCTTCGAGATGAGGACTCTCACCGGGAGACCGGGTAAGGCCCCCAGCTAGACGACTGGGTTGATAGGCCGGATGTGGAAGTGCGGCAACGCATGGAGCTGACCGGTACTAATAGGCCGAGGACTTGCCTCATACTTAACTTTTGTAACTCGCGTCCACTGTGCGGTTCCCGAGATTCGGTCGGGAACCTTAAGCACTCATGATTTGTGCTTGGTTATCGTTGAAATCTCAATAGAGTTTCGGCGGCCATAGCGAGAGGGAAACGCCCGGTCCCATTCCGAACCCGGAAGCTAAGCCTCTCAGCGCCGATGGTACTGCTCGGGTGACTGGGTGGGAGAGTAGGACGCCGCCGGACATTTTTCGACAAAGGTCACCTTCGGGTGGCCTTTGTCATTTCGGGACCAGGATTTGAGAGGATCGGCTGTGAGCTCAGAGCGTCCGGCGAATAGGGGCGGAAACACCGGCAAGCCCTCGGGAGGCAAGCCGGCTGCCGGCCGGCCCAGCTCCGGGAGGCCGGCGTCGGGCAGACCGTCGGGTTCGGGCAAGCCGTCGGGCGATCGGGCCCGGCCGACGTCCTCGAGCGGTTCGCGGCCGGACAGCGGGAAGCCGCGTGGCGGCAAGCCGGGCAGTGACAGGTCCGCCAGTGGGAAGCCACGCGGTGACAGGCCCGGGGGTGAGCGTTCTCGGTCCGACCGGCCGGGCACGGACCGCGGTCGGCCAGACACGCGTCGAACCGACCGTCCGGCGGCGGACCGGCCGCGGGATCCGTTGATCCCCGACGACGTGAGTCTCGACGAGCTTGATATCGGCGTCTTCCACGAACTGCGCACCCTCCCCGAAGGCCTGGGCGAGATTGTCGGTCGCCATCTGGTTGCGGCCGATCGCCTTCTTGTCGACGGTGATGTGGCGGGTGCTCGACTGCACATTGCCGCGGCCAAGCGCCGGGCCGGCCGCGTCGCACCTGTCCGTGAAGCGGCGGGCATCACCGCCTATCTGGCCGGCGACTACGCCGAGGCGGTGGCCGAGCTTCGCACCGTGCGGCGGATGACGGGATCCAACGCCTATGTTCCGATGATGGCCGACTGCGAGCGTGGGCTGGGCAAGCCGCAGCGGGCGCTGGAGATCATCCGGGAGGTCGACCCGAAGTCCGTCGACGGCGACACCCGGGTCGAATTGCTGCTGGTGGCAGCGGGAGCCAGGGCCGACATGGGCCAACTCGAGGCCGCGGTCGTGCTGCTGCAGGTGCCCGAGCTGACGAAACTGCCCAAGGGCGCCTCGCGTGCCCGACTCCAGTATGCGTATGCCGACCTGCTCGAGCGGGTCGGCCGCGAAACTGAGGCTCGGCAGTGGATGCGCAAAGCCGCCGACTCTGACGTCGACGGGGTGACGGACGCCGTGGAGCGGGTGGAGGAGGTCGGTGGCCTGAGCTTCATCGAGGAGGAGCTCGACGAGGGTCCGTCCTCGTCCGACTAGCTCTGGCCGCGCATCACGTTATACATCGTGGAATGTTAACCCTGAGCGGTGGCTGAGCGGGTCGCCGGAGCAGGGGGTCCGTGATGCGGAAGATCACGTCGATGCTCGCGGCCGCTGCAGTGGTGCTGGGCGGACTGGCCAGCGTCGCGCCAGCGGCTGCCGCGACGGCCTGGGACTACTCGGGCGGGTCGTTCCAGATCAGCGATGGTCAAGGCGGAACGGGCACCGTCACCGTCTCGAACCTGCGGATCACGGGATCCTCCGCCAGTGGCCATGTTGGCCTGAGCAACGCCCGGTACTCCTGCTCGTCGCAGGGCTTCTCGGGCCTGACCGCCAACTTCTTCACCGGCTTGTTTGACCCCTGCACGGGGACCATCACCTTCTCGGTGGACTCCGCCGGCGTCCTGTCGGTCACCGACAGCAGCGTCTACATCCCATCGACCTTCCTCAGTGGGCCGGGTACTGGCTCCGCTCAGGGAACCCCCTACCCGCGCGAGGTGACCTGCGTGGCCACGCGGGACGGGGCGACAGGTGCGCGTTTGACGATCTCCGACTCCGGCACGGGTGCCGGCTCATACGACATCACGGCGTCCCCGGCTGCCCCTAGCGCGACGATCCCCTCCGTGGCGGCGTCCGGCACGTCGTCCGGGCCGGTGCCGGCATCGATCACCGGACTGGATCTAGGCACCGACTATACGTTCACGGTCTCGCCGGTGGGTGGCTCCGGGAGCGCCGGCACCTGCACGGTGAGGACGGAGGAAAAGCCCCAGGCGCCTGTGGGCACGGCAACGTTCGGGGCCGTTTCCGGCTCGGCGGCGTCACCTCTGCAGGAGGTCAACCTGACCGCGCCAGCTCCTGCGACAGGCTGGACCCTCGCTTGGACCCGCAAGGACGGCACCGCCGTGACCCCGCCGCTCCAGCAGGCATGCACGTCGACCGAGACCTACGTGCCGACTCTGGTGCGGCCGGACGTGTCGACGACGATCGTCGGTGCCGACCTGACGGTCACGGCGACGTGCGCGGTGGACACGCCGGCCTTCGTGGGCGGAATCATCGCGGGCCAGAGCGTCACCGTGAACTACACCCTGCCCGCCCCGGCGCTGCCGGGCGTCCAGGTCTGGGCGAAGTGGCGTCCCTCGGGGGCGAGGCCAGACGCCGCGATAGCCGTCTCCCTCGGATCACCGGCCCCGGGAAGCACCGCGGGTTCCGGCTCCTTCACGGCCAGCGGTCTCAGAGTGCCGCAGAGCGCCTACGTGCGTCTGTACACGACCAATGGTCCGCTGACGAGCGGCAATGGCAACGAGAACCGGATTCTCGGGGAAACGCCGCGGCTGAGCTACCCCACACCGGTGACCGGATCCGAGGGCGGCACGACCGCGCGCGAGGCCAATCCGGTCTCCGCGGATGCTGGGCTGCTGAGTTCGGCCGGGTTCCAGTACTCCGTCGCACCGGGGTCGTCACTGCCCAACGGACTCTCGCTGGATCGGAACACCGGAGTCGTGCAGTCGAACGGGCAGCCACTCGCGGCCTTCACCGGGACGGTGACCATCCAGCTCAAGGACGTTGCCGGCCGCGTCGTGACGGCGCCGGTGACAATCCAGATCGCTCCCGCCCCGCCGGCGCCCGGCAGCTTTGCGTACCCGCCGGCCAGAGGCTACGTCGGCACGCCGTTCTGGGCTGTTCCGACCCGGCTTGCGCCACCCCGGTTCTTCTTCTCACCGGACCTGTGTGCGAGGGCACCCGGACTTGACCTGAGCAACGCCAACGGATCGATCCAGGGCATCCCCCAGCTCGCCCTGAAGGGCACCTTCGTCGTCATCGCGTCACGGAAACCAGGCGATCCCTGCTCCGCTCCCGCATCGTCGGACTTCATCGCTCGTACGACGGTGTCGATCCAGATCGGTCAACCGCAGGTGGGATTCACTGTCAACTATGCGCAGCAGTCGGTGAACGCCCTGGTCGGATCGGCGATCAACGACCCGGCCACTGTGCTCCCGGCCGGTCTTACGGGACTGCGCTTCGCCGTGACGTCTGGGGTACTCCCCGCGGGGCTGGCCCTCGACGCCGCCACCGGCGCGATCACAGGCGTACCGACGACGCCTGTCGTCTCGCAGGTGGTCATAACGGTGTCGTTCAACTCCCGGACCACAGCGACAACCGTCGCCTTCACCATCCTGCCTGTCCCATCCGGTGCCAATGCCGGGCTGGCGTACCCGAACGTGGCGGCCGCCCCGGCGACGGTGCCGCTCTCGGTCCTGCCGTCCGGCGCCGTGACGGGCCAGACGTTCAGCCTCGACGCGGCCAGCCTGGCCGCCGGCATGGCGATCGACCCAGCCACCGGGAAGATCACCTGGACCCCCAAGTCGACGCAGCGTGGCACCGCCACCGTCACGGTGACGGTGGCCGCGAACGGCACCTCTGCCACCCTTGCCCCCTTCACCATCACGGTGGTCGCGGCCCCCGCGACGAGCAGGCCGGCGACGACGCCGACGACCGCAGCCCCTTCAGCAGGCGTTGCGGCGACGGGTGGCACGGGTGGTTCCAGCGGTGCGTCCGGCTCCGGGCAGCAGGCTGACCAATGTCTCGCGCCGAACGGCACGATCTACAGCGACATCCACGGCTCCGCCGGTTCGACGCTGACGATGGCGCCCAACACGATCGGCCTGCCGATTCCGGCCTCGTTCACGGTTACCGGCGGCTCGCTGCCTTCGGGCGTGTGGCTCGACGGCAACGCTGGCGTCATCTCGGGCACGCCCGAGCGGTCGAACGGCGGCCAAGGGGCGGTTGAGATCACCACGACATGGCCGGACGGCACGGTGCGGGTCAGCGACTTCATGATCGCCATCGACGATCCCCATCACGCGGTGAACTACCCCAATCGGATCATCGGGTCGATTGGCGAGTCCGTGGCGGTCACGCCGTTCGAGGTCAATGCCGTCGGCGCCACCACCTACCAGCTGGTGTGCGGTGAGCTACCTCCCGGTTTGGTTCTGAACGCGGCGACCGGCGTTGTTTCGGGCACGCCGACCGGGCTGGTCGAACGTCCAGTGCCGCTGCGCCTCCGGATGACCGATTCCTACGGCTGGGTGGACTCGTCGTTCATCCTGGTCGTGGACCCGGGGGTGACCCCGTGGCTTCGCTACCCCGAACTCGCCGAGCTTGGCTACGGTCGCAAGGCCAGCATCGTGCCCACGCGGTCCGGACTCCCGCCGTCGGACTCGTACCGGATCACGGGCAAGCTGCCGCGGGGCCTGACCCTCAACGCGAAGACGGGCGTCATCTCCGGAGTCGCCAAGGTGCGTAACGGGCTCGTCTACGAGCCGACCATCACCGCCATCGGCGTGGACGGCCAGCCTCAGGTGTCGACGGTGCCGAGCATGACGGTGGTGAAGCCTGCCGTGCCCATGCGGGTCACGGCCCGGCCGGTGACGAAGGCGCTCAAGCGCGGATCCACGATCGTCGTCGTCAGGGTCAAGCACCCGGTGGCCTCGCGGCTCACGACGCGCGTCACCTGCTCGTCGTGCACGCACAGCTTCAACACCAAGACCGGGCGCATGGTCGTGAAGGTGGCGAAGGCCGGGACGACGGTCAAGGTGCGGATCGTCGCATTGCCGGTAGGGAAGGCGCGCACGGCCTACGCCGGTCACGTGTGGACGCGGATCTGGCGGGTGCGGTAGCCCGTCAGGCTCCGGCACCGGCGCGCTTGTCGAGCCAACGGATGATGCCGTGCACGTTGGCACCGATGCCCGACAACTCGTCGAACTTCTCCACGCGGGCGGCATCCGCGTAGAACTCGGGGTGCAGCTCGCGGTCCTTCGCGCGCACCATGGCAATGACGTGCTCGACGTCGGGGACTCGGCATGGGCGACGGCGACGGCCTCGACCCAGTAGCGCAGCTCGGCCTGGGACTTGTCGAGTGTGGCCGGGACGTCGGTGACCGGACCGAAGTGGCTGAAGAGCAGCCGAGTGGCCTGGGTGTCCTGCATGCGCGCCAGCGAAGACAGCGCGAGGTCGAGGTCGAAGTCCGGTGGCGGGGTCGCGGGCCGGACATCGGCCGTCTCCGGCACGTACACGCCAGCCGCGTCCCCCGTGTAGAGGTCACCGGTCTGGGTATCGAGGAGGCCGACGTGATGGGACGCGTGGCCGGGGTTGTGGAAGGCCTCGAGCCTGCGGCCGTCGCCCAGATCGATCTCGCCGACGTCGCCGAGAACGACGAGGCGTTCGGCCGGCACCGGCAGCAAGTCGCCGAAGAGCCGGTCCATGTCGGGCCCGAAGACGCGGTGCGCACTCGCCACGAGGCGGCTGGGATCCACGAGGTGCCGAGCGCCCCGCTCGTGAACGACGATCGTCGCGTTCGGGAAGGCCTGCGCGAGATCGCCAACGCCGCCGGCATGGTCGAGGTGGATGTGGGTGACGACAATCGTCGAGAGGTCGGCCGGGCCGATGCCGAGGTCGGCCAGGGCATCGATCACGACATCGGCCGAGCGAGCCGTGCCCGTCTCGACGAGGCACGGTCGGGCGGACCGGATGAGGTAGCCCGAGGTGATGCCGGTGTAGCCGCCCATGCGCGTGTCGATGTGGAAGACCTCGTCTCCGAGGTCCTCGATGGCGGGGTTGGTGTGCACGAACGCATTATGAACCGTCCACAGGGCCACCGGAGGGTGGTCCGGCGTCCCCAGGCCGCCTCTCAACCGGTGCGCGTCGGGCGGCCGAGGGCGACTATCGGCGAGTGTCCCCACGAGGGTCGGGGCCTGACAAGGAAGGGAGTGCGGCATGTCCGACGAGGACGGGGCGCCCACGGGAGGCTTCAGCGAGGTGGTCGTCGTCGGCCGGCTCGGCGCGAAGACCGACGTGCGGGAACTGCCCAGCGGGGACACGGTCACGGTCTTCACGGTCGTGGTCGACCGACCTGCTCGCCCTCGGGCCGAAGGGTCGAGCAGGGCACCGACCGTCGACGCGATCGCCTGCCAGGCCTTCCGAACCGCGGTGGGTCGGCGGGTCGAGTCGCTCGCGGCGGGAGAGTGGGTGCGGGTGGAGGGCTCGCTGCGACGACGGTTCTGGCGAGCGGGCAGCGGCCTGGGCAGCGCGATGGAGGTCGAGGCGACACGCGTCGCGAGGGTGCGCGTGCGACCATAGGCGCGTGCCGGAGCGAGCAGACGTCGACGCCTCGGGCGCACCGACTCCCGACGGCACGCCGTACGACTGGTACCACCGAGCCATCGCGCTGCTCGACAGCGGCGACAGTGACGCCGCTGCCCTGCTCCTCGAACGGCTTCGAGAGGTGGATCCCACCTCCACCTCGGTGCTCGAGGCGCACGCTCGGGCCCTCTTCGACGGGCGCCGTTACGCCGAAGCCGCTGGTGCCTTCGAGGAACTCGTCGAGCGGAGCCCAGCCGAGGACTACGCCCACTACGGGCTCGGCGTGTCGCTGTGGCGACTGCAGCGCTTCCCGCAGGCGCGCGACCACCTGGCGATGGCCTTCGTCATGCGCCCGGAGCGCGCCGAGTACGGCCTGGCGCTCTCGCAGGTCAAGGCCACGCTCCGCGCCCGCGCCCTGGCCGGGCTGCCGCTCGAAGGACCGATCTCGACATGACCATTGACCTCCCGGGCACGGCGGGCATCGCTTCGGCGCAAGAGGTGTCCTCACGCCTCCTCGACCGCTTCGACGCCCTCCTGTTCGACCTCGATGGGGTGGTCTACGTCGGCCCGGCCGCCGTTGCGCATGCGGCCGATGTCATCGAGCTCGCTCGGCGATCCGGGGTCAAGTGCGTCTTCGTGACCAACAACGCGGCCCGGCCGCCGGGCGACGTCGCCGACCACCTCACTGGCATCGCCGTGGCCGCCAGCGCCCACGACGTCGTCACGTCGCCGCAGGCGGCCGTGTCGGTGCTCGGCCAGCACGTGCCCGACGGCAGCAGGGTGCTGGTCATCGGTGGGGCGGGGATCGTCGAGGCCCTCACCGACCGGGGCTATGTGCCCGTGCGCAGCCTCGACGACGCACCAGCGGCCGTCATGCAGGGCTACTCGCCCGACCTGACGTGGCGCGACCTGGCCGAGGCGACGTTCGCCGTGCGCAGCGGACTGCCGTGGATCGTCACCAATCCCGACCTGACGTTCCCAACGCCTCGGGGGGTGGCACCCGGGAACGGGGCGCTCGCCGGCATCGTGGCAAGCACCGTGGGCCGACTCCCCGATGCCGTGGCCGGCAAGCCCGAGCCCCCACTGCTCCGCGAGGCCATCGCCCGCACGCACGCCGAGCGGCCCCTGATGATCGGTGACCGACTCGACACGGATATCGCCGCGGGGTCGCGAATCGGGATCCCGAGCCTGCTCGTCTTCACTGGAGTCACGACGTTCTCCGAGGTCGTGTCGGCCATTCCGGCCGAGCGACCGGACTTCCTCGGTTACGACCTGCGCACGCTGCTTGAGCCGTACCCGGAGGTCAGGGTCGCGGACGACAGGGCCACCTGCGCCGGCGCCGAGGCGCGCGTGGTGGGCCATCGGATCGTGGTCGAGCCCGGGAACGGCGACGGGCCCTGGGACGGGCTGCGAGCCACAGCGGCCCTGGCCTGGCGCCTCGCCGACGCGGGGATCGTCGTCGATCCGTCGGCGGCGATCGACACGCTCTCAGTGCCCCGCACCTGACCCTCGGGCCGCCCGCAGCCGGTACGGTGGGGCACCCGCCACGACAAGGGAGTGAGAATGGTTCTGGACGACCTGCGCAACTACCTGCAGATGGCCAGCGGCCTGACGGAGGCGACCACGTCGAAGGCCAAGGACGTGGTGGGCAGCCTGCTCTCGCAGGGGTTGTCGCTCTCGAGCAAGGCCATGCCCGCCCCAGAGATGATGGGCCAGGTGCAAGAGCTCGCCGACGATCTCGTGACCACCAGCCGGAACAACCGGGAGATGCTCGTCGGGATGATCCGGTCGGAAGTCGATCGTGCCGTCGGGCGGATGGGCTTCGTCCGTGAGGACGAGCTCGCGGCGCTGCGCCGTCACGTGCAGCGCCTCGAGAAGCAGATCAACGACCTCGAGGCCGCGAGCCGACCCTCCAGCACGACCTGGCCCGCTGGAGCCGCGCCGACGGCCGCCCCGACGGTGAGCGCACCCGAGCCGACCGTCGCCGACGTGCCTGCCGACTCAGGAGAGGTCGACGCCCCCGTGAAGAAAAAGAAGAAGAAGATCCTCGTCGAACCGCAGGACGGAGCGCCGACGTCATGACCGAGGGCGACGTCACGCCGGAGGAGGCGCTCGACGCGGCGCTCGAGGCCGACGACGTCCTCCTGCTCGACGAGATCGATGCGGAGCCGGTCCTGCCGATGTGGGAGGCCACGGGCGAGCCGCGTGTCGACGAGGCCCTCGATCTTCTCGGGCGCCTGGACCCCGAGCGCGTGGATGAGCATGCGGAGGTCTTCGACACGATCCACCAGCGGCTGCGGGCCACCCTGTCCGACCTGGACAGTGCCACGTCCTGACGTGCGCGAAAGGAGCATCGGGTGGCACGGCGACGGCTTGACGCCGAGCTCGTCCGGCGTCGGCTTGCGCGCTCTCGGGAGCACGCACGCGAACTGATCGAGGCCGGGTCGGTCCGGGTGCGCGGCACTGTGGCAGGCAAGCCGGCCACCCAGGTGGAGGACTCCGACCCCATCGTGGTCGCGGTCGCCGACCCCTCGGATCACTACGTCTCGCGCGGGGCGCACAAGCTGATCGGGGCGCTCGACACGTTCACGGGTGTCTCCGTGGCGGGCCGCGACTGCCTCGATGCCGGGGCGTCCACGGGCGGCTTCACGCAGGTGCTCCTCGAGCGCGACGCCGGCAGGGTGATAGCCGTCGACGTCGGCTACGGACAGCTGGCCTGGCCACTGCGCACGGACCCGCGCGTCACCGTGATCGAGCGAACCAACGTGCGTTCGATCACCGAGGCCGACCTGCCGTTCCGGCCGTCGCTGGTCGTGGCCGACCTGTCGTTCATCCCGCTCGAGCTCGTGCTGCCGGCCCTGGCCGGTGTCTGTGACGAGCCGAGCGACCTGGTACTCATGGTGAAACCGCAGTTCGAGGTCGGCCGCGAGGCGGTTGGTGACGGGGTGGTGCGCGACCCCGCGCTGCGGTGCTCGGCGGTCCAGGGCGTGGCCGACGCTGCCCGGACACTGGGCCTGGGCGTGCGCGGCGTGGCGGCGAGTCCCCTGCCCGGCCCGAGCGGGAACGTCGAGTACTTCCTCTGGCTGGTCCGGGGTGGGGGCAGGATGGGCACAGGAGCGGGGGCAGACCTGACGGAGGCTGCCGTCGTGGACGCGATCGCCCGCGCCGTCGAGGAAGGACCGACATGACCGACGAGGCCGACTCGCGGCGAGTGCTGCTGGTGGTCAACGCGCGGCGTTACGAGGCTCGCGCGGCGCTCACGTCGGTGGTCACGGCGCTGCTCACGGCCGGCGCAGAGGTGTCGATGACCGACGAGGACCACGACGGTGTCGCCGCCCTGGAGGGTGTCGCCCTGCCTGGCGACGTGACCGTCGTGCCTTCGGACGACCACGCGGCTGACGATGCTGACGTGGTGGTGGTGCTCGGTGGCGACGGCACCGTGCTGCGTGCCGCCGAGCGTGCGCGCGCGAGCGAGGCGCCCCTGTTCGGCGTCAACCTCGGCCATGTGGGCTTCCTGGCGGAGGCCGAGCCCGAGGACATCGCCGCCGTAGTCGACGCCATCGTGCATCGTCGCTGGCACGTCGAGGAGCGCATGACCCTCGAGATCCGCCTGCTGTCCGTGGGCGACGTCATCCACCGCACCTGGGCGCTGAACGAGATGGCCCTGGAGAAGCGGGGCCACGAGCGGATGATCGACGTCGTGGTGGAGGTCGACGGTCGGCCCCTGTCCCGCTGGGGATGTGACGGCGTCGTCACCGCGACCCCCACCGGTTCGACCGCGTACGCGTTCTCGGCGGGCGGCCCCGTCATCTGGCCCGAGGTCTCCGCGATGCTCGTCGTGCCGCTGAGCGCCCACGCGCTGTTCGCCCGTCCCCTCGTCGTGTCGCCGACCAGCGTCGTCGCCTTCGAGATCGGCGAGTACTCGCAAGCGGCGCTCACCGCCGACGGCCGCCGCATGGTCGACGTCGACGGGTCGAGCCGCATCGAGGTGCGGCAGCACCCGAAGTGCGTGCGCTTCGCTCGGCTGGCGCATGCCCCCTTCACCGACCGTCTCGTGGCCAAGTTCGACCTGCCCGTCGACGGGTGGCGAGGACGGCGCTCGGAGGGCGCATGATCCGCGAGCTGCGCATCCGCGCGCTGGGAGTGATCGACGAGGCCGTCGTGCCCTTCTCGCCGGGTCTGACGGTGCTGAGCGGTGAGACCGGGGCCGGCAAGACCATGGTGCTGACGGGTCTGGGCCTGCTCATGGGGGACAAGGCCGACGCCGCCATGGTGCGCACGGGGGCGGAGCGCGCAGACATCGATGGCGAATGGGGGCTGGCGGCCGGCGAGACCGAGGAGGTGAGGGCGCTGCTGGAGGACAGCGGTGCGCGCGTCGAGCTCGAGGCCGGCGACACGGTGCTCCTGCTCGGCCGGACGGTCGCAGCCGAAGGGCGCAGCCGGGCCTTCGCGGGCGGGCGAAGCGTGCCGGCCTCCACGCTGACCGACCTCACCGACCACCTGATCGCGGTTCACGGCCAGTCCGACCAGCTGCTCCTGCGCGATGCCCGCCGGCAGCGCGACCTGCTCGACCGGTTCGCGGGTGCCGGTCATGCGGCGCGGTTGGCTGCGTTCCGCGAGGTCTTCGAGGAATGGCGGCAGGCGCGCCGGCAGCTGGACGAGTTGACCATCCATCGGCACGAGCGGGAGCGCGAGGCGACCCTCCTGCGTCATGGCATCGACGAGATCGCCGCCGTCGCTCCGGAGTCGGGCGAGGACGAGGCCCTCAAGGCCCAGGCGACCGTGCTGGCGCACGCCACGGACCTGGTCGCAGAAGCAGGGGGGGCACACGACCTCATCGCCGGTGGCGACGGCACGGCCGAGCCCGACAACGTCGCCTCCCTGCTGTCGCGGGCTCGGCGCTCGGTCGGCCGCGCGGCGGCCCTGGACACGAGCCTCGAGCCGATCGTCGGGCGCCTCGACGAGGCGATCCAAGGCGTCGACGAGCTCGCGAGGGAGCTGGGCGACTACGTCCGAAGCGTCGAGGCCGACCCCCGGATGCAGTCGGTGGTGGAGGAGCGTCGGCAGGTGCTGTCGGGGCTCAAGCGCAAGTACGGGCCCGGACTCGACGACGTCCTCGAGTGGTGGGCGGCAGCCGAGCGCACGGTCGGTGAGGTCGACGGGACCCAAGCCAGGATCGACGAGCTGACGAAGGCGTGCAGCGACCTGGGTGATCGCGTGGTGGAGCACGCAGCGGCCATCAGCGAGGGCCGGCGCGTCGCGGCCCTGCGCTTCGAGGCCGACGTGACGTCCGAGCTGCATGCCCTCGCCATGTCGGACGCCGAGCTCGGCGTCGTCGTCGAGACGGCCGACGACCCGGAGCAGTTCACCGGGGACGGGGCCGACGCCATCGTGATGCTCCTCCGGCCGCATCAGGGCAGTGACTTCCGCCCCCTTGGGCGAGGGGCGTCCGGCGGCGAGCTCTCGCGCATCATGCTGGCGATCGAGGTTGTGCTCGCGGGGGTCAACAGCGTGCCGACCTTCGTGTTCGACGAGGTCGACGCCGGCATCGGGGGAAAGGTGGCCGTCGAGGTGGGTCGCCGCCTCGCCCGGCTGTCGCGCACTGCCCAGGTCATCGTGGTGACCCACCTTCCGCAGGTGGCGGCCTTCGCCGACCACCACGTCGTCGTCACCAAGGACGGCGACGGCCGGGTCACCTCGGCCAGCGTCACCGTCGTCGAGGGGGCTGATCGGGTGAGCGAGCTCGTGCGGATGCTGTCCGGCCTGGAGGGATCCGCGTCGGGAGCGGAGCACGCCTCGGAGCTGCTCGCCCTCGCGGAGCGAGACCGGGCATGACGATCGAGTACCTCGCGACTCCCCGGACACCGACCCGGTTGCCGCGGCGGGCCATCATCGCGGTCGTGGTCGCTGTCGTCCTGGTCGCGGGACTGTTCGTCTGGTGGACGGACGCGGTGCGGCGCGAGGCGAACGAGACGCTGGCGGCGGCACTGCAGGACACCAGCCAGGGCGCCAAGGCCGGCCAGGCGCGCGTTCTGTCCACCCTCGCCTACTCCTACCCGATGATCTGGTCCACGTCGGTGCCCGATGGGGTGCGCACCGGCCTTCGCGAGGTGGTGGAGTCCAGCGCGGGAGAGGTGGCAGCCGACCTGCGCCGGGTGCGCGCCGACGTGGCGGCGGTGCGGGTGCTGCCGTGGCAGGCCGATCAGCAGGTCGCCCAGCGGGAGGTGCTCGCCCTCATCGACGCCCACCTGGCCCGGTTCGACCGGATGAGCGCGGACGCGGCATCGATCGGCCCGGTCATGAGCGAAACCGACCCGTCCGACGCGTCCGCGCGCGAGTCGCTCCGCGCGTCCGGCGCGGGGGAGCCCCCGAAACGCTGATAGTCTGAACTTCCGTGGAGAAGACGACGACTAAGCACATCTTTGTCACCGGAGGCGTCGCCTCCTCGCTCGGAAAGGGCCTGACGGCCTCATCCCTAGGAAACCTGCTCAAGGCCCGCGGCCTGCGCGTGACCATGCAGAAGCTGGATCCGTACCTCAACGTCGATCCGGGCACCATGAACCCGTTCCAGCACGGCGAGGTGTTCGTCACCGACGACGGGGCCGAGACCGACCTCGACGTGGGCCACTACGAGCGCTTCCTCGACACCGACCTGCACGGGTCGGCCAACGTGACCACCGGACAGGTGTACTCGACGGTCATCGCCAAGGAGCGTCGCGGGGAGTACCTCGGCGACACCGTCCAGGTGATCCCGCACATCACGAACGAGATCAAGTCGCGCATCCGCCGCATGGCCGCCCCCGACGTCGACGTCGTCATCACCGAGGTCGGCGGAACCGTGGGCGACATCGAGTCCCTGCCGTTCCTCGAGGCGATCCGACAGGTACGCCACGAGATCGGGCGCGACAACGTGTTCTTCCTGCACGTGTCCCTGCTTCCGTACATCGGTCCGTCCGGCGAGCTGAAGACCAAGCCGACCCAGCACTCGGTCGCGTCGCTGCGCAACATCGGCATCCAGCCCGACGCCATCGTGCTGCGCGCCGACCGTGAGGTGCCATCGAGCATCAAGCGCAAGGTCTCGCTCATGTGCGACGTCGACATGGATGCCGTCGTGGCCGCCGTCGACGCCCCGAGCATCTACGACATCCCCAAGGTGCTGCACAAGGAGGGCTTGGACGCGTACGTCGTACGCCGCCTGGACCTGTCCTTCCGCGACGTCGACTGGACCGCGTGGGACGACCTCCTGCGCCGAGTCCATCACCCCGCCAACGAGATCAGCATCGGCCTGGTGGGCAAGTACATCGACCTCCCGGATGCGTACCTGTCGGTGACGGAGGCCATTCGGGCCGGCGGCTTCCACCATGACTGCCGGGTGAACATCCGTTGGGTGTCGAGCGACGAGTGCGCCACCCAGGAGGGCGCGGCCCGCCAGCTCAGCGACCTCGACGGCATCGTGGTTCCCGGCGGGTTCGGCGTGCGCGGCATCGAGGGGAAGCTGGGCGCGCTCCGGTACGCCCGCGAGAACCGGCTGCCCGCGTTGGGCCTGTGCCTGGGCCTGCAGTGCATGGTTATCGAGTACGCGCGCACGGTCGTCGGCCTCGAAGGCGCCAACTCGCTCGAGTTCGACGAGTCGACGCAGCACCCAGTGGTCGCGACCATGGCCGACCAGCGCGACGTCGTCTCGGGCGACCGTGACATGGGCGGCACGATGCGCCTGGGGCTGTACCCGGCGAAGCTGGTCGAGGGGTCTCAGGTGGCGAACGCCTACGGCGTTCCCTACGTCGACGAGCGCCACCGCCACAGGTACGAGGTCGCCAACGCCTACCGTGCTCAGCTCGAGGAGGCCGGACTGCGGTTCTCCGGCACGTCCCCGGACGGCCGGCTCGTCGAGTTCGTCGAACTGCCCGCCGATGCGCACCCCTACTACGTCGGCACGCAGGCGCACCCCGAGTTCCGCTCCCGCCCGACCCGGGCCCACCCGCTGTTCGCCTCGCTCGTGGGTGCGTCGCTCGACAGGTCTCGCCAGCAGCGCGAAGCCCTCGCCCAGGGATGACGTTCGCGGGCGATGGGCCGGTGCCCGTCGACGACGAGTCGTGGGCCGGCCCGGTGGGTGACGGTGGTGAGCCTCGTCCCGTGCGGGCGCGGCACGAACGGTTCACCGGGGCCGTGTGGTCGATCGTCAGCGACGAGGTCGAGTTCGATTCGTCCGTCTCGACCCGAGACATTCAGCTGCACCCAGGCGCCGTGGCCATCATCGCGCTCGACGACCGCGACCGGGTACTGCTCATCCGGCAGTACCGCCACCCCGTGGGGATGTGGCTGTTCGAGCCGCCCGCCGGACTGCTCGACGTGTCGGGTGAGCGTCCGTGGCTCACCGCTGCCCGCGAGCTGGCGGAGGAGGCCGGGTACGAGGCCGCAGACTGGCACGTTCTCGTCGACGTGTTCCTCAGCCCCGGGGGGTCGTCCGAGGGGCTGCGCATCTACCTGGCCCGTGACCTGAGGAGGCTGCCGCAGGGGCGCCCACGCACGGGGGAGGCGGAGGAGGCGCACCTGCCCCGCGTGTGGGTCGACCTCGACGAGGCGCGCGACCTGGTCCTGGCCGGACGCATCGGCAGTCCCTCCGGGGTCACGGGGATCCTGGCGGCGTGCGTCGCGCGCGACGCCGGCTGGTCCAGCCTCAGGGCCATCGACGCCGAGTGGCCGGCCCGCGAGCACCTGCTGCGTCACGACCGCGTGTTCGAGCGTCGCCAGGAAGGAGCCTGAGCCGGAGACCATGCTCCGATGCGGAATCCTCAACCCGCCCAACGGGCGCGGCAGCGGTCCTAGGCTAGGCAGATCTGCGCCCCGTCGGGGGTGTACCGGACAAGCGAGGCACACGTGAAGGTCGGAATTCCGCGCGAGATCAAGAACCATGAGTACCGGGTCGCCATCACGCCCGCGGGTGTGCTGGAGCTGGTGCGCCACGGTCACGAGGTCGTGATCGAGCATGACGCGGGAGTCGGCTCGTCGATCCCCAACGAGGACTACGTGTCCGCGGGGGCGACCATCCTCGCCACGGCCGACGAGGTCTGGGGATCGGCCGACATGATCTTGAAGGTCAAGGAGCCGATCGCGGCCGAGTACCACCGCATGCGCGAGGGCCAGGTGCTCTTCACCTACCTGCACCTCGCGGCGGATCGGCCGCTCACCGAGGAGCTCGCCCGTCGCAAGGTCACCGCCATCGCCTACGAGACCGTCGAGCTGCCCGACCGCTCGCTCCCGCTGCTCGCGCCCATGTCCGAGGTGGCCGGCCGGCTGGCACCGCAGGTGGGCGCCAACGCGCTGATGCGTGCGCAGGGAGGTCGCGGCGTCCTCATGGGCGGCGTGTCGGGCGTGTACGCAGCGAAGGTCGTCGTCATCGGGGCCGGTGTGGCCGGCCAGAACGCCGCCACCATCGCGCTGGGCATGCAGGCCGAGGTGCTCCTGCTCGACAACAACATCGCGCGACTGCGTCAGATGGACGCCATCTACCAGGGCCACATGCAGACCATCGCGTCGAACGCCTACGAGATCGAGCGCGCCTGCGTCGACGCCGACATGGTGATCGGCGCCGTGCTCATCCCGGGGGCCGCGGCGCCGAAGCTCGTCACCAACGAGCTCGTCTCGCGGATGAAGCCCGGATCCGTGCTCGTCGACATCGCAATCGACCAGGGCGGCTGCTTCGAGGACTCCCACGCGACGACCCACGCCGACCCCATCTACAAGGTCCACAACTCGGTGTTCTACTGCGTCGCGAACATGCCCGGTGCCGTACCGAACACCTCGACCTTCGCGCTGACGAACGTCACGCTGCCGTACGCGGTCGCGTTGGCGAACAAGGGCTGGAAGCAGGCCCTCCTCGACGACCACGCGCTGGCGCTCGGGCTCAACGTGCACGACGGGAACGTCACCTACGGGGCGGTCAGCGACGCGTTCGGCATGGCGAAGACCTCCCTCGAAGAGGTCCTCGCCTGACCTCCGTGAGCGATGCCATCGCCGGCTACTTGGCCCACGTGTCGATCGAGCGTGGGCTGGCGACCAACACCGTGACGTCCTACCGGCGTGACCTCCTGCGCTACCAGCGGTGGTGCGATGCGCGTTCCATCACGGAGGTCGAGGCCATCACCGCGAACGATGTCGCCGACTTCGCCGGCTCGCTCAGGCAGGCGGGGGTCGACACCCCGGCATTGGGCGCGGCGAGCGCGGCGCGCGTCGTGGTGTCCGTGCGCACGTTCCATCGCTTCGTCACCCGGGAGGGGATCACCGCGGTCGACCCCGCCCATGAAGTGCGTCCCGCGGCCATCCCGCGTCGGCTGCCCAAGGCGCTGCCCTACGACGACATCCTCGCCATCATCGAGAACGCCGGCGACGCCGAGACGCCCGAGGGCTTGCGTGACCGGGCCCTGGTCGAGTTCCTCTACGGCACGGGGACGCGCATCTCCGAGGCGGTCGGCCTCGACGTCGACGACGTCGACCTCGAGACGCTGACGGTGGTCGTCACGGGCAAGGGCAGCAAGCAGCGGCTGCTTCCGCTGGGCGAGTGCGCCGCCGATGCCCTGGAGGCTTACCTCGTGCGTGGGCGCCCGGCGCTCGCGGCGAGGGGCCGCGGCACGACACGACTGCTCGTGAACACCCTGGGACGGCCGCTGTCGCGGCAGAGCGCCTACGCCGTCGTGCAGCAGGCGGCCGCGCGGGCCGGCGTCACGCGGGTGGTCGGTCCGCACACTCTGCGGCACAGCTTCGCGACGCATCTGCTGCAGAACGGGGCAGACGTGCGCGTGGTGCAGGAGCTCCTCGGCCATGCGTCCGTCACCACGACGCAGATCTACACCATGGTCACCGTCGACACACTGCGTGAGGTGTACGCGTCGAGCCACCCGAGGGCATTGTGAGGCGCGGGCCGGCGGTGGCCGTGCTGGCGATGATCATGGTGCTGCCCCTGGCCGTGCTCCAGGCCCCGACTGCCCCAGCGATGGCTCGTCAGTCGTGGTCGTCGTGGGCCGCCGACAACCAGCCACGAGTGACGACGCATCGGATGGGGCCCGCCAACGACCGGCGCGTCATCGCCACCAGCGTCGACGGCACTCCCATCGTGGCCCGCCACTACGGCGCTCTCGACGCACCCGTGCAGCTCGTCATCATCGGCCAGATGCACGGCAGCGAGCCTGGCGGGCGCCGAGTGGCCCGGGAACTCGGCCACCGGAAGGTGCCCGACGGCGTCGGCGTGTGGGTGATCGTGACGATGAACCCGGACGGCGACCGGCGGGGCACCAGGGCGAACGCCCACGGGGTCGACCTCAACCGCAATTTCCCCGCGGGCTGGCAGGGGGCCCGATCCGGCGTGTACTACCCCGGCCCGAGGGCGGCCAGCGAGCCCGAGACCCGCGGGATGGTCCGGTTCCTCACGGCCGTCCAGCCCGCCGCCGTCCTGTCCTTCCACCAGGCCTTCGATCTCGTCGACATCAGCCACCCGCGCAGCCGGGCGGCCGGTCGGCAGCTGGCCGCCTGGATGGGGGAGCGGGCGGCCATCGTGAGGTGCTCGGGCCCGTGCCACGGCACGATGACCCAGTGGATCGACGCGGCCCTGAAGACGGTGGCCATCACGGTCGAGCTCGATCACCGGGTGTCCGGCGCCGAGGCACGTCGGGCGGCCACGGCGGTGCTCCGCCTCGGCACATGGCTCGGCCGGTAGGCTCAACTGCGCCGGCGACGTTTGGTGAGCGAAGCGGCCCACGGTGTCGAGGGCCGGCAGGCACGTCATAGAGAGGACCATCATGGAGTCAGAGGGCACCGAGCCGGGCGAGTTGACGGCAGATGCGCCCGACGCTCCCCTCAGCGTGGTGGAGCAGGACCTGGCTGGGGCGGGCTGGGAGACCGATACGTCCGGCGAGCAGCTGTTCGACGCGGCGACCCCTGTGGTGGAGGCGGTCGTGGAGGCCGACGACCGCCCGCTGATCCCCGAGCCGCAGCCGCTCGCCACCCACGGGCCTGCCCGGGTCATTGCCATGGTCAACCAGAAGGGCGGGGTGGGCAAGACCACGTCCACCGTCAGCCTCGGGGCGGCCCTGGCCGGCTACGGCCGTCGCGTGCTCCTCGTCGACTTCGACCCGCAAGGCGCGCTGTCGGTCTCCCTCGGGATCAACCCGAACGAGCTCGACCTCACGATCTACAACCTGCTCACGCAGCTCGACTGCCACGTGGGCGACGTCATCATGACCACCGACGTCGAGGACCTCGACCTGCTGCCGAGCAACATCGACCTGTCGGCGGCGGAGGTGCAGCTGGTCAGCGAGGTCGGTCGCGAGCACGCGCTCGGGCGGGCACTGGCCCCCATCATCGACGAGTACGACGTCATCCTCATCGACTGCCAGCCGTCCCTCGGCCTGCTCACCCTGAACGCGCTCACCGCCAGCAGCGGCGTCATCATCCCCATGGAGACCGAGTACTTCGCGCTGCGCGGCGTCGCCCTGCTGAAGGACACCATCGACAAGGTGAAGAGTCGGCTCAATCCCCAGCTCGAGGTCATCGGCGTGCTGCCCACGATGTACGACGCGCGCACGCTGCACAGCCGCGAGGTCCTCTCCACCGTGCAGCAGGCCTTCGGCGACCTCGTCTTCACGACGGTCATCAACCGCACGGTGAAGTTCCCGGATGCCGCCGTCGCCGGCGAGCCCATCACCGCATTCGCCCCGGGCAGCGGTGGGTCGGAGTCCTACCGCCAGCTGGCCCGGGAGGTCCTGGCCCGGTGACGTCGCCCACCGAGGCGCAGACTCCCTCGCCGACCGTGCCGCCCGCCGTGAGCGGTCCCGGCGCGGAGCCCACGCCGGTCTTCTCGGTGCGCGTGGGCACGTTCGAGGGCCCATTCGACCTGCTGCTGACCCTCATCTCGAAGCACAAGCTCGAGGTCACGGAGCTTGCCCTGCACCAGGTCACCGACGAGTTCATCGGCTACATCCGGGCCCAGGGGCATGAGTGGGACCTCGACGAGGCCAGCGGATTCCTCGTCGTCGCTGCCACGCTGCTTGACCTCAAGGCGGCCCGGCTGCTGCCCAGTGGAGAGGTGGAGGACGAGGAGGACCTCGCTCTCCTGGAGGCCCGCGACCTGCTGTTCGCCCGGCTCCTGCAGTACCGCGCCTACAAGGAGGTGTCGGTGCTGTTCACCGAGCGGATGCTCGGTGCTGCCAAGCGATTTCCGCGCACCGTCGGGCTCGAGCCCCAGTTCGCGGCGCTCCTGCCGGAGGTGCTCATCGGGCTCGGCCTCGACCAGTTCGCGGCGATGGCCGCACGCGCCCTTGCGCCGAAGCCGGTCGAGGAGGTGTCGACCGCCCACATCCATGTGCAGCGGGTCAGCGTCCGCGACCAAGCGGCGATCATCGTCGACCGGTTGCGCCGGCACCGCACGACCACCTTCCGTGCGCTCATCGCCGACTGCGACACGACGCTCCTGATCGTGGGCAGGTTCCTTGCCCTGCTGGAGCTGTACCGCGAGCAGGTGGTCGCCTTCGAGCAGATCACGCCGCTCGGTGACCTGACGATTCGCTGGACGGGCACGGACGAGGGCGAGGTCGCCGTCTCGGACGACTTCGACGTCGAGCGCCTGATCGACCGCACCACGCCGGATGACGCATCCGGTCCGGCAGGGGACCCTGTTCCCGCCGCCGTCCTGGAGGAAGGAAGCGCTGATGAGTGAGACCATGCCCGACGTCGAGGCGGCCGCGGAGGCCGACGCCGACGACGCCTCGCTCGGGGCCCCCTCGCTGACGGCCGCCATCGAGGCCCTTCTGCTCCTCGCCGACGAGCCGATGACGCTTCTCGACCTCGCCTCGGCGACCCGTCAGCCCGTGTCCGATGTCGAGGCCGTCGTGCGCGGACTGTCCGAGGAGTACCGCGAGCAGGAGCGTGGCTTCGACCTGCGCGAGGTGGCCGGTGGCTGGCGCTACTACACGCGAGCGGAGTGCTCGCCGCTCGTCGAGCGGTACGTGCTCGACGGCCAGCAGGCGCGGCTGACCCAGGCCTCCCTGGAGACCCTGGCCGTCATCGCCTACCGCCAGCCGATCGCGCGGGGAAGGGTGAGCGCGGTGCGAGGTGTCAACGTCGACGGCGTGATCCGCACCCTGCTGTCGCGCGGCCTCATCGCGGAGGCCGGGCACGACGGTGAGTCCGGCGCCCACCTGTACCGGACCACCTCGTACTTCCTCGAGCGCATGGGCATCGCCTCACTCGACGACCTGCCCCCTCTGGCCGAGCACCTGCCCGACCTCGCCGACCTCGAGGACGTCCTCGACTCCGTCGCGACGGGCGAGTGATGGCCACCAAGGGCGCGGGCGACGACGGCCAGCTGATCCGGCTCCAGAAGGTGCTGGCCCTCGCCGGCATCGGCAGCCGGCGTGTATGTGAGGCGCTCATCGAGGCCGGACGCGTGGAGGTCAACGGCAAGCGGGTGACCGAGCAGGGAATGCGCATCGATCCGACGACAGCGGTCGTCCGCGTCGACGGCGAACGGGTGCCGACGGCTCCTGACACGGCCGTCTACGCGTTCAACAAGCCCCGCGGCGTGATCAGCACGATGTCCGACGACCAGGGTCGGCCGTGCGTGGGCGACTGGGTGGCCGGGCGCACCGAGCGGCTCTTCCACGTCGGCCGCCTCGACGCCGAGACGGAGGGCCTGCTCATCCTCACGAACGACGGCGAGCTGGCCAACCGCCTGGGTCATCCGTCGCACCAGATCGACAAGACGTACGTGGCCACCGTGCGTGGCCAGGTGTCGCCCCAGGCGCTCAAGGCGCTGCGGGACGGCGTGGAGCTCGAGGACGGCTTCGCGCAGTGTGACTCGGCGCGGATCATGCAGAAGCAGCCCGATCGCACCCTGGTCGAGATCGTCATCCACGAGGGCCGCAACCGCATCGTGCGTCGCATGATGGACGAGGTGGGCTACCCGATCACGGACCTCGTCCGCACCCGCATCGGCCCGGTGCACCTGGGGCAGCAGCGTCCGGGGATCATCCGCGCGATCACCGGCAAGGAGCTCCACGCCCTCTACACGGCGGTCGGTCTGTAGGACTCCTCGCGGGCGCGTCGGTACAGTGGAGCACCCGGCGGTGGGCCGGACGGTCGCGAAGGAGTCGGACCCGATGTCCCTGCGAGGAATCCGCGGCGCGACGTGCCTCACGGCTGACGATGCGGCCGAGATGAGCGAGGCCGTCGGCGAGCTGCTCACCGCGATGATGCAGCGCAACTCGATCACCAGCGACGACGTCATCAGCGTTCTCCTCACCGGCACCCCCGACCTCACCTGCGCCTTCCCCGCTGCCGGTGCTCGCGCGATCGGCCTTGTCGACGTGCCCCTGCTGTGCGCCGCGGAGATGGACGTGGCGGGGGCGCTGACGCGGGTGGTCCGCGTCCTGATGCACGTCGAGGTCGACGGGCCGCGATCGGCGATCGTTCACGTGTACCTGCGCGGAGCCGAGGTGCTCCGGCAGGATCTCGTCCAGTGACCCCCGGTGAAGGCGCTGGCGCCGGCCCGGTGATCGACGGGTCCGTCCTTGTCATCGGCACGGGGTTGATCGGCACGTCGGTCGCCCTTGCGCTGCGTCGCGCCGACGTCGACGTGCTCCTGTCCGACGTCGCGCCGGAGAACCTCCGCATCGCGCTTGAGTCCGGTGCCGGCCGTCTGGCCGCGGACGACGACGAGCCGGCGATCGTCGTGGTCGCTGTTCCACCGCGGCACGCAGCCCACGTGATCGCCGACGCGTCGCGGCGCTTCCCGCGGGCCACCCTCACCGATGTGACGTCCGTCAAGGCGCGGGTCCTGCGCGAGGCGCTCGCGCTGGGCTGCGATCCGGCCCGGCTCGTCGGCGGGCACCCCATGGCGGGTCGGGAGGTGTCGGGCGCCGCTGGCGCCCGGGCCGACCTGCTCGACGACCGGCTCTGGGTGGTCACGCCGCTCGACACCAGCGAGGTGGCGCACCTGCGCCAGGTGCACCGCCTCGTGTCCATGTGCGGCGCCTACCCCGTGGAGATGAGCCCGGCCGACCACGATTCCGCCGTCGCCCTCGTCTCCCACACCCCGCAGGTGCTGGCGAGCGTCCTGGCGGGTCGTCTCATCGATGCTGATCCGGACCACGTGCGCATCGCCGGGCAGGGATTGCGCGACATGACGCGCATCGCCGCCTCGAATGTCGACATGTGGTCGGACATCCTCACGGTCAACGCTGGCCCGGTTGCCGACGTGATCGACGGGATCGTCGCCGAGCTGGAGGCCACGGTGCTCGCACTGCGCCGGGTGGCCGGAGCTGCCGGCGACCCTGGCTCCTCGCCTCTTGTGGCTGACGTGCTGACCGCCGGCGTCGAGGGTCAGCGGCGCATCCCGGGCAAGCACGGGGCGGCACCCTCTGCCTACCGAGAGGTCACCGTCGTTCTCGCTGACAAGCCGGGCGAGCTGGGCCGGCTGTTCAGCGTTGTGGGCGAGGCCTCCGTCAACCTCGAAGACATCCGCATCGAGCACGTGCTGGGCCGGCCCAGCGGGCTCGTGGCCCTGTTCGTGAAGCCCGAGGCAGGCGACCGGCTGGTCGCCGCGCTGCAGGGTCGCGACTTCGGCGTGCGCTCCTAGGAACGTCTCGTCGGGGCGTGCCCGGAGACGCGTGTCGGAGCCGCGCAGGTCCGCTAATCTCGGCCTGAGGCTGGGTCATGACGGACCGGGCACGCTTGTGTACAAGGGGGAGTTCATGCGCCGTCTACTGGCCATTGTCTTGTCGGGCCTGGTTCTGATCGGCGCAGCCGCGCCAGTCGCCACGGCGGACACGCTGCCGGTGCAGTTCTCGGGCGTGATCACGGATCTGAGTGGCACCTCAGGTCCGTGGACGATCGCCTACGCGGGGTCGGCCGGTACTGGGCAGGTCGTCACGGATGCCGCCGGCGCGTTCTCTATCGACCTGACCGCCGACGCCTTCTATGCGTTGACGATTGCGGATGTGTGGTCGGGTGGTGTGAGCGTTGGTGTGGATCCGGTGGATGCGGGTGTGATCGTGCTGCCGGGGCGGGTTGATTCGACGGTGGTGCGGGTGGAGGACACCAATGGTGTGGGGGTGGCGGGGGAGCCTGTTGATGTGACGCAGTCGGGCTCGGTGTCGTTGAGTCCGGCGTTGGGGTTGTTCAACTATTTCTCGCCAGTGGTGCATGTGGTCACGGGTGCCGATGGCAACGTGGTGGTGCCGGGCCTGTTCGATCAGGCTGGCTTGTCGGTGTGGGCGCAGACGAATCACAAGTCCACGTTGCGGAACCGGGTCGGGACGGCGGGCGGCACGGTGTTGACGGTGGTGCCCCCTGAGCCGGTGTTGGTCAATGTGTCGGGTTCGGTGGCGGGCGCGACGCCCTGGGTTCAGCTGATTCCCGTGTCGGGGTGCGTGCTGTGGTGCTCGGTGGACACGGTGACCCCGGATGGGTCGGGGGCCTTCTCGCTGTCGGGGGAGAAGGGGTCGACGTTCGAGCTCGCGATCCGCGACACGTTCGGTGGGACGTGGCGGGTTCCGTTGGGGGCGGTGGACGGGGACCTGGTGGTCGATCCGTTGACGTTGCCGGTGGCTCGGGTGCAGACGCGGGTGCGGGTGGTGGATTCGTCGGGTCAGGGAGTTGGTGGTGTTTCGCTGCTGGACGTGCGGGCGGAGGGTGGCTCGGTGCCTCTGTCGGCGTCACTGGCCGGCAGCTACCAGTGGTACCTGGCGAGCACCGATCCGGACAGTCCCTTCCCGCTGACCGGTGCTGACGGCTACTACGTGCTGCCCGGCGGGTTGCCGGATGACCCATCGATCACCGTTTCGGTGATGGCGAGCATCAACGGCACCATGTCCACGGTCACCGGAGCGCCGGGCCAGACACTCACCTTCGGCAACCCACCCACGGACACGGACGGGATCGACAGCGTCGTTGAAGGGGGTGCCCCCAACAACGGAGATGGCAACGGAGATGGCTTGCCGGACGCCTATCAGGCCAACGTGACGTCACTGCCAGCCCTGGGCTCACCGGGAGGTGCCGGCGCGGACTACGTCACAGTGGCCTCCTCGCCGCAGACGACGCTGAGCAGCGTTGCCGTAATCGACCCCTCTGACCGTGAACAGGTTCCGGTCGAGCCGCCCGCTGGCGTGACGCTTCCGGGAGGCCTGGTCAATCTCGTGCTGAGCGGCGACGGGGTGGGGGTCGGTTCCGATCAGACCATCACGATCTACGTAACCAGCACTGAGGGCGTCGTCGGTTACGCGAAGTACAACACCGAGACTCAGGAGTGGTCACTGCTGCCGAGCGATCGGGTAGCCATCTTCCCGAACAGAGTGGAGATCCGGTTGACGGATGGCGGTATCGGGGACGACGACGGGGTCGCGAACGGCACCATCTCCGACCCGGGCGGCATCTTCACAGACACTGCGGCACCAGTGGTGGGCCTCAACGGCGTTGTTGAGGGTCGCAAGTACGTGCTCGGCGCCGCACCCACGATCACCTGCACCGCCACCGACGCTGCCTCCGGTCTTGCCGGACCGTGCACGGTGACCGTGAGCGGCGGCAACGCCAACGGCGTCGGCGCCTTCGCCGCGACGGCATCCGCTACCGATACTGCGGGCAACACCGCGACGACCGTGACGCACTACAAGGTGGTCTACCGATGGAAGGGATTCCAACAGCCGATCGACGACCCCGCCAGTGCGCCTGGCGGCACGATGAGCGTGTTCAAGTCGGGGTCAACAGTGCCGGCCAAGTTTTCCCTGACGAACGCCGCTGGAGCCGAGGTCTCACCGCTGAGCACACCCACATGGACGGCGCCCACCAACGAGGGGCCGACGAGTCTTCCCGTCGACGAGGCCGCCTACGCCCTCACGGCTGATTCCGGAGATGTCTACAAGGCCACGGGTCGTGCGTGGCAGTACAACTGGAAGACGTCGAAGGCGATGGGCGGCAGCATTTGGCGGGTCGGTGTTCGGCTTGACGACGGAGAGGTTCACTTCGTGAAGATCGCCCTGCGATAGAGGGAGCCCGACCCCCTAGGCTCGGGGGGTGCGCACGCCCGTCATCGCCGTCGACGGCCCGGCCGGATCCGGCAAGTCCAGCGTCTGCCGTGGCGTCGCCGACCGGCTCGGCCTGCGCTACCTCGACACCGGCGCGATGTACCGCGCCATGACCTGGGCCATGCTCGACGCACGGGTCGACGTGGACGACCCCGAGGCCGTCGCATCCGCAGCCGCCGCGGTGTCGATCATCAGCGGCACCGAGCCGCTCGACCCCACCATCCACGTCGGTGCGACCAATGTGGCCGGACCGATCCGCGGCGACGAGGTCACGGCCGCCGTCAGCGCCGTCAGCGCCGTGCCCGCCGTCCGCGAGCGCCTCGTCGCCATCCAGCGGGACGAGGTGGCCGCCGCGCTGGCTGCCGGGAGCGGCATCGTCGTCGAGGGCCGCGACATCACCACTGTCGTGCTCCCTGACGCCGACCTGAAGGTGTTCATCACTGCCGACCCCGAGGAGCGGGCCCGACGCCGGGCCGCCCAGGATGTCGACCTGGGCAAGGACGAGGTCGACGTCGAGGACACGCAGACGGCCCTGCTCGAACGCGACGCCAAGGACTCGGGTCGGGCCGCGTCGCCGTTGGCGATCGCCCCCGATGCGGTCGTGATCGACACCACGACCATGTCCCTCGACGAGGTCGTCGGGCACGTGTGCGCGCTCGTCGACACCCTGACGGACTAGCGCATGCCGCCGCTGGTCGTCGTCGACCCGCCGTCCTGGCAGGGGGCGGCCAACGCGCGCAACCTCACCGCCCTCGCCCTGCGCCTGGCCTACCGGCTCCACCCCCACGGCGCCCATCACGTGGGCACCAGCGGGGCTCTGCTCATGGTCGCCCCGTGCGAGGGCGTGCTCGCCGGGTCGGTCCTGCGCGCCCTGTGCCCCCGCCCGATCCATGTCGTGGCGAACGAGGCGATGGACGTCGCGCTGCCCCACGGGGCCATGGTCAGATCGGGCGATGTGCCCATCAGCGGACCGTTCGCCGTGGCGACTCAGCGCACCGCGTTGGCCGCCCTGGCGGACGAGCGCGCCGTAGCGGTCGTGGGGGCCGCCGTGCCCGTGGGGTACCTTGTTGCTGCAACCGGCGTCGAGGTGATGCCGGTCGTGCTCTTCGGGGCGCAGGGCCAGGTGCTGACCGATCCGCCCCGGCCCCGGTCCCGGATCGACGTCTACTTCGCGCCCCCGGTCGCCATCACGGTGCAGGGCGACCCACTGCGGTCGGCCACGCGGGCGGCGGTGGCGGAGCAGGTACGACAGATCGTGGCGGACGCCGAGCACCTCGCGGCGCAGCGCTCCGGTCGCTGACGACTCGCCGGCACGGTCCGGCAGTGGATGAGATGGGTGGGAACGATGAGTGACGAGTGGGTGGCTTTCGAGCCGACTGGGGACGACGACGACGTCGAGCTGGTCGACGGCTCGGCCGTGGGCCTGGCCGACGACGACGCTGATGACGACGACGCCGTCGATGCGGCGCTCGCGGCCGCCCGGGCGGAGTTCGGCGACATCGATGTCGAGCTCGACGAGCTCATGCGCCCCGGTGGCGAGCACTCCGGCATGCCCGTCCTCGCCGTCGTCGGGCGTCCCAACGTCGGCAAGTCGACCCTCGTCAATCGCATGATCGGGCGACGCGAGGCCGTGGTCGAGGATGTGCCGGGCGTCACGCGCGACCGGGTGATGTACGAGGCGGAGTGGAACGGCGTGCGCTTCATCCTCATCGACACCGGCGGCTGGGACCGCAAGGTCAAAGGCATGGCCGCGGCGATCGCAGCGCAGGCCGAGCGAGCGGTCAACGAAACCAACGCCGTCATGTTCATCGTCGACGCCAAGGTCGGCGCCACCGACACCGACGAGGCCGTCGTCCAGGTGCTGCGCAAGGCCGGCAAGCCCGTGCTCCTCGTCGCCAACAAGGTCGACGACGCCAACACCGAGATCGAGGCCGCCACGCTGTGGTCCCTGGGCCTCGGCGAGCCGCATCCGGTGTCGGCGCTGCACGGCCGCGGCTCGGGCGACCTGCTCGACGCGGCCGTCGCGATGCTGCCGGAGGAGGGCTCGGGCATGGGCCGGGAGGCCGGTCCCCGACGTGTCGCGCTGCTCGGCAAGCCCAACGTCGGCAAGTCGTCGCTGCTCAACTCCCTGGCCGGCAGCGAGCGCGTTGTCGTCGACAGCGTCGCGGGCACCACGGTCGACCCGGTCGACGAGCTCATCGAGCTGAAGGACCACTGGTGGTGGTTCGTCGACACCGCCGGCATCCGCCGGCGCGCGCGGGAGGCCAGCGGGCACGAGTACTACGCCACCCTGCGCACCCAGGCGGCCCTCGACCGTGCCGAGGTGGCGATCGTCCTCGTCGATGCGTCAGAGCCGCTCAGCGAGCAGGACGTTCGCATCATCCACATGGTGATCGAGTCGGGCCGAGCCCTCGTCCTCGCGTTCAACAAGTGGGATCTCACCGACGAGGAGCGACGCAAGTACCTCGATCGCGAGATCGACCGCGATCTCGTGCAGGTGCCGTGGGCGCCGCGGGTCAACATCTCCGCCAAGACCAAGCGGCATATCGAGAAGCTCACGCCCGCGATCGAGGCGGCCCTCGAGGGCTGGGAGACCCGTGTCGGCACCGGCCGGCTCAACCAGTTCATCAAGGAGCTCACCGACGCCCATCCGCACCCCCTGCGCGGGGGACGCCAGCCTCGCATCCTCTTCGCGGCGCAGGTGCAGACATCGCCGCCGACGTTCGCTCTCTTCACGACCGGCTTCCTGGAGGCCGGATACCGCCGGTTCATCGAGCGCCGTCTTCGCGAGGACTTCGGTTTCGTCGGAACGCCCATCCGCTTGGTCATGCGCGTGAGAGAGAAGCGGTCGCGCCGCCGCTAGTCCACTACGGTCGGTGGATGCCACTGTGCCGCTCGTCCGTCGTCACCGTCGCGGGCCTCGCCCTCGTCGCCTCCTTGAGCACCCCAGCGGAGGCCGCCAGCGCGGCCCCGGGACGGTCGCCGATCTCCACGGTGACGGTCGGGCAGGGTCCGAGCGCGCCGGTCGCATCGGGCACGCGCCTGTTCGTCGCCAACGCCGGTGACGGCACCGTGTCCGTCATCGACGCCGCCACGACCACCGTCATCGCGACCATTGCCGTAGGTGCGAATCCGTCGACACCGGCCGCGGGTGGCGGCCGCGTCTACGTCCCCGTCACCGGGGCCGGCTCGATCGCCGTCATCGACGCCACCGCGCTGTCGGTCGTCGCGACGATCGCCGTCGGGCAGAGCCCGGCGACGCCCCTGGTCGCGTCCAGCACGACCGTCGTCGTCCCGAACACCGGTTCGGGCACGGTGTCGATCGTGGACGTCACCTCGAACACGGTCACCGCGACCGTCCCTGTGGGCGTCGGCCCCGGCACACCCGTCGCGGGCACCGGCAGCCAGTACGCGGCGTATGGCGACACCGTCTTCGTGCCGAACGCGGGATCCGCGTCGGTGTCGATCCTGGACCTGAAGACGAACACGGTGACGTCCACCATCGTGGTGGGCCAGGCGCCCGGCCCGCCCGCGGTCTCGCCGGCCCTGTCGGGATGGGACCAGGTGTACGTGCCCAACGCCGGGTCGAGCACGGTGACGGTGCTCCCTCAAGGGCCGAGCGGCACCCCGACGTCGATCCCGACCGGGACAGGCCCCGTCACGCCGTCGCAGAGCGTGGACGGATCGTTCGTGCTCATCCCCAATGCCGGCGACGGGACCGTGACGGTGTTCGACAACGACGCGAACGCGGTGAGGGGCAGGCTGGTGGTGGGACGCCGTCCCGGACCGGGGGCGAGCGCGGCCAACGTCAACACCGTCTTCGTCCCCAACCGCGGCAGCGGGTCGATCGCGGTCATCAACGCGCGTCGCGGCACCCTGACCGCGACGATCAGCGTCGGCCCCGATCCCACCACGCCGGCGATCGTGGGCAGCCAGCTGTTCGTCAGCAGCCCCTCGACCGGCCGAGTGACCTTCGTCGACCTGTCGCGGCGGTTGTGGCCGACGGCGCCGCGCGGGGTCGCGGCCCGGGCGGTACGGCACGGGGCCGTCGTGTCCTGGCGGGCCCCCCGGTCCGACGGGGCGGCCGCGGTCACGCGCTACGTCGTGACGGGGTCGGCAGGCGGGACGTGCTCGACGAAGGGGACGTCCTGCACCGTGAAGGGCCTCCGCACGGGCACGCGCGCGAGTTTCGAGGTGCGGGCGCGCTCGAGCGTCGCGACCGGCCTGGCGGGCACGTCGAACAGGGTCCGCGTCAGGTAGCCGGTGCCTTCGCGGGCACCGGCGGGGGAACATCGCACGTCCGCGGGGCTGGCCGGCCGGCGAAGCGGTCGGCGATCCACGCGACCGCCATCGGCCCGGCGGTGGTGGCCGCGGCTTGGTGCGTGACGCCGCCCATCCACAGCATGCTCAGGGTCGACCCGGCGTCGCACCAGTCCTCCTGCACGATGGCGTTCGGCCACGGCAGCACCACCTGGTCGGCCGTGCCCTGCGCGATGAAGGCTGGCATGGCGGCGGGCAGGGGAGCGGGCGTCTGGTCGTGCGCCGCGTCGACCCACGGCTGGACGGTCAACGGGTCGGCGGCGAAGAACTGCTGCCCCGCCTTCTCCCGGACGAGCCCTTCCAGCCCGGCCTGCTTGACGCACTCTGCCGCGAGCCGCTGCGACGCGTCGAGTCCGGCGCTAGACACGACACCCTCCACGGGCAGTCCGGGGTAGTAGGCGGGCCACGACTCGAGGATGTCCGGGCCGAGCACCCAGCCGGCAACCGTGTCCCACTGCTGTCCCATGATGTCGGCCAGTTCGAGGGCTGGGGCGGCGGCGGCAACGCCGACGAGGTCAAGCTCGGGCGCATACTCCTCGCCGAGGTGGCCCGTCCAGATGGACGTGTGTCCGCCCTGCGAGTGACCCCACGTGACGTAGCGGCTGCCGGCCTTCGCCTCCGGCACGTTGCGCGCGGCGCGCACGGCGTTGACGACGTCGCGGACCTCCGACTGGGCGACGAGATACAGGCTCGGTCCGGGGGTGCCCAGCCCGACGTAGTCCGTCGACACCACCACCCACCCCAGCGTCATCATCTGGTCGAGCCAGTTGTCGGTGTCCTGCAGGGGATTGGCCGACCGCGAGGGCACGCAGGCATCGCCCATGCCGAGCGTGCCGTGGGCCCACGCCACGATGGGCCGCCCTCGGTTGGTGCGGGTGCGTCGGGGATGAAAAGCATGCCGCCCGACGCGGCGCGCGTGCCGTCTGGCGTCTCGGAGACATACAGGATCCGGTAGGCGCTGGCGTTAGGGACGCTCACGTCCAGCGGTTCCATTCGGATGACCGCGCCCAGGGCCTCGGGCAGGGGGGTCGGGGGCGTGTAGAACGGATCGAGCACCGCCTGCTCCGTGCCCGTCTGCACCCGCGCGGAGCCCACCGCCGCGACGATCACCATCGCCCCTGCGGTCAGCAGTGCGAGGAGGACAATTCCCGTCCATCGCAGCGCGGCCATACGGCCAACGTAGACCTGCCGACGACGGGTTCGAGGCTGGCGGACGCGACCGTGTAGTGTTCATCCGCCCCGTGAAAACGCGGGCAACGGGCTGTAGCGCAGCTTGGTAGCGCACTTGACTGGGGGTCAAGGGGTCGTCGGTTCGAATCCGTCCAGCCCGACGGCGTTTCCCCTCACCACCTCTCGCCAGGTCGTGGGGGGATTCGTCATTTCGGGGGGCTTTGACATCCAAACTGACATCCATTCGTGGACGACGGGGGACGGTTCGGGCGAGCCTGGCGAGACCCAGGTCCTGGGGGCGTTCGCGGCGATCGTGGGTCCCGATCCGCGGTGGCGGGAGATCTGAGAAGCGAGGGACGATATCCGGCCCTGGTCTCGGCTACCGGAGTGAGCGCGGCCTGGTCCACCTGCGGTTCGGAGTGTTCGAGGAGGTTTGACTCCCCGCCGTCTGGGGAATCAGAGCGTTGTCAGCCCCCGATGACCGCACTTCCCTGTTTCCCCCCGACAGGCAGCCGCGGTAGCCGGCCGATACACACGGGTGAGGGCGACTCCCCCACGGGAGAGTTCCGGGTCGCCCTCACCCCAGTTGCGCGGTGCGGTCCGTGGGCCGGGTGGGCGAGCCGAGCACGCGGTCACGGCCGGCGGCCTTGGCTGCATACAAGGCCCGGTCGGCTTCCTCGACGGTGGCGACGATGGGGCGCGGGGCGTCGTGGTCGGCGTAGCCGATGGACACGGTCACCGGTGGCGGGGTGGTGCGGCGCATCCCCTCCAGGTACTGGGGAGCGCCGAACGAGCAGCTCCCCGACAGGATCAGGGCGAACTCCTCTCCTCCGTAGCGGGCGAGGAAGATCGACGGGTCGAGTTCGGCGCGCCACTGCCGGGCGCAGGTCTCGAGCAGAGCGTCTCCGGCGAGGTGGCCGTGGGCGTCGTTGTAGTCCTTGAAGTGGTCGATGTCGGCCATGGCGACCGTCAGGGGCATCCCGGCGGCGTTCGCGGCGGCGACCGCGCGGATGAGTTCGAAGTCCCATGAGCGGCGGTTCGGCAGGCTGGTCAGCGCGTCGGTTCGAGACAGGGCGGCGAGCCGGTCGGACTGGCGTTGCACCGTGGACAGCAGCAGCAGGATCCGCCAGATCACCAGCACATTCACAACAATGGACGCCAACGCCAGGACGAACACCTGCGGCGTGCCGTCGTCGCGGGTGCCGACGGCGAGCAGGATCGGTGCGGTCAGGGCGCCGATGCCCAGGGCCAGAGTTCGCGGCGGCGACATCATAGAGGTGCCCTGCGGGGACGGCTGCCCGATCGTCGCGGCTTGCGGGTCGGTGGCGGCGCCGGCCATCAGAAGGACCCCGCCCAGGTAGAGGGCTTCGAGCCATCCGGGGGCCTGGTCGGCGCTGCCAGTGGCGGCCAGGCCGTTGTAGACGAGGTCGGCGGTCAGCGTCACCGCTACCGAGGCGGTCAGCAGGACCAGGGCGGCCATCGGGCGCCCGCCCCCGACGGTCAGCCGGATGAGGATCGCCAGGACCACCAGGTCCAGGACCGGGTAGGCCAGCGCCAGAATCGTGCTGGCGTCCGCCGGTGCGGGCTGGTTCAGCATGGGCACCAGCACGAACGTCGTGGCCACGGATACTGCGGCGACGGTGATGACGGCCGAGTCGATCCACGCCTGCCGGTCCCACACCCGCTGGCGCTGGCGCATCAACACGATCAGCGCCACGATCTGCGGCACATATGCCGCCACGTACAGCAGGTCAGCCCAACTAGGGAACGGGTCCATGCCCAGGTGGTACTGGTACACGTCGTAGACGACGTTCGCCGACACCGTCAACGCCACGTACACCCACAGCGTCCACCACACGGAGCGCGCCCGACGGGGCATCCGCAAAGCGACGACGAGGAACACCACCACCGCGGCGAGTTGCGTCCCGACCGACACCGCTACCCAGGCCGGGGAGTCCACCGTCAGCACCACCATCAAGGCCAGCGCCAGGAGCCCCAGGCCCGCACCGACCAGCCGCACCCCGGCAACGCGCGTCATCGCGCCCCCCGAGGTGCCACCTGACCGATTTGCTCCCATGACGAAACGATAGCGACGAGACACCACGCACACCCGCTCAGCGAACGGTGCCCGCTACGGGTGGCGGGGGTGGCTCGGCGTACCCACTCCTGGCCGAGGACATCGAGCCCCCCGGTGCAGGCGCCATCGCTGATGAACAGCGAGCCCTACGGAAGGGAGTTAGCCGTATTGTTGAAGATGTTGCTGAGACGGCCGCCCAGAAGCGTGACAGCCACGATGATCACGACGGCGATGAGGGCCACGATGAGCCCGTACTCGACCGCAGTTGCACCTCTGTCGCGAGACCGTGTCATGTCTTCGCGAAGCAGCACCATCCTGATGTGCGTCCTGAGCATCAACTCACGCATGTCATTCTCCTCTGGTTAATGGCGGTATCGGACGGTGCGCCCCATTCGTGCCCCCACCTCGCGCGGACTTCTAGGACAAGCCAGCGCTTCGCCGCTCGTGAGCCGTTTCGTCGAGATTTCGAGTGAGGAATGACTTCCTTGGGCAGCTCGTCGCCGCTACCCTTCAAGTGGCCGAGCAGCGCATTCACCGCAGGGGCTTAGCGGTCATTGAATCCCGGCATGGAGACCACGCTAGACGCCCCCGCATGACGAGGCCTCCTCTCTGGCTGGCCCTACGTCCAGAAGCTCACCGCTAAGCCAATGCTCATACGTGAGCCCTTCACGGTGGTAGCGCACCAGGGCGGTCCACAGCCCCTCCCGCCTGTCGAGCCAGCGCCATGCAAGCAGCACCCCGGGCCACCACTCAGCCCGCTCGGCGAAGGGCAGCTCCCCGATCCAGGGCGGTGCTGGCGGCCGCTCGATGACCGCCTGGACTCGGACAGGGATGGTCACGCCGGCCACCGTAGGGGGAGGCCCTGACGGGACCTGCTGGGCAAGCCCGGCGTCCCGAAAGACGCCCCCAAGAGGGGGGTGACCAACGACCGTCCAGATGGTGCAATGAGGCATGGAGCCCGACCAGAACCCGAACGTCTCCCCCGGCAAGCGCACCGTTCCCTCGGCCTCGTGGGGCGACCTCGACCTCGCCGAGGGGACGCTGCAACAGTTGCGGGACCTGGAGCAGCTCGCAGCGGAGGCCCGGAGCTCCAGTCGGGTAGGCGACAAGGCGCCTCGGCGCGGTGTCATCGCGCTCTTCATAGGTGACGCGGCCCCGGCGAAGGCCCGTGCCGCAGCGGCGCTGGCCAAGTGGCTGGGTGCTGACCTGGTGACCGTGGACCTGTCTGGGGTGGTCAGCCAGTACATCGGCGAGACCGAGAAGAACCTGAGGCGGGTGTTCGCCGCCGCCGAGGAGTCGGCGGCGGTCCTGTTCTTCGACGAGGCCGACGCCTTGTTCGGCAAGCGGACCGACGTGAAGGACTCCCATGACCGCTACCAGAAACAGGAGGTGGACTACCTCCTCCAGCGAGTCGAGGCCTACGCCGGCCTGGTCATCCTGGCGACCAACATGCGGGACGACGAGGCACTGGCTGTCATCAAGCGGCCCCCCGTCGCGGTGCGCTTCCACGAGCCCTGAGGGCGCGGCCCGTGCGCCGCAAGTCGCCCGAGAGGAGCCGGACTCCACCTCCCGTAGCGGGGTCGAGGAGCCCCAGAAGCCGCCTGAGACTGCGCGCTTGCCTCGCGATCAGCCGTAGACGCGTTCACATGGGTCCGCCTGCCAGACGCAGCTGGCGGCGTTCCTCGTCCCATGCCGAACTGGACCCCCGGGCTGGTGGTGTGGCCTGTTCCTCGGTCTGGTCATCGAGGGGGACGTGCGCTTCGGCTTCGAGTTCGGCCAAGGTCCCCTTGTAGCGGCTTCGGGCCGGGACTTCGGGAGTCGTATCGGGGTCCAGGCTGTCGTCCCGCGCGTCGTGGATGGCGTCGCGTGGGGTGCGTTCGGGCTGGGGCGGGACGGCGGTCACAGCCCCGATTGTGCCTGATGGAGGGCCATCGGCGGCCGACGCCGCATGCCATTGGCCGCCAACAACTTCCGAGCGGGCTTGTACCGCGAGAGGCTAGAGACACCCAGCCAGACGATGGTGCGCCCAGGCGGCGGATCGGAGGAGACGCAGGTCGCTCTCGCGTGTGTGGGACGGCCGCCGTTGGGTGCCTGAGCAACGGCACACGGCAGCGAAGGCAGCGAGACTGATCACCGCCGACCCCCTGTCGCGCCGTAACACTGCGCTCCTCCGGTGCTTGACAGTTGCTTGGGCACAGAACCCGTCACTCCCCACGGACGGAATCCCGTCGCCCGCTGGGAACGGGTCTTGAGTCCGAAGAACGAACCCGGTGGGCGAATCACCAAATCTGATCCCTGTCAAGGACGTTCAGCACGGCATGAGTCGGGCCGATGCCCTACGTTCCCAGCAAGGGCAGGGCTAGTCGTTTCAGGGCATGCTGCGCCAGAGCGGTCCACTCTGCGTGGACGGGGGAATCGGGGATGGCTATGGGTATGAACGAGCCTGCGGGTGCAGCAGCCAAGACACCTGGCGTCGTCACAACCGCCTTCATCATGTCGATCCTGGGATTCGTGTGCGGCATCCCTGCGGTGATCGGCCTGATCCTGGGGATCGTCGGGAGGCCGAAGGCGAAGGCTGCGGGAAGTGGCGTCGGCCTAGCCACCGCGGCGATCGTCATCAGTGCCGCCTGGCTAGCCATCGGGCTAATCGGCACCGTGGCCGTCATGGCCTCGGGTGGTAACTCATCCGATACGGCCGCGTCTGAGACCGCCAGTGCGACCGAAGCGCCTGTGGCATCGGAGGCCCCGGCTCCCAGTTCGGCGGCGGCCGTGGCGACGGAGTCGGCTGTTGCGGAGTCGAGTGAGAGCCCCTCACCGAGCCCGGAAGCAGTTGCCAGTGAGGTGGCGACTCCGGAGGCGACTGAAGCTGCCAGTCCCGTCGTGGTGTTCGAGGACGGGGATTGGATCGTGGGCAGCGATTTCCCCGCGGGGACGTACACGCTCATCGACGAACCCAGCTTCTGTTACTGGGGCATCTACGAGGCAGGCACCAACCAGGAGAACATCATCGCCAACGACAACGTCACTGGCGGCCACCCCACTGTGGTCCTCAAGGAGGGGCAGGAGTTCACCTCGTCCGACTGCGGTGCGTGGGCCACGGACATCCCTGCGGCGTTGGCGACGGAGTTCGGTGACGGAGTGTGGAAGGTGGGTCGCGACCTCAAGCCCGGGACGTACACGCTCATCGACGAACCCAGCGCGTGCTACTGGGGCATCTACAAGTCGGGCTCGAACAGTCAGAAGATCATCGCCAACGACAACGTCAACGGCGGCCACCCCACCGTCGTGATCAAGAAGGGTATGGACTTCGCATCGAACGACTGCGGCACGTGGGCCAGCAGTATCCCAGCCGCGTTGGCAACCGAGTTCGGCGACGGAGTGTGGACAGTCGGCCGCGACATCAAGCCCGGCAAGTACCGGCTCACCGAGGCCGTGATCGGCAACTGCTACTGGGGCATCTACAAGTCCGGCTCGAACGGCCAGAACATCCTCTCCAACGACATCGTTGACTCGGGTCGGCCCTTCGTCACGCTGAAGAAGGCAACGGACTTCGCGTCGAGCGACTGCGGCTCCTGGGCACCGATGTAGCGATCCATGGAACCTGGGAGGTGAAGAGCCGGCAGTGATCGCAACACGTCGGGCGGTGGCCGTCGCTCCCGGGCCGCTGGCACTGTGCACGCTGAGCAGATGGGGCTTACCTGTGACGCACCCGTCTCCTAGCGCACGCTAAAGCCAGCGACGGACGTCGCCGTGTCGTGCCGTTGGTCCCCGCTGCCGTCGATGCACTGCGCGAGGCCCGTCTCCGGCAGAAGCGCGAGCGCTTGGCTGCTGGTCCGGCGTGGACGGATTCGGGGTACGTGTTCACCACCGAGATAGGGACGCCTGGAGACCCCCGCAACGCCCTACGTTGGTTCTACACGGTCCGCCACTCCGTCCGGGTCAACCTTATGGTCGCCGATCTGGAGTGCGTTCACGTAGTGGAGCACGCTGCGACCGGGAAGCCGTGCCCCGCTTGCCACCGCTCCGCGAGCGACTACCTCGATGGCTACCTCCACACGCTGTGACACAGCGCCGCCTCGGTCTTGCCGGGAGCTGGTGTGCCGATGCCCATCGTCAAGGACGTGCTGGGCCATTCGTCCATCGCGGTCACCGTCGATCTCTACGGCCACATGGCACCTGTCATCGTCGCCGAGGCCGTGAACCAGGGCATGACCGGATATGGCGTCGGTTCGTAGCGGAATCTGACGGCCAATCTGACGGCCGAACGTCAGCACACGGCAGCCGACCAGAGCCACAGATCACTTGTGATTGATGAGGAAGCGGCCACAGGAGCCACCCACAACTCACTCCTTGGGAAGCCTGGGGGTCAAGGGGTCGTCGGTTCGAATCCGTCCAGACCGACGGCGTTTCCCCTCACCACCTCTCGCCAGGTCGTGGGGGGATTCGTCATTTCGGGCACGAGTGCGTCAGTTGCCGCGCAGGGTTCGAACCCGCGTGACCTCGGGCAGCACCTAGATGTCAGCCCCCGATGACCACGATAGTCCTTGCCCCGACAGGGGCTGTCGATGGTGTGAGCCGCACATGGGGGTACGTTGACCAGCCGGGATAGTACTCGTGCTTGTCGGCCTCGTCGCTGGGTGCGATGAGCAGGCCGTAGACGTGCCGCCCCGGTACGGACAGATCGGGTACTCCAGGTGCGTCACGGATTCTGTGGCTTGCCGATGGTCGAATTCGGGGTCAGTGATGCGTTGACCCCGGCACCGTGCAGGCACCGGGGTCGACGTGTCGAACCCACTACTTCTTCGGGCCAGCGTGGTTGTCCATGTACCTGCCGGCGTAGTACACCATGAAGTGGGTGTTGTCATCGTTGGCGACTGACTTGTAGCAGACCAAATCGTCGCCGTTCTGGTTAGCCGCGTTGAAAGCTGTCACGATGTGGTCCGCGTCGTACACATGATCCTCAAAGGCCGCGAGGACCTCCGGCGTCACCAGGAGTTCCGCGAGCGTGACCGGCTCGTACGCGGTGGGACAGCCACTATTCGCAGCGGGCGTCGCGCTGGCCGTCCCGGTCAGCAGCCCCATGAGGAGCGCCGTTCCGCCCACCACGAACACTGTCTTTCGCATAGTTGTCTCCTTCCCCGTATTCGTCCCCGAACGGGGACTCTTGTGAGACCTCTCACACATCAAGTCTGTGCTCCTGGCCCGTCCGCCCGCGAGGGACTTTTGACCTATCGCGAATCCACACCACACGTCGTCGGAGTTCCGGAGCCGTGGCCGTGTCACGAGCGCTCGCGTTGGGGGCACCACATGGCCGCTGAGCATTCTTGAGGTCCTCCTGCCCCTCATACGTGAGTGACCGATGCGCGGGTCGTTCGGGCAGGCGGGGGTGCTGGAGGAGGGGCTCTTCGACGCGGAGTTGGGGAACGGCCGCGGATATCCTTGTATGCGTGAATGCGTGGGGGCGTCGGGCCCCGACTGCCGGCGTTCGCCGGATCCAGGAGCATCCGCTTCTCGGGATGCCCGGTCCGGTGTGGACGATGGCGCTCTGGTTCGGTGTCTCCGCGGTCGTGTTGGCGCTGTCCATGGCTTCTCCGATGAGCCCGTCGGCCGCGACGGGGCCCCTCGGACTCGCCCTGTTGTATGCGCTGGGGGTCGCTGTCGCCCTTGTCGTGATGAAGGCCCGCACTCCCGCCTGGTTCATCCTCGCGCAGACAGCCGTCGCCACGGCCGCGTGCCTGTGGATCGTCTATGTGTCGGTCACGCCTCAGGGGGTTGTCACATCGTCCATCGGACTCGTCGCCGTGGCTGCCTATCTGGGGTTCTGGGTGACGCTTCGCCTGGCCGTGGCCTTCATGGCGGCCGCGAGCGCGCTCCTCCTGGCCGTCCTTGCGGCCACGGATCGCCTTCCCGGACTGCTCGTCCCGTGGTTGCTCGTCAGCGCTCTGTCGCTGGGCCTGGTGGTGTCGATCGGGACGCTGGTATCGCGTCTGAACCGGCTTGTGGTCACCGATTCTCTGACCGGCCTGCTCAACCGCAGCGGACTGGAGATGCTCATCGACCTGCAAGGAGGCATCGGCCGCGTGGTGGAGCCCCGTTCCGTCATCGTGATCGACCTCGACGACTTCAAGGAGCTGAACGATCGGGAGGGCCACCTCGCCGGAGACGATGCGCTGCGGGAGTTCGGCGACGCCATCCGCGATGTCATCCGGCCCGACGACATCGCCATCCGTAGCGGTGGCGATGAGTTCGTGCTGGTTCTTCCCCAGACGGATAGGACTGGCGCGACAAGCCTGGCGGCCCGCCTGCGACTGGCCACCCACGTCGGCTGGTCCTACGGCGTCACCTCATGGAAGACCCTCGAACCGTTCGATGACGCCCTGGCTCGTGCCGACCATGACATGTACCAGCAGAAGGCCCACCACCCCGACGAAGGCTGAACGCCCGCCGCCCTCCGCCTTGTCGCGAGAAGCGGTCCCCTCGGGGGGAGCGTCGGCACAATGGCGGACAAGAACGCCCGCGACAGTGAGGATCACTCATGCTCAATGCCGAATGCCCCGAGTGTGGGGGAACGATCACCTTCCAGTCCTCGCCCCTGCTGCAGGAGCTCGTCAAGTGCGCCGGTTGCGGCAAGGACTTGCAGGTCACGAGTCTCGACCCGGTCGAGCTGGCTGCAGCGGAACAGGAGGCGGAGTGGGGTCAGTAAGGCACATGCCATCTGGCCAGCAGACCAGTACCGCTGCCGTGCAGGCCGGAGCGTTGAGCAGGCGTTGATGCCCCATCGTTCAGTTCACTTTCAACAGTGCCGCTCCCTTGGCTGGACGCACGCCCGTCGAAGAGGGACAACCTTGCGGGCCGGAACCCGTTCGCGGGTTTGAGCGCTGCGGCTGTTGGAAGATCCCCCCCGTAAGAGGGCATGGCTTGGAATGGGAAACGGTGGGTCGCTGCTGGCCCACCGTGGACGCTCTCGCCGTACGTGGCACCGCCGAGCCTGAGACGCTCAGGCTCGTCAGCCCGCCGACGCGGAGATTGCTGTGCAAGAGGGTCCCGACGTTTGCCCAGGTAATGCTCCTCTTGACGACCGCAGATTCGGTCACGGGGAAAGAGGGCGGGGCACGCCACCCACGGTGGCCCGCGTCAGCAACTCTGCTTTGGGGGTTGCCTACGGGCCTCGGTGGGCGCACCATGGGCGTGAAGAGGTGATGCCCATGAGAGAGCCCCTGAAGAATCCTTAGAGTCGATCGGCCCCCGGTGTTCGAGCCGGGGGCCGATCGCATCTGCGAGGCCCGTGTGGAGATCGGCCGCCGAGGTCCACCGTGGCGGGTAGCCGAAGGCGCGTCGAACCGGGGGCTCGACCTGTGACCGACCGGGCCGTTGGACCCTGCCCGAAGCACCCCAGCGCTCCTACCGTTGAAGTGTGGCTGGTGACGAACCAGATGTGAGCCCGCCCAGTGAGTCGAGCGAGATCGGCCCGGACGTGGCGTCTGGCACGAGTGGCCTCGGTGCGCTGTCCGACGATGATCGTGCCGCTGCTGGGATGGAAATCGGCAGGATGCTCAACGTCATCGACGAGCAGGAAAGGGCCGACCCGCTGCCCAGCCGCGTGGACGTGCCCGACGACCTGGCGCCGGAGGATCGGAGCCTTGTCATTGAACAGGCCTTCGGGGGTCAGGGGGACAGGTCCGATCGCCGCCTCGGCCACCGGGTGTATCTCCTCGTCGTTCTGGCGATCCTCGGCAGTGCGGCGATCGCCGGTGCCCTCCTGTTCAACCGCCTTGTCGTCGAGGATTCCTCGGCTCCGGCCGCACCCGCGGCGACTCCGGCTGCCGCTCCCGCTGCAGGCGTGATCGCAACGCCCTCGCCCGCGGAAGAGTCCACGCCCACCTCTTCAGATGGGCAGCGGTCTCCCGCTGCGTCGCCCTCCACCTCGGGTGCCACAGATCCCAGCACGTTGCGCCTGCGGACCAAGTGGGGTCCCTACGCGCCCATCACTCTCCTCGGCCAGAACGGTGACGGCACCGTCCGCGTCGCGAAGATCCCCTCCGCCCGGGGCACGTGGACATGGGTAGGGGACGACCTGCGAATCCGATTCACCGGCAAGGTCACCCTGAGCAGCGGGCGGCGCGTCCAGACCGGAGCGAAGATCACTTGCACCGGCCCGCCGACTGCCGCCAAGTTGCGCTGCCAGATACGCACCGAGGCGTTCGGGACGACGAAGTCGACGACCAAGCGGCAGTGGGTCACGATGAAGGCTGTCGGACGTCTGCAGTAGCGACCCGAGGTGCCCGTGTACGGCCCCGAGGCCCGACGCGGATCGATTGTCAGGCAGTGACCAGGGTGCCGGCCTGATCGTGCCGGGCCGGGCCACCTTCGCAGGGGAAGGTGCCGACGCTGATGGCGTAGCGGTCCGGGTCGCTGACACCTCGGCCGAACCACAGCGCGTCCACGAGGAGGCCGGCGGCCGCGTCGAGCGAGACGTCGGTCTGCCACCAGTTCCTGGTTCGGGCACCGGGGCAATGCCACCCGGCGTTGGCCAGGTAGACCTCGTCCAAGGGCCAGGGACCGCCCGGCAGATAGTGGCTCGACGCGACCTCGAGGCACCAGCCATCGGGATCCAGCGCGGCCTGCGCATAGGGCTCGACCGGCAGATCATCGCCGGTCAGGCACTCGAGGAGCAGGAACTGTCCCGGTGTGGTCCCGTCAAGGGCGGCCTGCACCCACGTCATCAACTCAGCTCGGTCGTTGTTCACATCGTCAGGATGCCGTGGACCCCTGACAGACCCCGGGAGCGTCGTGTAAGGGTCCCGTCAATCCTCCACAAGCATGCGCCACCAGCCTCCGTGCGATGCCGTTGGCGGTCGGCGTGAACGTCGATGGGACCTGCTTCTCGCACCGTCCGGACGACGTCGGGCCGGCCCTTCGGAAGGCATGGCGACGTAACATGGAAGTGGCTTGGAGGTGCGTGATGGCCACCGACGAGAACCGCGAGGGACGGCCGCCCGACCCGACCGTCGCCGCTTGGAAGCGTGAGGCGGAAGCCCAGGTCGTCGAGGACAAGCTCGCATGGTTGATTGACGCGGCCACTCCCGAGAAGCCTCGGTACACGCCGCCGTCCCAGAAGGAACGCGAAACCGCCCGCGCCGTGACACAAGTCGAAGCCGACATCCCGCTGACGGAGCACCTCCTCTGGCGAAGGAATGCCGGCTACTCGATCAAGTGGCTGGCCGTCCCGGGCCTGCTGATCCTCGTCCTGCTGTTCATCGCGGCCCTGGGGTTCGCGTTGTCCCGGCGAGATGGGCAGAGCGTGGCCCCAGCAGTGCCGGCGGCCCCCGTCGCCGAGGCCCCGGCGGCTGGGGCACCGGCCAATCCGGCGGCGGCCGTTCCCGCACCAGCCAATCCGGCGCCAGCCGATCCGGAACCGACGGAGTCGTCCGAGGAGCCGCCGCCGACTCCGGAATCGACAACCACCACCGACTGCGTCCTGCCGGCCTCGACGATCCAGGTCGCCATCGCCAACGACAGCCAGGAGCGCAGCACCTTCATGCCCAGCCTGATGATGCAGGTGTGGGACGTCAACTTCACCAATGACACCCCTGAGGCCGTGGTCGTGGGCGTGCACTACACCAGCACGCGGGGCGGCAAGATCATCACTGAGGAGTGGATCAAGCGGAGGGTGAGCCCGGGCCGGACGGAGCATGAGAGCGGCTCCCGCGACCTCACCGTGAACGGGAAGAAGGCCGAGCAGGCCTCACTGATCATCGACCGCCTGGTCGTGGTGGAGAACCGAGATGCGTGCATGCCGCTGCTCGACGACCCGCAGGTGCAGGCTCAGGCCGTGGACTTGCCGGTTCCGCCGACTCCCTGATGCCACCGCCTGTGGCGTCGGCCCCCGGCGTCTAGCATCATCGCCATGTCCATTGCGCAGGAACTGAGCGACATCGCCTACTCGACAGCGTTGCGCTGGGTGCCCCTGAACGGCGGCATCACTGCTGTCGAGCGGGAGGGCCTGGGAGTGCTCATCTACGGGGGGAAGCCGCCGGGCCTTCTCGGCCTTCTCAGTGCGGAGAGCTGCGTGCAGTTGGCCTTCAGCGACGTCGCGGTGCATGCGGTCATCCTCGGCGGGCGCGAGGGAATCCCCGTCGAGAAGGAGCTGTTCACCCGACCGGTGGCCGGCAGGCCCCTGGAGGACGTCGCGAACGAGGCCGTCAAGGACGTGAGTGCGTATCTGGCGACGTCCACGGGCTGACACGGTGCGGTGCACGAGCGAGGGAACCGTGCTGGGTTCAGGTGCGAAGTGAAGCCCGCACCCGAGCCCGAGCAACCGTGTGCGTTCGTCCATCGTCCTTGACGCCTTCACTGAGCCTGCGCTTGACTTCGCCATCGGGTTCTTCTGTCGCCGCCAGAGCGGAAGGTGAGGTGGGGCCATGGACACGAGGCTGACCCGCGTGGCGTTGGTCGTCATCGTCATGGGTTCGTTCCTCGTCGGCGCCGCGTCCAGCTCCGGCGCCGCGCCGGGCTCGACGGCGGCCTCGTCCCCGACAGCCACGGGCTCCGTGCCGTACCAGTTCGAGTGCAGCAGGTCGACGTGGCGATGCCGGGTCCTCAACGGTCCCGTCGTCTACCCGAACATCCCCAAGAGATGTGTGCGCGCAACGTATGCCACGATCTGGGGCGGCTACCCGAAGAGCTCCGTCCCCGGCTGCTGGTAGCGCATCGTGGCTTGACGCCCCTCCTGGCGCATGGCACCCGGTGCGCCGGGTCATCCTGAGCGAGCGCGGGCACCTGATTGACGGGGCCGGGGGCATCCGCAATATTGCGCAGCAGAGCGGCGAATCCTCGGGCGAATGCCGGGACCGAGTCGCCCACCAGGCCGACGAGGGAGGCGTGATGCCAGGACGTAACCAGGTCGTCGTGTTCGGCGACTTGCGGTCGCGCGACAAGGTCACCATCACAACGGCGGGCGGACACAAGGTGGTGCTCGACGATAGCGCGGGCACGGTCACCATCACCCACAGTGGCGGTTGCTCCGTCAGGCTCACGAGTACCGACGTCGTGGTGCAGGCGAACGGCCAGGTCCGGGTCACCGCACCGATGGTCTCGGTCGATGCCCCGATGACGAAGTTCAGCGGCATCGTCACGTGCGACACGCTGGTCTCCCAGTCCGTCGTGGCGGCGAGCTACACCCCGGGCGCGGGGAACATCTGGTGACGCGAACCCACTGAACCAGCGGGGGCAGGGACGCACTGGCCCAGCACGCGGGCCAGCCGACGGGTCTCCCGCCCTAGAGGAGAACCTCGGTCAGGCTGGTGCAGTCAACGGACGGGTCGCCGCCGAGGGCTGAGGAGAGGGTGCTGCACGCCGTGTTCGCGTCGGCGTGCCGCGGGTCGGAGCCGAGGCGGAACTCCTTCAGGTTGGGTATCCCGTCGTGGTCAGCGTCCGCGCGGGCATTCGCATGACGCCAGTCGAGTCCGTGCGCGCGCTCCCAGCGATCCGGCATGCCGTCATGGTCCGTGTCCCGCGGGGTGCCCGCCTGTGCCGGAGTCACGAGGACGAGCGTCGCGACGGCAACGGCGACCGCGGCGACGGCTGCACGGCGAGCGGCTGAGGGCTTCACGGCGCCCCCGCCCCGTCGCGCCCTGCGGGCAACGTGGCGGTCGAGAGTCTCGGTGCGTGGCGCCATGGCTACAGGGCCGTCAAGACGGACGGCAGCCGGTGCAGGGGAGCCGAGGGCGAGGGGGTCGGTTGCCCGGCGGCCGGGGTGGCGATGATCGCCATCGTCTTGCGGAACACGCCATCGCGCAGATCGGCGCAGGTGATGAGCACCAGGTGATGGGGGCCGCCGCGGCGGAACCACGACCGCTTGACCACGCCCTTGGGCACGGTGGTGCGCGACGCGAGTGTGTAGGTCTTCGCCGGCTTGCCCAGGTCACGGATCGTGAAGGTGTTGCCGAGTGGCATGGTCGTCAGGGAGTTGAGGGTGCCCTCACAGCCCTCCCCGTAGCGCACATGCCAGGTGATGACCGTTGCGCCGCGCTTGGCGTGCAACGGCGCATTGCGGGCCGAGATGCCGGCCGCCCGGTTGGTATGCGGAGGATCCAGTGGGCCTCCGTTTCGGTAGGTGATGCGCTTGATGGGGACGGTCGTCCCGCGAACCGTCATGTCGGCCACCGTGGGGCCACCGACGCTGGCGGGGGGACAGGCCTGCGCCTGGGCGGGAGCAACGCCCACCAAAGTCGCGAGCACTGCCGCAATGGCGACGAAGACGATGCGCTTCATGTGGTCGTCACGGTCGGGGGTGGTCCGCGTCGGGCTCAGCCATGAAGCCAATACTCCCTGATCCACCCATGACTGGGAAGTGGGACCGGGCAACGAAGGGGCTGGCACCGAGTCGCTCAGCAAGTAGGCTCGTCGCTTCTACAAGGTCATCGCGGAAGGACGCAACCGATGAGACTCCACCGAACGGCGTCCGTGGTGGGAGCCCTCATGGCCGTGGGGTTGCTCATTGCCGGCTGCTCGAGTTCGTCGACGTCACCGCCGAGCCCCAGGGCAACGCCATCGAGCGCCGCCACGTCGGCCCCGACTCCGACCCTGACCTCGGCGTCGTTCCAGAAGGTCCTCGACGACGCCCGGGCGAAGTTCGAGTTCCCCGGCGCACAGGCAGGCGTGTGGACCCCCGATGGCGAGTGGGTCGGGGTCACCGGAACGTCCGCTCTGGGCGGCGATCGGCCGCCTCAGCGCGACGACCACACCCGGATCGGCAGCATCACCAAGACGTTCACCGTGGCCGCGCTCCTGCAGCTGGTCGACCAGGGCAGGGTCTCCCTTGACGATCCCATCGATACCTACGTTCCTGGGATGCCGAACGGCGATACCGCGACCCTGCGCATGCTCGCCAGCATGACGAGTGGGATCCCTCCGTACAGCTTCAACGAGGAGTTCCAGTCCGTGTACTTCGCCGATCCGGCAACGGTGTTCGCGCCCCAGCAGCTCGTCGACTACGTCAAGGACTCCGAGCCGTCGTTCCCGGCGGGCACCAAGGTGGAGTACTCGAACACGAACACCGTGCTCCTCGGCATGGTCATCGAGAAGGTCACGGGCCGGCCCTTCGCCGATGTGCTGCAGGAGGGCATCCTCGGCCCGCTCGGGCTCGCGCAGACGTCGTTCCCCGCAGACTCGCCTGCGTTGCCGTCCCCCCACCTCGACGGCATCACGGAGCAGGCGGATCCCGAGGGGCAGGTGAAGGACGCCACGAACTTCAACCCCTCGTGGGGATTCACCTCGGGCGCGATGATCTCCTCGCTCGACGACCTTCGCCGATGGGCCGTGGCCCTGGGTACTGGGGAGGGATGGGTCTCGCCCGAGCTTCAGCAGGAGCGGATGGCGTCCATGACGAGCACCGTCTCGGGCAACACCCCGCAGATGGGATACGCCCTGGGGTTCGGCACGGCCGCCGGCTGGATCGGTCACACGGGTGAGCTGCCGGGGTACAACACCTCCATCCAGTACGACCCCGCCACGAGAACCACCATCGTGGTGATGGTCAACAGCGACATCCCCAGCGGCGCGTCCAATCCGGCGCCGTACATCTCCGCCCAGCTGCGCGACGCTCTGGCGGCCTCGTAGGGGCCATACCCTCGGCAGTCGGCCCGGTCCCTGGCCTCCCCTGAGCGTTGCTCCTGCGGAAGCCTCAGATCCGCGAGGCCATGCTGACGCTGGCCGAGATCGCCAAGGTCTCCGGCGTGGGCTCTCCCACGTCGGCGGCGGGCATGGCCCGCCGGACTGCGCCGAACGGCACGACCAGCGTGAACTACTGCTACTACGCGTCCCTCCGCGCCGAGGCCGCCGCCGCTGCGGGCAACGCCTACCCGGCCCGTGCCGACCCGGATGCGACGGACTCGACCCATCTGGCCGCGTGCGCGCTGCCCCTCGCGACGGCGCAGCTCGCCAAGCATCAGTAGCCCCTGCAGGGCGAGGATGGTGGTGCGGCACCGTTCTCGTGGCTGGGGAGGCCATCGTGAATAGTCATCGGACTCGGCTCGGCAGGACCATCGCGGGGATCGGGGTCTTCGCCGTCATCGGCACAATGGGCGCACCACCGGCCGGCGCCGGCCCCATCGGGGCGACCCACCCGCCGTCCGGCACCGAGTCGGCGGCAGGACACACCATCACGTGGTCGCTGGGTGGGGTGTTCCCCGTCCCTGCCGACCGTGCCGACCTCCTGGCCTATCCGTACGACGGTGTCATCTACCAGGGGACCACGGTGACGTTCAGCGGATCGGCCGAGTTCGCCCTCGGTCCCGGCCTTGTCACCAACCTCGACATGACCGCCTCGATGGGCTGGATGATGGACGCCAAGCAGACGGCGACGCTGCGCAAGGCCGTTGGGCCCGGCAACTACTCCCTGCCGTTCAACATGACCCTGAAGATCCCCGCCGCCCGTTCGGCCGAGGGCGCGAAGGCTGCCCCCGCAGCACCGCTGAACGCCATCCAGGCGATGGTCAGCTCGCGCAACTGCAACGACAACGGGGTGTGCGACGGCCCCGAGGCGATCATGTACTACGCGCTGCTGCCCGGCAAGGCACCCAAGGCGCCCAAGGTCGACCGGATCGCCCCGACCGTCAAGGCTATCCCGCACAAGGGGATCATCGGCAAGACGAAGGAGATCCCAGCCGGGTACAAGGCCTACGACTCCGACGGGCCGGTCATGGTGCACGCCGACCTCTACTCGCAGGGCGAGATCGTGAGTTCGGTGGCGACGCCCAAGTTCGTGCCGTCCGGGCACGAGGGCGTCCTGAGGTTCCCCGCCAGTGCCGGAGGCACCGGACCGTTCTACTACTGCCTGTGGGCGGAGGACAAGGCCGGAAACCGCAGCCCTGGCCAGCCGAAGTCGGACTGCGCCTGGCTGTCCCGCGAGGTGCCGATCGAGTCCGTCTCCAACGGATGCGGCACCGACGCATGGGGGGCCGGTCTGGAGGCGATGCAGAACGCGCTCGGGGACACGAGGCTGTATGGATCGACCACCGTGACGGTCAAGCCCGCATGCGATCTCCACGACGCCGCGTACGTCGGAGCCACGGTCTTCGACAAGTTCAAGGGTCACCCGGTGGACTTCCGCACGATGACGCGCAAGGAGGCCGACCACAAGTTCCTGGCCGACATCCGCCGGATCTGCGAGGCGGAACTGAAGGGCACCAAGGATCGTAAGGAACTCGTCGGGTGCAAGAACGGCATCGACCTCGCGCACCTGCAGCCCCTGATCACCAGTGGCGGTCTTCTGGTGACCGGGCTCAAGGTCATTGGCGCGATGACCTACTTCGAGGGGGTGCAGACATACGGCGGCGTCGGCTACGACTGGGACGCCACGACAGCAGGCCCGCAGCACAGCATGCCGAGTAGTACCGATCCTCGCGGCGGGGGCCGCAACGGAGCCTGACGGGAGGGGCGGGGCGGCCCGGCGCATGATCCCGGCAGTCATGTCGTGCGGCCCTTGCCAGCGGCCGAGCGGCGGTACTGTCCTGCCATGATGGCCGACGATCCCGGACGGCACGAGCGCCCCGAATCGAGATGGGTCGACATCGACGGGCCCGTGCACTACGTCGACCACGGCGGGCCGGCCGATGCGCCCCTGCTGGTGTGCATTCACGGCCTGGGCGGGTCATTGGTGAACTGGGCCGCCCTGGCTCCGCTGCTGCAGCCCCGGTGCCGGGTGATGGCACTCGATCTTGCTGGCTTCGGTCATACGCAGGGCGGGGCCAGGTCGACGTCGGTGCACGCCAACCAGCGACTGCTCGACGGCTTCCTGCGACAGGTCGCCGGAACCCCCGCGATCCTCGTCGGCAACTCGATGGGGGGCCTCATCTCGATCCTCCAGGCTCATGACTCACCCGGCTCCGTGGCCGGACTCGTCCTGATCGACCCTGCCCTTCCCGTCGGCCCATTGGCCCGTCCCGATCCGCGCGTCGTGGCGACCTTCGCCGCCCTCGCCATTCCCGCCGTCGGCCGTCGGCTGCTGGCGCTGCGTCGGAGCACGTCGTCGGCGGAGGAGGCGGCCAACGACATCCTGCGGCTGTGCTGCGCGGATGCATCACGCGTCCCCGAGCATGTCGTCGAGCAGCACATCGAAGTCGCGGCCCAGCGACGCGACTACGGCGACGTGGATGCCGAGCTGCTGTCGGCGGCTCGGTCGTTGCTCTGGGTCCTTGCGGACCGTGCGCGGTACGGGGCCATGCAACGGGCGATCACCGCGCCGGTGCTGCTCCTGCACGGAGACCGCGACCGACTTGTGCCCATCGCGTCCGCTCGGGCGACCGCGAAGTCCAATCCGTCGTGGCGGTTCGAGGTCGCTGAGGGCGTCGGCCATGTGCCTCAGCTCGAGGTGCCAGAGTGGACCGCCGAACGCATCCTGGCCTGGCTCCTCGAGAACCCGCAGTGCGTGTCCGCGGCAGCGGCGGCCGAGCCTGGGTGGAGGGCTCTCGGGTGACCGGGCACGAGCACCTCAGCTCGCTGGACGCCAGCTTCCTGCTGCTCGAGAACGACACCCAGCAGATGCACGTCGGATCGCTACTCGTGATGGAGGGCCCAGCGCCCGACTACGAGGACTTCTGCGCCCACATCGCCTCGCGACTCGATGGCGTGCCCCGCTACCGCCAGCGCGTCGAGCGCTTGCCCCTCGACGTCGCGCGGCCCATGTGGGTGGATGATCCTCACTTCTCGCTGTCCTACCACCTTCGGCACACCGCCATCCCGAAGCCCGGAGGCGAGGTCCAGTTGCGGAACCTCACTGCCCGGATCATGTCGCAGCGCCTCGACCTAGATCGCCCGTTGTGGGAGGTGTGGCTGGCGGAGGGCCTCGCCGACGGGCGCTGGGCTGTCATCAGCAAGGTGCACCACGCGATGATCGATGGGGTGTCGGGCAACGACATCCTGGAGGTCCTGCTCGATCGGGAACCCGACAGCAGGCCGGTCACTCCAGCCGACTGGAGTCCGACCCCGGGGCCGTCGAGGCGCGATCTCGTCGCCGAAGGGGCGGGGTGGCTCGCCCGGCTGCCGCGCGATGCGGGCCGCCTGGCATCGGCGGCGTGGTCGGCACCTGGCGACATCCTGCGCGGCGGCGCCGTGCGCATCGCCGGACTCGCCCAAGTGGGCCGTCAGGCGGCCAGCCCGACCAGCGTGCTCAACGGCCCGCTCGGTCCACATCGCCGATGGGCGTGGGCCCGCGGAGACCTCGACGAGGTGAAGGCCGTCAAGAGCGCCGCTGGCTGCACCGTCAACGATGTCGTCCTCGCCGCCATCGCGGGAGGCTTCCGCCGGTACCTCATCGAACGGGGCGAATCGGTGGAGGATGACATCGTTCGCTCGATGGTGCCGGTGTCCGTGCGAAAGCCGCACCAGAACGGGCGCCTGGGCAATCAGGTGAGCGCGATGTTCGCGGACCTGCCGGTGGGCGTGGCCGATCCGCTCGAGCGCCTGGGAGTGGTGGCCGCGCAGATGGCGCACCTGAAGGGCAGCGGGATGGCGGTCGGCGTCGAGTCGATGCTCTCGGCCGCCGACTTCGTGCCGCCCACCTTGATGTCGCTGGGGGCGCGCGTCGCGACGACGGTGGGCCAGCGCGTGATCAACACCGTCACGACGAACATCCCAGGCCCGCAGTACCCGCTGTACTTCCTGGGCCGGCAGATGCTCGAGATGTTCCCCTACATCCCGATCGGCCAGGCCGTGCGGATCAGCATCGGGATCATCTCCTACGACGGTCACCTCGCAATCGCTGCGACCGGGGACTACGACGCCGTGCCCGACCTCGACCTGCTCTGCGAATTCATCGAGGAGTCACTGAACGAACTGGTGACCGCTTTGCCCCAGTAGGCGGCCTCCACAAACACCGTCGAGCGGCGAGTTGTCGGGGTGGATCGACGTCGATCCACCCCGACAACTCACCGCTCGACGGCTTGCGGAGGGGGTTATGTCAGGGGAGTGCCCGATGCGGTGCACACCGTGTTCATGTCGGCGAACGCCGTGTCGAAGTCGCCCTTGGCGGTCTCGAGCGGCTCGCCGCTCTGCAACCCCGTGACGGTGAACGATGCGGCGACCGCAAGTGACATCAATGCCTGGGTGCCCTCGGGCGTGTCGGCGCTGTCGGACAGGGTGAGCAGGGCGTCGCTGAACAGTTGCCAGTTCTCGGGGTCTTCCGTCGTGAGCCCAGTCATGTAGTCGGCCGTGATCACGTTGATCTCCTCGCAGGCCGCGGTGGTGCCCACCGGATCGCCACTGGTGTCGGGGGCCGTCGAGCCGGTGGCGGCGGCCGAGGCAGCGCCGTCCGTGCCCGCAGAGGCCGACACTGCGGCGTCGGATGTGGCGTCGGCAGTCGAACTGGACGAGCAGGCGCTGAGCCCGAACGTGGCCAGCAGCAGTCCGGCCATCGCCGCACTCGACACAGTAACTACGCGCATAACGTCTCCTAGGTGATCGATTACCGTCAGCGTAACCGCCGCTGGCGCGGGAAGCCGACCTGCCCTTGCCGACACGCCACAGCGGCGTACTGCCGAGCGGGCGGGTTGAGGTGGGCCATGGGCGCCACGGGGACGAACCCGACCCAGCGGTTGCCCCGCAGCGACGACCTCACGGGGGACGTTGGTGCCGGGGCGGGGCAACTACCCATCAGGGTACGGCGGCGGCGGGGGCTTCGCTCACCCAGCGGTCTCGACGACCGCAGATGGCGACGGTGGCGTCTGGCAGGATCGGTGGGTGCCCGTCGTGAGAATCACCGATCCCGACGACGGCCGCCTTGCCGACTACGTCCGCCTGACCGACGTCGTCCTGCGAGCCAGGCACGAGCCCGAGAAGGGCTTGTACATCGCCGAGAGCGCCGGCGTGATCCGCCGAGCCGTCGAGGCCGGGCATCGGGCGCGTTCCCTGTTCATGGCCGAGCGCTGGCTCGATGGGCTCGGTGACGTCATCGAGTCGCTCGGCGCCGGGCCGGACGGCGACGTGCCCGTCTACGTGGCCGAGGCGCACGTGCTCAACGCCGTGGCCGGCTTCAACGTCCACCGAGGGGCGCTCGCGGCGATGAACCGCCCCGCGCTGCCGTCCGTCGGTGCACTTCTCGAACGGCACTGCGACGGTGACGGAACCCGCCGCGTCGTCGTGCTCGAGGACATCGTCGACCACACCAACGTGGGCGCGATCTTCCGCTCGGCGGCCGCACTTGGGGCGGACGCCGTCCTGGTGTCGCCCCGCTGTGCCGACCCCCTTTACCGGCGTAGCGTGCGGGTCTCCATGGGCACGGTGTTCCAGGTGCCGTGGACGCGCATCGTCGACTGGGACGACGACCTGGCTCGCCTGCGTGCTGGCGGCTTCACCGTCGCGGCACTGGCCCTGGCGCCCGACGCTGTTCCGCTCGACGAGTTCGCGGCACGCTGCCCGCGGCGGACTGCGCTCATCCTGGGTGCCGAGGGCGACGGGCTGTCTGCGGCAGCCGTCACCTCCGCCGACGTCGTCGTGCGCATCCCGATGGCCGGGGCGGTCGACTCCCTCAACGTCGCAGCCGCGTCCGCGGTGGCCCTGTGGGCGCTACGCGGACGGTGAGTCGAGGGGTTCGACGCGCATCATGGTGCAGAAGGCGTCGACTGCCTGCGGGTCGAAGTGGGTTCCGGACCTCGACTCGATGAACCGAAGGGCCACGTCCTCGGAGACGGGTTCGCGATATGGCCGCTCCGAGGTCAGCGCATCGAATACGTCGACGACGGCGAACAGTCGCGCGGCAATCGGGATATCGGTGCCAGACAGGCCCCGAGGATAGCCCGAGCCGTCCCACCTCTCGTGATGGCACCACGGGATGTCCAGGGCTGGGCGAAGGTAGTCGATGCCGGTGAGCATGGCGACAGCGAGCTCTGGGTGACGCTTCATCTGTCGCCACTCGTCCTCGTCGAGCGGGCCCGTCTTCCCGAGGATCGAGTCCGGCACCCCCATCTTGCCGATGTCGTGAAGCGTGGCCCCGGCGGATGTGTTCGAGGTCCTCGGCCGGGATCCCCAGGCTGCGGGCAAGTGCCACCGTGCGCGTCGTCACCCGCTCGGTGTGCTGGCCGGTGGAGCGGTCGCGGATGTCGAGGGCTGCCGCCCAGCCGGCCAGCGTGTCGTCGTACGCCTGGAGCAGGTTCTCGTTCGTGGCTGCGGCGCGACCCAGGTACAGGCGGGTGACCAGGTAGAGCACGGCACTGGTCACCGCAACGAAGGCGAGGCCTTTGACCGACTGGATGGACGTCAGCAGGTCGGTGTCCGAGATGGTCAGGTGAAGGAACTGGTCGGACAGGAGGATCCAGGTGACGGAAGCGGCGAGGTAGGCGGAGGCGATGAGGGCGGCGGCCGAAGCGGTGATGCGCCGCCTGATCGGGGTCTGGCCCATGGGCGGCCTCCACGTCGACTAGGCCAGGGACTGCGGTTCTCAGTATGGCCCTTCGAGCGTTTGGCGTGCATCATCAGACGCGGACACGGCCACGTGTGCCGGCCGCTCATTTCGGCTCGCGGCGATCAG
>JADKGE010000013.1 GCA_016717115.1 Actinomycetota bacterium
ACCGGGTTTCGGTCTTCAACGATGACCTTCGCGCCGCCGTCACCGCCCGCCTGTCGATCGAGACCGACCTGCGGCATGCCCTGGAACGAGGCCAGCTGGCGGTGTGGTATCAGCCCGAGGTGGACCTGACGACCGGATCGGTGATCGCGGTCGAGGCACTGCTCCGCTGGCATCACCCGGACGGCGAGGTGTGGACCGCCGACCGGTTCGTCGACGTCGCCGAGGAGACCGGACTGATCCTCGACATCGGCGACTGGGTGCTGCGGCAGGCCTGCGCGCAGGCCGCGATCTGGGTCGCCGCCCGCCCAGACCGACCGGTACTCATGCGGGTCAACGCTGCCGCACTGCAACTCGCCGAGACCGGGCTGCTGACCGTCCTCGACGATGCCCTGGCCGTCAGCGGCCTGGACCCGACACTGCTGTGCGTGGAGATCACCGAGACCACCCTGCTGCGCGAGACCGCCACCACCCGCGACAACCTCAGCGGCATCCATGACCGGGGCATCGCCTTGGCCATCGACGACTTCGGCACGGGCTACGCCTCCCTGACGTACCTGAACGCCTACCCCATCGACCTCCTCAAGATCGACCGCACCTTCATCACCGACACGACCGCCCCCGACCACGACCACCGGCTCGTCGCCGGCATCATCGCCCTAGCCCACACCCTCGGCATCGCCGTCACCGCCGAGGGCGTCGAGAACCCTGAGCAGGCCACCCACCTGCGCGACATGGGCTGCCCCTCGGCGCAGGGCTGGCTGTACTCCCAGGCCCTGCCCCCCGACGAGATCACCCCCCTCTTGAACCACACCTACCCGCACGTGTGATCCGACATGGGTGTAGGCGGCAACCGCAGCCCCGGACGAGCAAGAGGGTTCCCGCCGCGTGCGACGACAGGGGCCACTGGGACAGTCGACACACCCCCGGATCCACCGTGGCCACGTCGATCCCGTGGCGGCGTTGCCAAGTACCGAACTGCGGGCTCCCGATGGTGACGGTGGTGCCGCCCAACGGTGCCCGGCGGGATAGATGTAGACCTCGGCGCCACCACCCGGCGACATCGCCATCTCGACGGCGAGGGATGTACCCGGGGTGACCACGACCGCGTCGGTCTTGCCGTTGACGCTTATTCGGAAGGAGACCTTCACGGGGGCACTGCCGACCGTGACGGCGAACGTCGTCCGGAACCGCGTCCAATTCTCCCCAGAACGCTTCTACAGCGTCACGGCCCGATCGGGTCTTTCCGGGGTCGCTGTCAAGGCCAGAGCCACACTCCCGAAGCCCTGCACCGACTTTGACGATGTGGCGATCCGAAGCTCGGAACGCCCCTTCTCCACCGAGACCGAGGCAGTTGCTTGGTCGGCTCCGCTGCCACCGTCGAACGGCACCGACACCGTCGGTGGCATCAGCATTCCCGCCCCCACCAGGCAGATCGCCGTTGCCGAAATCACTCGAGAACGCATGGACATCACCAGCCCCCTTCATCCACCCGATCGTCCCCCCACCTCCCCCCACGGCCGAGTCGGATGCGCGGCGAGAAGCCGCCCGGAAGTAGCCATTGAGAATCGGGATCTGCCACCTCGCAATCGACTCGCTCACGGTTTCGGGTCGGACCGGCTATACCCGTCCCAGCGTTTGGTTGCGCAGCCGTTGGATTGGATCGTGAGTGACAGGAACACCCCTCGTTCCTGAGAAGGTGATTGCGATGCTGTGCCGTAGAAACGTGTGCGTGTCGGGAATCTCCACTGATGTGAACGGGCGGCGGCCATCGGACCGAGGGGCGACGGTGGTCGAGTACGGGCTGGTTATTGCCGTGATCGCGGTCGTGGCCATGGCCGCCGTCTCGTTCCTGGGTTCGCGGACGAGTGCGAGCATGTCGAGCGCTGGGGCCGCCTTGGACCTGTCGAGTCTGCGGGCGGCTCCCGCCGCCCCTCTCGCCGCGACGGGTGCCCCTGCCGGTCCCGTCGACGTCACAGCGCCAGTGACAGCCCCGGCAGACGTGATCCCCGCCACCGTCGTGGATACCGGAACGGCGGCGGACGCAGGTGCGGTGGGCGCTGAAGCCGTCGCAGCGGCGATGGCCACTGAACCGCGACCGCCCGAACCAGCCACGAGTACTGAAGCGGCAGCCAGCGCCGGCGCGGTCGATGCTGCCGGCACGGCCGAGAATCCGGCGGACATTGCCGCCACGTCGCTCCTCGCCGGCGACTGGAAGCAGGTGGCCGGCGCGAAAGGCACTGCCACGCTTTCCGGCACGACGATCGTGACCACACCGGGCTCGGCGGCGATCGTCATGAATGCCGCCGCTTGGTCCGGCCCGGACATGACGGTGTCCACGACGGCTCAACTCGTTCGCCCGGACCCGAAGACCATTGACGGCGGCTACGCCCTGTGGGTTCGCGCGACGACGAACAAGTATGGCCAAATCGAGTCGGGCTACACCTTCCAGGTGGATCCCGGGCTGGGCAGCAAGTTCGCCCTGCGGGTCTGGAACAACCAGAAGCAATCAGCACCCCTGGCCCTGGTGTCGTTCCCGGTCGGCTTCAACCCGGAGATCGCGGCAGTCGTATCCGTGTCCGTGATCGGGGACCGGCTCGTGGCCACCGTGAACGGCTCCATCATCGTGACGGTCGACAGTCTCAGTGCCGCGGTCGCTAAGCAGCCGCCCTTGATCATCAACGGGACGACGTACGTGACGACATGGACCCCGCCGGTTGGCACGGACTACGGCCTGCGAACGTGGGGATCCACTGGCATCTCCGCCAGCAGCACGACGATTCGCTGACGGCCATGAGAATCCTCAGCGCACGCCCCGCCAATGACCGTGGTGCCACCTCCATCGAGTACGGGCTGATCATCGGCTTCATCGGCATCGTCGTGATGACGAGCGTCACGCTGCTCGGCGCCCGAGTGGGAGGCACGTTCACCTCGGCCTACGACGCGCTGAATGGTTCCTCCGGAACAACGGCCGCGGCGGCCGCAGTGGCCTCCCTTCCCGAGTTGTCCGGCACAACGGTCATGCGCACAAGCGCGACCTTGACGTTCGCGGTGATCCCCGCCGGCCTTGTCACCGCGGGCGCCACCCTGGACCGCAACAGCGTCACGGTGGCGTCGGGGGGAGGCGTCGTGGTCGGCAGAACGTTCGACGGCTACGTTCGCCTCGTCTCGCCGACGTCGCCCGGATCGACCGTGATCACCTTCGCCTACACGATGAATGGGCAAACCCAGACCGGGCGCCACACCGTCACCTACGCGTAGCCGGAGTCGCTGCTGCTGCGGCCGAACATGACATCCACGAGCTGGAGCGGGACTGGCGCCGTTGAGGCTCAGACCGGGGCGTGCCGAACGGTGATCTTGTCGCGGCCGGTCTCCTTGGATTCGTACAGGGCGCCGTCCGCCTGCTCGAGGGTGTCGTGGAACTCGGCGAGGCCGGCGTTGACGGCGCTGGCGATGCCCTCGCTGATGGTGACGCGCCCTTCGGGGGCCAGTCCGGTGAAGTCGATGTCCCGCACGGAGGTCCGGACGCGTTCGGCGATGGCGATGGCGGCGGCCTCGGCGGCGTCGGGCAGCACGATGAGGAATTCCTCGCCGCCGAGTCGGAAGACCCGGTCGCCGTCGCGGACACTGCCGGTCAGGACGTGGGCGACGCGAGTCAGCACGGTGTCGCCGGCGGCGTGCCCGAACGTGTCGTTGACGGCCTTGAAATGGTCCAGATCCAACGAGATCAGGGCATAGTCCCCCGACGGGCCCTGGTTCACCAGTGCGCGACGGTTCCCCAGCCCGGTGAGAGGGTCGGTGAGGGAAGCCTCAAGGTAGGCCGCGGATTGCTGGGACTGGACGAGATGGTCGAGGTACTCGTCGATGGCGGGGCGCACGGTCGAGGCCATGTCCGCCAGCATCCGCATGAGGTCCTCGTCGGGGGGCACGTCATCCATCGTGCGCAGGGACAGCAGCGCTGCCGGCGGACCGAGCAGGTCCACCGTCGGCCAGCGGGCGTCGGGGTCGCGGCGCAGCGGCTTGGCAAGCCCCTTGCCCCACATCGTCCAGCCCTGCTCGGGTACGTCGATGAACAGCGCGCAGTCACTCGCCTCGTCAGTGGCCGCCAGGATCGTGTTCATCGCTGCGACCAGGGAGGCGGGCTCGGCCGCGGTGAGCAGGGCCTCGGTGATGCGGACCTTCGCCTCGGAGATCCGCAGCAGCCGTTTGAGGTCGATGTCGGCGTCGGCGAGGGTGAACACGCCGCAGTCGATGCCCTTCAACGCGGTGAACGCGGCGTCGACGATCTCTCCCGGGATGATGTGACCGTGCTGCGGCGCGATCCGGGCGATATGCGGCCACCGCTGCTGAATCCGAATCAGGCCCGCGGTCAGCAGTTCGGTGCTGGGCATGTAGTGCTGATGGAAAGGCCTCGCGGCGTCGATGATGTAGTCCAGGTCGTGGCTGACGAGCACGTCGGAGTCGGGGACGAACCCGCCGAACAGGTCGGACGAGAACAGGGTCGCCGACCGGGTGTCGTAGGACACCATCGCGCCGGGGAAGTGCAGGTACGGAGTGAGCTGGAACTCCAAGTCGCGGCCCGGGCCCAACGGCACCCTCCAGCCGTGCTCCTCGACCAGGTAGTAGCCGAACCGGTGCCCGTAGTGCTTCAGCAGCGCCTGCGCCCGCCACTCCGTGACCGCCTGCACGTCCTCGCGGGTCAGCAGATCCGACAGGTCCCGCAGGCTCGCGGCGATGTCCGGATCGGGGTGGTGGCACACCAAGTACCCGATCGCCTCCACGTCGGCGATCTGCGCGACCTTGTCCAGCGTCGCGGCGATCGTCAACGGCGACCCCGGATCCAGCAGCACGCTCTCGGCCCCGTTGTCGATGAAGTAGGCGTGGCACTGGAACTGGTCGTTCTCCAGACGCGTCCCCACCCACCACACGCCCTCACCGATCAGGGCAGGTTCATCCTTGGCCATGATCGCCTCCTGCGTGCATCGCTTCCCCGAACGAAGCGTCCAGGTTTGCGGTTGCCAATCACATGCTAGGCGGGATGGCAAGGGGATCGAGGTCGTTCGCCTCGTCATGGCCCCCGGACGTGCGCCGCGGCATCCACCGGGACGTGGCTGGCGTCCGCCCCTACTCTGGGAAGGATCGGTTCGAAGGTCCTTCGCCGGAGGAGCGCCCAGTGGACGATGTGCGAAGCGGTCACGACGCCGCTCTCGATCGAGCGAACCGCGCGTTGTGGGACCTGTCCCCCGACATGTTGGCGGTCGCCCGCCTCGATGGGGCGTTCGTCGCAGTGGACGCCGCCTGGTCACTCGTCCTGGGGTACTCGGCTGACGAGTTGACCTCACGGCCTTTCTGCGAGTTTGTCGTCCCCGCGGACCGATCGTCAGTGGATGAGGCCGTGGTCAGTCTAGGAATACGCGGGCATGGGGTGGCGACTTTGGACTGTCAGGTCAAGTGCGCCGATGGCGGGCTTCGCCACCTCGTCCTGGTGTGGAAGCTCGCCGACGACGGCGCTGAGGCCTACGTCCTGGGCCGGGACGTCACCGACCTCAAGACCGTGGAACGCGAGAGGAACCGGGCGGCCCGCTACTCGCGCAGCCTGATTGAGGCGAGCCTGGATCCACTGGTCACCATCAGCGCTCTGGGCATCATCATGGACGTCAACGCCGCCACCGAGGAAGTGACCGGCGTACCCCGCGACACCCTCATCGGCAGCGACTTCTCCAGCTACTTCACCGAACCCGATCAGGCCCGCGCCGGCTACCAGCTCGTGTTCTCGCAAGGCACAGTCACCGACTACCCCCTCGCCATCCACCACACATCCGGAGCCATCACCGACGTCCTGTACAACGCCACCGTCTACACCGACGAGAACGGGGACGTCGCCGGCGTCTTCGCCGCCGCCCGCGACATCACCGACCTCAAACGGGCTGAGGGCGAGATCGTTCGGGCCGCCCGCTATTCACGCAGCCTGCTCGAGGCGAGCCTGGATCCACTGGTCACGATCAGCGCGCTCGGCATCATCATGGACGTCAACGCGGCCACCGAGACCGTCACCGGGGTGCACCGCGACACCCTCATCGGCAGCGACTTCTCCAGCTACTTCACCGAACCCGATCAGGCCCGCGCCGGCTACCAACTCGTCTTCTCCCAGGGCCACGTCACCGACTACCCCCTCGCCATCCGCCACACATCCGGGACCATCACCGACGTCCTGTACAACGCCACCGTCTACACCGACGAGAACGGGGACGTCGCCGGCGTCTTCGCCGCCGCCCGCGACATCACCGACCTCAAGAACGCACAAACCGCCCTCGCAGCCGAAGCGCAACTGCGCCTGGGAATGGACAACTCGGCCATCGGCATGTGCATCGTGTCTCGGGAGGGTCGCTTTCTGCGCGTGAACCGCATCCTGTGCGGAATTCTTGAGCGTTCCGCAGAGGAGTTGGAATGCCTCAGTTGGGCCGACGTCACCCATCCCGACGACGTCGCCTCAGGTTCGGAACTCGTTGTCGGACTCCTGACCCGTCAACGAGCCAGCTTTCGCACACGGAAGCGCTACCTAGCTCCCGATGGCCGCGTCATCTGGGCGGAGGTGTCCGTGGGTGTCCTGCCTCAAGCAGACGGCTCGGTCAGCCAGTTCCTCGCCCAAGTCGTGGACATCACCGAGCAAGTCACCGCCGAGAGCGAACTCGTCAATCTTGCCACCCACGACCCCCTGACCGGCCTAGCGAACAGGGCAGCGCTGCGCGACGAGATCACCCGCGCGCTGAGCGCAGCGAGCCGATCGGGCCGACTGACCGCCGTGCTGATGATCGATCTCGACCGATTCAAGAACGTCAACGACTCCCTGGGCCACACCGTCGGGGATGAGCTCCTGCGCGCCGCTGCCGGCCGCATCGAAGCATCGGTTCGCGGCGGTGACCTCGTCGCGCGTCCGGGCGGTGATGAGTTCGTCATCGTCATGCGCGACCTCGACAGCCCCAGCGAGGCCGTGCGGGCCGCCTGGCGCATCGTCACCGACCTGCGTGCGCCGTTCAAGACGACCGGCACCGAGCTGTCCGCGACCGCGAGCATCGGCGTCGCGCTCGCGGGCGAGGCCAGTGGTGCCGATGACTTGCTGCGCGAGGCCGATACCGCCATGTATCTCGCCAAGCGGGAAGGACGTGACCGGGTCACGGTGTTCAACGAAGAACTGCGCGTCGCTGCATCGTTCCGCCTGGCCACCGAGACCCACCTGCGTCACGCACTCGCAGAGAATCAACTTGAGGTCTGGTACCAGCCGGAAGTGAATCTGGCCACAGGCACGCTCATCGCGGTGGAAGCCCTCCTGCGCTGGCGCCACCCCGACGGCGAGATCTACACGGCCGATCGCTTCATCGACATTGCTGAGGAGACCGGGATCATCCTCGACATCGGGGACTGGGTGATTCGCTCGGCATGCACGCAAGCCGCCGCCTGGCAGGCGGCCCGGCCCGACAGGCCACTGACGGTGCGGTTCAACCTGTCCACCCTCCAAGTCGCAGAAGACGGTCTACTCGAGGCCATCGACGAAGCCATCTCCGCTAGTGGAGCCGATCCGCGTCGGCTCTGCGTCGAGATCACCGAAACCGCCCTGCTCCGCGAGACCGCTACGGCGCACACCAACCTTGTGGGCATCCGCCAACGAGGCATCAGCATCGCTATCGACGACTTCGGCACCGGCTACGCCTCCCTCGCCTACCTCCGCGACTACCCCGTCGACGTCCTCAAGATCGACCGCAGCTTTGTCGCCGACATCACCATCAGCGACCAGAGCCGGCGCATCGTCACCGGCATCATCGCTCTGTCCGACGCGCTAGGGATTTCGGTCACCGCGGAAGGAGTCGAAGACCACGAGCAGGCGATCATGCTGCGGGACGTCGGCTGCCCCGCCGCGCAGGGATACCTGTACTCCAAGGCCGTCCCGGCGGAAGACATCAGTCCCCTCCTCGACACCACGTTCCCTCACCCCTAGATCGCCAGGAACTGCTCAAAGCCCATGCCACGGCTAGTCAACGCCGCTGTTTCGCGAAGGGTGGGTGACCGTGTGAGGATCGGTCAACGAGGAGCACCCGCATGGCCGCATAGCCATGCGAAGTGGTCGTTCCCCTCGTGAGTGGGGGCAACTAGATTCGAATCCTGGTCAAACACCATGCGGCGAAGGCGACGATGCCTGCGGGTCGTCGGCGTCAACGTGAGAGGTTGCTTGCAGCACGCAGTTCCGGCCGGCTGCCTTCGCGGCATATAGGGCCCGGTCGGCTTCCTCGACGGTGGCGACGATGGGGCGCGGGGCGTCGTGGTCGGCGTAGCCGATGGACACGGTCACCGGTGGCGGGGTGGTGCGGCGCATCCCCTCCAGGTGCTGGGGAGCGCCGAACGAGCAGCTCCCGACAGGATCAGGGCGAACTCCTCTCCCCGTAGCGGGCGAGGAAGATCGACGGGCTCAGTTCGGGCGCCACTGCCGGGCGCAGGTCTCGAGCAGAGCGTCTCCGGCGAGGTGGCCCGGTGGGCGTCGTTGGAACCGGAGCTTGTCGATGTCGGCCATCGCGACCGTCGGGGCATCCCGGCGGCGTTCGCGGCGGCGACCGCGCGGATGAGTTCGGAAGTCCCATGAGCGGCGGTTCGGCAGGGCTGGTCAGCGCGTCGGTTCGAGACAGGGCGGCGAGCCGGTCGGACTGGCGTTGCACCGTGGACAGCAGCAGGATCCGCCAGATCACCAGCACATTCACGACGATGGACGCCAACGCCAGGACGAACACCTGCGGCGTGCCGTCGTCGCGGGTGCCGACGGCGAGCAGGATCGGTGCGGTCAGGGCGCCGATGCCCAGGGCCAGAGTTCGCGGCGGCGACATCATAGAGGTGCCCTGCGGGGACGGCTGCCCGATCGTCGCGGCTTGCGGGTCGGTGGCGGCGCCGGCCATCGAAGGACCCGCCCAGGTAGAGGGCTTCGAGCCATCCGGGGGCCTGGTCGGCGCTGCCAGTGGCGGCCAGGCCGTTGTGGACGAGGTCGGCGGTCAGCGTCACCGCTACCGAGGCGGTCAGCAGGACCAGGGCGGCCATCGGGCGCCCGCCCCCGACGGTCAGCCGGATGAGGATCGCCAGGACCACCAGGTCCAGGACAGGGTAGGCCAGCGCCAGGATCGTGCTGGCGTCCGCCGGTGCGGGCTGGGTCAGCATGGGCACCAGCACGAAGGTCGTGGCCACGGATACTGCGGCGACGGTGATGACGGCCGAGTCAATCCACGCCTGCCGGTCCCACACCCGCTGGCGCTGGCGCATCAGCACGATCAGCGCCACGATCTGCGGCACATATGCCGCCACGTACAGCAGATCCGCCCAGCTAGGGAACGGGTCCATGCCCAGGTGGTACTGGTACACGTCGTAGACGACGTTCGCCGACACCGTCAACGCCATGTACACCCACAGCGTCCACCACACAGCGCGCGCCCGACGGGGCATCCGCAAAGCCACGACGAGGAACACCGCCACCGCGGCGAGTTGCGTCCCGACCGAGACCGCCACCCAGGCCGGAGAGTCCACCGGCAGCACCACCATCAAGACCAGCGCCAGCACGCCAAGGCCCGCGCCGACCAGCCGCCCGCGAGCACCCGGCATGATGTCGCCTGCCCGCAGTCCTCGCATAGCGAAACGATAGCCACCTCACACGGCGCAACCCCTCCCAGAATCAGTGGTGCGATTTCATGGCGCGCGAACCGATACGCCTTATGCGGGAAGCCGCCCGGGCACCGTTCGTCGAGTGGCCGCCCAGAGAAGTCCTGGCGCACGTGTGCGAGGAACAGAGGGGAGGAGTCCGATGAAGAACGTCCTGAAGGGCATCACGACGAGGACGGTCACTCGCGACGCGCCAAGCGGCCGCCGCATCGCACTCCGCCTCGCACTCCGCGCCGTCCCCGGAACGCCTGCAGCATCTGGCGCGGGTGCTCGCCGGCTACCACGGCGACCCGCCACCGCAGCCTCGATCCTCGGACGGTGGACCGGACGCCGCGCCATGAGCATCGCGATCCCCGGTACCCGGCCCGCCACCTCCTACCGGTCGTGGCTGCCGCGCCTGTCCGGGCGGGTGATGCGAGATCTGCGCGCGTGGATGATCGCTTTCGGGCTGCTCATCGGTGTCGCGTTCCCCTTCGTGATGATGGCGCTCGGCGTGCCCAGCGACATCGCCCTGCGACCCGTCGTGTTCGCCGCGACACTGCTCGCCGGCCTCATCGTCGCCGAGGTCAACCACGCCCTCGCGCAGGCCGTCGTCGGCGTTCGCCTGCGCGCGCTGGCCGCCGGCATGCAGCGCGTCGAGTCCTCCCTGGTTGCCGCCGCTTTCACCGGCGACTGGGCCGCCTGCGACCCGCAGGCCTGCCGAGTTCCCGTCGACTCCGCCGATGAGCTCGGCGATGTCGCCGCATCGTTCAACAAGCTCGTTGACGGCCTTGCGACCAGCCACCGCGTCGCTGACGCGATCAGCGCCATGTCCGAGGCCCTCGCCGCCCACCTCGACCTCGACACCCTCGCCGAGGCGACCCTGCGCGAGCTCACCGCCCGCACCGGGTGCGACGCGGCCGCCCTTCTCGTCGTCACCAACGGCCGCATCGACCTGGCCGGCTCCCGTGGGATCCGCGACGCCGCACAGCTGACCAGCACCGAAGCCGTCCTCGCCGCCGTCCGTGCCACCGAGCCGACCGTCCTGCACCTGCCTCCCGACCTCGTCATCACCGGCGCGCTGGTCGACTTCACCCCCCAGGAGATCCAGGTCTTGCCCGTCCACTACGGCATCCTGACCGTCGGGGTCCTCGTCATCGCGTTCGCCCAACCCAGCCCACCCGAGGCCGACTCCGTGATCCGCGCGACCCTGCCCGGGCTCGCCGTCGCCCTGAACAACTCCCTCAACCATGAGGATCTCCAACGGGTCGCGGCCCTGGACCCCCTCACCGGTGTCTACAACCGGCGCTTCGGCCAGCAACGCCTCACCGAGGAATTCGGCCGCTCCCTACGCTCCGGAGACCCTCTCGGCGTCCTCATGCTCGACCTGGATCACTTCAAGACCGTCAACGACACCTACGGCCACCTCGTCGGCGACCGGGTCCTGCAAGCCGTCGTCAAAGCCGCCCGACACGCCCTACGCGAAGGCGACGTCCTCCTGCGCTACGGCGGCGAGGAATTCCTCATCGTCCTGCCCGGAGCCGGCACCGACGACCTCACCCAGATGGCCGAACGCGTCCGCCGCGCCGTCGCCGACACCACCGTCACCGAAGCCGCCCAGCGCATCCCCGTCACCGTCAGCATCGGCGGCGCCGGCCTGCCCCACACCGACGCGGCAACACCCAACGACCTCATCGCCCTCGCCGACAAAGCCCTCTACACCGCCAAAGACACCGGCCGCGACCGCTGCATCATCGCCTGACCCAATCGCTTCCGCGCAGGCCCTTCCCCGATTGGTAGCTGCGGCACCCTTGGCCCCGTTGCGTCTAGCAATCTGTCCCGCTACCAAGGATCCGGTGGCCCGAAGATGTTCACCTCGCGGCCATCATGGGAATCGCGCCGTTGCCACCGTCCGATGACACCGGCAACGTCCGCCCCGGACAGGGGGCGGTCGGCCGCTTCGAGGCACTGAGGCAAGCGCCTGAGTCGCGGCCACGAGATCACCGGGAGGAGGTCTATGCCGCCGCGAATCGGGCATTGCCCATCGTGTGGCCGTGGGGGGCAGTGACGCCCTCGGTACAGCAGGCGGAGGTGTTGTGTTGCAGTTGTGATGTTGGAACCGTGACACCCTGGGGATGACACCGACGTCAGCGCGATGTGGACATGGCTCGGCGATGGTGGCACGGGGCCGGCTCATCGAAGTGCGGTCCGCCCTCCGACTTCTCGGGAGGATCGGTCCTTCGGGCGGGAGCGTCGGCACAACGGCGGACCCCCGCCCGCGACAGTGAGGATCACTCCTGCTCAACGCCGAATCGCCCGGAGTGTGGGGCAGGATTGCAGGTCACCAGTCTCGAGCCGGTCGAGCTGGGAGCAGCGGGAACAGGAAGCGGACTGGGGCCAGTAACGCCTCAACCGTCCGGCACGTCCAGCATTGTGCCCGCGAAGAGTCCCGTCGACGAAGCCCCCGGCAGTCACCCGAGCCGGGCGCTTCGTCGTCGGGGCCAGGCCCGGGCCCCCGCGGGGACGAGCGAACCGGGTCGCTCTCGGCGCCGGCACCAACCAGAGCACGGCGAGGACCCGCCGCTGGCGTTGTGGCAGATTGTGATCGAGGCCTACGGAAGGGAGTTGGCCGTGTTGTTGAAGATGTTGCTGAGGCGACCGCCGAGGAGGGTGACAGCAACAATGATCACGACCGCGATGAGGGCAACGATCAGCCCGTATTCGACCGCGGTGGCACCCTTGTCACGGGACCGAGTCATGTCTTCGCGAAGCAGCACCATCCTGATGTGGGTCTTGAGCATCAATGTGCGCATGTCCTACTCCTCTGGTTGATGGCGGTATCGTGCCTGATGGCGGTATCGGACGGTGCGCCCGATTCCTGCCCCCACCCGGTGGTGCGACAACTACGTCACCCAGTCCATCACGCGCGACTCCACGGACTCTCGCGAGTCCGACAGAGGCCGGCGCTCTGCGATCTGCTGGGTCGGCTCGCCGGTTGCACCGGCCGGGTCCTCGACTTGGCGAAGGCCCAGACAAGCTGGCCGTCGACCGCACCGCCATCGAGCACTACGTCCGGCTCCTCGACGCCCTGATCCTTGTGGAAAGGTCGCCCGCCTGGGGCAAGACACTGCTTGCGCGAGGGTCGGCAGCACCGAAGTTCCACTTCTTGGACTCGGGATTGGCAGCCCGCCTCCTGGCCGTATACCGAGGCGAACCTCGCGGCCTTGGCCCCCACCACTCAGTCGGAGATCACGCCCCTGCCGTGGACCTTGGTCGTCGGAGAACTGCGCAAGCGGGTCTCCCGGAGCGACGAGAGGGTGACGAGCGGCCGCTGGCACACCAACGACGGGGACAAGATCGACTTCGTTATCGAACTCGACGCCGTCCGAGTGCTGGCCTTCGAGGTGAAGTCGAACGAACGAGTCAGGGGTGAGGACCTCGGGGGCTACGCAAACTCCGAGGTTCGCTCGGCGATCGGCTCATCACAGGCGTCGCCTTCAGAATCAGCGCCCGGTCCTTCACCTCCGAGAACCGAGTCCAAGTCTTGCCCATCGACCGCCTCTGGAGACCAGTTGCGCCTTCGGATGCGGCCTTGGACTAGGTCTGCCTACTCCGGACATCCGCGGCTCGGATGGTCAGATGTGCGAGGTAGTCTGCTGACGGCGTCAGCAGACTCACAAATTCATAGAGGCACACGAGCACGCATGGGAGCGTGGATTCCCTCATAGAAGGGGTGAAAGTGGAAGATTCAAGTCCCGTCACTCACCCCAACGTGAACGGCTGCAGCGCAAGCGAGCCAGCAGCGGTCTCGGCTCAGGAGCCGAACTGCGGGCTCCCGATCGAGACGGTCGTGCCGCCCAACGGTGTCCCGGCGGGATAGATGTAGACCTCGGCGCCAGCACCCGGCGACATCGCCATATCGATGGCGAGGGATGTACCCGGGGTGACCACGACGGGTTCGGTCTTGTCGTTGGCGCCTGTCCGGAAGGAGACCTTCACGGGGGCACTGCCGGCCGTGACGGCGAACGTCGTACGGAACCGCTTGACCCCGGCTTTCGGGGCGGGGCCATAGAGGGAGACCATCGTGCCGCACATGTCGGGATCCGTGTAGCTTCCCGCGATGCCGCACTCCTCACCGTACGAAACCGTGAGACTCCTCGGCCACGGCTTGCCTTCGATGGTCGCGGTGACGTCGGTCGCCATCGAGACCAGCGTCGGACCGAGCATCGCGCCCGCGTTCAGGTGCGGCGGTGTCCCGGCATCGAGGGCGTAGATCCATTTCGCAGCAGCCACCGCCTTGACCTTGATCCTCACGACGTTCGACACCGTCGGGAGGTAGTCGGCACCACCCGCTGAGGTTGCCCGTAAGCGATAGACGCCCGTGCGATTCGGGGCCGTCCACGTAAGTTGGCTCCTGACCACGGGTACCGTCAAAGTGCTGACCTTGGTCCACTCCCCACCTGATCGTTGCCACAGCGTCACGGCTCGATCAGGCCGTTCGGGTGTCGCCGTCAGGGCCAAGGCCACGCTCCCGAAGCCGGGCACCGCCGTCGACGCTGCGACGATCCGAAGCGCGGAACGCTCCTTCGCCCCAGAGACCGAGAATGCAGTTGCGCCTGCTCCGCTCACGCCGTCAATCGGTACCGCCGCCGCCGGTGACATCGGCATCCCCGCGCACACCAGGAAGACCGCGACTACCGGAATCACTCGAGAGCGCATGGACATGACCGGCCCCTTTCGTCCTCACGATCGTCCCCCGAGGCCGGATCGGATGCGCGCCGAGAAGCTGCAGGCGAGTATCCCTCGGGGATCGACATCATCGTCATGACGAACTAGAACCGCTCCACCGGTCGGTCGATCGCGGCGCCGTCCTCCGAGTTGTCGCGGTTCGGCGTCCTGGTCGGCCGGAGACTCAGGCCGGGGAGTGACGGACCGTGATCTTGTCGCGGCCGGTCTCCTTGGACTCGTACAGGGCGCCGTCCGCCTCCTCGAGCGCTTCGTGGAACTCGGCGAGGCCGGCGTTGACGACGCTGGCGATGCCCTCGCTGATGGTGACCCGCCCTCCCGGGGCCAGTCCGGTGAAGTCGATGGCCCGCACGGAGGTCCGGACGCGTTCGGCGATGGCAACAGCCGAGGCTTCGCCGGCGTCGGGCAGCACGATGAGGAACTCCTCGCCGCCGAGTCGGAAGACCCTGTCGCCGTCGCGCACGCTGTTCGTCAGCACCTGCGCGACGCGAGTCAGCACGGTGTCGCCGGCGGCGTGCCCGAACGTGTCGTTGACGGCCTTGAAATGGTCCAGGTCCAGCGAGATCAGGGAGTAGTCCCCCGACGGACCCTGGTTCACCAGGGCGCGACGGTTCCCCAGCCCGGTGAGCGGGTCGGTGAGGGAAGCCTCCAGATAGGCGGCGCTCCGCTGGGACTCGATCAGATGCCCCAGGTACTCGTCGATGGCCGGCCGCACGGTCGAGGCCATGTCCGCCAGCATCCGCATGAGGTCCTCGTCGGGGGGCACGTCATCCATCGTGCGCAGGGACAGCAGCGCTGCCGGCGGACCGAGCAGGTCCACCGTCGGCCAGCGCGGGTCGGGATCGCGGCGCAGCGGCTTGGCAAGCCCCTTGCCCCACATCGTCCAGCCCTGCTCGGGTACGTCGATGAACAGGGCGCAGTCACTCGCCTCATGTGTGGACGTGAGGATCGTGTTCATCGCGGCGACGAGCGAGGCGGGCTCGGCGACGGTCAGCAGGGCCTCCGTGATGCGCACCTTCGCCTCGGAGATCCGCAGCAGTCGTTTGAGGTCGATGTCGGCGTCGGCGAGGGTGAACACGCCGCAGTCGATGCCCTTCAAGGCGGCGAACGCGGCGTCGACGATCTCGCCCGGGATGATGTGACCGTGCTGAGGGGCGACCTGCGCGATGTGCGGCCAGCGGAGCTGAATGCGCGTCAGCCCGGCGGTCAGCAGTTCGGTGCTGGGCATGTAGTGCTGATGGAAAGGCCTCGCGGCGTCGATGATGTAGTCCAGGTCGTGGCTGACGAGCACGTCGGAGTCGGGGACGAACCCGCCGAACAGGTCGGACGAGAACAGGGTCGCCGATCTGGTGTCGTAGGACACCATCGCGCCGGGGAAGTGCAGGTACGGAGTGAGCTGGAACTCCAACTCGCGGCCCGGGCCCAACGGCACCCTCCAGCCGTGCTCCTCGACCAGGTAGTAGCCGAACCGGTGCCCGTAGTGCTTCAGCAGCGCCTGCGCCCGCCACTCCGTGACCACCTGCACGTCGTCGCGGGTCAGCAGATCCGACAGGTCCCGCAGGCTCGCGGCGATGTCCGGATCGGGGTGGTGGCACACCAAGTACCCGATCGCGTCCACGTCGGCGATCTGCGCGACCTTGTCCAGCGTCGCGGCGATCGTCAACGGCGACCCGGATCCAGCAGCACGCTGTCGGCCCCGTTGTCGATGAAGTAGGCGTGGCACTGGAACTGGTCGTTCTCCAGACGCGTCCCCACCCACCACACGCCGTCGGCGATCTGAACGGGTCCATCCGTAGCCATGATCGCCTCCTGCCCGCAGCACGTCTCGGAGCGGAGCCTTCAGGTCCGCCGCTCCACGTCACATGCTAGGAGAGACGACGGCCGGATCAAGGCCCGTCAGCAGTCGACGCTGGAACCCCTCGGTCAACCACAGCCCCCAGCGACCGAGGGGATGACGTACAGCACGGTGCCGGGCTGCACCGTGGTGTCCAGGCCCTCCAGCGTCCGGCATTCGTCGTCGCCCACGTAGACGTTGACGAAGGTTCGGATGGCGCCTGTCTCGTCCTGAACGCGCCGTCCGACTGCGGGCGCGGTCCGCCGGAGGTGATCGAGGATGTCGGCGAGGCTGGACGGCCCGTCGATGTCGAGCGTCAGTTCCCTTGCGCCTCCCACGTGCTCGGCGAGCGCGTGCGGCAGTCGCACCGTGACCTTCCCGGGAGCGTCGCTCATCTCAGGCGCTGATCCGCACCGACAGCACGTCGGGTAGGCCGGAGACGACCTCGGAGAAGGTCGTTCCGCCGTCGAGGCTGGCGAAGACGCAGCCGTTGCGTGTACCGAAGGCGATCGCGGCGTCGTCGTCATGCTCGATGACGTGGGCGGCATCCCGGAGGACCGAGGCGTAGTGGTCGTCCGGCAGACCCTGGCCGACCTCGCGCCACGTGTCACCAGCGTCATCCGTGCGCCACAGCCGGAGCCGCCCCTCGGGAGGGAACATGGTCTCGGGGTCGATCGGTACCACCCACGCCGTTCCGCCCTTCGTGGGGTGGGCGAGCACGACGAAGCCGAAGTCCTTCGGCAGTCCGGCCGAGATGAACTGCCAGCTGTCACCGGAGTCCTTCGACCGGTAGACGCCGCCGTGGTTCTGCGCATAGACGAGGCTCCCGTCGACACCGTCGACCGCGATGCGATGCACGCACTGGTTGAACTCCGGGTACTCCTCCGGCTGGAAGTCCACCCTGATGCCGCGATTGGCAGGAACCCACCCCGACGCACCATCGGCGGAGCGGTACACCCCGCCCGTGCTCATCGCCACCAGGACCGATCCATCCGCGCGCGGCACGATGGTGTGGATAGCCGCGCCACCGGCGCCCGGGTGCCACTCGGGGCGATGGGGGTGCTCCCACAGGGCGGAGTTCAACTCGAAGTGGCCGCCGCCGTCAACGGACCGCCACAGGGAGTGCGGTTCGCATCCCGCCCACACCACGTCCTCCTCGCGCGGATCCGGGGTCAGGTTCCAGATCCGCTCGACCGCGACCCCGGCGTCCGCCGGGAAGGCGATCGCGCCCGACTCAGGCTCCGACCACGTGGCCCCGTCGTCATCACTGGTGAGCACCGAGGGACCCCAGAACCAACTGCGGGCACCCACCAGCAGCCGAGGTGGTCTCCCGTCACCGCGCGGCATCCAGGCAACGCTGGCGAACTCCGCCATCGTGCGGATGGGCTGGCTCACCGCCCAGCCGCTGTCATCCCCACGGGCCGTCCACAGTCCCTTGCGCGTGCCGATAGCGATTCGCATCTGCCCACCTCCTAGTCGTAGTTGCGCGACGTGTCCGCGCCATGCGTCCCGACGAACCCGAACACGTCCCCGGATTCGACGCGGAGATCCACTCCCCTCACGGACTCGACCGTGGCACCCTTCTTGACGGCGAACGTCCTGACGCGGCCGTCCGCCTCCACCGCAACGGTCATCAGGGAAGGATAGGCTCGCCTACCGTCCTTCGGCTATGCCCTCAGCGGCACTTCCCATTGACGCCTCTGCCCGGCGTCAGCGGTCGCCTCAGCCACGCCCGCTAGGGCACGCTGACGGAGTGACCGACGTCGCTGGACGCACGACAGTGCTGCGTCATGCGCGCTTCGCCCTGACTCCCGAACCTGCCCCCGTGCTCCTGCGAGCCGGCATCGCGGTGCTGGTGGAGGTCATCGTCGTGTTCTTCGCGGTGCGTTTCGCCCTCGTCGCCGCGGGTCATCCCGACGAGGGCCTCACGCATGCCGTCCTTCCCGCCGTGTTCGGGGGGATATTCGGCTTCCTCGGCTCGCTCGGCGGCAGCCTTCGCAGCGGGCTGCTTCGCGGCTTCGGCCTGTCCCTCGTCGCCCTGCCGCTGACCCTCGTCGCCATCGCGAGCCGCGATGTGCCATGGGCGGCGGGAGCGTCCCTCGCGGCCATGACCGTCCTCGCGGGGGCCCTCGCCTGGCGGGGGGAACCCCTCGCCACACTCGGCAGCCTGCTGCTGTACCTGTACTTCCTGCCCCTGGTGTTCGGAGCGGGCAAGGGCGTGCCGCTGCGCTACCTGCTCATCGGGTTCTCCGTCATGATCGTCCTGAACCTCGTCCTGAGAGCCGTGGCCTCGCTCGTCCCCCATCGGCAGAAGCCGGACCGGGTCAAGGCGACGGATGAGAAGCCTGCCCACGTGGCGGCCGACGGCAGGTTCGCCCTGGTACCCGAGCCACAGCTCACCCGCCTGCATCGCACGACCATCCGGTCGGCACTGGGCCTCGGCGTTGGCGCAGTCGTGATGTCGATGACCGGTAACCACAATGCGGTGTGGGTGCTCATGACGCTCATCGCGCTGATCCCGCCGCAACTGCCTCTGACGATCGATCGCGTGCTGCAACGCCTGGCCGGGACCGCGGTCGCCATGGTCGTCCTCACGGTGATCGACTCGGCCGTACCCCCCGGTCCGCTGCGACTGCTCGCCCTGGCGCCCGGGATCGTCCTCACGATCGCCTTCGTGCGTCGCAGCTACGCGCTGTCCGTGCTCGGCGTGAGCACGGTCGCCGTGCTCGCCTATGCCCAGGTCAGCGCCCCTCTGGGCGAGGCGCTCCTCTGGCGCGGACTAGACACCATTGTCGGCGCCGTGATCGCGATCGTCGTGACGCTCGTCATCCCTGTCGGCACAAGGCCCCAACCCGTCTGGTCGCGATAGCCCATGCCGAGACGGGTGTCTTCATTCGCGATCGGGGTCGCGCTGGCGGCGGGCGCCCTGGCCATCGCGACCCCTCCCTCGGGAGCTACCCCCACGGCGCCGCGGCCCGTACCCGGCACGTCGTGCCCGATGTTCCCGGCGGACAACTACTGGCACGCGCGCGTCGATGCGCTTCCGGTGCATCGCCTTTCGGACTCGTGGATGTCGCAGATGCACTCATCGCTCAATCTGCATCCGGACTTCGGACCGAGCTACGGCACCCAGTCGGTTCCCTACGGGATCCCCCTGACGATCGTGAACGGTGCACCCCGGGTTCCCGTGTCGTTCCACTACGCCGACGAGAGCGACCGCGTGCCCTACCCGCTGGGATCGGCCACGAGGATCGAGGGCGGAGCCGAGGCCGAGGGCGACCGGCACGCGATCATCGTCGACGCGGACACTTGCACCCTGTTCGAGACATGGGACACCCGGCTCACGGCAAGCGGGTGGACGGCAGGCTCGGGGGCCACCTGGAACCTGCGGTCCAACCGACTGCGCCCGCGGACCTGGACATCGGCTGATGCCGCTGGGCTGCCCATCCTCCCGGGGCTCCTTCGCTGGGACGAGGTGCGGGCAGGTCGCGTCGATCACGCGATCCGCTTCACGACCGACGTCACTCGTCGGGCGTTCGTCTGGCCGGCCCGGCACCAAGCCGGCTCCGCCGACTCCGCGGCCGTGCCACCCATGGGCGCGCGCTTCCGGCTCGCCTCGACCTTCGACACGTCGGGATTCTCGCGGGAGGCGGTCGTCGTCCTGACGGCCATGAAGCGCTACGGACTCGTGCTCGCCGACAACGGATCGCCCTGGTACTTCCAGGGCACCGCCGACGACGACTGGCCCCCGTCGCTGATCGAGCAGCTCAAGGGCATCCCCGCGAGCGCGTTCGAGGCTGTCGACACCGCGCCGCTTCGAGTCCGGGCTGACTCCGGCGCCGCCCGCGCCGTGACCTGAGCCCGAATCCTGAGGCTGCCTCCCCCATGCCTCCGAAGGTAGGGTCGCGCTCGAGGGCGAGGCCGTGACATGCCACTGAGCGGGACGAGTTGGGTGCGGGGGCGATCCCCCGCGCGGCGCACCGTCGACAGCCCTGCGGATGGCGAGGCGCAGCGCTGGCATCCGGCCTGGTTCGTCCTGGTCACCCTCGGAGCCATCGCCTGCGTGCTGGTGATCGTCCTGCCCGAGCGGAGCGTGGCCTGGCTCATCGACTATGAGGGCGTGGCGATCGCCGCCCTCGTGGTGTTCGCCATCGCCGGACTTCGCATGCCTCCCGGGGCCCGAGCGATCTGGTGGGCCCTGTGGGCGTTCCAGGTCCTGACCTTCACCGGGGAAGCGGTGTACGACGCGCAGCACGACGACTCCGCACCGACGAGCATCCCCCCGCTCGCGTCCGCCCTGTACCTCAGTGCCTACATCGCCGCGTTCGTCGCCCTGATCCTGCTCATCCGCCTCGCCCACCCCGGACGCGATCGGGAGGCATGGATCGACGCCGGCATCGTGGCCATCGCCGCCGCCTCGATCCTCGGGACGCTCATCGTCGCACCGGCGATGACGAACCAGTTCGACCCCGGCATCGAGACCGTCGTCGCCCTGGTCTATCCGCTGCTCGACCTCGGCGTTCTGGCCGTGATGATCTGGCTGCTCTTCGGCAGCGTCCGCCTCAATCCCGTGCTGGCCCTGCTGACCGCCGCCTTCACGTTCTACCTCGCGGCGGACCTGCTCTACGAGTACCGACTCGTCAATGGACTGACGGACCGCACATGGGTCTGGCGCGAGGCGATGTACCTCGCGGCCGTGATCCTCATCGTCGCGGCTGCGACTGCGCCGGGCGCAGATCGCATCGCCCATCCCACGAGCGCGACCATGCGCCGGGCCACCCCTATCCGCCTCGTGGCGCTCGTCGCGGCCGTCCTCACCGTGCCCGCCCTCCTCGCCTTCGCGGTCTGGAGCGGACGGGACGGCAGCGCCAAACTGCTCGCCATCGCCTCCGTGCTCGTCATCGGGCTCGGCCTCTGGCGCACCCGCATCCTCCTGACCACGATCGAGCAGCAGCAGCGGCTCAACGAACTGGTCCTCGACTCTGCGGGGGACGGGATCATCGGGCTGGCCCCCGACGGCACGGTCGTCTTCGTCAACATGGCCGCACGACGCATCCTTCGCTGCCGCGAGGAGGACGTCGTCGAGCGCAACTTCCACGACGTCGCGCATCACCAGCATCCCGACGGCACCCCTTACCCCTGGAGCGACTGCCCCACCCGCGAGCTCATTGCCCAGGGCAAGTCCGGAGCCTTGACCAACTCGACCTACATCCGCCGCGACGGCGTTCACATCCCGGTCGACGTCATCATCACGCCGATGCTGGCCGGCGACGTCGTGGCGGGCGCCGTCATGCTGTTCCGCGACATCTCCGAACGCGCCGCCATCGAGGAGATGAAGAGCCAGTTCATCGCCATCATCAGCCACGAGCTGCGCACGCCACTCACGTCGATCAAGGGCAGCCTGCAGCTCCTCGATGCCGGCGTGGTCGGTCCGGTCACCGGGGAGCAGCAGCAACTGCTCACGATGGCCGTCAACAACACCGATCGCCTTCGCAAGCTCGTCGACGACATCCTCGATGTCGAGCGGCTCGACGCGGGCCGGATGCCCCTTCGGCCCGAGCCGGTGAACGCGTTGAGCCTGGCCCACCAGGCGATCGAGGGGATCGAAGGCGCGGCCCAGTCGGCCGGCATCGCCGTCAGGGTGCAATCACCGTCACCCGAGTCGACCCTCGTCGTCGACGTCGATCCGCACCGCATGCTCCAGGTGCTGGCCAACCTGCTCGGCAATGCGATCAAGTTCAGCGAGCGCGACTCGACCGTCAGCGTCGACGTGTCCCGGGCTGGCCCCTCGGTGACCATCGCTGTCGCCGACCACGGACGGGGCATACCGGCCGACCGCCTCGCCTCCGTCTTCGAGCGCTTCGGGCAGGTGGAGTCCGGTGACGCCCGGCGGCAGGGCGGGACCGGACTCGGCCTGGCCATCGCCAAGGAGCTCGTCACCCGCAGTGGCGGCACGCTGGATGTGACCAGCACGGTCGGCGTCGGGAGTACCTTCACGGTGACGCTGCCAGCCCGCCCGGGCGGGCCCGCCGAAGAGCCAACCGACCTCCGACCGCCCACCGAAGGCTGAGGAGCCGGCATGCAGAAGAGAATCCTCATCGTCGACGATGACGACGACATCCGCATGCTGTCGACCATGAGCCTGTCGCGGGTGGCCGGGCACGACGTGCGCGCGGTCGGATCCGGCCAGGAGTGCCTCGACCAGCTGGCGAGCTGGACGCCCGACCTGGTTCTCCTCGACGTCATGATGCCCGGCATGGACGGTATCTCCACGCTGGCGGCGATCCGATCGGGTCACCACTGCCCCGATGTTCCCGTGGCGTTCCTCACCGCGAGCGTCGCCCCCACTGAGGTCGACCGCCTGGCCGCCCTGGCCGTCCTGGGCGTCCTGGGCAAGCCCTTCGACCCGATGCAGCTGCCAGCACAGGTGGCGGTGCTCGCGGGCTGGTAGCACCCGTCGGTGCCCCTCCCTCGCCCCGTAGTCTGAACCGATGCGCCGTCCTCTCGTGACCGTCCTGGCTCTTGTGGCCGTTCTCGCCGCCGCGTGTTCGTCCGACCCCGGGTCCGACGCCGTGACGCCGTCCCCCTCGCCCAGCGCCGGCGTCTCGCTGCCCGCGTCGGCGTCCGCCTCGGTATCGGCCGCCCCCTCCGGATCGGTGAGCGCGTCCCCGGCCCCCAGCCCGAGCGGACCGAACATGGGCGTGGTCGTGCCCGCGGCCATCACGGGACTGCATGTCTCGGGTGTTCAGGAGGGCGCCTGGCCGGACAGCAACGTCCCCTTCGGCACCCTTCGCCTGTGGGACGCGGGCACGAACTGGTCGCAGGTGGAGGCCGTGAAGGGCCTGTACAACTGGACCGCCCTCGACACCGTGCTCAAGACGGCCGAGGCCAACAAGGTCAAGGACGTGCTGCTCGTCCTCGGATCGACGCCGACGTGGAACGCCTCGCGCATCAAGCCGGGCGACTACCCGGTACCCGGGGCCGCATCTGCGCCGAAGAGCCTGGCCGCCTGGGATGCTTTCGTTACCGCCGTCGTCAAGCGGTACGCAGGACGCATCTCGGCCTACCAGATCTGGAACGAGGCCAGCCTGTCCATGTTCTGGAACGGCTCGCCGGACAAGCTCGCCCTCATGACGAAGAGCGCCTACGACATCATCAAGGCCAAGGATCCCAAGGCCCTGGTGGTAGCGGCCAGCACCACCGTCCGCCTGCCGGGCGCCTTCGACCGGTTCTTCCCCAGCTACCTGGCCGCCCTCGGCGAGCTCGACTGGCCGGTCGACGTGCTCTCCGCCCACCTATACCCCGCGAGCAGGGACACCACCGACGAGCGGGCGGCGTTCGTCGCCGCCGTGCAGGAACAGCTCGTCTCCGCGGGCGCACCCGCCCTGCCCCTGTGGGACACGGAGCTGAACTACGGGCTCGCCGGTCCCGGACCCACCAACCCGCGTCAGACCATCGAGGGCGCCCAGGCCCGCGACTGGGTCGTCCAGACGGCCCTCGACTCGCTGCACCTCGGTATCGACCGCACGTACTGGTACATCTGGACGCCCGAGCCGTATCCCCTGCTGGGGATGCAGTTGACCAACGATTCGGGCGCGGTCAAGGGCCTGCGCGTCATCGACCAGTGGGTCGTCGGCGCGACGTGGCAGGGCTGCGTCGATGACGGCTCGGTCGTGTCCTGCTCCGTCGACAAGAAGGGTGTTCCCTCGGTCCTCGCGTGGGCGAAGGTCGACGCTGGCACGTTCGTGCCCCCGGCGAATCTGACACAGGCGTGCAGCACCGCGAACACGTGCACCCCTGTCACAGGTCCCGTCGAGCTGACCGAGACGCCGACCCGCTTCACCGAGTAATGCCCCTCAGCTGCCGGGCGTCCCGCCCGGGATGAGGTTGATGGCCCTGCTGAGGGTGACGACGATGGTCAGCAGGGCGGTCGACGACTGGACCGTGAACAGCAGCTTGACGCGGTGCGTCAGGGGCATGGTGTCGGTGGGGCTGAACGCGATGATGTTCGTGTAGGCGGTGAACAGGTAGTCGGGCAGGCCCGGCTGCCATGGCTGGTTCTGCGCCTGCTGCGGGTACAAGAAGTCCCAGGCAGTCACGCTTCCGGCCAGGCGTCGACGCGGCCCACCACCGTCGAGCCACCAGTAGGTGAGCCCGAAGCTCAGGACATTGATCGTCAGGACGCCGAACCCCGCGAACAGCAGGTACTCACCGGATTCGCTGCTGCCCCGCAGCATCGAGACGAGGAGCAGGACGGCGTTGGTCACGCAGGCGAGCACCAGGAAGATCAGGTACGCCGTCATGATGCTGCGCACGAGCTGTGCGTCGGCACCGCGCCACGTGGCGACCAGGAACATGATCGGGATGCCCGTCACCTCGATGGCCGGAATGACCCAGATCGCGCCCAAGGTGACGGAGTCGGGCAGCCACAGCTGGATACCCGCGATCACCAGCACGATGACCACGACAGCAGTGATCGTGCCGCGCTGGATGCCGCCGATCGTCTTCACTCCGCCGACGATAGTCGCCGAGACCTGCAGTAGACGCCGCAAGATTCCGCCCTTGTGGCGTCTACTGCAGGTCTCGGTGCGTCAGCCCTCGGTGATGGTGATCGGTCGCCCTGCCCGCACCGATTCCCAGGCCGCCAGCCCGATGACGACCGGCGCACGACCGTCGGCGCCTGTCACGGGTGACGGGCCACCGCCCGCGACATAGTCGATGAAGGCCAACCACTCCTCGACGAACGACTCGCGGTAGCGATCGAGGAAGAAGTCCTGCAGGTTCGCGCCGGTCGAGCCCGCGGCCGAGTAGACCCGCCCGTTGTCCTTCAGGACGTTCTCCGACGTGGCGAGGCCCGCCGATCCGAGCACCTCGACCCGCTGGTCGTAGCCGTACACGGCCTGCCGACTGTTGTCGATCGTCGTGATCGCCCCGTTGGCGTGCGTCAGCACCACGACCGCCGTGTCGACGTCGCCCGCCGCACCGATCGCCGGATCGATCAGCACCGCCCCCTTGGCGAACACCTCCACCACGGGGGAGCCGACGAGATACCGCGCCATGTCGAAGTCGTGGATCGTCATGTCGACGAAGATGCCCCCGCTGACCGCGATGTAGCTCACGGGCGGCGGCGCAGGATCACGGCTCGTGATGCGCGCTAGATGAACGTCGCCGATGGCGCCGGACTCGACGGCGCGGCGGACGGACCGATGACCCGGGTCGAAACGGCGGTTGAAGCCCACCATGAACGGAACGCCCGCGCGCTCGACCGCCGCGAGTGCCCGATCGACCTCCGCGATGTCCAGACTCACCGGCTTCTCGCAGAAGATCGCCTTGCCCGCCTCCGCTGCCCTGACCACGAGGTCGACATGGGTGTCGCTGCTCGTGCAGATGGCGACCGCGTCGATGTCGCTTGCGGCGAACATCTCGTCGACGCTGAGTGGGCGCACCCGCAGTTCCTCGGCAACCTGAGCCGCGGTATCGGGAAAGGCATCTGCGACCGCGACGACTGTGGCGCCGGGGATCTGTCGCGCCAGGATCGAGGCGTGCATGCGGCCGATCCGGCCGACGCCCGCGACGCCGACACGCACCGGGCTCGTCATCGCGAGACCCCCGAGTGGGCAGCAGCGACCTCGCGCTGGAGGTAGGCCATGCTGATCCGCATGCTCTCGATGGGCCCCTCGCCGGCTGCCGGCTCGTCGCCCATGATGGCCGTGTCCTGCTCGAGCACGTAGCGACCCGCGTACCCGCAGCGTTCCAGCTCGAGCACGATGTCGGCGATCGGCACGTCACCCTCGCCCAAGGGCACGAACATCCCCGCCTGCACAGCGTGGAGCAGGCTGAGCTCACGGCTCATCGTCTTCCGCGCGAGGGAGAGGTTCACGTCCTTGAGGTGCACGATGCCCACACGCTCAGCGTTGTCGCGGGCGAACTGCAACGGATCGGTGCCGCCGATCGCGAGGTGTCCCGTGTCCAGGCACCACTTCACGTCAGTCTCCTGGAGCGCCAGCTCGACGTCAGCCTTGGTCTCGACGAGGGTGTCGACGTGCGGGTGCAGCACCTGCACGATGCCGAAGTCCGCGCACACGTTGTCGATGAGTCGCAGGCCCTCGGCGAACGTGCGCATCTGCTCGCGGTCGAGCGGAGTCGGACGGGTCCACGCGTAGTCCTGCACGGCTGCCGTCACGAAGCGGTCGCCGCCGCAGTACGAGAAGAGCTCTGCGGCCGACCTTGCGTTCTCGATGGCGACATCCCACTGAGCCGGGTCCTGGAGCACCAGCGGCACGAAGCCGCCGACAAGCGTCATGCCCGCTGCGTCGAGCGTGTCCTTGACGGCTTCCTTCCCCTCGGGCAGGAAGCCCGGGGCGCCGAGCTCGGTAGCCCTGAGCCCGACCTCGCGCATCTCGGGCAGCACTCGGCTGGCCGGAAGGATCCTGCCCCAGCCCGGGACCTCGCACACTCCCCAGGAAATCGGAGCCCCCGCGAGACGTTCGAAGAAGTCCATGTCTACTCCTGAGTTGTTGCGCCCCAGCCATTGGAGCGCTCTAATGGAGTCTAGCGCCGCGGCAGGCGCAACGCTGGGTCGAGGGTGGTCGGACAGGAGGACCGTGGACGCCACCATGGACGACGTCGCCCGGGCCGCCGGGGTGTCCCGCTCGCTCGTCTCGCTGGTGTTCCAGGACTCCCCCAAGGTCGCCCCGAGCAGTCGCGCCAAGGTGCTCGCCGCGGCCGGCGCCCTCGGCTACCGCCCCAACGCCCTGGCCCGATCCCTCGCCAGCAAGCAGGTGCGCACGGTGGGGGTACTCCTGAATGACATCTCGAACCCCTTCTTCGCCGCCGTCTACGACGCGCTGGCGGAGTGCGCCGAGACCCGGGGATACTCCATCCTGCTCGGCGCCGGGCAGCGCTCGTCGGCGCGCGAACGAGAGATCGTCGCGGGCTTTCTCAGCCATCGCGTCGGTGGTCTCATCCTGGTGAGCCCCCGGATGTCAGTCTCGTCGATCGAAGAGCTCACGTCCGGCCTGCCGAGCGTCCTCGTCGGCAGGGACGTGCGGCTGCGGGACGTCGACACCATCACCAACGACGAGATGACGGGGGCCAGGGCCGCCCTTGGACACCTCGTCTCGCTGGGACACCGGGACATCGCCCACGTGAGCGGAGGCAAGGGCGCCGGCGCGGCGGAGCGGAGAGCGGCCTACACGCGGGGCATGACCGAACGGGGACTGGCCGAGTACGTGCGTGTGGTCGTCGGTGACTTCACCGAGCAGTCCGGCGAAACGGCCGCTCGACAGCTCATCACGTCGGGGGCGCTCCCCACTGCCGTTCTGGCGGCCAACGACATGATCGCCGTAGGCATGATGGGGGTCTTCCAAGACGCGGGAATCGACGTCCCCAGCGACATCTCGATCGTGGGCTATGACAATCTCACCCTGTCCTCCCTCAGCATGATCTCGCTTACCTCCGTGGCACAACCACTCGCGGATTTCGGCCGCGCGGCGATGGAACTGCTGCTGGAACGCGTTGATGGCGCCCGCACGACTCGGGTTCGCAGGCAGTTCGAGCCGGCGCTGATCGTTCGCGGCTCGACCGGTGCGGTGGGGCCGCGTCCATCCATTCCGGCCCGGTGATAACGTTTCCCCTCGCGCACCGCTAGCTCAATGGCAGAGCAGCTGACTCTTAATCAGCGGGTTCGGGGTTCGAGTCCCTGGCGGTGCACCACAGGGAGTGTGCACTGGCTCGTTCAGGCCGCGCCTCGGATGCTGATGGCGCCCGCAATGGCCGAGACCGACAGAAGGAACGCGCCGGCGAACACGAGGCTTCGGGCCGCCGTGAGGCCCGAGAGCCCCTCCTTCAGGCCGGTGGCAACGGCGGCGATGTCGCCCCCCAGAAGATCCCGATCCGCGCGACGCGTCGGGTTGGGCGGCACCGCCTGCGCGCGCAGCGCCTCGCCCGAGAGCATCCCGATGCCCGCGCCAAGCAGGAGCAGCCCGCCGGCCACGGCACCCGCGATCGCGACGACTCCGAACTGCCCGGCCGGATCGCCGTCCATCCTCCACAGCGCGACGAGCGCCAGCACCGCGACGACCCCAGCGGACAGGTACCCCAGGCGGCGCCAGTTCGCATCGTGGGATCGGCTGGCCTTCTCCCCGTACATGGGAACCCAGGCGACGCCCGGGACCTGCGGGTAGCCGCCCACGTCGCCGGGTCCGTCCTCAACGGGATCGACTCCGTCGTTCATGCCCGCTGTGGTCCGCGCCATGAGCCACCTCCGACCATGACCTTAATGTCCGTTTCGACGAAAGCACCAGAGTCGTGCCGTCCACCACTCCCGCTGCTTCGTCGCGCGGCACCGCCCAGCGCGGAGCCCGGCTCCGCGCACAGGACGAACCACGTATGGGCCGAGCGCTCACCGATGCGACAGAAGTCGATGACGCGGCGCTTGGTGAGCCTCAGCCGCCTGCCACCGCGGGGATGATCGAGATGCTCGAGCCGTCCGGTGTCGGTGTCTGCAGGTCGTCCAGGAACCGCACATCGTCGTCGTTGACGTACACGTTGACGAAGCGGCGCAGCCTGCCCGAGTCGTCCAGCACGCGGGCACCGATGCCGGGGAACTGGGCATCGAGGTCGGCGAGGGCCTCCGAGAGGGTCGTGCCGCTGACGGTCACGTCGGCGACACCACCGGTGTACGTGCGAAGGATGGTCGGCACCTTGACGGCGATGCTCATGCGGACTCCTCTGAGTAGCGGGTCTCGAAATCGTCGAAGGACGGTGAGATCATGAAGGACGGCTGAGATGTCGGAGCGACGGCGTCGAGGGTCTTGAGGCCGTCACCGGTGTTGAGCAGGACGGTCTCGGCCGACGGGTCGACGAGGCCCTCGGACAGGAGCCGGCGGTAGGTGGCGACGACCACGCCGCCGGCGGTCTCGGCGAAGATCCCCTCCGTCTCGGCGAGGAGCTTGATCCCCTCGACGACCTCCTCGTCGGACACGTCGCTGATGGCCCCGCCGGTGCGGCGAACGACGTCGAGGGCGTACGGGCCGTCCGCCGGATTGCCGATGGCGAGCGACTTAGCGATGGTGTCCGGCTTGACCGGCCGGATCACGTCATGCCCGGCCCGGAAGGCCTGCGACACGGGCGAGCACCCCGTGGCCTGCGCCCCGAACACCTGATACGCCGTGTCGGCCACGAGCCCCAGAGCGACGAACTCTTGGAAGGCCTTGTCGACCTTGGTCAGCAGCGACCCCGATGCCACCGGCGACACGACCGCGTCGGGGAGGCGCCAGCCGAGTTGCTCGGCCACCTCGTAGCCCACCGTCTTGCTGCCCTCGGCGTAGTAGGGGCGCAGGTTGACGTTGACGAATCCCCAGTCGCGCGCCGCCGCGACCTCGCAGCACAGGCGGTTGACGTCGTCGTAGTTGCCGTCCACGGCTACGAGCGTTCCGCCGTAGACAGCGGTGGTGACGATCTTCCCGGCCTCGAGATTGGACGGCACGAACACCACGGACGTGAGCCCCGCCCGCGCCGCGGCCGCGGCCACCGCATTCGCGAGATTGCCGGTGGAGGCGCAGGCGATCGTGTCGTAGCCGAGCCGTCGTGCGTTCTCCAGGGCCACTGCGACAACGCGGTCCTTGAACGAGTGCGTCGGGTTGCCGGAGTCGTCCTTCACCCACAGCGACGTGACGCCCAGCGCTGCAGCGAGGTTGTCCGCCCGGACGAGCTTCGTCAATCCGGGACGCAGCCCGGGACGGCCGCCGGCGCCCGGCAGCACGGGAAGGAGAGCCTCGTAGCGCCACATGGACGGCGGCCCGGCCTCGATCTGGGCACGGGTGAGGGTGGCCGGTGCGTAGGCGACCTCAAGGGGGCCGAAGCACTCGAAACAGGCGTAGCTGGCATCGAGCTCGGTGAGGGCCCCGCACTCGCGGCATTTCAGGGCGTAGGCAGCACCCAGCGAGGGGGTGGCACTTTGGACAGTCATGACGAGGCCTCTCTTCTCATCTGCCCTGGTTACAGGTCGGAAGTGGCACCACTTTCGGGCGGCCTCGAGGAACGAGAATCACCGAAAAGGTTGCCGGGGCTTCAACGGGCCGTTTCCCTCTGCCCCTCTGGATGAGGTATTCAGTTATGGTGCAGATGAAAGCACATCTGCCGCGTCCGGGCCAAGCCACCCCCTTCGCGAGAGCGGGCACATCACATGCCGATCGAAGAGATGGATCCACCGGAATCCTGCGTCGACCTCTACTGGATTCCCCTCGGCGCAGGCGGAGCCGTTCCCGTGGTTCACTGGAACGGCCTGCTCTTCGAGGCGATCGCCGCACGTCGGGCCGGGCGCCCGGCCCGCCCGCTCTTCCACGCGGCGCTGGCCGTGCGGCACGACCATGTCCCGTTCACGATCGAGATGACGCCCGTCTGGGGCAATGGCCGGGGCGAGCGCGGAGTCGTAGCCGAGGGTCCAGTGGGCATGCCCTGGCTCGGGAGATCGCGTCTGTTCCGCTACGAGGTGCGACGGTGGCGGCATGGTGTGATCCCCGATGTCGCTTACGCCGTCGGGGGCCGGAACCGACTGAGCACCGATGCGCGCACGGCCATGAGTGTGCTCGACCTCGCGGCGCGGTTCCCGACGGCGACCTGGGGACGCGACGAGCTCCGCACCGGCGACATGTGGAACTCGAACTCGCTCGTCGCCTGGCTGCTGGCCCGCAGCGGCATCGACGCCCGCTCTGTTGCCCCACCGGACCACGGCCGAGCTCCCGGCTGGTCGGCTGGCCTCACCGTCGCCGCGCGCTAACCGACTCCGTCAGGACGGTATCGGGACGCCCTCGGCCGTCAGCCGTGCGCACATCGCCTCGTACTGCTCGTCGATCCGGGCGCACGTGTCTGCATCGAAGTCGCGTCGCCAGCGACCTGGGTGCATGCCGTCGGCCGTGACATTCGCGTCGAACCACTCCACCATCGTCGGATCGACAGGCACCTCGACGAAGTCGCACAGGCGAGCCAGCGCGCCCGCCCTGTCGCGAACTACGAGGTCGACCAACTCGATGCTCAGGACACGCTCGGGACGGCTTGCCCGTGCTGCGAGGTGCGAGCGCAGCATGCGCCGCTCCCACTGGTCGAGCGCCACGAACACGTCGTCCGGGCCGAACGACTGGCTGACGAAGGACGCCGACACGTCGCGCCCGTCGCGCGTCACGATGACGACGCTCGACTCAGGGTAGATCGGTTCGAGACGATCGGCCTTGCGCGCATTGGCCGGCGTCGTGTCGACGAGCCGGGAGGCGCCGAGGCGGTCGGCGATGCGCGCCATGATGCGACGGGTGAGCAGGCGTGTGGCCTCGACGGGCTCGTCACCGAAGGTCGCGAGGTACTCGTCGGACCACGCATCGACGTCGGCCCGCGTCATCGACTCGTGCAGCCCGACGTGCTCGGCGCGCTGGAACCAGCGGTTGCGCAACCGGTCCACGGCCAGGGCTGCCGCATCAGCAGACATCTCCGAGTGCGGTGACGCCAGCGCCGTGGCGAGCGCATCGGCAAGCCCATGCGCGCCGGCGATGAACCGGACCTCCATGGGCCTGGTCAGCGTGAGGTCGGGGTGGTGGTCGAGCAGGTGGCCGACGATCGTGGATCCGCTGCGGCCCGTGCCGCCGACGAGAATGGGTCGCTCGAGGCCGGGGGTGGTCATCTGCTGTCGCCTGCTAGAGGTAGAGGCCGGTGCCGGCGGTGCTATGGCGGGAGGCCGCCACCGCATGGATGTCGCGCTCGCGCAGAAGCACGTAGTCGATGCCCTGCAGCTCGACCTGTCCGCGGTCCTCGGGCTCGAAGAGCACGCGGTCGCCCACCTCGATGCTGCGCACGTTCGGTCCGAGGGCGACGACCTTGGCCCAGGACAGTCGGCGGCCGACCTGCGCGGTCACGGGGATGACGATCCCGCCCAGCGACCGGCGCTCGCGACTGTCGTTGTCCTCTCGGACCAGGACCCGATCATGCAGCAGCTTGATCGGGACGGATCCGTCGGCATTGGGGCTGGTGTCGGGCGAGGAGTGGACGTCCGCAGCCTGGTCGAGCGCCGTCATGCGAAGTCCCCTAGTCGCGGTGGCGCGTGATCAGGCGCAGGGCGATGATTCCGACGACGACGGCCCCGACGATGGCCACGCGCTCGGGCCGGACGCCGCCGTACTCGTCGGTGAAGAACCCGGTGATCGTGCGGCCACCTCTGCGAGCGAGGGCCTTGGGAGTCGTCTCGGCCTTGAGCTCGGCGATCGTGGCCACGAGGTCTTCGCGGGCGGCGCTGATCTCAGCCTGCAGGTCGACCACGGAGGGGGTGGCTGGACTGGCGGAAGGCGTCACATCGGACATGAGACGAACACTAACCGTTGCAGGCGATCCTTACGCTATGCGGGCACATTCCGAGGATCGAACCCGTACGGCAACTCGAGGCGGTTCTCCTTCATGAGCACGTCGTCCATCATGATGTCCCGGGTCACACCGTCGGCGACGATGACACCCCCCGAGAGGATTACAGCGCGCGGGCAGAGTTCCAGCGCGTACGGCAGGTCGTGGGTGACCATCAGCATCGTGATGTCCAGCCCGCGCAGGATGTCGGCAAGTTCGCGGCGACTGGCTGGGTCGAGATTGCTCGACGGCTCGTCGAGGACGAGGATCTCCGGGCGCATCGCCAGCACGGTTGCGACGGCGACCCGTCGACGCTGGCCGAAGGACAGGTGATGAGGGGGCCGGTCGGAGAATTCCGCCATGCCGACCAGGTCGAGGGCCTCGGACACCCGTGCCTCGAGCTCGTCGCCGGTCACGCCCATGTTCGCCGGCCCGAAGGCGATGTCGTCGTGAACGGTCGGCATGAACAACTGGTCGTCGGGGTCCTGGAAGACGATGCCCACGCGTCGACGGATCTCCTGGAAGTTCTCCTTCTCGACGGTGAGTCCAGCCACCTCGACGCTTCCGACGCCACCCGCGAGGATCCCGTTCAAGTGGAGAACGAGGGTGGTCTTGCCGGCACCGTTCGGGCCGAGGAGCGCCACCCGCTCCCCCCGCTGGATGTCGAGGTCAACGCCGAAGAGCGCCTGGTACCCATCGGGGTAGGCGTAGGCGAGACCGGAGATCTTGAGTGTCGACGTCATTTCTGAATCCACCAGGCTGTGAGGGCGATGAGGAGTCCGGCTGCCGGAAGGACCATCGCGGTGGTCCAGTCAGCGGACGTGGTCGTGTAGGGGGTGAGTTCGGGAAGGCGACCTGTGTAGCCGCGGCTCAGCATTGCCAGATGCACGCGTTCGCCTCTCTCGTACGACCGGATGAACAGGGCGCCCGCCGACCGCGCGATCACCGGCCAGGACCCTATCCCGGTGGCATGGAAACCGCGCGACTCGCGCGCGACGCGCATGCGGTTCATCTCGTCGCCGACGACGTGCGTGTAGCGAAGCATGAAGGAGGTGATCTGGACGATCAGCTGCGGCACCTTCAGCCGCTCGAGCCCGAGCAGCAGGTCGCGGGCGGGGGTCGTGGCCGCCAGCAGGATGGAGCACACCACGCCCAGGGTCCCCTTGATCAGGATCCCCCAACCGGCCAGGAGTCCCGCCTGGTAGAGCGTCACGCCGAAGACGTTCACCGTGGCACCCGTGCCGAAGAACGGCATGAGCAGGGCGAACAGCACGAATGGCACCTCCACGAGCATGCGCGGCAGGATCACCGTGGCCGGGATGCGCGCCACAGCAGCGACGGCAATGAGCATCAGCGCATAGACGCCGAACGCCCAGAACTGCTCGATGGGGGTGGCGATCACGGTGAAGATGAACGCCACCATCGCCACGACCTTGACCTCGGCGGGCAGCGAATGGATGCGGGTGTGCCGGTGGACGAACAGCCGCTCGCCGGCGTCGTGACCGTGCTGGTGTGGGCTAGGCATGACGGTCAGGCGCGAGCGTCCGATGCCGCGTCCGCCGCCTCCGATGGCTTCTTTCCGCGGCCGAGGAACCAGAAGAGGCCGAACGCCAGGACCGCCATGACGACGACGCCCAGGACGCCGGCGAGGCCGACGGAAAGGCGTTCGCTCTCGACGCCCGCGATCCCGTAGTCGGCGGTCGGCAGGTTGCCGTTGATGGGGGCGCTGGCGGTATCGATGAAGCCCTTGTCCTCCGCGACCTTCTCCAGCCCATCCGGCGAACTCGATGCGTAGAAGCTGACGACGCCCGCCACGAACAAGGACACGGCAAGGCCGATGCCGATGAGGACCCACACGCTGCGCTTCACGGGGTCACCCCCTTCTGCACGACGGGACTGGTGGTGATCACGACGGGCTTGGGCAGCCTGTCGTGGACGCCGTAGACGAGATCGGGCCGGGTGAGGTAGACGGCGCCGACGGTCAGCGCGGTGATGATCCCCTCCCCGAGGCCGATGAGCAGGTGCACGCCGACCATCGCAACGGTGACCGTGCCCACCGGCACGGTTCCGGTGCCCCCGATCGCGTACTCCAGGACGAAGGCGAGCGCCGAGATCGGCACGGACACGAACCCGGCCGCGAACGCCGCGCCCATGACCGCCGGCCGCGAGATCCCCACCATCTTGATCACGGCCCGGAACACGAACCAGCCGACGACGGCCGTGACGAGGCCCATGTTGATGATGTTCAGGCCGATGGCGCTGAGGCCACCGTCGGCGAAGAGCAGCCCCTGGACGAGGATGACGACGCTAACCGCCAAGGCCCCGGCGTACGGACCCACGAGGATGGCTGCGAGCGCCCCGCCGAGCAGATGGCCGCTGGTTCCGGCGGCCACCGGGAAGTTGATCATCTGCATCGCGAACACGAACACCGCGACCAGCCCGGCCAGTGGGGCCGTCTTCTCGTCGAGCTGCTTCCGGGCCCCTCGCAGGCAGATCGCGATGCCTATCGCGGCGATGACGCCAGCGATCGCGCTCGTCGGAGCATTGATGAACCCATCAGGGATGTGCATCGCCTCGACATGCATACTGGCCTCCTTCGGCGTCCAACAACGGTCGCGAGCCTAACCTTACTTCTCCGAATCCGCACCTGCGAATCCCTCGCAATAAGGAGCCCCATGGCCCTCTCCCCCGGCGACCTCGCCCCGGCGTTCACCCTCACCGACGATGCCGGCCTCGCCGTGAGCCTGTCGGACTACGCCGGCCGGCGTGTCCTGCTGTTCGCGTACCCGGCCGCCATGACCCCCGGTTGCACGAAGGAGGCCTGCGACTTCCGGGACAACCTCGGGGTCTTCACCGACCGGGGATACGCCCTCCTCGGCATCTCCCCCGACAAGCCGGAGAAGCTGGCGAGGTTCAAGGAGCGCGACGACCTCACCTACCCCCTGCTTTCGGACCCCGACAGGGCCGTCCTGACCGCCTACGGAGCCTTCGGAGAGAAGAAGCTGTACGGGAAGACCGTGGTGGGCGTCATCCGCTCCACGTTCGTCATCTCGCCCGACGGCGTGATCGAGCATGCCTTCACCAACGTCAAGGCCACCGGGCACGTGGCGAAGCTGATCCGCGACCTCGACCTGGAGTAGGGCGGTGCTTGACGAGGCATCACTCGCCACGTACCGGAGCGACGGCTGTGTCGTCATCCGCGGCCTGTTCTCGGCCGACGAGGTCGAGACGGTTCGACGGGGCATCGACCGCAACCTCGCCGACCCCGGCCCCCTGTTCGGTGTCGCGAGCCGCGACGACGATCCCGGCCGATTCGTGGAGGACTTCTGCAACTGGCAGCGCATCCCCGAGTACCGCGAAATTGCCTTCGGGTCCAGGGCGGCCGACGTCGCCGGCGCGCTCATGGGCGGATCGGTCGTCCGGCTCTATCACGATCATCTGCTCGTCAAGGAGCCCGGGACGCGCCAGCACACCCCCTGGCACCAGGACCAGCCGTACTACAACGTCGAGGGCTTCGACAACTGCTCGATGTGGATGCCCGTCGATCCGGTGCCTCGCGAGTCGACGCTGGAGTTCCTCGCCGGATCTCACCGCGAAGGGTGGCTCATGCCCCGCACCTTCCTCACCGAGCAGGCACGGTGGTTCCCCGACGGCAGCCTCGAGGAGATCCCCGACATTGAGGCCGACCGCGATGCCTTCGACATCCGCGGCTGGGCCCTCGAGCCCGGCGACGCGGTGTACTTCCACATGCTGACCGCCCACCACGCCTACGGCGTGCCGGGCCGCCACCGCCGCCGGGCCTTCTCCCTGCGGTTCCTCGGCGACGACGCCACACACGCGCCGCGGCCCTGGCGCACGTCGCCGCCGTTCGACGGCCTCGACGAGGAGCTGCCGCCCGGCGCCCCCATGGACCATCCCCTGTTCCCCGTGCTGCGCACTCGCACGCCCGGGTGATCCCGACCGACGACGACGGCGTGGCCCCGGCCCGCTCTCGCGGATCGGGGCCACGTCAGGTCAGCACTAGACCAGTGCTACCGCCTACTCCTCATCGGCCCTGCGGAGTCGGATCCGAGCTCCGGCGATCCCGAGACCACCGGCCGCCAGCAGCACCATGGCCAGCAGGGGCAGGCCCTGGGTCGGCCACTGCGATCCGTCGCCAGCAGGAACGCTGTCTGGGATCGTTGCTGCCTCAGGAACGGGCACCGTCTCCGGCACCGTCTCAGGCACCGTCGCGGGCTCTGGCGTGATCGGTGTCACGACGACTGCCGGCTCCGTCGTCGGCTGAATCACTGCCGGCAGTGGAGTGACGGTCTCCGTCGTCACAGGCGGGTTCGGCGGCGGCGGGGGCGGCGTCGGAATCGCCGTGAGCTGATTCGCGACCGTCACCGTCGGCGTCGTGACCACCGTGGTGTCTCCGTCAGTCGTGTCCTTCGTGATCGTCGCGGGCGAACCCGAGATGACCGGCGTCGACCACGTGTACCCGCTCGGAGCCCCAGGCAGGGTCTCCGTCACCGTGCAGACATACCCAGTCGGGATGCCGCTGACGGGCTTGGACGATCCAGCCGCCACAGTCACGGTGCCAGTCAGCGTCTTCGCACCCGCCAGGGCGCAGCTGTAGTCGATGGCGAACGGGGTGCTGTACCCCGAGCCACCGGCGGCAAGCGTCTTCGCGATGACCAGGCTGCCGCGGTCGCGGGTGATGGAGTTGCCCACCGCGATCCCGTACGTCGCGCCCTTGGCCGTGATGACCTGAGACGCCGGCGTGTAGGTGATCGTGCCCCACGTGAAGTTCGGGATCGCTTCAGGAGCAACCTCGGTCACCGTGCACGTCGACCCGGTCGGGATCCCGCCCACCGTCGCCGGCGAACCAGGAGACACCGACACCCGGCCGGTGTAGTCCAGACCACAGTCATAGTTCACCGTGTAACTCGCCGGCACCGTCGCCTGATCCTCATTGGCCAGGGTCTTGGAGATCTCCAGGCTGCCGCGGTCGCGGGTGATGGAGTTGCCCACCGCGATCCCGTACGTCGCGCCCTTGGCCGTAATGACCTGCGACGCCGGCGTGTAGGTGATCGTGCCCCACGTGAAGCCCGGGATCACTTCAGGAGCAACCTCGGTCACCGTGCACGTCGACCCGGTCGGGATCCCGCCCACCGTCGCCGGCGAACCAGGAGACACCGACACATGGCCGGTGTAGCCCAGACCACAGTCGTAGTTCACCGTGAAACTGGCCGGCACCGTCGCCTGATCCTCATTGGCCAGGGTCTTGGAGATCTCCAGGCTGCCGCGGTCGCGGGTCAGGTTGTTCGTCGTCGTCACCGTGACCGACGCCTGGTCAGCCGCCGGAATCGTCACCGTCGCCGACGGCGCGAACGTCGCCGTGCCCCACGAGTAGCCGGACACGCTCGGCTTGGTCGGCTCGCTCACCGTGCACGACGTGTTCGACGGGATCCCCGACACCGTCGCGGACGCACCCGCCTTCACCGACACATCACCGGTGAACCCGGTCCCGCAGTTGTAGTGGATCGCGAAGTCACCCGCGAACGGCTCCGAACCCGCCTTCAACGCCTTCGCCAACACTAGGCTCCCGTGGTTACGGGTGAGGTTGTTCGTCGTCGTCACCGTGACCGACGCCTGGTCAGCGGCCGGGATCGACACCGTCGCCGACGGCGCGAACGTCGCCGTGTCCCACGAATAGCCGGACACGCTCGGCTTGGTCGGCTCGCTCACCGTGCACGGCGTGTTCGACGGGATCCCCGACACCGTCGCGGACTCACCCGCCGCCACCGACACGTCGCCGATGAACCCGGTCCCGCAGTTGTAGTGGATCGCGAAGTCACCCGCGAACGGCTCCGAACCCGCCTTCAACGCCTTCGCCAGCACCAGGCTCCCGTGGTTACGGGTCAGGTTGTTCGTCGTCGTCACCGTCACCGACCGGGTCCCGGAGTTGGGGATCGACACGGTCGCCGACGGCGCGAACGTCGCCGTGCCCCACGAGTAGCCGGACACGCTCGGCTTGGTCGGCTCGCTCACCGTGCACGACGTGTTCGACGGGATCCCCGACACCGTCGCGGACGCACCCGCCTTCACCGACACATCACCGGTGAACCCGGTCCCGCAGTTGTAGTGGATCGCGAAGTCACCCCCGAACGGCTCCGAACCCGCCTTCAACGCCTTCGCCAGCACCAGGCTGCCCTTATCCATCGAGTTGAGGAACACGCAACTCGGCGAGTCGGTCCTCGCGACACCCGTCATGACCACGGCGCCGTTTGCCCCCGTGAAGGTCCTCATGTCAGGCGCGCTTCCGATGGTGCACGTCGCGGATGTGAAGTGGTACCCCGTCTGCGGAGTCTCGGTCACGGTCACGTCCGTGGGGAACGTGCCCGTCAAGGTGAACTGAATGCTGCCGTCCGTGCCAGTCGGGGCGTTGAGGTTAGCGGTGAAGCCGCTCAGGGGCGTGACCGCGCCCTTCGTTGATGTGGCGTCGAACCTCCAGCCGTCCGCTGGCGTGCTTGATTCAAGGTTGTCTCCGACGCGCTTCTGAACCGTCACCTTTCCACCGCACTGCGCCGTCGCGATGTCCTTGAGCGTCTTGGCCAAGGCGTCAAAGTCAGTCAGGTAGTAGTCAGACCCTGCCGTCTGTCCGCTGATGGCTGCGAGGTTCAGGTAGGAGCTGCTCAGGGCACCGGTACCGATGCCGATACCGACACCGATCACTCGTGGCGTGCCGTGCGACGGCGTGCCACTCATGGGCATGGCCTTGACGGCATTGGCAGAGTGAATAGCCTCCTCAACGTTCTGGAGGTCCACGTTGTGCCCATCGCCGCCACCGACGTAGTACGTCGGATCACCGTCGGTGAGTACCAGGACGGCATCTAGAGCCTGACCGGTCGTGGCGATCTGCCGGAGCCCGGCATCCCAGTTCGTGCCGCCACCCTGCTGCGTCATGTTGCCGATGTAGGTGTTGAGGGCGGCGGCGGTCCCGGTCGCCTGGACGGACGTCAGCGCCTTGGTCGAGTTGCCAGGAGCGCTGGAGGCGAAGGAGAAGATCGAGATGTTCGATGGGGTCCCCGCGAGCTGCGTCACGAACCCCTGGGCCGCCGCCTTCATCTGACCCCACTCGGTGCCGTCGATCGAGTTGGACTCGTCGAACAGCAGCGCGATGTTCATCCCGCAGAAGCCGGGCCACTCCGGATTGGCAGCCGCGTTCGCCCAGTTGCGCGTCGACGACGGCACCTGGGTTGCTCCGGATGCCACGGTAGAACCAGCGGTGACGCTGACGTTGAACCGGTAGTCGGTGGTGATGCTCTCCGGAATCGCTGCGTCACCGGTGCTGAGCCTCGGCAGGGGAGTCCACCCACTAATGATCTGAGGGGACTGCTCCACGACGAGGAAGCGGGCGGATGTGTTCCCAGCCGGCACGCCCATCGAACAGACGCCGTCAGTTCCGCCCACTTTGGCTGTGGTGCAGGTCGCGGCAGGAGCACCCGCCGGGATGGTCGTGGTCGTCGAACTCGTGACCGCGTAGGCCTCGAACACGACGCCGTTCAGACCGGAGACGCTGCCGTCGGCTAGGCGTCGACCGGCCTTGTGCACCGTGATCGTGCCGTTAGAATCGGTGAACGTGGCCGATGCCATCCGGCCGGAGTCCATGCCCATGGCAGTGATGTCGTACGTCGCCACGAAGTAGTCGGGCAGGTCGAACGAGTCGGCGATGGAACCGTCCTTGAACACCGGCACGATCGCATCGTGCTGCCAGGTCTGGCCGAGCGTGTCGTTCACGATGATGCGGACCGTCTCGTCACCCTTCCAGCCGGTGCCGAGGAGTTCCACGGTCGAGGCCGGGGCGTAGTCAGCAAGGTCGCTTGTGATCGTGACCGGGTCGAGCGGGGTCTCGGAGAAGCTCGTTGTCGCAGTCGCGTCAGTATCCGTGCCCGTCACCTTGACGTCCAGCGACTCGATGTACTTCTTAGGCAGGGTGAAGGTGTCTTCCAGGGTGCCCTCCGACGACACTGTCGCGGTCGTCTCGTAGACGACGGTCCCGTCCTCGCTATCGCTAGCGACGATGGTGGCCTCGACGTCGCCGGTCCATCCGGAGCCGGTCAGTGTGACGTCGTCACCAGGCGCGTACTGCGTCTGGTCCGTCGACACGGTCTCCGCCGTCTTGTCCTCCGACGGGGCCACGTCCGGGCACGCCTTCGCACTCGTTGAATCCTCGGAGAAGGACGGATCGGGGCTGGCACTCGCATCGTCACTCGACGTCACACAAGGGTCATCCGACTCACTCGGGTCAACGAATTCACTCGGGTCAACGAATTCACTCGGGTCAGCGGACTCACTCGGGTCAACGAATTCACTTGGATCGCCGGACTCACTCGGGTCAGCCGACTCACTCGGATCGGCGGACTCACTCGGATCGGCAGGCGACCCTGCGTCCACCGATCCCCCAGCCGGAGTGTCGATCACCGGCGCATCGGCCGGTGGCGCGTCGGGAGGCGCATCCACCGCCGGTGCGTCGGAACTTGGGGCATCCGTCACAGGTGCGTCCGGCGCGGGGTCTTCGGCGACCACCGCGTCGGGGGCTGGTACGTCGGCCGGCGTGACATCGACCGGTGTGGCGTCGTCAGCGCGCACGATGGAGGCAGCCGTCGCGGCTGACGCCGATGACACCGCGGTCATTCCTAGGAAGCCGCTGAAGACCACACTCAAGGTCGCGATGAGTGCGACTGCTGTCATCGCACGCGATGACATGGACTGGTTGTGCTGTTCCCCGCGCCTGCGCGAACCGTGCGACATGATCTCTCCCGATGGCCGAACCGCCTTCGCGAGACCATTGGACGACGACTCGTGAAGTCGGGCTATTCCTGAAGTCAGGATGCTCCGCCTCGGTGGCTATATCTGGGCCGAGCCGCCCTCTGGCGGGACAATGGACCGCATTGATAGGACTTGACCGGTCAAGCGTTTGCACACGAGCCGTAGAAACGGACATTCTGGGGTGCGCCACGGCGCGATCCACTTCCATTCGGAACGCGCACTCGGAGCGCATCGGCCCTTCAGTAGAGTCGGGCAGCCCGGCGGGTGTGGTGGAATGGCAGACACGCGGCGTTTAGGTCGCCGTGCCGAAAGGCGTGAGGGTTCAAGTCCCTCCACCCGCACTCAGTCCACGACGGCCAAGGCCTCGCGGACGGCGATGGAGACACCGTCCTGGTCTTCCTTGCTCAGCCACTGCGCCTCAGGACGCGACAGGTACGCGAAGACCCTCGGGCCTCGTTCGTCCGGGGTGAACGACGAGAGCCGTGGCACGACATGGATGTGCAGGTGGCCGAAGCCCTCTTGCTCGGCGAACATCATCAGGTAGGTCTTCGTGCAGCCGGTCACGGCGCGAAGCGCGGCCGACAGCCTGCGTAGCAGGTCACCCAGCGGAGCCACCTCATCAGGCGTCAGCGAGTCGAGTGCCATCACATGGCGGGTTGGGACAACGACGAGCCAGCCGGCCAGCGACGAGTTGAAAGCATGGGCAACGCGCCATCCGCCCTCGACGGCGACGCACTCGCGAGGAGGCAGCGCCCCGATGCGCGCGTTCATCGCGCACGGGTAGCACTCGTCTGGCACCAGAAGCCCTAGTCCAGGAGGGCCGCGATGACGGGCGCAAGCGCCTCGAGCGCACGGCCGCGATGGCTGATCGCGTCCTTCTCGCTGGCAGGGATCTCAGCCAACGTGCGGCTCTTGCCCAGCGGGATGAAGATCGGGTCGTAGCCGAACCCGCCGGTGCCCCGCGGTTCGCGGATGATGGCGCCCTCGACGGTGCCCTCGACCACTCGCTCCGTGCCGTCGGGCAGGGCGATCGCGGCCGCGCAGTGGAATGCTGCGCCACGCCGGGCGTCGGGCACATCGTCGATCTGGGCGAGGACCAGCGCGACGTTGCCAGCGTCGTCGCCGTGGTTGCCGGACCACCGCGCCGAGAAGATGCCTGGCATCCCATTGAGCGCGTTGATGCACAGCCCCGAGTCGTCGGCGATCGCCGGAAGTCCGGTGATGCGCGCGATCTCGCGCGCCTTCAGCAGGGCATTGCCCGCGAACGACGACTCGGTCTCGGCGATGTCGGGCAGGTCGGGGAACGCGTCGGCGCCGAGCAGTTCGACATCCAGCCCGTGCGACTCCAGGATGCGGTGGAGCTCCTGGAGCTTGTGGCGGTTCTTGCTCGCGAGCACGACCTGGGGCGGCATGGTCAGCCCTTCGCGGAGAGCGGCGTCGCGAGCGCTGCTGCCTGCAGTTCGGTGAGGCGGGCGCACCCGCCCGCGGCGAGGTCGAGCAGGTCGTTGAGCAGAGAGCGGTCGAACGCCTCGCCCTCGGCAGTGCCCTGCACCTCGACGAAACGGCCGTCGCCCGTCATGACGACGTTCATGTCGGTGTCTGCGTTGACGTCGTCGTCGTAGTGAAGGTCAAGTCGAGGTTCACCCTCGACGATCCCCACGCTGACCGCGGCGACCGATCCCTTGAGCGGGTCGACGCCGGGCTTCAGCAGTCCCTGTGCGCGCGCCCAGGTCAGCGAGTCGGCCAGGGCCACGTAAGCACCCGTGATCGCAGCCGTGCGGGTGCCGCCGTCGGCCTGGAGGACGTCGCAGTCGATGAGGATGCTGTTCTCGCCGAGCACGCCCATGTCGACGACGGCCCGAAGGCTCCGCCCAATGAGGCGCGAGATCTCCTGCGTGCGACCGCCGAGCTTGCCCTTGACGGACTCGCGCTGGTTGCGCGTGTTCGTGGCCCGCGGCAGCATCGCGTACTCCGCCGTGACCCACCCCTTGCCCGACCCCTTCATCCAGCGCGGCACGCCCTCGGTGAACGACGCGGTGCACAGCACGCGGGTGCGGCCGAACGAGACGAGCGTGGAGCCCTCGGGATGGTCGAGCCAGCCCCGCTCGAAGGTGATGGGACGGAGGTGGTCGGCGGCGCGGCCATCGGATCGAGTCATGCGGTGACCCTACCGACGAGCCCTGTCACACCGTGATGGTCATCCCGGGTCGAGCCCGCTCGATGGGTCCGCTGAACTCGGCCGAGGCCTCGCGCAGCACGACATCGTCGTCGTTCCACGTGACGAGGTGCGTGAGAAGCAGCAGACCGGCATCCGCGGCCGTCGCGGCCCGCCCCGCATCGGCGCCCGTCATGTGGAGATCGACGGGGTTGGCGTCACCGACGAAGGACGCCTCGAACAGCGCGATGTCGGTTCCTGCCGCCAGCGTGGCAAGCGCCGCGTTCGGCCCGGTGTCGCCCGAGTAGGTGATCGAGCGGCCGCCCGCGCTCACGCGGATGCTGTAGGCCTCCACGGGGTGGACCGCACGAGCCACCTGAATGGTGAACGGCCCGACCGCCATGGCCCCCGGCTCGAAGGACCGCACGTCGAACACCAGATCGAGGTCGGCCGGGTCGGTCATCCCGTAGATGGCCGAAATGCGCGCGGCCACGTCGCTCGGGCCGATGAGCGGCAGCCGAACGGCCTGCCGCGCCGGGCCATAGTGGCGCATGACGTACAGCGGCGCCACGTCCGCACAGTGGTCGACGTGGCAGTGGCTCAGGAGGACGGCGAACGAGCCGTCGCCCGACTCGGGGTCGAGGACATCCTGAAGCGGTCCGAGGGATCCGTTGCCCAGGTCGAGAACGAGGCGGAAACCGTCCTGCTCGATGACATAGCAGGACCCGGGGTTGCCCGGCGTCGGGTAGGAGCCGGAGCAGCCGACCACGGTGAGCTTCATGCCATCACCTCGACGCGGCCGATCTCGGGCCCGAGGAAGCGGCGGCCCAGCTTCTGGAATTCCTCCGGATCCCCGGTGGCGAGGAACTGGTGCTGCGGTTCGGGGAGCGACGGATCGCGCAGGAGGCCGTGACGCACCAGGGTGCGGTAGACGTCCTTGGCCGTCTCCTCCGCACTCGACACCAAGGTCACGTCCTCTCCCATCACGTACGAGATCACGCCGGTCAGCAGGGGGTAGTGGGTGCAGCCGAGCACGAGGGTGTCGACGTCTGCGGCGCGCATCGGCTCAAGGTACTCGTCTGCGACCGCCAGCAGGTCATCTCCGCTGGTAATCCCCGCCTCGACGAACTCGACGAAGCGCGGGCAGGCGATCGTCGTGAGACGCGCCTGCGGCGCGGCCGCGAAGGCGTCCTCGTAGGCACCAGACGTGATCGTGGCGGCGGTGCCGATGACGCCGACGCGACCCGAACGTGTTGCCGCGACGGCACGCCGAACGGCAGGATGCACCACCTCGATCACCGGCACGTCGTACCGCTCCCGGGCGTCGCGCAGAGTCGCGGCGCTCGCCGAGTTGCAGGCGATCACGAGCGCCTTGACTCCGTTGTCGACGAGGTGGTCCATGATCTCCAGCGAGAAGGACCGCACCTCGGCCAGAGGACGTGGGCCGTAGGGTCCGCGCGCGGTGTCGCCGACGTAGCGCACCGGTTCGTGCGGAAGCTGATCGAGCACGGCACGCGCAACCGTCAGGCCGCCCACCCCGGAGTCGAAGATACCGATCGGCGCGTCAGTCATGGTGCGCACAGCCTACGGCGAGGCGCGGCGCGAACCCATCGCGCCGGCAACAGCCAGCAGATCCCGGCCTTCTACCTGTTCATCAACGGTCTGCTGTCGTTCATCCTCGGCATCATGTACTTCTGGCTGGCAAGGATGGCGATGATCGGCTCGGCCACGGCATACACGATCATCAACCTCCTGGCGATGCTCAACATCTTCTTCGGCCTGCTCCGCCTGCCGTATGGCTGGGCAGAGATCGTCCTCAACGCCCTCGTGCTCGTCATCGTCAACGGCCGGGCCGCCAAGGAGTGGTTCACCCGCGCGGCCTAGCGCGGCGGGCTCGCCGTCACGCCCACAGCTGTCCCTCGAGGGCCTCCTCCGCCTCGTCGAGGGTTCCGTCGTAGGCACCGGTGGACAGGTACTTCCATCCGCCGTCGCACACGACGAGGGCGATGTCTGCCGCGCGTCCGTCACGCTCGGCCTTGCGCGCGACGCCGAGCGCCGCATGCAGGATGGCGCCGGTCGAGACCCCGGCGAAGATGCCCTCGACCTCCAAGAGCTCCCGCATGCGGCGCACGGCGTCCGCCGCGCCGACCGAGTAGCGGGACGTCAGGACGGCCGAGTCGAAGAGCTCCGGAACGAAGCCCTCGTCGATGTTGCGCAAGCCGTAGACGAGATCGCCGTAGCGCGGCTCCGCGGCGATGATCTGCACGTCTGGCTTCTCCTGCGCGAAGTAGCGGCCCACCCCCATCAAGGTGCCGGTGGTGCCCAGGCCGCCGACGAAGTGCGTGATCGTGGGTAGATCCGCGAGCAGTTCGGGGCCCGTGGTATCGAAGTGCGCTTGGGCGTTGGCGGCGTTGCCGTACTGGTAGAGCATGACCCAGTCCGGATGCTCCGCGGCCAAGCCCTTGGCCACACGCACGGCCTCGTTGGATCCACCTGCCGCACCGGAGTGGACGATCCGCGCACCCCATGCGCGGAGGAGCTGGGCGCGTTCGACCGAGGTGTTCTCCGGCATGACGCACACGAGGTGGTAGCCGCGCTGTCGTGCCACCATGGCCAGCGCGATCCCGGTATTGCCGGATGTCGGCTCGAGCAGCGTCGACCCAGGATGCAGCAGGCCGTCCTTCTCCGCCCGCTCCACCATCGCGATCGCGGCCCGGTCCTTGACCGACCCGGTCGGGTTGCGGTCCTCCAGCTTCGCCCACAGTCGCACGTCGGCCGACGGCGACAGCCGGGGCAGCCCGACGAGCGGCGTGCGACCCACGGAGTCGAGCAGGGAGTCGAAGCGCACGCTCAGCCGCCGGCGACCGCGGGCAGGATCGTGATGGAGTCGTTGTCGGCGACGACCGTGTCCAGGCCGTCCAGGACGCGCACGTCCTCGTCGTTGAGGTAGACGTTGACAAACCGGCGCAGCCCGCTGTCGTCGAGCAGGCGTTCGGCGATGCCCGGGTAGTTGACGTCGAGGTCGTCGATCACGGTGGCCACCGAGGCACCCGAGGCGAGCACCACGCGCTCGCCGGACGTGTAGTCGCGAAGGATGGTCGGGACACGTACTTCGACTGCCATGACGTCTCCGAGCACTCGGGCGGGCTACCGCTGGTTGGTTGACGGTTGAAGCAATAGCAGCCTACGAGCGACCCGTTCCCCCGGCCAGTCGAGATCCCGCAGGTGCGAACCCTTCGCAGGGCTCTAGGCCGGCGTCACGTCGATCTCCTCCTCGGTGACGACGCCGTCGACGATCCGGAACGACCGCAGTTCGTAAGGCCCGTCGCCCCGCCCGCTCTCCCGCGTCGACACGAGCACGTAATGCGCGTTCGGCTCGGATGCGTACGAGACGTCGGTTCGCGACGGATACGCCTCGGTGGCGGTGTGGGAGTGGTAGACGACGACAGGCACCTCGTCTCGGCTGTCCATGTCCCGGTACAGACGCAGCAGATCGCCCGAGTCGAACTCGTAGAAGGTCGGTGAACGGGCCGCGTTGATCATCGGGACGAATCGCTCGGGTCGATCGGACCCGTCGGGTCCGGTGATGACTCCACATGCCTCGTCGGGGTGGTCTGCGCGCGCGTGCGCCACCATGGCATCGACGAGATCCGCGCGAATGACGAGCATCGCCACACCCTAGCCAGCGCTCGCCCCGCCGACCGTCACAGTCGGGGGCGGCGCGCATCGTCAGGGCATCAGGAGGTTGACCAGCGAATCCTGCAGGTAGGTCAGCCAGTCGTAGACGTGGAACATCCCGGCGCGCGGATCGTCCTCCGGCAGGCCCGCCAGCTCCGCCTGGTTGTCCTCGGAGATGTCCAGACGCGTGCCAAGTGCGAGTCGGGCGTCGTTGAGGAAGCCCAGCCAGGCCGCGGCCGCATCGTCGGGCACGGCCGTCTCTCCCGACTCCAGGGCCGCGGCCACCAGCGTCGCATGGGCAACCTTCGTCTCGCGCAGGCTGCGCTCGGTGAAGCGCCGGAACTCCCCCGCCGCCTCGGCGTCATCCAGGAACGCGTCCGGGAGCAGCCGTGCGAGCGCCGGGTCGTCGGGCACCTGGGCGACCTCGTCGATGCCCACGAGAGCCGCTAGCGGATCGGCATCCGGGTCCGCCGGAGCCGGCGCGACGAACTCCATCATCTGGTGGGCGAGGGAGATCAGCAGCGCTCGTTCGATCTCGTCCAGGTGCAGCCGGATGGCTCCGCGACGGGACCTCGAGAAGCCGTAGGGTGCCCCCATCAGTCGTCCTTCTGCATCGTTGCCCAGAGCCCGTAGCCATGCATCGCGGTGACGTCGCGCTCCATCTCCTCACGGCTGCCGCTGGAGACGACCGCACGGCCCTTCTCGTGCACGTCGAGCATGAGGGACTCCGACTTGGCACGGTCGTACTTGAAGTACGTCATGAAGACGTAGGTGACGTAGGACATGAGGTTGACCGGGTCGTTCCAGACGATGGTGATCCAGGGATGGTCGGTGGCCTCGACAAGTGTGGGGCTCTCCACTTCAGCAGGCGCCACGGACATGCCGTCATCCTCCCACCTCGCTCCGCTCGACCCTGACGCGTGACCCCGTCACCGCCTAGGGTGAGAGCGTGCCTGCGCCAGCGATCCCGCCGAGGAACCCCCGACTGCCGACGCCCGCGCTGCTGGAGCGCATTCGCACGAGCGTCATCGGTGACGACCAGGTGATGGTCGGACCCTTCGGAGAGCGCCGAGTGACGTACGCCGACTACACGGCAAGCGGCCGGGCGCTGACCTTCATCGAGGACTTCATCCGCGGCGAGGTGCTCCCCCGGTATGCGAACACCCACACGGAGTCCAGCGGCACCGGGCTGCAGACGACTCGCCTGCGCGAGGACGCCCGGCGCATCATCGTCGACTCCGTCAACGGCGACGACGACACCTGCGTCATCTTCTGCGGATCCGGGTCGACCGCGGCCATCAACCGGCTCGTCGGGATCCTCAACCTGCGCCTGCCTGCCGATCTCGATGCGACGTACGGGCTCTCAACCCACATCCCGGCCGACGAGCGGCCCGTCATCTTCATCGGCCCTTACGAGCATCACAGCAACGAACTGCCCTGGCGGGAGACCATCGCCGACGTCGTGATGATCCGCGAGGACTCCGACGGGCACATCGACCTCGCGGAGCTCGAGGACCAGCTCCACGCCTATCGCAACCGGCCGCTGCGGATCGCCTCGTTCAGCGCGGCCAGCAACGTGACCGGCATCGTCACCGACACGCACAAGGTCAGCCAGCTCCTGCACGAGCACGGAGCTCTCGCCTTCTGGGACTACGCCGCGGCCGCACCGTATGTCGACATCGAGATGCGGCCCCGTTGCGAGGAGCACGCCCTCGCCTACAAGGACGCCATCTTCCTGTCGCCGCACAAGTTCATCGGTGGACCGGGCACGCCAGGCGTGCTGATCGTGCGCAGGCAGTTGCTCACCAACTCCGTCCCCGACGTCGTGGGCGGCGGCACGGTCGCCTTCGTCAACCCGGAGCAGCACCGGTACCTCACCGATCCTGTGCATCGCGAGGAGGGCGGCACCCCCGCCATCGTCGAGTCCATCAGGGCCGGACTCGTCTTCCAACTGAAGAACGCCGTGGGGGTCGACGTCATCCGGGCGCACGAGGAGGACTTCGTTCGACGCGCCATCACGGCGTGGTCGGCCAACGACGCCATCGGCATCCTCGGCAACCTCGACGCCGAGCGCCTGTCCATCGTGTCGTTCGTCATCCGCCGCCCGAGCGGACGCTATGTGCACCACAACCTGGTGGTCGCGATCCTCAACGACCTCTTCGGCATACAGTCGCGCGGCGGGTGCAGCTGCGCCGGGCCGTACGGGCACCGACTGCTGGGCATCGACCTCGGCCGCTCCAACGAGTTCGAGCGCGAGATCGCCCATGGCTGCGAAGGCATCAAGCCCGGCTGGGTCAGGGTCAACTTCAACTACTTCATCTCGGACGCCGTGTTCGAGTACATCGTCTCGGCTGTCGCTCTCGTCGCCGAGCATGGCTGGAAGCTGACGCCGCAGTATCGGTTCGACCAGACGACGGGCCGATGGCTCCATCGCGAAGGACCGGTCGAGCCGCCGCTGCGCCTCGCCGACCTCACCTACGACGCCACCGGCACCTTGCGCTACCCGGAGCACCGGGATCGCGCACCGGAGTCGGCTCTTGCGCTCTACCTTGCACAGGCGCACGACCTTCTCCACTCGCTGCCCGATGACCTGGGCGAGCCGGCGACCGAGGCCGACGGGCTCAGCCACGACTTCTCGTCGCTGCAGTGGTTCGAGCTGCCCGCCTCGTGCCTGCGCACCGCCGACGCCGCTCCTACCTCGTGACGCGGATCTTGAACTCGGTCGATGCTGCGGCCAGCACGGCGTTCTTGCCCACGGCGACGACCCGATAGGTGTACAGGCCGCGCACCTTGGGCACCGTCGACCTCACCCGCACGCGGCCCTTGTCGTTGGTCCTCGCGGTGGCCACGTTCTTCCATCGCTCACCCCGCTGGATCTGCAGGGCAACCTGCTGATTGGCCATCGCCGGCTGGGCGGTGACGCGCACGACGACGGTTCGGCCCTTCGCGACGCGGGTGTCCTTGGGGGCCGCCGAGACGACGGACTGGATCTGCGTGCTGAATGGCGCGCTGACTCCCTCCACCCGGCCGGGGGCGCCTGGCACGAAGACCCGCCAGTCGCCCGTCGTGGGCGGGACGACCTGGAACGCGGCGGTGCCGTCGGCGGCCACCGCCACGGTCTGCATGTCCACCCACGTCTTGGTTCCGGCCGCGCTGAACTGCAGCGTGGCCGAGGCACCCACGAGCGGTGCGCCGGCGGAGCCGACGTTCGCAGTGACGGAAACGGGGGTCCCGAACACCGCGTTGGGCGGGCCCGCCGCCGTGATGTCGGTGGCCACCGGCGCGAGCGACTGCGCATAAGCGGCGATCAGCGGCCACTGCGCCGGATCCTCGCCGCCCACCGTCCAATAGGCCGCCGCACTGAGTCCGAACTCGCCGACGAGCTGGGTGCGGGCGAGGACGGCCTGCGGACCGACCCACCACAGGACCCGCTTCGCCGTGCACGTCTGGGCTGCTCCGGACGAGTCCGTCCAGTTCAGCTTCTTGTCGTAGTAGACCCAGTTCTCCTGATCGACCTCCGACCACTGGACATCGGTCGGGGCAACGCCGACGGAGGCGAGAAGGGCCGGGATGTTCGCATCGGACACGGAGGTCGAAGAGGTGAGCGACTTGTAGGCCGACGAGCTCGACGAGGGACAGGTGCCGGTGGTCTGGTTCGCCCCCGAGGCCGTCTTGCGCGTCCAGGCGCGCCCGTACGTCGGCACGCCGATCTGCAGCTTCGCAGGGTCCATCACGGACGCCGAGTACGAGACGATGGACCGCACCCACGGCATCGGCGCGATCGGCCCGATGCTCCCCACGTGGTAGTCGTAGGCCATGATCCGGATGCGGTCCACGGAGGGCGCGATGCCCGTGAGGTTGTAGACCCAGTAGCCGCTCCGGTCCCCGCAGGTGCCGCCCGTCGTGCACGGTGGCGGGATCGTGACGGCGAGCAGCTTCCCCTGAGCGTGTAGAGCGGCACCGAGCTCGGCCACGAAGGCGGTCCAGTTGGGTTGCGTGGCAGCCCACGACGACGAGCCGTCGCTGAACGCGAAGGTCTCGTAGTCGAGGTCGATGCCGTCGTAGCCGTTCGAAACGACCAGGGCGACGATGTCGGCGACGTGCGCGCCGCGCAGCCCGGGATCGGCGAGGGTGGCCGCCATTCGGCCCTTGCCCGAGCCGTCCGCGATCGAGGGCAGCACGGTGAGCCCGGCCCCCTTCAGCTGGCCCATCGCCCATCCGGCGTTCGCGGCCCCGTTGGAGAAGCTCGGGTTGAACCTCACGGTTATCCCGCCGCCGGCCTTCGCCGTGGCGGAGTACCAGAACGGGGAGACGTCGGTGAACAGCGCGGCGTTGGCGACCGCCGAGTTGACGCCTTGCGGATTCGCGGGCGACGTCATCCAGTACGGCAGCCAGGCGCTCACGATCCGCTTGGGACCGCCGCCGTCCGCCTGGGCAGCGCCCGCAGTGACGAGGGGCGATGCCAGGAGGAGACAGGACAGCAGGGCGATCAGGGTGCGGCGCACGGAGATACCTTCACTGCAGGGGACGTTTGATCCATTGTGCGTCATGCCGGTGGCGACCCCGGACACCGGCGCCGACACGGCCTGTCGCACCATTGTCGTCATGCGGTTCCCCGGCCGGCGGCCCCTCGTGGGCGCCCTGACCATCTCGATCGCCCTCACTACCCTGCTCACTGCCGGCCCCGCATCGGCACGTCCCACCGCACCTACCGACCCTGTCGTCGACTCGCTCCTCCAGCAGCGCCTCACGAATCCACGGGTCGGCAGCGACGTCGGCCTGATCGTGATCGATGCCGCGACGGGGGCGGTGGTCTCGTCGCACGGCGGTGACGCCCTCATGCTCCCGGCGTCGAACATGAAGATCATCACGGCCGTCGACGTGCTGGCCACCCTGGGGGCGAATGCCCGGTTCACGACACGGGTGCGGTCGGGCGCGACCCCGGGCGACATCGTGCTGGAGGGCGGCGGCGACCCCCTCCTGTCGAGCAGCGACCTGCAGGAGCTGGCCAGCCAGGCAGCGAAGCAACTGCCCCGCGGGACCAAGATCCTCGTGCACGTTGACGCCGACCTGTTCCCCGTGCCCGGCCGCGGACCCGGCTGGACCAAGGAATACCTGCCGTACGTTGCCGCTCCGGTCGTGCCGCTCGCGCGCCTCGGCGACTACAGCCCGGATCCGAGCACCAACGCGGCCCGCGTATTCACCCAGCGGCTGCGCACCCTTGGTGTCAAGGCCAGGTTGGCCGAACCGGCGGATGCCGGCCCCAACTCGGCGGTGCTGGCCCAGTTCAGCGACAACACCGTGGCGGACGCCGTCAGCCTCATGCTCAGCCGCTCGGAGAACAACGTGGCGGAGGTGCTGTACCGGCAGGTCGCGGTCGCCAGCGGACTGGAGCCCTCGTGGGAGGGTGCCCGCGCCGCCGCGGAGGCGACACTGACCAAGCTGGGCATCGACCCGGCCGGCATGAGCCTGCTCGACGGCAGCGGCCTGTCGCGCAAGAACCGGGTCAGCCCGCGGTTCCTCGCCGAGGTCCTTCGGCTCGCGCGCGTGACCAGGCCGGAGCGCTTCACGGATATCTTCGATGCCGACGCGCTGCCTGTCAGCGGGCAGACCGGCACCCTCGCCACCGCGTATGGCCGGTACGTCACCAAGCAGGCGCGCTGCGCGCGCGGTGACGTCCATGCCAAGACGGGCTCGCTGTTCGACACCATCGCGTTGTCCGGACTGGCCGAGACGACCGGTGGCGACGAGCGGCTGTTCTCCATTCTCGTCAACGACCGGCCACAGCGCTACTCGGCGCTCTCGATCCGGCAGGTCCTCGACGGGCTGACGGCGACGATCACCGGCTGCTGGAACTAGGGCCACCCAACTAGCCCGCCGCACCCCACCCCGCTCCACCCCGTCGAGCGGTGAGTTGTCGGGGTGTGGATCCCCCGCGGGACGCCGACAACTCACCGCTCGACCGGTGGTTAGCGCAGGGCCCTGGCTATCTCGCCTGCCGCCCTCGCGACCCTCGGACCCACGTCTGCCTCGTTCAACTCGCGTAGGGCCAGTACTCCGACGCTGGCCTCCAGACCCGGGACGCCCAGCACGGGCACGGCGATCCCGTAGGCCCCCTGCGGCCCGTCTCCGGTGGCCACCACCCACGGCGGGTCCAGCGGTCGGCCCGCGGCGGTGCGCGCGGCGAGGATCGCCCGACCGGCCGCGCCGAATTCGAGTGGCTGACGGGAGCCGGCGCGATAGGCCACATGCAGGTCGGATCTCGTCGGCTCCACGACCACGGCGGACAGCGCCTCCTGCCCGTCGACGATGGTGAGGACCGCCGTGGCGTTGACGGCGTCGGCGAGGAGCCGTAGCGCAGGCAGGGCCGTGTCGCGCACGATGGGCTGCACCTGACGACCAAGCGTCAGCACGCCGAGCCCGAGGCGGCACTTGCCGTCGGCGGAGCGGCGCAGGAAGGCGTGGTTCTCCAGGGTGACGACGAGCCGGTAGACCACTGTCCGACCGATGTCGAGGGCCGCGGCCAGCTCGGTGACCGTCAGCCCGTCTGGGGACTCAGCGACCACCTCGAGCACCCGCAGCCCTCGATCGAGAGTCTGAGAGGTCTCCGTTGCCATCAGCGGCTACCCGGTGATGGGATGCCCGTCAGAGCGCCTTGGCCGCGGAGCGAAGGCGCAGCGCGGCGATGATCTCGAAGATGCCGCTGACGATCAGCCAGATGCCCGCGATCCAGGCGAGCGTCACCAGGGAGATGGCCGGCCAGCCCAGGATGACGAAGCCGCCGATCAGCATGACGATGCCGCCGAAGATGTTCCAGCCCCGGCCTTCCTTCTGCTCGCCCGCCAGGAACAGGGAGGCGAAACCCTGGAACAGGAAGGAGATGCCGACGAAGATCGCCAGGATCTCGACGGCGCGGTAGGCGCCGCTGATGGCGATGATGCCCAGGATCAGCGAGAGGATGCCGCCGATGAACAGCAGGGCCCGCATACCACCGGACAGGCCCCGGCTGAATCCACGGATGATCTGGAAGATGCCCGTGACGATGAGCCACACGGACAGCAGAATGGCGAGCACGACGATGGTCGCGCCGGGCCACACCAAGGCGATGATGCCCACGATGAGGCTGGCGATCCCGAGGAAGAGCACGATGCCCCAATGCTGGGCGATCGCTGCAAGCCCACCCTCATCAACGACGACGGTTTCCTGATCCAGCGTGGCCATGTTTCCTCCAACGACGCAACCGAGCGCGCCCTGCGCCCAGCCAATCATCCTAGGACGATTACCGGTGCCAGCCGCGGTGACACACCCGCTCGTCAGCCCAGCACGCGGGCGAGAAAATCCCGGGTCTGCTGCTTCTCGGGGCTGCTGAAGATCGCTTCAGGCGGGCCCTGCTCCAGGACGACCCCCTCGTGCAGGAAGCACACGCGATCGGCCACGTCGCGGGCGAAGCCCATCTCGTGCGTGGCCATGACGATCGTCAGCCCCTCGAGCTTGAGTTCCCGGACGGCGTCAAGCACCTCCCCGACGAGGAGCGGATCGAGGGCGGACGTGATCTCGTCGAAGAGCATGAGCTCCGGCTGCATCGCCAGCGCCCGCACGATCGCAGCCCGCTGCGCCTGACCGCCCGAGAGCCGGTCGGGATACTCGTCGGCCTTCGCCTCCAACCCGAATCGGGCGAGCAGGGCGCGGGCCTCGTCGCGAGCCGCACCGCCTGAGGTTCCGCGAACCTTCCGGGGGGCGAGCATGACGTTCTCGAGGACGGTCATGTGCGGGAAGAGGTTGTAGGACTGGAACACGATCCCGACCCGACGACGAACCTTGTCGAGATCGATGCTCGGCTGCGTCACCTCGACGTTCCCGTCGAGCAGGATGCGTCCCGCATCGACCGACTCCAGGCCGTTGATGCACCGCAGGAGCGTCGACTTGCCCGATCCTGAGGCGCCGATCAGGACGACCGCCTGGTGCTGGTCGACGTGCAGGTCCAGGCCGCGAAGGACCGGATGGTCGTCGAAGGACTTCCAGATCCCCGAGACCTCGAGCAGGGCGTGCGTTCCCGAGGTCATGCCACGCTCCCCGCGCGCTGACGCTTGGACATGCGTCCCTGGATCCAGTCGGCGAAGCGCGTCATCGGAATGGTCAGGGCGATGAAGATGAGCGCAGCGGCGACGTAGGGCGTGTAGTTGAAGGACGACGACGCGTCGATCTGCGCCTGCCGTAGAACCTCGATCGGGCCGAGGACGGCGACAAGGGCCGTGTCCTTCTGAAGGGAGATGAAGTCGTTGAGCAGGGGCGGCACCACGTTGCGCACCGCCTGTGGCAGCACGACGTAGCGGTTCGTCTGCCAGATCGACAGGCCGAGCGAGCGTGCGGCCATCCGCTGGCTCGGGTGGACCGACCCGATCCCCGCCCGGAACACCTCTGCCACGTAGGCGGTGTACGACAGGACGAGCGCCGCCGTGCCCCAGAAGACCGGGTCGGTGGGCACCCCCTGCAGCCGCAGCGCCGGGACACCGAAGCCCAGAAGGAAGATGACCAGGATCGTCGGCACGCCGCGGAAGACGTCGACGTAGATCGTCGCGACGACGCGCAGCGGAAGGAAGATCGGCGAGCGCAGCGTCCGCGTCAGGGCGATCAGCAGGCTGAACACCAGGATGAGCGGCTCGGCGATGAGGAAGATCTTGACGTTCAGCAGGAACGCCTTGAGCAGGCCCGGGAGGGAGCTGACGAACTCCTCGCGGTTGAAGAACGTCTCCTGCACCACGGGCCAGCCGGGCGTCTGAGAGACGAGGACCACCACGACGAGCGTGAAGCCGATCAGGCTGCCCATGCCCACGAGGGCGTTCCGCCGGGCGGTCCGACGTGCGAGCGCCTGGCGCACCGGGTCCTTGTAGACCACAGGTGAGCCAGGCGCTGGCGTCGTCGTTGTCATAGCGGGTGAGGCTACTGCTCCCGTTCGGTCTGCCTGTTGTCGCTACTCCGTGAAGTACGGCGCGGTGTCGCCGGCGAGCCACTCGTCCTGGATGGCCTGAAGCTCACCGGACGCCGTCAGCTCGGCAAGCGCCTTGTTGACGCAGGCGACCAGCGGGTTGCCCTTCTGGAAGAGCAGGCCGAACTGCTCGCCGCCCTCCTGCGCCGTGAACTGGCCGACGATCTTGCCCTTGGGCAGTTCGACCGCGGTGATGTAGTACGCCGTGGGCAGGTCGACGACGATGCCGTCGATCTGTCCGTTCTGCAGTGCGCTCTTGGCGTCATTGGTGTCGTTGTAGACGAATGGCTGCTCGGCTGGCTTCACGACATCGTTGATGAAGTCCAGGCTCGTGGTGCCGATCTGCGCCCCCAGCTTGGCGCCCTGCAGCTCGGCGACGGTCGTGGCGTTCGCGATCGGCGAGTCCTTCAGCGCCACGACGGCCTGGTTCACCGTGTAGTAGCCGTCGGAGAAGTCGACGACCTTCGCGCGCTTCGGGGTGATGGAGATCTGGTTGATGTCGAAGTCGAACGCCTTGTCACCCGGCGCGTAGGACGAGTTGAACGGGACCACCGTCCAGTTCACCTCGTTCGTCGCGAAGCCGAGCTGATCGGCAACGGCGTAGGCGACGGCCGACTCGAAGCCCTGGCCGCTGGCGGGATCGCCCTCGTCCTGCTTCGCCTCGTCGTCGGTGACGAAGTAGGGCGGGTACGCAGGCGTGTCGGTGCCGATGGTGAGGGTGCCCGGGTTGACCAGGGTGAGGTTCTCCTTCGAGCACTCGTCGAGGGCGGCCTCAGCGGACGCGGCCGCGGACGTCGACGGGGCCGCCGACGAGGCGGCCGGCGAAGCAGCGCTCGACGCGGCAGCGGAGGTGGCTGCGGCGGCCGAGGAGGAGGTCGCCGCCGGCTCCTGCGCGCACGCGGCGAGCATGAGGCCGGACGAGGCGAGGGCGAGGACGGGCATGAGGACGCGACGGGCGGACAGGCCGGACATGGACAGCGGTCTCCTTCAAGCCGACGTCGGTCGCATCGGCGGGGCTCATCCTCGCAGAGGCTCCCCGGCCGCCTGCACCCACCTTTCCACTAAGCCGGTAGGGATGGTCTCATGCGACCCGCCAAGACGACGGCAACGACCGCGAAGACTGCCGAGCCCAGCCACAGGGCGGTGTAGGTCGACGCGGTGGCGCCGCCGGACGCGACGGCGGCCGCGTGACCCAGGCTGAGAAGGGAGATCCCGACGACGACCATCACCGAGTCGACGATCTGGATGGCGGCGCCGTTGACGCCCTGCTCGGCATCCGGCGACAGCCGCATCACCTGCACGGACACCGAGGGCACCGACAGGCCCATGCCGAAGGCGCCCACCGCCCACGAGACCGCCGCCACCCAGGGCGGCAGGGAGGTGAGCACCGCGAGCGGCAGCGTCACCAGGCACAGCGTCACCACCGCCGCCCCGGTGCGCACTGCCGACGAACGGTCCTGGTCGCCGGGCAGTCGGCTCTGCGTGAACGAGCCGGTCACCCACATCAGGGCCGCCGACGACAGGACCAGCCCCGCCGCGGTGACGCTCAGGCCCCGAATGTCGACGAGAGCCAGGGGGACGAACACCTCGGCCGAGAAGTAGGCGGCAGCCAGCAGCCCGCGCATCATGACGCTCGTGGGCAGACCACGCGCGAAGCGCAGTGCGCCCGGCGGCAGGAGGCGCCTGGCGGCCACGAGCAGCACGACCAGTCCGCCCAGCGCCTCGACCAGGCCGAGCAGAGACAGCCGCAGCACCCCGTCCTGCAGGGCGAAGAGTCCTGCGGTCGCGAACCCCGCAGCCACGAGCCGTGCACGGATCGCCCCGTGCGGCGTGCCTCCCGCGAACTGCCCGAGCCGCGGGAACAGCAGCACCGCGGGCGGCACGACGAACAGCGGCACAAGCAGGAAGACCGCGCGCCAGCTCACGCTCTCGGCGAGCCAGCCGGCCACGAACGGACCCACGAGGGCCGGGAGCACCCACGAGGCCGCGAGCAAGGAGAACGCCTTCGGCCGGAGATCGACGTCGTAGGCGCGGGCGATGAGCACGTAGATGCCCACGATGACCGCGCCGCCACCGAGGCCCTGGACCGCGCGACCGACCACCAGGACGGGCAGACCGTTCGCCACGCCCGCGACGATCGCCCCGGCGCTGAAGGCGGCCACGCCCGCGATGAGAGGCCCGCGCGGACCCGTCGCATCACTCCACAGTCCGCCGGCCACCATCGAGAACAGCGACGTCACGAGGAAGGCCGAGAACGCCCAGGTGTAGCCCTGAAGGGCATCGAGCTCCCGGGCGACGACGGGCATGGCCGTTGCCGTGGCAATGCCCTCGAAGGCGATCAGCGTGACGATCGCGACGATGCCGACCGACAGCGGGCGGTAGTGCGCACTCCACAGCGATGGGTGCGCTGGGCGAGCCGTCGTGGCTCGGCTCAGGACTTACCACCGGGCGGGAGCTTGGCGTGGATGTCGCGGCACTCCGGGCAGATGGGGAACTTGGAGGGATCGCGGCCGGGGACCCACACCTTGCCGCACAGGGCCTTGATCGGGGTGCCCGTGACCGCGCTCTCCACGATCTTGCTCTTCTCGACGTAGTGCGCGAATCGCTCGTGGTCGCCATCGTCGTTCGAGAGCGACGTGCGCTCCTCCAGCAGGGTGCCACCCGACAGGCCCGGGCTCTCCAGCGGCTCGTTCTCCATGGCGCGAGTCTAAAGGGGTGCCCTCGGGATGCCTACCCGTTCGATACCCCGTACGGTATTTCCATGACGACGATCAACGTGAGTGAGTCAACCTTCGCGGAGACCATCGAGGGCAACCCCATCGTCCTCGTGGACTTCTGGGCCGCCTGGTGTGGCCCCTGTCGCCAGTTCGCACCGGTGTACGACGCGGTGTCCCAGGCGAACCCCGACATCGTCTTCGCCAAGGTCGACACGGAGGCCGAGCAGGGTCTCGCCGGCGCCTTCGGCATCTCCTCGATCCCCACTCTCATGGCGATCCGCGACGGCGTCGTGCTGTACTCGCAGGCCGGCGCCCTGCCGGAGCAGGCGCTCACGAACCTCGTCAAGGCGATCCGCGACGTCGACATGGACGAGGTGCGCGCCTCGCTGGAAACGGACAAAACGCCCACTGACAGCGCCGACGGCCCGGCTGAGTAGCCACTGGACACTTCTGGGGCCCTTTCCGTGGCCGAAGGCCCTGTCGCACGGGACCTTTGTCCGTGTCTGGGGCTTACGCGCCCCAACTAGCGTGATCGATGCAAGAACTTCACGCTGGGAGGTTTGCGAGATGCCGCAACAACCGCTTGCACAGGTGCCGAAGGACGCGCAGTGGCACTGGCAGGAGCACGGTGCGTGCCGCGAGGCAGACCCCTTGCTGTTCTTCCACCCGCAGAACGAGCGCGGGTCGTCACGGGCCCGGCGTGATCGGGCCGCCAAGGTCGTCTGCGCGGGCTGCGACGTGCGGATGGAGTGCGCCGACTACGCCGTACGGGCCAGGGAGCCGTATGGCGTGTGGGGGGGCCTCTCCGAGGACGACCGCGAGCACATCTACTCCCGCCTCGATTCCCGGCACTACCCGCGCGAGCGCGGCGAGGGACTGCGCCTCGCCGGCGAGGAGATCGCCGCCGCCGTTTCGCCGAGGGCTCTGGGCATCGCCTGACCGACCACCGCTAGCGTTCGGCAATGACGCTTTCCGGACGCGACTTCCTCAAGGAGTCCGACTTCACCCCGGGTGAACTCGACGCACTCCTGCTTCTGGCCGCCGACCTCAAGGCGGCGAAGCGGCTCGGCAACGAGAAGCAACGCCTCGCGGGTCGGCAACTCGCCGCGATCTTCGAGAAGACATCCACTCGTACGCGGGTGAGTTTCGAGGTCGCCATGCGCGACCAGGGCGGTCACGTCACCGTCCTCGATCCGGCCAGCAGCCAGATCGGCCACAAGGAGTCCCCCGCCGACACAGCGCGCGTGCTGTCGCGCATGTTCGACGCGATCGAATACCGGGGTGCGGCCCAGACCGTCGTCGAGCAGCTGGCGCAGTACGCCGACGTTCCCGTGTACAACGGGCTCACCGACCAATGGCATCCCACGCAGATGCTCGCCGACTTCCTCACGATGCGTGAGCACGCCACCGACCCGCTCGTGCCGCTTCGGTACGCCTACCTCGGCGACGCCCGCTCCAACATGGGCAACTCCCTGCTCGTCATGGGCGCGATGATGGGCGCCGACGTTCGCATCGTGGCGCCGCAGAGCCTCTGGCCCGCCGCCGACGTGCAGGAGATCGCGCGCGCCCACGCGCTCGCCACGGGTGCGCGGATCATGCTCACCGACGACGTCCCGCAGGGCGTAGACGGCGCGGAGTTCGTGCACACCGATGTCTGGGTGTCGATGGGCGAGCCGGCGGAGGTCTGGGCGCAGCGCGTCGACCTGCTTCGCCCGTACCGCGTGGACGCTGCCGTCATGGCCGCCACGGGAGACCCCATGGCCAAGTTCATGCACTGCCTGCCTGCCTACCACGACCAGCAGACGTCGATCGGCCGACGGTTGGCCGAGGACTTCGGCCTGACCGACGGTGTCGAGGTCTCCCACGGGGTCTTCGAGTCGCCGGCCAGCGTCGTCTTCGACCAGGCCGAGAACCGCATGCACACGATCAAGGCGATCCTCGTCGCCACCCTCACCTAGCCTCGACTGCAGCGCGCGGCGTCACTCAGCCCTCGCTGAATGACGCCGCGCGCTGCAGTCGGCGCTTAGGAGCGCAGGCGGTCGCGCAGTGCCGCGAGCTGACCGCGCAGCTCCTGGGGCACGCGATCGCCGAACTTGTCGAAGTACTCCTCGGTGAGGTCGGACTCCGCCAGCCACGTGACCGGGTCGATGTTGAACAGTTCCGCGAGCTGGGCGTCGGTGATGTCGAGCCCCTCAAGCTCCAGCGAGCCGGGCTCGGGAACCCGACCGATCGGCGTGTCGACCGCTCCGGCCTCGCCCTCGAGGCGCCGCACGATCCACTCCAGCACGCGGGAGTTGTCGCCGAAGCCTGGCCACAGGAAGTGGCCCTCGGCGTCCTTGCGGAACCAGTTCACCTGGTAGATCCGGGGCAGCTTGTCGGCGTCGGTGAAGGTGCCGATCTTCAGCCAGTGACCCCAGTAGTCGGCCATGTTGTAGCCGCAGAACGGCAGCATCGCGAACGGGTCGCGGCGCAGCTGGCCCACACCGCCGACGGCAGCAGCCGTCATCTCGCTGGAGACCGTGGCACCCATGAAGACGCCGTGCGCCCAGTCGAAGGACTCTGCGACCAGAGGGACGTTCGTGGCGCGACGGCCACCGAAGAGGATGGCTTCGATCGGCACGCCGGCCGGGTCCTCCCAGTTCGGGGCGATCGACGGGCACTGACCTGCCGGCGCGGTGAAGCGTGCGTTCGGGTGGCTCGACGGCTCCGGCGACTCCGGGGTCCAGTCGCGACCCTTCCAGTCGATCAGGTGCGCCGGGGGCTCCTCGGTGAGGCCCTCCCACCAGATGTCACCGTCGTCGGTCAGCGCCACGTTGGTGTAGATGCAGTTGGCGTACAGGGCGCGGACGGCGTTGGCATTGGTGTGCATGCCCGTGCCGGGTGCGACGCCGAAGAAGCCGGCCTCGGGATTGATGGCGTAGAGGCGGCCATCCTCGCCGAAGCGCATCCACGCGATGTCGTCGCCCACGGTCTCGACGGTCCAGCCCGGCACGGTCGGCTCGAGCATCGCAAGATTGGTCTTCCCGCAGGCCGACGGGAACGCGGCGGTGATGTAGCGGGAGTCACCCGTGGGAGACGTCAGCTTGAGGATGAGCATGTGCTCGGCCATCCAGCCCTCGTCACGTGCCATGGCGGAGGCGATGCGGAGAGCGAAGCACTTCTTGCCCAGCAGCGCGTTGCCGCCGTAGCCGGATCCGAAGGACCAGATCTCACGGGTCTCCGGGAAGTGGACGATGTACTTGTCGGGGTTGCAGGGCCAGGCGATGTCGTCTCGGGCGTTGCCGTCGGCATCGACGAGCGGGTAGCCGACGGAGTGCAGCGCCGGCACGAACTCGCCGAACTCGCCGATCTGGTCGAGCGCCGCCTCGCCCATGCGGGTCATGATCCGCATGTTCACGACCACGTACGGCGAGTCGGTGATCTCGATGCCCAGCTGCGAGATCCGCGATCCGAGGGGTCCCATCGAGAACGGGATGACGTACATCGTGCGGCCGCGCATGCACCCGTCGAACAGGCCCTTGAGCTTCGCCTTCATCTCCGCCGGCTCTGCCCAGTTGTTGGTCGGCCCGGCGTCGACCTCGCGCTGCGAGCAGATGAACGTGCGGTCCTCGACGCGTGCGACGTCGCTCGGATCCGAACGCGCGAGGAAGGAGTTCGGCCGGATCTCAGGGTTCAGCTGGATGAAGGTGCCGCCGTCGACGAGCTTCTGCGTCAGCCGCTGCCACTCCTCCTGAGAGCCGTCACACCATTCGACCGCGTCGGGCTTGGTCAGCGCCGCGATCTCCTCGACCCACTCGACGAGTTGCTTGTTCTTCGTGGGCGGGGATTCCAAGCCGGGGACAGTCATGGACGCGCTCCAGTGCAGTTGAAGGGATGACGGGCAGAACACGCTGAGACACGAAGGTCACAGAATGCACCGGTATCCACCGTACGGATGATCACAAATGCCATGCAAGCGCTGACGTGTGACCAAGTCCACAGGTCAGGTGAACATTCGGGTCGTCGCGGCCCACACCTCGTCCACGCGACGGGCGCTGCTGGGCAGGATGCCCGAGTTCGTGAACGAGCCGTGGTGGAGCTCAGGGGCGTGGAGCCAGGTGACGGAATGGCCGCGGCGCGCCAGTTCCGCGGCGTAGTCGATGCCCTCGTCTCGCACCGGGTCATGGCCCACGGTGTAGACCACGGCCGGGACGCTGGGCAGATCGTGGCGCGCCAGCCCGTGCACCAGGCTGACCAGCGGGTCCGTCCGGTCCGCGCCCACAGGCAGGTACCGGTCGTAGAACCACTGCATGTCCCGCCGGCACAGGAACGGGCCCTCGGTGAAGGCGTGGGCCGACGGCGACGCGAGAGAAGGATCCGTGCAGGGATAGACGAGCACCTGGCCGACCAGGGCCGGATGGCTGCCGCGTTGCTGGGCGACGACTCCGGCGAGGTTCCCACCGGCGCTGTCCCCCGCGACCACCACTGCCCCTCGCGTCGACAGGAGCCAGTCCGCCGCCGCGAGGACATCGCGCGCGGCGGCAGGGAAGGGGCTGGCGGGTGCGCAGCGGTAGTCGACGGTCACCACCTCGAAGCCCGTCAAAGCGCACGCGGTACGGGCCGTGGCGTCAGTAGTGTCGAGGTCGCCCAGCACCCAGCCGCCGCCATGCAGCCACATGAGCGTGGTCGTGGGGTGGTCGGCACCCGTCGGCAGGTACCGCCGCATGGCAACCAGGCCTTCGGGAACAGGCAGGTCATCGACAACGACGGGAAGGCTGGCCAGCGGCGGCGTCCAGGCCGCGGCGGCCGCGAGGTTGCCCTCTCGGCTCAGGCGACGCGCCTCCTCGGGCGGCAGCGCCGACACAGGGGGGATCGCACGCTCGATGAGGTCGCGCCTCAGGGCGGCGCAGTCGGGCGCCAACTCGACCTGCAGCGGCGGACCCGTCACTGCTCCATGACCCGTGCCGTACCCGCTCCGGATGCCTCGCTGACGGCCTTCGAGTGGGCGTCGGCCGCGGCCCGGTCGACGGTGACGTCGATGAGCTCCGCGAAGGCCTTCGCCCCAGCAGGCCGCAGGTGGATGCGGTCGTTGTAGAGCCACCGCGGATGAGTTGTCACTGCGCCGTTCCAGTCGATGACGTGAACGCGATCGTCGGCGAAGGCCTCGTCGCACTGCCGGATCACCTCGTTGTTCCCCTTCGCCCATGACCTCGGGGCATGCACGGTGACGAGGAACACCCGACGGTCCGGACCGGCGACCTTCACCATGGCCTTGCACACCGAGAGGGGGAAGGTGCCATTCGTGCCCAGGTGGATGACGACGTTCGACGGCAGCTTGTCCCCGCGTTGACGCAGTCGCGCCGGCCCGGAGTACGCCTGTCGGCTCTCAGTCGCATCGACGACCGCGAAGCCGAGGCCCTTCAGGTCGTTTCTGGCGCCCAGCATGACCGAGTCACCCAACGCGTAGCGATCCTTCGCCGTGGCGCTCGCCGCCGCTGAGGCGGCGTCGAGGACGCCGATCCCCACGGCCAGGGTGCCGACGAGCATGGCGGACACGACGGCCCGGGGAAGACGCCTCACTGACCTATTGGACCACGGTCGCCATGCGCTCAACAATCTCGCGCAGGATGGCTGGAGACGTGGCGAAGTTGAGGCGGGCGAAGCCACGGCCCTGCGTGCCGAAACTCGGGCCGTCGCTCAGCGCCACCCGGCCGCGCGCCAGGAGCGCCTCGGCGGGGTCGTCGCCGAGTCCGTAGTCCCGAAGGTCGAGCCAGGCAAGGTAGGTCGCGGCGGGAGCCGTGTAGCGCACCCGAGGCAGGTGCTCGGCCAGCAGGTCGCCCAGGAGTCGGCGGTTGCCGTCGAGGATCGCGATCACCTCGCCGAGCCATGGGGCGCCGTCGCGGTAGGCCGCCATCGTCGCGAGCACCCCGAGGTGCCCGATGCCGAACGAGACGGACATCGGCAGGGTCGCGGTGATGCGGGTGGCGATCGCGGGCGACGCGACGGCCTGCGCGCACTTCAGACCAGGGAGGTTCCACGCCTTCGAGGCGGAGAGCACGGACACGGCGGACGCCTCCGGGGTCGCCACCGACAGGTACGGCACGTGGACCGCTCCCGGCAGAACCAGCGACGCGTGGATCTCGTCAGCCACCACCGACACTCCGTGCGTCGATGCCATGAGCGAGATGGCCTCGAGCGTCTCCCGGCTGGGTACCGAGCCGGTCGGATTGTGGGGACTCGACATGAGGTAGGCCGTGACCTCGGGTCGTGCGAACGCCTGCTCGAGGGCTGGCAGGTCCCACCCGTAGCTCCCGTCGTCGGCCCTGGCCATCGGCACCTCGACGAGACCGCGTCCCACGACCTCGCGAACAACCGGGAAGAACGGGTGGTACACGGGCGGATTGATCACGACGGCCTCGCCCGGCCGCGTCAGGACCGAGAGCGAGTGCGCGATCGCGCTGAGGACGTCGGGGGCGCAGAACACGTCGTCGCGCGAGAACTGCCACGACCACGAGTCATCGGCGAAGCGCACGAGCGACTCGGCCAGGCCGTCGAGCGATCGGTAGCCGGTATCGGAGCGGTCGATCGCGGCGTGCAACGCGGCCGCGACCTCAGCCGCCAAGGGGAAGTCCATCTCCGCCACCCAGGCCGGAAGGACGTCGGGGTCGAAGGTGCGCCACTTGACGCTGGTGCGCTGCCGGAGGGACTCGACGTTGATCGCGTCGACGTCGAACTGCGCCACGGGTGGGCGTCAGCCGACCAGGTCGTAGCCGGCCTCGTCGACCGCGGCGCGGACCGCGCCCACATCGAGCGGCTGCGCGCTGTCGACGGAGACCTCGGACTCTCCGTCCGGCACGAGGTCGATGCGCACCTCGCTCACTCCGTCGATTCCGCTGATCTCCTCGGTGACCGACGCCACGCAGTGACTGCACGTCATCCCGGACACCTTGAACACCTGCGTCGTCATTGCGCCATCTCCTTCATCTGAGGTCTCGCGGCGGGAATCGGCCCGGCCCACCGGGCCGGCTGCTAGGCGAGGGACAGGAAGAGCTTCTCGAGCTCCTCGCGGGTCATCGCCGCATCGTCGCCGCGCTCGAGGCACTGCTGAAGCCCGGAGGCGACGATCTTGAACCCCGCTCGATCGAGGGCCTTGGAGACGGCCGCGAGCTGCGTGACGACGTCACTGCAGCTGCGCTCCTCCTCGATCATGTTGATGACGCCATCAAGCTGGCCCCTGGCCCGCTTGAGGCGCATGACGATGTCGTGGGTGACCGCTGGCTCGATCTTCATGTCGCCACTCTATCCAAGATACCCACAGGGGTATAGTCGACACCATGGAGCACTCCCACGGAAAAACCGTCCTCGACGACCTCGCCCCCCTCGGCCGCGACCTGCGCAAGGCGATCCCCGACGTCTACAAGGGCTTCGGCGATCTGCACCACGCGGCGTTCGCGCCGGGCGCCCTGGACACCAAGACGAAGGAGCTCATCGCGGTGGCGATCGGCGTCGTCGAGCAGTGCGACGGCTGCATCGCGTCCCACTCGAGGGGCGCGGTGAAGGCTGGGGCCACGAAGCAGGAGGCGGCCGAGGCGATCGGCGTCACCTTCCTGATGAAGGGCGGTCCTGCGACGATCTACGGACCCCGGGCCTACTCGGCGTTCTGCGAGTTCTTCGACGCCGCTTACCCTGACGAGGCCGCCGCTACCGTGGGGCAGTGACCGAACCGGAGACCTCCGACCTCCCCGGCTACCTCACCACCGCCACCCTCGCCCGCTCGGCGACGGAGTCCGCCGGACCCGCCGTCCTCGTCGTGGCGATCGCCACCCTCGGCAGCGCCACACTCGGCTCCTATCTCGTCGCCTGCCTCACGGCCTCCGCCGCCCTCGGCGGGCCCATCGTCGGGGCCCTGCTCGACCGATCGCCCACCCCGCGGCGCGGCTTCGGCTTCGCCATAGCGAGCATGGCGATCGGCCTGACGGCCGTGGCACTGCTCATCGGACACGCGCCCATCGGCGTCGTCATGGCCATGGCCGTGATCGCGGGCGTGGGCTACCCCGCCATCACCGGCGCTCTCAGCGCCCAGCTGCCGAGACTGGTCCCCAGCGCGGGGCTGACCCACGCCTACGCTGCCGACGCCGCCACCTACAGCGTCGCGGCAGTCGTTGCGCCGCCCGTCGCCGCGGCGCTGATCGCCGTGTCGACGACGGCTCCGCTGTGGCTGCCCGTCGCGCTGCTGGGCGCTGCCCTGGTGGTCCTGCGCCGGCTGCCGCTCACGGCCGCGCCGCCCGCAGCGGAGCCCACGTCCCTCCTCGACGACCTGCGCGAGGGGCTGCGCACGATCGCGCACCGGGTGGCCCTGCGGCGCACGGTGATCATCACGACCCTCGGCTTCGCCGGAACCGCCGCCGTCTTCGTGAGCGCTCCCCTGCTGGCTCAGTCACTGGCCGGGTCACTCCAGTTCACCGGCGTGATCCTCGGCGCCTTCGCGGCCGGTGGGGTCATCACGGCCCTGTGGTTCACGCGGCACCCGGTCACGCGGCCGGATCGCGCGATCATCGTCTCGACGATCCTGTCGGCAACGACGCTGGCCCTGGTCGGCCTCGCCCCCACGGTGCCCCTGCTGCTGGTGGCGGCGTTCGCCATGGGCGCCACCGAGCCGCCGCTCGTCTCGGCCATGTTCCAGGTCCGGGCCAGGGAATCCGCCCCCCGCGTCCAGTCCCAGGTCTTCACGACGTCCGCCAGCCTGCGCATGACCGCCTTCGCCCTGGCCACGGCCGCGTGCGGCGCCCTCCTCGTGCTCGGCACGTGGGCGGTGATCTCGTTCGGTGTCCTCCTGCACGTGGTCGCCCTCGTCCTCGGCCTCGCCGTCGGGCCGCCGCTTCCCGACCGGGAGCACTGGGTTCGACGTCCGTAGCGGGGTCTTCTACGCTCGACCGATGAACACGCCCGGTCGCCTCGCCTTCGTCGGCAGTGGCGAGTACCTGCCCGTGATGCAGGACATCGAGGCATGGCTGCTCGAGGACCGACCGCGACGCTACGTGCAACTGGCCACGGCCGCCGCCCCCGAGGGCGACGCGTCACTGCAGCGCTGGTTCCACCTCGGGGCCGAGTCCGCCCGCCGCCTGGACGCCGAGCAGGTGGTCGTCGACGTGCGCGTGCGCTCCGATGCGGAGAACCCGGTACTCGCCGACCTGATCTCGGGTGCGGGCCTCATCTACCTGTCGGGCGGCAACCCCAGCCACCTCGCCCGCACCCTGCGCGACACCCTCGTGTGGTCGGCGATCACGGACGCCTGGCGGTCCGGTGCCTCGCTCGCGGGCTGCAGCGCGGGCGCCATGGCGATGGGCGGCTACGTCCCCGACATCAGGCATCCCAAGCAGGGCGGCGTCGACGGGCTCGGCGTGGTGCCGCAACTGCGCGTGCTCCCGCACTTCGACCGCTTCAGCAAGATGATCCCGGACTTCGTCATGCGGCCCCTTCTCACGCCCGAGGCCACGGTCGTCGGTATCGACGAGGACACAGCCCTCGTCTCCGAGGGGCCCGCGGAGGACGGCCTCTGGGAGTTCCGTTCGCGTGGCAGGCAGTCGGTCTGGCGCATCGACGAGGACCGGAGACATCGGGTCAACTCGCCGCTGCGTCTGCGGGTCGATGCGTGACTGAGGTCGCCCCCCACGTCCTGCGGCCTCGCATCCGTACCTACAAGCCGCGCCGCAGCCGCATCTCCCAGCGCCAGTCCGGGGCCTTCGGCCACCAGGCCGCCTTCCTCCTGCCCCTGTCGGACGAGCCCCTCGATCTCGCGGAGATCTGGGGCGAAGGCGTCCCGGTCGTCCTCGAGATCGGCTTCGGCACTGGCCTCGCGACGGCGCAGATGGCCGCGGCCAAGCCCGGCACCGGCCTGCTTGCCGTCGACATCCACACCCCCGGCGTGGGCGACCTGCTCTTCCGGATCGGCGACCTCCCCCTCGCCAACGTGCGCGTCATGGAGGCCGATGCCCTCACGGTCCTCGACGCGATGATTCCGGCCGGCGCCCTCGCCGGGGTGCGCAGCTACTTCCCCGATCCCTGGCCGAAAGCCCGGCACCACAAGCGCCGCCTGATCCAGCCCGACGTGCTGACGCTCGTGGCGGACCGGCTCAGGCCTCGGGGCTTCTGGCACATCGCGACGGACTGGGACGAGTACGCGAACGCCATCCGAGCCTGCTTCGCGAGCGATGCTCGGTGGCACGGCGGCGTGATCGACCGGCCCGACGACCGCCCCGTCACCCGCTACGAGGGCCGGGCCCTGCTCGAGGGCCGGCACGTCACCGACCTTCTCTACGAGGTCGGCGCAGATGACAGGATGGCCTCATGACGTCGCTCGCCGACCTGTCCCCCACCCGCGCCGTCGGCACGACCGACCTCACCGTTTCGCCGCTGTGCCTGGGCGGCAACGTGTTCGGCTGGACGTGCGATGCGCCGACGTCCGCCGACGTCCTGGACGCCTACGCAGCGGCGGGAGGCAACTTCGTCGACACCGCTGACTCCTACTCGTACTGGGTTCCCGGGCACGTGGGCGGGGAGTCGGAGTCGATCATCGGCGACTGGATGGCGGCGCGGGGCAACCGCGACGAGATGGTCATCGCCACCAAGGTCGGGAAGCATCCCGAGGCAGGCGGCACGTCGGCAGCCAACGTCGCGGCGTCCGTCGACGGCTCGCTGCGACGGCTGCGCACGGATCGCATCGACCTGTACTACGCCCACCTCGACGACGACTCGGTCGCTCTCGAGGAGACCCTCGGCGCCCTCGACGCGGCCGTGCGGGCGGGCAAGGTCAGGTACGTCGCCGCGTCGAACTTCTCGGCCGCCCGCCTCCAGGAGGCGCTGGGCATCTCGGGGCGCGACGGCTTGGCCCGCTTCGAGGCGATCCAGAACCAGTACCACCTGATGCACCGCACGGACTACGAGGGCGAGGTCGCCGAGGTGGTGGCGGCCCACGGGCTTGCGAGCTTCCCGTTCTACGCCCTCGCGCGCGGGTTCCTCACCGGCAAGTACCGTGCAGGGGGCACCATCGACAGCCCGCGCGCCGTGGCCGTGGAGCAGTACGCCGGTGAACGGGGCGACCGCGTGCTCGACGCTCTCGAAGCCCTCGCTCAGGCGCACCACTGCACGATGGCCGAGGTCGCCCTAGCGTGGCTGCTCCATCAGCCGACGGTCACCGCTCCCATCGCCAGCGCCCGCAGCGTCGAGCAGTGGGACGGCATCGCCGGCTGCGCGTCGGTCTCCCTGGGCACCGAGGATCTCGCGGTCCTCGACGAGGCGTCCGCCTGACACCGGCATGAGCCTCTTCGTCGCCGTGCGGCCTGATCTCGGGGCGATCGACCACCTCGACGAGGCCATCGACCGCGTCCGGCGCGAGCCGAGGGCCCGCGACCTGCACTGGCAGCCCATGGCGCGCTGGCACGTGACCATGGCGTTCCTCGGCGACGTCGACGACGAGCGGGTCGAGCACGCAGCCGAGGCGTTGTCCGACGTGGCGCCGGCGCTGCCGCCCGTCGCGGTGCGGCTCCACGGCTCCGGCGCCTTCGGACGCCAAATCGTGTGGGTGGGGGTCTCGGGACGCACGGACGCCGAGGGTGAGGCCTTCACCCGGGTGGCGCGCATACTGCAATCTGCCCTCCGCGGTCGGGGCTTCGCCTTCGAACGGCGGCCCTGGCGCCCGCACCTGACGGTCGCGCGGACACGCGGAGCGGACGCGCGACCGTGCGTCTCGCTGCTGGAGTCGTACTCCGGGCCAGTGTGGCCGATCGCCGAGCTCCTGCTCGTGCAGTCTCAGGGGGGCCCGGCACCCACGCACACCGTGGTCCACCGAGTTAACGGAGCCTCGCCTGAGGAGACGCGGTGAGTGACCTGCTTGTCATTGGCGTTCAGGGTCATGGCGGTCAGGTGATCAAGCGCGCCGCAGTGAAGGGCGTTATCAGGTCCGGCGAGGGGCTGCTCATGATCCACTCACCCACCATCGGCGACTACAAGTTCCCTGGCGGTGGACGGCGCGACGGGGAGACGGACGAGTTGGCCCTCGCGCGCGAAGTGGGCGAGGAGTGCGGCAGGGCCCTCAACGGGTTCGGAGAGCTCCTCGTCACGGTCGTCGAGCATCGTCAAGACGCCTTCGAACCTGGGGCACGGTTCGAGATGGAGTCCCGCTACTACGCATGCACCGTGTCTGACCGGCGTGGGGACCTGGTCCTGGACGAGTATGAGGCGACCTTAGGGCTGACTCCGGTCACGGTGCCCGCGGACATCGCTCTCCGAGCGAACGAGGCCGTCATGCGCACAGATCACCCTCCTGCCTGGACGGCACGAGAGACGCAGGTCCTGCGCTGGCTGACGGAAGGCGGCCTCGTCCGCTGACGTCGCCTGCCCAGCGCCATCCGGGGGTCAGGTCCCGGTCGCCACCTGCCGGTGCGTGACGGTGCGATCGCGACCGGCCTCCTTGGCCTCGTAGAGTGCCGCGTCGGCATCCCGAAGGACCCGATCGGGCGTCGAGTCGGGCCGCACCATCGCCACCCCGATGCTGAAGCTGCACGCCAGGTCGATGCCGTCGACCAGCAGCGGCTCGGACATGGCCGAGCGGATCTTCTCCGCCACGATCTCGGCATCGCCCGGTCCCCTGACTCCGTGCAGGACGACGACGAACTCGTCCCCACCGAGGCGTGCGACCACGTCCCGTTCGCGCACGGAACTGCGGATGCGCGTGGCGATCCTGCGCAGAACGTCGTCGCCGATCGCGTGGCCGTAGGTGTCGTTGATCTCCTTGAAGTAGTCGACGTCGCAGTACAGGACGGCGTGCTGGTCGCCGTTGCGTCGGCTCTCGGCGAGGAGCTGCTCCATCCGCTCGATCAGCGACAGCCTGTTCACCAGGCCCGTCAGGTCGTCACGCGTGCCCCGTTCGGCGAGCCGCTGCGTGTGCACGAGTTCGTCCACGTCGCGCATGCCGACGACGACGCTGTTGCTGTGACTGCCCTGCTCGTGCACGCGGGTAGCACTGACGCTCATCCATCGGTAGGCACCGTCGCGCTGACGCATGCGAGCGATCACGGGATGCTCGGCCCCCGGCTGCAGTGCGATCACGTCGTCGCCCGTGGCGGCGACCTCGCGGATGGCAGCGACGACGTCCCAGTCATCCGGATGAACGAGGTCGGTGATCACGGAACCGATGAGCTCGTCCACGGACCAGCCCAGCGAACGGGTCACCGTCGGCGCCACCCACGTGGCCCGGCCCGCAGCGTCCGCGAAGTAGACGAGGTCGGAGGCGTTCTCGGCGAGCAGCCGGAACCTCCGCTCGCTGCGCGACACCTCGTGCAGCGACCCTCGTCGCGCGCTCACGTCCCGCCAGGTGACGCTGATCCCATCACCGGCCGTCGAGACCCGAACGTCGAACCAGCGTCCGTCCGCGCCGGGGATGTCGGCCGAGATCGGGACGAACACGCCAGTCCGGGTGGCCTCATCGACCATCCGGACGCAATCGGCGTGCAGTGCGGCGCAGTCGATGTCGGGAACCAGGTCCAGCACGTCGCGGTCGAGGACGTCGTCCAGATCGCTCCCGATCTGCTCGCACGCGGCGCGATTGGCGTCGACGCACCTGAAGTCGACGATCCGACCCGTCTGGTCACGCGCGGCCGTGGCGATCAGGTAGGGATCGGGCAAGCCGTCGAAGGCCAGGCGCAGGCGCTCGGCCGTCGCCCGCGAATGGAGCGGCGGCGCGAACGGATCCAGATCCGTTCGCGCCGCCGCCGCGGAACGCTCAGCCCTCACAGGGGCAGGGTATGCCCGTCAGGCCACCGTGACCGGTGTCTTCGGTTCGAACACGGGCGCGTCGTCGGGCGTCTTGCCAAGGTGACGGAAGCCGAGGATCGCGAGGACGAGGAGCAGCGCGGCCGCCACCCAGAGCACCCAGGCCGCGATGACGGCGATGGTGCCGAACGTCCAGAAGGCGTAGGCGTTGAGGAGCATGCCACGCAGGGTCTCGCCCATGAAGAGGGTCTGGCGCTGCCCGGCGAGGGTCTCGTCGGTGCTGCCGCCGGCCATCCACTCGCCACTGATCTCTGAGTAGGTCTTTCCGTCGGCGATACCGGCGACATGGACGCCGATCAGGTCGGAGTACGCCTTCGCGAGCGGGCCGTCGGTGACCGACTGCCCCGCGTACTGGGCGAGGTCCGGCGGGAGGGAGGCGGCGTCCGCCGAGAAGCTGATCTTCTGAGCGGTGAGCTCGCTGGTGACGGTGCTGTGGGCGAAGTTGCCTCCCCACATGAGCAGGATGCCCGCGATGGCAAGTACGACGGCGACGATGAGGCCGGTGACCGACAGGATCCTGTCGAGACTGCGACGGCGCATGTTCTTCTTCCTCCGAGTGGCGCACATGGGTGACGGGCGCCTGTTGTCCGTGGCCGGTTGCCACTAGTTGAAGCATCTACTACTTAGTCGGCGGTGATCGTCACCCAAGGGCCCGACTCTGCGGGTCTTTCGTCCCGAAAAGTCCGGCCGCATCGCCGAAGCGGCGCCTCGTCAGTCGCTCGGTGCGCGCACGTCCAGGCCCATGGCCCCGGCCAGCTGCACCGCCTGGTCCCAGAGGATCACTGCGCCCCGCAGCCTGACGACGGTTGGATCGATGGTCGTCAGATCGGACCCCCGCAGATCGGCGCCGGCAAAGTTGGCACCGTCCAGCCACGCGCCGACGAGCTCGACCTGGCGCAGCGTGGTCCCCTCGCCGCGCACACCCGTCAGATCGACCTCCCGCATCCGGACGTCGGTGAAGTCCGCGCGGCGCAGGTCGGCTCCGGCGAGGCCGACGAAGGACCAGTCGCCGCCCGAGACGTGGAGGAGCGCGAACGTGCAGCGCTCGAATCGACTCCCGACGAACTTGCATCCGACGAAGGACGCCTCGAAGAACGAGCAGCGCTGGAAGGTGCAGTTGACGAACGCAGCGTTCGCGTGGGCCGAGGCGTTGAACCGGACATCACGGAAGGTGCAGTCGGTGAACGTGGCGCCCTCGTCGACGGCATCCGTCATGTCGACGTCCACGAAGGCCACGCTCGAGTGGATCTCGCGCGAGATGTCCCGGCCCACCCAGTCCTCGCCCTGGACGAGCGACTCGGGCTCCTTCCCGTGGACGGCCACCGTCCTCAGCCAGCGTGGGGATCGATGAGCATCTTCGGGCCCGGACCGGCGTCCGACGGGCGACGACCCGCGAGGATCGCGGCCGTCTCGGCCAGCGGCACCGTCGCCGCCACCAGCGGACGAGGATCGACGCGCCCGCTCGCGAAGTACTCGATGACGCCCTGCATCGCTGGGGAGGCGGACAGGATGCCGACGGCGGTCACGTCGGCCAGGACCATCAACCGCGTGTCGATCAGGCTCGGCTCGGACGCCAGTCCGATGTACACCACGCGCCCGCCCGGCTCCACCAGAGCGAGCGCATCGGCAGGCACGGAGCTGTTGTTCGTCGCGTCGATCACCGAGTCGTAGATGCCCTCGATGCCCTCGTCGGAGAGGGTGGCGCGGCGGGCACCGAAGGACCGCGCCATCGCCAGTGTCTCCTCGTGGTGCCCGACGACGTCGACGTCGGCGCCCTGTGCCACGGCGAACTGCACGGCCAGCAGCCCGATCGTCCCCGAGCCC
>JADKGE010000014.1 GCA_016717115.1 Actinomycetota bacterium
TCAACTCCGCAGAACCCCCTTCGGCCCAGGTGCGCGCCCAGTTGAGAGCGTCAAGCGGGTGACCGAAAAATCATCGGTCCCTGTGCCGTCGAATGGCCGGGTGAGGTAGCGAACTTGATCATGCTTACGGCCGTCCGGACTCACGTCCACCAGCGCAAGGCGGTATTGATCACTTAGGTTCTTGGCGGTTGAGAACTTCCGCTTGAGAGTGATCACGAAGTCATCGGATCCCGAGATGCGCCCTTGACTTCGATCCGGATTACGGGTCCTTCCACGGGTGTTGACCGGATGTCATCCCGGGGTGATTGTGTGCCATTTCCTGCGGGTCACGCCCGAGCCTTCTCTCCTCCATTAGGACGGCGTCAACTGCTCGGCGCTCAACTTCGGCTGTCTCCCTCGCGTACTGCGCGGCCGGTGCCGATCGAACGCCCGAGAGCCTGTCCAGAAGGCCTTGAGGCACGACCAACGCTGCTCCAGCAATGACGGGGGGCTCAGCCGTCAACCGGCCATCCATTTCGAGGTCTGCCAAACGGACCTCGAGGCGACGTTCAAGGTCGCGAGCACGCCGATACGCAGTCTCCGGGCGGATCTTGAGGTCCCGCCCCGCGGCTTCGAGGTCCAAGAGTTCCGAGTTCCGAGCATCCCAGTAGTTGATCTCACTTGTGAGTCGCTGGCGAACCTGGTCCTTGGCCTTGGCCACCAAGGGCGTGACCCTCGACGAAACATCGGTGTAGTGATCCGAGAGTGAGTTCTCGATTGCCCAACCCACGGCCACGTTCTCGGCACCCCGCTCCAGCCAAGGCTCGTCGGCAGCACGGGTGACGCCGTCTACCTCGCCTTCACTCGGCGGTTCGTAGTCCAGGTACGGTGCTGGCCCAGCCTGACGCAAGGAGCCATCTGGAGTGAGTTCGACGAAGTCGAAACGCTTCGAGATTGTCTGCGATGGCGAATGGCCATCCCTGATCGATTGAGTCATCGCGACCAGCAAGCGTGGGGTTTCGCTCAGGTCCGCCCGATCAATCAAGACGGTCCCGTGCTTGAGGATCGATCGGTTTCGTTCAACGGTGAGGTCCACGACCGCGTCTAGAAGGGTGTGCCCCGGAGCAAGTAGATCGGCACGTGGAGAGCGGGGAAGATGAATGCGAGCGCGTTCGAACGTCACTCGCTCGTACTTGGGCAGGACCGGCGCGCCATTGCCGGTTTGACGATCGCGATCCCTGATGTCGGCTGGAACGTGGGTAACTTCGAACCGACCGGCTTCGCGAGCTGTGATCCGACCCCCCAATCTCGCGAAAGCCGCTAAGAAGAAGGCCTGCACGTAGTGCGGTTGCAGCCTTCTGGCCTGTGCGTCCTCGACGCGACGACGAATTTCATCTACGTCTGCCTCCGACATGACGTCGTGATTCAGAGCGCGCTCCGCCAGAAGACGATCGAGTCCCTCACCGACGGTGGAGTCGATCACCGTGTTGAGGCGATCTCGTACCTCAGGACGATCGCCGTATCGGATGGCTTCCCACAGCAGGTCGCGGAGCGGCTGGTTCTCAAAGGCATTGCCCAGCACGTCGAACACCTTGCCGGAGTATGCCTGGCGCTGCTGCTCAATCTTTTCCAGAAGCCGCGCAAAGACCTCGCCTTCCCGGGTACTGACGGCCACGAGTTCCACAGGTGGCATACCTCGGTCTGGCCGATGCGGTGAATGCGGCCGAAACGCTGTTCGATGCGATTGGGGTTCCACGGAAGGTCGTAGTTGGCCATCAGGTGGGCGCTGGAGATTCAAGCCCTCACCGGCTGCGTCTGTGGCGACAAGTACCCGGACATCTTTGTCCTGGGTGAAGAGTTCCTGGACCTTGCGCCGTTCCTCCCGTCGAACCCCTCCGTGGATTGCCACGACCGCGTCGTCCCGGCCCAGCAGGGTTCGGATTTGATCGACCAAGTAGTTGAGGGTGTCACGGTGTTCCGTGAAGATGATGATCTTCCGGAGGTTGCCGGCTTCGTCAACTGCAAGATCGTTGTCCGTCAGGATCGAACGGAGTTCCGTCCACTTGCGGTCAGTTCGGAGTTGCGCACCCGGCGGGCCAGTTCCGCTAGATCCGTGAGTTGAACGATCTCGATCTGCAGCTCCGCGACCGTACGCGCGGCAGTCGCGGCGTCCACGACATCCTCTTCGAGTTCCTCAGCCTCTGCCGGGTCGAAGTCCTCGAGATCATCGATGCCAACCTCGGCGTCCCGACCCAGCAAATCGTCCAGGCGTCGCTGGAGCGGTTGCTCCGATGTGGTGCCCCCGGCCGCGACAGCCGCCATCTCCCGGCGTCGCTTCTCAAGCCGGTCACGACGACGTTCGAGACTGCGAAGGATGGCCTCCGGGCTGGAGGCCAATCGACGCTGGAGCACGGTCATGGCGAAGCCGACGGTGTTGCCGCGACGGCCCTCCCCTTCCGCTTTCAGTCGGTCCGCGCGATTCATCTCCTCGCGTACGTACTGTGTCACGGCCTCGTAGAGGTCTTGCTCCGCATCGGTGAGCTCGTAGGGGACCGTGTAGGCACGCCGCTCTGGAAACAGGGGCGTCCCAGACATCGTCAAGAGTTCCTCCTTGACCATTCGGCGCATCAGATCTCCGGGCTCGACCGTGTGGACACCGTCCCGGTAGCGCCCCTCAAACCGATCTCCATCGAGGAGCGCAAGAAACAGCTGGAAGTCCTCCTGCTTACCCGAATGTGGCGTCGCCGTCATGAGCAGCAGGTGGCGGGTAATCCTTCCGAGGAGTTGGCCCAGCAAGTACCGCTTGGTCGTCTTGAGTTCCGCACCGAAGTAGTGAGCTGACATTCGATGCGCCTCGTCGACCACGATGAGATCCCAGTCAGATCGCTCGAGCATCGCGGTGATGTCCTCGTTGCGAGACAGCTGATCCATCCGAGCAAGTAGGAGGGGGTGCTGCTCGAACACCTGGCCCTCTACAGCTGAATCAATCAGGGTCCGCGAGAGGATTTCGAAGCGAAGCCCGAACTTGTCCCAGAGCTCGTCCTGCCACTGCTCAACAAGGCCACCCGGAGCCACAATCAGACAGCGCGCCAAGTCGCCACGGAGGATCAGTTCCTTGACGTAAAGCCCGCACGATCGTCTTGCCCGCGCCGGGTCATCTGCAAGCAGGAAGCGAAGTGGCGTCCGCGGGAGCAGTTCGCCGTACACCGCCCGGATCTGGTGTGGCAACGGTTCCAGATCGCTCGTGCCGATAGCGAGCATCGGATCGAAGAGCGCTGCATACCGGATGCGGAGGGCCTCGGCCGCAACCCGCCAGGACTCGGGATCACCATCAAAAGCGCGCGACTGGCCGGCCGTCGCGAGGCTCATTCGAGGCTCATGGTCTCGACCTAGAACGGCTTGAGCAGGGGCTCCAACATGGTCGCGGTAGGTGACCGTCACGAAGTTAGCCCCGTGCCACTGGACGGCGATCACATCGACGGGGTTCGGACCGGCCAATCCAGCGACTGCCGCTCCCGGTACGAGGTCCTCAAGACGGAGTCCCAGCTCGCTCTCGAGGGGCGACTTGTCGGTCGGCCCAGCATCCCCGTCTGCCACCTCTGCCCCTCTACCGAAGTACACCTCGACCCGATTGCCACCGTAGTGGGTAGCGCCGACAGAGGCAGGCGTCGTCAGTCATCGGGAAAGGCCGACCGTGTCGCAACAACCCTGGCAAAGTCGGAGGCGCTGTGATCACCGGAGGCCCAAGCGCGGAATCGACGAAAGTTCCGGATTCGTTACTGCTCAAAACAAGGCGTGCCCGTGATGCCAAAGGAGACCGACTAGTGCCCATGCGTGCGCCGGGCCCGGCGAAGGCCCATGCTGTTTTCGCATCGACACGACGCAGCCCACAGGTCCTGAGCAACCTGGAGGGATGCCTCCTCTTTAGCAGTCCGAACCAAACTTGCGAGGCACCAACGAGGAATGCCGTTGTGGAGGGAAACGGCCTCGATCCGCGGGGCCTGATCCTCCAAGGCGGTTCCTGCCATGACTTCTCTCCCGGTGACCGGCTCTGCCGGTTCCTCGACGAGCACGCTCACGTTGTCCAGCCCGGATGCGTTCCTGGCGTCGGTTCCTCACATGCTCGGCTTCGCGTGCGACGACTCGGTCGTCCTGGTGGGCTTGGGCCCGGATGCGGGGGGCCCTTCGTCGATCGTGCGGCTCACGCAGCGGTTCGACACCCCGCCCTTGTCCATGACGTTGCCGGAGGTGGCCGATCTCGCGCGGTCGGCCGCGGAACCGATGTCCCGGTCGGGGTCGACGGAGGTGATCGTCGCGGTCTTCGGCTCGACGCGCCCGGCGTCCGGTGCGGAGCTGCCCTCCGCGCCGCTGGTCGACCAGCTGATCGAGTCGCTGGACGATGCGGGGTTGGGTGTGCGGGATGCCCTCTACACGGACGGGATCTCCCGCTGGTCGTACGGCTGCCAGGACCCCTCGTGCTGCCCGCCGCAGGGTCGCGTCATCCCCGATGAGGTCCGCACCCACGTGGCCGCGGAGTTCGCCGTCACCGGCGCCGCCATGGCCCCCAGCCGCGAGGCGCTGGTCGCCGAGCTGGCCCCCGCCGACCCGCAGACCCTCGCCCAGGTCAGCGACCTCGTCGCGGCGCGCTCCGCGCTGGTCCCCGGCGCCCGCTCCGGCAGGCGGTTCGAGGCGTGGCGCGACGCGGCGATCACCGACGTCGACCGCATCACCACCGGGCAGCCGTCCAGCCCTGACGAGGTCGCGGGGGCGCTGGTGGGGCTGCGGGACGTGCGGGTCCGGGACACCGCGCTGTGGGACCTGGGCCGGGCGCCCGGCCCGAAGCCCGCGGCCGCGGACGGGCTGGCGGCCCTGGTCCGGTCCGCGCCGGCAGGGGACGTGGCGCCGGCGGCGACGGCACTGGCGATCGTGCACTGGCTCGGCGGCGACGGCGCCCGCGCGAACGTCGCCCTGGACCGAGCCTTGGCCGACAACCCCGAGTACTCCCTCGGTCTCATGGTCCGCACGGCGCTCAGCTCGGGCCTGCCCCCGCAGTCGTGGAGCAACGCGATGTCCGGGCTGAGCCGGGACACCTGCCGCTACGGCGAGGACCGCCCCGCGCCCGCTCCCGCCCCGTCCGCGCGGCCGGCGCCGCGGATCACGTCGTCCCCCGGCCTCGCCGGCTGACCACCCGCCGTGCGGCCTGTGGACGGCGCTGCCCGTCCACAGGCACCCCGCTCACCGGTGCCGCGGCCGGTCGCGACCGTGACGCTCCCACCAGCACCCCTGTTGCCGTACCCCCTATTGGAAGGACACCGGTCATGGACCTGACCACCTGGATCGCGACCGTCGAGGCGGACATCAACCGCCGCCCCGGCCTGGCCGACCGCACCTGGGCGTGGGCGTACCTCATCCGCGCGATTGCCCTGAACGACCTCCTCGCAGCACCGCCCGGGACCACGACCGACGCGGTGTGGGTCGAGCCGCAGATGGCGTGGACGATGGACGACCTCGTCGACGCCGGCGTCCGCGCCACCGCCCCGACCGTGCCCGAGGTGGACGCCGGCGACGTGCGGGCCGTCCTGACGGCGGCGCTGCGCCGCCTCATCCTCGTCGCCTCCGCCGACGACCCGCGGCTGCCGATGCCGCTGGTCGATGCCTGCGGGTACGCGGTCCGCCGGGCGGCGCTGGCCCACCACGCCATCTCCGGCACCCTCCCGTGACGCCGCCCCGGGTCACGTACGGGGAGCTGATGGACGACGCCCGGCGCGCCGCCCATCAGGGCATGAACGCCCTCGCCCGCGAGCGGTTCCCCGACACCAGCGGCGCGCGGGCGACCGTCGCGATCCGAGCGGAGCTGCTGGCGGAGATCGGCCAGCACACGGTCACCGTGCTCGGGTCCACCCGGGTGGCCACCTGGCGCGAAGGTGTGCCCCCGCGACGGTGTCCGGAGTTCCGGCAGCCGGCGGTCATCGCCACCCTCGCCTGGATCGACACCCTCATCGATCACGGTCGTCCTCACCCCGTATCCCTGCCCACGCCGGAGTCGGCGGTCGCTGCCGGGCACTGGGCCCGGTCGCTACGACTCGTGCGGGCGGCGACCGACCTGGTCGCCACCCACCAGGACGCACGGGGGGCGGTGCGATCGGGCACCCCGCGGGATCTCGCGCTCGCCGACGTCGGGGGGCTGCTCGCGTCAGCGACCCGCCTGGTCAACGTCATCGCGCCGATCGAGCCGCTCGCGGTGCGCGCCCGGCAGGCCGGGATGACCCCGGCGGAGGTCGAGCAGGCGCTGCCGCTGGCCGACCGGCTACTCCAGGACACGTACGCCCTCGAGGGTGCGCTGCGGTTCCCGATGTCCGCCGTCACCGGCCTGCCCCTGCACCGCGCGCCCATCGGCACCGGGGACCCGGCGGTGGAGTGGCGGGAGCGGCTGGACCGGGTCCATGCCCGGATGCACCGGCACGCCCAGCGCAGCCGCGCCAGCGTCCGCACCCTGCACGACGTCGCCACCCTCGGCCTGGTGACCTCCCACGTCCTGACGAGCAGCGGCCTGCGCGACCCCGCGACCGGCCCGGACCTGACCGGCCAGTGGCGCGCGGTCCTGGCCCACCTGGCGCCGCTGCGCAGCATCGAACGCCACGACCGGGTCATCCGACATGACACCGAGCGGATGCTGGACCTCGCCCGCTCCGCCCGCACCGCCGGCGACCCGCCAGCGCGGGGGCGGCTGATCCGGGCCATCGATGCCGGCGTGCCGACCATGGATGCCTGCAGCGGACTGGCGGACCGCCTCCTCGCGCAGACCACGGACGCCTGGATCCCCGCGAAGCCGCACGCCCCCTATCTGCGCGACCTCCACCCGCCCGGGACGGCCGCCCGCCGCGCCCCGCCACCCGAGGCGCAGTGGCCCCGAATGCCACCACCCCCGCCAGCGAGCCCAGGTTTGGATTGCGGGTGAGGAGGGTATGACGGCGGGAGTAGCGAACCGGTGACACTCACGGTCGGGGGACGGGCAGGACGCGCAGGCGGATGCGCGGCACCGGCCCGATGAGAGCGGTTGCATTCAGTAGGAGAGCCCCGACCCCAGGAGAGTCATGACCGACAATGCCCACCGCACGCCCCCCACCCCTGATCACGACGCGACCCGTCCCGCGCCGCGCACGTTCGCGGGGCAGAACCTGGCCGAGGCGGACTTCACCCGCGCCGACCTGGCCGGGGCCGACTTCACCGGCGCCGACCTGACCGGTGCGGACCTGTCGGGAGCGAACCTCGCCGGTGCCCTGATGTCCGGCGCGGTCCTGGACGGCGCGCGTTTCACCGGCGCCGACCTGACCGACGCCCGCCTGGACGCGGCGTCGTGCCTGTTCACCGACCTTCGCCGGGTCACCGCCCCCGGCATCGTCCTAGACGGCGCCGACCTCACCGCCGCACAGCTGGACGGCGCCGACCTGACTGACGCGTCCCTGAACCGCGCCCGCCTGGAGGGCGCGAGCCTGCGCGGGACCGTCCTCGACGGCGCCCGCCTGACCGGCGCCGACCTGCGCGCCGCCGACGCGACCCGCGTGGGCCTGACCGGCGCCGATCTCACCGGAGCGGACGTCACCGAGACCGTCCTGGCCGGGGCAGAGTTCTCCGGCACCCGGTTCGCGTCCACCACGGGGGCCGCGATCGCGGTGTTCCACGCCCGCAACGCCACCCACTGGTCCACCGGACAGGTGATGACTCGCATCGCCGACGACCTCGGCCTGACCGAGTACCAGGAGCAGGTCGAGCCCGCGATCGAGCACGTCCGGGCCGCCGGCCTGGACACCAGCGCCCCCCGCACCTCCGCCACACCCCCACCCATCTCCTGGGCGTAGCCCCTTCGCAGCCGCAGCCGCAGTTGCGGCAGCGGCAGCGGCCGTGACTGCGTGGGTGGTGGGTCAGTCGACGGGGCGCATCGACAGGTGCGCCCCGGCCTGGGTGCTCGACAAGGACGCCAGTGCCGCGCCGAGGGCGGCTTCGACGACGGATGCGTCGATGCCCTCCGCGGTGACCAGGAACGCCGACTGCCCGCGCCGCGGCGTCCCGTCCAGCAGGGCCGCTGCGGCCTGGCGGGCGGGGCGGCGGCTGGGGCCGGTGGCGCAGGCCACCAGCCGGGACACCGGCACGCCGAGGCCGGTGGCGAGGTGCTCGAGGGTCGCCAGCCGGTAGGAGTCCTTCGTGCCGGTGACGACGTTGACGACGGAGTTCAGGCTCAGCCCGGACGCGGTCGCGAGGTCGGCCTGGGTGGCATGCCCGCGCAGCACCAGTGCCTGGCGCACGACGGCGCCGAACCATGCCGGATCCCGCACCGTGACCGCCACGCCCGCCCCCGCTCCGCCCGCCTTCGACCCCCGATGGTCGGGGCCCACATTTTACCCACGAAACGGTCTGACCGGATACGGACTGGCAGTCACGGTTTGATCTCCGCAGTGCCGGGGGATAACGCCGAATGTCAGAAAGCAGTCTGCGGCCCGGCGTGGTCGCCCGAGACCCGAAGGCCCCACCATGCGCGACGACGAGCTTGCCCCGCTATTGAACGACCCCGACCTGGTGACCGCCCAGGCGTGCCTCACGCTGCTCGAACTCGCCCGGCGGGCCGCCCCTCGCGAGGCGGACATCGCCGGCGACGTCGTCCTCATCCTCACCGAGCGTCTCCTTCCCGGGCAGACGCTGCGGACCCGCCTCGGCACCCACCCCAACCCGGAGGCGCTGCTCAACGCGTCCGCGCTGAACGCCGCCAACCAGGCGCGCGCGGCCGCCGGCCGGGAGAAGCGGCGCCTGCCGCTGACCCGGTACGGGACCCTCGACGAGCTCGAGCCCGACCAGTACCCCTACACCCCGACCATGGGGATCTTCGACGTCCTGCACGACCTCGGGTGGACCACCGAGCTGCTCGAGGCCCTCGCCGTCCCCCGCAAGCGGCCCGGGCGGTCCATCCACCCCGGCATCGAGGACGCCCTCGAACGGCTCGCCACCTGCTTCGGGGTCACCGTCCGCTGCCACGGCTGCCCCACCCCGATGGAGCTGCAGCGGATGAGCCTGCGCGGCCCCGCCGACTGGCCCGCCCTGGTCCCCGTCCTGATCGAGTGGGACTGGTCCGAGGAGCTCATCGCGTTCATCACCACCCGGCCCGTGAACATCGCCCACTGGCGCGACCTCGACGTCACCCCGCCCCCGCGGCAGGAACGCCGCATGGTCAAGATCGCCCGCAAGATGCGCTGGGAACCCTGGCTGCTGACCGACCCCCAGGTCATCCGCGACGGCGCCCGCTCCAAGCGGGTCCGCCCCACCGACCCGCCCGTCCCCGCCGGCGCCACCATCGACTGCTCCGCCCACCCCACCGTGCTGCGGCTGCCCCTGGAGACCGCCCGCCGATAGGCAAGCGACAGCAGGGTGGCCGCGAAACCGGTCGCCCGCGAAACTTGCGAGGCACCACGAGGGGTTCGCCGTCGTGCAGGTCAGAAGGACAAACGACCTGCCAGGAGGCGACATGCACGCCATCACGATCACCGACATCCTCACCGCCCTGCGCCACACCGACCCCGACACCCTCGCCGCCGCGATCTACGCCGACAACGACCCGCGCCTCCTCGACGCGCTCGCGACCACACTCGAAGGCGCCGCCGGCCGCACCGCCGCCCACCCGCACCCCGACGTGATCCGCGAGGCCGACGCCCTGCTGTTCGAGGTGCTGCGCTGGCCCGTCGCCGACGCCCTCCCCGACGGCCACCACCTCCCCACCGCGAGCGAGGTCGCCGCCGCCCGACAGATCACCGTCCCCGAGGCTCAGCGCCTGCTGCACCGCATCGCCGCCACCGAGCACGTCGCCGCCACCCGGCTGCTCGACTCCGGCGCCGAGCCGAACTTCACCCCCGAACAGGCCCAGGTCACCGCCTGCATCACCGACCTCGTCGACAACGGGCGCGTCCCCACCCGCGCCGCTGTCCGCGCGCACGCCCTCGACCTCGCCCGACAGGCGATGCGCCCCGGCGACGGCGCCGAACCCGTCATCGCCGGGCGTGGCCGGCTGCCGGCGCGGATCCTCAGCCCCTCACCGATGGCACTCGTCCCCGGATGGCTGGACCGGATGGACGCCGACCCGCCCCTGACCGGACTCCTCGACGACCGCATCACCCGACTGCTCGCCGTCAAGACCGCGATGGGCACCGCCGCCCGCCAGCACACCACCGCCCTGATCGCCGTCGAGCACGCCCGCGCCACCGGCAACACCGCGCAGCCACCAGGCCCCGCGACGCCAGCACCGCTGCAGCACCGGATGGCGGTGTAGCCATGAGCCAGACCACGACCGACCTCGATCCCGGCTTGGGCATCGTGCCGCGCGCCCTGTTCACCGCCGATGAGATCGCCAAGGCGCTGTGCATCTCGCGAACCCTCGTCCGGCAGCTCACCACCAAGGGCGAGATCCCGTGCCGGCGCATCGGCCGCCTGGTCCGCTACACCCAGGCCGACATCGACGCGTTCGTCGACAGCCGCGAGAACCACGCCCTCTGACGCCCTCGCCTGTCCACAGCGACCGAAATCGCGTACTTCATCCACACGCGCGGCCGCGAAGGCCCACCTCGGGCCCATGCACAAGAACCATCGCCGAGAGGCGCAACCAGACACCGGAGGTAGTCATGACACGACGCAAGGGCGGATTCGAAGGATCGGTCCGCGAGGACCCCAAGGGATCCGGGTCCTGGCAGGGGAGACTGCCCATTCGCCTTGACCCGCACCGCCGCGCCGTGCCCGGACGCTACGACTCGGAGATCGAATGCCGGCGCGCCCTCAACGAGACCATCGCCGACATCGACCGCGGCCGCAAGGTCAAGCCGACAGGCAAGCCCGGCGACCCCGTGCGTCGCCTCCGGGACGTCGTCACTGAGTACATCGAGGACCGACGCAACGACGGCATGGACCCCATCGCCCTCAATACTGTCCGCGACTACCGCGAAGTCCTCCAGCACGTCATCACCCACCCCTACGCCAACCTCGGCAAAGTGCCGATCAACAAGATCGACGGCCCCACCCTCGACCTGTGGCTTCGACAGATGCGCGACGTTGGTGTCGCGCACCGCCGCGCCACCAAGGCCTTCGCCATCGTCCGCGCCACCCTCGCCTGGGAAGTCCGCAAGGGCCGCCTCGCCGTCAACCCCGCCCGCGAAGTGCGACGGACCAGCACCAAGAAGGGCCGCAGCCAGCGTCAGACCGCGGACCCCGTCCTCCTCCCCAGCTGGGGAGAGCTCGCGGAACTGGCCAGCAACCCGCCGCTACTGGACGACCGGCTCCTCATCCTCACCATCGCGTGGGGCGGCCTGCGCTGGAGCGAAGCCGTCAGCCTCGCCGTCTCCGACGTGTGGCCCAGCCGCCCGCGCCTGAGCGTGCGCCGCATCTTCGCCTGGGACGCGGCCTCCGCCACCTGGGAGGTCGAGGAGGTCAAGGGCGGGCTCGCGGAGACCATCCCCCTGCCCACACCGCTGTGGGAGGCGCTTCTTGAGCTCGCCTCGACGCGGGAGGTCGAGGACCGACTCGGCGGAGACTTGCTGTTCAAGCCCACTCGCTTCGGCCGCGGGATGAAGCCCACGATGACGATCGATCACTCCGACTGGTCCAAACGCGTGTGGTACCCAGCCCGCAAGGCAGCAGGGCTCGTCGGCGACCCGGCCCTGCCCGAACTCGACCCACGTCGACGCGCCCTCCACATCAAGGATCTCCGCGCCTACGCGGCCAGTGTCGTCGTCGACAGCGGTGGCACGCAGTACGAAGCCGCTGCGCTCCTGAGACACGCCGACGTGCGCACCACCAACAAGTACTACGCCCGAGCCCAGGACGAACGCAGCCAGGATCCCGCCCGCGCCAAACTGCGACTCGACCTCCAGCTCACACTCCCGGAGCGCATCGACGCCCTGTGGCTCGCGTGGTGTCGCGCGTACCCCGAGCGAACTCTCTCCCTACTCCTGCTGCCCTGAGGTCACCGTCCTGCAAGCCGGGCCGCCCCTGCGACTCATGCCCGTTGCTTGCCCTCCGGGAGTCCCCGCGGCAGACTCCTGTAGGTCAGCGAGGCAGCTGATCCGACGACATCGGCGCGGCCGAACAACGCGCGAGTGGAAACTGAGTCCGCCTGATCTGGCATCCTCACCTTGGTGTCGAGACCCCCTCCTGCGTTTGGTCTGGGGACTGTCCGCAATCGACTAACTTCAACCCCCGCGACTTGATCAGCGCGGCTGGCATTCCCGACTTCGACTCGCTGACACCCGTGATCGCGCAATACAACGAAGCCTCTCGACCACATCGCCCCCACCGATGCTCACCCTTCGTAGGACAGGAAATCAACGCGGTGTCACACGTCCTTGAGACAGTGGAAGAGCGGGATTGGCCCGCATGAAATGGGGGAGTCATGAAGGTCATTGGCGTGTTCCTGCTGATCGGCAGCGCCCTGTTTGGGTTCATGACGCTGTCGGAGTACTCGCGGTATCAGAGTCTGGTCGCGGACGGGAACCCGTTCGCCGGTCTGGTGTCGAACTCGTACGTGTACTGCGGCGGGATTGCGATGACGGCCCTGCTGACCGGGATCGGCTTCTTGATCGCACCAGGAATGCCGACGGTGGTCGGTAGCGGTGCCTGATCGCAACCCCTATGAGTACATGGTGTGGGCTGAGAAGATTTGGGTGGCCCATTCCCCGCCGACTCCTCAGATGCCGCCCGCTTCCTACGGCGAGGTGGCTGTTCGAAGGGGGTGAGAATCCTGGCGAGGTGGCGTCACTTCATCGAGGACTGCCAGCGGGGTCGGGCTCGTCCATAGCCGCGCCAACGGGCACACTCTGAGCATGACTGAGACCCGACAGACCGGTGACCCCAAGCACACCTGCAGCCACTGCGGCAACGACAAGGCCTACTGCACCTGCGAGTCGAAGTAGGCCGACCGTGGCAAGGAAGGCGCGCCTGCTCCTACAGCAGATCGCCGCAATGGACCACGTCGGCTATGAAATCCAGCGGTGCGCGGACGCAGCCGACACGCTCCTGCGGCTGCGGCTTACATCCGCATCGGGGGGACCACTCCTCGGGTCAGTGCACGACTCGCACGTCGAATCGATGGCGATACACGCGCGAAACGCGCGTGAGTTCCTGCTCGACAAGCAGGCTGACGAAAATGCGACGGACCTCTATCGAAGTGACTTCACAGGAGACGGCAGCGACTGGGCACCATCCACACAAGCGTCCATCGACGCGGCCGAGCGCCTGCAAGAGCTGCGTTTCGATACGAACACGCAGGTGAGCCACCTCACCTGGGACCGCGTGGATCGGCCCAAGCGCGCCTGGCGCTACACGGAGATCGCCAGCGACGTCACGACGATCGCCGCCGAATGGGCAGCGTCGCTTCGGGATGAGCTCTACGCCGCCGTAAGGCCTGCGATCGCCCAAGCAGAGGCGATCGTGGCCTCCTGGCCAAAGGAGTAGGCGTCGTATCGCGGCCGGGTGAGAAGGTCCCCGAATACGTCGACGGGGGGACTCGGCGTCGACCCTCCGAACACCGGCCGGGACTCGCGCAGTAGATCCTCCGCCAACCCCGTCCTCGCGACGTCGCCCACCCGGCCACTGCGGCTCCAGGCCCGGCAGCTGCCGCGCGATCCCCGGTGGTGCGTTGGGTCGCTGATCACCGCACGAACGCGAATGGATCCACGCTCGGTCACGCTGCCGGACCTTGGGCAGCAGGGCTGACAGCGACTTCCTGCCGCGGGGCGCGGCAGTCCGGAATCAATGGCGGGAGGGAAGTCGACGTGGATCAAGGAGGTTGGCCTGGAATGGCGGTCCGTGCGCGCGATGGTGACCCGGCATGAGAAGTCCGAATCCGCCACTCGCCCCGGGCCAACCGCCACGGAGTCTCACAGAGAGCCACCGAGGCACCTCCAGCATCACCAGAGAAGTAAGGGCGAAGGAAAGGGCGAAAGGCGAGATTTCGTGTCTCGTATGCCTGCACACGAAGCCCGAAAGTCGTTGCGCCGCAGTGTATTTCAGGAAGTGGGTCGCCGGGGGCTCGAACCCCGAACCTACGGATTAAAAGTCCGCAGCTCTACCATTGAGCTAGCGACCCGGACGAGACGACGATCACCTCCGTGAGCCGTCGCGCTCAGACCCCGCAAGCCTAGAGGCCGCCAACCGGGGCCGGTCGTCTGGGATCAGGGGCGTCAAGACGCGTCCCAGCGGGCCAGCACATCCAGAGGATCCAGCTTGCCGGTAGGCGCAGATGCCTGCGGAGCTCCGGCTGGCGTTCTCGAGAATCGTGGTGCAGGCGCGGCCTGCTGCACCCCGTCCACCTCGACGTAGGTGCCACGTGCGGCCAGGTGCGGGTGCCGGGCCGCCTCGGCGAACGTCAGCACGGGAGTCACGCACGCATCCGTCCCGGCGAAGTGCGCCGCCCACTCATCACGGGATCTCGAGGCGAAGGCGGTCACGAAGCTGGCACGCATTCCGGGCCAGCTTGCGCGATCGAGCTGCTCGCCGACCTCCCCTGCGGCGAGGCCGAGGCCGCTCAGCAGCGCGTTGAAGAAGTGCGGCTCGATTGCGCCCACGGCGACGAAGCGCCCGTCCGCGCAGGCGTAGGTGTCGTAGAAGGGGGCGCCGCCGTCGAGGAGGTTGTCCCCTCGAGCGTCGGTCCACAGGCCCATGCCGCTCAGCGACAGGACCATCTGCGACGTCAGCGCGGTGCCGTCCACCATGGCCGCGTCGAGGACCTGGCCGCGTCCCGAGTGCGACCTCTCGAACAACGCTGAGAGGATGCCGACGAGCAGCAGCATGGATCCTCCGCCATAGTCGCCAACGAGGTTCAGCGGTGGTGGCGGCGGACTGCCCGCGCGTCCCATGGCGTGGAGGGCGCCCGTCAGGCCCACGTAGTTGATGTCGTGCCCGACCTCCTGGGAGAGGGGACCGAAGCCGCCCCAGCCGGTGATCCGCGCGTAGACGAGCCGGGGGTTGGCGGCCATGCACTCGTCCGGTCCGATGCCGAGGCGTTCGGCCACGCCGGGCCGCAGGCCCTCGATGAACACATCGGCCCGGCTGGCCAGCCGCAGGACCAGTTCGCGGCCTTCGTCGGACTTCAGGTCGGCCTCGACCAACGTGCGTCCCCGCAGGACCGCATCGTCCTCGGGGTGGCCGATGGTCAGGTGCCGCCCCTGCGGTCTCTCGATGCGCACGACGTCGGCGCCCAGGTCGGCGAGCACCATCGCGGCATGCGGGGCCGGCCCAAGCCCCGCCAGTTCGACGACCCTGAGACCGGAGAGCGGTCCCTGTCCCACGCCGGTCCAGCTAGTTCGCGATGGCGGGGAAGTCGCAGAGCGTGTCGGCCGTCGCCCGGCTGGCTTCCGTCATGTAGAGCCAGCAGCGCGACAGCGTCAGACTGCCGTCGTTGTTCACGTGACCGCGGATGACGTTCTTGTTGTCGATGAAGTTGCCGCCCGGGAAGACGACGCCGAACGACGTCGGATTGCTGTCGTGCGCAACGCCGATCTTGATCTTCGGTCCGACCGTGCCGTCGGTGAAGTGGAACTGGATGACGCCGTTGTAGCAGGTGGCCGGCTTGCATGCAGGCGTCAGCGTCATCGAGTAGTAGGGGGCGCCGGAGTCGATGACGACGGATGCCGTCTTCCAGGTGCCGCTGATGTCGATGACGTCGACAGGGGCCTTTGCGGCCATCGCGGACGGCGCCAGGGCGAGGCTGGCCGCCCCGACGCCGGCAACGGTCATGAGAATGCGGGCTGACTTCATGTACCCCTCCTGGGCTCCATCGACGAGGTTGCCAAGGCTACGCGGAAGGCGACGTCCTAGTGCCCGAACTCGTCGGAGTCGATCGGAGCCTCCCGGCCGTCCATGCCGTCCAACGCAGCCATGGTCTCCGGACTGAGTCGGATGCCGGCAGCAGCGAGGTTCTCGCGCAGCCGCACGGGGTCGGACGACTTCGGCACCACCGACAGCCCGTGGGCCAGGTGCCAGGCGAGGACCGCCTGGGCGGGGGTGCAGCCCTCGCGCTCGGCGGCCGCCAGCACCTCCGGCGAGCGCAGCAGGTCGTTGCCCTGGCCGATCGGGCTCCAGCTCTGGGTCACGATGCCGTGCGCGGCGTCGAACTCACGGATCTCCCGACGGGCGACCAGTGGGCTGAGCTGGACCTGGTTGACGTCCGGCGTGACCGACGTCGCCTCGATGATCCGGGCCAGGTGCGCGGGCTTGAAGTTCGAGACCCCGATCGCGCGCGCCGATCCGGAGTCGAGGAGGGCGACGAGACCTGCCCATGCCTCGACGTAGCGGTCCTGGTCGGTGTTGGGCCAGTGGACGAGGAGCAGGTCGATGTAGTCGACGCCTAGTCGCTCCGCACTTCGCTGGAAGGCCTCGCTCACGCCGGCGACGCTGTGCCACTCGCGGTTGAACTTGGTCGTGATGAAGAGGTCGCCGCGGTCGACGCCGCTCGCGCGGACCCCGGCCCCGACGCCCTTCTCGTTGCCGTAGTTCTCCGCCGTGTCGATGAGCCGGTAGCCGCCCGCGATCGCGTCCGCGATGACCCGCTCCGACTCCCGGTCGTCCATCGGCCAGGTGCCGAGCCCGATACGCGGCATTTGCGCGCCGTGCGCGAGAGTCACGGTGCCGGCAGCGTCGTGGGTCATGAGTGCGCCCTTCCTGGGAACGGATGTCGGCCTTGTCGCCGATGTCGCGATTGTCCTCGATAACGATTCCGCCGCAACATGTTCGTCACGTGGGCATGATCTCATTCGGGTACGAACGAGTTACGTCAGCCGTTGTAGCATGCCCATCTACCCCACCCCGCGGAGCGATTCTTCTCCACCCGCCATCGACATCCAGCACGGATGTAGCCGTCCATTCCGGAAGGGAAACAATGAAGGCCACGCGCCTGCTCGTCACCGCCAGCGTCCTCGCCGTCGGAGCTCTCTCGCTCTCCGCCTGCGTGAACAACTCCACCTCCTCCGAGACCTCGTCCGCGGCCGCGCCGGCCAGCAGCGCCGCGGCCTCCGCCGCCGCGAGCACCGCCGCATCGGCCGCGCCCTCGGGTGATGCCGCAGCCGTCACCGCCGCCTCGCTCGTGCCCGCCGACATCGCCTCCACGGGCAAGCTCGTGATAGGCATCGACGCGACGTACCCGCCGAACGAGTACAAGGACGCCGACGGCAACCCGATCGGCTGGGAAGTCGACCTCATGAACGCCGTCGCCGAGAAGCTCGGCCTGTCGACCGAGTACGTGCAGGCCAAGTTCGACAACATCCTGCCCGGCATCACCGGCGGCAAGTACCAGCTCGGCCTCTCCTCCTTCTTCGACACGAAGGAGCGCGAGCAGCAGGTCGACATGGTCAACTACTACACGGCCGGCATCCAGTGGGCCTCGGCCGCTGGCAAGGACGTCGACCCCAACAACGCCTGCGGGCTGACCCTCGCCGTGCAGAACGGCACGACCGAGGCGCTCGACGACGCCCCCGCGAAGTCGAAGGCCTGCACCGACGCCGGCAAGGAAGAGATCTCGATCCTCGGCTATGACACGCAGGACGAGGCAACGGCCGCTGTCACGCTGGGCCGCGCCGACGCACTCAGCGCCGACTCGCCCGTCACCCAGTACGCCGTGGCCCAGAGCAAGGGCAAGCTGCAGATCGCGGGCGACGTGTACGACATCTTCCTGTACGGCATGCCCGTGCCGCAGGGCTCGGCCATGGGCACCGCGCTCCAGGCCGCCCTCATCGAGCTCCAGGCCGATGGCACCTACTCGGAGATCCTCTCCAAGTGGGGCGTCGAAGGCGGAGCGATCACCGACATCACCATCAACGGCGCTCAGTCCTAGCATTCGGACATGTCGACCATGTCCAACGATCCGGGCGGGCGCGCAAGCGTCCGCCCGGACTCGCATGAGGCCCTGCCACCCATCGAGGCCGTCAAGCTGCGCCATCCCTGGCGCTGGCTCATCTCGTTCCTGCTCATCGCGTGGGTCGTGCTGTTCATCGTCGATGCCAGCCATCGCGAGGCCTACGACTGGTCGGCCTATGGCAAGTACGTCTTCGACCAGCGGATCTCCAAGGCGGCCCTGGTCACCCTCCAACTGACCGTCTACTCGATGCTGCTGGCGGTCGTGCTCGGCGTGCTCCTCGCCGTCATGCGCCTGTCCCCCAACCCCGTCTTCAAGACGGTGTCCTGGGTGTACATCTGGATCTTCCGCGGCACTCCCGTGTACGTGCAGCTGGTCTTCTGGGGCCTGCTCGCCACCATCTACCCGAGCATCTCCGTCGGCATCCCCGGGGTGACCAACCTCTTCGACCTGCCGACCACCGCGTCCTTCAGCCTGTTCTGGCTGGCCGTCATCGGCCTGGGCCTGAACGAGGCCGCGTACATGGCCGAGATCGTGCGCTCCGGGCTGCTGTCCGTCGACCGCGGCCAGGACGAGGCGGCCAAGGCCCTCGGCATGAGCTGGTCGCTGACCATGCGACGCATCGTGCTGCCGCAGGCGATGCGCATCATCATCCCGCCCACGGGGAACGAGGTGATCTCGATGCTCAAGACGACGTCGCTGGTCACCGCCGTCCCCGTCGCCACCGACCTCTACACGCGCTCGCGCGACATCTCGTCGGAGACCTTCAACCCGATCCCGCTGCTCCTCGTCGCCTCCACTTGGTACCTGTTCTTCACGTCGATCCTCATGGTGGTGCAGTACTTCCTCGAGAAGCGCTTCGCGCGCGGGCACACGCAGTTCGCCGCGGCCGGTGACGAGGGCGGCCTGCCCGAGGCCGACGTCGAGACCCTCTCGGAGGCGAGTCCCCATGACTGACGCCACGACGACGGTCCCCATGGTGCAGGCCGAGCGCGTCATGAAGAGCTTCGGCTCGCACGTCGTGCTGCGCGACATCTCGTTGACGGTCAACCGCGGCGAGGTCATGTGCCTCGTCGGGCCGTCAGGCTCAGGCAAGTCCACTTTCCTTCGCTGCATCAACCACCTCGAGCAGGTCAACGCGGGGCGTCTACTCGTCGACGGCCGGCTCGTCGGCTACCGCGAGAAGCACGACAAGCTGTACGAACTCAAGCCGCGCGAGGCGGCCGAGCAGCGTCGCGACGTCGGCATGGTGTTCCAGCGCTTCAACCTGTTCCCGCACCTGACCGCACTCGAGAACGTCATCGAGGCGCCGATCCATGTCAACGGCCACAGCAAGGCGCACGCCACCGAGCGGGGCAAGGCGCTGCTCGACCGCGTCGGCCTGGCCAACAAGGCCGACTCCTACCCCGCTCACCTGTCCGGCGGCCAGCAGCAGCGGGTGGCGATCGCCCGGGCCCTGGCCATGGAGCCCAAGCTCATGCTGTTCGACGAGCCGACGTCGGCGCTGGACCCCGAGCTCGTGGGCGAGGTGCTCGACGTGATGCGCGGACTGGCGAGCGTCGGCATGACGATGATCGTCGTGACGCACGAGATGGGCTTCGCCCGCGAGGTGGCCGACTCCCTCGTGTTCATGGACAACGGGGTCGTTGTGGAGGAGGGTGATCCTGCAGAGGTGATCAACAACCCCCAGCACAAGCGAACGCAGGCGTTCTTGTCCAAGGTGCTCTGACCGAGAAACACAGGAAGCCCGGCGCTCGGGGCGCCGGGCTTCCTGTGTGCTTGGGTGCTACATCTCCGAGTAGACGCGCGACGGGTCGTAGCCGTAATGAGCCGTGCGCGCGGCGCGACGGGCCTGCGCCTCGGCCTCCATCTCGATGAGGAATCCGGCATCGAGCGGGTGCGACTCGACCTTCGCTACGGGGTTGCGCTCGAAGATCCACTTCTCCAGGGCCGGGCCGGACTCGAAGGAGTTGATGAGGCAGTAGCGCGGCTCGTCTCCAACGTGCCAGACCGAGTGCCACATGCGCTCGGAGTCGACCACGAGCTGCGCGCCGGCCGGAAGGGCGATGCGGGTCTCGGTGCTCGGGTCGTCGATGTCCTCGCGCAGGATCATGAACGAGCCGGGGTTGTCGGTGAGCTGCATGAACTGGCGGATGACCCAGCCCTCGCCGTCGGGGTTGCGGCGGTTGTTGTCGTCGAGGTGCGAGTTGTAGAGCGCATCCGCGTAGCTGTTGGGCTGCAGTTCGATGATGCGGCAACGGCCGACGCGAGCGTCGACCTCCTTGACCCGCTGGACGAGCGTCGGGGCCTTGGCGACCTGCGAGTCGATCCAGATGCCGTCCTTGTCGTCGCGCGGGGGATCGCTGTGCCAGAAGGCGTTGCAGCCGATCTCGCCCTGCGCGCTGGCGATGGGAGCGAAGCGGGTGTCGCCGGAGGACTTCCAGTCGACGTACTCGAGGCTCAGCCACTCGGACGGATCGACGACGCCGCCGTAGGAGTCGAGGACCACATAGCCGGTCTCCTCGAGAACGGACATCTTGTAGTGCGACACAGGGCCTCCATGGCTCGCGGGTGTGCGAACCATTTTCCGGCAGCCCCATCGGGGTGTCGCACGCCGAAGGTCCCAAGCCGCTGGGGACCTTGGTCCCGCTCACGGGCGGGACGCGGAGGTCAGCGGTCGCGCTTGCTGAGCGTGCCGATGACCATGGCCGCGCCCCACGGGCCCATGACCCAGATCGGCCAGTAGGGCGGCGCCCCGCCGTCGCCGGTCAGCCAGGTGGCCAGCCAGATGACGTTGACCATGACGCTCACGCCGGCCCAGGCGGCCCAGCCGTTGCGGATGTTGTGGTTGTCTTCCTCCGGGACGGCGACCGCCGCCGCGTGCGGAGGCGCCACCGGCGCCGCCGGCGCGAGCGCCCGGGTGGGCAGATCGCTGACCAGCGCGGCGAGCTCGCCGTAGGTCTTCGACTCCTGCGCCTGCTCCATGCGCTGCTGGAACTCCTCAGCCGACAGCCGGCCCTCGGCGTAAGCCTCGCGGACGAGGGTGACGGTCTTGTCCCTGTCCTCGTCGCCCGCGCGCATCTCCGGACCCTGGCTCATGTCCCGCAGCCTACCGGCGAGGTGCGGCATCAGGGTCGATGCCGGCATGGCGCGCGATCGCCGACGCCAGCCGCGTCGGTGCGCCGGCCGAGTGGGCGAGGAACAGGGATGGCTCGGTCAGCTCCAGCTCGAGCAGCTGCGGGCGGCCCATCGGGTCGGGGATGAGGTCGACGCGCGCGTACAGCACCGCGTCGGCCCCGCCGGGGATGCGCGCCACCACGTCGCGGGCCACGGCGAGCTCGTCCGCGGACGGCTCGCGTGGGTCGATCTGCTCCTCGACGAACAGCCCCTCGACGCGCGCGCCCTCGACGCCGCGCACGAGCAGCGGGCCCTTGCGGATGGCGTGCGAGTACTCGCCCCCGATGAAGAGCACCGCCGTCTCGCCCGCCGCGTCCACCGCGTCGAGGTAAGGCTGGACCATCACGGTGCGACCGGCCTCGAGAAGTCGCCGGACCTGCGAGCGCGGCGCGTCCATCGGGCCCGAAGCCGAGTAGCGCACGGTGTCGCGGGAACCGGCCGACACGGCGGGCTTGACGACGAAGTCGTCGTAGCCCTCGGGCGGCCGCCAGCCGTCGGGGTCGTCGCTCGGCGCGACGAACAGCGTCGGCACGACCGGCACCCCGGCATCGGCCAGGTCGCGCAGGTAGCGCTTGTCGGTGTTCCACTCGACGACCGCCGCCGGATTGAGCAGCAGCGTGACGTCGGCCACCCGGCGCGTCCACGCGAGGAACTCGTCGCGGCGTTCGGAGTAGTCCCACGTCTCGCGCAGCACCACCGCGGCGAAGGACGCCCAGTCAACGTCGACGTCGGTCCACACGGCCGGCACCGGCGTGAGGCCGAGCCGCTCGAGCTCGGGGAGGACGAGCCGGTCGTCGGCATCGAGGCTGGGGAACTCACGGCAGGTGGCGAGGGCGACGCTGGGCACGAGGCGGATTCCTTCTGGCGTTCGGTGGCTCACGGGCGACGCAGCGAGGCCGCGTCGGGCAGACTGCGCTGCATGGCCGCTCGCAAGTATGCACCGCCGCGCACCTGGGTCGCGGAGGGCGGCGAGTGGCCGACCGGTCCGCTCGTCGACGACGCCCCGCCGTACGCGGTCGTCACCGCCGCCGTGGTCGCGCGCTACCGCGCGGCCGAGGGCGGCCGCAGCCTGCGGCTCGTCGCGCGGACGGCCGGCATCGATGCCACGAGCCTGGGCCGGATGCTCTCCGGCGAGACAGTTCCCGACGTGCACACCGTGGCCGTGCTCGAGGATGCCCTGGGCGTGCCGCTGTGGCCGTCCTGGGAGGAGCGAGCGGCAGCGAGAGTGGTCGAGCCCCCTACTGGGTGATCGTCACCGTGATGTCGCGCACGCTGTTGTCGGGGTTGGTGACCGTAAGGATCGCCGTGCCGGCCGCGAGCGCCTTCGCCCCCGGGTTGAACACCGCGCCGTTCTCCTCGTAGGCCTGAGTGACCTCGAGCAGCTCGGGCTTGTCGGTCGACACGGTGGTGCCGGCGACCGTGTCGACGACGATGTCGAGGAAGTCGCCCACCTTGGCGCTGGCCGTGGTCTGGCCCTCGGTGATGATCACCGGCGGGAGCATGCCCGCGCTGGCCGCGGGCGACGCGGCCGCCGAGGCGGCGGCGCTCGACGCAGGCGCGGCGGCAGACGAGGCGTCCGAGCCCGACGAGGACGAGCACCCCGCCAGCAGGGCCGCTCCTAGGAGGGCACTGGCACCGATGGCGGCGACGCGACGACTCGTGATCATGGTCCTGACTCCTCACTGGGCGGGGCCGCTGCCCCGCGCTCGACTGGCGACGTCCTCTGTGATCCTGCCCGATCCTGCCCGACGTTAAACCTCGGATGCCCCGTGGGTCTGGTCGAGTCGGCCGAGCTCCCCGACCCGGATGGCGTGCCGGCCGCCCTCGAACGGCGTCTCGAGGAAGATCTTCAGCGCGGACAGCGCCGCCTCGGGCTCGGTGAAGCGCTCCCCGAAGCAGGCCACGTTCGCATCGTTGTGACGTCGGGTCATCTCCGCGTCGGCGTCGTCGCGGATCACCCCGCCGCGCACCCCCGGCACCTTGTTGGCCGCCATGCAGATGCCCTGACCGCTCCCGCACACGGCGACCCCGGCGTCGGCCTCACCCGCGGCCACCGCCCGGCCGACCATGGCCCCGAACCGTGGGTAGTCGACCCGCTCGTCGGTGTATGTTTCTAGGTCGATGACGTTGTAGCCGTTGTCGAGCAGCCACTGCAGGAGCGTCGCCTTGAGGTGGAAGCCCGCGTGGTCGGAACCGATGACGATCCTCATGTCTGTCCCTCCGGCCGGGCGAATCCCACCATCATGCCCCGCCGGAGGCGGAGCAGGTCGGCCGCGTCGGGCTCCGGCGACACCTCGCGCACGCTCACGATCGGTCTCGGCCGTGCGCCGGCAGCCAGCAGGGCCGCCCCGACCACGGCCGAGTCCGGGGCGTCGGTGATGGCGAGCGTCAGGCCCGTCGCATCGGCGAGGAGCTGCTGGAAGGCGGGGTCGTGCGTTCCGCCGCCGATGAGCGGCACCACGTCGGGCAGGGCGTCTCCGGACCCCTGCACGGCCTCGACCCCCAGTGCCACCGCCTGCGCCACGCCCTCGAGGACGCTGCGCAGCAGCGCCTTGCGGTCGGTGGCCAGGCTGAGCCGGTGCCAGGAGCCGCGCATCGTCGGATCCATGAACGGCGTGCGCTCGCCGGACAGGTAGGGCACGAACACCGGGTCGCTCGGGCGGATGCCCTCGGCCAGGGCCGCCGCCGCCTCCGGGATCGACGCCCCCAGCCAGGCCAGTGCAGCCGTCAGCGTCAGTCCGGAGCTCTGGACCGCACCGATGCGATACCAGCCCTCGCCGACCGGGCCGGCCGTGGCGAAGGTGTGGGTGCGCAGCGTCGCGTCGAGCTCCGGCACCGCCATGACCCGCACCACCTGCGCGCCGCTGCCCACCGCGACGAAGCCGCTGCCCGGGCCGAGCCCGAGTCCCGCGAGCGCGCAGGCGGTGTCCGCGCCGCCCACGGCGCACGGCACCTCGATCCCGCTCTCGCCGATCCGCACCGAGCCGCTGCGATCGGTGGACGCCAGCACGGGCGGGAGCAGGGTGCCGTCCACCCCGAGCCAGTCGATCATCACCGAGGACCAGCCACCGGCGACGACGTCGTACATCAGCGTGCCGGAGGCGTCGCTGGGATCGGTGGCGAGCGGACCGCCGAGGGACACGCGCAGCCAGTCCTTGGGCTGCAGCACGTGCGCCGCGCGGGACATCACGTCGGGCTCGTGGGCCAGGAGCCAGGCGATGGTGCTGGCGGCGAAACCGGTGACGGCCGGCGACCCGAGCCGGCTGAGCTGTGACGTGCCCAGGTCGGCGGCCATGCGCGCGGACTCGTCGACGGATCGTCCGTCGGCCCACAGGATGGCCGGTCGCAGGGGCGTGAAGGAGGCATCGACCACCACGACGCCGTGCATCTGCCCCGAGAACCCGACCGCCTGCGGCACCGAGCCGGCGGCGCCCATCGCCTGGCCGACGACGGAGCGGGCCGCGGACAGCCACTGCGCGGGATCGCTCTCGGCCCAGCCGGGCTCGGGGGCGAGGACACGGTAGGCCTGGCTCGCCTGGGCGACGATCACCCCCGCGTCGTCGAGCACCGCTGCCTTGACCGACCCGGTGCCTAGGTCAATCCCGAGAGTGGTCATCGCGTCGCTCGCACGACTGACAGTATCGGGCATATGAGTGGTCGCGTCGTCGTCGTCGGCAGCCTGAATCTCGACCTCGTCGTCAGCCTGGACCGCATGCCCGACTCGGGTGAGACGGTCTTCGGCACCGCCTTCGAGCAGCACGCCGGGGGCAAGGGCCTCAACCAGGCGGTCGCCGCGGCCCGCCTCGGCATCCCCGTCGGCATGATCGGGGCCTTGGGCGACGACACCGCGGGCGAGTTCCTGCGGTCGGTCATGGTCGACGAGGGCATCGACCATGCGGGGGTGGCGGCGATGCCCGGCACGTCGGGCACCGCCATCATCGAGGTCGACACGACCGGAGCGAACCGGATCGTCGTCATCTCGGGGGCCAACGAGAAGGTGACGGGCGAGCAGGTGACGGCCGCGCTGGGCGCCCTGGGCGACGTGGCCGTCGTCCTGACGCAGGGCGAGGTGCCGGACGACGCCGTCGTGGCCGCCATGGAGGCGGGACGCGCGCTCGGCGCCATCACGATCCTCAACCCGGCACCCGCGCGCGACTACCCGTCGTCCATCTACGAGCACTGCGACTACGTCATCCCCAACGAGCACGAGGCCGCCCTGATCACCGGGCTGCCCACCCACACGACGGCCGATGCCACGGCAGCGGCCCGCGCGATCGTCCGGCTGGGCGCCGGTTGCGTCATCGTCACGCGCGGGTCGAAGGGCACGTCATGGGCGACGCGGTCCACCACCGGGACGAGCGGGGTGTTCGCCGTTCGTGCGATCGACACGGTCGCCGCGGGCGATGCGTTCTGCGGGGGGCTGGCGGCGGCCCTCGCCCAGGGCCGCACGATGACCGACGCCCTCCGCTTCGCGAGCGCCACCGGCGCACTGGCCACGACGGTCGCCGGCGCCGTGCCGTCGCTTCCGCGGCGCAGCGACGTCGACGCGCTGCTGGCGTCGAGGGACTAGCCGGGATCATCTTCTTGCTGGCGCTTGCGCCGGAACCGCCTGGAGGCCCTACGGCACCGGCAGCGGCGTCGTGATGGTGACCCCGTTGCGCGTCACCGTCACCCCGTTGGCATCGACGACGACCGGGACGACCTCGCCGTCGATGCGCGGCACCATGACGGTGACGAGCACCTGGCTGTCGCCCTTCACGCTCATCGGCACGACGCGGGAGAGCACGGCGCCGGGCAGCTTCTGCCCCCACGTGCCGGTGAACCAGCCCACCGACGAGCCGCCGCCCGCGGTGCGCACGGCCCAGCTGCCCAGGCCCGACTTGACGATGTCGAGCCGCTTGTCGCCCACCATCAGCGTGATCACGTCGTTGACGTTCTGCGCGCCGATGCCCGGCGGGATCTGCCAGCGCTCGGTGACCATCCGCGTGGGCGCGCGCTTGCGGACCTTCTTGGGTCCCTTGATCTTGTCGGCCTTCACGTAGTCGGCGACGATCATCGCGTCGATCGACCGCACGTACGTGGTGCATCGGGTGACGCTGACACTGCCCCACGTGCGGTCGGCCAGACACGTGTTGTCGTTGCCGCCGATCGGCCAGTCGGACACGGCCTTCAGCTTGCGGATGCCGCCGGACTGGGTGCGGGAGACGTTGCTGACGGTGAACGACGAGTGGGCGGTGCGCGACTTCATGAACCAGCGCAGCGAGCTGCCGTTCTCGTAGCGGTACGGCCCGGGGTCGCCGATCCACTCGACGCCCCTGGAGTACAGGGTCATCGCCGCGCCATCGTCGTGCGCGTGCGGCGTGGCCGGCCTGGTCGAGGAGTAGCGCAGCGAGTAGTAGGTGTCGGGGCCGCCGGCGACGGGGCGCCAGCCGGCGCGGCCGAACACGTAGCCGCCGTCGAACGAGGAGTAGATCGCCTCCGGCGGGCCGCCGGCCACGCCCGCCGAGCGGATCCACTCCGCGGGGCCGTCGCCGATGCCGAACGTGCCGCGCAGCGACTGGTTGATCGTGTCGCCGAGCGAGACGAGCTTGAAGTCCGGGCGCACGGCCTGCGCGATGAACGCGTACAGCGACATGCGCAGGGCCTTGATGTTGTCCGACTGCAGGCCGCAGGTGGCCGCCGAGTTCTCCACCTGGGTGAGCAGCTTCTCGATGTACATCGCGTAGCCGGGCGAGCCCTCGACGTCGCTGCCGTCGCCCTGCACGACACCGTGCGCGACGCCGACGAGGTTGGCCCAGGCGCGCTCGCGCAGGGTGACGTTGCCGGTCCAGCAGTAGGCGGCGAAGGCGCCGGTCTGGCGCAGCAGGTCGGTGTTGTTGGCGCCCACGGCGATGAGCGGCGGCGCGCGGTATCCGCTGACCATCCTCGCCGCGTCGCGCAGGGCGGCCTGGATGAGCACGGGCTCGTTCAATGTCTGCGCGGCGCAGACGAGCGCCTGGGTGCGCATGCCGCCGTAGATGGAGCCGTCGACCCAATAGTCGCGGGAGCCCCGATGGTCGTTGATCCAGTAGTACATGAGCTGCCGGAACCGCTCCACCATCGTGGCGTTCTGCTTGTGGACGCCGCGGTAGAGCAGGGGCAGCGCCCAGTACAGCGAGTGCACGTGGCGGTCACCGGACGTGTCGGTGCCCGACTGCGGACGCCAGTTGGGGTGCTGGGAGATGTAGTAGGTGCCGCCTAGGCCGAGGTCGACCTTGCCGGCCATGAGCTCCTGGGCCTTGCGCTTCTCCGTGCTGGCCTTCGTCGGCGGGTAGAGCGTCTCGCACCACGACCCGAGCGCGGCCGGCATCACCAGCGGCGGCGGGGCGTTGGGATCCGGGGCCGGGACCTCAGGCAGGGGGACGGGCTCCTCGGGCACGGGCACCGGCGCCGCGGGCACGGGCTCCACCGGGGTAGGCGGGGCCGGTTCAGCAGGGGCGGGCGCGGGGGTCTCAGTGACGACCGGATCGGTCGGCAGCGTGTCGCCGGAGGCCGGGGCGAGCGGCGCCAGGAACAGGGCAGCCACCACCGAGCCCGTGACGATCAGACTGGTGGTCCACCTTCTGCGGTGAGAACCCGTGCGCAACATCCGTCCCATCATCACCCGAACAGGGGGCATGGAGTCAAGTTTCCTCAGGGCGTCCCCGGCGTGTCCGCCCTCACAGGGGCGCCGGTGCGCTCCCGTGGGCGGGGGCCTCGAGTGACTCCACCCTCGCATGAGCGGCCCGCTGGGACGGTGAGGCCGGGCCCAGCGCGAGGGACAGCGCGCCGAGGAGGGTGCCGACGGCCGGCCGGGTGAGGGACAGCGGGACGCGGGGCAGGCCCAGCACCTCGCGGTGGTCCTGGGGCATCGTCGACACCGCTCCGGCGAACAGCAGGCGGTAGGCGGGGCGCGCGGCCAGGGGCACGGGCACGTTGCGGACGAAGTCGACCGTTCGACGGGCCCCCTCGTCGCCGCGCAGCACCGGTGCGTAGTCGGCGAGCTGCTCCGCCAGCTCGGCGACGCTCCGCGGGGCATCGACGACCCCGACCAGCTCGCCGGCCTTGGCCCACTCGCGAACGTAGGCGTCCTCGCCGCCGGGGATGGGGCCGCCCCACACCCGGTGGGTCGCGAGGAAGGAGTCGGTGAAGGCGATGTGCACCCAGCGCAGGAGGTCGGGATCGGAGGCGGCGTAGGGCATCTCGCCCGCCGGGGTCGCGTAGGTGCCGACGACCTTGCGGTGCATGCCGCGCACCCGTGCGCACTCGCGGTCGGCCGCGGCGCGGTCGCCGAAGGTCACGACGGTGAGCCACTGGGTGGTCCCGGCCAGCCGGCCGAGGGCGTCCTGCTCGTAGCGCGAGTGCTGCATGACCCCGGCGAGGGCGCCCGGGTGCAGGGCCTGCATGAGCAGGGCGCGCACCCCGCCGACAATGGTGGGAAGGGAGCCGTGGACGGCCCAGGCGGCAGATCCGGGGCCGAAGTAGCCGGCGTCCTCGCCCTGCGAGAGCTGCCGCACCCAGTCGGGCGCCCCCGTCGGGTCGCCGGAGACGATGCGCCGGAATCCGGACGCAACAGTCTCGCGCGCAGATGAGGAGAGGGAGGACAGCATGTCCCCCACCCTGCCCGAGAAACACAAGGACCGCACACCGGGCAAACCCCCAACCACCACCACCCCCGTCGAGTGGCGGCTCGTGGTCGTCCGAACGCCCGCGCAGACCGCCACGAGCCGCCACTCGACGGGGTGGGAGGTGCGGGAGGGGGGAGGAGGGGGAGGTGGGGTGGGAGACGGCAGTGCGACGGCCCGCACTCGGGAGGAGGCACGAGTGCGGGCCGTCGCGGCCTATCGGGGTGGGGTCAGGACGTGGTGGATCCCAGGGTCACCGGGAGGTCCACCGACTGGCCACCGCGCTCCACGGTCACCGTGACCGTGTCGCCCGGCGCCTTCGCCCGAACGCTGACGACGAGGTCCGTCGAGTCGGCGATGGGATCGCCATCGATCGCGACGATGACGTCCCCTGCCGCCAGGCCGGCCTGCTCCGCGCCGCCCCCCGCGGTGACCTCGCCGATGCGGGCACCGTCTCCGGTGTACTCCGTGTCGAGCGAGACGCCGATGATGGGCGTCGAGGACGAGCCGGTCTTGATGATCTCGTTGACGACGCGCTTCGCGGTGTCGATCGGGATGGCGAAGCCGAGGCCGATGGAGCCCGCCTGGGATCCGGCGCTCGCGCCGAGCGACGCGATGGCCGAGTTGACGCCGATGACGGCGCCATCACCATTGAGCAGCGGACCGCCGGAGTTGCCGGGGTTGATCGCCGCGTCGGTCTGGATGGCGTCGATGAAGGCGGTCTCGCCCGACGCGCCCGACTCCCCGCCGGCGGTGACCGGACGGTTCAGGGCGCTGACGATGCCGGACGTGACGGTGCCGGCCAGGCCGAGCGGCGAGCCGACGGCGATGACGGCGTCGCCGACCTTGAGGCCGTCCGAGGAACCGAGCGGCACGGTCGGGAGGTTGGTCTTGTCGACCTTGACCACGGCCAGGTCGTACCCGGCGTTGGCTCCGATGAGCGTGCCGGTCGCGGTCGACCCGTCGCTGAAGGAGACCTCGATCGATCCGCCGTCGGCGGCCACGCCGGCCACGTGGTTGTTCGTGACGATGTAGCCGTCCTCGCTGATGACGAAGCCCGAGCCGGTGCCTCCGCCGGCGCTGTCCGTCACGTTGAGCTGAACGACGGCGGGCTGGACCCTGGCCGCGATGTCGGCGATCGAGCCGGGAACCGCGCTGGGGGAACCGGGCAGCAGCCCCGCGCTCGAGGCAGCCGTCTGGGGAAGGGTCTCGCGGGCCACGACGTAGCCGACGGCCCCGCCGACGGTGCCCGCCATGAGTGCGACGACTCCGGCGCCGGCCAGGAGCGCGACGATCTTGCCTGCGCCCGGGCCCGACTTCGGTCGCGCGGGCGCGGTCGGCGGGGCGGGGGGCTGCTCGGCGTAGCCGTACGGCGGGTACGTGGGGTAGGTCGGGTAGGAGCGCTCGGGGTAGACATACGGTCCGGACACGGGGCCGGGCGGGAACTGCGTGGTCACAACATCCTCCTCAGGGCAGCGTCCATGCGGACGCGTCACGTTGATTCTCAGTCGGTATGACCACGGCGCACGCCGTTACGTTCCCCGCTAACAGCGAATCGCTCAACCTCTGACATTCCTCTTACAAACGGGCCGCCGACACGTGGCCAGCACGCCCCTCGGCCCCTCGGCACGGTTCAATAGGGACGTGCACACGACCGACGATCCGATGGCCGCAGCCGTAGCCCTGCGAGACGGGCGGCTGGCCGTGCTGCCCACGGAGACGGTCTACGGGCTCGGCGCCCGGGCGGACATGCCTCGGGCGGTCGCCCGCATCTACGCGGCGAAGGGCCGGCCCGCCGACCATCCGCTGATCGTTCACGTGGCGCACGCGTCGTACCTGCCCGAGTGGGGCCACCCGGTTCCCTCCTACGCCACGGCTCTGGCCCGCGCGTTCTGGCCCGGCCCCCTGACGCTGGTCGTCCCCCGCACCGCTCGGGCGGGTGACTTCATCACCGGTGGCCAGGACACCATCGCCGTCAGGGTCTCCTCGCACCCCGGCCTTCAGGGCGTCCTGCGACACCTGGCCGCGATGATCGGCGATCCCGCTGTCGGGATCGCCGCGCCGAGCGCGAACCGGTTCGGCCAGGTCAGCCCGACGACCGCGGGGCACGCGCTCGACGAGCTCGCCGACGTCCTGGATCCCGATGACGTGCTGCTCGACGGCGGGCCGTGCGAGGTGGGGGTCGAGTCGACCATCGTCGACTGCACCGGGACCGCACCCGTGGTCCTGCGCCCCGGTCAGGTGACGGCGGGCGCCATCGAGCGGGCGGCGAACGTGCGCATGGGCCACTCGTCGCCGGTGCGCACGCCGGGCACCCTGCCCTCGCACTATGCCCCCAGCGCCCGGGTCATCATCACCTCGCCCCAGGAGCTCGCCGACCGCGCGACCCTGCGAACGGACGCCTCCGTCGGGGTGATCGCCCTTGCGGACATCGCGACGCCGCCGGGCCTCGTGCGGCTCAGCGAGCCGGTCACGTCGGACGACTACGCCCGGGTGCTCTACGCCGCTCTCCGGGAGGCCGACGCCCTGCGCCTGACGGAAGTGCTCGCGGTGCCCCCGCCCCGCGACGGGGTCGGCGCGGCAGTGCTCGACCGGCTCACGCGAGCGGCGACCTAGGCTCCGTCCGCACCGCGGCTACTTGGGCTGCATCCGCACCGCGGCGTCGAGCCGGATCACCTCGCCGTTGAGGTACGGGTTCTCGACGATGGACTCCGCGAGCTGGGCGAACTCCGCCGGCCGGCCGAGGCGGTGCGGGAACACCACCGACTTCGACAGTCCCTCGAGCAGCTCGGGCGGCGCGAACCCGTAGATGGGCGTCTCGATGAACCCCGGTGCGATCGTCATGACGCGCACGCCGATGGCGCCGAGGTCGCGCGCCAGTCGGCAGCGTCATGCCGACGATCGCGCCCTTGCTGGCGCTGTAGGCGACCTGACCGATCTGCCCCTCGAACGCGGCGAGCGAGGCGGTCATGATGATGACCCCGCGCTCGCCATCGTCGTTCGGCTCGTTGCGGCTCATCGCCGCGGCGGCCTTGCTCACGACGTCGAACGTGCCGATGAGGTTGACCTCGATGACCTTGCGGTAGGCGTCGAGGTTCGCCGGGTTGCCCTCACGGTCGACCGTGCGCTGCGCCCAGGGGATGCCGGCGCACGACACCACCGAGTCGATGCGCCCGAAGGAGTCGATCGTGGTCTGGATGGCCTCGCTCACCTGGCCCGGGGACGTGATGTCGGTGGGCATCGCCACGGCCGTGGGGCCGAGCTCGAGGGCGAGCGCGGTAGCCTTCTCCTCGCTCATGTCGACGATGGCCACGCCCTTGGCGCCGGCCGCGACGGCCCGTCGCACCACCGCCTCGCCGAGGCCGGATGCGCCACCAGTGACCAGGACTACGGAGTCTGCGAATCTCATGCGACCATCCTGCCCTTAGAAGGCCCCCGTGTCGCCGACTGCGCCGTCCGGCGTCATTGCCGCGGCCCTCACCGACGCGGGGCGCTGCAGTCGGCGGGAGGGGGGCTATCCGTAGCCGAGCTCGTGAATCCGGTCCTCGCCGAACCCGAAGTGGTGCGCCACCTCGTGCAGCACGGTGATGCGCACCTGCTCGACCACCTCTTCACGGGTGCGGCACTGCCGCAGGATGGGCAGCCGATAGATGTGGATCGTGTCCGGCAGCATCCCGGCGTAGGTCTGCCCGCGCTCGGTCAGCGGGACCCCGAAGTAGAGCCCCAGGAGGTTCTGGCCCGGCGGCGAGTGGTCCTCGACGAGCACGACGACGTTGCTCATGAGGCGGGCCAGTTCGTCGGGGATCTGGTCGAGCGCCTCGCCCACGAGCACTTCGAATTCGTCGCGCGTCACGTCCATCACCGGTCCATCGTCACCCACGAGGCCCGGTTTCACACCTTCGGGGTCACTCCCCTATGCTTTCCCAGTCGCCAACGGCTTAACGGTCGACGGGGACGAATAGGTCCCCATCGTCTAGTGGCCTAGGACTCCGCCCTTTCACGGCGGCAGCACGGGTTCGAATCCCGTTGGGGATACGCCTCTCACGAGGCCCCGTAGCGCAGTTGGTTAGCGCGCCGCCCTGTCACGGCGGAGGTCGCCGGTTCGAGCCCGGTCGGGGTCGCCAACCGAAGGCCCGGAGATACGTCTCCGGGCCTTCTGCGTTCTCGGAGCCCTTCCGCTGCCACGCGCCCCTACGCTCGCCGTCGTGGACGCCACCATCTTTGACGGCAGCTCGACGCAGCCGTGCAGCGTGCAGGAGGCGAGCGCCGCCGCGAACCAGCCGGGCATCTCCTGATCGACGTCAAGCTCGCCGGGGGCGACACGGACGCGGCCAGCGCGATGCTGCAGGCCGTCGGCATCGACGCGAACGCCGCGCAGCAGGTGCTCAGCGGCGGCCTCGGCACCGAGTTCTCGCTGGCCCCCGCCGCGGCGCACGGCGTGTGCTGGATCGACGACAACGACGGGCACCCCGCCGTGCAGGTCTACTTCGCCTGGAACGAGATGCGCCTGGTGACCGTTCGCAGCGACGGCGACGCCGCCATCGCCCAGGTGCGCCAGCGCGTGTCCGAGCGCGTGGACGTGATCAAGCAGCATCCGTCGACGCTGTTCGGCGTGGTGCTGCAGCTCATGCTCGCCTCGGTGCAGCGCGGCCTCACCCAGACCATGATCGACGTCGGCACGCTCGACATGGAGATCATCGCCACTGCGACGCCGAAGTCCGACCAGACCCAGCGACTCAACGAGTTCCGCACCGCCTTCCAGCCGCTCGCCCTGCGCTTCCCGATGTATGTCGTCAACGTGCGGGCCGCCCTCATCGACCCCGGACCTGTCACCGGCATGGACGACGCCGGCATGTCGCAGCTGCAGCAGTTGCTGTCGGCCGTGCAGGGCACGTCGGGGCTCATCGACACTCTCGCCAGCGGCATCCGCAACGCCGCCCAGGACATCCAGGGCCAGGTCGGGTCATGGCAGTCCGACCGCATCAATGTGCTGACCATCGTCACCATGGTCTTCCTGCCGATCAGCTTCCTCACCGGCTACTTCGGCATGAACTTCACCTGGTTCGACAACCAGCTGGACTCGTTCTGGTCGTGGCTGCTGTTCGGGGTCGTCCTGCCAATAGGGCTGGTACTGATCTCGGTGACGGCACTGGCCACCGGCGGCTACACCATGCCGCGGCTCTTTCGCCGCCGTCGGCGTCCTGTCCCGCCGGCGCCGCACTAGGCGCCCCTGTCAGGTCTCCCGGCGAGGGGCCTCTGTCGAGGTGGGGAATGCGGATCGTGCCGTGAGCACGCCGACCAGCACCAGGACGGCCAGGATCAGCAGGGGGCCCCACGCCTGCCCGAGGGGGCCGAGGAGCAGGCCGCCCACCGCCGCGCCGAGGGACAGGCCGCCGGCCCAGCCCATCTGGGACAGCGCCGACGAGTAGCCCTGGTTGAGTCCGGTGGAGGTGGCCAGGTCGGTGAGGGCGGTCATCGACGTGGCGAACGCGAAGCTCGATGCGCTCGCATACACGAGCAGGACGGGAACGAGGACGGTGAGGTTGGGGGCGGGGCCGATGAGGGCGACGCACAGCGCCATGGCGAGCAGCCCGCCGAGGTAGGGCCGCCTGCGCCCCAGCCGGTCGCTGACCCGGCCGGCCACCGGACCGGTGAGGGCCTCCGTGACCGACATCGCGAGGAGGACCGTGGCCAGCAGCCAGCGGGGCTCCTCCAGCTGCTCGAAGCGCAGCGGCACGAGCAGCATCGCCAGGCCGAGCGCGATGGCCGGCCCGAGCACGGCGACCAGGCCGATGGCCCAGTGGCCGACACCGAAGGCCCGCACGGCGGACCCAGCAGCGCGAAGGCCCTGGCCGTCCGCCTCGGCCACCGGGGGAAGACCCAGCGCCACCACGATGAGAGCCACGGCGATCAGCAGCACGCCCGTGAACACGACCGGCGTCCCCACCACGGATGCCCAGGCGCCGATGGGGGAGGCGATCAGCTCGCCCATCACCGAGGCGCCCAGCAGCAGGCCCATCACCTGGCCACGCCGATCCCGAGGGGACGCGCTGACCGCCCAGCTGATGCCGCCCGCCCACAGCAGCGAGCCGAAGCCTCCGAGCAGGAATCGGCTGGCATCCAGGCTGGCGATCCGCTCGGCGAACCCCTGCACCACGCTGAACAGCCCGACGCCGAGCAGCCCGACGAGCAGCGCCACCCGTGGGTTGAAGCGGGACACGAACCAGCCCGCGGGAATGGCCAGGAGCACCGCCCCGGCAGCGTAGGCCGCCACCAGGACGCCGGTCGCCGGATCGGACAGGCCGATAGCGGTGCGGTACGTCTCGACCAGGGGCGTCAGGACGTACCCGGAGAACCCCTCGACGAGCAGAACCGAGCAGGTGAGGAACAGCAACCGCCTCGGCACGTCGCCACAGTACGGCGGCGTGGGCGCCCAAAGCGGGCTGATCGGAGCGGCCCGGAGGCCGGCACATCACGACGGGACCAGAGGATGTCGCGGGACGGTCACGGACGCTCAGGACAGCGAGCCTGACGCCCCCTCGAGCCCAGGGCCCGTTCCCGCCCGACGAGCCACGAGAGGCGTCCTGCTATTCTCACTCGCTGTTCAAGGCCAGGTAGCTCAGTTGGTACGAGCGTCCGACTGAAAATCGGAAGGTCGGCGGTTCGACCCCGCCCCTGGCCACTCAAACCCCCTCCAGCGCAACGGCTTTCGGCGCGGGCCTTTCCTACTCAATCAGCAGACAAATCAGATCTGCCCTATTCTCTGCCCTTTCACACACGCACAATCTGTGGATATCTGGCCGAGATCCGCGAAGATCGGAAGGTCATGGGTGGCTCCCCGCCCCTCCCGGTCGTCCCTATTCTGGTGCGGCAGATTCCTAGGGTTGACTCACTGGAGTGAAGGCCTAAGCCGAGAGTTCCCATTGCTCGGAAGT
>JADKGE010000015.1 GCA_016717115.1 Actinomycetota bacterium
GGCATCGACGACGCGTGGGGCCGACAGCTCCAGGCTCGCGCCAGCATCGATGCGGACACGTGGTCGCTGCTCGATCACAGCGCGACGTGGCACGGGGTCAGATCGGCGGCGGGCCTCGAGGTGGCAGGTCCGGACGGGGACTCGGTGCGGCTCGACGTCCCCATGCCGGGGAGCTTCAACGTCGCCAACGCGATCTGCGCCTACGCCGTGCTCCGGCGAGCCGGCGTCCAGGCGTCGGACGCGGTCCGCGGGATCGCCGCGGTGCGCGTTCCGGGGCGCATGCAGGTGGTGCGGGCGGGCGGCGTCACCGGGATCGTGGACTACGCGCATTCACCGGACGCCATCGAGCGGGTGCTGCGGGCCGCGCGCGACGAGCACGATGGCCGCCTGATCGCCGTGCTGGGTGCAGGCGGCGATCGGGATCGCGGCAAGCGATCGCAGATGGGCCAGATGGCGGCGCGCCTCGCCGATGTCGTCGTGATCACCGACGACAATCCCCGGTCGGAGGATCCGGCGGCGATCCGTGCCGCCCTGCGCGACGGAGCCCTCCTGGTGGCGCCCTCGGAGCGCGCACGGATCCACGAGGAGGCCGACCGCCGGGCAGCCGTTACGGTTGCGGTGGCGATGGCCAAGGCGGGAGACGTGATTCTGGTGCTGGGCAAGGGACATGAGCAGGGTCAGGACGTGGGGGGAGTCGTCACCCCCTTCGACGACGTCTCCGTGCTGACCGAGGCACTCGCCGGAGGCCTCGCACAGTGATCCCCTTCTCTGTCCGCGAGATCGCCGACGTCGTCGGGGGCCGCATGTCCTCCGTCGATCCGGAGACGATGGTCCGTGATGTCACCGTCGACTCCCGCGCGGCCGGCAGCGGGGCCATGTACGTGGCGATCGCCGGGGAGCGGGTCGACGGGCACGACTTCGCGGAGGCGGCAGAGTCGGCCGGCTGCGTCGTCTGCCTGACGGATCGAGTGCTCGTGCGGACCGACGGATCGTCTCTGCCGTGCGTCATCGTCGACGACCCGGTGCTGGCGCTTGGTCGCCTGGCCCGCTTGGTCCGGATCGACCGGCTCACCTGCAAGGTCGTGGCCATCACCGGGTCCAGCGGGAAGACGAGCACGAAAGACCTGCTCGCTTTCACCCTGGCCGGGATCGGCACCACGGTGCGGGCCGAAGGCTCCTTCAACACCGAGGTCGGGGTGCCGCTCACGATTCTGGCTGCCGACGAGCGCACGGAGTTCCTCGTCGTGGAGATGGGCATGCGGGGCGAGGGGCATATCTCGTACCTCGTGGACATCGCCCGCCCCGACGTGGGCGTCGTCGTCAACGTGGGCTCCGCGCACATCGGAATGCTGGGCACGCGGGAGGCGATCGCCCGAGCGAAGGGTGAGCTCGTCGCCGGGCTACCCGCGACCGCGACGGCCGTGCTGAACACCGACGACACCCTGGTGCGCTCGATGGTCGGATCGACGGCCGCGGCCGTCGTGACCTTCGGGGAGTCCGCCGATGCCGACGTGCGCGCCACGGATGTGCGACTCGATGCAGAGGCGCGCCCGTCGTTCACCCTGACGGACGGTCGGCCGGGCCACGACGAAGCGGTTCCCGTTTCGCTGCAGTTCAGCGGCGAGCACTACGTCTCGAATGCCCTGGCCGCCGCCGCAGCCGCGCTGAGCCTGGGTGGATCGCTGGAGCAGGTGGCCGACGGACTGAGAGCGGCCACTCCGCAGAGCAGATGGCGCATGGAGGTCCGAGAGAGCCCGGACGGCGTCACGATCGTCAATGACGCCTACAACGCGAACCCGGAGTCGATGAGGGCGGCCTTGAAGACGCTGGTCGCCATGGCCGCCGGGCGACGGACCTGGGCGGTGCTCGGCGAGATGCGCGAGCTTGGTGATGAGTCGATGGTGGAGCACGATGCCATCGGCAGACTCGCCGTTCGCCTCGACATCTCCCGGCTCCTGTGCGTCGGTGCGGGAACGCGCGTCATGCACCTGGCCGCCAGCAACGAGGGCTCATGGGGAGAGGAGTCGGCCTTCGCGCCCGACGTCGAGAGCGCCCTGCTGATCCTGCGCGAAGAGCTGCGACCCGGTGACGTGGTGCTGGTCAAGGCATCGCGAAGCGTTGGCCTCGAGCGCATCGCCGCCGAGTTGCTGGGCGACCTGTCATGAGGCTCGTCGTCATCGCGGGCACGATCGCGACGATCGTCTCCCTCATTAGCACGCCCATCCTCATCAGATTCCTGGCGCGGCACGGATACGCCCAAGCCATCCGGGCCTCGGCCGACGGCCTCCACTACCCGGACCACGAGGCCAAGCGCGGCACCCCGTCGATGGGTGGCGTCGCGATCCTCATCGCGGTCCTGAGCGGCTACTTCGGCACCCACCTGCTCGTCTGGCGACCGATGACAGCGTCCGGACTGCTCATCTTGTTCCTCATGGTCGGGCTCGGCCTCGTCGGCGTCGCCGACGACTACCTCAAGATCTTCCAGCAGCGCAGCACGGGGCTGCGGGCGCGCACGAAGCTGGTCGGGCAGGCCGTCGTTGCCCTCGCTTTCGCGTTCATGTCGGTGCAGTTCCCGAACGCCGATGGTCTGACGCCCGCGTCGATGGCCGTCTCGTTCCTGCGCGACACGTCGCTCGTGCTGCCCATGGCTGTCTTCTTGGTCTGGGTGTGGTTTCTCATCACTGCCACGACGAATGGGGTGAACCTCACAGACGGTCTCGACGGCCTCGCCACCGGTGCCGCGACCATGTCGTTCCTGGCCTACGTCCTGATCACCGTCTGGCAGTACGGTCAGAGCTGCTCACTCGTGGCGTCGGAATCCTGCTATCCCACGGCGAATCCCATCGACCTGTCGATCATCGCCGCCGCGTGCGCCGGCGCAACCTTCGGATTCCTGTGGTTCAACACCGCACCGGCCCGAATCTTCATGGGCGACACGGGCTCCCTGGCACTCGGTGGCGGCATCGCCGGCCTGGCCGTATTCACCGAGACAGAGCTGCTGCTGCCGTTGACGGCAGGGCTCTTCCTCATCACGGCCCTGTCCGTGATCCTGCAGGTCGGCTCGTTCAAGCTGACGGGCCGACGGGTGTTCCGGATGGCACCGCTGCACCACCACTTCGAGATGCTGGGTTGGCCGGAGATCCAGATCGTCGTGCGCTTCTGGATCATCCAGGGCCTGTGCATCGGAGCGGGGCTCGCGCTCTTCTACGCCGAATGGGTGCGCTCGTGACCCGGGACTCCGCGCGCCTCGACCGCGGATCGAACTGGGCAGACTGGCACGTCGCCGTGGCCGGAATAGGCATTGCCGGCTTCGCGGCGGCGGACGCACTGATGCAGCTCGGCGCCGCCGTGACGGTGATCGACTCGGCGGACGGGGAGGGGCAGCGCGAGCGCGCGGAGGTCTTGGGCAGCCTCGGGGCACGAGTGCTGCTGGCTCACACCGGCCTGGTTCCCGAGGGTGTCGACGTGCTCGTGGTGTCGCCGGGGCTTCGGCCGGCCTCACCGCTCATCGTCGACGCGCTCGATCGCGGCATCCCCGTGTGGGGTGAGCTCGAGCTCGCCTGGCGGCTGCGCCATCCCGACACAGCGGCCGCCTGGCTATGCATCACCGGCACCAACGGGAAAACCACCGCCACGCTCATGCTCGAGTCCATGCTCCGAGCGGCGGGATACCGCACCACCTCAGCGGGCAATATCGGGATGTCGCTCGTCGATGTGGTGATGCACGACGATCTCGACGTCATCGCGATCGAGGTGGGTGCGCCGCAGTTGCCGTTCGTCCACTCGATGAGTCCCGTCGCATCGGTCTGCCTGAACATCGCGGACGACCACATCGACTTCTTCGGGTCCATGGATGCGTACGTCGCAGCGAAGGCACGCGTCTACGAGCGCACGCGTGAGGCGGCCGTCTACAACGTCGAGGATGCCGTCACACGACGCATGGTGGAGGATGCCGACGTCGTCGAGGGCTGCCGTGCGATCGGGTTCACCCTCGGCACTCCAGGCCTGTCCATGGTCGGCGTCGTTGACGACGTCCTCGTCGACCGCGCCTTCGTCGCCGACCGGGCGGATAACGCACAGGAACTCGGCCTCGTCTCCGACGTTCATCCGTTCGCTCCCCACAACGTCGCAAACGCGTTGGCCGCGGCGGCGCTCGCGAGGGCCTTCGGGGTGCCGGCCACCGCCGTGCGCGACGGATTGCGCTCGTTCGTGCCGGCGGAGCACCGCATAGCCGCTGTCGGCACTGTCGCCGGGGTCGCCTACGTCGACGACTCGAAGGCGACTAATGCCCACGCAGCCCAGACGTCCCTGCTCGCCTACGAGCCGATCGTCTGGATCGCCGGTGGCATGGCCAAGGGCCAGGAGTTCCACGAACTGGTCGCCCGATCACGGGAGCGCCTTCGTGGCGTCGTGCTGCTCGGAGTCGACCGCGAGTCGATCGCCCAGGCGCTCGCCCGACACGCGCCCGATGTGCCGGTCATCGTGGTCGAGAACCCCGAGACTGGTGCCATGGTCGAGGTTGTCCGGCAAGCCGCTGCTCTGGCGCTGCCGGGCGACACCGTGCTGCTGGCGCCGGGCTGCGCGTCATGGGACATGTTCCGTGACTACTCCGATCGCGGGCGCCAGTTCGCCGCCGCGGTGGCCCAGCTGCCGGGATTCGTGGCAGCCCCCGGCCCGGGTGCCGGCTCGTGAGCGACACCACGGCCGAGACCCGCTCGGTCGGCGCCGAGAGCGCCCAGCCGAGCCGGATCGCCCTGATGCTGAACCATCCCCTCAGCACCTACTACCTGCTGCTGGGCACGACCCTCCTCCTGCTCATCCTCGGACTGATCATGGTGCTGTCCGCGTCGAGCATCGAGAGTTACAAGGTCTTCGGATCGGCCTACACCCTCGCCCAGCGACAAGGGCTCTTCGCGGTGCTCGGCGTTGTCGCCATGGTCCTGGCATCGCGCACGTCCGTTCAGTTCTGGCGCGGGTCGGCATGGCTGCTGTTCCTCGGCGCTTTCGGACTCCTCATCGCCGTCCTCGTCATCGGGGTGGAGGTGGCCGGACAACGCAACTGGATCGAGATCATCGGCCCATTCCGGCTGCAGCCGTCGGAGTTCGCCAAGCTGGCCCTCGTCGTGTGGGGGGCGAACCTGCTCACCCGCAAGGACCGCCCGCTCGACAGCTGGCGTCGCCTGCTCCTGCCGCTGCTTCCGGTGTCGGTGATCATGATGGCGCTCGTCCTCATGGAGGGCGACTTCGGCAACACGCTCATGCTGGCCGCCATCACGATGGGGATGCTCTTCGCGGCCGGTGCGCCCCTACGGCTCTTCGCCGTCATGGCTGGATTCCTCGGTCTCGCCGTGGTCGTCCTCACCCTCGCTGCCCCCTACCGCATGCAGCGCTTCACGTCATGGCTGAATCCGGGCGACGATCCCCTCGGGTTCGGCTGGCAGGTCACCCAGGGCCAGTACGCCTTGGGAACCGGGGGATTCTGGGGGGTGGGCCTGGGCGCGAGCCGCGAGAAGTGGGGTTCACTGCCCGAGGCGCACACCGACTTCATCTTCCCCGTCATTGGTGAAGAGCTCGGGCTGTTCGGCTCGCTGGCCGTCCTCGCACTCTTCGGAGCGCTCGCCTTCGCGATCTTCCGCTTGTGCCTGCACACGCAGGACCCGTTCGTCCGACTGGCCTCCGCCGGGGTCGGCTCCTGGATCGTCGTGCAGGCAGTGACGAACATCGGTGCGGTGCTCGGCATCCTGCCCATCACGGGCGTCCCGCTGCCGCTGGTGTCCTATGGAGGCTCGTCGCTCGTGCCGACCCTGCTGGCGCTCGGGATGCTCATGGCCTTCGCCAAGCAGGAGCCGGGAGCGCGCAGGGCCATCCGGCGCAAGAGCACTGCGCAGGCCCTCCGGCGGCGTTGACCGTCATGCACGTGGTCCTCGCGGCCGGCGGCACCGGTGGCCACATCGAACCGGCCCTGAACGTCGCCGACGCGCTCAGGCGACTGGACCCTGAGGTGCAGATCTCCGTCCTGGGCAGCGACAGGGGTCTCGAGGTCACCCTCGTGCCCCAGCGCGGCTACGAACTCGACACGGTCGGGAGCGTGCCATTCCCGCGCCGACCGAACGCCGACCTCCTGCGCCTGGGCCCTCGTCTGTCTGCCTCCGTCCGCGAGGCCGCGCAGATCCTGGCGCGTCGCGAGGCGGACGTGGTGGTGGGATTCGGGGGCTATGCGGCAGTGCCCGCCTACCTGGCCGCCCGACGATCACGCACGCCGATCGTCATCCACGAGTCCAACGCGCGGGCGGGGCTCGCCAATCGCCTTGGAGCCCGGTTCACCGACGACGTGTTCGTCTCCTGTCCGGGCGCATTGTCCGGCGCGCACGTCATGGGAGTCCCCCTGCGGCACTCGATCTCGACCCTGGATCGCGTCGGGTCACGGCCGGCCGCCCGGCTCCACTTCGGCCTCGATCCCGAGGCGCCGACGCTCCTGGTCTTCGGCGGGTCTCAGGGGGCCCTGCGGCTGAACTCCGTGCTCCAGGACGCGCTACCGGGACTGGGTCGTGACGGCGTCCAGGTGCTCCACTCGTACGGTGCCAGGAATCCCGCGCCGCCGTCCCGGGACGGGTACGTCGCCGTCCCGTTCATCGACCGAATGGACCTCGCCTACTCTGCGGCGGACCTCGCGATGACGAGGGCGGGTGCGATGACGTGCGCCGAGCTGGCGGCCGTGGGCCTGCCGGCGGTCTACGTGCCCCTGCCCATCGGGAATGGCGAGCAGAGGATGAACGCCCTCCCGGTCGTGTCCGCCGGCGGCGGCTGGGTGATCGACGATGCCGACATCACCGCGGAGTGGCTCACCCAAACAGTGGCCTCCGTGCTGCACGATGAAGCAAGGCTGCACTCGATGGGCGCGGCCGCGTACGGCCATGGCGTACGAGACGCCGACGAGCAGTTGGCACGCGTTGTCCAGCGGGCCGCTACGGGAGGTAGGACGTGACCGACACCGGATCCGGTGCGACGCCGGCGATGGGCCGCGTGCACATCGTCGGCATTGGCGGCGCGGGCATGTCGGGCATCGCCCGCATCCTGGTGGCGCAGGGCGTCGTCGTGTCCGGCACGGATGCCAAGGACTCGCGCCGACTGCAGGCGCTGCGCGCCATCGGGGTCGATGCCCGCGTGGGCCATGACGGCGACCTCATCCGTGACATCGACGCGATCGTCGTGTCGACGGCCATTCCGGAGACCAATGTCGAGCGGGTGGCCGCGCTGGAGCGGGGGATCACCGAGCTCAGTCGCGCGCAGGCCCTTGCCGCAGTGATGGTCGGCAGCCGAGGGGTGGCCGTAGCCGGCACGCACGGGAAGACGACCACGACGTCGATGCTCACCGTCGCCCTCCAGCACTGCGGAGTGGATCCCTCCTTCGCCATCGGCAGCGAGCTGAACGAATCGGGTTCCAACGCGCATCTGGGCACCGGTGAGGTCTTCGTCGTGGAGGCGGACGAGAGCGACGGCGCCTTCCTCGTGCTGGAGCCGGTGGCCGGCATCGTCACGAACGTCGAGCCCGACCACCTCGACTACTGGGGGACCTTCGCGGCGATCGAGCAGGCCTTCCTCGACTTCGCGCTCGGTCTCAAGGCCCGCGACGGCTTCCTCGTGGTGTGCATCGATGACCTGGGTGGGGCCCGGCTGGCCGTCCGTGCGCGCGATCTCGGGGTGGACGTGCGCACCTACGGGGAGAGCCACGAGGCCGACTACCGCTTGGCCGATCCCGTTCTCACTGGCATCGGGTGGACCTTCGACACCGTGCATAACGGGGTACGGCTGGGCGAGATCACGTTGCAGGTGCCCGGCAAGCACAACGCGCTGAACGCACTGGCGGCGTTCGCCACGGGGCTGGGCCTGGATCTGCCGGCAACCGACCTTCGTGAGGGGCTGGAGTCCTTCAGCGGGACCAGGCGGCGCTTCGACTTCAAGGGCCAGGTCGACGACATCCGGGTGTTCGACGACTATGCCCACCACCCCACCGAGATCGAGGCCGTGCTGCGGGCGGCCCGTGATGTCGTCGGCGAGGGCAGTCTCGTGGTCGCCTTCCAGGCCCATCACTACTACCGCACGGCGATGTTCACCGAGGAGTTCGGCGCTGCGCTGGGTCTCGCCGATGACGTCGTGGTGCTCGAGGTGTTCGCGCCGGGCGAGACGCCGATTCCCGGCGCGAGCGGTCAGACGATGGCGGCCAACGTGCCCCTGGCCCCCGAGCACGTCGTGTTCGAGCCCTCGTGGTCGGCCGTGGCGGGGCACCTGGTCGACAGGGCCCGTCCCGGCGACATCATCATGACGCTCGGGGCCGGCGACATCGGGATGATCGGGGTGGAAGTCCTCGAGCAGCTTCGCGCCCGCTCGGGCTCCGCATGACCGCGCCGACCCTCGAGGTCGCCCCAGGCACGGTCGATTTCGGCGACCCGTCCGCTCGGCGACGGACCCGACTTCGGGTCGTGGGCGCCGGGCTCGGGATCCTTGCGGTCGGGCTCCTCGTGTGGATCGCCTTCTTCTCGAGCCTCCTCTCGGCCACGAGCATCCGCATCGTCGGCGTGGATGGTGCTCCCGCGGATGCCGCGGCCGCCGCCGCCGCGGTGCCGTTGGGGGTGCCGCTGGCGCGGCTTGATGCCGGTGCCGCCGAGCGCGCCGTCCTGCGACTGCCGTGGGTGTCCTCGGTCGAGGTGCGTCGAGGCTGGCCGAACGAGGTGGTCATCGCGGTGGAACCCCGGGTGGCGATCGCCGCGCGGACGGTCGACGGTGCCCGGCAGGCGGTCGACCGCGACGGCGTGGTCTTCGACCTCGTGGGCGCCGTGCCCAAGGGCCTGCCGACGGTGGACGCCGAGGGGATCGGACTTGCGTCGGCGATGGCCGTACTGGCCACGCTGCCCGCCGATATTGCCGCCCGGGTCGCGTCGCTGTCGGCCACGACCCGCGATGACGTCGACCTCGTCCTGCGGTCGGGCACGACCGTGCGCTGGGGGAGCGTGGAGCAGACGGACTTCAAGGCCGAGGTGCTCCGGGCGCTCATGCGGCACAAGCGGGACGTGTACGACGTCAGCGCGCCCGAGCTGCCCACCACGTTCACCTCTCGCTGAACTCTCGACCCGCACCTGAGAGTTCTCTTCCGCGAAATCCTCGTCGTCACTTGCGTAACACCCGCATCTGCCTCTACCCTCCCGCCGTTCGCGAGCAACGTCATTTCTCAATCTCTGGTTGAGGTTGAGGGTTTGCGGACACGAGGACATCGGTGGGCACGCAGCCCGCCGGCACCGGATGAGAGGACGGCGGCCGTGGCGGCTCCGCAGAACTACCTGGCAGTGATCAAGGTCGTCGGCATCGGCGGAGGCGGCGTCAACGCCGTCAACCGCATGATCGAGGTCGGCCTCAAGGGCGTGGAGTTCATCGCCATCAACACCGACGCGCAGGCGCTGCTCATGAGCGATGCCGACGTCAAGCTCGACATCGGTCGCGAACTCACTCGCGGACTGGGCGCCGGGGCGAATCCCGAGGTCGGCAAGAAGGCCGCCGAGGATCACCTCGAGGAGATCGAGGAGGTGCTCAAGGGGGCCGACATGGTCTTCGTGACCGCCGGCGAGGGCGGCGGCACCGGCACCGGTGGCGCGCCGGTCGTCGCCCGCGTGGCCCGTTCCCTGGGCGCGTTGACGATCGGCGTCGTGACGCGCCCGTTCGGCTTCGAGGGTCGTCGGCGCCAGGCCCAGGCCGACACGGGAGTGGACAACCTTCGAGCCGAGGTCGACACCCTCATCGTCATCCCCAACGACCGGCTGCTGTCCCTGGCGGACCGCAACATCAGCGTCATCGACGCGTTCCGGCAGGCCGATCACGTCCTGTTGCAGGGCGTGTCGGGCATCACCGACCTGATCACGACGCCGGGCCTGATCAACCTCGACTTCGCCGACGTCAAGAGCGTCATGCACGGAGCCGGCTCGGCATTGATGGGCATCGGGTCGGCCCGTGGCGAGGACCGCGCGGTCGAGGCGGCCGAGAAGGCCATCTCGAGCCCACTGCTCGAGGCGAGTGTCGACGGAGCGCACGGCATCCTGCTGTCCATCTCCGGTGGCAGTGACCTCGGCCTCTTCGAGATCAACGAGGCGGCCCGGCTCGTGGCCGACGCCGCGCACCCCGACGCGAACATCATCTTCGGCGCCGTCATCGACGACACGCTCGGCGACGAGGTGCGCGTGACGGTGATCGCTGCGGGCTTCGACGGCGGCGAGCCGCCGGCGAAGAGGGGCACCGGGTCCACGGCGCGCCTGCGCGAGGACGGGCACACCGGCGAGGTGCCGGCAGTACTGGCGCCCAGTGCGCGTACCACTCCGGCGCCCCGCACGATCGTCTTCGACGACAGCGACGATGACTTGGACATCCCCGATTTCCTCAAGTAGTTCGGAGCCCGTCCGGATCGTGGTGTCCCTGGCCGACGGACTCGTCCTGCCTTCGGCACCCGGTGGCCGCCCTGCACGTTGGGCGGCCACCGGTCGTTCCGGGGGTGCAAGCCGGCCGCCGTACGCGTCCCTCAACCTGGCCGGGTACGTCGGGGATGACGCATCATCCGTCGAGGAGAATCGCCGTCGCGTTGCCGCCCAGCTGGGGCTGCCGGCCGACCAACTGTGCGTCATGGACTCCGTGCACGGCGCGACGCTCGCGGTCGTGGACGCACCGGGCGTGGTGCCCGGCGTCGATGCCCTCCTCACCCAGCGCCCGGGTCTGGCCATCGTCGCCCTGGGGGCCGACTGCGTGCCGATCGCCCTCGTCGGGTCCGACGGGCTCACCGTCGCCGTCGTCCACTGCGGGTGGCGCGGACTGGTGGCCGACGTCATTGCCGTCGCCGTGCGTGCTCTGCGCGACCACGGCGCGCAGGTGTCCACGGCGGTCCTGGGGCCGGCCGTCTGCGGCTCCTGCTACCCGGTCCCTCAGGAGCGCGCGGCACAGGTGGTGGCCGAGCGGTCGGCCGCGGTGGCGGCGATGGCGCTCGTGACAACGTCCGATGGGCAGCCGGGCATCGATGTCCGCGAGGGGGTCGCCGCACGGCTCCTCGAACTCGGCGTGAGCGCACACGCCATCGAGCGCGTCGGGGGCTGCACCGTCGAGGATCCGGCGCTGTTCTCCTACCGACGCGACGGCATCACGGGCCGACAGGGTGTCGCGGTGTGCACGGTCGACTCGCCCGGGTCGTGACCGTGGGAGCCGACGCGCGGGACAATGGCACCATGCCTGATCTGGCGGAGCGCCGCGAGCAGATTGCGGTCGGACTGGCGGGCGTCCGCGCCCGCATCGATCGAGCCCTCGAGGCCGCGGGACGCGACGATGGGATCGACCTCGTGGTCGTGACCAAGACCTTCCCCGCGACCGACGTTGTCATCCTGGCCGAACTGGGGGTGACCGACGTGGCCGAGAACCGCGACCAGGAGGCCCGCAACAAGCGCGCGCAGGTGCCGGGTGCTCGGGAGCTGCGGTGGCACATGATCGGGCAGGTACAGCGGAAGAAGGCGTCGACCGTTGCCGGCTGGGCCGACGTCGTGGAGTCCGTCGATCGACCCGAGCTCGTGGCTGCCCTGGGCCGGGGCGCGCTGGCGGCCGACCGGGTGGTCGACGTCCTCGTCCAGGTCTGCCTGGACATCCCCATGCTGCCTGGACGCGGGGGCGTCGCCCCTCAGGACGTCCTCGACCTCGCCGCCGCCGTGGCCGCCGATCCGGGCCTGACGCTACGGGGGGTCATGGCCGTGGCGCCGTATCCCGGCGACCCTGACGAGGCATTCGGGCGGCTCGAAGGCATTGCCGCCAGCGTGCGCAAGCGCTGGCCGACGGCCGACCGCATCTCTGCCGGGATGAGCGGTGACCTGGAGCAGGCGGTGGCGCATGGGGCGACACAGGTCCGTGTAGGGGGCGCGATACTCGGTCACAGGGTGCCCGTGCAGTAACGTCGTCACAACTGCACCACCTGCTTTCACCATGCAGCCCACGAGATAGCGCCCACGGGAGGACGACAGGCAATGGCTGGCGCGATGCGCAAGATGGCCGTCTACCTCGGCCTCGTCGAGGACCAAGGCGATGACGCGTACGACGAGTACGACGAGTACGACAGTGCCCGCCGCTCGGCTCGTGAGCCGCGATCAGGCGGCCGCGGGTACGACGATCGCCCCGAGGAGCGACACGACGACCGCTACACCAGTCGAAGCGTCCGTCCCATCGCGGACACGCGTGCCGTACGGACCTTCCGCAGCGACTCCGCACCGCCCACGCGTCCGACATCCGCCCCGCTGGCCGACCGACCCGACCGTCGGCCCGCCTACGCACCGGCTCCCGACCTCACGCGCATCGAGACGATCCACCCGCGCAGCTACAACGACGCGCGGAAGATCGGCGAGGACTACCGCGAGGGCGTGCCCGTCATCATGAACCTGTCCGAACTCGAGGATGCCGACGCCAAGCGCATCATCGATTTCGCGGCGGGCCTCGTGTTCGGGATGCGCGGATCGATCGAGCGCATCACCAACAAGGTGTTCCTGCTGTCCCCTGTCAACGTCGATGTCGGTGACGAAGCACGGGCGCAGATCGCCAAGGACGGGTTCTTCAACCAGAGTTGAGCACGCGCCGTCCAGCGCGCGTGATGAGCCCGAGTCGACGTCAGTGATCAGGAGAGTGTCATGAGTGCCGTCGGTCAGGTCCTGGCGACGGTTCTGTGGCTGTACTGGCTGGTGCTCATCGGTCGCCTCGTGTTCGACTTCGTGCAGGTGTTCGCCCGCAACTGGCACCCGACCGGGGTGCTCCTGCTCCTGGCCGAGGCGATCTACACCATCACGGATCCGCCCCTGCGGGTCATCCGACGCGTCATTCCGCCCGTGCGGATCGGATCGGTGCAGTTCGACCTCGCGTTCCTCGTGCTGCTGATCGGCCTGCAGATCCTCATCAACCTCGCCCTGATGCTCTAGTCGTCCCCGTCCACGCGCCCTCATTGAAAAGGACACCGAGAATGCCGCTCACTGCCGCAGAAGTACGCGTCACGAAGTTCTCGACGACCCGCATGCGGTCGGGCTACGACATGGACGAGGTCGATGCCTTCCTCGACATCGTCGAGGCCGACGTCGCGCAGTACGCCGACGAGCTGCAGCGATCTCGCGACGGCGAGGCCGTGCTGCGCACGCAGTGCGACCAGCTGCAGGCGCGACTCGGTCTGGCGGAACAGCGGCTGGCCGATGCACAGGCGGAGCTCGCCGAGCTGCAGGCCCATCGCGCGCACCAGACCGAGCCGGTGCCCGTCCCGGCAGTCGAACCCGTGCCCGAGCTGTCGGAGGCCGACGCCGAGGCAATCGCTGCTGATCCGGAGGCCGCCTCCGTGCTTGCCATCGCCCAGCAGCAGGCCGACGAGATCGTGCGGCATGCGCAGGCCCGCGCCAACGCGGTCAGGGGCTCGGTGCGCTCCATGCTCACGGAGCAGATGGCGATCATCGACAAGGCGTGAGCCCCACCCGTCGCTCGACTACGGTCGGGGGGCCTTGACCAGGGACAGCGCGACCGGCACGTCGGACGCCACGGCAGTGGCCCCCTCGGGCGGCGGCCCGCTGGTCAGGTCGATCGCGAGCACCTCGCCGGCGATCATGGCACCGTGCGCGGCCAGGGCGGCCCGCACGTCGTCGTCGTCGCTCGTCCACCAGACCCGGATGCGGTCCGCGACGTCCAGGCCGGCCGACTTGCGGCCCTCCTGGATCGTCCGCACGATCTCGCGGGCCACGCCGGCCTGACGCAGGGCGTCGTCGATGTGCAGGTCGAGGGCGACGCTCTCCCCGGATTCGGTGGCCACCGCCCACCCCTCGCGCGGGGTCTCGGTGACGATGACATCGTCGGGCTCGATCCGGACGGCGCCCAGGTCGACGGCGTCGAGGGTGACGTCCTCGCCACCCCGCAACCGTCCGACGATGTCCGCCGGATCGGCGTGACCGATGGCGGCCGCCACTGCCGGAGTCTGCTTGCCGAACCGCTTGCCGAGCGTGCGGAAGTTCGCCTTGACGCTGATGTCGACCAACCCGCCCGTGTCATCGACGAGGGACTCGAGAGCCAGCACGTTGAGCTCCTCGGCCACCTGGCCGCGAAGGTCGGCCGGCAGTTCGCTCCAGCCGGGTGCGGAGATGAGTGCCCGGGCGAGCGGCTGACGGGTGCGGACGGCCGAGGAGGCGCGGGCCGCGCGCCCCAGCTCGACGAGACGACGCACCAACCCCATGCGCTCGGTGAGCTCCACGTCGACGAGGCTCACGTCCGGCTCGGGCCACGAGGCCAGGTGTACCGAGGAGGGAGCGTCGTCGTCCGTCGGCCGGAACAGGTCCTGCCACACACGCTCGGTGATGAACGGGGTGAAGGGGGCCAGGCACAAGGTGACGATCCGCAAGGCCTCGTGGAGCGTGGCAAGGGCCGCCGGGTCGCCATCCCAGAAGCGGCGACGGGACCGGCGCACGTACCAGTTGGACAGGTCGTCGACGAACGTCGAGAGGAGCCGGCCGGCCCGTTGAGTGTCGAAGCCGTCGAGCGCCTCGTCGACGCCGCGGGCCAGCTGCTGCGCCTCGGACAGGACCCACCGGTCGATGACGGGGCGGGCGCTCGGTTCGGGGGCGCCGTCACGCGGCTGCCAGCCGGCCGTGCGCGCATACAGCGACTGGAAGGACACCGTGTTCCAGTAGGTGAGCAGCGTCTTGCGCACGACGTCGGCGATCGCCGTATGACCGACGCGTCGGGCCTGCCAGGGTGACCCGCTCGCCAGCATGAACCAGCGCAGCGCGTCCGCACCGTGCTCGTCCATGAGCGGGATGGGCGCGAGCACGTTGCCCAGGTGCTTGCTCATCTTGCGGCCGTCCTCGTCGAGGATGTGGCCCAGGCAGACGACGTTGCGGTACGACGACTCGTCGAAGACCAGCGTGCCCACGGCCATGAGCGTGTAGAACCAGCCACGGGTCTGGTCGATGGCCTCGCAGATGAAGTCGGCCGGGTACTGGGCGGCGAACTCCGCGACGTTCTTGTGCGGGTACCCCAGCGCGGCGAACGGCATCGCGCCGGAGTCGTACCAGCCGTCGATGACCTCCGGGACGCGGGTGGCGATGCCCTCGCACTCGGGGCAGGGGATCGTGATGTCGTCCACGTAGGGGCGGTGCGGATCGCTGTCGGTCACGTCGCGCCCGGCGAGGTCGCTGAGCTCAGCGAGGGAGCCGACCGCCGTGAGATGGCCGTCGGGGCATCGCCAGATCGGCAGGGGAGTACCCCAGTAGCGATTGCGGGACAGGGCCCAGTCGACGTTGTTCGTGAGCCAGTCTCCGTACCGGCCCCACTTGATCGTGGGCGGGAACCAGTTGGTGCCCTCGTTCTGCTCGAGCAGCTGATCCTTGATGGCTGTCGTACGGATGTACCAGGACGGCTGCGCGTAGTAGAGCAATGGCGTGTGGCAGCGCCAGCAGTGCGGGTAGGAGTGCTCGTACGGCACGTGCCGGAACAGCAGGCCGCGCTGCTCGAGGTCGGTGACCAGGGTCTCGTCGGACTTCTTGAAGAACATTCCGCCAACCACGAGGACGTCATCGGCGAATCGGCCATCGGGCCGCACCGGATTGACGACGGGCAAGCCGTAGGCGCGGCAGGTGATGAGGTCGTCTGCCCCGAACGCAGGGGCCTGGTGCACGAGGCCCGTTCCGTCGTCGGTGGTGACGTAGTCGGCGAGGATGACGTAGTGCGCGTCGGGGATGTCGACGTAGTCGAACGGGCGGTCGTAGTGAACGCGTTCGAGCGCCGTGCCCGGCATGGTGCGCAGGACGGTCGCGTCGTCGCCGAAGAGCGCACCCACCAGCGCTTCGACGACGATGAGCACCTCGTCGTCGGACGTGCGGACGACCGCATAGACCGCATCGGGCTTGACCGCGACCGCGGTGTTCGACACCAGCGTCCAGGGCGTGGTGGTCCACACCAGCAGCGCGACACCGGGGAACTCGGTGGCCAGATCGGTGTCCTCGGCGACGGGGAAGCGCACGTACACCGACGGGTCGACGACCGTCTCGTAGCCCTGGGCGAGTTCATGATCCGAGAGACCGGTGCCGCACCTGGGACAGTACGGAGCCACCCGGTGGTCCTGGACGAGAAGACCCTTGTCGAAGATCTGCTTCAGCGACCACCACACGCTCTGGACGTAATCCTTGTCCATGGTCCAGTAGGCGCGATCCATGTCGACCCAGTAGCCCATGCGGCGGGTCATGTCGGAGAACTCGTCGACGTGGCGCAGGACGGACTCGCGGCAGCGGGCGTTGAACTCCGCGACGCCGAACTCCTCGATGTCGCCCTTGCCGGTGAACCCGAGCTCCTTCTCGACGGCGAGCTCGACGGGCAGGCCGTGGCAGTCCCAGCCCGCTTGGCGGGGGACCGAGTAGCCCTTCATCGTGCGATACCTCGGGAAGACGTCCTTGAAGGCGCGGGCCTCCACGTGATGGGTGCCGGGGGTGCCGTTCGCGGTGGGCGGGCCCTCGTAGAACACCCAGGTGGGGCGGCCGGCGCTCTGGGCGACGGAGGCCGCGAAGACCTGCTCCTCGTCCCACATGCGCAGGACCTCGTGCTCCATGGCCGGCAGGTCGATCTGCGCTGGCACGGCCCGGTACATGGATCCTCCGCTGCTGGTGTTCGATCGTGTCGCACGGGTGGCGAATGGTCAGGATATCGACCCGTCCGGACAGCGGCGGCCGGGCATGCGGCGCGGACGCGTCGAGACTCGTGGGATGGCCCTTCGGCGCGGCACCCGGACGACAGCCGCGTGGGGGCCTACCATCCGTGCGATATCGGACAACGAGTCGGCCATACGGGCTCCTCGTCGCCGGGATGCGATTCGACGATCTGGGGGCCCCCATGGCTGCGTCAGCGAAGGCAGCGTCACGATCGAGTGCCAGCGCGTCGGCGCCGGTGAAGAAGGCTGCGCCCGTGAAGAAGGCTGCGCCCGTGAAGAAGGCTGCGCCGGTCAAGAAGGCTGCGCCGGTCAAGAAGGCTGCGCCGGTCAAGAAGGCTGCGCCGGTCAAGAAGGCTGCGCCGGTCAAGAAGGCTGCGCCGGTCAAGAAGGCTGCGCCGGTCAAGAAGGCTGCTCCCGTGAAGAAGGCTGCGCCCGTGAAGAAGGCTGCGCCCGTGAAGAAGGCTGCGCCCGTGAAGAAGGCTGCGCCCGTGAAGAAGGCCGCGCCCGTGAAGAAGGCCGCGCCGGTCAAGAAGGCCGCGCCGGTCAAGAAGGCCGCGCCGGTCAAGAAGGCTGCGCCGGTCAAGAAGGCTGCGCCGGTCAAGAAGGCTGCGCCCGTGAAGAAGGCTGCGCCGACCGCTGGCCGCAAGGGCGGGCTACTCGTGCGCGAGGACGAGAGCCCGTGGACGGCCCGGGAACTGGCCGCCGTCACGGCCGACCTGCACGGCGATCTCGAACGCCTGAGCGAGGAGATCTCCAACGCCGAGGCCGGCCTGGCCGACCTCATCCGCGACTCCGGCGACGGCGCGGGAGACGATCAGGCCGATGCCGGGAGCAAGACGTTCGAGCGCGAGCATGAGATGTCCCTCGCGAACAATGCGCGCGACATGCTCGAGCAGGTCCAGCACGCGCTCGACCGCATCGACGCCGGCACCTACGGCATCTGCGAATCATGCGGCAAGGCGATCGGGAAGCTGCGACTCCAGGCCTTCCCGAGAGCGACCCTGTGCATGTCGTGCAAGCAGGCCGAGGAGCGTCACTAGCTCCCTCGGGGCGCCTGCTCCCGGTCTGGCCACCCCCGCCGGCCGCGTAGAGTGCTCCTGTGGCCGACCCCGCTGAGCTGACGGAAACCGCGTCAGGAACCGACGAGGTCGACCCGGCCCTTCGTCGGCGTAGCCTGCTCGTGCTGTCGCTCGTGGCCGTCTCGGTCGTGGTGGTCGACGTCGTCACGAAGACGTGGATCGTCAACTCCGTGCGACTGGAGGGGGACATCTCCCTCCTGGGTGGATTCCTCACGATCACCTACACCGAGAACACCGGCGCGGCCTTCTCCATGGGTACCGGCTTCACGTGGGTGTTCACCATCATCGCGGTGGTCGTCGCGATCGTGATCCTGCGCTCCTCCCGGCGCCTGGGCAGCCTCCTGTGGGCTGTGGGTCTCGGAGGACTGCTCGGCGGGCTGCTGGGCAACCTCATCGACCGGCTGACCCGGCCGCCCGCGTTCGGGGCGGACTACCTCTTCGGGAGGGGCTACGTCGTCGACTGGATCCAGCTGCCGAACTTCGCCGTCTTCAACATCGCTGATTCGGCCATCGTCTGCTCGGCGATCCTCATGGTGGCGCTGTCGCTGTTCGGTGTGGAGTTCTCGGGCCGGCCGGCCCGATGACGCGTCCATGACGCAGCGATTCCTGCCCGTGCCGGACGGGCTGGCGGGTGAGCGGCTCGACGTCGCCCTGACGCGGCTCCTGGGCCTGTCCCGAACGCGGGCCGCGGACATCGTCGCCGACGGCGACGTCCTGATCGACGGTCGGACGGGAGCGAAGTCCGATCGGCTGCTGGCCGGCTCGCTCCTGCAGGTCGACCTGCGCGAGTCCGTCGAGGCCACTGTGTCCCTGCCCGAGCCGGTGCCGGGCATGACCGTGGTCTTCGACGATGCCGATGTCGTCGTCGTCGACAAGCCGGTGGGCGTGGCGGCCCATCCGAGCCCCGGTTGGAGCGGACCCACCGTGGTGGGCGGCCTGGCGGCGGCCGGCTACCGGATCAGCACCTCGGGGGCGGCCGAGAGGCAGGGCATCGTGCACCGGCTCGACGTCGGCACGTCCGGGCTGATGGCGGTCGCGAAGAGCGAGACCGCCTACACGAGCCTCAAGCGCCAGTTCAAGGAGCGCACGGTCGAGAAGGTGTACCACGCCGTCGTCCAAGGCCACCTCGACCCGCTGGACGGTACCGTCGACGCGCCGATCGACCGGCACCCGCAGCAAGACTACAAGTGGGCGGTCGTCACGGGCGGCAAGGACAGCGTGACGCACTACGACACCCTCGAGGCCTTCCCTCACGCCTCCCTCGTCGAGGTGCACCTGGAGACCGGGCGCACCCACCAGATCCGGGTGCACATGTCGGCCCTGAGGCACCCCTGCGTCGGCGACCTGACCTACGGCGCCGACCCCGTGCTGTCCAAACGGCTGGGGCTGACGAGGCAGTGGTTGCACGCGGTGCGCCTGGAGTTCGACCACCCGGCGACCGGCGAGCGCGTGGTCGTGACCAGCCCCTACCCAGCGGACCTGGAAACCGCGCTGGAGCGACTGCGCTCCGGCGTGTGAGATCGTCGCCGTCGGTCGGGACGGCTAAGTTCGACGTTGTCGAAAGTTAGGGTGGGTGTCGTGTCGTCGGGTGTCTCGTCGGGTGATCGCTTCGTGCATCTGCACGTGCACACCGAGTACTCCATGCTCGACGGGGCCGCCCGCCTGCCCGACCTCTTCGCCGAGGCCCAACGCCAGGGCATGCCCGCCCTCGCGATGACCGATCACGGCAACCTCTACGGTGCCTACGAGTTCTACAAGGGTGCCAAGGCCCACGGGCTCAACCCCATCATCGGCCTCGAGGGCTACTACGCGCCCCAGGGGCGTTTCGAGCGCCGACCGTTCGACTTCGGCGGTGGATTCGACGAGGGCACGCCCGAGGATCCGGGCGCCGGTCGGGGCAAGCAGAGCTACACCCACATGACGCTGTGGGCGGAGAACACGCCCGGGATGCACAACCTGTTCCGGCTGTCTTCCCTTGCGAGCCTCGAGGGCTACTACCACAAGCCGCGCTTCGACCGAGAGCTCCTCGAGCGCTACGGCAAGGGCCTCATCGGCACCACCGGCTGCCCGAGCGGCGAGGTGAACCGCTGGCTGCAGGCCGGCAACTACGCCAAGGCACGTGCCGCCGCCGCCGACTACCGCGACATCCTCGGCCCGGGCAACTACTTCTGCGAGCTCATGGACCACGGCATCCCCATCGAGCGCCGGTTCCGCGAGGACCTGCTGCGCATCGCCCGAGACCTCGACCTCCCGCTGGTCGCCACGAACGACCTCCACTACGTCAACGCCGCCGATGCCGACACCCACGACGTCCTGCTGTGCATCGGCACCCGCACCACGATGGACGACCCGAAGCGATTCCGGTTCGATGCCCGCGACTTCTACGTCAAGACCGCGGACGAGATGCGGCGCGTGTGGTCGGAGCTCCCGGAGGCGTGTGACAACACGCTGCTCATCGCCGAGCGGTGCCACGTCGAGTTCAACGACGACGCCAACCTCATGCCGCAGTTCCCCGTGCCGGCCGGGGAGAGCGAGGAGTCCTGGCTCGTCAAGGAGGTCGAGGTCGGCCTGCACAAGCGCTTCGGCGATGTCATCCCCGACAACGTCCGTACGCAGGCCGAGTACGAGGTCGGCGTCATCTGCCAGATGGGGTTCCCGGGCTACTTCCTCGTCACCGCCGACCTCGTGCGCTACGCCAAGGAGAGCGGTATTCGCGTGGGGCCGGGGCGCGGCTCTGCGGCGGGCGCGATGATTGCCTACGCGCTTGGCATCACCGAGCTCGACCCCATCAAGCACGGACTGCTGTTCGAGAGGTTCCTCAATCCCGAGCGCGTGTCGATGCCCGACATCGACATGGACTTCGACGAGCGGCGGCGCGCCGACATGATCCGCTACGCCACGACCAAGTACGGCGAGGAACGGGTCGCCCAGATCATCACGTACGGGTCGATCAAGGCCAAGGCAGCCATCAAGGACAGCGCTCGCGTGCTCGGCTACGCCTACTCCGTGGGCGAGAAGATCACCAAGGCGATGCCGGCCCCGGTCATGGGCAAGGACCTCTCCCTAGCGGGCGCCTTCGATCCCAAGAACTCGCGCTACGGCGAGGCGGCGGCCTTCCGAGCGCTCTACGAGTCCGACCCGGATGCCAAGCGGGTCGTCGACACGGCCAAGGGGCTCGAAGGACTCAAGCGACAGCCCGGCGTCCACGCGGCCGGCGTCATCCTGTGCCGCGAGCCGCTGCTCGACGTCATCCCCATCTGGCGTCGCGAGCAGGACGGTGCCGTCATCACCCAGTTCGACATGGGGGCCTGCGAGAAGCTCGGCCTGCTCAAGATGGACTTCCTGGGCCTGCGCAACCTGACCGTGCTCGACGACTGTCTGCGCAACATCGCGACCAACCGCGACGAGGTCATCGTCCTGGAGACGCTGACCCTCGACGACCGTCCCACCTACGACCTGCTGACGCGCGGTGACACCCTCGGCGTGTTCCAGCTCGACGGCGGTCCGATGAGGGCGCTCCTGCGCTCGATGCAGCCGGACAACTTCGAGGACATCTCCGCCGTCCTCGCGCTCTACCGGCCAGGGCCGATGGGCGCCAACGCGCACAACGACTATGCCGACCGCAAGAACGGACGCAAGCCCGTCGTCCCGATCCATCCCGAGCTCGAGGAGCCGCTGGCGGAGATCCTCGGCGACACGTACGGCCTGATCGTGTACCAGGAGCAGGTCATGGCCATCGCGCAGAAGCTGGCCGGGTACTCGCTCGGCGCGGCCGACCTGCTGCGCCGCGCGATGGGCAAGAAGAAGAAGGAGATCCTCGACAAGGAGTACGTGCCCTTCAGTGAGGGGATGAAGGCCAACGGGTACTCCGACGGGGCGATCAAGACGCTCTGGGAGATCCTCGTCCCCTTCTCCGACTATGCCTTCAACAAGGCCCATACCGCCGGCTACGGCCTGGTCTCCTACTGGACCGGGTACCTCAAGGCGAACTACCCGGCCGAGTACATGGCTGCCCTCCTGACATCGGTCAAGGACGACAAGGACCGCTCCGCCGTCTACCTCAACGAGTGCCGCAAGATGGGCATCAAGGTCCTGCCGCCGGACGTCAACGACTCCGACTTCGACTTCACCCCTCGCGGCACCGACATCCGCTTCGGCCTGTCCGCGATCCGCAACGTCGGAGGCAACGTCGTCGACTCCATCATCGCGAGGGGCGACATCCCCATCGGGGAGTGGGAGAAGTCGGTTCTCCTCGCCCACGAGCGGGAGATGCTCGGCCTCTACGTGTCCGACCATCCGCTGCACGGAGCCGAGCGCATGCTGGCCCAGCTCACGGATCGCACGATCGCGGCGATCCTGCTCGACGACAGCCGGGAGTCCTCGATCGTCACGGTCGGCGGGCTGGTCACGTCCGTTCAGCGCAAGACCACGAAGAAGGGTTCCCCCTGGGCGATCGTGACGCTCGAGGACCTCGAGGGCTCGGTGGACATCATGGTGTTCCCCCAGGCCTACGTGTCGGTGAGCACGATGCTGGTCGACGACACGGTCATCATCGTGAAGGCACGCGTCGACCGCAGCGACGACGACGGCGTGCGCCTCATGGCGATGGAGATCAGCCAGCCCGACCTCAGCGAGGCGGTGGCCGGGCCGGTTCGGGTCAGCATGGCCGCGACCCGGTGCATCCCCCCGCTCGTCGAGCGGCTCAAGGGAGGTACTCGGGGCGCACCCGGGCACCACCGAGGTGCACCTGCACCTCACCGGCGGGGCCAAGACCACGGTCCTGAGGCTCGACGACCGGCTTCGCGTGACGCCGTCGCCGGCGCTGTACGGCGATCTGAAGGCGCTCCTCGGCCCGAGTTGCCTGGGATGAGCACGGCGCGGAAGGCATCGGCGGTCATCGTCGCCGGCCTCGTCGTCGGCCTGGTCAGCGGGCTTGCACTCGGCGTCGTGTGGTGGCGGCTGGCACCACGTGTCCCGCTCGTCGTCCGGCCGGGCGACAGCTTCCCGCAGGGCTACCAGCCTGAGGGGTACCTGGCGTCCGAGGCCGCCTTCGGTGCCCTGGCCCTCATCGCCGGCGTGGCCATCACGATCGGCCTGGCGAACATGCGGCGCGAGCGCCTGCTCAGCGTGCTCGTGGCGGGGATCCTGGCCGGCGTGGTCGGCACCGCGGCGATGTGGTTCGTGGGCACGAGGCTCGGCTCGGTCGACATCGAGGGTCTCAGCGCGACCACCACGACCGACCTCGTGGTGGACGCCCCTCTGAACGTGTCGCTGACCGGGATGTTCCTCATGTGGCCGTTGGCATCGGCCGGGGTGGTCACGATCCTCGCGTTGGGCGACTGGATCGCCGAGGTCAGGGCTGCTCGCCGCGCCGAGCGCGAGGCCTAGGGCCGACCCGGGGTTCAGGCTCGGGCGATGGGCTCGAACCGTGCGTCGGTCACCGAGCGCAGGTCGGTCGGTGCCAGACCGATGTCGAAGCCGCGCCGCCCGCCGCTGACGTACATCGTGGCGAGGTGCTCCGCGCTGGCGTCGATCACCGTCGGCAGGCGTCTCTTCTGGCCGATCGGGGAGATCCCGCCGATCACGTAGCCCGTGAGCCGTGCCGCCGTCGCGCCGTCGGCCATCTCGCAGCGCCGCCCGCCGAGCACGGCGGCGAGCGCCTTGAGGTCGAGGGTGGTGCTCACCGGCACGATGCCCACGACGGGCGCGCCGTCGACCATCGTCAGCAGCGTCTTGAAGACGGTGTCCGGCTCAAGACCCAAGGCTGCGGCAGCCTCGAGGCCATACGAGGCCGCGCCCGGATCGTGCGCGTATGCGTGCGACGTGAAGGCGATGCCGGCCCCCGTGAGCGCGAGCGTCGCAGGCGTGCCGGGCTCGCGCCGTCGAGGTTCCTTCTTCGTCATGGACGGCGGCTCAGTTGACCGAGGGCCGGGTGCCGGTCAGGTCGATGGCCGGCAGGGCGGACAGGACGGTGATGAGGGTCGTCTCCCGGTGGAGCAGGCGCCGGGCCAGGGCAAGTCGCTCGCCCGTGGACGGGGCGGCGAGCAGGTGTTGGCGCTCGGCCATCGGCAGCACCATCGCCGCGGTCACCAGATAGCTCAGCACGGTGGGATCGTCGGGCAGGTCGTCGAGGCCCGTCTCGGCATGGAGCGCGAAGTCCGCGTCGTCGTCGGCCACCACCTGCCCGCTCAGTGCCATCCGGTAGTCACGGAACCCCAGGGCCACCTGGGCGGCGGTGACCATGTCGGCCGGTGCGGTGGGGTCGTCGAGGTACTCCACCTCGGCCCTCGCCAGCGGGGCGGACAGGTCGACGTCGATGATCCGGAACCGGCGGCTGCCCGTCGTGACGATGTCGAATCGGCCGTCGTCGAGCCGTTCGGCCTGCCGGATGACGGTGGCGGTGCCGACGGGGAACAGCGCGTCCTTCCCATCGCGGCTCACGTCGCGCCCGTCCCGCACGGCGATCACGCCGAACTCCCGCGCATCCTCGTCGGGAATCGCCAGGAGCTCCTCGACGAGGGCCCGGTAGCGCGGCTCGAAGATGTGCAGGGGCAGGACGAGTCCGGGCACGACGACGGCATTGAGGGGAAACAGGGGCAGGGGCGAGCGCACTCAGGCAGCGTAAGGTAAGTCCGTGATCCGTCGCATCGACCTCCGCGGTTCGCTCGTCGACCCCCGCACCGTCGTCCCGCGTGCGGCCATGGATGTCGCCGACGCCGGCGAGCGCATCAGGCCGATCATCGATGAGGTGCGGGACGAGGGTGCGTCGGCCGTCGCCCGCTGGACACAACTGCTCGACGGCATCACCCCACCGTCGCTGCGCGTTCCCGCGGAGCGCCTGCAGGAGTCCGTCGACGGGCTCGACCCCGCCGTGCGCGCGGCGCTTCTGGAGTCCATCAGCAGGGCCCGCCACGTGCACACCGACCAGCGTCGCGTCGACGTCACCACCGTGGTGGTACCGGGGGGAACGATCACCGAGCGGTGGCTGCCGGTCGATCGCGTGGGCCTGTACGTTCCCGGGGGCCGAGCCGTCTACCCCAGCAGCGTCATCATGAACGTCGTGCCGGCGCAGGTGGCGGGCGTGGCCTCCCTGGCGATCGTCTCGCCGCCCCAGCGCGACTTCGACGGCTGGCCCCACCCGACCATCCTCGCGGCGTGCGCCCTTCTGGGCGTTGATGAGGTGTACGCCGTCGGTGGCGCTCAGGCCGTAGCGATGCTCGCTTACGGCGTCGATCTGCCAGACGGCGGCAGGTGCGAGCCGGTCGACCTCGTCACCGGTCCCGGCAACATCTACGTCACCGCCGCGAAGCGCGCCCTCCAGGGCGTCATCGGCATCGACTCCGAGGCCGGGCCCACCGAGGTGATGATCCTGGCCGACGACACCGCCGACCCCGGACACGTGGCGTCTGACCTGCTGAGCCAGGCGGAGCACGACGTGGTCGCGGCCGCCGTCCTCGTCACGGACTCCGTCGACCTGGCGGACGCAGTGGAGGTGGAGCTCGTGCGGCAGGTGGCCGCCACCAAGCACTCAGAGCGCATCACCGAGGCGCTGGCCGGCACGCAGAGCGCCGTCGTTCTCGTTGACAGCATCGACGAGGGGCTGCGCATGGTCGACGCGTATGCCGCCGAGCACCTCGAGATCCACACACGCGATGCGCGCGAGGTGGCCATGCGGGTCCGGAACGCCGGCGCGATCTTCGTGGGCACCTATTCGCCCGTGTCCCTCGGCGACTACTGCGCCGGGTCCAACCACGTCCTGCCGACGGCCGGCTCGGCGCGGCACTCCTCTGGCCTGTCGGTTCAGTCCTTCCTTCGCGGCATCCACGTGATCGAGTACGACGAGAACGCCCTGCGCGACGTGGCCCCGCACGTGGTGGCGCTGGCCCATGCCGAGGATCTCCCCGGGCACGGGCAGGCGATCTCGATCCGGATCGACGACCAGTCGTGAGCGCCGCCTTCGTCCCGCCGGTCCGCGAGGACTTGGTGGGGATCGCCTCCTACGGAGCCCCGCAACTGGACGTGCCGGCCCGGTTGAACGTCAACGAGAACCCCTTCCCGCTGCCTGACGACCTGACCGCCGCGATGGGCCGTGCCGTGGCGGGCACAGCGAAGGGGCTCAATCGCTATCCCGACCGCGACGCCGAACGCCTTCGCGCCGACCTCGCCGCCTACCTGCGCCGTGAAACCGGCGTCCGCGTCGGCGTTGACCAGGTCTGGGCGGCGAACGGATCCAACGAGGTCATGCACCACCTGTTCCTCGCCTTCGGCGGCCCGGGCCGCCTGGCCGTCACCTTCGACCCGACGTACTCGATGTACCCCGAGTACGCCAGGGACACCTTCACCGCGTACGAGTCGTTTCCGCGCCGCGCCGACTTCAGCATCGACGTCAGCGCGGCGATCCGCATCATCGCCGAGCGCTCGCCGGTCCTGGTTCTGCTCACCTCGCCCAACAACCCCACCGGGACCGCGCTGCCGCTCGACGACATCCGGGCGATCACGATCGCCGCGCTCGAAGCGGGCGCCATGGTGGTCGTCGACGAGGCCTACGCGGAGTTCCGTCGGGCGGGGACGCCCAGCGCGTGCGAGCTGCTCGCGGAGTTCCCCAACTTGGTCGTCACGCGCACGATGAGCAAGGCGTTCGCACTCGCGGGCGCACGAGTGGGCTACGCCGTGGCCGCGGATCCGGCCGTCGTGGACGTGCTCAAGGTGGTGCGCCTGCCCTACCACCTGTCGGCGGTCACCCAGGCCGTCGCGATCACCGCGCTCGAGCACTCCGACGTGCTGCAGGCGCAGGTGGCCCTTCTGCGCGAGGAGCGTGACCGGCTCTCAGGGTGGCTCGTCGACCAGGGCTTCACGGTCTCCGCGAGCGATGCCAACTTCATCCTCTTCGGCCTGTTCGACGACCGAGACGCCGTGTGGCGCGCCCTCCTCGACGACGGCGTCCTCATCCGGCAGACCGGCCCGCGTGAGTGGCTCCGCGTCACGGTCGGTACCCCCGAGGAGAACGATATGTTTAGGCGGGCTCTCGCGAAGGCGACGTCGACGCGCGCGCCCGCACCATCGTGACGTTTCGCGTTCAGTGACGGAAGTAGGCGACATGGGGCGCACCGCGCGCATCGAACGCACCACCAAGGAGAGCAGCGTCCTGGTCGAGCTCGACCTCGACGGCACGGGCGCCAGCTCGATCGACACCGGCGTGCCGTTCTTCGACCACATGCTGGCCCAGCTCGCCAAGCACGGTGGGCTCGACCTCGTCGTGCGGACCACCGGCGATCTCGACGTGGACGCGCACCACACGGTCGAGGACACGTCGCTCGCCGTCGGGCAGGCCCTCAACGAGGCCTTGGGCGACCGTGCCGGCCTCCGCCGCTACGGCGACGCCCTGGTGCCCCTGGACGAATGCCTGGTCCAGTCCGCCGTCGACCTGTCCGGACGCCCCTACCTGGTGCACGTGGAGCCGGAACTCGTCGAGCTCATCGGCAGCTACGACACCACGCTGACCCGGCACATCTGGGAGTCGATCGTCGCCACGTCGCAGATCACCCTTCACGTGCGGGTGCTGTCCGGTCGCAACGCCCACCACGTAGTCGAGGCGCAATTCAAGTCCGTCCGCCGGGTCCTTGCGGGACGCCGTCGTGATCGACCCCGCGTCGTCGGCGTGCCGTCGACGAAGGGCACGCTGACCGCGCCGTGAGGGCGCCTTCGGTGGTCGTCCTCGACTACGGCTCAGGGAACATGCGCTCCGCGCAGCGTGCCCTCGAGCGCGTCGGCGCCCACGTCACGGTGACGAGCGACTTCGACGCGGCCATGAACGCCGACGGCCTCGTCGTGCCGGGAGTGGGCGCCTATGCGGCGTGCATGGCCGGCATCCATGCCGTGCGCGGCGACGTCATCGTCGACCGACGCCTTCGCCGGAGGTCGACCCGTTCTCGGGATCTGCGTGGGCATGCAGGTGCTCTTCGAC
>JADKGE010000016.1 GCA_016717115.1 Actinomycetota bacterium
CGGGAACAACTGCGGACGCCGTTCACGCTGGCGCTGCTCATCGCCATCCCAGTGCTCTTCGTGATCTCCGCCGCCGGTGTACTCAGTGACTTCGCGAGCGTGCTCGGCGGTTCGCTGGCCGCCGACGCGGCGGTCGCGCTCAGCGCCGGGTGGGCGGCAGCCTTTGTGTCGGGGACGCTTGGCTTCTTCCAGGCCGCCTCCTCGCGGGGTGCCGACCGTCGGCTGGCGCTGGCGGGCAGCGGGCCATGGCGCATCGCGGTCTCGCGTATCTCGGCATCCGTTCTCCTTGCACTGGTCGCCGCGGCATCCGCCTTCGCGGCGCTCGAGCTGCGCAGCGGGGTCGCTCACCCAGTCCACGCGTCGGTCGCGATCGTGGCCTTTGCGCTGGATCTATGTGGGCGTCGGTGTGGTGGTCGGCTCGATCATCAGGACGCCGCTCGAGGGGCTCGCTCCTCGTCGCCTTCGTCTTCCTGCTCGACACCTTCTCCGGCCCGGGCATGGCGAGCGCCCCGCCCGCGTGGGCGATCAGCCAGAAGGCAGCCGACGTGCTGATCGCCGCCCGGTGGCGCGCGCTCTCCGGACGGGGACTGGGTCGCACCTCGCGGCGGTGACGACCGGCTCCCGCTGGCGGCCTTCACCGTCTTCGCCATCGCGGCGCGGAGCAGGGCATGAACGCACGCGTCACCACCGCCACGAGGCTCGGGTTCCGGAGCAGGCTCGCCGACCGTTGCTCCTGGTTCTGGCCGTGGTCCTGCCCTTCTTCTTCATCACGCGCGCCATCGCGCGCAGCGAGCCGACGCCCCGCCGGATCGGCCTGCCCGGCGCCGGCGACGTCCTGACGACCATGCGTGAGGTTCACGGAGCGTCGATGGTGACGATCACCGTCGCCTTCCTGGCGGCGCTCTGCGGAGCGTTCATCATGCGCTCAGCGGTCAGCGCCGACCGGCGGCCTCATCGTCGCCGGCTACCGGCCCGCGGAGGCGATCATCCCGCGGCTCCTGGTTCTCGCTGCGGCGACCCTGATCGTGCTGGTCGTCTCACTAGCGGTCACGTCGCTCCAGCTTCACGCCCGCCTCGTGGCCCGTCTTCGCAACCGGCAACCTGCTCGTCGGCCTCATCTACGCGTGCCTGGGCGCGCTCGCCGGCGCCGCCCTCGGTCAACTCGGAGCCACCTATGTCGTGCTGTTCCTGGCCATGCTCGGCACCGGGATCCTCCAGAACCCGATGTTCGGCGACGGCACGCCGGGCGGCCTGGCGCTCGTGTTTCCGGACTACGGGGCTGGCCGGGTCGTCGTGGATGGGGCGTTCGCGGACGGGTTCAGCGCCTGGCCGCAGCTCGTCCTCAGTCTCGTGTGGCTTGCGGTGCTGGCGATTGCGACTGGCTTCGTCCTGCGGCGGGCGCTCAGAGCAGCGTCCTGATGCGTGGTTCAGTCAGGCCGGATCGCCGGGCACGGCGGGCCGGTCCGGCATGTCGCGCTCGGTGCCACGGGCGGTGATGTCGTCCGGGGGCCAGGGAGCGGGGTTGCAGCAGCGCACGGGCAGGCGCTTGTTGCGGGTGGTCCAGCTGAGGACCGCGACCGCCGCGACGAGCAGGATGAAGATCGCAAGAGCGAGCATCGAATTCCTCGGGCTCAGCCGCGTCGCATGAGACGGGCGACCGCTGACATCACTTCGGCGGTCATCTCCTCCGGCGTGCCGCCGCCGTGGCCGTCGATGACGCAGTGGCGGGTGTGCTCATCGGAGGAGCGCGAGGGCAACTTGTCGAGCGCCGCCTGGATGGCGAGATCTGCGTGACGATGTCGATGCAGTAACGGTCTTCGTCGATCATCTTCTCGATGCCGCGAACCTGGCCCTCGATGCGCCGTAGGCGCTTGTCGAGCTGGTCCTTGCTCGCCGCGGTATCCGCGCTGGGCTGCACCTTGGTGGCCATCTGCTCATTCTACCCCTCTGGGTATCGCATCATCGAGGAAGACCGTCGGATTGCTGCGGGAAACCGCGGACGCCTAAATACCCCACTAGGGTATACTCATCGCCAAGCGACAGAAAGGTGAGGCCATGACCGCTCCAGACCAGCAGCTGACGTATTCCGTCCCGGGAGTGAGCTGCGGGCATTGCCGCACGGCCATCACGACCGAGGTCACGAAGGTGCCCGGAGTCGAACGCGTCGACGTCGATCTCGAGGCAAAGCACGTCACGGTGGCCGGAGCTCAGCTGGACGACGCCGCTGTTCGCGCAGCGATCGACGAGGCCGGCTACGACATCGCCTGAATCCCCGAGCACCCGAGGATCCCCATGAGCACGACACCCACCAGCAAGCATGTGGAACTCCCGATCACCGGGATGACGTGTGCCTCGTGCGCCAATCGCATCGAGCGCCGGCTCAACAAGATCGAGGGCGTCGAGGCGACGGTGAACTTCGCCACCGAGAAGGCGACCGTCGACTACGACCCCCAGCTGACCGATCCTGATGCCCTGCTCGGCGCCGTTGAAGCGGTCGGCTACCGAGCGGCGCTGCCGCTCTCCGCATCAGCGACGGCACAGCTGGCCGAGGAGCTCGACCCGGCCGAGGCCGAGACTGCCTCGCTGCGCCGCCGGCTGATCATCTCCGCAGCGCTCTCACTGCCGGTGTTGCTGATGGCCATGATCCCGGCGCTGCAGTTCGAGAACTGGCAGTGGCTCAGCATGCAGCTCGCGACGCCCGTCGTCCTCTGGGGCGCCTGGCCGTTCCACAAGGCTGCCTGGGCCAACCTCAAGCACGGGACGGCGACGATGGACACGCTGATCTCGATGGGGGGGGCGCGGCCTGGCTGTGGTCGGTCTGCTCCCTCTTCATCGGCGACGCGGCATGCCCGGCATGACCACGCCCTTTGAGCTCGTGCCGAGCGCGGATCCGGGATGAGCGACATCTACTTCGAGGTCGCCGCGGTCGTCACGCTGATCCTGCTGGGCCGGTACTTCGAGGCGCGCCAAGCGCAGCGCCGGCGCGGCGCTGCACGCGCTGCTCTCGCTCGGCGCCAAGGACGTCGCGGTGCTCGACGATGCCGGCCGGGAGCGGCGGATCCCGGTCGAAGAGCTCGAGACCGGGCAGCTGTTCGTCGTACGGCCCGGGGAGAAGATCGCGACCGATGGCGTCGTCGTCGAAGGCATCTCGGCGATCGACATTAGCCTGCTCACCGGGGAGCCCGTGCCCGTCGAGGTCAGCCCGGGGTCCGAGGTGGCCGGGGCGACGGTCAACGCCGGCGGGCGCCTGGTCATCCGCGCCACGAGAGTCGGCGCCGACACGGCGCTCGCGCAGATCGCCAAGCTCGTGAACAACGCCCAGACCGGCAAGGCCCCGGTCCAGCGGCTGGCCGATCAGGTGTCCGGCGTCTTCGTCCCGATCGTCATCGCCCTCGCGCTGGCGACACTGCTCTACTGGCTCGCCGCGGGCGAGGGCGGCGTTCGCCTTCACCGCCGCGGTGGCCGTCCTCATCATCGCCTGCCCCTGCGCGCTCGGGCTCGCAACCCCGACGGCGCTCATGGTCGGGACCGGCCGCGGCGCCCAGCTCGGCCTGCTGATCAAGGGACCCCAGATCCTCGAGTCCACCCGGCGCGTCGACACGATCGTGCTCGACAAGACGGGCACCGTCACCGACGGGCGCATGACGCTCGCCGGCGTGACCACCGCGCCGGACATCGAGCGCGACCTCGCCCTGCGGCTCGTCGGCGCTCTCGAAGATGCTTCCGAGCACCCGATCGCTCAGGCCATCGCCAAGGCTGCCCGCGGCGAGCACCCGGTCCTCCCGCGGGTCGAGACCTTCCAGAACGCCGAAGGCCTGGGCGTGACCGGCGTGGTCGACGGACACGCACTCGTGGTCGGCCGCCCCGCCTTCCTGCTGGACTGGGCGATGCCGCTTCCCGACACGCTCCAGGCCGCACGGCGCGACGCCGAGGCACTGGGACAGACCGCGATCGCCGCCGGCTGGGACGGCGAGGCCCGCGCGGTCTTCATCGTCGCCGACACCATCAAGCCGACCTCGGCCGAGGCGATGGCGCCCTGAGAGCAGCTGGCCGCGACCGGTACTGCTGACCGGGGACAACGAGACGACGGCAAGGGCCGTCGCCGCCGAGGTCGGGATCGACGAGGTCATCGCCGAAGTGCTCCCGTCGGGGAAGGTCGAGGTCATCAAGCGCCTGCAGGCCGAAGGACGCACGGTCGCGATGGTCGGCGACGGCGTCAACGACGCCCCCGCCCTCGCCCAGGCCGATCTCGGGCTGGCCATCGGCACCGGCACCGACGTCGCGATCGAGGCCAGCGACCTGACCCTCGTCTCCGGTGATCTGCGCGCATCCGGCGACGCGATCCGCCTCTCCCGCGCGACGCTGCGCACGATCAAGCAGAACCTCGCCTGGGCCTTCGGCTACAACATCGCCGCGCTCCCACTCGCCGCGATGGGCCTGCTCAACCCGGTCATCGCCGGCGCCGCGATGGCCTTCTCCAGCGTGTCCGTTGTCGCCAACGCGCTGCGGCTGCGACGGTTCCAGACGCGTCGGGCCGCACCCACCGCCCGCCGATGACCCGACGCTCCTCCTACTGCCCGTAGGCGGCGCGTAGGCTGCCTGACGTGAACGAGCGCATCCTGATCGTCGATGACGAAGCCTCAGTCCGTGAGGTGGCCAGCGCCTACCTCGAGCGGGAGGGCTTTCTGCTCGAAGTCGCGGACAGCGGGACCGCCGCGCTGCAGCGCATCGAGCGGCGCGCCCCGGATCTGATCATCCTGGATCTCGGGCTGCCCGGAGTGAGCGGCGAAGAGGTCTGCCGGCGCGTGCGTGCTCGCTCGGACGTGCCGATCCTGATGCTCACAGCCAAAGCGTCGGAGGACCAGCGCGTGGCAGGGTTTGAGCTCGGCGCTGATGACTACCTGCTCAAACCGTTCAGCCCGCGGGAACTGGTCGCCCGGGTCAAGGCGCTGCTTCGCCGCTCCGGCGGTGACGCGCCGCTTGTCGCGCAGCGCGTCTTTGATGACGGTCGCCTTCGCATCGATGAGGCCTCCCACCAGGTGCTCGTGGCCGGGGAGCCCGTCGCGCTGACGCCGAGTGAGTATCGGCTGCTTCTGGCGCTGAGCGAGTATCCGGGTCGCGTCTACACCCGGCTCCAGCTCGTCACGCGTGTTCAGGGACACGACTACGAAGGCTACGAGCGGACGATCGACGCGCACGTCAAGAACCTGCGCCGCAAGATCGAGCGTGACCCCTCGCACCCGAGCTACGTCCTCACCGTGTTGGGGACGGGCTATCGGTTCGGTGGCGGGCCGGCGCAGTGACTGTGCCTGAGACGGGGCCTCGGCGTCTGGGGCGTGCGATCCGCGGGACGGGCGTCACCGCGCGGCTGGCCCTGGCGCTCGCTGCGGTCGCCTTGCTGTCCGTCGCGCTGGCGACGGTCCTCAGCAACAGAGGCCTGACGAGCGAGCTCAACAGGTCAGCACAGACGCGGCTCCAGATGGGTGCGACCCACGTGGCGTCGCTCGCGGCGGATCTCTCAGGTCCTGCAGTGCTCAGCGCGGCGGCCCGCCGCGAACTGGCGCATCTGGCAGCCGTCGACGGCCTGCAGGTCTCGGTGCGCTCGCGGCCGATCGCGCTCCCACCCGGTCTCGTGGCGGGAGCGCCGGTGAAGCGGGGCGGCGAGACGATCGGCGCCGTGGTCGTCCGCCCGATCGACCCCGTGTCGTACATCGAGCCCGATCGCCAGCTTCAGCACCGCATCAACCACCAGCATCTGACCGCGGCATTGCTGGCCGCGGTACTGCGGCGGCGGCGGCCGCGGCGCTCGCAGCCTCGCTCACGCGGCCACTGCGACGCCTGACTCGCGGCGCCGAGCGGATCGAGCACGGCGACCTCTCAGCCCGCGTTCAGGGAGGTGGAGGAGCCGAGATGGAGCAGCTGGCCGGAACGCTCAATCGTCTCGCCGCCACGCTCGACCGTGAGGACGCGATGAGACTGAAGCGGCCGCTGACCTCGCGCACGAACTGCGCACCCCGATCAGCGGGCTGCTCTCGCGGATCGAGGCCGCCCAGGACGGCGTCCTCGCCGACGAGCGCCACAACCTCGACGCGATGCACCGCGAGGCCGAGCGCCTCGTGCGACTGGCCGAAGACCTGGGCCGGCTCTCTGACGCCCAGCGTCCCGGCCTGATGCTCACGAAGGAGCACGTCGATCTTGCAGACATCGCTCGAGAGCGTGTCGACGCTGTGAACCACCAGCTGGGAGAGCACGGGCTCGAGGTCGATGTGGAACTGCGGCCGGCCATGGTGGATGGCGACCCGGCCCGGCTTGCGCAGATCGTCGACAACCTGCTCTCCAATGCACTCCGCTACTCCGATCCCGGCGGGACCGTCACGGTCCGCACCGCGACACATGACGACGCGGCACTGCTCACGATCTCCGACACGGGTATCGGGATGAGTCCGGAGGATCTGCCCCACATCTACGAGCGCTTCTGGCGCTCGGAGAAATCCCGCGCGCGGGTCAGCGGAGGAACCGGAATCGGGCTTGCGATCGTGCGGGAGCTCGTCCGGGCGCACGATGGCCAGATCGAGGTGCAGAGCACCGCGGGGGCGGGCACGCGCTTCGAGGTCCGCCTTCCACTCGGTACGCTCAGGCCGTGAGGTTCGGCCAGGGACTCCTCTGCTTGGGACTCGCCGCCGCGGCACTCACCGGAGCCGGCTGTGGCTCCAACGCGGACGACAACCGGAGCGCGGCCGGGCAGGCGGCCGTTGATCCGGGACCCGTGCACGTGCATGGACTCGGCGTCAACCCGCGGGATGGCGCACTGTTCGTCGCCAGCCACACCGGGCTGTTCCGCGCCGCACGAGACGAGCAACGCCTGCGCCGCGTTGGTGACCGCTTCCAGGACACCATGGGATTCACGGTTGTGGGCCCCGACCGCTTCCTGGGTTCAGGACACCCGGACCTGCGCGACGATCTGCCGGCGTTCCTCGGACTGATTCGCTCCGGTGATGCGGGCCGCTCGTGGAACTCCGTGTCCCTGTCAGGCGAGGCCGACTTCCACGTGCTGGAGGCCGAGGGCAAGCGCATCTACGGGTTCGGCTCGGACTGGGAGACCCGCGACGAGCAGCTCCTTGCAAGCCGTGACGGTGGCCGGCGCTGGCAGGAGCGCGCCGTTCCCGAGTCGCTCATCGGTCTCGCGATACGGCCCGGGCAAGCACGCACCATCTTGGCCTCCGGACAGCGCGGACTGCACCTCTCTCAGGACACGGGAACCTCGTGGAGGACGATCGACGGATCGGCCGGGCTGCCGGCCTGGCCGTCCCCCGCAGCGCTCTACGTGATGGGCCTGGACGGGGCGTTGCGGGTCAGCGCGGACGCCGGGCGCAGCTGGCGGGAGCTGGCAGCCGCCGGCGACCAGCCCGCGGCGTTCGAGGCGGCGGGACCCGCGGAGCTGTACGCCGCGATGCACGACGCGACGATCAAGTACTCGACCGACGGCGGCCGCACGTGGCGTGTTCGCGCCCGTCCATGATGGTCAGGCTCACGATGAGCTCGCCGCGCAGCAGGCCGTTGGGGCAGGCGAACCCGTAGGTCCCGGCCGCGAGTGGCGGCAGGTCGAGGCTGACCGTGCGACCCTCTGGGAGCTGAGCCGACCGCCCGAGCCTCGCGAACACCACCGACTCGCTGCAGGGATTACTCTCGCGGCGATCGAAGCAGAGCCGGAGGGGTGTGCCCGCGGGCACCCGGACGATGTCGGGGTGGTACCCGTTGTCGACGACGATCGTCACGCGATCACACGCGGCGGCCGACGGGCGCCCGCCCACCAGCCCCCGCAACACGCGCCCGAAGCGTTTCATGACGACTCTCCTTCCGAGGAGTGCTACGGCATCGACATGCCGTCCATCTGGCTGCCGTTGTTCATCGTGTGGGTCGTCTGGCCGCCCTTCATCGTCGAGCCGTCGGGCATCTGGTGGCTCGAGTTGCTCGACGATCCGCCGAGCGAGCTGACGAGCAGCACGGTGACGACGCCGAGCACGGCGGCCGCGGCGAGCAGCATGGTGAGGGTCTTCTTGGTCATGGGTTGTGGTGCCTTCTCTAGGTCAAGCTGACTGGATCAGCTGAATCAGTCCGCCGGGGCCTTCGCCGGCGTTGGTCAGGTGGTGGCCGATGTGGCAGTGGAGGATCCACTTGCCCTTGGGCAGCCGGAACTCGATGTCGGCACGTTCGCCGCTCTCGAGCGTGACGGTGTCGCGCAACCCGGTATCGGAAGCTGGGTGCCCGTCGCGAGCGACGATGCGGAACGCCGTGCCGTGGAGGTGCAGCGGGTGTGCCATCTGGCCTGCGTTCACGAGCCGCAGTCGCACGAGCTTTCCGGCGGGGACCTTGAGCGTGCCCGTGTCCGGGTAGCTGTGCCCGTTGATGGTGAAGTAGTTAGGGAACATGCCCTCCATCTGCATGACGCCGCGGGTGCGTCCGCTCGATGGGTCAGCCGTCCATTCGGAGACGACGAGCGTGCGGTCGACGGCGGGCGCCTTGACCTGCGCCTTCGGCTCGATGATGAACGTGCCGTAGAGGCCCATCGGCATCTGCCGGTCCTCGTCAACATGCGTGTGGTAGAGGAACGTTCCACCCCCGTTGGGATCGCCCGCGGGGCGTGCCGTGAAGGTGTAGGTGAAGCTGGCTCCGGGCTTGATCGCCTGCTGCGTGACGCCCGGCACGCCGTCCTGGCTGTTGGGCACCCCGATGCCGTGCCAGTGGACCGTCGTCTCGACGGGAAGGCTGTTGGTGAAGCGGATGCGAACCCGCTGCCCGTTGCGGACCTGAATCGTTGGGCCGGGGACGATGCCGTTGTAGGCGTAGGCCGCGACGCGCTGGTCCTTCGTCACGTTCCACCAGACCGGTCGCGCGTCGAGGTTGAACTCCAGGGCCCCGTTGCGTTCGGTGCCCTGCAGTCGCGTTCCCCTTCTGAGGACGTCGCCGGCTTGATGCCGTCGATCGGCAGCGGCTGCATGTGCGACATGTCCTGGCCGGACATCGACCCCATCGACCCCATGGTCGTGCTGCCCATCTGAGAGCCGGCGTTGCTGTCGTTGGACTGGAAGGCGGCGACGATCGCCACGACCAGCGCGACGATCCCGATCAGCAGAGCAGCGGCGACGACGACGTTCAGTCGCCGCGCGTCATCGTTGGTTTCCGGGGCGTTGCGGGAGGACATGGAAAGACCATCGCCAACCGCCGTGAAGATGCCGTGAAGATCATCCGCGGGTGTCGTGAACAACCCGCGGCGGCGTCTCGCGCCGTCGTCCCCGGCGCCTTCACCGGATCCCCACAGCGGCCGCATGGGTCCTTCACCGCTGCGCGCGACACTCGTGGTACCAGCAATCGAAAGGACGTCCGTCATGCAACGGCCCGCCATCAACATCGCCCCACCGGAGCGGGTGGGACGCGTCCTGATCGGGGTGATCGGCCTCGTCGGCGGTGCGGTTCTGCTCGCCTCGGCCGGGAGCGCGGCCATCGCCGTGTTGGAGATCCTCCTCGTGCTCGCCGGTCTCGACATGATCGTCACCGGCGTGCTCGGTCATTGCCCGCTCTACAAGAAGCTGGGCCACACGCCGGCGTCACTCAGGAGAGCAACGTGAGCACGACAGAGCCAGAGCACGATCCCGGCCTCGACGCTCACGATCCCGAACCGCCCGCGAAGTCAGGGCACGACTGGATGATGATCGCGTGCTGCATTCCGATGCTCGTGATCGTCGGCATCCTCGTCGCCACCGGCGTCGCCGGTGCCGGCCTCATCCTCGCCGCGGTGATGTGCACGGCGATGATGTGGATCATGATGCGCGGCATGTAGCACGCGCGGGGCTCCCGGCTCGTCGGCTGGGGCCCCGGCGTCCGGGTACCGCGATCAGCCCTCGGCGGTGGACGTTCCGCTGATGATCCGGCGGCGCTCCTCGTACTCGTCGGGCGTGATCTCGCCGCTGGCAAGCCGGCGGTCGAGGATGCCCTGCGGATTCTCGGCGGCGGAGGCCCCCGAGGCACCCCCGCGCACGAGCCAGACGACCAGCGTGACGAGCGCACCCCAGAACAGGAGCATCGCGATCACCATCAGGATCCAGCCTCCCGTCCCGACATCGCCATGCATGTTCCATGCGTCCGCAATGATCGCCATCGACTGACCTCGTGTCTGGGGTTCCTACCTCAGACGGATTGTAGGAGTTGGGAAGCCCTCCGGGTGCGTAGAAAGCCGCTACTTCTTCGGCGCGAAGCACGACGTCGGCTTCTTGCCGCCCTTGTTGACCGTGCACGCGACCGGTGTTCCGCCCTTGCCGTTGGCTGCCCGCAGCGCCGTCGTGTCTGGACGCAGCGGAATACCATCCGTGGCGCCGTACGCGATGACGATGTTGTCGTTCTTGGCCAGAACGTGAGCCGCGGGATCCGCCACCCGCCGGCCGTTCACGAACACCCGGAATGGCGTGTCACCTGTCGCCTTCAGCCCGCCGACGTGATCGGGGCCGAGCCCCACGCCCCAGACCGTGAAGAGGTCCCCCAGCGTGGCGGTGAACGGCCGGCGGGCCTCCATGTGGATCACGCCGCTCTGGTCGTGTGTGTGGAGCGCGGTCTCGACGTGCTGGCGCTCATCGACACCGATGCTCGCGGCCACCGGCACGAGAATCCCGTCGTCGTAGATGTGCAGCAACTGGTGGGTATGGAACTTCTCGTTCCCGACGGACGGCAACGCGAGCGGCGCCAGACGCCGCTTGATATCGCGGTATTGCGCCGGCCAGGGGTGGCGGCGTCGTCAGGATGCCCGGGCCCGTGACCGAGCGTCCAGACACTGTCGGGGTGCTCTCGCTCCCGCCGCACGCGACGGCGACCACCATCACCGCAAGCAGCGTCCCGGCCATCAGCAGGGCCGCCGCCCATCCTTGCCGAGTGACGGGGATCACCCCTGACACTGGGCCACGTCCGGCGCCGACGCCGCGACGGGTCCGGCGGCGAGCGTCGCGGGAACCGCAGCGGTGAGCGCGAGCAGCAGAACGGCGCCGAGAACGGCAGCGAGGTTCAGCGCGCGGGCGCGCCATCCGGTCACGAGCACCGGCGCGCTGACGAGCTCGTCTACGCGGGCGCGCACCTCCCCGCCGCCGAGCGACGCCAGAGCGGGCGAGGTGCGCTGTGAGACCGCTGCCTTGCAGATCGCGCTGGCCAGCGCGTATCGGTCGCTGCGCCTGGCGAGCGCCCACGCGTCGGCGTCGCGTTCAGGTGAAATGCGAGCGCGCGAGCCGCCCCGGTCGTCCCCGGGAGGAACCGGCCGAGCGCGCGACAGAGTTCGGCGTACAAGGAGACGAAGCGGTGACGCCGCGCGATATGACCGCGCTCATGCGCGATGCCAGCGGCGAGCTCGGCATCGTCAAGTGCGAGCAGCGCCCCTGCTGACACGACGATCCGCGGGCGGCTGATGCCTGCGGCCGCGAGGACCACGTCGGGGCCGCCGATGATCACGCTGTCGCCCGGACCGTCGCCCAATCGCCCACGCCGGATGAGGCCCGACACGGACCGCGCGGCCCGGTAGACGCCGACCGCGATCCAGACGACCGAGGCCGCGAGCAGGACGCTGGGAAGCACCGTGACGGCATCGCCGACACGGTGGCCGTTGACGCCCAGGTGCGTCGCGGCGACCGGCAGAATGGTGTGCCAGCACCAGTGCGTGAGCGCCGTGAAGAGGTCGGTCGCGGGCAGATAGAAGATGAGGTAGATCGCTGCGAAGACGCCGGTCACGGCGCGCAGCCCGAGCGCCGTGCCCCACAGCGCAGCCGCGGTCAGGGGCGCCACGCGCTCGAGGTGCAGGACGTGCGGCAGGGCGATCGCGGCGACGACCGCTGCTGCGAGGACGAGGATCACGCGCGGCCTCTCCCCTTCCGTTTGGAATCGATCTCGCGCGCGAGCCGCTGCAGGTCGGACAGCTCGCCGCTGTCGATGCCGCCGACCAGCTGGGCGAGCGCCGCCTGGCGTGCCTGCGACGAGGCGCCCGCGAGCGTCCGCTCGATCGACCGCGCGACGTAGTCGGACTCGCTGACCGCAGGTCGGTACACGAAGCCCTTCCCAGCCTTCTCACGCTTGAGGCATCCCGCGCTCGGCGAGCCCGGTTCAGCACAGTCTGCACGGTGGTGTACGCCCCGCGGTACCGGGATGGGAGGCCGCTTCGCACCTGCTCGACCGTCCCGTCACCGATCCGCCAGAGGACGGCCATGATCTGGGTCTGCAACTCGCCGCTGATGGGGTCATGTCAGTCATGAGGGCTGCCGGCCAGTATGCCAACGTCAGCGGCCGCGTTGGCCGACTCGGTGTCGGAAAGCGGCGTCCGCGCCCAGGCGACGCCACCCTCGTGCGCGAGGACCTCAGCGCCGATGCCGGTGAAGCCGGCAAGGCGCAGCTGCTCGGTCCACCACGCTGCCGGTGCCGGGCGCTCCCAGCGTCCGGTCGCCACGCGCAGACCGTTGCGGGCAAGGCGGATCATCCCGGGCAGGCCCCGGGACGCCAGCGCCCGCGCCTTTGCGGCGATCACCTCGCGATCGCGGGTCTCGCCCACGCCCAGACGGAACATCATGTCCCCGAACACGAGCCGGCCACCAGGGCGCAGAACGCGCGCGGCCTCGCGAATGGCGCGGACCTTGCCAGCGTCGTCCAGATGATGGAAGCAGTAGTTGGAGACGGCCACGTCAACGGACGCATCCACCAGTGGCAGGCTCGTGGCGCAGGCCACGGCGCAGCGGATGTTTGCGATCTCGGCGCTCTCGGCCTTGGCGTCCAGGTAGCCGAGCATCGACGGCGAGATGTCGATCGCCCAGACGGCGCGAACGCGGTCGGCGAGCGCGAGCGAGAGCAGACCCGTGCCGGCGCCGATGTCGACCACGACCTCGTCGGCTTGCGGGTCGGCCGCGTCGAGGATCCTGTCCCGCAGGTCCTGGAATCCGGGCAGCCTTGCGATCTCCTCGGCATCACCGACGTGCCGGTCCCAGTTCTTTGTCATCGTGGCCATGCAAGTCCTCCTACGCCCTGTAGGTTTTTGGCCAGACTAGCGGACTCCGACGCGATGTAGGATGTCTGTGTGAAACGGGGCACCGTGCTCTCCAGATCGGTCCGGCGCCGGCGACTGCTCGCGCTCGCCGCCGTCGCACTGGTCGCTGCGCTCTCGGCGTCGCTGCTCGGGCGTAGTGCCGCTCGAACCTCACGCCCGCCGGACCCGGTCCGTGTCGTCACCGGTGGGCGGACCGTCGCGACCGTCGATCGCGGCTTGCTCAGCCCGCGCGGTCCCGCTGCGCTCTCCGGCGTGCGCGCGGTGCTCGCGCGCCAGATTCCGGCGTTCGCAGTGGGTCGTGGAGCCACACGCGCGGGTCCGGTATCGCAACGATCGCGGTGCCACAGCGAGGCTTGTGGTGGACGCGCCGAGCACGACGACGACGGTGCGTCTTGTGCGCGCCCCGGTGGAGTCGGCGATCGCTGCGCCGGTGCTGCGCCAGCAGCTGCGCAACGGGTGCGAGGCAGCCGCCCTGTCGATCCTGCTGGACGCGGGCGGACGGACGGTCTCCCAGCTGCGGATTCAGCGGCGGCTGCCGACGTCCGGACCTCTGGACCCCCGGGGCGTTGGCGCCGCTCGAGTCTGGGGCGACCCTGATCTCGGCTTCGTCGGGCGCCCGAACGGCGGCGGCGTCGCGGGCGGCTTCGGCGTGTACCCGCGTCCGATCATCCGCGTTGCCCGAGCGCTCGGGTCACGGCTCGACGATCTCACGGGTGCGACGCCGCAGACGGTCTACGCGCGTCTCCTGGCCGGGCGGCCGGTGATCGCGTGGGTCGGCTTGTCCGCGGGTCCGTTCGGGTCGTGGCGCTCCCCCGCCGGACGGGCGATCAAGGTGAACTTCGGCGAGCACACCGTTGTCCTGCGTGGTATCAACCGCGATGGCTCGCTGAGCGTCTCCAATCCACTGCGCGGAACGGCGGAGACCTGGACCCGTGCGCAGTTCGAGAACATGTGGCAGTTGCTCGGCCGGCGGGCCGTCGGCGCATGAGCCGCGCAGCAGCGACCCTGCGGATGCTCGGGCCGCGCTACCTCCTGACGGCCGCGGGGGCCAGCGTTCTCACCGCGCTCGTCATCGGCGTGCCGACCGATGTACTCCCCAACCCGTGGTTCACCCGCATGACACCGGTGCGACCGCTCGACCTGGTGCTCTGGCCGATCACGAGCGTCCTCACCGGGGCGCTGCTCGCCACGTACATCCTGCCCGCGGCATGCGTCCGGCGGGCTCCCGGCCCGGCCGGCATCGCCAGCGGCACCCTCGGCTGGCTCGCGATCGGCTGCCCCATCTGCAACAAACTCGTCGTCGGCGCCATCGGGATCACGGGCGCGCTCAACGTCTTCGCACCGCTGCAGCCGCTGCTCGGGCTGCTGGGCGTGAGCATTGCCGCGATCGGACTGGCACTGCGGATGCGCCTCGTGCGGCCCCCGATCCCGAGCCGGGCGTCACACTGATCCTGCCCGATCCGGGCCTCCGGGCGCAGCGACGATCAGGTGAGCTCGACGGCCGCGATCGCCGCGACAGCAGCAGCGAGGGCGAGGAGCGCCCACGTCCCAGGAGATACCCACGCCGATGGCGGCGCATCCCGAGTGGGCTGGGACAGCGGAACCCACGTGGCGTGGTGTTCCGACGCCCACTCCCGCCGCACCGTGCCCCGCAGCATTCCGCGCAGGGCAGGTCGGGTCGTGGGCCACACGAGCGCGAGGAACAGGTGCGCCGCGACCAGGACCGACGCCAGCACCGTCAGCCCGTCGTGCAGCACGATCGTTCCTGGAAGCCGCAGGCTCGTGTCGCGCTCGCCGAACCACAGCAGCAGCCCGGATGTCGTGAACAGCACCGCGAATGCCGCCTGGGCGATCGCGTGTGCCTTCTGCCCCGCATTGAAGCGGCCCTGCGGACCGCCTCGTCCGGTCAGCCAGCGCACGTCATCGGGCCCGAGTCGCTCGATCTCCCGCGCGGTCCGCAGCAGCGCCGCGCGGTCGCTCGTCGCAACGACGACGAGCAGCACGCAGATCCAGGCAGCGGCGATCGCAAGGTGAACGGTCTTGACGGCGCCCCGCGAGCCGAACGCCCCGGCGAGGCCCGGCAGATACAGAGCGACACCCGTGACCAGCATCCCGAAGAACGCAACGGCGTTCGCCAGTGGAGCCCGCGCTCCGGTCGCGAGAACCGCTGCGTACGTCGACTCAGCCATACCCGTTGGACCGCCCGACCCACGCGTCGTGGTCGTAGCCGCGCTGCTCCCAGTACCCCAGCTGCGGCCGTGCGGTCAGCGTGATGCGCTCGACCCACTTCACGCTCTTGTACCCGTACATCCGTGGCATCACGACGCGAACCGGCGCGCCGTGCTCGCGTCGCAGCGGACGCCCGTCCATCGCGTACGCGAGCAGCGCGTCGGACGACAGCACCTGCTCCAGCGACAGCGAGTCGGCGTACGGGCGCTCGGCCGACGTGAAGGTCGCCGCGCCGGCGCGCGCCGTGGGCCTGGCGAGGCGCAACACGTCGGCAAACCGCACGCCGCCCCAGCGCACACCATCGACCGACCAGCCGGTGACGCAGTGGAAGTCGCTCGTCTGCTCGACGCGCGGCAACGCGAGCAGCTGGGCGTGGCTGAGCCGCACCGGCCGCTCCACGAGCCCGTCGATGACGAGCTCCCAGGTGCGCGCGTCGAAGCGCGGCATCGGGGGGTTGACCGTGTAGATCCGCCACCCCCCACCCGGCGACGGCAGCGCCGAGCGCAGACCCTCGGGAACCACGCCGGTCGCCGGCTGCGCCAACCGGGACAGCCGATCCCACGCGGCGCCGCCCCACCACAGTGACGACACGCCGACCGCGATCGTCCCAGGAACGCGCGACGGCCGTACGACCGCTCGAGTGGTGGAAGGTCGTCTCGCGGCTCGGACTCCATCAGGGCTCACATCGTACGACGCGATGGAGTTCTTCCTACGACCCGTAGTACGCCGGGGCACGATCGCTGTCATCTTTGACGGCGCGTAGGAGTATCCCTACGCTCTGCTCATGCGCCGAGCTGTCCTCCTCGTCGGCGTGTGCCTCCCGCTGTGCCTCTGGGCCATGCTTCCGCTCGCTTCGCGAGCGGCCGGCCCGGAGGCACGCGCTGGCGCTCTTCCCGATCGCATCGCAGCGCGCGAGCAGCGCATCGCTGCCAAGCGTGCCCGCGAGCGTGCTCACGACGACGGTGGATGCGTACAACCGGCGGCCGGTCCCCGGCTCCAAGGTCGAACGCTCGACCGGCGGCGGCGGCCGCTCCAGGCGGACCTTGCCGCCGAGACGCGCCGGCTCGATGCCACGCAGCGCCGGTTGCGCTTCCAGCGCGCCCGGGCACAACGCCGCCGGGAGCGCATGGTGACCGCACGACGTGTTCTGGCCGCGCCTGGTCGCACAGTACGAGTCCGATCGCCCGGACCTGGTCACCGTCGTCCTGAACTCCGATGGCTTCGCCGAGCTGCTGGAGCGAGCCGCGTTCGTACGACGGATCGCGCAGAACGACCGCGAGATCGTCGGGGCGGTCCGGCGCGCCAAACGCGACGCGCAGGCGGCCAGTGTGGCTCTCGCATCGCTCGAGAACAGCCAGCGACGCTCGGTCGCCGCGCTGGACGCCAGGCGCACGCGGATCGCCGAGGTCCGCCGCGTCGTCGCGACGAGCCGAACCGCGCAGTCCCGCGCCCGTGACGCTCGACGCGACCTGCTGCTTCGGGTCCGCGTCTCGCGCGTGCGACTCGAGAGCGAGGTGCGCGTCCTCCAGCGCCGGCAGGCCGCGATCGCGCGCACCCTCAACACCGCTCAAGCCACGCAGCCGATACCCGCCGGGCCGCTTCCCGCGACCACCGGCGGCGGCATGATGATCTGGCCCGTCAACGGGCCGATCACGTCGCCGTTCTGCGAGCGGCGCTCATACGAGGCGTGCCACCCGGGGCTGGACATCGGCGTACCGGAGGGAACGCCGATCCGCGCCGCCGCGAACGGGCGAGTGGTTCTCCTGCAGCCGACGGCAGCGTCCGGCGGCTACGGCAACTACACGTGCGTCCAGCACACGGCGACGTTGTCGAGTTGCTACGCCCATCAGCAGCGCTTCGGGACAAGCATCGGGGCGCAGGTCCGGCAGGGCCAGGTGATCGGCTACGTCGGCAATACGGGGCACTCGTTCGGGGCCCACCTCCACTTCGAGGTCCGCGTCTCCGGAGCGATCTCCAACCCGCTGAACTACCTGTGAGTCCTACTGCTCGTAGTAGGCTCAGGGCGTGGAGTCGACCGGCAATAAGCCCAGGCCTCGCACAAGGCGCTGGGTTGTACGAGGCGTGGCAGCTGCCGCGATCGTGGCCGTCGGCGCCGCGATGCTCATCATCCTTGCGGGCTCTGCAGCGAGCCCGAATACGCGAGCCCGCGCTGCGGACATCGGCTACATCGACGCCGCCCTGCAGCAGCACAGAGCCTGCGACACCATGACCGCGATCGCGCTCGTGCGCTCGTCGCGCCGGGAGGTTCGCGCCCTCGCGGCTCGCCTACGCGACCAGGACCTGCTCACAGCGCAGCTGCTCGCCTCCCTCCACCGGCAGATCTCCGGCCGGCAGGCGCAGCTGGCCGATGGCACGATCCTGCCGCACCGAGGACTGCCGGGCACCGCCGACGACCCGGCACCTTCAGCCGGTGACCTCGGGGCGGCGACGCCGTTCGATCGAGCGTTCCTCGACCGGATGATCGCCGGCCGGCTCGAGCTGCTGCGCTTGGCGCGAACGCAGTCGCTCGAGGGCGGCGACCGCACGCTGCGCGAGTTCAACCGCGACCTCCAGCGACGCTACCGGGACGACGTTCGTCAGATGAGGGCGCTGCGCGAGGCGTGGTACGGACGCGCCTCAGCTGCTCGGTCGTCGGGGCGGCGCGACACGCCTGCCCAGGTTCGGCAGGCCTCAGGCCGCGCGGCATGACGGCCGCGGTCATCAGGATCGGCATCGATCCGTTCATTCACCTGGGTCCGCTGACGCTGGCATGGCATGGCCTGACGATCGCCATCGGGATCATCCTCGGGGGCGTCCTTGCCGGCCGCGTCGTTCGCGAGCTCGGGATGCCGACTGACCCGCTGTGGACGATCGGGGCGATTCTCGCCCTTGCCGCCTTGGTCGGCGGCAAGATCTTCTTCCTCGCCGAGCATGGCGAGCTGACGCAGCCCGGCCGCTGGCTCTCCGGCAACGGCTTCACCTTCGACGGCGGGTTCATCGCCGCCGCAGTCGGGATCGCCGTCTACGTGTGGCGCAGTCGATTGCCGCTGTCCTACCTCGATGCCGTGGCCGTCGCGCTGCCCTTCCGGCGTCGCGGTCGGGCGCGTCGGGGACGTCATCAACGGCGAGCACCACGGGCCGGCCAGCACCTTCTTCCTCGCCGTCCAGAACACGAACCCCGACGCCGCTGTGCCGAGCAACGCCATCGCCTATCACTCGGGCGGCCTGTACGAGGTGCTGCTCGCCAGCGTGATCTTCGCGATCGTCTGGCCGAGCCGGCGGCGGCTCATGGCACGGCCGCTGCGCGCGGTCTTCACCGTGCTCGCGCTGTTCTCCGTGGGACGCTTTGCGATGTTCTTCGTGCGCTCCGACAGCCCGGACGCCGCGCTCGGACTGAGCAGCACGCAATGGACGAGTCTGGCGCTGCTGGTGATCGCGCTGATCGGACTGGTGCTGACACGGAACGTGAGTTCACGCGGGCGCCCAGCGCCCGACGTTATGTCATTCGGCCCGAACCCACGGAACGGCCCACCCAGGTAACGCACCCCAGCAATCGCCTCGAACAGACAGGCCATCACGGCGATCCTACGTCTCGTAGGGATACGCAGGATCGCTTGCGCGGTTCACCAAGAGCGGTTCGTCATCCGATCCTGTTACCGTTCCCGGCTGTAGCACGACATAGCCGAATCTCGCCCGGGCTACCGGGCGGGAACGGGGGACCCACTCTCATGGGGCGAACCGGACGCCAGCGTCCGGCGTGCACTTCTTAGCACGAGCCCGTCAGCTCACCTCGTAGGCGCGAAGAAGAGGGAGATCCGTGCGTCGTTTTTCCGCTGTCCTCATGCTGTTCGCCAGCCTCGCCGCCCCTGCGCTGGCAGGCGCCCAGGCACCGAGCCCCGGTGGGGCACAGGCCCCGGGCCAGCCGTCGATCTCCGCCGTCGTCTGCGCGGACGGGCGCGCGAGCGAGTGCGCCCGCGGGTCCAGGCTGCGGATCGTCGGAGAGAACCTCAACGGGGTTGAGCGGGTGCGCTTCCTCGGCGGTCCCGGCCGCGCCGACGACCGCGTCGCCCGCCCGCAGGGCGCCGACCCGAGCGAGGTGTCGGTCGTCGTGCCGCGGAGCACCCGCACCGGCCCGGTCGAGGTGCGCGGCTGGTCGGGCTCGGCCCGCGTCGCCTCGATTCGCATCACGGCGCCCATCGCCACCACCGACCAGACGGACGCACAAACGCCGGCAGAAGATGGGGTCTTCCCGATCCGGGGCAAGCACGACTACGGAACGTTCATCAACCGCTTCGGCGGCGGCCGGGGTCATCAGGGCCAGGACGTCTTCGCCGCCTGCGGCACGTCGCTCGTGGCTGCTTGGTCCGGCGAGGTCATCAAGGCCACCTTCCAGAGCCGGGCCGGCAACTACGTCGTGATCCAGCACGCCGACGGGCGGTCGACCGCGTACATGCACATGCGTCTCCCCCGACCGACCTGCGGACCGGGGATCGGGTGCAGGCCGGCGATGTCATCGGCGAGGTCGGCGAAACCGGTCGCGCCTCGGGGTGCCATCTGCACTTCGAGCTGTGGACTGCTCCGGGCTGGTATCGCGGAGGTCACGCGGTCGACCCGCTGGCCACGCTGCGCGGTCTTGACGTGCGCGCCGCCAAGCGCACCTGAGCGGGCTTCCGGCGCCGACCGGCGCGGCCCCGGCAATCGCCCACCAGGGGATCGTCGTACTCACATCAGATCCCTCGATGCGAGGAATGTTCATGCCATCGCTCAGAGCCTGCGCGGCAGGCTCGAATCCCACCCACGCGAGCCCAGCTCCGACAATGCCAACCACGATCGATCGTGCCTACGCTCTGTAGGATCTGAGGGTGATGATGGTCATCTGCCACCGCCTGCGGCGCTGGCGCGGGCGCACCGGGTTTCTCGTCGCCTGCGCGCTTGTCATCGGCAGCTTCGTGCTTGCGCACTCGGCGTTCACCGGCGGCCATGACGCAATGGCCTCGCACGAGGGGATGAGCGACGCAGCCACCGTCTGCCTGTTCCTCGTCGAGGCCGGCGCCCTGGCGCTCGGACTGTCGCTCGCCGCCCGCGCGCGCGGGCTGGGCTGGTCCGCTGCGGCGCGCCGCAGGCCGCACCCACGTCGCGCCCAGTGCACTGCTGCTCACCGATGCGGACCCCGGCGGCGCTCGCGCCGGCCCCGCGTCTCCAGGTGTTCCGGCTCTGACCGGCGCCGCCGGGACTGACCCCCCCCCCCCCGCCGCCCCGCCGGCCCCCCCCCCCCGCCGGGGCCGGCCCCCCCCCCCCCCCCCCCCCCCCCGCCCCCCCCCCCGGGGGGCCCCCCCGCCCCCCGGCCCCCCCCCCCCGGGGGGCGCCCCCCGCGCCCCCCCCGGCGGGGGGGGCCCGCCCCCCCCGGGGGGGCCCCCCCCGGGGGCCCCCCCCCCCCCCGCCCCCCCCCCCCCCCCGCCGGCCCCGCCCCCGCCCGAGCGGCGCTTGTGCGCCCGTCCCGGCGGAAGCCCGCAAGAACCCCGAACGACACCGACCCATTCAGGAGACCCCATGAAGAGCTTTACCCGACCCCGGCGCTGATCGCGGGATTCTCGCCGTCGTCCTCGCCGGCCTCGTGCTCAGCGCCTGCGGCGGCAGCGACTCGTCCAGCTCGTCGAACAGGCCGAACGGCACCGACCGCGCATTCGCGACCCAGATGATCGACCACCATCAGCTGGCGATCGACATGGCCAAGGTCGCGGAGGATCGAGCGGACCGGCCCGAGATCAAGACACTCGCGGCCGCCATCATCACCGCCCAGGAGCAGGAGATCGCTCAGCTCAAGGCCGTTGACAAGCGGCTCGCCGCGAAGAACATCGAGACCGGCGACCTCAAGCTCCCGGCCTCGATGATGGGCATGAACATGGACAACTCGATGCTCGCGACCGCCGACCCGTTCGACCGCGAGTTCATCGACATGATGGTTCCCCACCACCAGGGCGCCCATTCGCATGGCGCGCGTTCAGCTCGACAAGGGCAAGGACCCGCAGCTGCGCAAGCTCGCGACGGCCATCATCGCCGCGCAGTCCAAGGAGATCGAGCAGATGAACTCCTGGCGCATGGACTGGTACGGCGCTGAGTCATCCGCCGGCGGCGTCCCGCCGGCCGACGAGAAGGTCACCGACGACATGCCGGGCAATGGATCACAGCGGCATGGTGCGTCGGAGGGCGGCCCCCTGGCGGGCCGCCCCTCCGGTCGACCGCGACCTCCAGCCACTCGACGATCGCCCCGCCCGGCCACCATCATCGACATCGGGAGCTTGGTGACGATCGCGGTTCGTCGCATGCTCCCTCACGGTCCCGGATCGTCCGAAAAGAAGCCTCCGCTGCGCGCCTCCGTCGCACTGCACAGCGCTCACATCACCGCCGGCGGTACGCGCAAGCCGCCGGGCCCGCGGGAGCCCGAGGCCGGCTCCGTCGTGGTCGGCGTTCGGACCGGCGAAGGCCGTGCCGGGGTCCAACACGGTCTCCGGCGGTCGACTGGGGTGCCGTCTCCGGTCACCCACGTCGATGATGACCTGCGACTGATCGCGGTGGGATACCGATCCGTGACCTCGGTATAAGCGCACCGCGTTCTCAATCAGTGGCGTGAGGACGCGGCTGCTACTAGTCGGCCGGTGACGACGTTGGCGTGGCGCAACAGGCGTCTTGGCACAACTCGGATGTCTCAGCTGTCAGCACAGCGGGCGCGGGCGCGTCGGTGTGCGTTCCGCGCAGCAGGCGTAGGGCGTTGAGCGTGACCGCGAGGGACATGCCCATGTCTGCGGCGACCGCAAGCACGAGCGTCACGAAGCCGAGCGGTGCGAGGACGATGAAGACGCCCTTCACCGCGAGCGACGCGATGACATTCACGCGCATGATGCCGCGCGCCTTGCGGGCCAGGGCGATGGCCTCGGGGAGCCGGTCGAGGCGGTCGGACATCAGCGCCAGGTCGGCGCTCTGCAGCGCTACGTCGGAGCCGGCGGCGCCCATCGCAACACCGACGCGGGCTGCGGCGAGCGCGGGTGCGTCGTTGACGCCATCGCCGACCATTGCCACCACGTGGCCTTGGTTTTGCAGTTCCTCGACCGCGCGGAGTTTGTCCTCTGGCAGCAGTTCGGCGCGCCACTCGCTCAGGCCGGCCTGCTCGGCGATGCTTCGCGCCACGGGCTCGGCATCGCCGGTGAGCATGACGACGCGCGGCACGCCGGCGTCGCGCAACTGGGCGGCGAGCTGTGCGGACTCGGCGCGCTGCTGGTCGGCCAGGCCGAACACGGCCAGCAGGCGGTCGCCCTCGCCCAGCGCGAGCGCGGTCTGGCCGGCCTCGTGCAGCGTCGTGAGCTCGGAGGCGTCACCGTCGGTCCGCTCGGCTACCAATCTCGGACCGCCGACCCAGATCTCACGGCCGCCGACGCGCGCCTGTGCGCCCCGCCCTGGGAGCGACTCGAAGCTCTCGACCGAGTCGGCGCTCAGGCCGCGTTCGCGCGCGGCGCGACGGATGGCGGCGGCCAACGGATGCTCGGAGCGCGTCGACCGCGGCCATCAGGCCCAGCGCCTCGTCCGCGCCTCAGGCCATCGGTGGGCACAACGCTGCGCAACTGTGGAAGGCCGAGGGTGAGCGTGCCGGTCTTGTCGAGCGCGACGAGGTCGACGCGGGCGAGCTCCTCGAGGCGGCGCCGCCACTTTGATGAGGATGCCGCGATGGGCGGCGGCGCCGATCGCGGACACCACGGCGACGGGTACGGAGATCACCAACGAGCACGGGCACGCGACGATCAGCAACGCCAGTGCGCGATACAGCCAGGTGTCGAAGTCGCCGCCAAAGACCACCGGCACCGTCGCCACCAAGAGCGCGGCGACGAACACCAGCGGCGTATAGATGCGCGCGAACTGATCGATGAAGCGCTCGGCCGGAGCGCGACTGCCCTGGGCGTCCTCGACGAGAGCGGCGACGCGTGAGAGCGTCGAGTCCGCGGCGGGGCGGGTCACGCGAATGACCAGCGCTCCGTTGGAGTTCAACGTGCCCGCGAACACCGTGTCGCCCGGCTGCTTGTCGACAGGTACCGACTCGCCCGTAATCGGAGCCTGATCGACGCTCGAACAACCGTCGGCCACAACACCGTCAAGCGGCAGACGCTCGCCCGGGCGAACGAGCACCTGATCATCCGGCAGCACCGCATCGACGGCGACGACCCGCTCCTGCCCGTCGACGAGTACTCGCGCCTGGGCCGGGGCAAGGTCCATCAGGGCGCGAACCGATCGCCGGCTGCGCTCCAGCGCCATCGCCTCAAGGCTGGTGCCGACGGCGAACAGGACAAGGACCCAGGCGCCCTCGGCGTAGGCACCGATGCCCACGGCGCCGACGGCGACCAGCGTCATCAGCACGTTCATGTCCAGCGAGCGGCGGCGCAACGCGGCCGCTGCGGCACGCGCGACCGGCCAGCCACCGACGGCCATCGACAGCAGGTAGAGCGGCTCGGCGATCGCGCGCGGCGCCGAGATCAGGGACGCGACAACCGCGATCATCAGCAGCGCCACCGACACGGTCGTTGACATCGCGCGCGCATCGCGGCGCCAGAACGGCGCATCGGACTCCTGCGCCACGCGGTCGGCGGGGCGGGCGCGATACCCGCGCGGCTCACCGCGCGCAGCACATCCACGTCGGTTGCGTCGCCGACGACGAACATCGTCGCCGTCCCGAACGAGACCTCCGCGCTGGCAATGCCGGCAACGGCTGACACGGTCTTCCCGACCGTCTTCGCGCACGCCGCGCAGTCCATGCCATCGACCCGGAACCGGCGAACCTCGCCGGGCCGCTCGGTCTGCGTCGGAGTATTCGCGGGCGCCTCGCCGGCCGCAAGCATCGGCAGCTCGGGCCGGCGTCATGAAGTGAGCTGCGCGTCGGTGATGGTTGAAAGCAGAGCCCTGCCGCGCGGGGTCATCGAATACATGACCATCTTGCCGTCGCGCCGCGAAGCCGCGAGCCTGGCCGCTCGCAGTGCACGGACGTGGTGAGAGACGAGGTTCTCGGCGCGGCCGGAGATCCAGGCCAGGTCGCACACGCACAACTCGTCGGTGCCCGCCAACGCGGCCGCCAGCATCACGCGCGTCGGATCAGCCAACGCCTTCGCCTCACGAGCAGCCCGCTCGGCGGCCTCCAACGGAAGGATCTGCGCGCGAAGCGCCTCGGCCTTCCCAAGATCGAGGCACAGAAGGTCACAGCGATCATCAACCATCACAACAACCTAACAGATGTTAGTATGGACACTCGGCCGCTCGCGGGAACGGCTGCATCGCGGAGTTCACGGCAACGACACCTGCAGCATCAGTAGGGTCGCCCGCCGTGCCTTCATCTCTTCTTGAGCGGTCGTTCCGCGTCACCGCCGTGGCGGAGGCGACAACCTTCCTGGCCCTGCTGGCCGCGACCTACGTCAAGTACGTCCACGACGAGCCCATCGGGGTTCAGATCCTCGGCCCGCTCCACGGGATGCTGTTCCTCGGCTACGTGCTGCTCGCGCTCAGCCTTGCGCCGCGCGCCGGGTGGAGCGGGCGTACGACGATCGTCGTGCTCTTCGGGGCGGTCGTTCCATTCGGCGGCTACGCCGTCGACCGTTGGCTTGCGCGCCAGTCGCTCGCCCCGGCCAACTGACCGCGACACCCTCCACGGTCGGATAGCCGCACGGTGCAGAGTCTTGAAGAAGCAGCCCCCGCGGCACCCGCTGCCGCCTGGCCAGCCTAGGCTACGTGGGACGCACTCGTCGTAGGCTTCGCAGGCGCGCTCTTCGCAGCGCTCGTCCTGGGCCTTGTCGCCGCGCCATTCGGAGCATCGCTCGATGCCCCTCCTCCATCGGTCAACATCCTCGCGACCGTCGCACAGGACGCCAGCCTTGTCATCGTCGCACTTGTCTTCGCGCGGCTATCTGGGGAGACCCCGACCAACAGATTTCGGACTGAGGCCGGTCGGTCTGTGGCCGGCGGCCGGGTGGGCAGCACTGACCTGGGGCTCCTTCTTCGCCTTCACCGCGGCGTGGGTCAGCCTGGTTGGCGCGCCGAGCAGCGACTCCGCCCTTCCGAAGAGCCTTGGAGCGGACCGCAGCACGATCGCCCTCCTGGCCGTGGCGGTGCTGGTGTGCGTGATCGCACCGCTCGCCGAGGAGTTCTTCTTCCGCGGCTTCTTCTTCGGGGCGCTGCAATCGTGGCGGGGAGTGTGGCCCGCCGCACTCGTCACCGGACTGGTCTTCGGAGCGATCCACATCGGCTCATCAGATCCCGCCTACCTGCTGCCGCTGGCCTACTTCGGCTTTGCGCTCTGTGCGCTACGCGTCGTGACGCAATCGCTCTATCCGAGCATCGGCGTTCACGCACTGAACAACTCCGTGGCGTTTGGGGCATCGCAGGGCTGGCAGTGGGAGATCGTCCCAGCGACAATCATCGCCTTCGCGTTGATCGCGCTCGTGCTCCTGACCATCCCGCGCCTTTGGCGTCCCGCGGTTGCGCCCGTGTAGGTCAGAGCTGCCGCATTCACGTCGAGACCCATGCGAATCTCGCCCGTGCCGCGGGATCCTCGCGGCGCGGCGGACGGTTCCCTGACCACAGCCGGCCTGGTCGGCACCGGTCATCCGCCGGTACCGACCGCGCAGCCGGCCCGGGAGCCTGCCCGACGCATCACGGCGTGCTGCGGTGGGTGCCGAGGGCCCGACCTCCACGACACCTCCGTCTGAGCCGGCTGTGGCCTACGATCTATCGGGTGCCGGTGACTCTCCGATCTCTGCGCGCCGTGGGC
>JADKGE010000017.1 GCA_016717115.1 Actinomycetota bacterium
GAGCCGGACGCGGGCAGCAACATCGCACAACCTGCGCACCGAGGTCCCGCCGCGACGGTGACCGGTACCTGCTCTCCGGCCAAAGACCTGCATATCGGGCGTCCAGGACGCCGACGCGGTGCTCGTCGTCACCCGCTTCCGCCGCCTGACGGCGTGCTCGCCGACGCTGTGCATCGTCGACGTCGACGCCCCCGGATTCACGCGCGACCCGATCAGGCTGCCCACCTCGGGCCCGATCGGCAGTGGACGCTCTTCTTCGACGACGTCGAGGTCGAGCCGGACCGCATCGTCGGCGGCGAGGAGGGCGGGCTCGCCGTGACCTTCGACGGGCTCAACCCCGAGCGCGTCATCGCCGCGGCCGGTGCCAACGGGCTTGCGCTGCACGCGCTGGAGAAGGCCGCCGCCTATGCGAACGAGCGCGCGGGTGGAGCACGCCGATCGGCGCCCACCAGGCGATCGCGCACCCGCTCGCGCGCGGCAAGATCGAGCTGGAGCTCGCCCGGCTGATGACGCAGAAGGCCGCGGCGCTCATCGACGCGCGCGCCGGCGCGCTTGCGGGGGAGGCGTCGAACATGGCGAAGTTCGCCGCCGCCGAGGCCGCCGTGCACTGCGTGGCCGCCGCGATCCAGACGCACGGGGGCAACGGCGTCGCGACCGAGTAGGATCTCCGACATGTGGTGGATGGCCCGGCTGCTTGCATCGCCCCGGTGAGCGAGCAGATGATCCTCAACCACGTCGCCCAGCACGCGCTCGGGCTGCCGAAGTCCTACTGAGGCCGGACCGATGACCGTCCTGCGCACGAGCGTCGACACGGGCGCGGCCGACTTCCAGCGCAAGCGCGAGGCGATGCTCGCGCTGATCGGGCAGCTCGACGAGGTGCTCGAGGACGTGCGCGCGGGCGGCGGCGAGCGCTACACGCAGCGCCACCGCGGCGCGGCAAGCTGCTGCCGCGCGAGCGGGTGGAGATGCTGCTCGACCGCGACAGCGGGTTCCTCGAGCTGAGCCCGTTCGCGGCGTACGACACGCAGTTCAAGACCGGCGCGAGCGTCATCACCGGCATCGGCGTCGTCGAGGGCGTGGAGTGCGTCATCGTCGCCAGCGAGGCGACCGTCAAGGGCGGGTCGCAGAACCCGTACTCGTTCCGGCGCGCCGTCCGCGCGATGGAGACCGCCCGCGTCAACCGGCTGCCGTACATCGCGCTGACCGAGTCCGGAGGCGCGGACCTGCCGACGCAGGCCGAGATCTTCGTCCCCGGCGGCGCGGGCTTCCGGCGCCAGGCGGCAGCTCTCCAAGGCACGCATCCCGAACATCTCGGTGGTCTTCGGCAACGCCACGGCCGGGGGCGCCTACAACCCCGGGATGGCGGACTACACGGTGTTCATCAAGGAGCGCTCGAAGGTGTTCCTCGGCGGGCCGCCGCTGGTGAAGATGGCCACGGGCGAGGAGTCCGGCGACGAGGAGCTCGGCGGCGCCGAGATGCACGCCCGCATCTCGGGCCTGGGCGACTACCTCGCCGTCGACGAGCCCGACGCGATCCGCCTCGCCCGCCAGATCGTGCGCCGGCTGAACTGGCACAAGCAGGGCCCGGGGCCGAGCGTGCTGCCGGTTCGCGAGCCGCTGCACGACATCGACGACCTCTGCGGGATCGCGTCGGTGGACCTCAAGGAGCCGTTCGACATGCGCGAGGTCATCGCGCGGCTCGTGGACGCGTCGGACTACGACGAGTTCAAGCCCGCCTACGGCACGTCGCTGACGACGGGCTGGGCGGCGATCCACGGGTTCCCGGTCGGGATCCTCGCGAACACACAGGGGATCCTGTTCAGCGAGGAGTCGCAGAAGGCGACGCAGTTCATCCAGCTGAGCAACCAGATCGACGTCCCGCTGCTCTTCCTCCACAACGTGACCGGCTACATGGTCGGCGCCGAGTACGAGCAGCGCGGGATCATCAAGCACGGCTCGCAGATGATCCACGCGGTCTCGAACTCCGAGGTGCCGCACATCTCGATGGTCTGCGGCGGGTCCTACGGCGCCGGCAACTACGGCATGAGCGGCGACGGCTACCTGCCGCGGTTCAACTTCGTGTGGCCGAACGCGAAGATCGCGGTGATGGGCGGCGCGCAGCTGGCGGGCGTGCTGTCGATCGTCGCGCGCGCAGCCGCGGAGTCCCGCGGTCAGCCGTACGACGAGGAGGCCGACGCGCAGCTGCGCGCCGGCGTCGAGCAGATGATCGAGTCGCAGTCGCTCGCGCTGCCGATGTCCGGCCGGGTCTTCGACGACGGCATCATCGACCCGCGCGACAGCCGCACCGTGCTCGGCATCGCGCTCTCGGCCTGCCACGGCGCGGCGATCCGCGGCGCCGACGGCTACGGCGTCATGAGGATGTGAGCCGGGTGATCGAGCCGCGCGAGATCCGCACCCTGCTCGTCGCCAACCGCGGCGAGATCGCCTGCCGCATCATCCGCACCGCGCGGAAGATGGGGATCGCGACCGTCGCCGTCCACTCCGACCCCGACGCGGACGCCCTGTTCGTCCGGCTCGCCGACCGGGCCGTGCGCCTGGGCGGCGCGTCGCCGGCGGAGTCCTACCTGCGCGCGACGCGATCATCGACGCGGCGCGGGGCGACCGCCGACGCGATCCATCCGGGCTACGGCTTCCTCGCCGAGAACGCCGCGTTCGCCGAGGCGTGCGGACGCGGGATCACGTTCGTCGGCCCGTCGCCGGACGCGATCGAGCGCATGGGGTCCAAGCTCGGCGCCAAGCGCCTGCTCGCCGATGCGGGCGTGCCGGTGCTGCCCGACGTCGACGCGGGCGGGCTGGAGGGGCCGGCGCTGCTGGAGGCGGCCGAGACGGTCGGCTATCCGCTGCTCGTCAAGCCGTCCGCGGGCGGCGGCGGCAAGGGCATGCAGGTCGTCACGTCGGCCGATGCGCTCGAGGCGGCGGTCGCCTCCTCGCGCCGGCTCGCCGCCGACGCCTTCGGCGACGACACGCTGCTGCTGGAGCGCTACATCCCCTCGGGCCGTCACGTCGAGATCCAGATCCTGGGCGACCACCACGGCACCGTCACCCATCTCGGCGAACGCGAGTGCTCGGTGCAGCGCCGCCATCAGAAGATCCTCGAGGAGTCGCCGTCCGTCGCCGTGAATGAGGTGCTGCGCGCCCAGATGGGCGATGCGGCGATCGCGGCCGGGAAGGCGATCGGCTACGCCGGCGCCGGCACCGTCGAGTTCCTCCTCTCCCCGGACGGCGCCTTCCACTTCCTCGAGGTGAACACGCGGCTGCAGGTCGAGCATCCGGTGACCGAGGAGGTCACGGGCCTGGACCTCGTGCGCCTCCAGCTCGAGGTCGCGGCGGGCGCACATCTCCCACAGGCCGCGCACGCGCCCGCGCCGCGCGGACACGCGATCGAGGTCCGCCTGTACGCGGAGGACCCGTCGGCGGACTTCCTTCCGCAGACCGGCACGCTGACGCGGCTGCGCTTCCCCGACCGCCGCGGGCTGCGCGTGGACACCGGCGTGGAGGACGGCTCGACGGTCTCCGTCCACTACGACCCGATGGTCGCGAAGGTCATCGCCCACGCTCCGACGCGCATCGAGGCGGCCCGCATCCTCGCCGCGGGGCTGCGTGAGGCGCACATCGACGGCCTGCGCACGAACCGCGACTTCCTCGTCCGCCTGCTCGAGGACCCCGCCTTCCTCGCCGGCGACGTCGACACCCACTTCCTCGCGCGGCCCGGCGCCGAGGGCCTGGTCGCGGGCCTCGTGGACGACGCGGAGCGGGCGGCCGCGCTCGCGGCGGCGGCCCTCGCCGGCCAGGCCGACCGCCGCGCCGCCGCGCCGGTGCTCGCGACGCTCCCCAGCGGCTGGCGCAACAACCCCGGGGACGACCAGGCGGTCGAGTTCACGGACGGCGACGCGACGATCGCCGTCACCTACCGCTTCGTCCGCGGCGTGCTCGACCATCTCGCCGTCGACGGCGAGCCCGTCGCCGGGGACGTCCGGCTGATCTCCCGCCGCGCAGGTCGCGCCCGGCTCGCTGCTGGCGCCGATGCCCGGCACCGTCATCCGCGTCGACGTGGCGCTGGGCGACCGCGTGAGCGCCGGCCAGCCGCTGCTCGCGATGGAGGCGATGAAGATGGAGCACGAGATCCTCGCCACGGCCGACGGCGTCGTGTCGGTGCTGACGGTGGAGGTCGGCGGGCAGGTGGACGCCGGAGCGCTGCTCGCGGCGATCGACGACGACGATGCCTGACCAGCCCCGCGTGCGGGCCCGGCGCCTGGCGCCGGACGAGCGTCGCGCGCAGATCCTGCGCGCCGCCGACGAGATCTTCCGCTCGCATCCGTACGACGAGGTCTCGCTGGACAGCATCGCCGAGGCGGCGGGCATCACGCGCGGGCTCATCAACCACCACTTCGGCACCAAGCGCGAGCTGTACGTCGAGGTCGTGCGGCGGCTGATGCGCATCCCCGAGCTGCCGGTGCCCGCGTTCGTCCAGGGGGGCCACGGCCCGCTCGCGCCTGACGAGAGCGTCGGCCGCTGGCTCGACGCGATCGAGCGCAACCGCGACTCTACCTCGCGGCGATCGCAGTCACCGGATCGCCGACCCGGAAATCGGCGCGATCGTCGACGACGCGCGCGAGATCGCTGCGCAGCGGCTCGCCGAGGTCATCGGACTCGGCCCGGTCGGCGATCTCACCCCCGAGCAGATGGGCCTGCTGCGCGCATGGGAAGCCCTCGCGGAGGGGGCGGTCCGCCAGTGGCTCGAGTACGACCGCCTCAGCCGGGAGCACGTGCACGTGCTGATGGTCGAGACCGCGGCGCGGGCGTCCGAGGGCGCGCTGGACGAGCTGCTCGCCGTGATCGGCGTGCTCGGCGCGGCGGCTGACCATGGCGCCCGGCGGCGATCCCCGACGAACCGCCCGCGCCCGCAGGCGACGACCCGTGCTCGTCTACACCCTCGCCGGCTGTCTGCACTGCCCAACGCCCGCCGCCGGCTCAGGCGCCGCGGGATCGCGTTCTCCGAGCAGCCGGTCGAGGTGCTGCCGCACGGTCGCAGGACGCTCCTGGAGCGGACCGGCGGAGCGACGGCCCCGCAGATCGTCATCGGCGAGCGCGCGATCGGAGGGGCGGACGCGCTCGCGCGACTGGACCGCAGCGGCGCGCTCGACGGTCTGGTGCACGGGAAGCGGTTCCCGCGTGCCGTGGTCCGTCAGCGGCTGGCACCGGGCCGCGTGCTGCGGTGGCTGCTCGGCGCAGCCTTGGCGGAGCCTGCGGCCTCGCAGCATCAGCGTCGACATCGTCGACGAGCGCGGCCGCAGGCTGGAGCGCCGTCCCGTGGCGACGCGGGAGGCGGCGGAGGTCCTCACGGCCGCCCTCAACGCCTGAGCGGGGCTGCGCTCAGGCGGCTGTGGCAGACCTCCAGCTCGTCCCGATCCGCACTTCACGCGTCAGGACCGCGCGAGCTGGGCGACGCCGAACGCGACGGTGAACGCCCGGCACCAGATGACGACCGACGCGCCGCTCGCGAGGCCACACCTTCGGGGATCTCGTACTGCTGCGTCCTGATGTTGCCCTTGAGACGGCCGAGGCTGGTCCCGCCATCGACGCTGCCCTCCGTGTTGGACGAGCCGGGCACGAGGTAGACCAGGAGATCGGGCCCGTTGTCGGTGTTCAGGTCGGTGAGCGTCAGTCGGCGCCCGCCGTCGGCGAGGTCGATCACCGCAGCGCTGCCGGTCGTCTCGTGCGCGAGGCTCGCGAACCTGCCGGAGGCCCGTTCGACGTTGACCTTCGGCCGAGGCCGGGGTTCCGGCTCGGCGGCGGGCGGCGCCGGGGTGTCGGCACGGACCTCACTGGCCTTCACGCCGGTCACGACCGTCTCGCTGACCGTCTCGTCACGGACCGTCGTCCAGTAGAAGGTGACCGCCCCGGCGGCGGCGCACAGCGCGAGGGTGCCCAGCACCGGGGTCCGCAGGCCCGGCGAGCGGCGCACCAGCAGGAGCGCCCCCGCCGCGACGACGGCGAACCAGACCGCCTGCAGGACGAGCGACAGGGTGAAGTCGTCGACGAAGCGGCCGAACGCGAGGAAGCCGATGCCCAGCGCCGCCAGCAACCCGCCGATGACGAGGAGGACGCGCGCGGTCATCGCCGGTCAGCCGCCGCGGACGGCCGTGCCGTTCGGGCGCACGACGAGCCACAGCCCGCCGAACTCGTTCACGTTCTGGCAGAGCACCTGACCGGCCCGCTCGTTGACGTAGTAGTAGAGCGGGCGGCCGCGGTAGGTGACCTGCAGGCGCCCATCGCGGCGCTTGGTCCGGCCCAGCAGCGACGCCGGGCGCCGCCGGCGGCCCGCGGGGTGCCCTTGGCGTAGGTCACGGGCCAGGCCCTCGCACAGGCGCCGTAGCAGCGGCTCGTGCTGCCGCGGTCGGCCGTGAAGAGGTAGAGCGTGCGGCCGGCGCCGTCGACGAGGATCGTCCCGAAGCGGCTGCTCGCCGTCTTCACGGTGACGCCGGTTCTCGCGGCGTCGGCGGTCGGCGCCGACGGCACGGGGGGACGCCCCATCGACGAGGCGGGGAGCGCGAGGCTCGCAAGGGTCATGAGGCATGCGGCGCGGCGGAGAGTTGAGAGGTTCATGACAGCCAGGGTGACGGGACGATGTGACGAGAGGGTGACGGGGCTCAGGCAGGCCGCAGGCTGAAGCGCACGCGCGCTCCCGCCTCCGGCGTCCTCGAGCCAGATGTCGTCTCCGTGGCCTCTGACGATCGCGCGGGCGATCGCAAGCGCCAGCCCGGCGCCGTCGCCGCGCTCGCCCGGTCCTCGCCCTGCGCGAACGGCTCGAACACGCGCCCTGCGGTCGGCCGGCGGCGATCCCGGTGCCGGAATCGGCGACCTCGACCTCGAGTCGCGGGCCGACCTGCGTCGGCGAGGACGACGACGCTGCCGTCGGCGGGCGTGTGCCGGATCGCATTCTGGATCAGGTTGAAGAGCACACGTTGCAGGCGCGCGGCGTTCCTCTGGCCCGCACGGGGTCCAGCCTGCGGGCACGTCGCAGTGCATCTCGACGCCCTTTGCCGACGCCTCCGTTCGCAGCGCGTCCACCGCCTCGGGGACGAGCGTCGAGATGCACGCGGACATCGACCAGGTGATCTCGCCGGTCTCGATGCGCGTCAGTTTTTCGAACAGGCCGTCCACGAGCGCGCTGAGGATCCGCACGTGGATGCCGATGCGCCGCAGGTACGCGGCGTGAGTCCTCCTGCTCGACGAGCTGGTCGTCGAGGGCATCCATGAGCAGGCGCATCGAGGTGATCGGCGTGCGCAGGTCGTGCGAGACCGCGGCGACGCGCTCGCGGCGGGCGCGCCCTCCGCGCCGAGCCGCGCGGTCATCCGCTCGGCCTCACCCGCGAGCACGGCCAGCCTGTCACGTCCGCCGGTGGAGAAGTCCACGTCGCGCCGGCTCTCCCTGACGGCCCGAGGCCGTCGCGGACGTGCTCCACGTCGCCCAGGACACCACGTGCGAGCAACCGAGCGGCGACGAGCGCGACCGCGCCGCAGAAGGCGCCGACGACGACCGCGAGCAGCGCGTCGTGCGGGCTGAGGAACATGACCAGTGCGAACAGGACGGCGGTCGCGACCAGCTGCCCCGCGGCGATCGCCGCGATCAGCGCGAACTGGCTGCGCAGCGACCCGAGACGGTCCCGGTTGCCCGTGGCGAACACCGCCAGCGCGAGCGCGGGCACCCCCACGGCCGCGAGCAGCGCGACCGTCACGAGCCCTCCATGCCAGGAGTCCGCCAGCCCGACGACGATCCCGCCGACCAGCGCGACCGCCGCGGGGACGGCGAGCAGCCGCAGATCCGCGCGGCCGCTCATGCGCTGAACCGATAGCCGACGCCCCACACCGTCTGCAGACGCACCGGGTTCGCCGGGTCGGCCTCGATCTTCGATCGCACGCGGCGCACGTGCACCGTGACCGTGGACGTATCGGTGTAGAACGGAAACGCCCAGACCGCGTCCATCAGCTGATCGCGGTCGAACGCCCGTCCGGCCAGGCGAGGAAACGCGAGCAGATCGAACTCGCGCCGCGTCATCTCGACCTCCGTCCCGTCCACGACGACGCGGCGGCCGGCGAGATCGACGACCAGGCCGTCGAAGACCAGCGGCGGCTCGCCCGGCGCGATCGGCTCCTCGTGCACCGCCAGCGGCGCACGAGCGCCTCGACCCGGGCGACGAGTCTCGGCTGGCGAGAACGGCTTGACGAGGTAGTCGTCGGCGCCCTGCCGCAGTCCGCTGACCCGATCGTGTTCCTCCCCGCGGGCCGTGAGCAGGATGATCCCCGGAGCCGGGCCCTCCTGTTCGCGGACGCGGCGCATCACCTCCAGGCCGCTGAAGCCGGGGAGCATCACGTCGAGCACGAGCACGTCCGGACGACGCTCGATCACCGAGGCGACGGCTGCCGGGCCGTCGGCCGCGGTGCGCGTGCGGTGGCCCGCGCGGGTCAGGTAGCGGGCGACGACCTCGCTGATCGTCGCCTCGTCATCGACGACCAGCACATCCACCCCGGGCGCGCCGAACATCCCGGAAGGATCGAGCAGCGTCTGCAGACGGCGATGACGTGGCGCGGACGGATGGATCCGGCAGCGCGGGGGCGCCGGATCGCCCTGCCGGGCCAGCCAGTCGTCACCCGCGACACCTGCGTCACAACGGAGGGGGAGGGATTCGAACCCTCGGTAGAGGGGTTACCCCTACAACGGTTTTCGAGCCGCCGGATGCGGCGGATCCTCGATGGATGCTGGAGTCTAGCCGGGTTCGGGGGCTCGTTGGGGTAGCGATTGGGATAGCTGCGTCGCTGGCGGTCGCGACGCTACCGCTTCGCGGGCCACCGCGGAACCTTCTCTAGCTGGGGATCGCAGCGGTGGCGGTGCCGCGTCAGGCGAGCCAGGCTATACCCCCGAGTTCCCCCGAGGCCCAGATGTCCCGGTTCGACGAGATCGAGGCGGACTGACCGGGACTCACGGACCTCGCCGGACGACCTGCCCCGGCCCATTTTCGGCCCAGGAAGGTGGAGAAGGAGGTCACCCGGGGCGCGGTGCTGGGCCGGAATCAGCGGCGGGCGATGGGCCGGCCGACGCCGTTTGGCGGGCGCCTGCATCTTGGTCCAAAGCGGGAGCGCGGTCGATGCCGGTTGCGCTCCCGCCCTCGCGCGGAGGGACCTGCGCTTCAATAGGCTGACGCCACGGCTAGCGCCACCGCGGCAACCGCACAGAGGATGCCCGCCCCGACTGCGATTTTCAGAATTAGGGTCGACACGCGGGCGCGCTCATACCCAGCCTGCCGGGATCCGAAACCACGTCGTTCGCTCGCCGCGTTCGATTGACCTCGGAATACACTCGCGCAATGGCGTACTCGGAGGAGCTGGCCGCGAGGATTCGAGACGTCGTCGGGGGTCGGGACGGGATCACCGAGCGCAGAATGTTCGGCGGCATCGCGTGGATGGTCAGCGGCAACATGGTCTGCGGAACGCTTGGCGAAGACCTGATGGTGCGGCTGGATCCCGACGACGCCGAGCGAGCGCTAGACGAGCCGCATGTCGACCCGATGGACTTCACCGGACGCCCGATGCGCGGCTTCATCAAGGTTGGCGCTGAAGCGGTCGCGGCGGACGCTGATCTCGCCCGCTGGATCGACCCTGGCGCGTCGTTCGCTGCCGGGCTCCCGCCGAAGGCCTGACGCGGCCCGGGGACGTCCAGCATCAAGCGTTAGACCCATGAGCCGACGGGGCGCCTCGATGCGAGGCGCGCCCGTTCGGCTCCGCCGGCAGCAGTCAGGCTTGCGCTGCCGCCGTCATGTTCTTCTCCACGACCGCCATGGTCTGCTGGAGCTCGCTCGTCGGGCTGAACTCGACGACCTTCGTCCCCGCGAACAGCACCGGTGTGTGCCCGGGCGGCGCGAAGTACGCGTCCCCGGTCACATAGGTCTCCTCGCGGCCGTCGCCGAACTTGAAACTCACTTTGCCGTCAATGACGTACCCCCAGTGCGGACACTGGCAGCGGTCATCCGGCAGCCCGGTGAAGAACGGACTCAGATCAGCATCCTGCGTGTAGGTCTCAAAGCCGACGGTGTAGCCGCCCTCGAAACGCTCAAAATGGCCCTCATAGCCCTCGACCTCAACGGACTCCGAAGCGGTCGCTCTCGACGCCTTCGGCATCACTCAACCTCCCTAGGTCGGGTACCCGGCCGACGCTACTCCCCGACCTCCGCGCGAGCAACTGAGAAATATGCTCCGCAACCGGTGCAGTGCACGAGCGCAAGCGAGCGCGCGTGGCTAGTGTGGCGAGTGACGTCGATCTCCGTGCTGCAGGTCAGGCCACTCGCGGGGCCGACGACCGTGATCGTGCCCTGCGGGGCCGTGACGAGTCTGTCGCCTTGGTGGGCCTCGCCGCGGACGACGGCGCTGCGGTCGCTGATGGAGAGCCCGAGGCCTGCGCCTGGACGAGGCCTGGGGTGATCGGCGCGACATAGTTGAGCTTCAGCTCGGTGGTCGCGCCCCAGTGGCCGTCAGGGATCAGCCGGTAGACGACGGCGCCGGTGATGTGGTCGAGGATCGCGGCGATCGCGCCGCCGTGCCACGTTGCCGGAGGTGTCGGCGTCTGTGAGGCTAGGTCGGCCTCGGCCCACAGTTGGCCCGGCTCGAAGCGCAGCCAGCGTCCCCCGAGGTACTGCGGCAGCCCGGTCATCTGGTTGCCGAGAGTGAGCATCCGCTCGGCGATCTGCGGGTCGTAGAGCTCGGAGGAGCCTAGCGATGACTCGCGTGAGGAGTACCGGAGCCTGACCGCGACGACGATCCCTTCCCCCGTCAGGATCCACGGAACGTACCTCTCGGTGAACTAGATGCGATAGCGTCTCTGCCCGGAAGTGCGGACGGATCCGACAGACAACGGCGGCCTTTTCGTCGCCCGCAGGCCCGGGACGAGGCCGGTCCACTACGCCGCGCCACCGCAGGCCGCAAGCGCCGCCCAGCGACGCCGCGACGCGGTGCTCGCGGCGGGCATCCTCGGCGTGATGGTGCTGGTCAACCTGCTGTTCTGGGGGCCGGTCCCGGCCGGCTGGCTGTGGATCGTCTCGCACATCGCGTTCCTAGCCGACCACATCTTCTTCGCCCTGGTGGTCGCGTTCATCGGCATCCTGCTGACGCTGATGGCCGCGCTCGTGCTTCTGAAGCAGCTCGACCACGCCTGGGTGCTCGTGCGCCGCGCCGCGGGGGTCGACCAGCGCAGCGGCGTGATCGGCCCGGTGTTCGCCTACACCGCCCTGATCGGCGCATCGCTCTTCGGGCTGTGGATGATCTTCGGCGGCGGCCTCGCCGACTCGCTGAATCCGCCGACCTGATGGGCCTGCTCGACCACTACAAGCAGTTCGAGGAGCTCTCGGACGAGGAGGTCAGCGCCCGCCTGCGCGAGGAGGCCGACGAGCGGCGCCGCACCGCGCTCGCCCGCGTCGACGACCTGGACCTCTCGCGCACCACCTGGCCGGACTACCCGCCCTCGGGCGTCGTCAACGCCATCACCTTCGTCGCCCGCGCCGGCCTACACCGCTACACGGAGGGGTCGACCGAGCTGCGCGCCGAGCTGGCGCTCGCCCACGACGTCGAGCCCGAGCGAATCGCCGTCAACAACGGCGCCTCACAGCTGTTGGCGTCCGCCGCGCAGGCGCTGATGGAGCCCGGCGACGAGCTCGTCACACCCTGGCCGTCCTATCCGCTCTACCCGATCATGGCCCGCCGCGTGCGCGGATCGTTCGTCCCCGTCCACGGCTTCGACGTCGACGCACTGCTGGCCGCGGTCACCGACCGCACCCGGCTGCTGATGCTCTGTAACCCGAACGACCCGACCGGGGAGCTGCTGCCCGTCGCCGAGCTGCGCCGCCTGCTGGAGGGGCTGCCCGAGCGTGTCGTCGTGCTGCTCGACGAGGCGCTGCGCGACCGCGTCGACGCCGAGGAGCGCGACGCCGCCCTGGCGCTCTGCGAGGACCACCCGCGACTAATCGTCTTCCGCAGCTTCTCCAAGGCCTGGGGCCTCGCCGGCCTGCGCTGCGGCTTTGCGATCGGAGGCCCCGGAGCCGAGCCGCTGCTCGACGAGCTCGGCCCTCCGCTGGGCATCGGCGAGCTCGCCCAGGCGGGCGTGCTCGAAGCGCTGCGCCACGGCGGCAAGACGGTCGACCGCCGTACACGGCGTATCTCCGTCGAGCGCCGGCGCCTCCTCGAGGGCCTGCGCGAACTCCCGCTCGAGGTCACCCCGACCCAGGCGAACATCGTCTGGATCGCCGCGCGGTCGATGGACGGCGCCGAGCTCGCCGCGCGCCTCGGCCGCCAGCGCGTGGTCGTGCGCGCTGGCGGGCCGCCTCGGCGACGCGCGACACGTGCGCGTGGCGATCCAGGGCAAGCTCGCGACCGACCGCCTTCTGCGTGAGATCGCGCGCTCGCTCGGCTGACCCCGCGCGAGTGCCCGCACGGGCGCGTCAAGGCCCGCGGGGCGCCGCGGGGCCGCCGCGGGCCCCCCCCCCCGGCCCCCCCCCCCCCCCCCCGCCCCCCCCGGCGGCGGCCCCCCCGCGCCCCCCCCCCCCCCCCCGCCCCCGGCGCCCCCCCGGGCCCCCCCCCCCCCCCCCCCCCCCCCGGGGGGGGGCAGGGTTGCGAGCCTCGTTCCCGAGGGGCACATGCGTAGCGCTCGGCGGCACATCGCACGTCGCCTGAGTCACCTGAATCCCGACGGCTCGCGGCCTGCTCATGGGGTGGACCTCGACCACGCCTGGAGCGCCGGCCAGCCGCCGCCCGAGACGCGGCACGGCTAGAGGACAGGCGTGCTGACGGAACGGATTGCTGGCTTTCGTGGTTTGTCAGCGACTATTTCGTTGCTGGCGTATCGGGCCCCTCGATCGAGAGCCGTGGAAGTCGCCGAGCCAGGCCGCCGGGCATCCACCAACTCACACGACCGGCGACGAACATGAGCGCCGGCACTAGCACGAGGCGTATGAGGAACGCATCAACCAGGACAGCGGTGGCCAGGCCGAGGCCGAACAGCTTGATCGTGCGATCGTCGCCGAGCATGAAGGAGCTGAAGACGGCGATCATGATGATCGCGGCGGCTGTGATGACCTTGCCAGTGAGGGCCAGGCCGTTGCGCACGGCGCCGGCGGCGTCCTTGTGGTGCTCCCACTCCTCGTGCATCCGGGTTACGAGAAACACCTCGTAGTCCATCGACAGGCCGAACACGAGAGCGAACATGAACACAGGGAGGAACGCCTCGATCGGGCCGGTCGTGTGAACGCCGATCAGCGACGCGAAGTGGCCGTCCTGGAAGACCCATGTGATCACCCCGAGGGCCGCGGCAATAGTGAGGACATTCATGACCGCTGCCTTGATCGGGATGAAGATCGAGCGGAATACCACGGCGAGTAGGAGCAGCGACAGGCCGACCACGACGAGGACAAACAGCGGCAGCTTGGACGCCAATACTGCGGATAGGTCTGCGGTCGTCGCGGTCGCGCCACCGATCCAGGCACGGACGCCGGTCACCCGCTCCACGGGCGGCACGACGTTGTCGCGCAGCCGACCGATCAGGTCGGTCGTCGCCGTAGCTTGCGGCTTGGTGGCTGGGAACACAGTCAAGATGGCGGTGTCCTTGGCGACGTTGAGGACGGGTCGGCCGACTTCGGCCACACCGTCTTCGGCCGCAAGCGCCGCCGAGAGCTTGCCGAGCGCGGCTCGATCACCGTTACGGGCCAGTTCGGCGACAACCAGCAGTGGGCCGTTGAACCCAGGCCCAAAACCCTCCGAGAGCTGGTCGTAGGCGATCCGCGTCGTGCTTCCGGGTACGTCAGTGCCCGCATCGCCGGAACCGAGTTGCACCCCGAAGAGCGGGAGCGCGAGGATGGCCAGCACCCCGAGCGTCGCGACGGCGAACAGCCGCGGGCGTCGCTCGATGGTGCCTGCCCAACGGGCGAAGCCGTGGGGCGTAGCCTCGGGCGCCTTCACCGCGCCAGGCTTGACCCGGTGGCCGAGCCAGCCGAGCAGTGCAGGGAGCAGCGTCAACGAGCCGACCATCGTGAAGAACACCGCCAGCGCGGCAGCCATGGCTGGGCCATTCAGGAACGAGACGCCGAGCAGCAGCATCCCGAGGAGGGCAACGACGACCGTCGCACCGGCGAACAGCACTGAGCGCCCGGCGGTGTCCAGCGCGTTGATCGTCGCCTCGCGCACGTCCTCGCCGGCTCGCCTCTCGCCGCGAAAGCGGTTGAGGATCAGAAGGGCGTAGTCGATCCCAACACCGAGCGCGATCATCACCGCCAGCGTCGGCGCGAAGCTTGCAATGTCGAACAATGGCGACACAGCCAGCACGATGGCCATCGCCACCGCGATCCCCGCGAACGCAACGATCAGCGGCATCGTCATCGCCGCGAACGACCCCAGGACTACGAGCAGTACGACGATCGCCACCGGGACGCCGACGACCTCGGCGGCCGACGGCTTGGGCCGTTGTGCGATCTTGATCGCCTCACCGCCGACGTTGACCTCAAGACCGTGGCTGGCTGCGGCCCTGGCGGTCTGGACCACACGATCGACATCCGCCTTTTCCAGATCATTGGCCTGCTTGTCGAACGCAAGAGTGGCGAAGCCGACCGTGCCGTCGCGACTGATCGAACCCCGGCGCGCATCTGGGCTCTGGACGCTCGCGACGCTCGGCAGCGCGCGGAGCTTGGCGAGCAGCGCCTGCACCTCGCGCCTACGACGAACGTCCGAGATGGTCCCGATATTCGCTTTGAACACGACCCGACTGGAATCCCCGGCCTGCTCTGGGAACTTGCTCCTGAGCGGGTCGACGGCGCGCTGCGAATCAGTACCTGGGAGCGACAAGCTGTCGACAAAGCCGCCACCCGAGACGGCGGCCACAGCGCCGCAGGCAATGATCGCGGAAAGCCACAGGCCGATGACACGGCGGTGCCGATCGTGGCACAACTGCGCGATGCCCCGCACTGGTGGCCCCTTCAGCCGAGCCTGTCAGATGGGCCCAGAACAGAGACGGGCCCAACGTAGATACCCAGCAACAGCGCACGCGTCTGCAACAGAAGGCGTCCCGCGCAGGCCATCCCGGCGAACCAGGGCGCTCGGCCGAAGTCGGCAGCGCGCCCGCCGCCGCTCACACGCTGGCGTCCGAGCCCAGGGGCACTCGGGTCGTCGGGGCCGCTCTTCACCGTCATCGCGGGCCGTAGCCACGGCGGTTCGTCAGGCGACTTGGACCGTCCGCGGGCAGGACGACGCCACCCGACTGAGCAATGCGGAGGCGAGTGGCAATTGAGGGACGTCGTGGGCGCACGCTGGACAGCGTCAGCGGATGACGTTGATCTCGGGGTGGGTGGCGAGGAGCGTTTGCGTAAAGACGTAGTTGAACGCGAAGACGCCGAGGAAGCGAGATGACCACGGCCTGGTTGACCGCGCGTCCGACGCCGGCGGCCCCGCCTGACGCCGTCATGCCCCTTGTAACAGCAGACGATCGCGATGATCGCGCCGAACAGCAGGCACTTTGAGCACCGAGCCCCAGAGGTCGGTGACCGAGGCCTGGTTGAAGAAGGTGCCCAGAACGAGCCGAGCGGGGCGTGGTTGACAAGCGTCGTCGCGATACCGCCGAAGATGCCAAAGATGAGGGCGTAGATGTCGAACAGCCCGGTCACAAGCATCAGCGCGAGGAAGCGCGGGACGACGAGGTTCTTGATCGGATCCACGCCGAGAACCTGCAGCGCGTCGAGCTCCTCGCGGATCTTACGAGCGCCGAGGTCAGCCGTGATCGCCGTGCCCGCAACGCCGGCCAGCACGATCGCGGTCACGAACGGCGCGAACTCACGGATTGATGCGAGTACGAAGAAGCCGCCAAGACGGTCGAGCGCGCCGAACAGGACGAGGAAGTTCGCCGCCTGCAGCCCGGGGGCCGCGTAGCCGAACGCGACTGTGGAGATCATCAGCGGGAACCAGCACAAGCGCAGCGCGAACATGAACTGGATGACGAATTCCCCGCCGTAGGGGAACGGAGGCTTCACCGCGGACACGAGCGTCTTCCCTGTGAGGATCAGCATGTCGCCGACCTCCTCGAAGAACGCCCTCGCGGGAGCTGTTGCGCGGTCGGACGCGCTTCGAATCATCTTGCCTGATCCTCCGGTAGCCGCTGCTGCTGAAACCGATCCGTCAGCCAGTCTGAGCGGCCCCGTCCGTGGGGCCGCTCAGTTAGGCCGTTGGGGGGTAAGCCCAATCTCCAAGCATCACCCTAGCGGAAACGTACCGGTCGGTGAATCCGTGCCCGTGGCCGCTGCTACGGGACAGGCGAAACACAGCCGCCAGTATCCGCTTGCTGTCGCTAGTCCTGCGTCAGCCAGCCCTGGAAGAGCGCGATGGCAGAACGGAGCGCGGGCGTATCGCCGTGCTGCAGATACTCCAGCGTGAAGCCTTGCATCGCGGCGACCATGGCCACCGTCAAGACCTGTTCGTCGATCGCCACACGACTCCCGCCGCCCTGAAGTGCGCCGACCAGCCTGCGGATCAGCCGGCGAAAGCCCTCACCGGCGTCGTCCATAGATCGTTGCAGCTGCGGGTCAGTGACGGATTCAGCGACAAGCCCGAAGTAGGCGGTCAGCAGCGCGCGGTCATGTGTCACGGCCTCCCACAGCTGGTCAAGTCCAGTGACGGCCACGTCAGCAGAGGCCTCCAGGTCATCAAGCCGCGCCTCGACCTGCCCAATCAGCCGATCGCCGATCCGCCGGATAACGACGTCAAAGAGCTGCTCACGGCTCTTGAAGTAGTAGAGGACCATTCGCTTCTGAACCCCGGCCTCGTCGGCGATCCGCGCGATCGAACTCGCGGAATAACCATCGCGCG
>JADKGE010000018.1 GCA_016717115.1 Actinomycetota bacterium
CACGGAGCGCGACGGCGTCGCCGCCTGGCTGGGCCGCGCCCCACGCGGGGTTCCCGACGGCGTCAGTGCCGTCGAGGCCCTTCGTGACACCGTCGACCTGCTGCGGACGACCCCTCTGCCCGGCCTTCCGCCGCTCACCGGTGGCATGGTCGGCTACCTCACGTACGACGCGGTTCGGGCCTGGGAGCGGGTGCCCGACGAGAACCCCGATGAGCTCGGCATCCCCGATCTGGGCTTCCTGCTCGCGACCGACCTCGCGGTCCTCGACCACGCCGACGGCTCGATCCTGCTGATCGCCAACGCCATCAACTACGACGCCTCCGACGACCGGGTCGATGACGCGTGGCGCGACGCGATCCAGCGGCTGGATCTCATGCAGGCCCAGCTGGCCGGACCGCGCACTCTGGGCGTCGCCTCCTACGACGCGGCCGCAGCGATCGAGGTGCGCTCGTCGACGCCCGTCAACGAGTACCTGGAGCAGGTCGAGAGGGCGAAGGAGCACATCCGCGCCGGCGATGCCTTCCAGGTGGTGCTGTCCCAGCGGTTCTCGACCCCGTGCACCGCGTCGGCCTTCGACGTGTACCGGATCCTGCGGGCCACGAACCCCAGCCCCTACATGTACCTGATCCGCGTGCCCGAGGACGATCACGGAAGACCCGACGAGGCGGTGGGGGCGCTCCCGGAGCGCGTGGCCTTCGACATCGTCGGCTCGTCGCCGGAAGCGCTCGTGACGGTGACCAATGGCCATTGCGTGCTGCATCCCATTGCGGGCACCCGGCGCCGTGGCTCCTCGGCCGAGGAGGACGCGGCCCTGGCGGAGGAGCTGAGCAAGGACGTCAAGGAGCGAGCCGAGCACGTGATGCTCGTCGACCTCGGCCGCAACGACCTCGGGCGCGTCTGCGCGGCCGGATCCGTCAGCGTGGTCGACTTCATGAGCGTTGAGCGCTACTCCCACGTGATGCACCTGGTGTCGACGGTCACCGGCACCTTGGCCGACGGTCGCACGGCCTACGACGTTCTCGCCGCCACGTTCCCCGCCGGGACCCTGTCCGGTGCGCCCAAGCCGCGGGCCATGGCCATCATCGACGAGCTCGAACCGCTGCGCCGCGGCCTCTACGGCGGATGCGTCGGCTACTTCGACTTCGCCGGCAACCTCAATGCCGCGATCGCCATCCGCACGGGGCTGATCAAGGATGGAACGGCGTACGTGCAGGCCGGAGAGGGCATCGTCGCCGACTCCGTGCCGGAGGCCGAGGCGGACGAGTGCGCGAACAAGGCAGCCGCCGTTCTCCGGGCCGTCGCCGCCGCCCAGACCCTGGCCTCCGCGGGCTGATCGACGTGGCTGGTTACACCGCGTCGACCGCTGCGGAACCGGCGCGCCGTGCGTACGGACGGGCTCTGGCGCTGGTGGGCGTCGGCGCCGTCGGTCTGCTGCTTGCCTATGGCATGACGTGGGGTAGCGCCACCGTTCCGCTCGTCGCGGGGGCGGAGGGAACCGGCGCCGTCCGCGCGTTCACGGGACGCGACCTGTTCCCGGCGGCGGCCGCCATGGGCTGGGTCTGCCTGGCCGGGGTCGCGGGCGTGCTCGCCACTCGCTCGTGGGGGCGGGTGCTGGTGGCCCTGGCCATCCTCGTGGCGGGGATCGGTGGGGCGGCGGGCGCTATCGCCTTCGCGGTGAATCCGTCGGCGGCCATCGACGGCGCCGCGGACTCGCCGCTCGGGTCGGCTGCCGCGGCGTCGACCTCGACCACAGCCTGGTGGCTGCTCGCCGTGGCCGGTGGCGTCGTGGCCGTCCTCGCTGCCGCCTGGACGGTGGCCCGTGGCCGAACCTGGCCGTCGATGGGTGCCCGGTACGAGCGCGCCGCCCAGGGTCGCACGCCGCGCGATGCATGGGATGCGCAGGACTTGGGGCAAGATCCGACCGACGATCTGGTGACAGGGCCAGACCCCGACGCCGAAACGGGCTCCAGCGCCTAGAGAGTGCGGGCAATCGATCGGTCCGGGACCAGCATGGAGACACAACGGGGACACAACGCCGCATCAAGGATCCTCGGGGAGTACCGCGCCTGCCACGGCCCGGCCTCCTCCGGCCCCGACGCCGCTCAGCCGACGACGATGGCCGCCACGATCATGATCAGCAGGCCGATCGCCATGACGATGCCGAGAGCCGTGGGGATCCACGGCAGCCCGCGGTCACCTCGGCGGATGGCGCGCACGCCGAGCGTGATGGTGGCCGCGGGAAGCAGCGCCACCAGGGCGAAGTAGATCGGCAGCCCGACGGCATCGGGGACCTCGGGGAGGACCCCGCTCAGGCCGATGACCTCGAACGTCTCCATGAGCACCACGAAGGCGATCGGGCTCAGGAGTGCTGCTATCCAGGGCGCCCGGGCCGCATGCCTGCGGCTGGGCTCCGTCTTCCGGTTCTGTGCGACGTGGGCGTTCATGGTCGCCTCCCGCGCCATTCGTCAATGGCTCCACTTTCAGGGTACGCGCCAGTGGCCACGCTCGCCGGAAGGGCGAACGGGCGGGCGCAGATGCCGTCACCCGCGACCGCGAGCCGGTGCCGGATCGAAGGCAGATGGGTGGCCGGCAGGCCCGCTTCCGCGGCGATCTCCCAGAACCGGCGCAACCAGTGCGACGGGCCGAGGACGTAACACTCGGGAGGGACGCGTTCACGTGCTAAGCCCGACCTAGGACCGACGATCTGGTTGAATGACGCCCATGTCGCAGCAGCTGTCCGCCCCCGTCCCGCACGACGACCATGGATCGACGCCCGCGGCCTGGACCGCCGTCGCCATCATCACGATCGCCTTCATCGTGGGCACCCTTGCCATTGTCCTGGGCAACTGGCCGATGTTCTGGGTCGGGGCGGCCCTCGTCGTCGTCGGTGCGATCGCTGGCAAGGTGCTCGCCATGATGGGCCTGGGCAAGAAGAAGAAGCAGCCGGCGGCCGCCTGACGCCCGGTCCACGGCCATTACACGGATTTGACGCAACCCTGATCACGGCCAGACCGGATCCGTCGAGTTGGGGTGGCGATGTCTGACACTCTGGTCTCGTGACCTCTGAGCCCATGCGCGGACTCATCCTCGTGGTCGAGGACGAGCGCGCCATCTCCGACCTCCTTCGCCTGTACATCTCGCGTGAGGGCTTCGGCGTGCACGTCGCGACCGACGGCCTGTCGGCGCTGAGCGCCGCGCGGACGATGCACCCGGCAGCCATCGTGCTCGATGTCGGACTGCCCGCGATGGACGGCACGGAGGTGTGCCGGGCGCTGCGCGCCGAGGGCAACTGGGTGCCTATCTTGTTCTGCACGGCGCGCGACGACGAGGTGGATCGCGTCCTGGGCCTCGAGCTCGGCGCCGACGACTACATCACGAAGCCGTTCAGTCCGCGGGAGGTCGTCGCCCGGATCAAGTCCGTGGTTCGCCGGGCTTCGCTCGTGACCGCCGATGAGAAGCCGTTGGAGCTCGGCGAGGTCACGGTCGACCTCGTCACCCGGCGAGTGACCTTGGGTGGCGAGCCCGTCGCCCTCACGGCAACCGAATTCGATCTGCTCGCCCACCTGATGCGCCATCCCGGACGGGTGTACTCCCGGGAGCAGCTGCTGTCCGAGGTGTGGGGATACGCCGCCGTCGTCGGCACCCGCACCGTCGACGTGCATGTCGCCCAGGTGCGGGGCAAGCTGGGTGATCGCAACCCGATCCGAACGGTGAGGGGGGTCGGCTACTCGGCCGAGGCCCCGGACGCTTCGTGATGTCTGCCGCCGCGCCGCGCGCCCGCGCGCGGCGCATGAGCATCGTCACGCGCACCGTCCTGCTGACGTCAGCGATCGCGGCGATCGCGGTCATCGTCGCGGGCCTGGTGTCCTATCCGCTGCTCAGATCCGCCGCGGAGAGTCAGACGCGCGGTGAGCTCGTCGGCCTCGCCGACCTGACCGCCACCGCCCTGGAACAGGGATCGGGCGAGGGTCGGGGACGCGGCGAACCTCTTCCCCGGTCGCTGATCGAGGCCCTGGAGTCGCGGCAGATCACCGGCTACATCGTCACGGAGGGAAGCGCCCTGCCGCCGGGCGTGTCCGAGGATGTCGTCACGGCGGTCCTCGCGGGGCAGACCGTGTCGTCTGAGGCCCTCACTCCGTCGGGGACGGTGCTCGTCGAGGGCCGCCCGCTGGAGGGCGGGGGCGGACTCATCCTCGAGCAGCCGTACACGGTCGTGGGCGGCGAGGCCACCGACGGACTCAAGCGCATCGCGATCGCACTGCTCCTCGGCCTGCTTATCGCCGTGCCGATCGGCGTCTGGGCGGCACGGCGCCTGACCCGCCCCCTGCGCGCGGCTCGCGACGCCGCCAACGAGATGGCCGCGGGGTCGCGCACCGTGACCCTCGAGCCTGAGGGGCCGATGGAGATCGCCGACATCGCCGACTCGCTCAACCGGCTGAACTCGGCCCTCGTCGTGTCGGAGGCTCGGCAGCGAGAGTTCCTTCTGTCCGTCTCGCACGAGCTGAGGACGCCGCTGACCGCCGTCAAGGGCTACGCCGAAGCCCTGTCCGACGGGGTGATCGCCGGGGACGACGTCGTGCGTACCGGTGGCATCGTCGCGGCCGAGGCGTCGCGGCTGGACCGGCTCGTCACCGACCTCCTCGACCTGGCGCGCTTGGGGGCCGTGGATTTCCACGTGTCTCCCGTGGACGTCGACCTCGTGGAGATCGGCGAGGACGCCGGGGCCGTCTGGCAGGACCGGGCCGCACCGGAGGGCGTCGCCCTGGTGCAGGAGTTCCCCGATGAGCCCGTGATCGTGCGCACGGATCCGATCCGGGTGCGCCAGATCATCGACAACCTTGCGGAGAACGCCCTCCGGGTGTCGCCGCCGGACTCGGTCATTGTTCTCGCCGTGCGCCGCGAGGGGCCGTGGGGCGTGGTGGAGGTGCGGGACTCCGGCCCGGGACTCACCGACGATGACGTCGCCGTCGCCTTCGAGCCCGGCGTCCTGCACGAGCGCTATCGCGGTGTGCGTCCCGTCGGGACGGGCCTGGGCCTCGCCCTGGTCGGGAAGCTGGCCGTCGGACTGGGCGGCTCCGCCCTGGCGGGGACCTCGCCCGAGGGCGGGGCGATGTTCACGGTGCGGATACCGGGATAGCGATCGGTCGGGCGCATCGCCCGCCCGCCCATCTCCAAGTACCCTGTCGACGTGGCGGTATTCACGGACGAGGACGTCGTCGAGGCGGCGCGCACCGACGTGCGGAGCCGGCCCCGCCGTCTCCTGGCACCCGCGCTCGCCCTCGTGGGCGCGGCCGCCGCGCTCGGCTACGTCGCGGCCGTCGACCCCAACGAGCCGGGCCACTACCCCCTCTGCCCGACGCGGGCTCTGTTCGGCGTCGACTGCCCCGGGTGCGGGCTGATGCGCAGCATCCATGACCTGGTCACCGGGAACGTGTCCGGTGCCGTCGACCACAACGTGCTCATCGTCGCCTTGGCCCCCTTGGCCATCGTGGTGTGGTTGCGCTGGTTCCTGCGCAGTTGGCGGGGAGTCCCCCGAAGTCACGTACGCCCAGTTCCGGAGGCGAAACGTGTGGATGGTCGCGAGCCTCGTGGTCGTCCTCGCGTTCGGCGTCGTGCGCAACTTCGTGCCCTTCCTCGGATCGGGGATCGGGTAGGGCCATCGGGTCCCATCACCCAGCGGTTTCGGGCGTGTCGTGCGTGGTTACTCTGTGCAACGTGACAGTCCTGGACGACATCGTCAGCGGGGTGCGAGAAGACGTCGCCCAGCGCATGAGCGTCGTGCCGCTCGACGAGCTCAAGGAGCGCGCCGGCCGCGTGCGACCGGCTCGTGATGTCGCTGCGGTTCTCGCGGACGACGATGTCAGCGTCATCGCCGAGGTCAAGCGCGCCAGCCCGAGCCGCGGTTCGCTCGCGGAGATCGCCGACCCGGCGGCGCTCGCCCGCGAGTACGAGGCGGGCGGCGCCCATTGCATCAGCGTGCTCACCGAGGGCCGTCGCTTCGGCGGTTCGCTCGCCGATCTCGCCGCCGTGCGTGCCGCCGTCGACATCCCGGTGTTGCGCAAGGACTTCATCGTCACGAGCTATCAGCTCTGGGAGGCCAAGGCCTACGGGGCGGACATGATCCTGCTCATCGTGGCAGCGCTCGACCAGTCGGCTCTCGTGAGCCTCATCGAGCGCACCGACAGCCTGGGGCTGGCGGCGCTCGTCGAAGTGCACGACGAGGACGAGATCGAACGGGCCGTGGATGCGGGCGCGCTGATCGTCGGCGTGAACGCCCGCAACCTGGAAGACCCTCGAGGTCGATCGCACGGTGTTCCAGCGCGTTGCCCACCGCATCCCCTCGTCATGCATCAAGGTCGCCGAGTCCGGCGTGCGCGATCCGCACGACCTCATCACGTACGCCGAGGCGGGAGCCGATGCCGTTCTCGTCGGCGAGAGCCTGGTCACGGGCAGGGACCCGCGCACAGCCGTGCACGACCTCGTCACCGCAGGGGCGCACCCCGCCCTGCGCCACGGGCGCGACTGATCGGAGCTGGATGGCCACCTCGAGCACCCTTCCCCACGACGACAACCCGCCTGGGCACTTCGGCCCGTATGGCGGGCGTTTCGTTCCTGAGGCGCTGACCGCCGCGCTCGACCAGCTCGACGACGCCTTCCAGGCCGCGATCGTCGACCCGGCGTTCGGGGCCGAGCTTGCCGAGCTCGAGCGCACGTACACCGGCCGACCCAACCCGCTCACCCCGGTGCTGAGGTTCGGCGAGTTGTGCGGCGGCGCGCGGGTCTTCCTCAAGCGCGAGGACCTCAACCACACCGGCTCGCACAAGATCAACAACGTCCTGGGCCAGGCGCTCCTCACCACGCGCATGGGCAAGACGCGCGTCATCGCCGAGACCGGCGCCGGACAGCATGGCGTCGCGGCCGCGACAGCGGCTGCCCTCATGGGCCTGGAGTGCACCGTCTACATGGGGGAGGAGGACACGCGCCGACAGGCGCTCAACGTCGCCCGGATGAAGCTGCTCGGCGCCGAGGTCATCCCCGTGACCATCGGCAGCCGCACCCTCAAGGACGCCATCAACGAGGCCATGCGCGACTGGGTCGCCTCCGTCGACCGCACCCACTACCTGCTCGGCACGGTCACGGGGCCGGCCCCCTTCCCCACGATGGTCCGGCACTTCCACGAGGTCATCGGCCGGGAGGCCCGCGAGCAGATCCTCGCCGCTGCCGGGCGTCTGCCCGATGCCGTCGTGGCCTGCGTGGGCGGGGGATCGAACGCGATGGGCCTGTTCAGCGGTTTCCTCGACGATCCGCAGGTGCAGCTGCGCGGCTACGAGGCCGGCGGCGACGGCGTGGAGACCGGACGGCACGCCTCCCGCTTCAGCACCGGGGTCCCCGGGGTGCTGCACGGCGCCCGCACGTACGTGATGCAGGACGAGTGGGGTCAGACCCTTCCGTCGCACTCCATCAGCGCTGGGCTGGACTACCCGGGTGTCGGCCCGGAGCATGCCTACCTGCACGACACCGGCCGCGCGATCTACGAGTCGGTGAACGACGACGAGGCAATGACGGCCTTCGCCGCCCTGTGCCGCACCGAGGGGATCATTCCCGCGATCGAGAGCGCTCACGCCCTGGCGGGTGCCATGCGGCTGGGGCGCGAGCTCGGTCCGGAAGCCGTCATCATCGTCAACCTGTCCGGCCGCGGCGACAAGGACGTGGCCACGGCCGCCGCATGGTTCGGCATCGAGCTCGGCCATTCGGAGTCAATGTGAGCCGCCCACTGGACGAGGTGTTCACCGCGACGCGTGCGGCGGGGCGCGCCGCCCTGATCGGGTACCTGCCCGCGGGATTCCCCACGCCTCAGGAGTCAGTCGAGCTCATCACGGCGATGGTGCACGCCGGTGTCGACATCATCGAGGTCGGACTGCCCTACTCCGACCCGCTCATGGACGGGCCCGCCATCCAGGAGGCCGTCGACCTCGCCCTGAAGGCGGGTACGACGACCGACGTCGTTCTGGACACGGTGGCGCAGGTCACGGCCGCGGGAGCCACGGCAGTCGTCATGTCGTACTGGAACCCGATCGAGCGCTACGGGGTCGAGCGGTTCGCCGCCAGGCTGGCCGATGCCGGCGGCGTCGGCGTCATCGCGCCCGACCTCACGCCGGAGGAGGCCGGTCCCTGGATTGCGGCCACCACCGGCCGCGGGCTGGACAGGGTGTTCCTCGTGGCGCCGTCGTCGACGGACACCCGCATCACCACCGTCTGCTCGGTGACCTCGGGGTTCGTGTATGCCGCCTCGACGATGGGGGTCACGGGGGCACGCAGCGAGGTGAGCTCGGCGGCGCCCGCGCTCGTCGCGCGCACGCGGCGCCTGACATCGCTGCCGATCGCGGTCGGACTCGGCGTGTCCACGGGGGCGCAGGCGCACGAGGTGGCCGCCTACGCCGATGGCGTGATCGTGGGCTCGGCCTTCGTCCGACGGATCCTCGACGCCGTCGACCACGCCTCGGCTCTCGCGCGGGTCGGCGATCTCGCTGCTGAACTGGCCGTCGGGGTGACCCGGTGACACGAAGGCGGGATGGGCAGGACAGGGGGAACCCGACCAGCCGTTGAAACGTCAACAACGGCGACACCGTACGGTGTGCACGAAGATGGAGGGGTCGGCCGGCGATTGCGCTGGCACGACCCGAGACGACCGATCGGGAGAACGCGCATGAGTGAGGCCGGCAAGAACCGACGCGATCGCGCCGCAGCGGCACGCGACGCCGCCAACGCGGGTGAGAAGAAGCGCGAGCGCACCGTCCGGATCGTGGGTGCGATCACGGTGATCGTCGTGGTCGTCGGCATCATCGGCGTCGCCGTGGTCGCCAAGAACCAGTCGACGGACGCGTCTGCCGTACCGACGGTGTCCGCGGACCCCAACGCGCCGCTGCCCGAGGGTGTCATCGCGGGTGGGGAGGGGTGGGCGTTCGGCGTGCCGTTCGGCACCTCCACCACCGCGCCCGTGCTCGAGATCTGGGAGGACTTCCAGTGCCCGGCGTGCCAGGCGGTGGAGAAGGCCAACGGAGCGGGCATCGAGGCGCTGGCCGAGCAGGGCAAGGTCCGGCTCGTCTGGCGCCCGACCACGTTCCTCGACGGCAACCTCGGCAACGACTCCTCCGCGCGGGCGGTGGCCGCCTGGGGCTGCGCCATCGATGCCGGCAAGTCCCGCGAGTTCCACAACACCGTCTACAGCAACCCGCCGGCAGCCGAGGGTGACGGCTTCACCGACGACCAGATGATCGGCTTCGCCGAGTCATCGGGCATCGCCGGCGCCGACCTGGACGCCTTCAAGACCTGCTTCGCCGATCGCACCTACGCGGGGTGGGCCGCGAACTCGACCGACCTGTTCTACAGCGCCAAGATCCAGGGCACCCCGTACGCCCTCCTCGCGGGCGTCGAGGTGCCGACGGAGACGCTGGTCGACCAGGCGGCGCTGGAGAAGCTCGTCGACGCGACTCTGGCGGCCGGCACCGCCTCTGCCGCCCCGTCACCGTCGGCCTCCTGACGAACGCCCGGTGATCCTCGCCTCGATCCCCAGTCCCTCGCAGGGGGTCTGGAACCTCGGCCCGCTACCCCTGAGGGCCTACGCCCTGCTGATCATCGCGGGGATCCTGGTCGCGGTGTGGCTGGGCAACCGGCGCTACGTCGAGCGGGGCGGGACGCCGAGCACCGTCACGGACATCGCCATCTGGGCGGTCCCGTTCGGCATCGTCGGTGGCCGCATCTACCACGTGATCACCGACAACCAGCTGTACTTCGGCCCGCAGGGGGCCGGCTGGGTGGCGGCGCTGCGCATCTGGGATGGCGGCCTGGGCATCTGGGGCGCAGTCGCCTTCGGTGCTCTGGGCGCCTGGATCGCGGCGAGGCGGGCCGGAGTCCTCCTCCCGCCGGTCGCCGACGCGATCGCCCCGGGGATCGCGCTCGCCCAGGCGATCGGGCGGTGGGGCAACTACTTCAACCAGGAGCTGTTCGGCGGGCCAACCGACCTGCCCTGGGGTCTCGAGATCGACGCCATCCACCGGCCGGCCGGGTACGAGCAGTTCGCGACCTTCCACCCGACCTTCCTCTACGAGTCGCTCTGGATGATCGGCGTGACCTTGGTGCTCCTGTGGGCCGATCGGCGCTTCCAGCTCGGGCACGGCAGGGTCTTCGCGCTCTACGTGCTCCTGTACTGCTGCGGCCGCCTGTGGATCGAGCTCATGCGGGTCGACACGGCGAACACGATCCTGGGCCTGCGCGTCAACGTGTGGACGTCCGTCCTCGTCGGCGTGGGCGCCCTCGCCTATCTGGTCGTCTCCGCACGACTGCGCCCCGGCCGGGAGACGGTTCTCACGCGAGCCACCGAGGTGGCTGAGCCGGACGGATCCGCGGTCCGGTAGAGTGCGCGCGGCGGGCCAACGTCGTCCCGTTCTGGCAGTTCGATCCACCCGGGTCGCACGCGCTCCTCTGGCACCCTTGGGGTGTCGGGCGGCGCCGCCGAAGGACGACGACGAATGGATGCCCGCATGTTCTCCTCCTCAGCACAGCCCGCCCCTCAGGGTCTCTACGACGGCGCTGACGAGCACGATGCGTGCGGCGTCGCCTTCGTCGCCACCCTCACGGGGCAGGCCTCGCACGACATCGTGGACAAGGCGCTCACGGCCCTGCGCAACCTCGAGCACCGCGGCGCGTCGGGATCCGAGCCCGACAGCGGCGACGGCGCCGGCATCCTGCTCCAGATCCCCGACGAGTTCCTGCGTCACGTCGTCCCCTTCGACCTGCCCGAGCCCGGGCACTACGCAGCGGGAATCGGCTTCCTGCCCGCCGACGGGCGTGAGGCCGAGGCGGCCCGCGAGGCCATCGAGGCCCTGGCCGACGAGGAGGGGCTGCAGGTGATCGGCTGGCGTCAGGTGCCCACCGACTCGTCCCTCGTCGGGGTCACGGCCCGAAGCGTGATGCCGTCCTTCTGGCAGGCGTTCGTGGTCGCCGACGGCGGTGCGATTGCCGGTCTGGAGCTCGACCGACGCGTCTTCCCCCTGCGCAAGCGGGTCGAGCATGAGCTCGGCATCTACTTCGCCTCGCTGTCGGCACGCACGATCGTGTACAAGGGGATGCTGACCACGAGCCAGCTCGAGCCCTTCTACCCGGAGCTGTCCGACCCGCGTCTGGCGTCGGCCCTCGCGCTCGTGCACTCGCGGTTCTCGACCAACACGTTCCCGTCCTGGCCGCTGGCGCATCCTTACCGCTACATCTCCCACAACGGGGAGATCAACACCGTGCGCGGCAACCGCAACTGGATGCAGGCCCGCGAGGCGATGCTCACATCGACGAAGATCCGGGGCGACGTCACGCGCCTGTTCCCGATCTGCACGCCCGGCGGCAGCGACTCCGCGTCGTTCGACGAGGTGCTCGAACTGCTCCACCTCGGCGGGCGCACCCTGCCGCACTCGGTGCTCATGATGATTCCCGAGGCGTGGGAGAACAACCCCACGATGGATCCGGCGCGCCGGGCCTTCTACGAGTTCCATTCGACGTTCATGGAGCCATGGGACGGCCCCGCCAACGTCTGCTTCACCGACGGCTCGCAGATCGGGGCAGTGCTTGATCGCAACGGCCTGCGGCCGGGACGATTCTGGGTCACCGACGAGGGGCTCGTGGTGCTCGGCTCCGAGGCTGGTGTGCTCGACATCGATCCGGCCTCGATCATCCGCAAGGGCCGCCTCCAGCCCGGCCTCATGTTCCTCGTCGACACGGTCGCCGGGCGGATCATCGAGGACGACGAGGTCAAGGCCGAGCTGGCTGCCGAAGCGCCCTACTCCGAGTGGCTGCACGCCGGCCTGATCCATCTCGACGCACTTCCCGAGCGCGAGCACATCGTGCACACGCCCTTGTCCGTCGCCCGTCGCCAGCAGACGTTCGGGTACACGGAGGAGGAGCTGCGCATCATCCTCGAGCCGATGGCGAGAGGTGGAGGCGAACCGCTTGGCTCCATGGGCACGGACACGCCCATCGCGGTGCTCTCGACCAGGCCGCGCATGGTCTTCGACTACTTCTCCCAGCTCTTCGCCCAGGTGACGAACCCGCCGCTGGACGCCATCCGCGAGGAGATCGTCACATCGCTGTCGAGCATCATCGGGCCTGAGGGCAACGTCCTCGAGCCGACCCCCGCCCACTGTCGCCAGGTGGTGCTGCCGTTCCCGGTCGTCGACAACGACGAGCTCGCCAAGGTGCTGCACATCAACGACGACGGCGACCAGCCTGGCTTCGCCGGCGTGCGTATCTCCGGCCTGTACCCGGTGTCGGGCGGCGGCGAGGGTCTCGAGCACCGCCTCAACGAGATCTTCCACGAGGTCGACGCGGTCATCCGTCAGGGCAAGCGATTCATCGTCCTGTCCGACCGCGACAGCGACGCCCAGAACGCGCCGATTCCCTCGCTGCTCCTGTGCGCGGCGGTCCACCAGCACCTCGTGCGCACCAAGACGCGCACGATGGTCGGCCTGCTCGTTGAGGCCGGCGACGTCCGCGAGGTGCACCATGTGGCACTGCTGATCGGGTATGGCGCCGCTGCCGTCAATCCCTACCTCGCCCTGGAGACCGTCGAGGATCTCGTCCGGCGCGGCCACCTAGGCGACGTGACGCCGGAGAAGGCGATGCGCAACATCGTCAAATCACTGGGCAAGGGCGTGCTGAAGGTGATGTCCAAGATGGGTGTCTCGACGGTTGCCTCCTACCGGGGCGCCCAGATCTTCGAGGCGATCGGGCTCTCGCAGGGCGTCGTGGACGCCTACTTCACCGGCACGGCGTCGAAGCTCGGCGGCGTAGGCCTCGACGTGCTGGCCGAAGAGGTCGCGCAGCGTCACCGCGTCGCGTACCCGCCCTCGGGGATCGCGCCGGCCCATCGCACCCTCAACGTCGGCGGCGAGTACCAGTGGCGCAGGGAAGGCGAGCCCCATCTGTTCGACCCGGAGACCGTCTTCCGTCTCCAGCATGCGACCCGCAACAAGCGGTACGACATCTTCCGCGAGTACACCGACCGCGTAGACGAGCAGTCCGAGCGGCTCATGACGCTGCGCGGCCTGTTCCGCTTCCGCGAGGGTGCGCGCGAGCCGATCGACATCTCCGAGGTGGAGCCGATCGAGTCGATCGTCAAGCGCTTCTCCACCGGTGCGATGTCGTACGGGTCCATCTCGCAGGAGGCGCACGAGTCCCTCGCGATCGCCATGAACCGGCTGGGCGCGAAGTCGAACACGGGAGAGGGTGGCGAGGACCCCGAGCGATTCGTCCCGCTCCCCAACGGCGACTCCAAGAGGTCGGCCATCAAGCAGGTCGCCTCCGGCCGGTTCGGGGTGACCAGCGAGTACCTCGTCAACAGCGACGACATCCAGATCAAGATGGCCCAGGGTGCCAAGCCCGGCGAGGGTGGCCAGCTCCCCGGTCACAAGGTGTATCCGTGGATCGCCAAGACCCGGCACTCCACGCCCGGCGTGGGCCTGATCTCCCCGCCGCCGCACCACGACATCTACTCGATCGAGGACCTGGCGCAGCTGATCCACGACCTGAAGAACGCCAACCCGAAGGCGCGCATCCACGTCAAGCTCGTGTCCGAGGTGGGCGTCGGCACCGTCGCGGCAGGCGTGGCGAAGGCGCATGCCGACGTCATCCTCATCTCGGGTCACGACGGCGGCACCGGAGCGTCCCCCCTCACGTCCTTGAAGCATGCGGGGGCACCGTGGGAGCTCGGCCTGGCGGAGACCCAGCAGACCCTCATCCTCAACGGCCTGCGCGACCGCATCGTGGTGCAGACGGACGGCCAGCTGAAGACCGGCCGCGACGTCGTCATCGCCGCGCTGCTCGGTGCCGAGGAGTTCGGCTTCGCCACCGCGCCGCTGGTCGTGATGGGCTGCGTGATGATGCGCGTGTGCCATCTCGACACCTGCCCGGTGGGCGTGGCCACGCAGAATCCGGTTCTGCGCGAACGCTTCAGTGGTCAGCCGGAGTTCGTCGAGACGTTCTTCCAGTACATCGCCGAGCAGGTGCGTGAGATCCTCGCTGCCCTGGGCTTCCGTACGCTCGACGACGCGATCGGCCACGCCGAGTACCTCGACATCGAGCGCGCCGTCAGCCACTGGAAGGCATCCGGCCTGGACTTGTCGCCCATCCTGTACGTCCCGAAGATGGACGCGGCCACACCTCGACGCCGCATGGTGGGCCAGGATCATGGGCTCGAGCGGGCGCTGGACCGCCAGCTGATCGAGCTGTGCGCGCCGGCTCTCGAGCGCGGCGAGCCCGTGCGGGCCCACCTGCCGATCCGCAACGTCAACCGCACCGTCGGGACGATGCTGGGCTCCGAGGTCACCCGGCTCCACGGGGGCGCTGGCCTGCCCGACGAGACCATCGACCTGACGTTCGTGGGCTCGGCGGGGCAGTCGTTCGGAGCGTTCCTGCCGACCGGTATCACGCTGCGGCTCGAGGGCGATGCCAACGACTACGTCGGCAAGGGCCTGTCGGGTGGTCGCCTCGTCGTTCGTCCGCACCGGGACGCGACCTTCGTCGCGCACGAGAACATCATCGCGGGCAACGTCATCGCCTACGGGGCGACGTCCGGTGAGCTGTTCATCCGGGGCCGGGTGGGCGAGCGCTTCTGCGTGCGCAACTCCGGCGCGACCGCAGTGGTGGAGGGCGTCGGGGACCACGCGCTCGAGTACATGACCGGTGGCCTCGTCGCCATCCTCGGAGAGACCGGACGCAACCTCGGCGCCGGGATGTCCGGCGGTGTCGCCTACGTGCTCGATCTCGACCTGGGCAAGGTCAACCCGGAGATGGTCGATCTCGACCCCCTTTCGGAGGAGGACGTCGAGATCGTGCACGGCCTCGTCCGTCGGCATACCGAGGAGACGGAATCGCTGAGCTCTACAGAGCTGCTGGCCGACTGGCCGGCAGCATCGGCCCGGTTCACGAAGGTGATGCCCAAGGACTACAAGCGAGTGCTGCGGCTGCGTGCCGAGGCCCAGGAGAGAGGCGTGGATCCGATGGTCGCGGTCATGGGAGGCATCAATGGCTGATCCGAAGGGCTTCCTGACCACGGATCGCGAGCTGCCGGCTCGGCGGCCGGTCGACGTGCGCCTGCTCGACTGGAACGAGGTGTACGAGCCGTTCGAGGCCGGCCGCCTCGAGAAGCAGGCCGGCCGGTGCATGGACTGCGGCATCCCGTTCTGCCACAACGGCTGCCCGCTCGGCAACCTCATCCCGGAGTGGAACTCCCTCGTCTGGCAGCACGACTGGAAGGACGCGATCGAGCGGCTGCACGCCACCAACAACTTCCCGGAGTTCACCGGCCGGCTGTGCCCGGCGCCCTGCGAGACGGCGTGCGTGCTCGGCATCAATGCCGATCCGGTCACCATCAAGCAGGTCGAGGTCTCGATCATCGATCGGGCCTGGGACGAGGGTTGGGTCACCCCGCAGCCGCCAGTCCGGCTCACCGGCAAGACCGTGGCCGTGATCGGTTCCGGCCCCGCCGGACTGGCCGCAGCCCAGCAGCTCGCCCGCGCCGGGCACACGGTTGCCGTCTTCGAGCGGGCCGACCGCATCGGAGGCCTGCTTCGCTACGGCATCCCCGAGTTCAAGATGGAGAAGCGCCACCTCGATCGCCGACTGGCCCAGATGGAGGCCGAGGGCGTGCGGTTCAGGTCGGGGGTCGAGGTCGGCATCGATATCACGGGCGCGGACCTGCGCAACCGCTACGACGCGGTCGTCGTCGCCGTCGGGGCGACCGCCTGGCGAGACCTCCCGGTGCCCGGTCGCGACCTCTCCGGCGTCTACCAGGCGATGGAGTACCTGCCGCTCGCCAATCGGGTCCAGGAGGGCGACCTCGAGTCGTCGCCCATCGACGTTCAGGGCAAGCATGTCGTCATCATCGGCGGCGGCGACACCGGTGCGGACTGCCTTGGCACCGCCCATCGGCAGGGTGCCGCATCGGTGACCCAGCTCGAGATCATGCCCACGCCCCCACAGGCTCGTCCGGAGTCCCAGCCGTGGCCGACCTACCCGATGACCTATCGGGTCTCCAGCGCGCACGAGGAAGGCGGCGATCGGCTCTTCGCCGTCTCGACGGAGGCCTTCGTCGACGACGGCACGGGTCGGGTGCGCGCCCTTCAGCTGGTCGAGGTCGAGGCCCATGAGGGCGGCTTCCGGCCCAAGGCGGGTACCCAGCGCGAGATCCCGGCGGACTTCGTGTTCTTGGCCATGGGGTTCGTCGGCCCGGAGGGCGCCAACCTCGTCGAGCAGCTCGGCCTGACCCTTGGAGAGCGAGGCGGCATCGCGCGCGACGCCGACTACCGCTCCGACGCCCGTGGCGTGTTCGTGGCGGGGGACGCCGGCCGCGGTCAGTCGCTCATCGTGTGGGCGATCGCGGAGGGCCGCGCGGCGGCGGCCTCCGTCGACGCCTACCTCATGGGCAGCACCAACCTGCCGGCGCCGATCAAGTCGACGGCGCGTCAACTCCTCGTGTGACCCACCTCACTCCTGCAACCGCTTACGGATAGGCTTGCCTTCATGCGTCGTGCCAAGATCGTTGCCACCCTCGGACCCGCCACCAGCTCGCTCGAGGCCATCAGGGGCCTGGTGCAGGCCGGGATGGACGTCGCCCGGCTCAACCTCTCCCACGGACACCACGCCGATCACCTCGCCGTCTACAACAACGTGCGCGCCGCGGCCGACGAGCTGGGCCGCGGCGTCGGCATCCTCGTCGATCTCCAGGGCCCGAAGATCCGGCTGGGCCGATTCGCCACCGGGCGCCCGGTCGTGCTCGAGAACGGCGCGGAGTTCATCGTCACCACGGAAGACGTGCCCGGCGACGTGGGCATGGTCTCCACCACCTACAAAGGCCTGCCGGGCGACGTGACACCCGGCGACCTCGTCCTCGTCGACGACGGCCGCGTCGAGCTGAAGGTCACCAGGGTCGACGGTCCCCGTGTCTACACCGTGGTCGTCGAGGGTGGCCGGGTCTCGGACAACAAGGGGTTCAACCTGCCGGGCGTCGCCGTCAGCGTGCCGGCCATGTCCGAGAAGGACCGCGAGGATCTGCGCTGGGCATTGCGCACCGGCGCCGACCTGATCGCCTTGTCGTTCGTCCGCAGCGCCGCCGACATCGGCGACGTGCACGACATCATGGACGAGGAGGGGATCCGGCTTCCCGTCCTGGCCAAGGTCGAGAAGCCCCAGGCGGTCCAGAACCTCGAGGAGATCATCGCGGCGTTCGACGGCGTCATGGTCGCTCGCGGCGACCTCGGCGTGGAGTTGCCGCTGGAGGCCGTGCCCCTGGTGCAGAAGCGCGCCGTGCACCTGTGTCGCGAGGCCGGCAAGCCGGTCATCGTGGCCACTCAGATGCTCGACTCGATGGCCGTCGCGAACCGCCCCACCCGCGCGGAGGCCAGCGACGTCGCCAATGCCATCCTGGACGGGGCGGATGCACTCATGCTGTCCGGTGAGACGAGCGTCGGTGACCATCCCAACCTCGTGGTCGAGACCATGAGCCGCATCATCGAGCACGTCGAGGGGGAGGCGCTGAGCCAGCTGCCGAAGCTCAAGGACCCCTGGACGGGCTCGACGGCAAGATCGCTCACCCACGCGGCCGTCGACGTCGCCAACGGCGTCAACGCCTCGCACCTCATCGCGTTCACCGAGACGGGATCATCGGCTCGTCTCGTGTCCCGCTGGCGGTCCGAGACGCCCCTGCTCGCCTTCACCCCGAATCCGCGCGTGCGCAGCCAGCTGTCGCTCGTGTGGGGGGTCGAGACCTTCCTCGTGCCTCAGGTGGAGCACACCGACGACATGGTCGCGCAGGTGGACAAGGCGCTGCTCGACATCGGGCGTGCGACGTACGGCGACCGCGTCGTGATCGTCGCCGGAGTGCCCCCGGGCGTCCCGGGCACCACGAACGGCCTTCGCGTGCACAAGATGGGCAGTGCCAAGCGGGGCAGCGGGGTCTGAGCCACCCCCGAGCCGCCCACCTCGCGACCGGTACTGCGCCGCGGGTAGGGTCAATGCGTCAGACATCCTTTAAGGCCCGTCCAGAGAGGCGGGGAAGGAGGTCCGCATGTCGAAAGTCGTCCTGGACGACGCCGATATCGGCCGCGCGATCACGCGCATCGCTCATGAGATCGTCGAGCGCAACAAGGGCTCCGAGGACCTCGTCCTGCTCGGCATCCCCTCCCGTGGATTCCCGCTGGCGCAACGCATCGCCGCCGCGATCGAGCGCATCGAGTCGCACCCGGTCGACGTCGGCTCCCTCGACATCACCATGTACCGCGACGACCTGAGGCTGCGGCCCGCGCGGGCACTCGAGGCCACGTCGATCCCCGCCGCCGGCATCGACGCTCGCGTCGTCGTCCTCGTCGACGACGTGCTCTACTCCGGGCGCACGATCCGCGCCGCGCTCGACGCCCTCAGCGACATCGGGCGGCCACGGTCGGTGCAACTGGCCGTCCTCGTCGATCGCGGCCACCGCGACCTTCCCATCCGCCCCGACTTCGTGGGCAAGAACCTGCCGACGTCCGTCGACGAGCAGGTCCGGGTCTCGCTGGCGGAGGTCGACTCGATCGACGAGGTGACGCTGGACGGCCGCAGTGCGGATCGCGC
>JADKGE010000019.1 GCA_016717115.1 Actinomycetota bacterium
CTGGATGCCATGTGGGCCGTCGATCGTCCCCGCGTTCTCGGCGCCATGTTCACGTTCATCGCGCAGGTACTTGCGGCCCTACCGGGCGCGGAAGTCCCAGCCGAGCTTCGCTCCACCGCAAGGATGGCCGACTTCGCCCTGATCGCCGCAGCGGTCGACCGCGTCCTTGACAACACCGGCGTCTCGAGCGGTGCCCTGAAGACGTACGTGGAAGGACAGGTGGACGTTCAGCTGGATGTCGCTGAGGCCGACCCGGTGGCCGTGGCCATCCACGCCCTGATGGTTGATGGCACCGAAGGCATCTGGAGGGGACCCTGGAGGGACCTCCTCGAGGCGATCTCCACCTATCGGCCGAGCAATGGTCGCGATGATTGGCCGACGGATTCTCACGCGCTGAGCACGCGCGTGACGCGCCTGGCTAGTGCTTTGGCGGCGATGGGACTCATGGCCACCCAGCGGAAGTCGAACGGTGTCAGGCTGTGCGAGATTCGGGTGGTTGCAGACCCTTCGGCTTCGCTTCACCGTTGACGTTCGGCGGAGCGACCCCGTATGAGGGCTGTTGGGCATGCCCGTGGCGCGCCAACAGTGCGCGGCATGGAACCCAGCGCGCGCCGCAACATCGCGACATCCAACCAGTCGGCGTGGGAGCTCTTCCGCGAGCAGGTCGCCCGCTTGGACGTCCTCTCTGACGCCGAGTTCGGGTGCATCGACCCGATGGATCTGGAGCCCATCCTCGTACGGCCAACAGCACTAGCCATGGTCGAACTTGGATGTCACATGCTGCCGCGCTCCCCGTGTGTCCCTTCCTGGCTGACCGACTCTCCTGATCAGCGGCACAAGAAGCTCGCGACCATGGCAGCGACAGGCTTGCGCCGCAGGTAGTCCGGTGCGTCGTGGCTGCCATCGGTGTCGACCTTCACATCAACCACGCCGGGCAGGAGATGCGAGAGGCCGCCGTACCAGGCCACCAGATCGTTTGGGTCGCGGACATTGACCCAGGAGTTCACCCGTGAGTACGGGAAACGGCCATTCAGTCGCCTAGCTCGCCGCCTGAAGCCAGGCCCGGCGAGCGGGGAGCCGACCGTAATGACATCAACCACGGCCCCTTCGGGCAGGCGCCCAAGCAGGTCCACTAGCACCACCGAACCCAGGCTGTGCGCGATGACAAGGACGCGACTCTCAGTGGGCCACTGGTCCAAGACCGCGGACAGCACTCTGTGTCGGGTCGTCCTGCTCCCGAGGTAGTCGCCTGCCCTGAGGAATTCATGCTTGCCCATTGCCTTGAGGGCGCGTCGGATCGGCCAGCTCACGGCGATGGTGCCTTGCTGCCCGCCGTGGGCGATGCTGGCTACGATCCCGAACACCTTGTCCACGGCCTTGCCGGTTCCGGAGGGTCGCCAGCGACCCGGGTTCTTCCTGTACTGCGAGGCCACCAGGCGTACCGCCGCGGAACGTTGGAGGTACTCCTCCGCGTCCTGCGGGGTCGTCGGGGACCCAAAGGACCAGGTAAGGTCTCGAAGGGGCCGACCAGCTCTTCGCCGCCTCTTCAGCTCTGGGATGTAGCTCGGAATAGTCAGAGCATCGACCCAAGGGTCGTCGTCGAGGTGCTTGACCTTCTTGAGGCCGGTGCCCAGGTGCTTGATGAACTTCTTCCGGGACATCGGGCCACCTACGCCGTGCAGGTAGACGATCGCCCTGCCCGTGCCGGATGCGCCCAGTGCGGCAGAGATGGTGCCGTCCGAAGCGTCGATCCGAGTCACCCAGGTCCCCCGCTTCGACGATGCGACTGCTCGCAGCGTAGAAGCGCGAGCCAGATGATGCTCGCTGATGCCCCCAGTCCAGGTCAGCGCGGCGGCCGGGGACGGCCTAGTCCGTGTAGCAGTGGCGCCAGGCGAGCAACTCCATGTAGCCGATGTGCCCAGGATCGATGGTCACCGGCAGTATGGCCGCTAGGAGGTCTTGATCGTCGGGGTCAACGCCGTCCGGAACGGCGCTCATGACGCCCAGCTCATCCAACATGGTGACTTGTTGCATGAACCCAGCCTCGTGCTGGACGCACACGCGAAAGCTCAGGGCGGGGATAGGCTCCTCGGCGTCGTGGTAGGCCGCGACGAGGACGCGGATCATCGGGTGACCGGCATGGGCCCTGTCGTAGGCGTCCTCCTCCTCGCCGTCCAGCGGCAGCCACGGTTCGACCATGGCAATGGACTCCTGCCGCTCGGACTTCTCAAGCAGTGTGCCGAACAAGGCTGCAGCCTGCGGGAAACGGCCGAAGTCCAGCACCGCCAACGGAAGCGACCGCTCGTTCTGTTCGCCATCAGGTACGTCTTCATTGACGAACGACGCCGCACACGCCATCGTGGCATGGACCGGCGCGAGTGTCGGTGCGCTGTCGGCCATGGTCGGTCTCCGTAGTTGTCACTGTGAGCTGAGCGGGTTGGGAGCGGGTATGTCGCTGGAGGTGCTGCCCGAGGACCGTTCGCCGCCCGGCGGGTCGACGGGGACCCTCTCAGCGGCATCCCACAGCGCAACGAGCATGTCGCTGATCCCCGTGCCGACGGGCGACACTCGCCCGGTGCCGAAGATCCGTTCGAGCACGACGAGTGGTGCGGAACTCTGGTCGTCTTCAGGGTCGAGGTCTGAGTCGAACTCGTGGACCCACCATTCGCCGCGGCTGCGTACCCCGAAGCGTGGTGGTGTTCCCGGCAGCGGCTTGTTCCAGTCCGCGATGGCGACGATGCCGGCGATTGTCGATTGACTCGGCGCCCAGACCACGTGCAGGCCCGCTTTGACGGTGAGGGGATTGGTCATCCAAGGCCACCCGCAGTTCCCGGGATTGCGACTCGTTTCAGGGGAGCGCTGGCGGCGAACGCCGGCCGGGGGAGGCCCCGCGGACGGTTCGGGCCAGGACCCTGACCAACACGATGCAGCATCATGTGTCGACTCTCCCCGCTGGCTCGACGACCAATCGGTGGTAGTCCGGCTTGACTTCGTGAGCCGCGGCCGACGAGCACTCCCCATGCTAGGACGAGCCGAACTGGAATGCGCGACCTGAATTCCCGCGATCGTGCTGCCGCCTTACCGTGCGCGGAAGCCGTCCACCGTCAGCATCGGGCGGTCGCTCCGCGGTCATGTCCGTCTGATTCGACCTGGACACGCCCACGACAGGGTCGACGACACGACTCGCGCATCGCAGGCCGCCCTTCAACGCCGCCGTCGCCCTCTCACCGGAGAGCTGTCGCCTCGTTCTCCAGGCAGCATGCTGACCCCGCACGGTGTTGACTGGCTCGTAGGGATCAGCGACGCGATGGGGGAGCCATGACGGGACGGGCTGAGGACGTTCGGGTGCCGGTGGTGCACTTCCCGCACCCGGGCCGCGAGCACGATGCACCCGCCCTGGGGCGCTTTGCGTGGAGTTCGTTGCCGGTCCATCGGCGCAAGTTTCTGCGCGGCTCGGGTTCCTATGCGGATGCTCAGGGGCGCGCACATCGTGGGCGGGTGGTGTTCTGGGGCGAGTGGGAGGCCGCGTCCGACGTCGTGGAGACCTGGCCGCCAGAGGCGTCGCTTCCGACGGCCCTGCATGTTCCCGTCCGCGTGGGACGGCGTCGGGTGCGACCGGGGGATCAGAACACCGATCCGTGGGTGTTCGGCGATCACTTCCGGTATACGAACTGCCGACAGCGCGGCTCGATGAAGACCCTCCCGGCAGGGTCTCTGCTGCTGTTCGGCTCCACTATCGGTGGTGAGTTCGCTTTGGACACGGTCTTCGTGGTGCGCGATTCGAGCGGTCCCCTGACGTTGTCGAAGCTGAAGCGGCACGCCTTCTGCGACGATGTGCTGAAGGCGTCGACGTACGACCCGTTGTCGGGGACGTCGTCGCTCGCGTGCGGTCCCGAGGACCCGACCTGGACGTACGTTCTCTACAGGGGTGCTACCCCCGTCGAGCAGCCCGACATGTTCAGCTACTCCCCGGCCAAACCTGCCCGCGCGGGTCGCTTCTCGCGCCCGATCATCAACCTCGGCAGACGACCCTCGGGCGAGCCCTACGTGAACCCGGCCAACTGGCGGTCAACCAAGGGCGCACCAAAGGCCCAGTGGGTCCCGGCCGCAGAAGCGCGGCGCGTCTGGGACGACGTGCGAGAGCAGGTCCTCGGCGACGGGCAGGGTCTGGTGCTGGCACACCACATCGACTCCCCGGCCACGCCGTGAACCCCGAGCCCGACATCGTCGGGTACGTCGCTGAGCGCATCCGACGAGCCGTGCCCCTCGGGGGCCATGTCGTTCCCCGATCAACCCCCGTCGTGTCCTTCGGCGACCACACCCGTGCTCGCGTCGCCACGGTCGGCATCAACCCGAGCAGCAGGGAGTTCCAGGACGGCCGAAAGCGGCTCCTCCCTGATGACGCGAAGAGACTGGCCGATCTGGACCTCCTCGAAGCCGAGTCATCATCCGACCTCCCCGACCCAGCAGTGGCGACCGTAATGAAGTGGTGCAGAAACTACTTCCAGCATCATCCATATACGCGATGGTTCGACAAACTGAACGCACTTGTCCGAGGCGCCGGTGCCGACTTCTACGACGGGACCGCATGCCACCTCGATCTGGTCCAATGGGCCACCGACCCGGTCTGGGGCGCGTTCCCCAAGGCTGACGCGGCCGTGCAAGCGCACCTTCTCGCCGAGGACGCGCCGTTCCTCCGACGGCAGCTCAGAGCGGCCAACATCGAGTTGGTCCTGCTCAACGGCCGCAAGGTCATCGAACAGGTAGAGCGACTGGAGATCGTCACCCTTCAGGATCGTGGGTCCACACCGGTGGGGAAGCAGGGGAAGAGATCACGCCGACTTGAGGGATTCGCAGCCGACGGGACCCGCTATCTGGGCTGGACCTTGAACGCGAGCCACTCACAGACGACGGACGACAACCGCGCTGCGCTCGCCGCGTGGATCGGCCAGGTGACCGGTTGATCCGAATCAAGGCCGCGGGCCGTGGCGAGCGGCTCGCTATTCATCTGGAGCGGTGATGGGGTGGCCGAGAGCGTCACGTCCGGCCACTGCCCTCCGTACGACGTCATGCAAGTGGGACTCCCGGCCCTGCGCGCATGGCAGCTGGACCATCGCACCCCAGGCATAGCCCACCATCGCGTCATGATCGACGCGAGCAACTCCACGATCCTCTCCCGGATCTGCGTGAGTCGACCAGGCGGGTTGTGGCCCGAAGTGTATTGGTGCGGTCGGTAGTACCTGATCGGATCGATGCTGGCGAGGATGCGTTCCTGCTGACCATCGACGACTTCCATGCCGCTGTCGAGGGTCGCGGTAAACACCGGCGCCGGTTGGAATGTCACTCCGTGACGCAAGTCGCTGATGCCGGCGCGTCCAGACTCACGCACGTGCCGGGGAGGTAGCCAGCGGAGACGAGAAGGCGTCCGATTGCCTGGAGGTCCTCGTTCTGCTGGAGCTCCTCACCGCTGGGCCACAGATCGTCGTCGTCCTTGAACCCTTCCGAGATCTCCCAGTTGATGACCTCAAAGAGCTGCGGCGCGTAGTCGTAGTTGTCGTACCCCATGGTGTCCTCCTCGCAGTATCCGACCGATGCCACCGCTGGAAACGCTGCCGCTGCGCGCTGGGCGTGAGCCTGAATGAGGTCGAGAGTCGCACTCTCGCGTGCGTGATACAGCTCGGCCAGTGTGTCGTCCGTAGGAACCTCGGTCATTGATCCGTCCTCCTGGTAGTCGCGCGGCGGATTCCGCACACTCGACAGTCCGGACCCTTCAACCAAGCGCACGGATCCCCGTGAGGGCACCCCTTTCGGCGGCACGTTGGGATGCCACGCCTGGGACAAGGTCCCCGACAAGGTGGTCACGGAGATTGCAGCGGCCGTTGGCCAGTCGCGGCTTGACGTGATCAGGGCACTGGCGAGCCTGCAGTCAGGAATCCATCCTGTGACCGGCTCGTGTCACGCTTCGAACCAGAGCGCTGGGCGGAGTCACTCGACCCCGTCGCCCCCGGGGAGAGCGAAGAGAAATGTCGCTACACGCCTGACGGGGTGCGGTATTCGCGGATTTGCCAGATTCGTCATGGGTGGCCCTGGTGGACGGCCTGGTTCATCGCGATTCCGTACGCCCGCGACCTCGGGGCAGTGCTGTGCTCGGACTTGTGTGCCTAGCGGCGCCTATTCGTGGCGCAGCACGCGGACTTGCGCGGTGAGCGGCTCCGGCATGGACATCAGGGCCTCGACGGCACGGCGGGCGACATCGCCGGGCAAGTCAGTGAACTGACAACCCACGATCCGGGCCTTCTCGACAGCGTTGCGGAACTCCTCCACTGCGGGAGTGCTGGGCGGGATGGGCGGCTGCGGCGGCATGAGCTGGACCGTTCTGACTGCGGCGTTCTTGACAAGGAGGTTCTGGCGCCAGATCCGGAAACTGCGGTCTGCCGCGTTAGCTCGCGCGTCGAGGCACATCCCGTCAGTGCCAGCAGAAACCCGATGTGAGGATGGCTGCCGCAACGAAAGGCGTCGGCACTGTACTTCGCGAGACCTACGCGAGGAGATGCCCGAGATGGAGAACGCAAACGGAGCTAGCCCGTTGATCGTGGACATGCTGTCCGAACTGCCTAAGAACACTGAAAGCACACAGTTGCGGGTGTCGGCCAACAACCGGGAGACGCTCGCGGCGAACGCTCAACGCGCTGAGAAGAAGATGGATCGCCGGCCCTCGGTGAAGGCCCTCGCCGATATTGGCGGGATCGATGCAATGACAGCGTCCACGCCGGAGGGAGTCGCGCTTCGCAAGGAGAAGGGCATTCTTGAGGTCCGACGCCGCGACGTCCACCCGAGTGCTGACAAGCCGACGCTGGTGATCGCCTGGCTGTGGCCGGTCAAGGACCCCGTGACGGGGTGCGTCGACCTTCTCCTAGCCATCGCGGACACGGCCGCCGAGAGCACCCTGAGGGTCGATCACGACCCGCTTCCACGTAATGCCGCGTCGGAGCTGATGGTCGCGGTACTGATGCATCCCAACATCGTCGCTATGCACATGGCCGATTGGGATCGGTGGGTTCGGTCGATCGCGCACGGCACGCGCGTCTGGGACGCGGCTCGCCGCGGCGGCTGCCGTCTTTGGGAGGGCGATCATGAGGTGGATCTGTACTCCGTCGGTGGTGCCTACGAAACCCAGAACAAGTCCATCGGAACCGCCGCCACACGCGACACCATCCGCAGGCAGACGACCACTGGTGTCCTGTCCCGGTTCGACATGCACGAGGTCTCATGGCCTTACCAAACCGCCAATGCTCCCCTGGGATACACCGTCGCTGGCCGTCGGACGAACGCTGTCCACGGGGCATGCCGCAAGTTCGCGGTGCTCGTCAAAGACGAGAAGAACGCGGCTGGCTGGCTGGCGTTCTTCCGCGCCTGGCTGTCCGGCGAGACCCTCAGGGCCGCCTCGGAGAAACTGGTTGAGCACCATGTCGAATGCCGCGGCGTCAAGCAGGCAGGCCTCACATACGACCGCTGTTCGAAGGACACGGTGTACCGGGCCGCCCAGACCCACACATCCGCTCGTCACTACGCGCTTCTGCGCGACAAGAGATACCGCGCCAAGGTGGGTGTTCCCGTGGCTTCGAAGCCCGGCGAACGCTGGGAAGGATACGAAGTCGACCACCTAGACCTGGCGTTTGAATATGGTTGCATCGACGTTGATGTCGCACTGCCCGCGCACGACATCGCACTTACCGACGAGGAATTTGACGAGTGGAAGAGGCTCCTGTCGGTTCGTACCAGCCGGGAACGCACCACCGACCAACCGGTCAAAGCCCTGACAGGAGCCGCCACCTGGCGTGACGGAGTCCACGACTACAAGTTGACCGCGCAGGGAGGTAACAGCAAGTGGACCTACTACCAGGTACGGCGCCGGCCCCTTGAACAGTCGTACCTCCTCGACGAGGCAAGCGGAACCAAGACTGAGCGCGGATGGCAGACCCTCGAAGGCGACCTGGTCCTCAGCGCCAGAGCTGCGGATGTCGAAGCGGCGTTGGGTAGGGGCATCGTCGCGGGAGCGATCTCGATCCTCAAGAACGAAGCGACTCTGGAGGTAGCGACTCGTGAGAAGCGCGACGAAGCGGAAGATGAGAGTCGCCGAGCCGCTCGCCTTGAAGAGCTAGGGGTGCTAGTAAGTCGCGCACAGGAGGATGCTGACGATGCTGCCGACGTGATCATTCTCCGCGGCGAATCCGAGAACAGGCGGGACCGGGCCGAAGACGCCCGAACCACGCACGAGGCACTGGTCGCCGAGCGTGACCGGCTTCTGCAGGCGTCTAGATCTCGCGAAGGTGTGAGAAGTGCCGACGTCGAGGGGACCGCCGAAGTCGACGTCGCCTCCCTTGCCTCCGTGGCCGGCCTGCTCCTGTCGGCCGATGGCGAGTCCATGCCCCGCATCCTCAACGACGCCGTCCGCACCATCACCAACAAGACACTGCGCGTCATAGCCGACCCCTCCCAGACAGGCATCGCCTACGTCATAGCCACGATCCACTGGCCGAGCCTCAGCGGGGAGACGCTCACCTTCAACGTTCGCGAGATCATCACACTGGCTTCAGCCAACGGCACGAAGGGCACGAAGGATATTGGTGGCGTGGCGGTCCGTCTGATCATGTGCGAAGGCCGCACCGTCGACGAGGCAGTCGCCGCCATCGGTGGAACCACGAGTCGCGCGAGGGTCATTGCCAAGGCGCAGGCCCACCTCCAAACCCTGGGCATGGGCGGCACCCACAACTGGCGTCGCCGCGCGATCCTTGACTGCCCGCTGGAGGAGACGAAGTCCATCGTGTGGAGCCTTCTCACCGGCGAACCCATCCGTACTGGCGCCGAACCGGCGTTCGTGGAACTGCTCCGAAAGACCTACCTCACGCGGGCAGGCGGTCCTCCATGGAAAGGCGTCTGGGCCCGAGAGGCTCGACTTGCTCGGATCGCGCTCGGCATCTTCGCCGCGAAGCTGGGCAGGGGAGAGGACCTCGCCGAAGGCATCCTGGTCGACGAGCTGGCGCGCCAGATGGGCTGCTCCACGAGGGAGGCCATGTTGCTTGCCGGAGGTCCCTCCGCCGGCATCCGGTACCGCCACGTCCTCGAGAACCACGAGGGTGATGGTCGCGTCCTCCGGCCACGCCAGTGCTCAGAATGCAGCGGCTGGCTGCTCCACGTCATCCGCGTGCCCGAGACGACCTTCTGCGGTGGATTGGTGTGCGCGACCTGCCACGGGCTGGCGGACGGCACACCCGTCCCGAGCGGATACCTGGGCCTGTGGGACGGCCCCGGCGGACATCAGGGACGGATCGACCAGGGGGAGGGCAGCCGCATGGGCAGCTTCTCCGACTACAAGGCGCCGCACGACCCGATCCCCGGTCGGGCACGCCTCATCAAGATCGGCGAGGCCGCCCGACTGACCGGGCTGCACCCCGCCACGCTTCGCCGATGGGTGCAAGTCGGCTGGATCACGAGTCACCGTGCCGGTGGTCAGAGCGCGCGCTACTTCGACCGTGAGGACCTCATCCGAGTTGCGCAGGAGAGGGCCGTGGGCCGCAATGCGCCCCGAAGCAAGAATGAAGCCCGTGCGTGGCCCGAACTGCTCGACGACCCGGCCATCCCAGACGGCTACCTCACCTTGGAGCAGGCCGCCGCCCTTCTGTCTGTGGGTATCCACGACATGCGGGACAAGTGCCTGGAGACGCCCTGGGATGAAGGCCCCTTGCCATACCGCCGTATCCCTCGTCGGGGCACGCCAGCCGTGGTAGTCGCCCAGGGAGATGTTGAGAACCTCGACCAGGTTTGGGTCGCCAGCCATCAGCGGGACCTGCTGCTCATTGGCGCGGCCGCTCGGTTGGCCGGCGTCGGGGCCGGTGCCCTTCGCCGGGCCACCGACCGCAAGGAACTCGCGGTCCTCGTTACGGGTGGTGAGACACGCCGCTACCGCAATGACGATGTCGTTGCCTGGGCGTCGGGTCACAAGCGGCGTCAGTAGCCTCGCGGCCGAGTACTTCCCAGATGCCCGTACACGCTGTCGGACCATGTCATGGGAGGCACAACCGGGATGGAGGGTCGTTCGTCATGCGTGGGCATGGATTGCAGCACCGAGTTCAGCCTGTCCCGTTGGCTGGCAGTCAGTTCGAGTCCTGCGCCCATCTCCTGGGTGAGCGCGTTGATGGCGGAGATCACACGGTTCACGGTCCGAGTCCCTACGGAGGTCGTCGGGGGCTTGGTCGAGAGGAGTGCGGCACTCCTCTGGCACACAGCCAATTGCGTGAGATCGCGCTGGACGCGAGGGGTGAAGGCCCGGTAGTCCAACGTCTCCATGAGCGTCCACAATCGCGTCACATCCCCGGCGTGGTCCGATCCGATCCAGTAGACCTCGGGCTCGGCTTCGCGGACGTGCCACCGCCCGTCGTCGGCGGTGAGGTAGGCCGCCACCAAGCCGGGCGCGTCGATCAGCGTGCCGAGGGGGTCACGCATGATCAAGGACCGTAGCCGCATATCCATCTCGCGCGGCGAAACGCGCGTCCCGCTGCCCTGCGGCTCGAAATAGACGTCCCTCCAGCGGTCCTCTTCCACGCCAGCCCCAACGCCGGCGGCGGCAGAGCTGCGGGGCGTCCGCGGGGTCCCGAGAGCGTGGACCGCGGCGACGACCGCCGAGTTCCTCGGGAGCACCAGCGCGTTCGCCGCCTGCCGAGGAGCGAGCCTCCCTCCTTGATAGGCGAGCGCTATCGAACTGCGCAGTCCAGTCAGTGACATGGGCCCACCCCATGGTTCGCCCGTTTGGTCGAACCACTCTTCTGGATCTGGCAGACGCACATGTGCCGGCTCGAGGAGCGAAGGATGCCCGGCAAGTCTGCTCAGGCTGGACCGGACGTCGCCGCAGGTCATCGCTCTGATGGACAACTGGTGCATGGCGTGGATGACGGCTAGTGCGGTCTCGTCGATGTCCATGCTCAAGGGCGTGGTGTAGTCGTCGACCCACTTGAGCCAGCTTCGTGTGGCCAGCTCGATCTCGAGGTCGCCCTTCTTGCCTGTGTGCGCTTGCCTGGCGTCGTTCGTGCCGTGCTCTTTGAGCTTCCGGTCGACATGGCCGGCGAGTGCAACCGCATTTCGTCGAGCCCCGTCATCGGCAAAGGGATCGGAGAAGTTGGCCGGCAGCGGGTCCCGCAGAGACAGCCCATCGAATCCGAAGAGGTACCAGCCGCGCCGGAGCAGTGCGCGGAATTCCTGGCGGAAGGTCACCGTCTGGTTGCCGGTGTCGCACCAAACGGCGTTTGCGCGCTTTGAGGAGGGTGTGCCATGACTTCTCGTCGCGCGGCCCGGCGTCGGGATCGTCATGTGTTACTAGCCACGCCAGAATGGTGAGGCGGACGGCGCTCGGTTCCCGAGCGTCATCCGCGCTCCTGCGAAGCCGCGACTCCCAGTAGCGCAGTTGCGTGCCGTGCGTTCCCGTGCGACCCGCCGTCGTGGTCTCGTGTCTACTCAGCCACCGGGCTAGGTCATCGCGCGCCATCGGTAGCTCACCCCGCGACCTTTCGAGACGCCGCAGAGTTTCGCCTACCTGATCAGCAGGAAGCTGCTGTCTGCCGTTGGACATGCGCAGCAGTTCGACACTGCTGATGATCCGCTCGGTCATCCGGACCGTCATCGTCGCGACGTCCACTCCCTTGAGCCATGGAAGCGGTATGTCCGTCTGCAGTGGTTCTCGCAAGGCCCGTGGAAAGGGGGGACGACCGACGCTGACTTCGTACTCGTCAACCCCCGCATAGACCAGCGGGTACATGCCGTTCGCGTCGGGTATCTCCGCTCGCTGGAACCACCCGGTCGCGTGAAAGAAGGCGTTGGCCTGATGCCAGCCGGCGTTCTGGTCCGCCAGTTCCACCCTCGACTCGTACGCCCTAACCGCCTCGAAGGTCATGCGATCGAACAGCCACCACTCGTCCCAGTCTTCGTCGACGCGTCGACGGTTTAGCGTTCGATGTGAGATAGGCACTCGCGGCTTTCATCGCTGGACGTCGGTGCTAGCTCAGCCATGACGCTGGAGAACGTCCCCGCGTGAGGCCCCGGTCGCGGGTAGCCGTCCAGGTTGAAAGGGTTCCGTCGCCAGATCGCCACCCAGCGCAGGGCCGCCCGCCCCAGAGCCCCCGGTACCGGGTCTCCGTGCTCGGGCCGTCTTCCCATTCAGTAATTGTGGCATTTGGGCGTCCATATTGCGGGATCAAATGGCGCGGTTACGAGTGGATGTTCCCTGCTGCCCGGCGCACGCTCGCCTTGTACGACCCGACAAACAGGAGGCACACATGTTCACCATCTTCAGACGAGCCGCACGGGCCCTGATGCGCATTGCTCGCTCGCTGGCGCGAAAGGCCGCTCGCGCGCTCGCCAAGGTCGGCCGCGCGGCTCAATCCGCAGTGCATCAGGCCGCTCGCACAGCTCGGTCGGCCTGGAAATGGCACGCCCACAGGATGCGCACCAGCGCGGCGTACCGCGGGTTCGCCACAACCGGCATACCGGCGCTCATCAAGGCCCTGCCGGTTGGTGCCGTCATCAGCGCGGCGCTGGCATTCCTTGCCGGCTTGTACCTGTCTGGCTACGCCGACGAGCCGGGCTACGCGGCGGCGTAGCGACTCGCGGTGGGGGCCCCAGGGCCCCCACCGCCTGACCGTTCTTGGACGAAACGAGACCTTGGAGATCCACATGAACGCACCAACACGTTCGGGTGACTCGCGGACTGAGGTGTCCTTCCCGGATGTCACGCAGTCAGCAGCTATGCGCGAACTCGCCGGAATGGTCGGCGACGACGACTGGACTACGGACCAGGGTCCCGATCTTCGGATGCTCGACCGCTACTGGTCCGAGGCCTACTCCCATGCACACGATCACGGGACATGGGTCACGACCGAAGAGAACCTTCTCCTCGTCCCGACTCGGCTCCCTGTGGATGGACTGACTGACACGCAGGCGTACGCAGTTCTCGGCACGCCGCAGGCCGACGGCCGCCGCCCCTTCGAGACGTGGATCGAGATGGTCATTCCTGTCGTTCCCCTGGTCGGTGCCGAGGTGTCGACCGCCTTGAGCACGCTGACGTGCGGCCTCCGTTGGAGCTCCGAGCACCTTCTCCGCCCCGAGGCACTTGAGCGCCTCGGGGCGTCCAACAAGGAAGACGCTGACGGCTTGCTTCACTCGGCGCTTGACCGTATGACATCGCTCACTGGGCCAGCTGCGAACCTGCACCACCAGTGGTATCGGGGTCGCATCCGCGCCGGGGCGCGCCTCGTCCTGGACAACGGCGTGATCACCTACGCGGCGTTCAAGAACCACGGGTCGCACTGGAACTTCGCCACCGTCCTTACGCCGGCTATGGCCTGGCCTCATATTCGCGTCGTCGGCGCTGGACCAGCCAGTCACCTTGCGGCGGCGGACGAGGCGACGTCGCACGACCAGGCACCTCCACTTCGCACGGCGTCCCTCTGAAAAGTCGGAGACGGCACCCATTAGAGGGGGTGCCTCAACCGGCCCAACCACGTCACGTGCGACTCACATGCCGATTGGTTCATCCAACAAGGTGAGGAGACACCCGTCATGGGTTACCTGATCACGATCCTGAAGTACACCCCGGCCGCCATCGAGCTGGTGCGACTAGGCATCGACCTCGCGGACGAGGCCGCCTCGATGTGGGCGGACTTTGAGAGTGGCCAGAGGAAGCCGAAGAAGCGCAAGAAGCGCTAGCAGGCGGATCGCTGGTCGACAGGCCCAACGCGCTGACTTGGTCGACTGGGCGGTGCGGGGGTCGCGAGGGCCGCATCTCAACGGCCAGTCGGAGGCTTGGCCGTGAGTGGCTGACCCCGGACGCCCAATTCAGTCTGCCGGTCCTGCGGGTCGAACCTGACTGCGTGGCAGTTCGACGGTTCCTCTCGTAGTCGGACGATCTCTGGTTTCCGACCGCGCGCAGTGCATCGCGGTGGACGGCAACGTGCGCGGCAGCCGCCTTCACGCGGATGAGCGTACTGACGTCCAGGCGGCGTTTCCTGGCCGTGCCCGGCGAGTTCCACTCGCGCGGGCAGGACATCCAGTGGATCGAGAACCACGGCAATTTCGTCCATGTGAGCCTAGCCAGGTGGACGTCGGTCCGAACGTCACCGGAACCAGGTGACCGCGGTGCCCGCACGTTCGGGGTCGGCGTCACCCTCAAGCCCGTTTTGGCCGTCCACTTTCCAACCGAGGACACGACGTCGTGTGCCGGGGAGCGCACCCGAGGACGCTGATGGTGCCAAGACGGTTCGGGCGCGGGCCGCTCATGGCTTGCGGTCGCATCCTGAGTCGGCATCAGCCGAAACCTTGTTTACGGATATGCCACTTGACACAGTGCCGGAGTGCCTGGGCAGTGTCTATCAGCCTTCGTTGCGCGGCCGTGAGGCCGTTGCGGTGAACGACCAGCTGGCCCGCTCGACCAGTCCGACCGGGCGCACCATCGGCGCCAGAGGTGTCCAGCAGGTCCACTGCCCGGTCTCCTGGTCGTGACGCAGCAGGCCCTCGCGGCCGTCGTCGAGCAGCGCAAGGACGCCCGCGACCAGGGCGTCGGTGTCGGGGTCCGGCACGACCGTCCGGGCCTGGCCGTCGATGCGGACGCGGGTGCCGATCGCGAGCTCGTTCACGGGCCAGGGACGTGCCCGCGTCGTCCCGGGTGGCACTGGCCGGCGGACCGGCTGCGGTGTCAGCGGATGCGGGCACACTGGCTGGCATGGCGAAGTCACACGCGGACCTGGCGAAGCTGCTGCGGGCGGAGGACGCCCGTGACGCGGCCCTCCGCGATGCTGCCTACTGGGAGGCGATGGCTGAGAACGCTGACCGCGAGTGGGACGACTGCCGCACGAAACTGGACAGCGTGCTCGCCCTGATGGACCTGGCACGGGACAACTACACGGCGGTGGAGGCTGAACGGAAGGAGGCCCAGGCTGAGGTGACACGTCTCGCGGAGGTGCTCAACGAGCGGTGGGCTGAACTGGCCCGCCTCGAGCAGGCGCAGGAGCTCCTGACCGACCAGCTCGGGACGTGGCAGTTCATCGCGCGCGAGACCGGCGATGATTTGGTCCGCTGTCAGGAGGACTGCGACGCGCTGCGTGCCCAGCTGGCCCGCGTCGAGGCGGCACGGGACGCGGCCCTGACGGCGGCGGCCGAGTGGGAGCGCATCGCGGGCGAGTGGGAGCTCGACTACCTGCGAACGCTGGATGCGCTGGACGAGGCGAACTCGGACCTACGCGCGGTGCGGAAGCAGCTGGCCGACCGCGAGGTCGAGGTCCTGACCGACCAGCGGGACGCGGCCCTCGTAGCGGCTGCCGACGAGCCTCCTGGCGGATGGGCCGCGTATGCCGCCGGGTGGCAGACCTCCTACCGGAGCGTCATGCGCGGGTACATGGACACCCTCGCGGAACGCGACCACGCGAACCGGCAGCTGGCCCTCGTCGAGGCCGAGGCCGAGGTCTTGGCCGACCAGCGGGACGCGGCGCAGCGGGAACGCATGCAGGCCCGCGCCGCACTGACTGCGGTCCTGGACCTGCTGGAAGACGCCGACCTGCTGGCGCGGGCACGCGCGGTGGCGGCCGGCACCCCCGCGGAGGCGTACATCACCTACACGGACGCGGACCTGGCCGCCATCGAGGCCGACTGCGAAGCCCGAAACGGCAGCGTAGGGACGCCCGAATCGGGAGCGCAGGAACCGCCGAACGGGGCCGTCGTCGTCGACGCCAGCCACGTCGCCTGGCAGCGCAGAGACGTTGACGCGTTCGATGCGCCGGCGAACCGCTGGTTCCAGGTCGGGCAGGAGGACGGCGACCCGTGGACGGTCGTCACGGCCGCCGGCCCCGTCACCGTGGTGTGGACCCCGGCGGCCGATGAGTGAAGGGCTACCCATGAACGACGATCTTGCGGCGCGATAGCGCAACAGCTCATGGCTGGTCGCATTCGCTGGTCGTCTGCGACCAGTACGCCCGCACGATCCGTGTCCTTGCCGAACGCGCCCGCACGAGTGGTCCGGGTCCACGGCGCATGCCGCGGGTGCTGCAGCTGACCACTTGGAAGTGACATCTCGCGTCGGCTATCGGCGTAGCCGCGGAGCCAGAGCAAGAAGGTTGATGATCCGTGCCAGGAGCCGCTGCCACCAACGATGCTTCGCCTGTGCGGGAGCAGCGGGTCGCGCCCGGCCCGCCCCTCCGGCCAGCTCCCTAGCCGCCGCCTTGGCCGGCCCCCGCACGGGCTGTGGCCTGGCCCCCTGGACCGCCACATCGACTGGTCCCACGACAGGCGCGGCCCTCAGCCCGGCCCGGACCTTGGCGACCGTCGTTGGGCTGGCACCCGTGGCCTTGTGCACCTCACGCAGGCTCATGTTGGGGTGTGCCCTGAGGGTCCGTTCGATCGCGTCCCGCTGCCGATCCGCATGCACCGGTCGGAGCCGACCATCCTGGCCGCGTCGCCGGGCGGGCGGGTGTACCGGCGGGGCCACCGCGATCGCGCTCGGGAGGGGGAAGGGGCTGTCCAACTGCTGCTCCTGCTCAGTTGGACGGCCATCGGCGGCCTGATGTGCGCTCATGAGCGTCCCAGCTCGCCGTGGGCTGATGCCGCACACAGCGGCCAAGGCATTCTGACCCAGGTCACATCCGGCGTTGAGCAGATTCTGGGCCGCCTGGAGGCGCTCGCTCCGGTTCAGCGGCGCTCCATGCGAGGCATTCTGCGAGATCGAGAGGACGAGAAGGTCGGCGTCGGACGTGTCGGCGCCGATAACGTCGGCGAGTATGTGAGTGGCGCCGGCCCTGCGATGCGCCTCGAGCCGGTGGCCGCCGTCTACCAAGCGCCCGTCTGCCGCGACCGTGATAGGGGGGAGATGGGGAAGCGCCAGAAGAAGAGACTCGACGTGTTCGGGGCGAAGCTCACGCGACCAACCAGGGACCGCCTTCAGGTTTTCGAGCGGCACCAGGCGAACAGGTCCGAATGCTGACGGGCTTGAGTCGTTCATCGGCTTCAGCGTCATGGACGTGATCGTGCGTCTTCTCGACCCGGCGGCAGTGGCCGGGTAGGCGATCTGCCGGGAGCGTGGCAGATGCCCTCGCGACTCCTTGACCGTTGCAGGATGCCCATGAATACCAGCCGGCGGGCGGGGCGGGGGCCCAGTCCAACGAGGTTCGGGTGAACGGGCACGTCGGCGTCGGCGACCTCTGCCAGAATGGCAAGTCTACGGACGAATCACACGCGACGGGGGCCACATGCGGGACGACTCCCCTCAGTGGCGTGACGTCGGCGAGCCCGCATCTGCTGAGGAGGCCGACGCCTTCCGGGCGATCAAGCGCCTGCTGCCCGACGGAGCCATCTGCTGGGCGTGGTCGAACCTGACGTTCACCGACACGCGGGGCCGGCTCTCGGAGACCGACCTGCTGCTGCTGACACAGACCGGCATGACCCTGATCGAACTGAAGGGCTGGTCGGGCCGCATCACCGGTGCCCAGCAGCGGTGGGTGCTCGGCCGCGGCGAGGTCGACAACCCCCGGTACCTCACCGACAGGAAAGCCAAGTGGCTGAAGGGGCTGCTGGAGTACCTGCAGGAGGGCAACCGGCGGGTGCCGCTGCCGCACATCCGAGCCATCACCGTCCTGCACGGCCCCAACTGCGTGGTCGATCTCGACGACCCCTCCAAGGCGGACACCTACGGTCTCGACGGGTACGACGTGGTGGGCGTCCCGCTGTTCAGCACCTACCTCGCGCAGCCGGTCATGAACATCCACGACCAGGTCGACCGCCCCCGCGCCCGCGCAATCGTCGACCTGATCAACAAGGCGGGCTTCGCGCCGCCGGCTCGGGTCCGCATGGTGGGCCAGTACGCGGTGGACCGGCTCGCCCCGGTGGCGCAGGGTCCGACGTGGGCTGACGTCATCGCCGAGAACCCTCATATGCCGGGCCTGCGCAAGAGGATTCGGCTGTTCGACGTGCCCCGCGACTGCTCCGCCGAGCGGCGGGCACAGATCAAACGGGCTGCCGAGCGCGAGCTGCGCCTCACGAACGGACTCGCCCACCCTGGTGTCGTCGGACCGTTCGACATCAGCCAGGACGAGCAGGGACGTCCCGCGCTCTTCTTCGACTTCGACCCCAAGGCGCAGCGTCTCGACGAGTGGCTGGCCAAGAACGACGACATCCTCGGACTCGAGCGCAGGGTCGAGGTCATTCGCCGGCTTGGCGAGGTCATGCAATACGCCCACCACCGCGGCGTCACCCACCGGGCGCTCACGCCGCGCCAGGTGTATGTCGTCGACGAGCCGGGCAAGCCGCTGCTCGTGACCGTCCGCGACTGGCAGACGGGCCGCGAGAGCGCCGACGTCGTCCACTCCACCGCCACCCGGCAGGCCACGGTCCTTCGAGGCACCCGGCACTTCATCGAGCTGGCCGATCAGGACACGTGGGTCTATCTCGCACCCGAGGCGAACATGGACGACCCCGACGGCGTTGCCCTGGACGTCTACGGCCTCGGTGCGATCAGCTACCTGCTCCTCACGTCCGCTCCGCCAGCGAACTCGATGGCCGAGCTCGAGCAGCGCATCCGCGGCAGCATGGGGCTCGACCCGGGCGCGGAGATCGACGGGATGACCGAGGGGTTCCGCCAGCTGGTCATGCGGGCAACGCACCCGGCCGCCCGCCTGGAGCGCACGCAGAGCACGAGCGACTTCCTGCATGAACTGGACACCGCCATCGAGCAGTGGAAGGGCGCCGCCGAGCCGGATGTCGTCGTCGACCCCCTCGAGGCCGACACGATGGACATCCTCACCGACGACCTCATCGTCGACGCTCGCCTGGGCAGCGGATCGACGGGGGTGGCCCTGCTGGTCAGCGACACCGGCAGCGCCACGGAGGTCCAGTCGGTCCTGAAGATCGCCCATGACGCGTCCAAGGCGGCACGCCTGCAGGATGAGTACGAGGCGCTGCAGTCCCTCGACAGCCCGCGGATCGTCAAGGCACTCAAGCCCCCGTTCGACCTGAGCGGCCGCCGCTGCCTCCAGCTCGAGGACGCGGGCCGGCCCACCTTGGGCGCACGCATCCGCGACGTCGGCCGGCTCACCCTCGACCAGCTCGCCCAGTACGGCGCGGACCTGCTCGAGGCCGCCGCCCACATGGACTCGCGCGGCGTCCTGCACCGCGACATCAAGCCCGACAACCTCGGTGTGCGACCCGACCCGGCTGACCGCAGGCCGCGACTGGTGCTGTTCGACTTCTCACTCTCCAAGGAACCGCTGGATCACATCGACGCGGGCACCCAGCCCTACCTCGATCCGTTCCTCGGCGGCGGCGGGGGAGGTCGGCGGCTTAGCTACGACCGGGCGGCAGAGCGGTTCGCCATCGCGGTCACCCTGTTCGAGATGGCCACCGGCCAGCGACCGGTGTGGGGCAGCGGCGACGCGCACCCAGCCGCGATCGACGACGAGGTCACCCTCGTCGAGGACTACTTCGAGCCCGCCGTCGCCGCCCCGATGATGGCGTTCTTCGGCAAGGCTCTGGCGCGCGATTCCACGCAGCGCTTCGGCGACCTGTCCGACCTCGCCCAGGCGTGGGCAGCGCTGTTCGCCGCCACCGAGACCACGACCTACGCGCCCGACGACTCCGACGCCGGGGGCGAGCCCGCACGTCGCGTCGACGTGACGGCGGCCATGCCCCTGACCGATTCGGGCGTGTCGGCCCGCGCCCAATCCGCGTTCCGGCAGCTCGACGTCTCGACCGTCGGCGAGGCCCTCGCCGTGGCGCCGCATCGCGTCAACGTCATCCCCGGCGCGGGGGAGCGCACCAAGCGTGAGATGCGCCAAGCCCTGCGCGACTGGCGGCGTGCCCTCGCGAAGCCACACGGGGACACTGTCGCTAACGACGCCGCGGACCTCGAGAGCGATCGAGCCACTCCGGGCCGCGGCATCGACGCCCTCGCCCTCGCTCTCGTCCCCGGTCACAGCGGCCGCAACCAGGCGCAGATCACCGTCGCCCGCATCCTCCTCGGGCTCGAGCAACCCGCACCCGAGGGCATGCCCGACTGGCCCAACCTCAGCGAGATCTCCCGGTACCTGGGCGTCACCAGGCCCGCCGTCAGCCAGGTCCTCGACCGGCTCCGACCCGCATGGCTGCGCAAGACCGGCGCCGAGCACCTGGGTCTCACCGACGACGTCACCACCATCGTCACCCAGCAGGGCGGCATGGCCGAAGTCAGCGAGATCGCCCGAGGCCTGCTGGCAACCCGCGGCTCGGCCGCGGCTGAGCCCGAGCGCACGCGGCAGGCCATCGGTGTCGTCCGAGCCGTGGTCGAGGCCGACGAGAGCCTCGGCGGGGACGGCCGTCTCGCTGCTCGACGCATCGGCGACCGCATCGTGATCGCCCTCGAGCCAGACGACCCTGACGCGCCAGCGGCGGAGACCGCCCTTGACTACGTTCGCCTCATCGCCGACGAAGCCGACCGCCTCGCCACCCGTATCCCCGTGCCCCAACGAACCACAGTGCTCAGCACCCTGCGCTCCGTGCCGCTGCCCGCAGGCGCACCCACCCAGACGGACGACCGTCTCATCGCCTTGGCGGCAGCCGCCTCCGCGAACGCCGCTCGAGGCGCCCGCGGGGAGATCTACCCCCGCGGCCTCGAGGCCGCCCAGGCGCTCCGACTCACCCTGGTCGGGGCCGCCGTCTCCCGGATGCACCTGACCCCCGAGGCACTTCAGCAGAAGGTGACCGCCCGATTCCCGCTAGCCGCGCCCCTGCCGACCCGACCCGCCCTCGACGCGCTCGTCAAGGACGTCGACGAGACGCTGACCTGGAACGGCGCCGCGTACACCGCCCCCACCTCCCAGACCGGAGGCCTGCTGCTCACCCAGCACGTGCTCACCACATACGGCGTCCCCCCCGAAGTGCCCCCCTACGACGAGATCGCGGCCCGCCTGCAGGGCTCGCTGCGGGCCGGCGGTTACCTCACCCTCGCGGTCGACCCGCGCCGCGTCGACCAGGCGGCCGCCGTCCTCGCCCGCACCTACGGACTGACCCGAGTCGACGTCACGGCCGAGCTGCTCGCCGCCGCAAAGGAGTACGCCGTGGAGGTGGGCGCGGACTGGTCGACGATCCTCGATGCCGACAAGGAGGTGCCCGGCACCCGCGATCGCGCGCTCCTGGACTCTTTCGTGAAGGCCGCCCTCGACCGCCGTTTCCCCGACATCCTCGCCGCCACCGACCCCCTGCTCATCACGGATGCATCGATCCTGGGCCGCTACGGGCAGCAGCACTGGCTTGCCGACCTCGCCGACCTCGCCGGGAACCGGCCCGCGGCCCGCTGGCTCCTCGTCCCGCACCACGCCTCCGGCGGCCGGCCCACCCTCGACGCCCAGGTGCCCGCGCCGCTGGGCGCGGATGGCTACCTCGTCATCAACGCGGAGTTCCTCGCCGCACGGCAGGCATCGGAGCAGTCCGCATGACCGCGGCTGGCAGCACCACACTCGTCAAGGACCTGCAGCGGCAGGTGAAACTCCTCACCGACGACCTCCGCACGCGCAGCGACGACCCCGCCGATGCGTGGGGCCAGGAGCTCAACGCCGAGTTCCAGACCGCGACCGAACGCGGACGCACTGGTCTTTCCTGGAGTGAATGGCGCGACGGTGAGGTCGACCTCGCCGCCGTCGCCTGGGTGCTCGCGACGGTGTTCATCCGGTTCTGCGAGGACAACGACCTCATCGACGGGCCATGGATCACCGGTGAAGGTGCGCGACACAGTCAGGCCGCTGACAACGAAACTGCGTTCTATCAGGCCGAGCCCAGCCGCAATGCCCGTGACTGGCTGCGCGCCGGCTTCGAGGCGCTCGCGAGTCTCCCGGCGGGGAAGGCACTGCTGAACAAGCACAACCTCGTCTGGCGTGCACCCATAAGTGCCGACGCCGCCCAGCAGCTCCTCACCTTCTGGCGGAAGCAGAACGCCGATGGCTCCCTGACGCATGACTTCACTGACCCCGAACTCGACACGCGATTCCTCGGCGACCTCTACCAGGACCTTAGTGACCACGCGAAGAAGAAGTACGCGCTCCTGCAGACGCCCGTCTTCGTCGAGGAGTTCATCCTCGATCGCACCTTGACGCCAGCGATCACCGAGTTCGGCCTCGACGGCCTGAAGATGATCGACCCGACCTGTGGCTCCGGTCACTTCCTCCTCGGTGCCTTCGACCGGCTCCTCGCGGATTGGCATCGAAAGGCCCCGGCAATGGACACCCGCGAAAGGGTGCAGAAGGCACTCGACTCCGTCAACGGCGTCGACCTCAATCCGTTCGCCGTCGCGATCGCACGCTTTCGACTCACCGTCGCCGCACTACGCGCATCCGGTGTCACGCGACTCAAGGATGCGCCCGCCTATCGCATCAACCTCGCCACCGGCGACTCGCTGCTCTATGGGCACAGCGGCCGCCAAGGCGACCTGCTGGATCTCGTCGACGACGACGGTGCAGCGTCGTTCACCTATGCGAACGAGGACGTCGCCGAACACCCGCACATCCTCGATCGCGGCAGCTACCACGTCGTTGTCGGCAACCCGCCCTACATCACAGTGAAGGACAAGGCGCTCAACGAGCTCTACCGTGCCTCTTACAAGACCTGCAAGGGCAAGTACGCCCTGAGCGTTCCGTTCATGGAACTGTTCTTCGAGTTAGCGGTGAAGGCAGACGGCAACTCACCCGCTGGCTGGGTGGGCCAGATCACCAGCAACTCATTCATGAAGCGCGAGTTCGGTTCAAGGCTCATTGAGGACCTGCTATCGGGTAACGGGGCGCTCGTCCACACCAATCCAGTTGACCTCACGTATGTGATCGACACAGCAGGTGCCTACATCCCGGGTCACGGCACTCCAACGGTCATACTCATTGGACGCCACCGAAGACCTGTGGGTGAAGCGGTCCGTGCTGCGCTTGGCGTCCGAGGAGAGCCAGGTGTCCCTCAAGATCCGACGCAGGGGCTGGTCTGGAGCGAGATTCGAGACCACATTGATGCGGGAAGCTGCGACGGAAGCTACGTGACAGTGGTTGATCTCCACCGACAGACGCTTGCGACTTTCCCCTGGTCACTGAGCGGTGGCGGCGCTGGCAAGCTTCTGCACGAGCTCGAGGATCACTGCTCGATGCGTCTCATTGACCTTGGGGTCGACATTGGTGAATCGGTTATTACCGGCGAAGATGACGCCTTCATCGTCCCTCGTCGCGTAGCACGCGCTCGTGATCTGCCGTTGGAGTCGCCAGGCTTTGTGGAGGGGTACCAGGTGCGTGACTTCACGATCGAGGATTCCGATGTGTTCATCTGCGCACTCGAGCGGACTGGCGCCTTTGTTGAACCATCCCGAGCGCAGAGTGCCTTCTGGTGGCCATTCCGTAGCGGACTGCGCGAGCGGCTCTACTTCGGCCAGACTCCGGAGGCTCGGGGCCTGAGGTGGTTCGATCCTGTGATCTATTTTGGAAAGCGCCACGCGAACAACTACGCGATTCCGTTTCCCTTCGTAGCCACCCATGTCAACTTCGCGTTCGACCGCCGAGGCAGTGTCTACAACAAGTCGGCCCGCCCGGTCCGCCTTCCAGGAGGAGCCTCTGAAGAGCAGTACTTGGACTTGCTTGGGGTGTTGAACTCGTCGGTGGCGTGCTTCTGGCTCAAGCAGGTCAGTTATCCAAAGGGTGGAGATCCGGTGGGTCAGGACGGGGCCCGGGTTAGCGCCGAGAGTTGGAGTGACCGCTATGAGTTCACGGGGACGAAGTTGCAGGAGTTCCCACTGCCGTCGTGCTTCCCGCGAGACCGCGCGCGGCATCTTGACGTGTTGGCGCAGCGGGCCGCGCTGAACCTGCCCGTCGAGGTGCTTCGTGGTGAGGTGTCGCGCGTTTCGCTGGCGCAGGCACGGGAGACGTGGCATGCATGCCGCGCGCAGATGGTGTTCGAGCAAGAGGAGCTCGACTGGGAGGTGTATCGCCTCTACGGCCTGATCGACGAGGACCTGACCTGCTCAGGTGGCGGCCTCGAGCACCTCGAGCTCGGGCAGCGGGCGTTCGAGATTGCGCTGGCGCGAAGGGTCGCCGACGGGTCGGAGGACACGGCCTGGTTCGAGCGGCATGGATCTACGCCGATCACCGAGATCCCGGCGGAGTGGCCGGATGAATACAAGGCGCTGATGGAGAAGAGGCTCGACCTGGTCACATCGGATCCGTCTATCGGGCTGCTGGAGCGCCCGGAGTACAAGCGGCGCTGGCAGTCGGCGACTTGGGACGACCTGCTGCCTGATGCGCTGCTGTCGTTCATCCTCGACAAGCTGGAGACGCCGGAGTTGTGGTCGGACGTGTCCGGACCGGCAGTGCTTTCGGTGGCGCAGCTTGCCGACCGGGTGCGCGGTGACGCTGACCTCGTCGAGGCGGTTCGGATGCTGCGAGGTGCCGTCGAGGTCGATCTGACCAAGGAGCTGGGCAAGCTCCTCGCGGAGAAGACCGTTCCTCACCTGGCTGCCTTGCGCCACAAGGATTCCGGGCTGCGCAAGCGGGCGGAGTGGGAGAGCGTGTGGGATCTGCAGCGCCGTGAGGATGCTGGGGAACGGGTGCAGATCCCGGTGCCACCGAAGTACCAGCCGGTCGACTTCAAGAAGACGTGGTACTGGCAGGCTCGCGGCAAGCTGGATGTGCCGAAGGAGCGGTTCATCTCCTACCCGGGTGCCGGTCGCGCCGGCGACGCGTCGCTGGTGGTCGGCTGGGCCGGCTGGGACCACCTTGAGCAGGCCCGTGCGCTGGCCCGACTGATCATGGACCGCACGACGGCCGAGGGCTGGGACGATGTTCGGCTGCTGCCGCTCCTCGCGGGACTCGTCGAGCTCGAGCCGTGGCTCCACCAATGGCATGACGACCCCGACCCGCTGTTCGGCGGCTCGCCGGCGGGGTTCATGACTGGTTTCATCGATGATCAGCTCGCTGCTCTCGGCAAGACTCGTGACGACTGCAAGGCATGGAGACCCTGATGCTGCTGCGTGATGCGATCGACATCCCGAAAGTCCTGGCCGCCTCCGACTTCGTGATCAAGCTCGATGCCGGGGTCGAGCAGGCCCAGCGGACGATCGACGAGTACGTCGTCACTGACTCCCTGGCCCTGTCGTATGGGAAGGCCCTCGACTACCTGGCCCATGCCCTGGAGACGAGCAGCGATCAGGGCGCGTTCGTGCATGGCTCGTTCGGCTCGGGCAAGAGCCACTTCATGGCCGTTCTGCATCTGCTGATCAACGCCAACCCGGCAGCGCGGGCGCTGCCCGGCCTGCAGGGCGTGATTGCGACGCATGAGGCCGCCCTGGCTGCCAACGTCCTGACGCTCGACTACCACCTGATCGGTGCCACGTCCTTCGAGAGCGCCCTGTACTCCGGGTACCTGCGCCAGGTCAGGCACCTGCATCCGGAAGCGCCGCTGCCGCTGCTCCACAAGTCCGATGCGCTGTTCGCCAATGCGGCGTCGCTGCGAGAGCAGATCGGCGATGACGCGTTCTTCGGCGGGCTGCCGGCCGCGTCCGGCTGGGGTGGATTCGCCGGTGGCTGGAACGCGCAGTCGTACGACGCGGCGGTGGCGGGGGCGATCGACGCGACCGATCGGCTCAGCCTGGCATCGGACCTGGTGGCGACGTACTTCGGCGGCTACGTGCACACGGGGGAGTGGCTCGGCATCGAGGAGGGCCTTCGGGTCATGGCCGAGCACGCCAAGGCGCTGGGCTACCAGGCCGTCGTACTGTTCCTCGACGAGCTGGTGCTGTGGCTGGCCACGCACCTGGGCGACTCGACGTTCGTCCAGACGGAAGGGTCCAAGGTCGCCAAGCTCGTGGAGGCAGGCATCGGGCGGCGCGCGCTGCCGATCGTCTCGTTCGTGGCCCGGCAGCGCGACCTCAAGGACTTCCTCGGCGACTCCATCCCCGGCGCCGAGCGCGTGGCCATCGGCCAGACCTTCACCTGGTGGGAGGACCGCTTCAACAAGATCCAGCTCAACGCCGCCGACCTGGCCGAGATCGCCCACAAGCGGCTGCTCGAACCCACATCGCCCGAGGGCGCCGCCGCCCTGGCCACGGCCCTGGCCGACGTGAAGCGCAACACCCGGGCGTGGGATGCGCTGCTGACCGACGAACAGGGAGCCGACGAAGCCGACTTCGCCCGCGTCTACCCGTTCTCGCCTGCACTCGTCGACACCCTGGTGGCCCTATCCGGTCTCCTTCAGCGCGAGCGCACCGCCCTGAAGGTCATGGCGCAGCTGCTGGTCTCCGGCCGCGACATCCTGCAGGTGTCCGACGTGATCCCCGTCGGCGACCTGTATGACGTGATGGTCGAGGGCGGTGACACACCCCTGACGGACGAGATGCGCGTCCACTTCGCCATCGCCCGCGACCTGTACCGCAGCAAACTGCGCCCGATCCTGCTCGCCGAGCACCGGCTGACCGAGGCAGACGTGGCGGGCTCGCGCCCCGGCGCGATCGCCGCCGACGCGCCCGCGTCCGTCGCGATCTTCTTCACCGATGACCGACTCGTGAAGACACTCCTCGTCGCGGCCCTCGCCCCGGCGACGTCGGCGCTGCGCGGCCTGACCGCCTCGCGACTGGCGTACCTCAACCACGGCACCGTCGCCACGCCGATACCGGGCACCGAGGTCACAGCCGTCCTGACCAAGGTCCGCTCATGGGCGCAGCAGGTCGGCGAGCTCCAGGTGGGCGACGGGCAGGACCCGGTCATCTCGCTCGCCCTGTCCGGGGTCGACTACAACTCCGTCATCGAGCGGGTCCGTCACGAGGACACCACCGGTGCCCGCCGCAGCCTCCTGCGCCGCATCGTGTTCGAGCAGATCGGCATTCCGGCCGGCAGCTTCCTTCTCGCCGAGAACCCCCACTCGGCAATCTGGCGCGGCAGCAAGCGCACGATCGACATCACCTTCGGCAACGTGCGCGACGCCAACGAGCTGCCGGACGACGCGATGCGCGCCAACGGCGACACGTGGAAGCTCATCATCGACTACCCCTTCGACGCCGGCGACTTCAGCCCCAACGACGACCTGGCCCGCATCGACCGGCTGCGCGAGTCGGGCCTGTCCAGCCGCACCGTCGCGTGGGTACCGGGGTTCCTCACCACCGCGCGCCAGGACGACATCGGCACCCTCGTGCTGCTGGAGTACCTGCTCGCCGGCGCGGCGGACGCCTTCGAGCAGCACTCCGCGCACCTGCCGACCGAGAGCCGCCAGCCCGCCAAGGCGCTGCTGGAGAACCGCCGCCGGTCGCTGCGCGAGTCCCTCGCCGGCGTCATCCGCCAGGCGTACGGGGCGGCCAGGATCGACCCGCGCGACATCGACACGACCTATGGGGAGTTCGCGCCGTTCGCCACCCTCGACCCGGGCCTGACCCTGCAACCGCTCGTGGGCGCGACCCTCGCCGACGCGATGTCCAACCTGATCGACCAGATGCTGACCTCGCAGTTCCCCGGACACCCGCGGTTCGAGCCGGGCCATGCCGAGGTCAAGAGGGCCGAGCTCAACACGGTCCTGGGGCATGTGGCCCAAGCCGTGGCGTCGGGCGGCCGCGTCGATCCGGTCGAGACCGCCAAGCGCGGCACCATGACCCGCGTCGCCAACCCGCTGCACGTCGGCGAGATGCTCGAGAACCACTACGTGTTCAACCAGGCCAACTTCACCTGGCGCAACTTCTTCACCCAGCGGGCCGCGGAGGAGGGCATCACCACGATCCCCATGACCCGCATCCGGTCCTGGCTCACGCCCTATGGGCTGGCCAGGGAGGTCGAGAACCTCCTCGCGGCCGCGTGGGCCTTGCTCGACGACAAGCAATGGGTCCAGGCCGGCGGCACCGTGCAGATCACGGCCGTCGAGCTGGTCAACGACAACCTCGAGCTGCGCGAGCCGACCCTGCCCTCGGAAGACGAATGGAACCTCGCGCGGGAGCGCGGGGCCGCGCTGTTCGGCGTCACGGTCTCCAGTCTGCGCTCGGCGGCAAACGTCGGCCTGCTCGGCACCGGCGTGCGCCAGGCAGCCGGCCAGCGGCAGAACGCCACGGCCGATCTCGTCACGGAACTGACCAACCATGCCGGGATTCTCGGGAGCACCGCCACGGCAGCCCGCATGGTGTCCGCCACTGTCGGTCGTGACCTGGTCGCCCGGCTCGCGGTGGAGCGCGACGACGTGGTGCTCATCAGCACGCTGGCCGGGTGGACGCTCGCCGAGGAACCACAGGCGCTGGCGAAGTCGATGTCGTCGGCCGCCACCGTGACGACCGCCCTGCGGACGGCGACGTGGTCGGTGCTCCAGCCGGTGAGCACGATCGACGAGACCGACGACCGCTACGCGGCAGCGCACGCCATCATGGTCGCGCTCGCCGTCGCTGCCACGGCCGAGGAGCTGCACTCTCCGCTCGCACCTGCTCTGTCCACGGCCGTCAGCGACGCGGCCCGGGTGCTGGCCGTCACTCCTCCGGTGGTGATCCCGCCGGTGGTGACCCAGACCGAGACGGCCCCCGTCGGCACCCCGGTGGTCGTGGTGCCGGTCGTGAGTGCGGAACTGCCCCAGCCCGTCACGGTCAACGACATCCGACTAGAAGGAATCGACGACCAGTTCGACGAGCTCCGCGACGCCGTGCGCGCTGCCCTGCAGCAGCACCCCGGCCGCACCCTCAACGTGCAGTGGTGGCTGGGATGACCGTGCTCGCCGACACCAGTGCACCCGCGGCGAAGGAGCCGCTGGTGCGCCAGTACGCGAGCACGCTGGTGAGCAAGTCGGGCACGGCCAGCGAGGCACGGGTGCTGCTGCTTCGCGCGCAGCCCTCGTGGGACGGCCCCGAGGCGTTGACGGTCCGCGGGCCGGGCGACGCCGAGGTCCGCGTGCTGGTGCGAACCGGCGTGTCGACCCTGGCCGTGCGCGAGGCGATCCAGGAGCGCGCCGGCGACGAGTATCTGATCGTCCTCACCGACCGCAGCGACGCCGACCTCGGCCTCGGCATCCGCGCGCACTGCTTCAACCAGCGTGTCGAGACCCTGACGATGTGGGTCGGGGTCGAGCAGGCGTTCCGCGCCCGCCAGATCGACTCCGTCCTACGCCGCAAGGGCTGGGCAGGCGAGCCCCTGGTCGTGCATGCCCCCGCCGGGGGTTGGCCGGTCGCCCCGTCCGGCGTGCTCACCCGCGACCACGCCCTGTCCTGCCTGACAGGGGCGATCCTCGGCCTGCCGGCCCGCGAGCTCGACCCGTCGGGCATCCTCGCGTGGACGCTCGACCCGCACGACACCGAGACGTTCCGTTCGCAGGCTCCCGCGCTGCGCGACGGCCTGATCGAGTGGGTGACCGAGACGGTTGGGCCCGTGGCCGGCCTGGCCCTGAGGTCGGTGGCGCAGGGACGCCGCGTCGACGCCCTCACCATCGGCATCGCCGCGGACGTGCTCTGGTCCGCCGATGGACGCGCCACTCCCGACGTGATCGCCGCACGGGTGCGGTTGGAGCCGTTCACCGGCGTGCCGAACCTGAACGAGGACCTTGCCCGGGCGGTCGCCGACGTCAGCCGAGGCGCACTACTGCGCATGTCCGCCTCGCGCGACCCCGCACTGCCCGGCGTCCTGGCCCGGGCGCACGAGCTGTTCACCGACCTCGGCTACCCCGCAGGCGCCGAGCTCTCCGACGTGCTGCCCGCCGGCTTCGAGGCCCGGCTGCGATCGCTGGCCGACACGGTCCGCCGGTTCATCGCCGGCGAGGCGCCGATCGCCGCGGTCGAGGCTGCATTCGGTGTGGTCACCGGACACGAGCGTGCCAGCGGAGATCCCGGCGCCGTTGATCCGGCCGTCTCCGTGGCGCGCATGGCCGTTCGACTGGCACGCTGGCTCGCGTCAGGGGTGAGCGCGCCGCCTACGTCGCTGCTCGACGCGATGCTGCTCCAAGCCGGCACCGATGCCTGGGTCGACTGGGCCGCCGCCGACGTGTGGAACGGCTCCACGGACCCCCAAGTCGCCGCAGGTTGGTCCGCCGTTGCCGTCGCTGTTCGCGACCGTCGGCGAACGCACGACCAGGTGTTCGCCGCCCTGCTCGCCGATGCGACGAGCAGGGGAGTGCTGCCCGACGGGCTCGTCCCCGTCGAGCGCCTGGTGTCCGAGGTCGTCATGCCGTTGGCTGCCGGCGACAACCGCGCGCTCCTCGTGGTCATCGACGGAATGAGCACCGCCGTAGCCGCCGAACTCGTCGACGAGGCACTCCACTCGGGCTGGTACGAGGTCGTGCCGACCGAGACCGGCCGCCGCACCGCCACCCTGGCGGTGTTCCCCACTCTCACTAGGTACTCGCGCACGTCCCTGTTCGCGGGCGCGCTCACTGCAGGCCAGCAGGCGGACGAGAAGAGGCTGTTCCCGGCCTTGACCGGTGGCGGGAAGGTATTCCACAAGTCCGACCTCGTCGGGCCCGCAGGCGAGGCGCTGCCCGCACTGGTGCTCGCGGCCGTCTCGTCCGCGGATCGCGTCGTCGCCGTCGTGCTGAACAGCGTCGACGATGCCCTCTCCAAGGCCGACCCAGGCGGCACCGACTGGAACCTGACCAGCGTGCGGCACCTGCCGGCACTGCTCGAGGTGGCGGCCCGCGCGGGCCGCACCGTGATCCTCACAAGCGATCACGGCCACGTCGTCGAACGCGAAGGAGAGGCGTTGCCGGTTGCCGGTGCCGAAGCGCGGTGGCGCCCCGTCTCAACTGGCCCCGTGGACGAGAGCCGCGAGGTGCTGCTCACGGGCCGCCGCGTACTGGCCGATGGCGGAGCCGTCATCGCCGCGTGGGTAGAGGACCTCCGCTACGCCGGCAAGCAGGCCGGGTACCACGGCGGGGCATCAGCCGCGGAGGCTGTCATCCCGGTCATCGTGCTCACGCGGCAGCCAGACGCGCTGGCCGAGGCCGGCTGGGCGGCCGCCGCACCCCAGGCTCCGCAGTGGTGGAACGACGCCGTCAGCAGCGAGGCGGCCCCCGACGCTCGGCTCCCCGTCCAGGCTCGCCGCGCTCCTGCCCAGCCCACCGCCGCGGAGCGCGCCGGCCAACTCGGGTTCGACGTCGAGGTGGAAACCCCCGTCGCGGTCGTCGTCGCCGATCCGGCGGTGGCCCTCGTCGACGGCCTCCTCGCCTCGCCCATCTACCAGGCGCAGAGAGCCCGCTACGGCGCTCGGGCCGCGGACGACGACGTCGTCCGACGCGTGGTCACCGTCCTCGCATCCGCGGGCGGGCGTCTGCACCGCGACTCGGTCGCCAGCGCCGCCGGCATTCCGGCGCCCAGGATGACCGGCATGCTCACCGTGCTGCGCCGGCAGCTGAACGTCGAGGGCTACGACGTGCTCGCACTCGACCCCGACCAGGTGACGGTCCTGCTCGACGTCACCCTCCTGCGCGAGCAGTTCCTCACCGGTGTCGACGCATGACCATCGAGATCAGCGAGCGCCGCCGACGCGAGGTGGTCAGCGCGCTGCGCGGAGGGACCGTCCCCCAGTCCGGCCTGGACGTGCTCGCCGTGGGGCTGGACCGATTCGAGAGTGCGATCGACGAGGAGCTCGCCTCTGCCGCTTCGGGCGGAGCGGTGTTCAAGGCGGTGCGCGGCGAGTACGGCGCGGGCAAGACGTTCTTCTCCCGGTGGCTAGTCGAGCGTGCCCGGAAGGTCGGCTTCGCGTCCTCCGAGGTGCAGATCAGCGAGACCGAGACCCCACTCCACAAGCTCGAGACGGTGTATCGGCGCATCACCGAGAACCTCGCGACGTCGGAGTTCCCGCCCTCTGCCTTCCGCGAGGTCATCGACGGCTGGTTCTACTCCCTCGAGCAGGACGTCCTCGCCTCCGGCACGATCGACGAAGCCGACACCGTCGGTCTCGCGGCCGCAGTCGACGCGCTCCTCGAGCGGCGGCTCCTGGTGGTCAGCCAGACCGCGCCCGCCTTCGCCACCGCACTACGCGGCTACCGCGCCGCCGTGCTCGCAGGCGACGTGGCCCAGGCCGATGGGCTGCTCGGCTGGCTCGGCGGCCAGCCGCACGTGGCCGCATCCGTGCGCCGGGCCGCCGGCGTGCGCGGCGACCTCGACCACTTCGGGGCATTCGGCTTCCTGCAGGGCCTCATCGCCGTGCTCCGCGACTCCGGCTACGCCGGCCTCGTCGTCGTCCTCGACGAGGTCGAGACCCTCCAGCGCGTGCGCGGCGACGTCCGGGACAAGGCCCTCAACGCCCTACGGCAGTTCATCGACGAGGTCCACTCCGGACGTTTCCCCGGCCTCTACCTCGTCATCACCGGCACCCCCGCCTTCTTCGACGGCACTCAGGGCGTGCAGCGCCTCGCGCCGCTGGCCCAGCGGCTAGCCGTGGACTTCACGACAGACCCCCGCTTCGACAATGCCCGGGCCGTGCAGGTCCGGCTGCCAGGGTTCACCCACGAGTCGCTGTGCGAGCTCGGCGGCCGAGTCCGCGACCTCTACGCCGTCGGCGCCTCGCCCCGGGTGCCGGTCCTTGTCGACGACGCCTACATCGAGACGCTGTCGACCGCGGTTGCGGGCCGCCTCGGAGGCAAGGTCGGGGTGGCCCCTCGCATCTTCCTGAAGAAGCTCGTCGCCGATGTTCTCGACCGCGTCGACCAGCACGAGGCCTTCGAACCCCGGCGCGACTACGCGCTGACCGTGACCGACGTGGAGCTCGGTGACGTCGAGCGACAGGCCGCAGCGGGCGTTGACGACGTCGACCTTGACGTGACCTGACGAGCGATCGGAGAACAGGACATGCCGAAGAACTCTAGGGGGCTTCTGGCGCACGTCGTCACGAAGTTCGTGCCTCGGCAGTGGGAGAACATAGCATCAGAATCCTTGCTATACCTGCTTCCCAAGGCGGGGGGCAACCTCGCGCTCAACCACCTTCTGGCACCCGTGGGGTTCCGACTTGAGGGGGAGACGTGGAGGCCGCAAGACGGGTCGGGCGAGGACAGTTCTATTCCGGATCTTGTTGCCAAGGTCCACGACCGCCCGAAGCTCATCATCGAGACCAAGTTCTGGGCATCGTTGACCGACAACCAGCCACTCGGCTACTTGGACCGACAGGCGCGGCTCTACGCGGGGAGCGAAGAGGAGCGGTTGCTCCTCTTCCTTGTCCCGACGCGCCGTTTGCCCCTGCTTACAGCGGAACTGGGCACGCGCCTCGGCGACTCTGTAGTGCGCAGCGCAGGGGCCCTCACTGTCCTCGATTCCGAGCGCGGGCGCGTAGCGATCGTCAGCTGGTCGCAGCTGCTGGGTCACTTGCGCTCGGCATTCGAGTCAGAGGGAGACGAATCGGCTCTCGATGACCTGGCTCAGTTGGAAGGCTTGTGCGACAAGGCTGACCAGGATGCGATGCTGCCGCTTGCGAATGACGAGATCGACTCGACGCGTGGTCATCGCATCGGGGAGATGTGCGAGGTCGTCGCCCAGGTGGCGAGGCAGTTGGTTGCCGATGGCACGGTGGCTCGGCAGCGGCACACGGGCAACCCCAACGGTTGGGGTCCAAACCTGCGGAGCGCTTCTGGCCACAAGTTCCTCTTATGGGTCTCCTACGAGAAGTGGGGAACGCTCTGGCCCACGCCGTGGTGGCTTCAGTTCGACCACGATGCCGAGGAGATCAAGGCAGCCCTTGGCCCGCTCATGGGGGATGCGGATTTTCCCGTCATTCAGATCATCGCCGGACAGTGGCTCGATGTTGCGCTGCGTGCACCCGTTGGCGTCGAGGAAGACCAGATCGTCGCCGAGCTGACGGGAATGGTCAGCAGGGTCTGCGCGCTCCTGCCAAACGCCAGCCACTCACCCGACAGCGACACAACGGAAGTGACGGGCGCCGATGAGGGGTATTCAGCCCTCGAGGGTGATCTGGAAGGGTGAGCCACTCGCAGCTACACCCTGGCGTGCTGCATCACGTCGTCAACACCCTCGGCTGGCCCGACCTCCGTCCCCTGCAGCGGGAGGCGATCGAGCCGGTGCGCCGCGGTGATGACTGCCTCCTGCTGGCTCCGACTGCCGGCGGTAAGACCGAAGCGGCGTTCTTCCCGCTGCTGTCGCAGATGGCGGACGACGAGTGGAGTGGCCTGACCGTCCTGTATGTGACGCCGCTGCGCGCGCTGCTGAACAACCTGCACCCGCGGCTGACCGGTTACGCCTCATGGGTGGGTCGCACCGTCGGGCTGTGGCACGGCGACACGACGGCGGGCGAGCGCCACCGGCTCCTGGCGGACCCGCCCGACGTCCTACTCACCACACCCGAGTCGCTCGAGGCGATGCTCGTCTCGACAAACGTCGACCACCGGGTGCTGTTCGCCCACCTGCGCGTCGTCGTCGTCGACGAGCTGCATGCCTTCGCCGGAGACGACCGAGGCTGGCACCTGCTGTCCGTCCTTGAACGGCTGCAGCATCTGGCCGGCCGACGACTGCAGCGGATCGGCCTCACCGCCACGGTCGGCAACCCCGACCAACTGCTGTCATGGATGCAGGGATCAGTGCCCGCGACCCGACTGACCGTCGTGGCACCTGAGGCGTCGGGGCCGTCCGTGCCTGAGATCACCGTCGACTACGTGGGTTCCATCGACAACGCGGCCACGGTCGTCGCCGCACTGCATGGGGGAGAGAAGCGCTTGGTGTTCAGCGACTCCCGCTCCCAAGCCGAGGACATGGCCCGAGCCCTCCGAGAGCGAGGCGTCACCACGTTCGTGTCCCACTCCTCGCTGTCCGCGGACGAGCGCCGACGCAGCGAGCAGGCCTTCGCCGAAGCACGGGACTGCGTCGTCGTCGCCACGTCCACGCTCGAGCTCGGCATCGACGTCGGCGACCTCGATCGCGTCATCCAGCTCGAGGCCCCGCGGACGGTCGCCTCCTTCCTCCAGCGGCTCGGGCGCACCGGACGACGCACAGGCAGCACCCGCAACTGCCTGATCCTCGCCACCCGCGAGGACTCCCTGCTGCGCGCGGCCGCCCTGACCCGGCTGTGGGGGACCGGGTTCGTCGAGCCCGTCGTGCCACCGCCGCATCCCCGCCACATTGCCGCACAGCAGTTCCTCGCCCTCGCCTTACAAGAGGGGCAGTTCGGCAGCCGCACCTGGCGCGAATGGTGGGGCGACCTGGATGTGATGAACGACGGGCAGGAGATCCTCGACCACCTCACGGCCAACGGTTTCCTCGACGAGGACTCGGGGATGCTGTTCATCGGCACCGAGGCCGAGCGGCACTTCGGCCGCCGTAACTTCATGGACCTGCTCGCGGTGTTCACAGCCGACCCGGAGATGAGGGTGCTCCTCGGCCGAAGGGAGCTCGGCGGCGTCTCACCGCTGTCCGTGACCGCGCGGCTACCCGCCGGGGAGCCACGCCTGCTCGTCCTTGCAGGGCGCACCTGGCTGGTCACCAGCATCGACTGGCGCCGACGAACCATCAACGTCGTCGAACACGCGGGCGCCGGCCGTTCCCGCTGGTCCGGCAGTGCTCCCGACCTGGGATACGAACTGGTCCAGTCGGTCCGACAGGTCCTGCTCGGTGAAGAGCCGCCCGTCGAGTTGAGTCGTCGCGCCATCTACGCCCTCAACCGTGTCCGAGCTGAGAGGGCAACCGACGTGGACGCGAGTGGGACCGTCATCCAGCGCGGCAGCGACTTGGACCTATGGTGGACCTTCGCTGGTACGAAGGCCAACAACTCGCTGGCCTCCGCACTGGATGCCAACGGCGCGGAGGCGAGGTCGAACGCCGAATCGGTCACGCTGCGGCACGGCGACGCCCTCCTCCTGCGAGATCTCGCGACCTCACTGATAAACGGGTCGGTGCATCCGTCCGTCGACCAGGCCGTGCTCGACGGCCTGAAGTTCTCCGCCGCGCTGCCCGTCGACCTGGCTGTGCGCACGCTGGCAGAGCGAGGAACGGACTCGGGACGCGCATTGGACACCATCAGGTCGAGCCTGACCATCCGGTGACGATGCGGACGATTCGCGACGCCACTGCCTTGCAGGGCCCCGTTCCGCCGGTGATGGCGCAACGCCGTTCAGCGGGTCATCAACGACCACGCGCAGGCCCTGCCATACGCATCTACTGACGCGTCCGACGTGACCGACGGGTTCGATCTGTATCGGTATTCGCCCTGCACAAAGAGGAGACGATGCCCTCGATCCGCAGGCTTCACGCGAATGCTGAAACCCTGATACGCCAACCGCAGCAACCCCGGCCGCACCTCGCGGTACCACGCCATCTCGCGCCCGGCCCAACGGCCCTCAGGGATGGCGAAGCGTGCGAGGGCCGGAGTCAGCGTGCTCCCAACCCGTGGTGCCTGGCGCAGACTCGGGTGCCGGCTTGGCTTCAACCACTCGTGTCCTCCAGCGGCGAAGTACGGTGGACGCGTTCCGCAGAAGAGCGGCAATCGCGTCTGTTGCGCACCTAGCGTCTCCGGCACCCCCGCTACATCGACCCCTATCGACACACGCGGATCATCACGCTCGGCCCCCTGCTCAGGGAAGAAGCCGAGCTGTGCGAATCGGACACCCGGCTCGGCGGTGATCGTCACGATCGCGCCGTCCTTGAGCGTGTACTTCGCGACTCTCGACGGGAGGAAGCTGACCCCGCCGACCTCATCCCTCGTGCTCGAGACGAAAGAGACGCCATCCCCGGTCGGCACCGGCTGTGGCTCGTCCTCGGTGACCAGAGTCGTGAACACCTCAAGTTCGACGCATCCGGACGAGCGAACAGTCAACGCGTCCCCTGTCGATGCATCCCACTGGTACCGGTACAGCCACGGAGGAATCTTCGTGGAACAAGACACTGCGACATCGACGGCGTCCGCGACCGCCGGCATGGGCGAGACGAGCGTCCCCGCCGCGACTATCGACAGTGCACACGCGACGCCCGCCCAAGAAAACGATCCCATTGAACTTCCCCCCGCCGCATCGAAGTGCCTCGGCGCATCATAGTTCGCGCGGGGCCGCATCGCGGGTAGAGAGGCTTGAAGGTCCCACTCGGCTCAACACCGGGTGGTGTCGCCTCATCTTGCGGTCCGGGCTTCTCGGCTCATACAGCCCGTGGACACGTCGATCGTTCATTCCGCAAGGGGACGCGGTGCCGGACCTACCCAGCACCCACATGCCCAACAGGGATTGAGCCAGCGCAACATGATGCGTTGTTGACGCACCGACCCAAAAGAAGCGGGCGAGCCCGCAGGACTCGGTTACCGGTCCCCCAACGGCGTCGCTCGCGAGTTGTCAGACCGGGATGACACGCTGACTATGTGGAGACGGACTGGGATGACCTGCTGGACGACTTCGGGTGGGCTATCGCCGACCTTCAGCCGCGGGAGTTCCTCATCATCGACTACCTGACGCCTGACATTGATCTCTGGCCATACGCCCAGGTGGCGCATGAGTCGAACGGCTTGTACTACTGCGAGGTTGCGTCGACGTATTCCCTGCCGGAGGAGTTCTGGCCGATTGACGAACTGCTGCTTGCTGCATCCGGCTGGGAGCCACCCTGGCAGAGCCAGGCGAACTGGAGTCAGATCGTCGACACGTCCGTCGAAGCCGTCCACCGGCTGGTCGATGCCCTACGGCGTGGACGCTCCTGCCCGGACCCGGCTCGCTTCATCGGCACGAGGGGCAAGTGGTCGCCGCCTCCAGACGGGCCGGAGCCCGAGCCATCGCTTCCTTGGGGTCCGTTCGACCTTGCTGCCTGATGCCGGCCAGGTCACGGAGCGCGGTGCATCCGACCCCCAGTGAGGCCATGATGGGTCAGGCGATGCGAACGGGGGCACGGGTGATGGAACCAGACGGAGCGCGACCGACCGGGGGGCGGGTAGGTCCCGCACACGACGGCACTCAGGCGCGTGACCTGCGGTGCACTTCGATGCGCCGGCCGATGGGTGGACCACGATGAGCCTGCCCGCACCGCCGCCGCGCCTGCCCGGCGTTGACGGCTCCTTCCCCTTCGGTCGTCCCAATGGGCCGCGTCCGGCACGGGAGCCTTCCGGCCGAGCACGCCAGCTCATCTTGGGGGTGTACCCGTCGGCCGTCCACGTGCGCTGGGTGCGCCCCGGATGGCTCGGCGCAGCTGGCCCAGGCGAGTGGGGCGTGTCCGCGATGGCCGTTGATGTCGAGCCATGCGTGTTCTGGCGAGGCGACGACGACGCCACCTGCGTGAGCGCCCCGGCAGGCGTGCGGGCACGGGTCGATAGCTGGATCGCCGACGTCGGATTCCGCGTCGGCGACGAGCCGGGTCAGCACGGGCACGTGGCGGCCTCGCCGCTGAACGGGCCATCCGGGAAGGAACTCGACACCTACTTCGCTGGCCTCAGCATCCCACTCGAGGAGACTGTCCTCGCCGACGTATACCCCGTATTCCTGGTCCACCGAACGGACACCCGAGGAGGCCCTCTTCCCGTCAAGGGACGCAAGCAGGGGGACGCCATCGACGCCGCTTACAGCCCGGTCGCCGAACGGCTCGCGCGCAGCGACGGGACGACGTTCCAGCCGGCCTCCCTCCCCACAAGGCGGGTCGGTCGATGGGACGTGCCCAACTTCGCATCCGAGCGCTTCGGTCCCTGGATCACATCACTCATCCTGGAGACGAGACCCGAACTGATCGTCACGCTCGGACAGGAGTCGTGGGACACCTTGACCCTGCTCCATGCCGAACCGCATCACCCCGCCCGCCGTGTCGCAGACCTGCGTCTAGACGGGTACGGAATCGTCGGTGACATTCGCCTGGACTCCCAGACCTTCCGCTGGCTGCCGATGCCTCACCCTGGACTGCTGATGAAGGCGAAACCATCACCCACTGGACGCTCGTGGACCGATGCTCACCAGGAGTGGGTGGAGCGATAGGTCACCTAGTCGAGCCGGCAGAAGGATGGGATAGGAACCGACGTGGTTCACAAGGAGGATCGGATGTCTACGACCCGGATGCCCTACCCGTCGTCACAACCGGTGTACGAGGCGGCGGCGCTTTGGCGAGAGCGATGCCTCGTCGCCGACGGTTCCCTCTTCGGGGGGATGCAGAGCAGCACTCTTGCCAACGGTCAGTTGCTCGTCGAGCACTTCGTTCGGAATCCGGACCAGAGCGCAGATGACTTTCTGACGAAGCTCAAGGGGCAGATCGGGAACCTCGAGGCCGGTGTTGTCCAGCTCGCGGCCGAGCTGCTATTCGTGCACTTGCTCATCGCCGACGCTTCCACCATCACAGGCGCCAGGAAGCGCGAGATCGTCTCCCGAGTGCTCAAGTTCTCGACCGGAACCGAGGACGTGCCCGACGTCCTTGGAAAGACGCTTGACGCCGGCCTGGTGTCACCAGGACAGGCGTTTCTCACAAACCGGTGGCGTCAGTACGGCTACCTCATAGAGGTGGTGACTGCCCTCAAGTCCTTGCCCGAGGCCGAGCGCGCAAGGGTTATGTCCGATCCGGTGGCCTACCTCGACGCCATCTCCGGAGTCTCGAGACAGGGCGCAATCATCCAGAGCTCCGCACTTGAACACCTCCTCTTCCCGGATACGTTCCCTTCCGTCGTCAGCCGAGAGCATCGATCGCACATGCTGCGGGTTTGGCCAGATCTGGCCGGTAGTCCAGACGACCCTGAGCCGCTCCGCATGAGCCGGCTCGCCACGTCTCTTCCAGCGAATGTGACGTGGAGGGACAGGCACTTCAGCAGTCTCTACGGCGCCCCCTTCGTCTGGCAGTGGAGCGAGCCGACGCCCATCTGGCTCAATGCGGCCGCTTGGGGTCACTACGTCCAGACCGCCTTCGACCTCGAGGAAGGTGAACGCGACTACAAGCTTGACATCGCCGAGCGCATAGCAGCGGCAAGGGAATCCGTGGCAACCCCAGACGGGGATTGGCTCCCGCCACTGAAGCGGGCTCTCACCACCAAGCCCTTCAACCTCGCCTCCTGGCAGGTAGTGGACTCCTTCCTCACCTGGGCGGAGGGACACCCTGAGGACGCGCGCACCGCCCTCACCGCGCTATGGGCCGATCCCGGAGCGTGGTCGATCGACGACTTCTCGAGCCGGGTGCCCGACGAAGTCCTCACCGGGTCAGGCGCCAAAGTGAGTCTCGCCGCGGCTCTGCTCGGTGCCGTCGATCCCACGAACTTGCCCCCCTGGCGGGCCGAAGCCATGGACACCGCCTATCGCGTCTTCGGCTTCTGGAAGCCACAACCGACCGCGACCCCGGGGGAGCGATACGCCGTCTACCTGGAGTTCCTCGACCGTGTCATCGACATCGTCGGCCGCACTGGCCAACCGCTCCGCGACCGCCTCGATGCCCAGAGCCTGCTGTGGGTGCTGATCAAGTGGCCCGTCGACCAGTGGCCCGAAGGTGCGCGAGATGCCGTCGAATCGTGGCGCGCGGTCAAGGGAACGCCTCCGCCCGAGAAGGGTCCGCGCCCGCCACGTCCGCCGAAACCCGAGCCGCCGTCGGACCTTCATGAACTGGCGGAGTCGCTCTACCTTGATGACGGTTTCCTCTCCGACGCCGTCGACCTGCTGCGGGACAAGGGGCAGGTGATCTTCACGGGGCCGCCCGGTACCGGCAAGACCTACGTGGCCCGCGAACTGGGCGCCTGGCTCGCCGAGTCGTCTGACCGCGTCCAATTGGTGCAGTTCCATCCCTCATACGCATACGAGGACTTCGTGGAGGGGCTACGCCCCAACGTCGATGGATCGGGCTACCGCATCGTCGACGGACCACTGAAGTCGATCGCATCGCGAGCAGCGGCCGACCCCGACCACGACTACGTCCTGATCATCGACGAGATCAACCGTGGCAACGTCGCACGCGTGTTCGGGGAGCTGTACTTCCTGCTGGAGTACCGCAACGCGCCCGCGACCCTGCTGTACTCCGGGCACGAGCAGTTCCGCCTGCCCCGCAACCTGTACTTCATCGCCACGATGAACAGCGCAGACCGGTCCATAGCCCTGCTCGATTCCGCACTCCGACGTCGCTTCTACTTCGTTCCGTTCCTCGCCGACCAGCTTCCCGTGGCCGACGTCCTCCCGCGCTACCTGTCCCATCTCCACCCCGAGATGCACTGGGTGGCCGACCTTGTCGCCCATGCCAACGCCAAGCTCGACGATCCGGCCCTGGCGATCGGTCCCAGCCACTTCATGCGGCCGGTGCTGGACCAGGCCTGGCTCGAGCGCATCTGGGCTCATGCCGTCATGCCCACGATCGCGGACTACTACTACGGGCAACCGGACCGCATCGCCGGCTTCGAGCTGGACCGCCTCATGCAGGAGGTGAACGCCGCGAGTGAAGACGATCCTGCTCCGTGAGTATGAGCGCCGGGACACCGTGCAGCTGGAACCAGCGGTCTGCGAAGTGCTCCGGACGGTGTTCAAGGCCACGGTCCAGCCGTCCCTGACCACCCCGGGCGCGGTCGACATCGCACTCGCCGACGTTGTCGGCACCGCGGCCGCCGGCGACAGCATGATCATCGTGCAGCCGAAGATCGCCATCTCGCAGGTGCTCTTCATGCTGGCCTACACGGCTGATCCGAGCACCTGGCGGGCCGACGACGTGGACCTGGGCACGTACGACGACGTCAACGCCGGCCTCGCCAGCCTGTTCGCTCAGGTGAGTGAGCGTGCGCTTCGGCGCGGCGTGCTGCACGGGTATCACGAGGTCGCCGACGACTCGTTCACCGTTCGCGGTCGCATCGACCTCGCGCAGCAGTTGCGGTCGCGGCCAGGACTCGACACTCCCTTGGCGGTTCGGTACGCCGAGTACGACGCCGACATCCTGGAGAACCGCCTGCTCCTGGCCGCCGGGCTCGTCCTTCACGCACTGCGCACCCGCGACGCCGACGCCACCCGACGGCTGCGCCGCGTCATCGCGGGCCTGGCCGCGGAGACGACCTTCACCCGGTTCCACCCCGCGGCGGTCCCGACCGTGACGTGGACGCGTTTGAACATCCACTACCGGTCAGCCGTCGAGCTCGCCCGGCTGATCCTCGCCCAGGCCAGCCCCCACCTCAGTGCGGGAACGCGGGCCCGCCATCGGGCTAACACTGAGCCTCGCGAGCGTGTTCGAGCGTTTCGTCCGGACCGCGCTTGCCGAGGCCCTACACGCCTCGGACGCGGCCTTCCCGGACGGGACGCACTGCCCGCCCCTCAGCCTCGACGAGGCCGGGCGCATCCGACTCGAGCCGGATCTCAGCTGGTGGCACGCTGGCCAATGCCGCTTCGTCGGAGACGTCAAGTACAAGCGAGACGCTGGCGGAGGTCTCAACCCTGACCTGTACCAGCTGCACGCCTACGCCACGGCGACGAGGATCGCCCACGCAACGCTGGTGTATGCGGACGGGCCGCCCGTGCCGCGACGGCACAGCATCCCCCCGCTGGGCATCGAACTCACGATCGAGCACCTCGACCTGACTCGTCCACCGAGGGAGATCCTCGGACAGGTGGCCGTGCTCGCTGATCAGATTGCGGCCGAAGGCTAGCGTGCAGGTCCACACTGCCTCGGACTGGACGTGCGCTGGAACGACCGCGTCATGGAACTCGTCGTAGCCGCAGTACTTGAGTCGATCCCGGGAGAGCTGTGATGTCGCTCGAATGTGCCGCTTGCGGATTCACGATCCGCGCTGTTCGCCCAGGCGAGGACCTCGACATGGTTCATGAGTGTCCCGAATGCGGAGCGGCGGCCCTTCGCCCAAGGCGCGAATCCGCCCCAAGACCGGTCGACATGTTCGCGTCGCCCCCGTGGCACCTGGGGGAGCCAACCTGCCGCGGCGAGTAGTGAATGAGAAACCGGATTGGGCGGTTGCACGCGACTGAATACTCTCGCATCGTGATGGCCTCGTGACTGGTGACGCCTCACCATCCGATGACGACGTGCGCAACCCCCCGGGCGCCGTCCTGAGTAGGCCTGCCGGCGAGTGATCGGAGGGGCGCGGTGGGCTCTTCGTCTTGTACGGTGGCTTCGAGAAGGAGGGTAGCCGTGCCAGAGGGCGACGCGTTCCGCATCCTCGGATTGCGTGCGTCGGGCGGACCCTGTATCGCGTGGCCCTGCCCTTGCAGCCTGGGCTCACCGTGCTGTACGGCCTCAACGGGGCGGGCAAGTCCTGGATTCTCGACTGCCTCTACTCCTGCCTCGTGGGCCGGCGGGTCCGTCTGGACGGCAGTGCGATGAGTCCCTTCGCCGACTCGGTTCTCCTCCTGGAAGCGGATTTCGACAGAGTGAAGAATCTCGACGCATTCCTAGGCACCGAAAAGGATGACAGGTTCTGGGGCATCGGCCATTCCGAGTCTGTCGAGGAGTTCAAGGCGGTGCTCCTGCAAGGCCGGCAGTGGGCCTACGCTCCCGGCTGGCGGCAAGAGCGGACATGGCTCGCATACCTGGCGCTGAGCCCTGATGCAAGCCCACTCACCCGGGGCGTCTTCGATGCTGATCAGGAGCTCAAGCTCGGCGTTCGAGCCTTCCTGACGGGCGACCATCGACAGGCGCACGAGCATCTGGACAGAACGGGACTGCGAGACGTCCTTGACTGGGATGAGGCCGCGGGGGTGCTCGCCATCGCCGACGCGCCGGTCGACCTCAACCATGGTGTCGAACTCATTCGGGCTTCGGAGGACGGCCAGGTCTTCGCCTCGTTTCCCAACCAGCAGAGGGTCGATGGCTTAGATAACGCCGCTTACGACATCCCCGATGGGCTGCCGATACCCATCCAGTCATCTGAACTGGAGGTGGAGGCCTGGAAGTACGGGTCTCAGTTCGACGTGCTCATCGAGGACGGCGAGGCGTCTGAGGCGACGGCACTCCGTGCTGTGGGAGCCGGCGACTATGCACGACTGCTGGGGGACGATGGCTGGTGCAACTACTCCCCGGACAACGTGCATCTCGAGGACCTCGAAGGGCTGAATCAGCTCGAACAGGTCCCGCTTCTCAGGGCGTTCCTTCACACGAGACTCGTGTTGGGCATGTGGTCCAAGCGAGTTGAAGCCGTGGCCAACGACATCCTTCGGCGACTGCTCCTCGATCCTCCCGCACTGAGGGTGACCGTTTCAAACGATGTGAAGAGTGTGCTCCGCGGCGACACACTCGGCCTGCTCACGGCATCTGGTCTCCGGCTGGAGGAACTGAGCCGGGCCGAGAGGAGATGGTCCATTCTCGCCGTGAAGCTCGCCATCAAGGCAACCACTCGAAACTGGTCGGGCGAGGTTCCCTCAGTGGCGTCGAGTGACGTTCTCAGATTCGAGAAGCCGACCTTTATCATCATTGATGAGCCGGAGGCCGCGCTGCATCGAGCCGCCGAGTCCCACATGGCCGAGGGACTCAAGTGGCTCGCGCAACGTGAAGGCGCCTACGTCGTCGTCGCCACGCACAGCCCTGAACTCCTTGACTCGATGGGCTCGGCCGTCTACCGGGTCCATCCAACCGACCACGAGATCTTCAACGGCTCGACCCTGGAAATAGTGAGCCGATCGCAGGTGACCGAGCTGACCGACGTCGATCGCCGGCAGATGCATGATCTCGGTCTCCAGCCAAGCGACCTGCTGCGGCGCAGCCGCGCCTTCCTCCTGGTCGAGGGGCTGCATGACGAGATCGTCCTCAGGCACTTCGTCGGCGATGATCTGGATCGGCTCCGCGTCGTCATCCTGCCGCTGCGAGGGGCAGCTCAGCTTCCGTCCACCTTGGACAGTCGGTTCCTGTTCGAGTTCACCGACGCCGTACTCGTACCACTGCTGGACAACATCTCGGCAGCAGTCGTCACGAGCGCGTGGAACGAGGCCGTGACGATTGCCTCCATGAAAGGGTCCGACGCTGCGGGAGCTCGCATCCGAAAGGCCCTCCCAACCAAACGAGATCCCGTAACAAGGAAGCAAGCGCCGGAGAACAAGTTCCTCGGCGAGTTCCTCAGTCGGGCCATCGAGTTGGGCGTCCAGTCGCGGGTCGCACCGTTCTCCCTCTCGGCCGCAGACATCGTGCACTACCTCCCCGTCGAGGCATTCGTCGACAAGCCCGGAGTCACCTGGGAGTCGCTGTGGCAGGCACACCGTGAGGCGCTCGACTCCGGAAGGACCCAGCACAGATCGGCCAAGGACTGGATCGCGGCGACCTATCGGACCAGCTTCTACCGAGAGCGGATCGCGGAAGCGGCACGCGCAGTCTCCGGTAGACCGACGGAGTTCCAGGACCTCGTCGTCTACATCGATCTCGCGGTCAACAAGTCCCTGCTGATGGAGTAGCCGGTTGCGAGCTCGCGGCCGGCTAGTCGTCCCCATCAACGATGCCGCTCCCGGGCGGCAGGGGAACCACAAGTTCCCCGCAGTCCCGGCACTGGACACGATCAACATCGACCTCGTCCCATACGCGACCCGCGTGACCGCAGAACTCACACACGTACTCCACCGGCATGGCGTCCTCCCGGAAGCTCGTCCATCTCTCTTCGGCACAGCATGACGCCGCGGGCTGACGGTCAGGGCCGAACGTCTGACGACGTTACCTGCCGGATTTTGCCCAGTGGACTCCCTCCAGCGCCATGTGGAGCAAGATCCCCATGGGGCGCTGCCAGCAGATTGCGCTCCGTCGGTCGAGGTCACGTCGGTTGGCGCGTCGTGGCCAGGCGGCTTGAGTCGCTCATGGCGCCCCCTTGTAGGGACGATGATGGCGCGGGCGCGACACGCAGAGGCGACGGTGAGTACCGTTTCGATCACCTTGATGGGGGGATCAGCCGTGAGTGGAGATGCGTTGAGGTTCGAGGGTGCCCGGCCTCCATGGGAGCCGCTGGCTGCCCGGCGACGGCGGATTCGCCGGACCGGACGGCCGGCCTGGACCAAGAATCTGCACCACGCACTGCAGGACGAGGAGTGGGACGAGCACGAAGCGCTCGGGACGGCGTGGGGCGAGCAGGTGGAGTGGGGATGGGCCGTGCCGTGGTTGTGGGCTCAGCTGCGCGATCCGCGAACCACGCTCCGGGCTCCCGCCACACCGGTCGCTGGGACGCAGGCCATGGAGGCCGGGGCCTACTGGGTGCCAGCGCTTCATCTCATGCGGTACGCCCTTGGCTGGTCGCGCCTCGACCAAGGACTCGCGGCGTGGCTCATGGCCGGAAGGCCGAGGACCAGTCCCTCGTTGCGGCTGCTGGACGACGTGTGGGCTCGAGATGGCCAACTGGAGTGGCTCGTGGCATGGCTTGGACGTGCCAGCCTTGGCCAAGTCGGTTCCGCCGAGGGCCTCGACGGCCTAGTCGTACCAAGGCTTTCCGCGACCTCTGTGGACTGGAGGACCCTCGAGGGCTGGCTAGATGCCGTCGAACGTGCCGCGGCAACAACGGGAATCTCCAACCCGATCAGCGGTGGCGGGAATCCCCTGCACCTGTCGGGGCATTGCTACGGTCCCTTGGCCGATCTGCGGCCAGGCGTCGTCCGGTATTGCGATGGCTCCCTACCGATGGTGGTCGTCGATGGTGGAGTGGGCTGGTACTCCGCCCTTGCCCAGGCGCCAGTTCCCTCAGGGCCGGGGGAGATGGTCGACGTGGTGAGCCTGTCCCTCGGCTGGATCGGAACGTTCACGCGATCCCCCGAGACGGGACGCTGGTATCGGGCCGACACAGACCCGTTCTGGCACATGGCCGGGAACTGAGCGAGCCTCGGGCGTTGACCTCGCGGCCCACCAACCGAAGGCCGTGATCGGACCGCGACACCGCTCCTGGCGGTGGCGAATGAAGGAAGGCGTGCATGGCCCAGTCGCACTTCTCGGACTGGCAGACCGAAACGTGGGTCTGCCAGAGGTGCCAGTGGTCCGGGAGCACTTCCGAGGCGTCGATGGAGCCGTTCGACGAGCTGTTCGAGATCAACTGCCCCAAGTGCGAGGGTCGTCTGGCCGTGATCGCCTATGCCACCGAAGCCGAGGTCCGAGAACAGGCAAAGGCGGGTAACCCGGAGGCCATCGAGATGATGCCGTGGGCCGAAGCGGTCGAGCGCAAGCGCACCACCAAGGAGGAATGCCGCCGGCTGCTGACCACGCTGCCCGATTTCGACGGGGCGACGCTGTCGTTCACGTTCGAGGGCGACGGCGGCCATGATCCGATGTCCCCGGAATGGCTGGTGCTCAAGCACCAGGGCACCGAGGTCTACCGGGAGCCGTCCGGCTTCGAGGCCTGGAGGGCGATCGTGGACATCAGCTCGGAGCTCCGGCGGCGATACGGAAGCCGGCTCGCCTGGGTGGACCCCGGCGAGGTCGGATACGCCCTCCAAGGCGATGACATTTCCGCGAACCTCAGCATCGAGAGGTACCTCGCGGCCGCCCGCCTGTGCCCACCCACCGGCAGCTGGTCGCGCTGAGCGTTGATGCGCTCCTGGACGCACGACCTAGACGCGTCGGCGCTACGTCGCACGGTCGAGCCGTCGACCACCACGACTCCACGGAGGATGCGGCGCTGCCGCCGGAGGTCGCTGTCGAGTCCTCAGGACTGACCTGTATTCGCGGCACCCAACTGTCCGATGGCCGTGTTTGGATCGAATCGCGCGGGGCAATGCCGTCCGGCGCTGATGTCGGACCTAGTTCGCCCAGGTCAGGCAACGCCGTCGCATGTGGCTCAGAAGGTGGTCCAGCACGTGAGTCAGAACCTAGATCAGAACGCTGTTTGTGAGGACGGACAGCATCTTCCTCACCCGGCCGATCTGAACCATGTCCCCTGTCCCCGCTACCAACGGAAAATGGACCGGCCCGAAGGGCCGGTCCATTTTCCGTTTCATGGTGAGGCGCCAGGATTTGGGAGGAGCGAAGCGAGGGCTCCTGTCCCCGCTACTTGAAGGTTCAACTAAGTTGAACTTTGCGGCCTGAGGGCCTCAGCGAAAGCTGGGGCCCTCGAGTCGTTTCGGGGCTCTAGGTTCGCTGCTGTCGGGTGCGTGCTGACATGTCCGCATACCTTGTCAGCGACGTTGGCGGACTCGGTGACTTCGTTCAGTGCGGTAACGGTGTCATGTCAACCGACAGCAAGCCCTTGCGGCAACTGGAGCCCGAGTCGAGGTGGACATTTCTGAGGCGGCTTCACAGGACGCATGCCCCTACAGTCGATGAGGATGATGGTGAGGGGCAATTACTCCTAGGGGGAGAGCATGCGTGCTGTTGGCGTCGTGGCGAAGTCGGTTGATTCGCGTGGCTTGCTTGCGACGTTGGCTGTGCTGCTGGTCGCCGCCGGCACATTGTTCGGTGCCAGCGTCGCGTCAGCCGATTCGGTGCAGGTGCAGTCGTACCAGCGCGCGAGCCAAAGCGAGGCTTGTGTTGCCCAGCCGGGCGAAACCGCGTGGCAGGCCTCGTGGGGAACGGACCCGAGCTGGCATGCATCGTGGGACCAGTGGGCCAACAACGGCAAGGGCGGCTGGACGTGCACCCGCACCATCGTGTGGGCCAAGACGCCCGTTGCGGCCGCTGCTGGCTCATCGTCGTCAGTGACCTATCGCGTGGGCGATATCGGCCCTGGTGGTGGACTCATCTTCCTGATCGACAGCGGTCTGCGCTATGAGATGGCACCGAGCACGTGGGTCGCTGGCGACAGTAGTCGCCTGACGTGGTGTGACAGCGTCCCTGTTGATGTTCCGCTTGCAATAGGTACTGCGGTGGGAACCGGTGCGGCCAACACTGCTGCGATGGCTGCTTCTGTCGAATGCAGTTCCGATGCGGCGGCAGCCGTGCTCGCATACCCTGCTACAGACTCCAGTGCAGGCGAGTGGTTCTTGCCGTCTTGGTCTGAGTTAAATGCGATGTGCAACTACTCGCGTAGCCCCAGCAGTCCAGCACCGCCCTCAGTGGATTGTTCCGGAGCGCAAGATGGCACGTTTGCTGGGAGCGATTTCGGGTTCACTGTTGGCTCATATTGGAGTTCGACGCAGGCGAATGACTGGGACGCCTGGCTGATTTCCTTGTCAAGTGGCTCTACGGGCAGCCGCAACAAGAACATCGACAATCCTCCGTGGCGTGTGCGTCCGATCCGCACATTCTGATCGCATGGGTCTGTTGCGCGATCGGTGACGCGTACGGCCATGCAACCGAAGTGGCCTCTGTGGACAAGGCTGCCCGAACTCGATCGGGGCGATGAGTCCGCGTGCCTGTTGGTGATAGCCGGTTCCGGGACCAAACCTGCTGCCCCCGGAGTTAACGGCGAAGTTCGCATCATCAGGGCAGCGGTTGAGTCCGATGTCGCAGTCCGGCGCGTTGTCGCAATCGAGACGTAGCCAAGCGTCCAACTCGCCGGAGATCTCTGATTCACGAGGATGTCGAATGGGCGCTCGCGGTGGCGAACCGCAACGTCCTGATCCGCGAGATTCCTCGGGCTCTTGCTACTTGCTGCGGCCGCGGTGCCACCGAAGGTGCACTCGGGATGGAGCCGGTGGTGGCGTGCAGTACTGACCTCGACGTGATTGCCTAAGTGTGCGAGGGGGGTGCAGGCTTGCACCCCCAGGCGGGTGCAGAGGGGGGTGCAGAAGTGGCTGTTTGTGAGGGTAACTCGCGTGCTTCCCAACCGAAAGATCGTGCATCCTCAGGTTCTCCCCGCTACCAATTGATCGTTCGGTGCGACTGAGGGTCCCTGGTTCTCCAGGGGCCTTTCGTCGTACCGGGGGACCGCGGGCTTCCGGACGTTGAGGCCGTTGGGCCCCCTCATGCTCGTTCAACGGGGTGAGGCGATCCGGTGCCTCGCAAGTCCTGCTGTCGTAGCGCCGTGCTCCGCGCGGGAAGACGGACCCGTGCTGCGCCACGCCGGCCGCGGAGCGCTCCGACGCTAGTACGCCTCGACCGGCGCGGGCTCTTGGCTCTCGCGTCCTGCCCGTGATGCCGCGGTGGAGTGCCGTTCTGCTGCCATGTGGGTGCCCGCGCGCGCGAGCCCGAACGCCGGCATGTTCCCGTACACCGTCTCGTACGAGCCCGCAGGGACGAGGTAAGTCTCGTGCCAGATGCCGATGTCGCCCGAGTCGCGGACAAGGCGGTTGAACTCGCGCCAGGCGCCCAGGTGCTCGGCGTCCGCCGCCCGGGCGTACCTCTCGAGGCTCTCGAAGTCGCGCCAGTACTGCACGGAGAGGGTGACGCGGCCGAAGAAGTTCTCCGTATGGAGGCAGCCGCGATCTGGCTGTGCCATCAGCTCCGACTGCATCCGCGTCATCTGACGACCCACCCGCAGCATGCGCGGAAGGCTGCGCAGGCGGTTCAGCCGGGACCCGATGAGGAACACCACCACGTCTCCCTCGATGCTGGCCGTGAACCGACCCGGGAACACCGCGTTCGTCATTTCCGTCTCCTTCTGCTTGAACTTGTCGCCGTCAAGATAGGGGATGAACTTGACGGTGTCAAGATTGCTTCGGGAGAATGGGGCCATGACTCCGCGGCGCCCCGCACGCTCTCCTGTTCAGGTGGGCGGTGCTGAGCAAGCGCGCACCTACCATCACGGCGACCTGCGAGCGGCGCTGCTTGCCGAGGCGGGCCTCCTGCTCGAGCAGGAAGGAGTCGATGCCGTCACGTTCCGGGGGCTGGCGCGCCGCCTGGGCGTCTCGCACGCGGCCCCCGGCTACCATTTCGCCGATCGGGAGGACCTTCTTCTCGAACTGGGCACCCACGGCCACGTCCTGCTCGCGGAGGCGATGCAGTCGCGGCTCGACGAGGGAGTCGATGAGCCTCTGGTTGCCATCGGTAAGGGCTACCTCGACTTCGCGATGTCCCAGCCCCAGCACTTCCGGCTGATGTTCGCGGGAGTAGCCGGCATGAACGCCGGCGCGCACCCGGCATTCGCCCAGGCGGGTAGTCGATCTGCAGCAATGCTCGTCACGACCGCGACCGGCTCCGTCGACCCCGCCCACGACCCCGCCCGATGGCTGAAGGCCTGGGCGCTCGTGCACGGCCTGGCCACGCTGTGGAACGACGGCGGACTCAGCGAAGGCTTCACCGTCCTTGGCGGCCAGGCGGCCTTCCGTTCGATCGCGGACAGCATCCTCGCGGACGCCTTCCCGGCCCGGCGTCGCCGCTGACCGGGGCGGCATGGCATGACGAAGGACCGGCCCGAAGGATCGGTCCTTCGTCATCTTCGTTTGAGGTGGCCACGATGTGGGAGCAGTGAAGCGATGGTTCGGCGTCCCCGCAACCGATGTGACGTGCCGGGATCTTCTTGCTTTCTAAGTCCTTCAGCGGCAGTCCCGCTTCACACCCCTCGGGCGCCATGAGCCCTTCTCGCGCCCGCCTAGCGTAACCGGCCAGGGCGTAGCTGGGGCGTGGCTGCTTGAAATGGTGAGACCTCCGTTGCGGTGGTGATTGCGACGTCACCCGCCAGCTCCGGAGGTCCCAATGAGTCACGCTAATGCCCGTTTGACGTTTCACGGCCGTTGCCTGCTGATCGAGCGGGTCCGGCAGGATCGCCGTCCGGTCTCGCACGTGGCCGAAAGATGGGAATCTCGCGGCAGTGCGCCCATCGCTGGGTCGCGCGGTTCGATGCGAGGGCTGGGACGGGCTGCGCGACCGGTCCAGGTCGGGCGAAGTCGTTCCCGACCCGCACGCCCGGCGGACGTGGGCAGGGTCGTGGCGGCGCGACGGGAGTTGCGGGATGGGCCGGGACCGGATGCGGAGGCCACGGGCGCCCGCGCGCACGGTCTCGAGGATCCTTGCCCGCCACCACGTCCCGCCGATCGCGGCCCTGGACCCCGTCAACCAGCGCCGCGATCCGGGCCTCGAAGGCCACGAGCCACCGATACGAGCGGGACCGGCCAAGGATCTGGTTCACGTGGACGTCAAGAAGCCGGGGCGGATCCTGATGGAGGCGGCTAGCGTGCTCTGGGCCGGGCCGCGACCGGCCACCATCACGATAAGCCGATCAAGATCGGCTTCGACTACTTTCGTCCACGCCGTCCGTCGACGACCACTCCCGCGTCGCCTACGCCGAGATCCTCCCGACGAGAAGGCTCCACCGCGGCCGGCGTCCCGGCCAGCGCTGCGCAGTTTTCGCCTCCCACGGCGTCACGATCCGCGAGGTCATCAGCGACAACGCGTTCGTCACCGGGCACTCGAACGACTTGGGCGCCGCCCACACCTCGGAGCCCGGCAGCTGTTCATCAAACCACCGCCCTGGCAGAACGGGAAAGTCGAACGGTTCAACCGCACCTGCAGGCCGAATGGGTCACCGACAGCCTCTTCACCAAAGCAGAATGACCAGCGCGCCAGCCTCAGACCCCTGGCCTGACCGCGACCATAACAATGAGCGCACCCACCACGGCATCCGAGGCACCATACCCTCGGCCGCGTTCCGCCATGAACGCTCTGGC
>JADKGE010000020.1 GCA_016717115.1 Actinomycetota bacterium
TCCCCGCCCGCAATTGATCGTTCCGGTGCGACTGAGGTCCCTGGTTCTCCAGGGGCCTTTAAAATGTTTTTCAGGGGACCGCAGGCTTCCGGACGTTGAGGCCATTGGGCCCCCTCATGCTCGTTCAGCAGGGTGGGGCGATCCGGTAGATCGCAAAATCCTGCTGTCAGCAGCGCCGTGCTCCGCGCGGGAAGCCGGACCCGTAACGCGCCACGCCGGCCGCCGGAGCGCTCCGACGCCTAGTGCCGCCTCGACCAGCGCGGGCTCACCAGCTCTCGCGTCCTGCCCGTGATGCCGCGGTGGAGTGCCGTTCTGCTGCCAAAGCAACGGGTGCCCGCGCGCGCCAGGCCGAACGCCAGCATGTTCCCCGTACGCCCGTCTCGTACGAGCCCGCAGGGACAAGTGAAATCTCGTGCCAGATGCCGATGTCGCCCGGAGTCGCGGACCGAAGGCGAGGTTGGTCCCGCCAGGCGCCCGGGCGCACCGGCGTCCGCCGCCCAGGCGTACCTCTCGAGAACTCTCGAAGTCGCGCCAGTACTGCGGAGAGGGTGACGCGGCCGAAGAAGTTCTCCCGTATGGAGGCAGCGCGATCGGCTGTGCCATCAGGCTCCGACTGCATCCGCGTCGTCTGACGACCACCGCAGCATGCGCGGAAGGCTGCGCAGGCGGTTCAGCCGGGACCCGATGAAGACACACCACGTCTCCCTCGATGCTGGCCGTGAGCCGAGCGGGAACACCGCGTTCGTCATTTCCGTCTCCTTCTGCTTGAACTTGTCGCCGTCAAGATAGGGGATGAACTTGACGGTGTCAAGATTGCTTCGGAGGAAATGGGGCCATGACTCCGAAGCCCCGCACGCTCTCCCTGTTCAGGTGGGCAGAGCTGATGGCGCACCTACCATCACGGCGACCTGCGAGCGGCGCTGCTTGCCGAGGCGGGCCTCCTGCTCGAGCAGGAAGCGGAGTCGATGCCGTCACGTTCCGGGGGCTGGCGCGCCGCCTGGGCGTCTCTCACGCGGCCCCGGCTAACCATTTCACTCCCGATCGGGAGGACCCGCTTCTCGAACTGGGCACCCACGGCCACGTCTCTACCCGCCCGAGGCTGATGCGGTCGCGGCTCGACGAGGGGAGTCGATGAGACTCTGGTTGCCATCGGTAAGGGCTTACCTCGACTTCGCGATGTCCCCAGCCCCAGCAACTCGGCTGATGTTCGCGGGAGTAGCCGGCATGAACGCCGGCGCGCACCCCGGCATTCGCCCAGGCGGGGAGTCGATCTGCTGCAATGCTCGTCGACCGCGACCGGCCGTCGACCGCCCACGACCCCGCCCGATGGCGGCTGAAGGCTCGTCTGCACGGCCTGGCCACGCGTGGAACGACGGCGGACTCAGCGGAGCCACCGTCCCCAGCAGCCAGGCGGCCTCCGTTCGGTCGCGGACAGCATCCTCGCGGACGCCTGTGCCCGGCGTCGCCGCTGACCCGGGCGGCATGGCATGACGAAGGACCGGCCCGAGGATCGGTCGCTTCATTCCCCTTGTTTTGAGGGGGTGGCCCACGATGGGAGCAGAAAGTGGCGATGGTTCGGCGTCCCGCAACCGATGCTTGATGCCGGGGATCTTCTTGCTTTCTAAGTCCTTCAGCGGCAGTCCCGCTTCACCCCCTCGGAGGCCGTGAGCCCTTCTCGGCTCCGGGCCTAGCTGTTCACCGGCCACCGGGCGTTGGTGTCAGGGCGGCTGCTTGAAATGAGGTGAGACCTCCGGTTGCGGTGGTGATTGCGACGTCACCCGCCGCCCGAGGCCTCGGTAAAAATGACCGCTAATGCCCGTTTGACGTTTCACGGCCGTTGCCACACTGCCTGATCGAGCGGGTCCGGCAGGACAAGCGTCCGGTCTCGCCACGTGGCCAGGAGATGGGAATCTCGCGGCAGCGCCCATCGCTGGGTCGCGGTTCGATGGAGGGCGGACGGGCTGCGCGACCGGTCCAGTCGGGCGAAGTCGTTTCCCGACCCGCACGAAGGCGGACGTGGAGGCAGGGTCGTGGCGGCGTCGACGGGAGTTGGGGATGGGCGGGACCGGGTCGCGGCGGTTCAGGCGTGGCCCGCGCGCACGGTCTCGAGGATCTGCTGCCCGCCACCACGTCCCCGCCGATCGCGGCCCGGGACCCCGTCACCGCGCGTGATCCGGGCCTCCGAAGCAGCCACGAGCCACCGATACGAGCGGGACCAGCCCAGGATCTGGTTTGCCGTGGACGTCGGGAAGTGGGGCGGATCCCTTGATGGGAGGGCGGCTGGCGTGCTCCCGGGCGGGCCGCGACCGCCACCATCACGACAAGCCGATCAAGATCGGCTTGACTACGCCACGCCGTCGTCGACGACCACTCCGCGTCGCCTACGCCTGAGATCCTCCGGCTTGAAGGGCTCCACCGCGGCCGGCGTCCGTTGCGCGGCGCGGTGCTTCCGCCTCCCACGGCGCCGCGATCCGCGAGGTCATCAGCGATAACGCGTTCGCCTACCGGCACTCGAACTGCTCCCAAGGCCGCCCTGGCCACCACTCGGAGCCCGGCAGTTGTTCATCAAACCCACTGCCCTGCGGGAGAACGGGAGCGGAACGGTTCAACCGCACCCCTGGGCCAATGGGCCACCGACAGCCTTCACCACGCAACAACACAGCGCGCCAAGCCCACAGCCCCTGGCTCGACCACTACAACAATGAAAAAACGCCCACCCGGCATCGGAGGCACCACACCCCTCAGCCGCGTTCCGTCATGAACGCTCTGGCCGGTTACATCTAGCCCCAGATGGCATCGAGGATGCGCATCCGAACGGCGCGCACCGCGGGGATGAGCGCCGCGATGGCGGCCACGGCGATGAGGATGACGACGTTCGACCGCGTCACCTCCGGCACGACATAGCCGAGCGGCGGAAGGCAGGGCCGCTCAAGAACTGGAACGGTGCGCGACACGGATCAGCACAGAGCACGAAGCGGAACAGCAGGTAGCCGATGACCGTGCCGGCGAGCGCGGTGACGACTTGAACGGATGCACGGGATGCGGTCGCAATGAGAGCCGACGGATACCGATGAGTCGCTCGTGACCTATCCTGACGCCGTCGGTTGGCCAGGTCGACGTACGTGATGATGATGACCGTGATCGCCGCGACCACCAACGACATCACCCGCATGATGCGGTCGATGAGCTCGAAGGTGTCGAGCTGGTCCTGGATTGCTGCGGCGAGCTGCGCCGGGCCCTGGACCTGGACGCGGCTGCGCAGCGATGCGATGCGCTGCTGCACGACTTCGGAGTCGGCGCCGGGCGCGATCGTGGCGACGACGCGGGTGAACGAGTCGTGGCCGGGCGGCGTGCCGAGGGCGTCGAGCTTTGCGAGGGTCGCGTCTCGGTCGGCCTTGCTCGGTCCGGTGACGTCGGCCCCGCTTGCCAGGGCTGCCGCCAGGGCCTCGGCGCCGGAGGCGACCTCGTGTGCGCTGCCGTCCACCTGATTGGCCGCCGATGCCAGCCTCGCCGCGCCCGTCGCGACACCGGCCGTCCCGTCGGCCAGTTGCGCCGCGGCGGACGCCAGCTCCCGCGTCGCCGCCGAGAGCCGTTCTAGCCCGTCGGCCAGTGCCGTCGCGGAGGTCGCCGCCCGCGTCACGGCACCCGCCAGCGCGGCGGTCGCCTTCGCCGACGTGCTGGCCGCGGCGGCGGCGTCCTTCGACAGGGTCGCGTGGCGGACGATGGCGGCGCAGTAGGCCGGGGTCGACGCCGGGCACGACGCCACGAGCTCCGCGGCATCGGTGGCGGCGGCACCTGCCGCCGCGGCGCTGGCCGAGGCGCTGTCCACCGCGGGCTTCGCCAGCGTCGTTGCTGCCGCCTGGAGTCCCTCGGCAAACGACCGGCCCGCGGCGGCGAGTTCGGACGCGCTCGACGCGATCGCGGCAGCGCTCGAGGAGAGGCGGGACGCACCGGCGTCCACCGACGACGCGCTGGACGCCAGCGAGTCGGCGCTCGACGCCAGCGAGCCGATCGCCGTCGACACACCCCGCGCGCCGCCAGCCAGCGCGGCGGACTCCGTCGATGCCGTGCGCAGGGTGGAGGTCAACTGGTCGAGGGCGTCGAACGTCGTGCGCAGCTGCTCGGACACGTCGGTGGTCGACGCCAGCGAGTCAGCGGCGGTGAGCGTGATGAAGGCGCCGCTGTCGCTGAGCGGGAAGGTGTTCTGATAGACGCCGCGCACGACGAAGTCAATGGCTCGCCGCGGCCAGGGTGACGTACGGGGTCGCCAGTGTACGGTCTTGAGCGACCGACGCGGTGTGCTGTCCGCCGCGTCTCCAGGGTCGGCACCGGCGACGCCGATGCCGAGCACGATGCCGTCCTTGTCGTCCGGCTCCAGCCACGCACCCTCGATGAGGTGCCGCGGCGTGGTGAACACCGCGGCGTATGACGTGGGATCGATGGCGTCGGTGCAATGCGCCACCTGCTCGGTGGCGTGGCCCACCTCGCTGCCGACGTGCATGGCCGGGTCGCTTTATCCCCCGGAGGTCGCGCGGACCTGGGCGAGGTACGCCGTCCCGTCGCGGATCACGGCGCCCGACGTCGAGGTGATGCTGAGTCCGCCGGTCAGCGTCCCGACGACCTGCTGGTTCAGGCCGTCGGTAGCACCCGCGATGAGCGAGGGCAGGAACATCACGCTGATGAAGATCGCGGCCATCATCGCGACCGACATGGCCGTGACGCCTGCGTTGCCGCGAGCGAGCGAGCGCACGGCGAGGAACACCGCTACCCGGGTGCGCCGAAACGGGCTCATGGCGCCGCCCGCTCGTCACTCTCGATCCGCCCGTCGCGCAGAGACACGAGCCGCGTGGCCCAGCGCCGGTCATCAGGGTCGTGCGAGACGAACACGATCGTGACGCCGAGCTCGCGGTTGAGCCGCGTCAGCGTCTCCATGACCGTTCGCCCGGAGATCGAGTCGAGGTTCGCCGTCGGCTCGTCGGCGAAGATGATCGCCGGCCAGTTCACCAGCGCACGGGCGATGGCCACCCGCTGCTGCTCCCCGCCGGACAGCTCCTTGGGTCGGTGCGTCATCCGGTCACCGAGGCCGACCTGCCCGAGCAACTCGGTCGCGCGGGCGCGGCACGCGGCACGACGCTGCCCCTTCATGAGCGCCGGCAGGTAGACGTTCTCCTGGGCTGTGAGTGCGGGTATGAGGGCATACTCCTGGAACACGTAGCCGAGCCGATCCAGCCGTAGCGCCGCGCGCCGGGACTCCGACAGGCCGCTGACTTCGCGGCCCTCGAGCTCGATGTGGCCACTCGTGGGCCGGTCGATGAGGCCGAGCTGGCGAAGCAGCGTGCTCTTGCCTGAGCCGCTCTTGCCGGTGATGCAGGCCATCTCGCCGGCTTCCACGGACAGCGACACGTCGAACAGTGCGGGCACCTCGACCGAGCCGAGCCGGTAGACCTTGCTCACCGAGTCGGCCCGGGCGGCCGGCACCCCGGGACCCGGCTGACTGGTCATCGCTGACACGTTGCCTCCGTCACTGACTCGACCCTCCTTGTTCGCAAGTGCGCTCTGCGCCATAGACCATCACTGCCGCGGTCCAGGGGGTCCGACATGCAGATCGTGCCCAGGTCGTCGCGGCACTAACCCTCGTAGCTGGAGTACCCGGGTTCGCCGGCCCTGACCTCCTCCTTCATCGAGGCGTGGTCGCTTTCGACGCTGGACAGTGAACGGTGTGGTGACCCCATGACTCGGTATCGCGGGTGGTGTTCGGGACCCTAGGCAGGGAACCGACGCCACTGCTCGATCCCCGTCAGGATGCCGACTCGTCGCCGCCCAGACGCGCAACCCCTATTGACAATATTTCTTGTCAATGGCACGGTGACGCCATGCAGGACGTCGAGGTCATCGAGAGCGCGGCAGCGGCCGCCTCCGCCCTGGACCCTGTCCGGGCCCGGCTGCTCGCCGAGCTGGCCGTCCCGGCCTCCGCGGCCGGCCTCGCTGCCCGAGTCGGCATCGCGCGCCAGAAGGTCAACTACCACCTCAAGGCGCTTGAGGCGCACGGCCTGGTGGAGCTGTCCGAGGAGCGCCGGCACGGCGGCCTCACCGAGCGGGTGCTGCAGGCATCGGCGGCATCGTACGTCGTGTCGCCGGCGGCCGTCAGCGCGTCCGCGGCCGACCCCGACGCCAACGCCGACCACCTGTCGGCGGCCTACCTCGTCGCGCTTGCCGGCCGGCTGGTGCGCGAGGTCGGCGCCCTTGCGCAGAGGGCCGGCGTGTCCGGCACGCGCCTGCCGACCCTGACCATCGACACCCAGATCGGCTTCCGATCGGCCGCCGACCGGGCTGCGTTCGCGGACGACCTGACCGCCGCGGTGCTGGACCTGGCCGCTCGCTACCACCATGACGACGGGCGCCCGCACCGGCTCGTCGTCGCCGCCCACCCCCTTCCCGAGGAGAGCACATGAGCACGACCCCGAACGTCCCGTACCGCCTGGAGTTCA